>CAWCNJ010000001.1:0-16205 GCA_963796955.1 Endomicrobiales bacterium
CCTTTACAGATGGAGTTCAACGTTTAATTTAGCTGGGTACTCCTCCATGCCGCTGGGCAACTTTTTTCGCTTCTTGCTATGGCACGCCCGAGATTTTTTTACGGCCTGCTGAATGCAGCTGAGCAATTTTTCTCAACTTTGTCCGGGCCCCTGGGCCAGCAAGTCGGGGTAGGTTTAATTTCGTTTGCACTTTGAAGATCTTGCTTTTAAGCACTTTTTCCATCTCTGCAAGTCTGCCGCGCATCGCCATTGCTTCTTTTGCCATTTTAAATAATTCCATGTTACTCTCCCTTTCTATAATAAAAAAGTGCGCAAACGGTAAGCCTGTAAATAATACTATATTCGCCACGCAAAATGTTTTCCAGACTATATCGTGTGAATGAAGGCCCGAAGGGACACGGCCGCAAGACACACCCAATACGCCCATGGTCCCGTTGACCACTGGAAATAATCTCAGAAGACTTGCGCTTAACGATTTTATGATCATGGGTATATTGGTAAGCGGCAGCGCGATGGAGGCGACAAGAGCTATGGTTTCTATCATCCCTTTATCTGATCCGGGTACTGTTCAAGTTCGTCGTGGATTACCGACAATTCCTCACAATCCCGGCTTCTGCAACTGGTGCTATAATGCGCGGCGTGATACTGTTTTTCCGCCACAACGCGCTTTATGCCGCGTTAATTATCATTTTAGTGCAAACCAGGCAGGTCGAACAGCACGGTCCCGCTGCACGGGTGTGTTTCCACCAACGGCGGGACCATCGATAAAAAACTCAGTTGCGGGCTGGTATGCACTAAAATGATAATTAACGCCGGCATAAAGCGCATTGTGGCCGAAAAACGGTATCACGCCGCCGCATTATCGCGCCAGTTCCTGCAGGAAGCCGGCATGGAATTGTCGGTAATCCACGACGAACTTGAACAGTATCCGGATCAATAAAGGGATGATCAGAAACCATAGCTCTTGTCGCTTCCATCGCGCTGCCGCTTACCAATATACCCATGATCATAAAAATGGTTAAGCGCAAGTCTTCTAAAGATATTTCCATGATCTGGGCAGTCGGCGTGTGGGTGTGTCTTGCGGCCATGCTGCCTTCGGGCCTTCATTCACACGATATAGTCTGGAAAACGTTTTGCGTGGCGAATATAGTATTATTTACAGGCGTTACCGTTTGCGCACTTTATTATAGAAAGGGAGAGTAACATGGAATTATTTAAAATGGCAAAAGAAGCAATGGCGATGCGCGGCAAGCTTTCAGAGATGGAAAAAGTGCTTAAAAGCAAGATCTTCGAAGTCAACGCCGACGGCCTTACTGTAAAGGTGAACGGTAAATCTGAATTCCTTGAAATTAAACTTACCCCAGAACTGCTGGCCCAGGGCCCGGACAAAGTTGAGAAAAAATTGCTCAGCTGCATTCAGCAGGCCGTAAAAAAATCTCAGGATGCCATGGCCGAAGAAGCGAAAAAAGTTACCGGCGGCATGAAGATACCCGGCTTAAATTAAACATTAAACTCCGTCTGTTAAAGCAGCCGGAGTTTCTTTTACCTTGACAAGGATACATTTGTATCCTATACTAACCATAGAGCGTTTATCGTATAGAATGGAGATGAACATGGAACAAGTTTCAGGACGGCGTAAGGATATCTTAGATTTTGTTACTGCCCATACCGCGGAAACCGGCTCAGCACCCACCTTGCGCGAGATAGCCAGCCATTTCCGTATCACGGTAGGGCCGGTGCAAAGGCATCTGGCCGCGCTTGTTGGCGGCGGTTACCTGCAGCATGTTGCGGGTCGTTCCCGGGGGCTTGTAGCAGCAGGCCATAAGCCTATGGCCCGCCTGCCGGTCCTGGGCCGCGTTCCCGCAGGTATGCCCATGGAGGCTGTGGAAAGCATAGAAGATTATATCTACGTTGACAAAGCCATAGTTAAAGCCGGCACCTATTTCGCCCTGCGGGTAAAAGGCGACAGCATGATAAACGCCGGCATTTACGATGGCGACACCGTAGTAGTGCGTCACCAGTCCACCGCCGAAGACGACGAGATAGTAGTAGCCAAAATAGACGGTGAAGCAACGGTCAAGCGCCTGCGCAAAAAAAATGATACGGTTTTCCTTCAACCCGAGAACCCCCATTACCCCATCATCCGCGCCGATAACATAGAAATAGTAGGCAAAGTTGTTTATTTGACGAGAAAGATATAGCAGGTATTTATGGATTCGGAAATAATTGATGAAGTTATTGATGTGGGGGCGGTGTTCGGGAAGGCTGGGATAAAACCGAAATGGTTCGTATGGGAAGGGCGCAAATACGCCCTTAAAGAAGTGGCCTACACCTGGAAAGATACCGAGGGAAATTCGGTGATCATGCATTTTTCGGTAACAGACGGTGCGACTCAATTCGAACTCACCTTTAACCAAAAATCAATGGTTTGGCGATTGGCTCGAACTGCTGTGGTTTAGAATTTAGAGACTGTTCGTGGCCTCTCGGCTTGAATGCTTATACTACGTATGCGAGTTGGCTGTATATCGTGAAGGGTGTCCAAGTTTTTCCCGGCCTCGGTAGATGCACTTCGATCGGCATATTCTGCGGTCGCGAACTTGCCCCGTACCCCTCTTCAACAGACTTTGGAACGGGGCTTCAAACAGGCGCGACCGAAGGAAAGAATATGCCTCACTCGTTGACGCATCAAGCTCGGCCTACGGAAAAACTCGGACACCCTTCACGGGTGTTTACAATGTATGCGGCGGAGTTGCTTGTGCGTAGTAAATCCCTCTAGCCGACAATGAGGTGAGCGATCTTCATTCCTTCGGCTCAGCTGTTTGAGCCCCACTCCAAAGTATTTTGAATGGGGTGTGGGGCGAGTTCTGAGCCGGCGAAGATAGCGATCCGAAATGGCTAGCCGGATTTACGAAGCACAAGCAACTGCGCCGGACCAAACTTTTGTTAAGCGCGAGAGGTGTAACAAGTAGGTGTATGAGGTGTTAAATTATGGAAAAAACAATTGTCTTGCTTGATATGAATGCATTTTTTGCCTCGGTGGAACAGGTTTGTAATCCGGCTCTAAAGGGGAAGCCTATTGGGGTGTGCGGCGAACGGGTTCGGCGCTCTGTGGAGGGGGCGGACGGCAAGGTTCATACGGTGGGTGTGCCGATCCGCAGTATAATCACTACCTGTTCTTATGAGGCGCGGGCGCGCGGCGTAAAGACCGCCATGAGCATTTATGAGGCTCTTAATGCATGCCCCGAACTTATACTGGTGCCCGGTAATATGGATAAATATATTGATACTTCCCGGCGCATTCACGCGGCGCTGCTGGAATTTACCGATCAGGTTGAAGTGTATTCGATCGACGAATGTTTTATGGATATAACGCATCTGGTAAAAGGGCCTGAGGATGCGAAGAACGTTTGCCGGGATATTAAAAGACGTATAAAAGAAGAAACCGGTCTGCTTTGTTCCATCGGCGTCGGCCCCAATAAAATGCTGGCGAAGCTGGGCAGCAAGATGCAAAAGCCCGACGGGCTGGTGGAACTGCACGCAGAAGATGTGCCTGAGAAAGTTTGGCCACTGCCGCTTGAAAAGTTGCAGGGTGTGGGCATTGGTCCGCGCCTGTGCGAACGTTTGAACCGGCTTGGGATACGTAGCGCGGGAGATCTTGCCCGTACCGATGCAAGGCAGATGGTGGTGCATTTCGGCATATACGGGCATACGCTGCGCGATATAGGCCTCGGCCTGGGCAGCGACCATGTGCGGGGATATTATGAATATGACCAGGCCAAATCCGTTGGACACAGTTATACCCTGCCGCGCGATACCTCGGACCTTAAGGTGATAAAGGCATATTTACGCACGCTTTCAGAGCGCGTGGGGGTGCGCATGAGGGAGGCGGGCCTGGTGGGGCGGACCGTCAGCTGTTATTTGCGGTTTGGGGATTTTTCGGGCATAGGTCGTCAGCATGCGTTAAAGGCCTGTATTAGTTCCGGTGTTGATATATATACGGCCGCTTGCGGGATATTAAGAGAGTTTCTGCCGTTGAACCAGCCGGTAAGGCTGGTGGGCGTAACCATGTCGGAAGTCGTGCTGGATGGCGGTCAGCAGTTGTTGTTCGAGGATATGCGAAAACGGGAAACCTTTGAGCACGCGGTGGACGAGATAAATAAGAAGTACGGCGAGTTCACCGTTAAACCAATGGCCGTCATGGTCTCTGATAATTTTGGCGATGATAAGAAAGTAGGGGCCTTCGGCAAATATTTCATGGGCGGCCCCCCGAAGGATTATCTGGGCGGATTGATAAAGCCGAAGATCAAATAACCCGTTTTTTTATTTTCCAGTTTTTATAGGCGATAAGACCGAAGTGCACAAGCCCAAAACCAAGGGTAATGAAAGCGATTACAATATGAAAGGGGAACACGTGAAAAATGCCGGCCGCAAAGGTCAGCAGCAATGAAATTCCCGCCAGAATACCCGTAAAATTGATCAATTTAAAAAGCATTGTTATTGTTTAGAGAATTCCGATTTAGGAGCGCCGCAGACCGGACAAACCCACGTATCGGGTATTTTGTCGAACGGGGTGTTCGGCGCCACGTGATTATCCGGATCTCCTTCGGCAGGGTCATAAACGTAGCCGCAGACATTGCAAATGTATTTGTCCATTTTATCCTCCATTCAGCTGAGTGCCGGCGCTGCATAGGTTGCCGCGTTCTTCGGTGTTTTTCCGCCCTTTATAAGATGGTAATCGCTATAGGTAAGGGGCGCGGCCGCGCTCACTATTTTTGCTTCTGTTACATCGGCGATAAATAACGTGTGGCTGCCGGCATCGGCGGTCTCTATCACCGACGCTTCAATATAGCCTGTGCAATAGTCCGTCGGGATGGGGCAGCCGTTCACGCCGACGATAGACTGTATCCCGTCGAATTTTTTTATGTCCCTGCCCGTTTTAAAACCGAACCGGCCTATGAATATAAGAGGTGTGTCTATCGATAAGATCGATGCGGAGAACTTGCGGCTTTTAATAAGAAGATCGTGGGTATAATTGAGCTTGTTGATGCTGGTTAAAACCCGTACCGGCTGCGCGGTAACCTGGAACATGGTGTTAACGATCTGGCCGTTCGAGATGCCGTCCACCGAAGTGCTGACAATATACATTCCATAATTCAGTTTATGCAGTGCTTGAAGGTCCACGGGCTCTCCCAGGTTGCGTCTGTTGGTACCGCCATAATTGTAGTTTTTAAGGAGGATACTGTCAAGGTTGACATTTTCAAAAAGTTATTGTAAACTCATGATTGAAAGCGGTTACATTCAGCCTGAATTTTGAGGAATGTCAGATGAGCATAACGATAAACGAGTTAGCCGATAAATGCGGTGTTTCCACGGCAACAGTTTCACGCGTTCTTAACAACAGTACGCTGGTGCGCGAAGATACGCGCAAGCGTGTGCTCGACGAGATAAGGTCAAGCAATTATCAGCCGAACTTGATGGCGCGCGCCTTAAGCCGTAACCGGACCGATACCATCGGTCTTTTCATTCCGCCTGAAACCGTATTGTTCTCTTCGGACTATTTCGCCGGTATCATCCACGGCATGGGCGACGCCGCCCGTATTCACCGTTTTGATCTGCTGCTGAGCATTCCGCCCGAAGGCGTTCCCTACAGCTATTCGCAGGCCTGGGAAATGAAGCGCTGCGACGGAGTGCTGCTGATAGCCCCTCTGAAGAACGATCCGAACCTGGCCAGGCTCAAAGACATGAATATCCCGCTCGTGCTGATCAATACCACCTCGGATGATTTTTCCTGTGTCGACGTTGACAACGTTTCCGGCGCCTACCGGGCCGTTGAGCGCCTGATAGCCCTGGGCCACCGCCGCGTCGCGATAATAAACGGATTGCTGCAGGGTACCAACGGCATGGACCGGTTCACCGGCTATCGCAACGCCCTTAAGGCGCACAATATAAATTTTGACACCGATCTTGTTACCGAGGGCGATTACGACCAGGCGAGCGGTTACCGTGCCATGAGAAAGCTGCTGGCGCTGCAAAAGCGGCCCACGGCGCTGTTCGCCGCTAACGACAATATGGCCCACGGCGCCCTTATGGCGATCAGGGACGCCAGGCTCAAAGTGCCGGAAGATATCGCGGTTATCGGTTTCGACGATCTGCATATCGCATCTCTGTCCACGCCGCGCCTTACCACCATGCGCCAGCCTCTGTATCAGCTGGGCAAGGCCGCCGTCAGCCTGTTATCCGAAAGGATCAGCGATGTTAAAGCGAAACCCCGCAAAATAATAATAGAACCCGATCTGATAGTACGGGAATCGTGCGACCCGGCACGGAGAGAGCATCATGCGTAAAGCAGCGAAAGCCCTTGTTCTTTCGCTGACTATTTTTATCCTGTTTTCCATCGTATCCGCAACGGCACATGCAGGTGATTTCCCTGATAACGAAACGCAGCGCGCACGCCTGATGCATTATGAACACGCGGGTACCCAGGACCTGGATACCAAACTTCCTGACAAAGATTTCCTGCTGCTGATCGCCAGTGATACCTGGGGATATTTTCGCGACATAGTTGACAGAGAGAACGCCCTCCCGCTGGATAACATCCTGGTTTTCAAAGACCACACCAACCCCAACAGTTATACTTCAGTGACCAACGTCGGCCTGTATCTCATGTGCGTTGTCTCTGCCTATGATCTTAAGTTCATAACGCGCCAGCAAGCCCTTGACCGTATCACCAATACCATCAAAACGCTGGACCGCCTCACCACCTGGAACGGTTTGTTCTATAATTATTACGAAACCATCACTCTAAAGAACAGCGGAAGTTTCATCTCATCCGTCGATAACGGCTGGCTTTTAGCGGGTCTGATCGTCGCGGGATCGGCGTTCAATGAAGTTGCGCCCGCTACCGACAGGATCGTCAAGAGCGCTGATATGGGTAAACTCTACGATAAGTTCGAAGGACAGCTTTTTCTCGGCTACGACGTTGAAAAAGAAAAACTTTCGCCGTATCATTACGGGACCTTCTATTGTGAGCCGAGGCTTGCCTCCTATGTAACCATAGCGAAGGGCGATGCGCCGCCGCAGCACTGGTTTAAAATGTACCGCAGCATGCCGGAAAGCTGGACCTGGCAGAGCCAGCAGCCGGCCAAAGGCAAAGAGCATACGTACGAAAATGTAAAGGTGCAGGAAAATTATTACCAGCACGATAAATTTAAATATCTGCCCAGCTGGGGCGGCAGCCTGTTCGAGGCATTGATGCCAACACTCGTGCTTAAAGAACAGGAGCTTGGTAAAAAAGGCCTGGCCATAAATAACAAAACCATGGTGGATGCGCATATCTGGTACGCGCTTAATGAAAAAAAATATAAGCTGTGGGGCATGTCCCCGTGCGCGATACCCGGCGTCATGACGGGGTATACGGAATACGGTGTGCCGTTCCTGGGCGTAAAAGGGTACGAAGACCTGCAGGTGGTAACCCCCCATGTAAGTTTCCTTGCTCTTTCAGTGAACCCTAAAGAAGCTCTGAAGAATATCCGCAATTTCGCGGCGGTGCCCGACATGTACGGCCTCTACGGTTTTTACGATGCCTATAATATGAAAAACGATGTTATAGCCACTAAATATCTGTGCCTCGACCAGGCTATGACCTTGATCTCTATAAACAATTATCTTAATAAAGGTGCCATACGAAGCCGCTTCCATCAGGCCTCAATGATAAAGGCAAAAGAATATTTACTTGAAATTGAAGACATTTTTTGATAAAAGGTACAGATGGGGCACTCATGAAAAATGGTATTCTCCTTTCCTTAGCTCTTGTCGCGACCTTAGTTACTTGTGCGCCCGCTCAGGTGATAGACCCTTTAATAAGCACGGCTACCTGGATAGCGTACGGTGATACGAACGGCGACACAGCGTCCCGTGTCGCAGCGAATATTACGCGCGATGGGATCAATTTGACGTATATGCTCTCCGGCGGCAGCTGGGCTGTTATCAGCAACGATTGTACTTCCCTGAATTTTCTTGACGGCGACAGCGTTCGTTTTCTGTACAAAGGCGACGGCACCGATAACGACCTCCATGTCCAGCTGGTAGATCGCGACGGAACGGTAAGTGTCGCCGTGTTGCCGCATGCTCTCGCCCACACCGAATGGACCGAAGAAACCCTGAACCTGCCCTATATGACCGACGGTGATTTTCCCTACGCAGGCTATGTGGCTACCGGCACGGTGATAGGCTCAGGCCTTCCGTTCTCGCCTCAGAGCGCTGCAGGCCAGCAGTCCCTGGACCGCCAGCGCATTCTGGCAATGGGATTCGTTGAAAGTTCCGTTACCTGGAACTCCGGTTCTTTTACAATAGACAACATCCGCCTTATGTCCCACGGTAAAAATCTTATCTATGTAGAAGATTTTGACGGCGTGCCGGGGACAAATAAGATCGCCCCCAATATCATGGTCGGAACGACCCCGGTTTCAGTGAACGGCGCTTTTAATTCCACCGCGCCCGATTTCGGATTGGGCTATTGCGCGGCCGCGCGTGTTACCCAGGCGGCTTCAGGTAATGCGGCGTTGAGGCTTGACTACGATGTTACGAACGCCAGCAGTTTTTCAGGGTTTTTCACGAACCTGGTCAACACCGATATCAGCCGCACTAAATTTCTTTCATTTAAGGTCCGTGGTTTTTCCGGCGGGGAAAAATTCAACATAAAGCTGCGGCCGAACCCGGTGACCGCCCATGTGAGCATCACGGACTACGTTACGGTCAGTCAACAATGGCAGCAGGTCCTTATCCCGCTCACCGATTTTGTGAACCTTATTACTACCGGCTCCCTGAGCGGCGGGACTACCACTTCGAATGCCGATCAGCTGATCTTTGAATTCAATCACGACCTGCTCGCACCGTTCTCCGGGACTATTTATCTGGACGACATAAAGTTCGTGAACGCGGCAATGGACGATGCGGCGCTCGTCTCGACGATCGACGGTATGGATGACCAGCCCAATGCGCTCGGTCCCTGGCAGCGTTTCGGTGATTATGCAAATTCGCTGGCGAGCGTCCCGGGTGCCTCCGGCAGGCTTGGCGATAATGCAGTACGCTTTGATTACAGTTACAATCCGGCCGGCGCTCAAAATAACAATGGCTGGGCCGCATTGCAACGATACCTTAAACCGAATTTTACGCAGATCAATTCCTTCAGCTTTAAGTACGCGGGCACCGGCGGGCCGGATGACATTGAATTCAATGTAAAAGATCTAAACGGCGTGTCCTATTGCCGTAAGTTTTTCGGGGTCAGCAACACCGGCGGTCAATGGGTCAGCGCTACCGTGCCTATCAACGAACTCGCCCTGCTTGTTTCCAGCGGTACTACCAAAACGCTCGATCTCAGGAATATCGCGAAAGTGGAACTGGGTATCAGTCGCGGCGGCGCTTCTTCCGGCAGGGGTTCTGTCGCGTTCAAAGATCTGGAGAATTCGGACAACTCGTTACAGTCGGCGTCCGGCAATGCCGTGCTCGACAGTCTCCAGGTACCGGATAATCCGTTCTCGCCGAACGGCGATGGTTTGAAAGATAAGGCGCGATTCATTTATAAACTGAAACAGAGCGCGACGGTGAAACTGGAGATATACGCGCTCAAAGGCGAGAGGGTACGCCGTATAGAGGCGGGTAACATCGGCGATCTTGACGTTCATGTTATAGAGTGGGACGGTACGGACGACAGCGGCACCCGGGTTAATAACGGTTTGTATCTTTACCGCTTTTTTGTCGATAATAACTTCGGGCAGACGGATAAGGTGATAAACCTTATAGGGGTGATACGCTAATGCGACCTTTGGGTATGCGAAGCCTGTTGGTTATAGCGGGGGTGCTGGGCGGCTGTTTCACCGCGGTTTTTGCTTCGGCGCTCGGCGGCGCTTTCGATGATATTCCCGTCGGCGCCCGCGCCCGCGGCATGGGTGGCGCCTACACCGCCGTCTGCGACGACGCCAGCGGCATATACTGGAACCCTTCGGCGCTCGGGCGTATGCACAAAAGCGAATTGACGCTGTTCAACCAGGACCTGTACTCCCTGGGTCTGGTCAACTATTCGTTCGTAGGCTTTGCCTATCCCCATTTAGGCAACGGGACCATGGGGTTCGGCTGGATACGGCTCGGCACGACCCAGGGCGCCAGTATCCAAAATTACGCCGAAAATACGTACATAATCTCTTACGGGCAAAACATGAGCCGTAACACATACATCGGGTTAAGCATAAAATATTTTTCGGTGGATTATGATGTCAAGGCCGCCGGCTACGGCGCGGACGCGGCGATAACCTGCGACGTGATACCGAAACGACTGTCTTTCGCGTTTGCTCTGCAAAATATCAACCGGCCGGAGATCCGCTGGAATAGCGGTGCGTCCGATAATCTGGAAAGCGTCGCGCATCTCGGCGCGGCCCTTAAAGTCGGCAGTGACCATACGCTTTCGGCTGACGCCAGTCAGAAGTACGGTCAGGATATGGAGTATTCCCTCGGCTGGGAGTCGTTGTTGTTCAGCCGGCTGTTGGCGGTACGTTTCGGCGGCAACGAACTTAACGGCGTGCTGGATCCGTCGTTCGGCATCGGGGTGCGCTACCAGCAGGTAAAACTCGATTGCACCTTTGAAGAGAACAATGATCTGGGCCAGAGCATATTACTCGGTTTATCTTATACATATTGATCCGGACGCGTAATTGAAGAAAAGGAGGTAACGGGAAGTACCCTTCGACGAGCTTCGATATTTTTGCAGTAATAATCCCAGAAAAAGGAGTCGTGACATGCGTAAAGTATCCATGTTGGTCCTGTGTCTTGCAGTTGGCTGTTCGTTGGTAAGCGTTGCAGACGCCGCACGCCGTAAAGCCGCAAAAGGCGATGACGCCGCCGCTCCTGCTGCTGCAGCCGCATCAGCTCCGGCCGCAAAGTCCCCGGATGTGCTTGGGGTCGCTGATTTCGACAGCGGTGCAAAGCCGAACGATATCGGCGGAGATTTTGGCGCGTGGGATAAAGACCCTAATGATGATACCCAGGGTTGCCGCGAAGCTTTCTATTCACCGGGAGCGGACGGCAAGGGTAAATGCATTAAGCTTACCTACGATGTTGATTCCCCGAACCCGGCGTATAACGGTTTCTGGATGAAGCTGGTGGACCGCGATCTGCGCCCCTACAACAAGCTGGTGTTCTATGTTAAGGGTGACAAAGAAGCCGGTTTTACCACCAAGATGAAAGTTGAGCTGAAGAACGGTTCAGAAGTAAGCCCGTACTACATCGACAACATTACGGACACCTGGCAGAAGATAGAACTGCCCCTGAAGTCCTTCAAACGCATCACCGACTGGAGCAAGATGAAAGAACTGGTGCTGGTGTTCGAAGATTCGCAGGCGACGGTAAAGAGCGGCGTGATCTACTTCGATAACGTCTCGTTCGAAAAATAAGCCTATAGTACTATAGCCATGGGCCGGAGGGTAACCCTTCGGCTCATGGCTCAGCTTATTATGAATAAAGGATCATTTATCTGCGCCATGATGGTAATAATGTCCCTGGCCTGTTCGGCAGAGGCGAAGCTTTTGTTGATAGATGATTTTAATTCCGGCGGCAACAAGAACAAGCTCGGTGGTATGCAGGGAGATTGGCAGGCGGACCCCAACGATGAGACGCAGGGCAATGAATGTATCTACACCTCCAGTGATAATTTCATGGGCAGCGCTGGAAAAAGCCTGCGCATTACCTATGACGTGGATTCAAAGAACCCCGCCTACAACGGTTACTGGATGAAGCTCAACGGGGTGGATGCACGGCCCTATAATCAGGTGATCTTCTTTGCCCGCGGGGATGAGAGTTACGGTTTCCCGACCCGCTTCAACGTAGAGATCAAGAACGACTCCCAGGTCGGCAAATATACGGTACGCGGGATAGACCCGAAGTGGCGGAAGTTCGTTATACCTTTTGATTCCTTTGAAGGTATTACCGACTGGTCGTCACTGAGCGAGTTCGTGCTTGTTTTCGCCGATACCAGCATAGACCAGAAGGTCGGGCGCATTTATTTTGATGACCTTTATTTCAGCGACGGAGAGGCGCCCGAGGCCCCAAAGCCTGCACCCGCGCCGCCTCCCCAACCGGTCGTTACCGGCGCGCCGCTTAACATGGATTCCATTTTGCTGGCAGCGCAAAAGGAAAAACTTGAAGTGAAGATGGAAGATAACGCGGTCGTTATAACGGTACATATCAATTTTGCCTCTAATAGATCCACTCTGGACGGTGCTGAAAAAGACAAGCTTGCCTCTGTTGTCGATATTTTAAACAAGTATCCTGATCTGAAAGTGCGCGTGGAAGGCTATACAGATAACGTCGGTGATGAGAAGATCAATCAGAAACTTTCACTTTTGCGCGCCCGGACCGTCGGGAAGACCCTGACGGTCGCGGGGGTTAATAAAACGCGGATAATTGCCATTGGGAAAGGGAAAACGGATCCCATAGCACCTAATTCAACGGCTGAGGGAAGGGCGAAGAACCGCCGTGTGGTCTTTGTTATCGAGAAGCAGAAATGAAGCGGATAATTAAACGGGTGCTTGGTTTGCTGCCGCTGTTGGTGCTGATCACGACAGGCGTACCCTCACAGGCCGCGCTGTCGCTGCTGATCGATGATTTCAACAACGCCAAAGCGATAAACAAGATCGGCGGCAACACCGGCTGCTGGTCGTGTAACCCGCAGGACATAAACCAATATTGTGATGCCACTTTCGTTACGGACCCGCGGGTCGGCGGCGAAGGGTATGCCTTACGGCTTGATTATAACCAGACGACGCCGAACGATTATATCGCCGGGTTCCCGAAACTGGCTTATAACGGGTATTTCAGCCAGCTCAAGCTGAAAAAATTCACCAAGATGAAATTTCTGGTCATCAGTATCAAAGGGGATGAAGCGCTGGGTTACACGCACAACCTTACCCTGCAGTTGAAGAATAGCAACCAGGTAGGCAATTATAAGCTGGAAGGGATCAGCGAAAAATGGCAGCGCTTTGTGATACCGTTGAAAAGGTTTGACGGTATAACCGATTGGTATTACATGAAAGAACTGGTGATAGTATTTGATGAAAAAGCCACCAGGCATACCGGCACGATCTACATTGACGATATATCTTTTACCGACAGTCCGTTCCCCCGGAGCGCGGTGGCGCTTTACACGAAGCCGACGAAAAAAGGGCCAGGTATACTTATAGATGGTGATAACGCGGACTGGCACGGATCGAAGATCGAGTTTTCGGCGTCAGATGATCTTCAGTCGGGTGCCGTAAAAGACCCTCAGGCGGCATTCGCCCGGTGCACGTTCCAGTGGGATGAAGACTATCTGTACCTGTTCGCCAATGTCAACGACCGGGAGCTGGTATGCACGAAATCCGGCTCGGACATAGGCTTCGACGATTGTCTGGAACTGTTCATATCTTCGCGCGGTACGACGGGCGCCCGCAAAGAGGAAGAATTCCTTCATTTTGGGTTCTCTCCCGCAGGGCCTGAAGTATGGGAATGGAAAAGCAATACAGAGCCGGATGAAGACGCGGTTCATTTGGCCGCAAAGACCGGCGCCTGTCAGGGCTTAAAAGGCTACCAGATAGAAGCCGCGATACGCTGGAAATATCTGGGCATAACGCCTGTTGAGGGTACAAAGATAAGCCTGAGCCCTGCGGTGCATGATTTCGACCTGAAAAACGATTCGAATGGTAAATATACCTGGTTCTATATGCACGAAGGCGACAAAGTGCAGCTTGGCGAATTGATACTGAAAAAATAACGGAGGGCGCATGGCACCGGATGAGAAGGCCTTTAAACGCACCAACTACCTGGTAGACAAAAGTATGCAGCTGCGTTACATAGCATACAATGCGGGTTCCACGCTTGTGTTCTCTCTGGTGATCGCGCTCGGCATCTATTTCGGTATCTGGTATTCGGTCACCAAAGAGTTTTCAACGATACGGTTCAGCGAAGACATGCAGACCATCAACCGGCTGCAGCAGTATGAGAGCGTGCGCACGCGTCAGGCGATCATGAACATGCCCTTTGTCGGCGAGCAGGTGAAAGCCCTGAGTGACCATCAGCAGCAGGTGCTTAGTGATATCCTGGCAAGGACCAACCGCAGGCTTATTCCCGTGATAGTCGCCTTGTTCGTTTTTGTGTTGTTGTCCACCCTGTTGTTAACGCACAGGATAGCCGGGCCCATGTACCGTATGCGCAAGAACCTGGAAATGATCTCCGGCGGCAACCTGAAAGTTAATTTCATTCTCCGTGAAAAGGATCAGGGCAAGGAACTGGCCGCGGGGTTAAGCCGTATGGTAGGCGATTTTTCTGCGACACTTAAAAAGGTCTCTGGTGCCACAGCCTTGATAAAAACCGCCAAAACCGAAGAGGAAAGGAACCGTCTGACAGCGGAAATAGAAGCGGCTCTTTCGCGTTACACCATCTAACTATGCCCAAACGTATACTTGCCGCACTCATGATGCTCGCGATCTTTCTTACCTCCGCCCCCGCGGCGTCTTCTCCCGACAACGAATTTCTGGAGATGATCTCCCGGGATTCCTTTAATTTTTTCATCGATAATACCAGCCCATCCAACGGCCTGGTGCGCGACAGCTCGGCCCCGAACTCACCCTGCAGTATCGCTTCCGTCGGTTTCGCGCTCGCGGCCTTTTGCATCGGTGCTGAAAATAAATGGATCACCCGCAACGAAGCGTATAACCGCTGCCTGCTGACCCTGCAGACCTTCCGCGACCGGGTGCCGGAAGAGCACGGATTTTATTATCATTTCCTCAGCATGAACAACGGCAAGCGTATCTGGAGCTGCGAACTTTCCAGCGTGGATACGACCCTGTTCCTGTGCGGCGCATTGTTCGCCGCCGAATATTTCAAAGGCACGGACGTGGACGATATCGCCAACGAACTGTATGCCCGCGTGGACTGGCCCTGGATGATGAACGGCCAGCGCGTCCTGTGCATGGGCTGGAAACCTGAATCGGGATTTTTGCCGTATTACTGGGACACATATTGCGAATCGATGATCATCTACGCGCTGGCGATCGGCGCGCCGACCCACCCTATAGAAAGCGCCGCCTGGAATTCCTTTACGCGCCCGAAAGGTAATTACGGCGGCTACAACTTTATTTACTGCGGCACCGGCAGTTACTGTTGCGTTCATCAATACAGTCATGCCTGGATAGATTTCCGTAACATCAAAGACGGCTATGCGAATTACTGGGACAATTCGGTAAAGGCGACGATGGCCAACCGGCAGTATTGCCATCGATAATGCCCAGTCCCATAAAGGGTATAGCGAGAACTGCTGGGGTCTTTCGGCCTGCATCGGTCCCGACGGCTACAAAGGATACGGCGGTGGTGTGCCGGGTATACCTTTGAACGACGGTACTATCGCTCCTTCCGCGATGCCGGTTCCGTACCGTTCGCTCCCAAAGAATGCATAAAAGCCCTTCATTATATTTACGACACGTACGGTACCCGCCTGTACAGTTCCGACGGTTTCTATAACGGGTTCAATATCGATCACGACTGGTTCGCCACCGAGTCTCTTGGCATAGACCAGGGTATAAGCCTGCTGATGATAGAGAATTACCGTTCACAGGCTGTGTGGAAATATTTCATGCGTGTGCCTGCAATAAAAAGATGGTTGTCGCAGTGTATGAAAAGCGACAACAGGGAAAAATAATAACAGACAAACCCACTTGGAGGGGTCATGTACCGTCGCTTATCGCTTCCGGTCCTTACTTTAATGCTGCTTTCAGTTACGCTGCCTGCCGGTGCCGCAATGATAGACGATTTTGATTATGTAAAGCAGAGCGCCTTTCAGTTCAAGGACGACGCCGGTTCAACGTTGTCGGCGGGCGCCAAACCCGCCGAGGCCGACCGGGGCCGCGTCATGGTTCTGGATTATGATATAAAGCCCAAAGGCTGGGCGGGTTGGGGCCTGAACCTGGGCGGGCTGAACGTTACCGACAGCGATTTCCTGTCTTTTATGGTCAAGGGCTCTGCTGAAGGAGAAAAATTCGATATCGGCCTTCTGGATAAAAAGGCGCTGAAAAAAATGGACGCCTCGGCCTATCTGGAGGTAACGAAGGAATGGCGGTACTGTAAAGATCCCTCTTACCGCTTTTGCCGGTGTTGATACCAGAACCGTGGATTCTTTTGTGATA
>CAWCNJ010000002.1:0-83609 GCA_963796955.1 Endomicrobiales bacterium
TATCATAATCACCGGCAGCGGCAGCGGTGCCATAGCGGTTGCCGGCGCCAACCCAAACAGCGGTCGCATCCATATAGCCGTTGGTTGCCAGATCGTTACGGTACAGTGCAGCAGAGCTTGGGTAATTACCCGGCGCTTCAAATACATCCAGCCAGCCGTCGTTGTTGTAATCGGCAAATACGTTTTGAGGGCACGGGCGGCCGCCGCCAAAAGCCCACGTTGCGGCGCCATTGAACGAACCGGCGTTATTTTGATATATTTTGCTTGTCGGATTACTCTGCATTCCAAAAAGCAGGTCAAGGTAGCCGTCATTATTGTAATCACCAAAACTGATAGACCAGCCTTGCGAAGGAACGCCGCCATGGGTATTTGACCACACGGCAGAGGTGGTCAAGGTACCGTTATCATTGCGATACAACCGCGCGGGCTGCCCAGAACCTTCATTTATTATTGCCAGGTCCAGGTCGCCGTCGTTGTCATAGTCTCCCCAGGCGCAGTTATACGCAGTACCGTTGTCGGTATTAGCCCAGACACCGGTTTGGGTAAAAACACCATTATCGTTACGGTATATCCTGCTCGGCCCCGAGGTATTGGTTACTGCAATATCCAGGTCGCCGTCGTTGTCGTAATCACCGGCATTGATTCCATAATTATTGCCGAAATCCGTGCTTACCCAACCGGACGGGCTAAACAAGCCGTTATGGTTGTGGTACATCGCCGCCGCATTCGCCCCCACTTGCACCGTTACTATATCCAGCCAGCCGTCATTGTCGAAATCACCGCAGGCCACACTGTTTGCTTGCGGCAAATTGTTCCCGGCAACCGCATTTATTGTTAACGTTCCGTTATCGTTGCGGAAAACGCTGGTTTGCCCCGCGCTAAGCAGGTCCAGCCAGCCGTTATTGTAAAAATCTCCCCATATCGTTGCATTCCCTGTGGCATTTTGAGCATATGAACTCCATATCAAGGCGAGCGCGCCCGACGTTGCGGTGCAGGTGTTCGACAGCACGCTCCAATTACCCGCGCTATCAACGGTCTTGAGCGCAAAATAGTACTGCGTGTCCGGTTTAAGCCCCGTAATTCCTTCTGTTTCGGCAGTGCCGAGCGGGCCCGATACCGTGCGGTTCGTTTTCCAGACATTGGCGGTCGGCCAATCGAACGGTGTATTGGATGTGTAACGAATCTCATAATAGCTGGCCGCGGCACCTGGTGTGAAGTAATTATTGCCCGGTGCGCTCCAGGTTAACTGCACCTGAGAACCTTTCGTTGCAGCAAGGGTTGTAACCCCGGCTGGCGGGATGTTGCAAATAAAGCTTTGCGGCGCGCTCCAGGGGCCGGCTTTCAGGGCCGGATCTATCGCCTGCACGGACCAGAAATAGGTTACACCGTCGGTCAGCCTGCCGGGTTTCAGCTTTATGGCGACATTGGTATCACCATCCAAGCCGGGCACCGGGCGCACAAAATTACCCAGCACGGAACTTGCGCAGGCGCCGGAAATAGTATCGCTGGCGGTAACCACCGTTCCATTGTTTGTGGAGCCGCCAAGCCGAACGTTGTAGTATAAACCGGATGATGCAGTCGCATCGTCAGTTGATGGCGCCCACGTAAGCTTAATAGTGCCGCTGGAAAGCTGTTGCACATAGTTAAAACCGCTGGAAGGCGCCGCCGGCGCGGTGTTGGTGGAACCGAATTCGGCGAACTGGTTGCGGAAAACCTTCAATGTTTCACTCAGCGTACTGCCAAGGGCGAGGTCCGCGTCCCCGTCCTGGTCGTAATCAGCAACTGCGAGAGAACTACAATATTTCATATCCTGATTGTAATTTGAACCCCATACCGGATTGGTGTTTAAATTCCCGCCGTCATTGCGGTATATATAAACCGCTGCATTATAAATGCTCTGCACTACATCCGGCAGGCCGTCGTTGTTTAAATCAGCAACAGCCAAACCGTAAACGGATGGCGGGCTTGATGCTGTCCAGGTGGCAGTCGGGCTAAACCATGTTCCGCTTTTTGTATTAAGATACATCTTTGCCGGTGTGTTCAAGTAGCCAATGAGAAGGTCAAGGTAACCGTCATTATTTATATCTCCCCAACTGACACAGATGCTATTTGTCTGATCAGTGTTATTCCAGACGCCATTAGCCGTCATAATGCCATTGTCATTACGGTATATCCGTGTATATTGTGCGCCGCCGTTGTTATTTGCCACTACCAGGTCAAGGTCGCCGTCATTGTCATAATCGCCAAAGGCGAGGTTGCTGGAAACATTACCGGCATCAACGGAGTTCCACACCGGGGTTGTGGTAAACATTCCATTATCATTGCGATAGATGCGGGTCGGGTAAACAGAAGCGCCGCCCGCATTGCTGATGGCAATATCCAAGTCCCCGTCGTTGTCAAAATCTCCAGCCGCCACACTATTGTTAGTTCCCCAGTCCGCATTAGCCCAGCCGGAATCACTAAAGAAGCCGTTAGTATTTTTGTAGTATTTGGCAGATCTGGTGGTATAGGCAACCGTAACCATATCAATGGTTCCGTTGTTATCAAAATCTCCGCTTGCCGCACCGCTTTCATTGATATAAAATCCACTTGCAGCGGCATCAGCGGTCAAAATTCCGTTGTCGTTGCGAAACACAGCTGATGGATTACCTGCAACAAAGAGACTTGGGTAGCCGGTGCCATAAAAGTCGCCCCACACCATACCATCGCCGCCGGTGGTAGCATAAATGCTGGCATTAGAATGCCATGCCTGATACATCCAACCGGCCGTTGACACTGAAACATTGGATTGTCCGCTGCGGTTGCCGCCGGCATCTACGGCAACAATGGCAAAACCGTACAAGCTGTCGGGTTTCAGGCCGGTTATCACCTCTGTGTCGCCTGCGCCCTGTAGCAGCGCGGTAGGCCGCATAGACTTCCACACCGTAGATGTCGCCCAGGTGAACGGTGTAATAGTGGTACTGTACCTTATTTCATAGCCTGCCGGGCCAGGGCCCGCCGCATAGTAGTTATCTCCGGGCGTTGTCCAGGTTAGCGTTATCTGCCCGCCCTTGGCTGCAACCAGGCTTGTTACAGCTCCCGGCGGGATATTGAATACAAAACTGCTGGGCACAACGCTCCAGGCACTTGCGCGCATGGACGGATCCATCGCCTGCACTCCCCAATAATAGGTAACACCGTCATGCAGGTTGCCGGGTTTAACTTCTACGGCTACGCGCGCGTCGCCATCAAGATTAGGGACAGGACGAACGAAATTGCCAAGGATTGACGAAGCGCAAGCACCAGATATTACCGAGCTAGAGGTAACAACCGTTCCATTGTTGGTTGAAGCGCCAAGGCGCACGCTGTAGTAAAGGCCGCCTACCGGCGTCTTATCATCAGTGGAGGCATTCCAAAGCAGCTTTATGGTGCCGCTGGAGGCCTGAGGTATCATGGCAAAACCGGTACTAGGCGTGGAGGGAGCAGAGTCGGTGGAGCCGAAATCGGCGTACATATTGCGGTAAATACCTGCCCCAGAAGGAGCGGGGTTACTATAGGCCCCTGTAACAAAATCCAGGTCGCCATCACTATCCCAATCGCCGAATGCCGCAGGCAAGCCAACGGTTGGGGCTGTTACATACAAACCATTCCATGTATTGACCATCGTGCCGCCATCGTTGCGATATAACGCCGAATTACCTACCCCAGCCAGGCCAATATCGATCCAACCATCGTTATTAAAATCTCCAAATGTTGCGCCACGCCAGTCGCTGGCTGCGGAATTCCAGAAGGCAGCACGGGAAGTGTTATCTAGTGGAGCATGAGATGAGTTATGATACAGCTTTGTTGGAGAGGAACCAGACAAACCAACAGCAACAAGCAGGTCAAGATAACCATCATTATCATAGTCTCCAAAACAAGGTGCAAGACCGTTAAAGTCGCTAGAGGCCCACACCCCTGACGTAGTCAAAGTTCCGTTGTCATTGCGATATATCCTGATGGGCTGGCTGGGTCCATCATTTGCGACTGCCAGATCAAGGTCGCCATCGTTATCATAATCGCCCCAGGCGCAATAGCCGCCCCATCCAGCATCGACGTTGCTCCAAACTGCAGTTCTAGTAAACAGCTGCCCGCCGCCGTCATTGCGATAAATTCGCGTCGGATAGCTAAACGAACTATAATTTGTAATCGCAATGTCAAGGTCACCATCATTGTCAAAATCTCCGGCCGACACACCGGTATCCAGCAGATTATCGGTGTTGCTCCATAGCGCGGTCGTCGAGAGGCTTCCATTGCTGTTTAGGTACAGTTTCGTTGGGCCGTTTGAGTAGTTGGAAAACACCGCGTCCAGCAGACCATCATTGTTAAAATCGCCTACCGCCAGGCCTTGTCCACCAATCGAATCTGAGGCCGTCCAGGATGGGGCAGGGAACCAGGTGTTCGGGAAAGCGCCGTTGCTGTTCATGTAAACCTGGTTTTGAGCGCCGGCTATTATAAGATCCGGGTAGCCGTTTCCGTCAAGGTCGGCTAACACCCCCCCGGCGGAATAATATTGTGTTCTCGACGCAAGGTAGAACTCATTAGCAACGAAAGTACAGGTATTAGATTGCACGCTCCAATTGCCGTTACTATCCACCGTTTTAAGGGCAAACCAATAAGCGGTATCAGGTTTAAGTCCGGTTATACCTTCGGTTTCACTAAAGCCTACCGGCCCCCCTACAGGCCGGACAGATTTCCAAACATTGGCATTGGCCCATGTAAATGGCGCGTTAGACGAATAACGTATTTCGTAATAGTTAGCCGCAGCACCTGGCGAAAAATAATTATTCCCGGGAGCCGTCCATACCAACATCGCCTGCGCCGACCACAAATTGACACCAGACACGGCAAGATTTGTAACACCAGAGGGTGGTATGTTGCAGACAAAACTGGATGTTGCCACGCTCCAGGCGCTGGCGCGTAGTGAAGGGTCTATCGCCTGCACCGACCAGAAATATGTAACGCCGTCCGTTAGCCTGCCGGGTTTTAACTCAAAAGCCACTCGTGAATCGCCGTCAAGGTTTGGCACGGGGCGGACAAAATTGCCAAAAGTTGACGTAGCGTAAGCGCCTGAAATGATTGAACTTGAGGTAACAATTGTTCCATTATTCGTAGAGGCGCCTACCCGAACATTGTAGTAAAGGCCATTTGAAGGAGTAATATCATCAATTGAGGCATTCCAGAGAAGTTTTACTGTGCTGCTGGAAGCCTGCGGTATTACAGCGAAAGTATTTACGTCAGGCATTGATGGCGCAGTATCAGTGGAACCAAACTCGGCGTACATGTTGCGGTAAAGCCTTGCGCGATTGCCCTGGCCGCCCGCAAGAATGTCCAGGTCTCCGTCGCCATCATAATCGCCGAAGGCGCATGAGTAATAAAAACCCGGCCCACCCATTGTTTCGCTTGACCACCTGAGGTTAAGAACGCCGGCATCGTTACTAAATATTGATACCGTGAACGCATTGGCTATAGCAACATCGATGGCGCCGTCGTTATTATAATCGCCGAAAACGGCTGTCCCCATATTCCCTGCGACAGAGCTGCTCCACGAGTATGAAGTGGCAAGAGAGCCGTTGGTGTTCTTGTATATCCGTGCACCGTAATTACTGCCATAAAGCAGGTCCAGGTAACCGTCATTATTGTAGTCGCCCCAAGCTAAACTCGGTGGAATACCCGCTCCAGATATGGTATCAACGCTTGCCCAAACCCCAGATTGGGTCAGTGCCCCG
Organism: Endomicrobiales bacterium; assembly: GCA_963796955.1. Classification (GTDB taxonomy): domain Bacteria; phylum Elusimicrobiota; class Endomicrobiia; order Endomicrobiales; family JALOBY01; genus CAWCNJ01. The sequence continues at coordinate 5,748 of CAWCNJ010000002.1, forward strand.
TTATCATTACGATATAGCCTTATCGGCTGGCCGACGGCACCGTTTGCCACGGCAAGATCCAGGTCGCCGTCATTATCGTAATCGGCGAATGCAATGCCGGCTGAATTGCCGGCATCAACGCTTGCCCAAATACTTGTCTGTGTTAGCACGCCATTATCATTGCGGTACAGGCGCGTAGGCTTGCCACCGCCGGCGTTGCTCACTGCAAGGTCCAGGTCGCCGTCATTGTCACAATCGCCAACCGCCGTGGCCCACGGAGAGAAACCATCCGTGCTGGTCCATGATGCCGATACATCCAGCACTCCGTGGTTATTAAGGTACAACTGCGTATTAGGATTGCCGCTGACTATATCGATGTAACCATCATTGTTAAAATCACCAGCAGAGAGGCCATAACCTGAATAAGTCCAAACAGGATCCCCGGTAAGCACACCATTATCATTCCTGTATTCGCCCCCGCCGCCGGTTATCAAGTCAGAATCACCGTCATTGTCAATGTCGGCCCACAACGCCCAATTATTAGCGATCGCGCTATTGGACCACCAGACAGGATAAAACGCGCCTGCCAAGACGGTGCATGTATTTGAGACTACACTCCAGTTACCGGAGTTATCGACTGTTTTCAAGGCAAAATAATATTGTGTTTCCGGTTTAAGGCCGGTTAACATCTCTGTTTCGCTGAAGCCTGCCGTGCCGCCGACCGGGCGCACTGATTTCCAAACATTGGCGTTGTTCCACACGAATGGGATCGTGGATGAGTATCGTATTTCATAATAGTTGGCAGGCTTAACGGGGTCGTAGTAATTATCGCCGGGGGCCGTCCACGAAAGGGTCACCTGCTGAGTTTTTGTTGCCACAAGGGTAGTAACCTGTCCCGGGGGAGCAACAAACGTAAAGCTTGATTTTGCCACGCTCCAGGGGCTGGCGGCAAGGCCGGCGTCTATTGTTTGCACGTCCCAATAATAGGTAACATTGTCCTGCAACCTGCCGAGTTTCAGACGGAGACCTACGTGGGTAGCGTCGCCATCCAGGCCCACTGCCGGGCGGATGAAGTTACCCATAAGCGGCGAGCTGTAAATGCCGCTTATTGTTGAACTGGCGGTTAATACGCCACCTGCCGTAACAGAACCTATGCGTACATTATAATAGAGCCCAGATGTAGCCGTTGCGGTTGAGCCTATACCGCTGTTATCAAGCGCCGGGTTCCACGACAGTTTAACAGCGCTATTTGAAGGCTGTATTGTCGTATTAAAATAGCCCGTTGGTGCAGAGGGCGCCATATTAGGCGCGCCGAATTCGGCATATTCGTTGCGGTATATGCGGGGTGAAGCCGGGGTTCCGGCGGACGGCAGCACAATATCAACATCACCATCATTATCAAGATCTCCAACGGCATGATACCCACCGAGGATGGTAGCGCCGCTTTTCCAGGTAACGCTATTTGTAAGGGACCCCGCCCCGGTATTACGGAATGCATACATGGTACCCTGGGCGCCTATTAATAAGTCTGGGTAACCGTCGCTGTTGTAATCACACAGGGATGAAGACATCCAGTAGTCGTTCGTGGGCGTAGCCCATACCGCCGCGGTGTTCATTGCACCGCTATTGTTTTTGTACAGCCAGGCATTGGACCCGCCGTTAACAAAATCCGTAACTACCATATCCAAATAACCGTCATTATCCACATCGCCCCAGCAAACGGCATTGCCCTGGCCGGTTGCGCCGCCGCTTGTTGCGGTCCATACAGGCGCTGAAGTCAAAAGACCGTTATCATTACGATAGATCGTTCGCGCCAGTAACGATGTCCCGGTAATCCAGTAGGTTCCCCTGCCTCCGCCGACGGTAACAAGGTCCAGGTCGCCATCATTATCATAGTCGCCCCAGGCACCGACGCAGTTGTTGCTTACCGGAGCCATAGACCATGCCGCCGTAGAAGTCAGCACGCCGCTGTCGTTACGGTATACACGCACATAAGAACTATTGTTAAACACCATCAAATCCAGGTCGCCGTCGTTATCGTAATCACCAAGAATTGTGCAGGTGGGCTGCAGATTGTCGCCATTTGTCCAGCTTGCTCTCTGTAATAAGCCCACGCCCGCATCATTGCGGTACAGGCGGGTAACCGAGCTGTTGTAGCTTACAACCAAATCCAGCGTTCCGTCGTTGTTCATATCGCCCAGCGCAGGCGGTACATTTACCGCACCGGCAACATCAAGAGCGTTCCAGATCGGGGCAGCGGTTATCACACCTGCATTATTTTGATACTCATATAAGCTGGCGGTGCCGCCGATGATCACGTCCAAGTACCCGTCATTATTCATATCGCCGAGTACCGCTGCCTGACCATCGGATGTGTTCCCCGACCAGGAAGCGAAAAATGCGCTGGAAGTGCTTATAGATATATTCGACAAATTGCTGCGCAAACCTGTAGGGTTTACCGTTTGAATGGCAAAAGCGTATGGCGTATCGGGCTTAAGGCCGGTGATGGTTTCGGTTTCCGTAAAACCCGCAGGCCCCCCGACAGGACGCGCCGATTTCCAGATCTTTGTATCAGCGGCAGACCAGCTAAATGAGCTCAGGGGCGTCGTGGAAGAATAACGTATCTCATAAGAGGTTGCCTGGCCGGTGTACATATAGTTGCCGGGGGCCGCCCAGGTAAGCGATACCTGGTCGCCGGTAACTGCAGTCAGGCAGGTTATAGGCCCGGGTGGTATTGAACAAATAGTGCTTTGCGCCACGCTCCAGGGGCTGGCGCGCAGGCCGGCGTCTATGGTTTGCACCGACCAGTAATAAGTAACATTATTAATTAAGCGAAACGGGTTGATCCTAAAGCCGATATTAGACATATCGCCGTCCAGCCCCAGGGCCGGGCGAACAAAATTACCAAAGAGCGGCGAACCATAAACGCCGCTGATAGTACTGCTTGCGCTTATAACCGTACCATTAGCCGTTGAAGAACCGAACCGTACGTTATAATACAGGCCGTTCGCCGGTGTCGCACCCGTACCGTTATCAGAAGCCGGGCTCCACGTGATCTTAATATCTCCGGTGGACGGCTGAATAATAAAACTAAAATTCCCGATCGGGGCTGAGGGAGCAGCGTTTACGTTTCCAAATTCAGCGTATTCGCTGCGATACAGCCGTAAGTCCGGTTTGTCGTAGTTGCCAATAAGAATATCAAGGTCACCATCATTGTCATAATCAGCCACAGAGGCCACACAACCATTTCCAGAATCCGCGCTGGCCCATATCTGCGGCAATGTTGGGGACCCGACAACAAAATCATTACGGAACACCTTTGCCGGTACACCTATGCCATCCATAACCACATCCAGATAGCCATCGTTGTTGACGTCACCGAATACCGGCGTAACGCAACCACCGGCAGCGGTCCATACAGGCGTTTGAGTATAGACGGATGCGTCATTTCGATATATTTTGGTTATGCCGGTATCGGTCCTTGTTATCAAAATATCAAGATCACCATCGTTATCATAATCTCCAAAGATCGGGCCATAATATTGGCCGGTTACATCAGTATTTATTGCTGCCCCGGTGGTTAAGAAAACGCCAAAGTTATTGCGATAAATACGCAGAGGATAGTTAGCATTGCAGATGGCAAAATCAAGCCAGCCGTCATTGTTATAGTCGGCCCAAGCGCCTAATTCTTCGTTGGCATTACCGCAATCAGTGCTTGTCCATGCCGCGGTTTGGGTAAATATACCGTTATCATTTCGATAAATACGTGACTGACCATTGACGTAACAGGCAAGAAGGTCAAGGTCGCCGTCATTGTCGTAATCGCCCAGTGCAACTGAATTGTTGGCAGCGGTGGCGCCGCCATCAGTGTTAGACCAAACGCTCGTTGGCGTTAAAGGGAACCCAAAAGCCCCGTTATCGTTGCGGTAAATGTGGATGGGGTTTCCGTTTGTTTGGTTACCAGTGATAAGGTCCAGGTCTCCGTCATTATCTATATCGCCCCAAACCATGGTCGAAGCCCAGGATAATGTATCGGTGTTGGACCAGATGGGAGTCTGAGTTATTGTTCCGCCGTCGTTGCGGTATAACTTTATGCGGTTGATAGCCCCACCTACGGCAAGGTCAAGATATCCGTCATTGTTATAATCTCCCCACGCCGAGGAACGGGGGTCATCAACATCGGTATTTGACCAAAACCTGTAAAACGCGCTGGCTGAACAGGTAGAGATGTTAGAAATATCGCTCCAGTTACCGGCCTTGTCTACTGTTTTAATGGCAAAATAATAGGTAGTGTCGGGTTTAAGACCAGTGACTTGTTCCAATTCAGCGGAGCCAACCATACCTGTTACCGGGCGTAAAGCTTTCCAGACCATTGTGTCCAGAGCCGACCACGTAAACCCTGCGGTGTTTGAGGTGTAGCGTATTTCGTAATAGCTGGCGGTGGAACCTGGGGACCAGTAGTTATCGCCTGGCGCTAACCAGGAAAGCTTTACCTGAGAGCCCGGAACCGCGACAAGGGTGGTTATCGGGCCCGGCGGAATTTGCATAGTGCTGATCTTTTGCGGTGCGCTCCAGGGGCTGGCCCTGAGCCCTGAGTCAATTGTCTGCACCGCCCACCAGTAGGTAACGCCATCTTGCAGCCTGCCGGGTTTAATTCTAAAACCTACATTGGAATTATCACCGTCAATACCCAACACCGGCCTTATGAAATTTCCCATAAGAGGCGAGCCGTAAACACCGCTGACAGTAGAGCTTGCCGTTACAATGGTGCCATTGCTGGTGGATGAACCCATGCGAACGTTATAATAAAGCCCATTCTGGGGAGTTTCTACGTCGGTGGCAGGGCTCCAAGTTAGTTTTATAGTTCCGCTTGAAACCTGCGTTACTACCCCAAAACCGCTTGGAGTAGCGGGTACAGAGTTACCTGTGCCGAATTCGGCGTATTCATTCCGGAATATTTGTGACGCCAAATTCGTATAAGAAACAGTAAGGTCCAGGTCACCGTCGTTATCAATATCACCAAAGATAGCGGAAGTATAATTACCCGGGGATATACCTACCCACGCCGGTGTTGTAACAGCTGAGCCGGCATTGTTTTTATAAATGCATGCGCCACCGGTATTAGCCCCAAGATTTCCAAACACAACATCGGGGTAACCGTCATTATTGAAATCGCCGAACGATGGCAAGGCTGCGGCGACACTGTAAATATTCCACGACGCCAAACCTGAGGTGGCGATCACACCTGCGGAATTTTTGTACATGCGGGAATAGCCAGCGTAGTGCGTCACGAAAATATCAAGATAGCCGTCATTATCATAATCGGCCACTGCAATACCGTCGGATGACGGGCCGCTGGTGGCAAAGTCGGTATTTGCCCACACACCCGACGCCGTGAGGGTGCCATTGTCATTGCGGTAAAGTCTGTCGGCCTGGTTAGCATTATCGTTAGCAATTGCAAGGTCCAGATCTCCGTCGTTATCGTAATCGAATAATACCCCACCCGAAGGATAGCCGCTGTCATACACCGCCCAGGTGGTGGTCTGGGTCAACAAACCATTGTCGTTGCGGTACATTACGGAAGGTGCCACATTGTTTAGCACAACCAGATCAAGGTCGCCGTCCATATCCACGTCGCCGCATAACGGCACGGCATTTGCCGCATTTGCCGTTTTAGATGACCACGCGTATGTCTGGTTTATAGAGCCATTATCATTGCGATACAACCTGACAAACGTATTGGCGAGAACAATGTCAAGATCACCGTCATTATCAAAGTCACCGAACAATGGTATATTACCTGGCGTTTGAGTGTCAGTGGGAGCCCATGCCGATGTCGTTGCTAGAGAACCATTATTATTGTTATACAGAACAGGGGTGGACCAAGTGGGAACTCCAAGCATATCAAGCCATCCATCGTTGTTGTAATCCCCCAATATCGAGTAGGAATTGTTAGTCACGGAAGTCCACATAAGGCCCATGGGGCTGGCGATCGCGGTGGAGATATTGGAAATATCGCTCCAGTTACCGGTTTTATCAACGGTCTTCATTGCAAAATAATACGTGGTGTCCGGCTTAAGGCCGGTAACCATTTCGGTTTCAGCCGTACCTACCATCCCCGTAACGGGGCGGGCGGATTTCCACAGATTGGCTGTCCCGAAGTTATTTGTCCAATCGTAAGGAGTGTTCGAGGTGTAGCGGATCTCGTAATAGCTGGCGGTTGAACCGGGCGCGTAGTAGTTATCGCCTGGGGCCAGCCAGGAGAGTTTTACCTGCGAGCCTGGGACTGCAGCAAGGGTGGTTATCGGGGCCGGCGGATACTGAAAGGCAAACGTTTGATTAGCGCTCCAGGGCCCGGCCTTCAGGCCGGCATCTATCGCCTGCACTGCCCAAGTATAGGCAACAGCATCTTGTATGCGGCCTGGAATAATTTTAAGGCCTACACGGGCGCTGTCACCATCTAACCCGGTGACCGGGCGTATGAAATTACCCATCAACGGAGAACCGTATACGCCGGTAATAACACTACTTGAATTTACCACCGTTCCAAACCGCACATTATAAGAAAGCCCCGCGGAAGGCGTCTGTCCGGTGCCGGCATCAACAGAGGGATTCCACACAAGTTTGAGCACACCATTAGAAATTTCCGGGATTTGGGCAAAACCGCCTGATGGCGCGGCTGGCCCGGTATTTACCGTTCCAAACTCGGCGTATTCGTTGCGAAAGAGTTTTTGTGAGACGCCATTTGATCCAAAAGAGCAGTCAAGGTCGCCGTCGTTATCGTAATCAGCGATGGCAACGCCAAACAACCCCCAGGCTACGCCTAAGTTAATTACCGGGCTGGTGTTTAAAGTGCCGCTATCATTACGGAATACACTCAAATAAGACATTCCACCACCACCGTCGTATCCCTCAATTAGGTCGGGGTATCCGTCATTGTTGTAATCGCCAAAAACATCTGGAGCATTACTGGCGTAGGGAACAGTCCAGAATGCTGTCGTGGTAGTAATAGGGGCATTATGATTATGATATACGTTCAAATGGCCGCCGTTCCCGCCGATGACCAGGTCCAGCCAGCCGTCATTGTCAAAGTCGCCGAAGGAGAGAGAGCCCTCATTCATGATGTCGGTAACGGCCCAGGCAGACGTTGTGGTTAACGCGCCATTGTCGTTGCGGTATATGCGTCCGGGGTAGGTAACGCCGTTGTTAGCAACCGCCAGATCCAGATCCCCGTCGTTATCGTAGTCGCCAAAGGCAATGCTCCCCGCAGAATTGCCGTCAGTATTAGACCAGACAGCTGTTTGGGTAAAGACTCCGTTATCATTGCGATATATTCTATCAGCACCGCTGGTATTGCCTATGGCAAGATCAAGGTCGCCATCATTATCGTAATCGCCGCAAGTAACGCAGCGGTTGCTGCCCCAGTCGGAATTTGACCACGAGCTGGTTTGAGAAAGCGAGGCCAGGCCGGAATTATATTGATAAAGCCTCGCGGGAGCGATTGCATTATTAACGATCGCAACATCCAGATAGCCGTCGTTGTTGTAATCTCCGACAGCTAATCCAAGTCCGAGAGTTGCTTCGCTGGGACTCCAGGACGAGTTCACAGATAAGGCGCCGCTTGTGTTGTGATAAAGACAAGCGGTCGGCTGTCCGCCAACCAGAAGATCGGGGTATCCATCGCCGTCAAAATCCGCCCAGACATTCTGGTAGACGGACGTAAAGCTGTTAATGCTGGCCCAGGCAGAATACAGCGCCCCGGCTGTCCCGGTGGAGATATTGGAAATATCGCTCCAATTGCCTGCGGTGTCTTTGGTTTTTAGGGCGAAATAATAAGTAGTGTCAGGCTTAAGGCCGGTAATGATCTCCGTCTCAGCACGGCCCATCATGCCGGTAACCGGGCGGGCGGCTTTCCAGACTTTGGTATCAACAGCGCTCCAATTAAAGGGTGGGGTGTTTGAGGAATAACGAATTTCGTAATAGCTGGCCGAAGATCCAGCGGCATAATAATTGTCGCCTGGGGCGATCCAGGAAAGGGTTATTTGGGCGCCTGGTACGGCAGTAAGGCTGGTTACCGGCGCGGGCGGAAATTGTAAATTAAAGCTTTGCGGCGCGCTCCAGGGGCTAGTTCTTAAACCTGCGTCTATGGTTTGCACGGCGTAGAAATACGTAACGCCGTCTTGCAGGCGGCCGGTGTTAAGCCTATAGCCGACTTTTGAACTATCGCCGTCAAGGCCGGTTACCGGGCGGATGAAATTACCCATCAGCGGCGAGCCGTAAACGCCGGTTACGGTGCCGCTTGCACAAATTACTGTGCCATTATTTGTAGAAGATCCGATGCGGACGTTATAATAAAGCCCTGCCTGCGGGGTCGCCCCCGCGCCGCTATCCGTTGCCGGCGCCCAGGCAAGTTTAATTGTGCCGCTGGAAATTTGGCTTGTAACGGCAAAACCGGAGTTCGGCGCGGCAGGCGCGGCATTACTGTTGCCAAATTCAGCGTTTTCGTTGCGATATACATGTTGTATCCATTGTCCATTATTGCCCCAAATAAATGCGTCGATATCACCGTCGTTATCGTAATCGCCAACAGTAATTCCAAGGCCGCCAGCAACAATACTAGGCGTTTGCGCTCCAATCGTTCCTGCGTTGTTATAATAGGACAGTAGCCCATTAAATTCTGTGGGTGTTACAATTTCAGGGAATCCATCGTTATTTAAGTCGACAATGGCAGGACTATGTGATGAAGTACTACCCCCGGTCCAGACAGTTGTAAATGTCCCATTCCCATTATTGCGATACAACCGAGAAAGAGCAGTTTGGTTGGTCACCAGAATGTCAACATAACCATCGCCATCATAGTCACCAACCGCAAGGCCACTGGGCCCTGACGAATAATCACCATTAGACCAAACACCATTTGTTGTATAAACACCACCATCATTGCGATATATTCGCATAGGCGTATTGGCGCCTGCACCTTTAACAATATCCAGATCGCCATCGTTATCATAATCTAAAAAGACAAGGCCTGTTGGAGTATCACCATAATCAGAGCTAACCCCCATTCCTGTAACAATTAACGTTCCATTGTCATTACGATATAAACGAATAGGGCCACCGGTATTTACCCCTGCAACGTCAATATCCCCATCATTATCATAGTCGCCAACTGTAAATGTATTATCTGCATTGTTCGAAGTCCAAAGCCATACAAAACTACCTGTATCATTACGATAGTAACGCAAACCAGTGCTTATTAAGTCTAAATCTCCATCATTGTCTATATCAGCCAGCAAGGGCCAGCCCACGCCTGCGCCGCCCGACCAAACGGGTACGGATACATATGTGCCAGAATCGTTACGGTAGATCGTTGGACCATAACCAGCGAGATCCAGATCACCATCATTATCGTAATCGCCTAAAGCCAAACCATTGACACCAGGATTAAATGAGGTGAGAATAAACGCCCCGGCGGTGGCGGTAGAGATGTTGAATCCCGACGATGCTGAAACGCCTTTGGTATGTTGGCACTACGGCGAAGTAATAGGATGTTGCGGGTTTAAGACCGGTTACAATTTCTGTTATAAGGTATCCGGCGGTAGCATTGGAGAGCAGCGCGGATTTCCAAACCAACGTATCTGAAGCGGACCAATTGAACGGAGGTGCGTCTGATGAATAGCGTATTTCGTAGGAATCGGGTTTTGTAGATAAATTATAATCTGTGGCGCCTGAGGCAAGCCATTGGAGAGTTACCTGTGCGCCGGGGGTGGCGGTAAGAGTGGTAACGGGACCGGGGCCGGTAACGGCGAAAAGCAGTCCGGAATCTGACGACAGTCCGAAGTCCGGAGCCCGGAGCCCGGAGAGAAAACCAAACAACAGCCCTGTTTTTGAAGTACACTTCGGTCTCCGGTCTCCGGTCTCCGGACTGAAGTTAATATACGGGGCTATGACAGGCATTGCGCAGAGCAATACCGCGGTTATAACAAGCGCTGAAAGAGAACGGCTGCGTTGGCCCATAATGGTTTTACAATTTGCGACGATTATTCAACTTGTTTTGAATACCGCAACTGCTTTAAAACCACTTCTTGCTTGCCTGCTTCCATATTATACACAAAATGTAGGCTTTTTCAATGACTTTTTTAAAATTACGCATAAACGTGTAAAATGCATAATAATTATAATTTTGAATGATATAACAATATGCTTTATTTCTGGTTGAGAAAGGCGGATCATGTCAGGGAGCTGATGCGGTTTGGCGGGATTTGGGCATAAAAAAAGTGCCAAGGGTCAGAATCGAACTGACGACACCAGGTTTTTCAGACCTGTGCTCTACCGACTGAGCTACCTTGGCACCAAAAATTGTCTTTTCGGCTGCAAACGGATTTTTAATCGGCTCATTTACACCAGTAAACTTCGCCTCTTAAAAATGCGTTTTCGCTCGAAAATCCTAATTTTTCTATTAAATTTACGTTTCAAATTTGACGGCAGGAATTCGGGCTTCGCTCTTTTCCCTACATCTACGTCTTCAACGGTACTAATTCGAGCTTCGCTCTTTTCCTTAAATCGTTACTGCGAATTCTACGGCAGGAAATTGAGCTTCGCTCTCTTCCCAACAACTACTGCGTTGACTGCACTTCGGGCTTCGGACTAATCGTTATTAGGCTTTTCTCTCGTATGCTTTTTTGCCGGCTTCTATGGCTGCGGCTACGCGCTCTTTCTGATCAAGAAGTTTTTCTTTGGCGTCTTGCGCGAAATGTTCGGCGGTGACTTTTACATCTCCGACGAAACCGTCGGCTTTTTCACGGGCATCATGGGCGAAATGGACTGCTTTTTCTTTTACTTCTCCGACAAAACCTTCGGCTTTTTCTGTCAGATCTTCGGACATGTCCTTGATCCGCTTGCGGGTTTCTTTCCCGGAAGCCGGTGCGAACAACAAACCTGCGGCTGCGCCAACGATACCGCCCAGAACAAAGGCCAAGATCACTTCACCTGTTGAATTACGTTCACTCATTTTACACCCCCTGTGTCGCGCCACGCCTTCGCGTGGCCTAAATGGTTCCGGTTCGGAATGTAAACCTCTCACCGGAACGCTCCCGAAGGGAAACTCAGTTTCCCTTTCGCGCTCAGCTCATCCGCCTCGGCGGATTCTCTTCGCTGAACCTTTCTAATTTGAATTTTTTTTTCGTTTCGCGAACCAGCCGGCAACCAGGCCGGAGACGACGGAACCAATTTTTATTATCGGGAACGACTGTTTGAAGAAACTTCCTATCGACGAGATAAGATGGCTTAGAACGTTCGCTTCCTGATTAATGGAAGACAACAGCAACTCAGCTTGTTTCGCCGTTCTGAAAACCTGCATCAACGTTCTTACGGCAAATGCTACCAGTGTAACAAATGCAAGCGTGATTATGATCGCGCAAATGATGATAATGGTATTCATGTAGCACCCCAGTTTGTGCGGCTGTAACGTAAATTCCTGGTTATTGTACTAAAACTTCAACGCTTAGTCAAATTAATGGTTGTCATTAATTTGCAGTAGTCTTTGATCGTTGATGGCACATTCATTTTGCTTTTAGTTTGCTTGCGGTCGTAGCGCAAAGTTAAAGGCACTTCGGCGCAAACTACCGGCGGGCGGGTTGTTTTCAGCAGCAGCTCCAGCGTTACGGCGAAACCCTGTTCCGTGACCGGCACTTCATAATCGCTGAAAAGCCTGCGCACTATTTTACCCGAATACGCCCTGTAGCCACTGGTGTAATCCGCTATGCCGGGAATATGCCACACGATCTTTGAAACGACAGCGGCGCAACGGCTCAGCAGCCGCCTGAAGAGCGACAAACCAATCTGGCGGGCGCCTGGGCAAAAGCGGGAAGCCACTACCACTCCGGCGCCGGCTATTACCCGTTCCCTTAATAGCGGAACCAGTTCTACCGGATGAGTGTGGTCAGCGTCCATTGTTACCAAAACATCATCATTGGCTATATTATGGTTAAAAGACATAAGGCCTGTGGCCATCGCCCGGCCAAGGCCGCGGTTGACAGGATGGCTTATGACAATGAGCGGTAAAATTGTTTCGTAACTTTGAGCAACGGCTCTAGTGTTGTCACTGGAACCGTCGTCGACCACAACGACCCGGAAAGGGAACGGCCAATGCTGATGAACAATGTCACCGAGCAGCTGTGTAAGTTCCGGGGCTTCGTTATAGGCCGGCAACAACAGGTAAAGCATTAACACCTCACAAAACCTTAGTGGACAACTTAGTGGACGCACAACACCTGGTGGACTACTGAGTGGACAACGAAGTGGACACTCATTACACCGGACACTCATAACACCGGGCACTCATAACGCCTGCTGCATTTACTAAATTTTTGACGACGGGCAAATGTCTTTTAAGGGGCAAATGTTGTGTTGCGGGCGATTGGCTATACATATTGCCCGGCCGTGCGCCTGCATGAGATGCGAAAAGTGGAACCATTCTTCCTTTGGGACTATCGCCATAAGGTCCTGTTCTATGCGCTCAGGGTTCTTATTCTTTGTCAGGCCCAGCAGGCACGTTATGCGAATAACGTGAGTGTCCACCACAATACCTTCGACGATTCCGAAGCTGTTTCCCAGCACCACATTGGCGGTCTTGCGGCCGACGCCGGGAAGATCCAGCAGCGAGTTCATGTCTGCGGGAACCTTGCCGCTGTGCTTTTCCATGATCAGTTTGGCGGCGTTAATAATGTTTTTTGCCTTGTTGCTGTAAAAACCTATCTGTATGATATCCTGCTCGAATTCTTTTGGATCAGCTTTGGCATAATCTTCTACCGTGCGATATTTTTTGAACAGTTTTTCCGTAACCGTGTTCACCAGAGAGTCGCGGCACTGGGCGGAGAGGATGGTGGCTACCAGCATCTCCAGCGCATTGGAAAAATTAAGCGCGGTTTTCGCGTTCGGGTATTGTTTTTTAAGGCGTTGGATGATTTCTGTGACGTATTTGGTTTTCATGAGTCAACAAAACCTTGGTGGACAACTAAGTGGACGCACAACACCTGGTGGACAACAAAGTGGACGACGGAGTGGACACTCATAACACCAGGCAACACCTTCATTTACTCAACTGTTATTGCGTTTACGGGGCACTCATCGGCGCCTTGCTGGGCGCAGGATGCCGCATTAGACGGCACATCCTCAACTTTTGCCACAGCTATAGGTCCGTCCATCTCATAGACGACCGGGCATGTTCCGGCGCACAGGCCGCAACCTACACATAGTTCTTTATCAACGGTTACCTTCATAAAATGCCTCCTGAATTAACACCTCACAAAACCTTCGTGGACAACTAAGTGTACGACGGAGTGGACACTCATAACACCGGACACTCATTACAACGCGATTACTTCTCTTCAATTTCTTTGATCTTAGCAAATTTTACAAAATCGTACCATGAGCAGAATAAGGCCCAGACTATCCCGGGGTATCCATCCAGAATGCCGCCGCGTATGACCAGGCGCCAGAAAATATTTACCGGTATCATGGGCAGGCGCAGCAGGCTGAAACGTTCTCCCCTTTCGAAACGGCGGTGGGCATCAAGGCTTGAATACCTGTTGAAACGCTCGAAGTAATCTGAAATATCGCGGTAGCTAAAATGATTTAGCGGATTTAAAAGTCTGTGCGCGTTCCCGCTATGAACCAGCTTTTCATGAAGGGGCGAGTCATTATACGAAGCTTCACCCTTTCTAAAAAGACGCAGCTGATGATCCGGGTAGGTTCCGCCGAAGCGGAGCGGGCGGCCGCAGAAAAACATGCGCCTGGGAACGCACACGGCGTCTGCCAGCGGGACAGCTAAAAATGCTTTTACTTCCTTTTGTAGCGCCGGTGTAATTTCTTCATCGGCGTCTAAGACAAACAGCCAATCACCGGACGCCTTGCTGATCGCGAAATTACGCTGGGGGCCGAAGCCCTGCCAACTCTGTTCAAATATCTTCACATTCAGAAAACGGCGAGCGATAGTGAGAGTATCATCGGTGCTGCCGGAATCGACCAGGATCACCTCGTCGGCCCAGGCGAGACCGGTAAGGCAGCGCTCGATATTATGAGATTCGTTCTTGGTGATGACAACGGCGGAAAGTTTCATTTTAATGCCGGCACTTCTTTGCCGGTGTACTTCCACACTACTGATAACAACTGTGTTTCCCATGCGGGACGGTTCTTTATAAAATATTTCATCAGGGATTGGCGGTACATTTTGGCTTTGTCGAAGTTCGCGTTATCCGAGCCGAGGCCGCCGAAGTGGGTTACGCGGGCGGCGGGCAGGTAGGCGATCTTCAGGCCTTTGGCTTTTATCGCGTGGAACAGGTCGGTTTCTTCAAGGTAGAAGAAATATCTTTCATCGAGGCCGTTCACCAACGATAATATTGTTTTTGTGGTAAGGAAGGCGGCGCCGCGCAGGGAGGGCACGGTGTACCAGGTCCCCTCTGTATAGGCATTTTCCCGCAGGCTTACCCTGAGTTTGAACCACGGTTTGAAGAGTTCGGTAACGAGAGTAGGTTCCGGCCAGACTGATTTTTGAATGGTGCCGTCCTTACGCAGCAGGCGCGGACCTATGACGCCTATGGTTGGCTCGGCTTCAAGAGTATCGGCCATTTTTGATACGGCGTTATTCAACAGCTCGGTGTCGGTGTTAATAAAAAGCACCGGATCGTTCGTTGCGGCGCGCCAGCCCTGATTGGCGGCAGCGGCAAAACCCTTGTTCTCTGTATTTTGAATTACTTTGAGATCAGGATACTGCAGCAGAGCGGCTGCGATGGAACCGTCAGAGGAATTATTGTCTACGATGATCCATTCGGCGTTCCCGGGGGATGTTAACGGGTCTTTGGCGGCAAAGGAGGCAAGGCACCCGAAAAGGGTGCTGCCGGAATTTCTGGTGACCAGGACGATGGAAAGTTTTTTCATGTTTTACACCCAACAACACCTTAGTGGACAACTAAGTGGACGCACAACACCTTATGGACAACAGAGCGGACGACGGAGTGGACACTCATAACACCGGACACTCATTACAACCTGCCACTTCCCAGCACCAAACCGGTGAGCCATAGCAGGTCCATGGCTACGCCGGGGCCGCGCAGGTGGGTGTCGAACAGGTCGCCCAAGGCGACGGTTACCAGGCCGAAACAAACGCCGATCGCCAGGGCGCTGATGAAACCGGTGTTATTGCGATGTTTCAGGTACAAGGCGCGCACCACATTAAACAATAAAAATACGAATAATCCAAGCCCGATCAGGCCTGTTTCGGCGGCTGTCGTTAAATACAGGGAATGAAGGTGGCCGTGGCGCGGGCGGCCGTTCTCATCGAGAAAATCTTTCTTACCTACTCTGTCGAAATATTCCTTCATGCTCGTGGCCTGTCCGGGGCCGAAACCGAAGAAGGGGCGGTCATGTATTTCCCATAAGAGCGATATGATACAGGTCCAGGCGCTCATGCACGTTGCTGTCGGTAATGAGGCCGCCTTCAGGGGCCTTATGATGGATCATCTGCTGAACCGCCGATACGACACGCCTGTGAACAAGCGGATTAAGCTTATAGATGGCGCCGAAAAAAAGCAGACTTAAAAATACGACCGCGGCACCCCGGGTAAAACGTTTAAAGCGCAGCACATAATAGACGATAAACAACAACAGCGAAGCGCCCAAAGCGATGTAGTATCCGCGCGATCCGGTCAAGACCACCGCCAGACACAGGAATACACCGGCGGCAATATATATTATACGGCTTTTAGCGGAGGAGGTCTCATCGAAAATGGCGAGCGAAAAAGATATGAGCGCTAAATTTGAGCAGACGGCCGCAAGAGCTATATGGTGGCGCAGCCCTTTTAATAGATTATTCTGCACTAATAGAAAGGTGCCGAAATGCTGCCAGAAAAACCCGAAATACGCGAGCACCGAAAACGCGACTATGGCGAACAACATCCAATAGTAAATGGTAAAAGCTCTGCGCACTTTAAGGGCATCAGCCAGAAGGAAACCCGCCGCGAACGGGCACAGCCAGTGGGCAAAAAAACCGAAGACAATACCGTATCCTGCCTGCGGCTGAGAAGAAAAAAGCGTGCGTAACAATAAAAATAACAGATAGGCGAGCATGAGATACACCAGCGGTTCTTTCTTAAGCGTTCCCGCCTTAGTAAAACCGGAACAGACCGTTGCTAATACGATACCTCCGCCGAGATAACACCATACGTGGCTAAACGGCAGGCCATACGCAATGATCAGGTTAGCGATATATATTGATCTTTCAAACATTGAGCACTTCCCGGTATATGGCGAGCGTCGCACTGAACGTAAGTTCCTTGCTGAAAGTTTTCGCGGCAAAGACCGCTGCGGTCATGCCCATACGAGAACGAAGCGAGGCATCAGAAAGCAGGGAAAGGAGAGCTGTCCGCAATTGAGAGGTATCATCCGGCGGGATAAGGAAACCCGTGATCTTATCCTGAATGGTTTCCGGTATCCCGCCCACATTTGTTCCGATAACCGGCTTACCAAGCGCTTGCGCTTCCGCCATCACCTGACCGAAGGCTTCGGTGTCCCACGACAACAGGCAGCAGATATCCATCGCCGCCATATAGCGTTCTATATTTTCCTGCTGACCTGTAAAGATAACGGTTCTTTCAAGACCGAGCACCCGGCCGCGTTCTTCAAGCTCCCTGCGCAGAGTGCCCTCGCCGACTATCAGGTAGCGGGCGTTCGGGAATTCTTTCTTCAACGTCTGCGCGGCTTCCAGCAGTGTGCGCTGGCCTTTGCCTTTGGGCTTATTGATCGCGCCTACGGCGCCGACAATAACGTCTTCCGGCGAGAAACCATATTTTCGCCGTATATCTCCGCCCGGCACGGATGGATTGAACACCGATGTGTCAACCCCGTTATAGACCACCGCGCACTTCGAAGCAGGCACGCGATCTATGGCGATCAAACCTTGAGCGACCGCCTGTGAGACCGCGATCACCTTGTCGGCAAAACGGTAGTGCAGGCGGCTGTACCAGGGATGGTTCGTCTGCATGTGACGGTGAAAAATGATCTTAGCCGGCCTCCCTGCGAGCAGGTTGGCGATTATCGCCGCCCAGTACAGTTTGCCCTGATGAACGTGGACAATATCGATCTTTTCCCTGCGCAGGGCGAACACCAAACTGAAAATACCGAACGGTTCAAAGGATCCCCTGATGGATAGCGGGCGATGGACCAGTTTTAATTTGGCAGCCTTTTCTGCAAGGTAGCTGTAGCGCGGCGCACCGATGATATTGTGCACGCCCATTGTTTCCAGACCAGAGGCGAGTTCTAACAGCATCCGCTCCGCCCCGCCCGTACCCATGGTTGAATAAAGATGCAATACGTTCATGTTATTCCTTAAACTGATGCACTATCCGGGTTAAAAAACAAAAGCCCTGAAAACATTTCGTTTTCGGGGCTTTCAGATAAGCTGGCGGGGACGACGGGATTTGAACCCGCGATCTCTGCCTTGACAGGGCAGCGTGTTAACCAGGCTACACCACATCCCCAGCTTCTATTTATTGCGAGCGATTTCAGCACGGGATTTCCCTTCGCTCCATATTTCAAATTCTTCAAATATTTTGAGTGTTATTTATACTATATTACAGACAAACTGTCAAATATAGTGGGCAATGCAGGGCTTGAACCTGCGACCCCTTCCTTGTAAGGGAAGTGCTCTTCCGCTGAGCTAATTGCCCGCTGACAATTCACAGATGATATCAAATACTTAGCGGGGTTTCAAGACCCGGCGGAAGACTTCATTTATATTTTTATAATGGGACTTGATGTCAAAGTGCTCTTTTATCTCCGCGGGGCTCAGGTGCTGCAGGATATCCTGGCTCGCAAGGACCACGGTTTCCAGGGGCTTTTTAGTTTCCCGGGCGGTAAAAGCGGCTTTCTGCATCAGGGCGTAAGACTCTTCGCGTGTAAGCCCCTTGTCCACCAACGCCAGCAGCAGCGCCCCTGAAAAAACGGTGTCTTGCGAGCGCGAAAGATTGTTCATCATATTCTCCGGATAGACGCGCAGTCCCGAGAGCACATAATTCATTCTGGCAAGCATGAAATCCAGCGCAATGCAGGCGTCCGGAAAGATCACGCGCTCGGCGGCAGAATGGCTGATATCCCGTTCGTGCCAAAGGGCGATATTTTCCATACCGGTGGCGGCAAAACCGCGCAACAACCTTGCAAGGCCGCAAACGTTTTCCGACATTATCGGATTGCGTTTATGGGGCATAGCGGAACTACCCTTCTGTCCTTCGGTAAAAGGTTCTTCAGCTTCAAGCACTTCAGTTCTCTGCAGGTGGCGTATTTCCGTTGCGATACGCTCCAGCGATGCGCCGATAATAGCGATCTTGCAAAGGAAATATGCGTGGCGGTCCCTGGGTATTATCTGGGTTGAAACAGGTTCTACCTGCAGTCCAAGCTTCTTACAAACATACGCCTCAACTTTAGGGCTCAGGTGCGCGTAAGTACCGACAGCACCCGATATCTTCCCGAAAGCGATCCATTTTTTTGTTTGTTCGATAAGCACTTTCGCGCGCTGGATCTCTGTATACCAACCGAGTGCTTTGTAACCGAACGTAGTAGGCTCAGCGTGCACCCCGTGGGTGCGGCCCATGGTCGGTGTGTCTTTATATTTCAATGCCAGACCTTTAAGCGTGCCGAGCAGCGTTACCACGCCCTTATGCAGCAGATCGCAAGATTCACTTATCTGCACGGCAAAGGCGGTATCTAAAACGTCTGAGGAGGTCATACCCAGATGCAGGAAGCGGGCTGAGGGGCCGACGGTTTCAACGACCTGGGAAAGAAAGGCTATCACGTCATGTTTTACGGTTTTCTCTATTTCTGCGATACGAGTAACATCGATGCGGGCCTTATTACGTATTTCAGCAACAGCCGCCCTAGGCACTTTCTTAAGTGGCACCATAGCTTCGGCCGCCAGTATTTCTACTTCCAGCATCGACTCAAAACGGTGTTCATCGGACCAAATCTTCGCCATTTCAGGGCGTGTATAACGCGTAATCATCATTTCTCCTTTCGATGGCTGTGTGCGAGAACTTTTTCAGTGAGTATTTTCAGAGTGTGTCGCCTCTAGAGGCCCTCGTTATGAGACGCAGTCTCAGAGGGCCGTTCTGAAAATACTCGCTGGAAAAGTTCTTGTACACAGCCGGTTTTGAGATGAGACAAAACAGCAAACTACTACAATATTCTTTCGATTGCTTGAGGATATATTTCATGTTCTACGGAAAGCACACGCTTGGCCAGCGTTTCTGGCGTATCATCAGGCAGCACAGGAACGCGCTTTTGCAAAATAGCGGTTCCGTGGTCGTATTCTTCGTCTACCCAGTGCACGGTGGCGCCGGATTCTTTTTCCCCCGCTGCGACGACAGCCTCGTGCACAAAATGGCCGTACATTCCCTTACCACCGAACTTCGGCAGAAGGGCCGGGTGTATGTTTATTATTTTACCTCTAAAAGCCTCTATAAAACTATCGTCCAGTTTACGCATATATCCGGCAAGGCATATCAGGCCTATATTCAAACCGCGCAAACGCGCGATCATTTCATTTGAGTTTTTTCCCGCGACAAAACCTTGTATTCCGTGTCTGAAAGCACGCTGCAGCGCGAAGGCATCCGGCCTGCTTGAGATAACGATGGAAACCTCAGCCTTATCACGCAGGATGCCGCTCTCGCAGGCATCTATGATCGCCTGCAGGTTGCTGCCGCCCCCCGAAACGAGCACGCCGAGCTTTACTTTAGACAACGTCCACCCCGCGGGTACTTTTAACTACGTTACCAATGATCTTCGCACCCTTGAAGAATTGCGCGATCTTTTCAGCTTCATTGCCGCGGCATATTAGAGCCATGCCTATTCCCATGTTAAGGGTACGATAAATTTCTTTATCCGCAATAGTGCCTTTCTTTTGCACCAGTTCGAATATCGCCGGCACCTTCCAGGAACCTTTTTTAATGATCACCCTGCAATTGTCCGGAAGTATGCGTTCTATCTTATCATAAAAGCTTCCGCCGGTAATGTGGGCAATGCCCGTTATTGCCTCGGTTTTCGCATTAAAGCGATCAAGGGCAGCAAGGACCTCTTTCACATATATACGCGTCGGTGCCAACAGTGCTTTAGCGTGTTTTTTTACTTCTGCCGAAGACAAGGCAGCGCGGATAAGAGAGTAACCGTTTGAATGGGGACCGCTGGAAGGCAGGCCAACCACAACATCGCCCGGCTTGATATTTTTGCCTGTTATCTCTTTACCTTTTTTAAGCATCCCTGTACAAAAACCGGCGAGGTCGTATTCTCCGGGCGGGTAGAAACCGGGCATTTCGGCGGTTTCGCCGCCGATCAGGGCGCAGCCGGCTATGTCACAGCCTTTTTTAATGCCGGCGATAACTTTTTCAGCCTGCCCGACGTTAAGTTTGCCGCATGCGAAATAATCCAGAAAGAACAACGGCTTTGCGCCGCAGCAGATAATATCGTTGACGTTCATCGCCACCAGGTCGATGCCGACGGTGTCATGTTTGTTCAGCATAAAAGCAAGTTTCAGTTTGGTGCCCACCCCGTCGGTGGAACTGACAAGATTAATGTCCGTACCGGGCAATGGGAAGCTGCCGCCAAAACCGCCTATTTTGGGAAGTTTCTTTTTTATTCTTTTTACCAGCTCGTTGCCGGCATCAATATCAACACCGGCTTTTTTGTAAGAAATGGACATGAAAAATCTCCTAAAAAATGGACTTAACGGACTTTATGGACGACATAACGGACAAAACTTAAATTTACTTACGGCTGCCGGGTTTAACGGGTGCTGAACCGGCTTTACAGAGCGGACATTCTTCGGCTTTGTAGCTTTTTACGTCAAGGCTGAGCAAAGAAAAGAACGGCACACCAAAACTAACCTTTCCGGCTGAACGGTCAACGAGAGAGGATACGGCGACAACTTTTGGCTTGTAAGACGATATCGCCTCAATAACCTCTTTTGTTGAAAGACCTGTTGTTATCACATCTTCAACAACCACCGTAACTTCGCCTTCTTTTATATTGAAACCCCGTCGAAGGACGAGTTTTCCTTCGACCCGTTCACAAAATATGGCACGGCACCCGAGCGCCCTGGCTATTTCCTGCCCGACCACGATCCCGCCGAGCGCTGGAGAAACGACCACGCCAACCGGCTCTTTTACTTCTATTTTTATCTTGGCAGCAAGGGCTTGTGCGCATACGGCGGCTTGCGCGGGATGCTGAAGTATAAGTGCCGATTGGAAATAGGTGTCTGAGTGCAGCCCGCTGGAAAGCAGAAAGTGACCGCTTAACAGCGCCTGATTATCCTCGAAAAGCTTCTTAGTCTTGTTCTGGTCCATGTGGTTAGCTCCGTTTATTTAATGCTTTCAATTTCTTCGGTAACGCGTTTCGCGGCTTCTACGGGATCCGCAGCTTCTATTATCGGCCGGCCTACGACTATGAAATCGGCGCCGGCTTTGATCGCCATTGACGGGGTCGCGATACGCTGCTGATCGTTCTTTGCGTCGGTTGCCATGCGGATGCCCGGGGTTATTACGGAAAAATCTTTTCCGCAGGCCTTTTTAATAAGTTCTATTTCGTGCGGACTTGAAATGACGCCGTCTACGCCGCTTTTTTTTGCCAGCAATGCGCGGTCGCGGACAACGGTTGGATCGGTCACCTGGCTGGTAAGCACGGTAACCGCCCACAGGCGCGGCCTGCCCGGCACCGCAGCCGCTTCTTTCATCATCGGTTCCCCGCCCGAAGAGTGCAGGGTCAGGCTGTAGACACCCATATCCTTCGCCGATTGCACGGCACGCGAAACCGTCGCCGGAATATCATGGAATTTCAGATCAAGAAAAACTTCGTTACCCGCTTTTCTGATATCTTCAATGATGCGCGGGCCGGACTGCAGAAAAAGGATCGGTCCCACCTTGAAAATATCGGCGTACGGTGAAAGCCGCTCAACCAGTTCCATTGCCTTGCCATACTCATACACATCAAGCGCGACGATAAGTTTCTTCATGATTTAATTTTCCCCGTCATATCCGCTATAGATTTAATGCCGTATTCCTTCATGTACTCTTCGATCTCCAGCGCAACCCTCGGGGCGGCGTTCGCGTCGACAAAACTCGCGGTGCCCACGCTTACCGCTGCCGCGCCCGCGAGCAGGAACTCAACGGCATCTTCGCCGGAACTGATGCCGCCGCCGCCGATTATCGGGCAGTGATGATTTCGGTACACTTCCCAGACGGCCCGCACGGCCATGGGCTTGACCGCAGGCCCTGAAAGGCCGCCCGTTACCGTGGAAAGCCTGGGTTTCCAGGTGCGGACATCTATCGCCATCGCCGGGAATGTATTGACCAGGGAAAGCACCCTCGCCCCGGCGCCAAGGGCGATATTCGCGCTATAGGCAATGTCCGTCAATTGCGGCGAAAGTTTCGCTATTACCGGCACGCTGAGGCGCTTACAGGCGCCTTTAATTACCAGGCGCATAAGCGTTTCATCCTGGCAGACTATTTTTTTCTGCAGGTTAGGGCAGGAAAGGTTAAGTTCTACCGCCGAAATACCCTTTTGCCCGGCCATAATGTCTATCGCCGCCAGATATTCTTTTTCGGTGTGTCCCGCGATGCTGACGATAACTGGAACCCTCAGTTTTCTTAATACCGGCAGTTTTTGCGTCACAAAAGCTGCTGCGCCGATATTTTGCAGGCCTATCGTGTTCAGCATCCCGCTTGCAGCTTCAGCCACGCGCGGAGCGGGATTGCCGGCCTTCGGCTGTATCGTTATGGTTTTTGTCACTATGGCGCCAAGCGCCTGGATGTCGCACAGATCGGCCAGCTCATCACCGTAGCCGAATGTGCCTGAGGCGGTAACGACGGGATTCTTAAGTTTTATACCGGCAAGGATCGTTGAACAGTTTGGTTTCATTGCCAATCCACGTGGGAGATATTAAATACCGGACCGTCCGAGCAGGCGCGTTTATATTCGCCTTTGATACGCACCGCGCAGCCCTGGCAGACGCCGGTGCCGCAGGCCATTTTTTCTTCCAGTGATACATATCCTTCGATGGCGTTCTCGCGGGCGACAGCAGCCACTTTGCTCAACATCAGATGGGGGCCGCAGGCGAATATAACAAGATCATGACAGGTATTATTCTTAAAATGGTCTGTGCAGGCCGTGGTGACATAACCCTTTATGCCGGCCGAGGCGTCTTCTGTCGCAACGATTATTTTCCAGCCGGTCTTTTTGAAATGCTCCAGGTTCACCAGTTCTTGTCTATTCTTTGCACCGTAAAAAAGTATGCCCGGTTTTTTGAGTTTTGCAGCTAGAAAACTTAAGGAGGCTATCCCGCTGCCGCCGGCTATCAGAACAGGCGTTTTGCCGTGTGCAGCTGCAAGTGGATAGCCGCTACCCAGGGGTCCCAGCACTTCAACGATATCACCCTTGCGCATCACGGATAAGGTTTCAGTTCCTGTGCCGACGACTTTATAAATGAAGGTCAGCAACCCTGAAGCGGTCCCTGCGATGCTTAAAGGGCGGCGCAAATAAACACCGGGCACGGATAATTGGCAGAACTGGCCGGGCATAGAAAACCGGGCTAACTGTTCAGCCGCAATCTGCATTTTGTAGTAGCCCGGTGCCAGGCACGTATTATCAGCTATTGTTAATAGGTAATTCCGTCTTCTATGTTCCAGACGACTTTTCCTCCGACTATGGTGGTTTCCGCAAGACCGTGCAGCGTGCGACCGGTGAACGGCGAGTTACTGCTCTTTGAAATGAAATTCTCTATGATATGTTCGCGTTTCGGGTCTATTATCACGACGTCGCCGCGCGTTCCGGCGCTCAGCGAGCCCCGGTCCTTTAAACCAAAAATACGCGCGGGGTTCGCCGACATCCGTTCAATTGCCTGCGGCCAGGTCAGTACTTTGGTGTTTATCAGTTCGCTGATAACCAGCGGCAGCATGGTCTCAAGGCCGATAATACCGAACGGGGCAAGGTCGTATTCCTTATTCTTTTCTTCTTCGGTGTGCGGCGCATGGTCGGTCGCGATGCAGTCTATGGTCCCGTCGGCGATGCCTTTCTTGATAGCCTTAACGTCATCGGCGGTGCGCAGGGGCGGGTTCATTTTAGAATTCGTGTTGTAGCCGATCACAGCCTCGTCGGTAAGCGTGAAGTAATGGGGGCAGGTTTCAGCTGTTACGTTAAGTTTATTCTTTTTGGCCCTGCGTACCAGTTCAACGGAACCGGCCGTGGAAATATGCGCCACATGCAGGTGACCGCCGGTCAACCCGGCAAGCATAATGTCGCGGCCCACCATGATCTCTTCCGCCTGGCGCGGTATGCCGCGCAGGCCAAGGCGCGTGGAGGTCTCGCCCTCGTTCATCACGCCGCCTTTTGAGAGATCTTTATCTTCGCAGTGCGCGATGACCGGCAGCTTGAACATCTTGGTATATTCCAGCGCCCGGCGCATGACCATGGCATTCATTACGGGCATGCCGTCGTCTGATACGGCAACGACACCGGCTTTTTTCAGTATGCCGATCTCGGCGAGTTCAGCGCCCTCGGAACCTTTCGTTATGCAGCCGATCGGATGAACGTTAATAATGCCCTCTTTCTGGGCTTTGAGCAGTATATATTCCACGGCAGGCGCGTTATCCAGGGGCGGGTGTGTGTTGGGCATGCAAAACAAGGTGGTAACACCGCCGGCCGCAGCGGCGCAGGAGCCCGTCGCGATAGTTTCTTCCTCTTCATGGCCCGGCTCGCGCAGGTGGGCATGCACATCAATAAGACCGGGAACCACTATCTTTCCTGATGCATCTATTACTTTATCGGCTTTTTCCGTAATACGCGGCTTAACCGCCGAGATCTTTCCGTTAACTATCAGGACATCCGCTTTACCGTTGACTTTATTTGCCGGATCCACGACGTGGCCGTTTTTAATTAATAATTTCATAATGACCCTTGATTTTTATTTTTACTGCCGAGCAAATAAAGGACGGCCATTCTCACCGCAATGCCGTTGGTAACCTGTTCGTTGATGACCGCGTTGGCGCTGTCAGCGACTTCCGAGGATATTTCTATGCCGCGGTTCATGGGGCCGGGGTGCATGACCATAACATCCGGCTTGGCATGGCGCAGCCGTTCGGCAGTCATCTGGTAGAACTCTATGTATTCGTGAACCGACGGGAAGAGGTTATCTTTCTGTCGTTCCAGCTGGATGCGCAGTATATTAACGACATCCACACCCTTCAGAGCTTCGTCCAGGTCATAAAAAACTTTAACACCCATGCGCTCGATATCGGGCGGGATCAGTGTCGCCGGCCCCACGACCCGCACCTGCGCGCCCATTTTTGTAAGGGCATGTATATTAGAGCGCGCCACGCGGCTGTGCAGTATGTCGCCTACCAGCAGGACTTTTAAACCTTCGACATTTTTCTTCTTTTCGATTATCGTGAACAGGTCCAGCAACCCCTGCGTCGGGTGTGCGTGAAAACCGTCGCCGGCGCTGATAATGGAGGCGTTGAGATTGCGGGCAAGCACCGCCGGGGCGCCGGCCATACTGTGGCGGATGATTATCAGGTCGGCCTTCATGGCCTCCATGGTCTTGCCGGTGTCTATAAGCGACTCGCCCTTCACCACACTGGAAGTGGCGACCGAGATATTTACGACGTCGGCGGAAAGGCGTTTGCAGGCGATCTCAAAAGAGGTGCGCGTGCGGGTTGATGGTTCGTAAAAAAGATTGACGACGGTTTTTCCCCGCAGGGTAGGCACTTTTTTAATGGATCGGGTGAACAGGCTTTTGAAGGGGCGGGCGGTCTGCAATATCAATTCGATCTCGGCTTTGTCCAGGTACTCTATGCCAAGCAGGTCCTTGCTTTTAAGCATCATCGCAATAATCCTCTATAAACCCGTTTATTTTGCCGTCAGAATCACTTGTTCGCGGCCGACGGTTTCCATGAGCTCTACCATAACAGTGTCTTTCAATCCAGTCGGGTATGACATGCCCACGTAGTCAGCCTTAATGGGCAATTCCCGGTGGCCTTCACGATCTATGATCACCGCCAGTTGAATACTTTGCGGCCTGCCCATGTCCATCAAGCCGTCCAGCGCCGCACGCGTGCTGCGGCCGGTATAGAGCACATCGTCAACCAGTACTATTTTCTTGCCGGTAACATCGAAGGGTATGTCGGTCTCTTTCAGCGCCAGCGGGTTAGCGCGGGTGTTTATGTCATCGCGGTACAACGCGATGTCCATGATGCCGAAGGGAACATCTTTTTTAAGTTCGGCGTAGCCGGCTTCGGCGTAGCCGGCCTCGGCGCGGGCCGCCGAGCGGATCTCTTTGACGATACGCTTGCCGATGATCACCCCGCGGCTTTGAATTCCCACGATCGCCAGGTCTTTTGAACCGTTGTTCTTTTCTATTATCTCATGGGCCAATCGCTTAATGGTGCGCGCGAGGGCCTCTTTGTTCATCAATATTTTTTTCATGGTTTAGCCTGCTCCAGATACTTGTGGATGCCCAGGCTTTGCAGGCGTTTATCTTTTTCTATGATAGCGTCGCCGGTCTTCTTGCGGTAGGCGCTCATTTTCGCGCGAAGGGAAACATCTTTTACCGAAAGTATCTGCACCGCAAGCACCGCGGCATTTTTCGCGCCGGGTTTTCCGATAGCGACCGTGGCTACCGGTATGCCCGGGGGCATTTGCACTATGGAATAAAGAGCGTCCACACCGCCAAGATTTTTGCTTTCTATGGGAATACCTATGACCGGCAGTACGGTTTCAGAGGCAACGACACCCGGCAGGGCCGCAGCCATACCGGCGGCGGCGATGAACACTTCGGCGCCGTTCTTCTCTGACTGGCGAATGAATTTCTTTACTTTTTCGGGTGTACGGTGGGCGGAGCCTACAGCGACGGCATATTTTACATCGAAGCTTTCAAGCAGTTTTATGGTCTCGGCGACCACGGGCAGGTCTGTATCGGAACCAACGATGATCGCGACTTTGATCTTATCGGTCATGGTATTGCCTTTTTCCCTATGTCCTTGCGATACTGCATTCCGTCGAAATATACCGGTTTTACCGCAGCATACGTCAGTTTTATCGCTTCAGAGATGTTGTTTCCCAGGCCGGTCACCGCAAGCACCCTGCCGCCATTGGTAACTATCTGCCCGTCTTTCTCCGCTGTTCCGGCGTGAAAGACTATGACATCTTTTATTATCGAAGCTTCGGGCAAACCGGTTATTGCCATGCCTTTTTCGTAATCCCCGGGATATCCTCCCGATGCCAGAACCACGCTTACCGCAGACCTATTATACCATTCTAGCGGTTGTTTGTCTAACTGACCTGAGACAACGGCAACGGCGATATCGATAAGATCGGTCTTAAGCAGCGGCAATACTACCTCGGTCTCCGGATCGCCGAAGCGGCAATTGAATTCTATGACGAACGGATCGCCTTCTTCTGTTATCATCAAACCCGCGTACAGGACGCCTTTATAAACGATCCCTTCCTTCGCAAGCCCGGCGAGCATCGGCTTGATGATACGTTCTTCGACTTTTTTAAGGACCTCCGGTGAAGCGACGGGCGCCGGCGCGTACGCACCCATACCGCCGGTATTCGGTCCCTCATCATTATCAAAGATGCGTTTATGGTCCTGGGCAGGCGCCATGATGGAATATTTGCTGCCTGATACGAACAACATGACCGAGGCTTCCTCGCCGTGAAGGAACTGTTCTATCACAACCTCTTTGCCGGCAGCGCCGAAAGCCTTATCGTCCATCACCTGTTTTACGGCGGCCAGAGCATCGCCTTTTGACATACAGACCAGCACGCCTTTACCGGCCGCCAGGCCGTCTGCCTTAACCACCAGAGGGCAGGTGTCCGGATGATCGTTGATATATTTTATCGCGGAGGCCGAATCGGCAAAGACATCGTAATCCGCGGTCGGCACCCCATACTTCTTCATGACGTGCTTTGAAAAAACCTTGCTGGCTTCCAGTTGGGCCGCCGCCTTGTTAGGCCCGAAAATCTTGAGGCCGCGATTGTCAAAATAATCAACGATGCCTTCAGACAACGGCACTTCAGGGCCGACGATGGTGAGGTCGATATTTTTATTGGTCGCGAAATCGCCGATGGCGTTAAAATCCGTCAGTTTAATATCCACACATTCGGCAAGCGTAGCAATACCGGCGTTGCCGGGAATGCAATACACCGACTTTACCTTCGGGCTTTGTCTTATTTTCCAGACGATGGCGTGTTCACGCCCGCCGGAACCAAGTACCAGGACATTCATTATTTTTCCTATTTGATAACGTATTTATCGGTGAAACACGCCCGGCAGAAATCATCGGCGCGCATGTCGGAGGCCTTCAGCATGCCGTTGACGCTCAGGTAATGAAGGCTGTCCACCTGCATATATTTGCGGGTTTCTTCAACCGTATTCTGGGCCGCTATCAATTCACTCTTGTTGGGCGTATCGATCCCGTAAAAACACGGGGCGATGACCGGCGGAGAGGATATGGCAAGGTGCACTTCCTTAGCGCCGGCGTCCCGTATCATCTTGACCAATTTGCGCATCGTGGTGCCGCGCACAATGGAATCATCAACGACCACAACCCTTTTACCGCGCAGCAGTTCTTTAACCGGATTATACTTTATCTTGGCGCCGAAATCACGGATGTGCTGGCTGGGTTCAATGAAAGTTCTGCCGATATAGTGGTTGCGGATAAGGCCGGTATCGTAGGGGATACCGGAAGCGTGGCTGAAACCGATGGCGGCGCTGTTGGCGGAATCCGGCACGCCGATAACCACATCGCCTTTCAGGCCTTTCGCCAGGCATTCGTAGGCAAGGTTCGCGCCCAGCTGGCGGCGCACGGCGAGCACGGACTTACCGTATATCATGCTGTCGGGACGCGAAAAATATATGAATTCAAAAATACACATCGCCTGCTTGCTCTTTGCCTTGGCAAAGCGCCGCGATTTTAAACCGTTCTTATCGATTATGACCATTTCCCCCGGCTCAACGTCCCGGACGTATTCCGCGCCGATAAGGTCCAGGGCGCAGGTTTCGGAAGCCAAAACCCAGCCGCTGCCGATCTTGCCGATGCACAGAGGGCGGAAACCGTACGGGTCGCGCACCGCGATCATTTTAGATGGCGACAGGAAGATCATGGAGAAAGCGCCCTTGAGCTTTGAAAGGGCGTATTCTATGCCCTGCTCTATGGGCTTACCGTTCGTATGCGCGATAAGATGGAGTACGACAGCCGTATCAGAGGTCGCCTGGAATATGGAACCTTTCTTTTCCAGTTTTTCGCGCCATTCATCAGAGTTCACCAGGTTGCCGTTATGGGCAAGCGCCAGATAACCCTTCATGAATTTTATCACCAGCGGTTGGGCGTTCTTTATATTGCTGACGCCGGTCGTAGAATAGCGAACGTGGCCGACAGCCGTGTTACCTATAAGCTTTGCTAAATTCGTTTCGTTGAAAACAGCGGAAACCTCCCCCATGTGAACTTCAGAATATATCTTTTCACCGTCGGTAGAAGCAATGCCGGCGCTCTCCTGCCCGCGATGCTGCAACGCATATAGCCCAAGGTACGTAAGTTTTGCCGCATCCGGATGATTAAATATCCCAAAAACTCCGCACATAGTTGACTCCTATTTCACATACGCTACAGCGTTAACGAACATCTGCAAACCCCAGCCAAATTCATTTTTCGGCTGCCCGATCTTCGAAGGATGCTGCAAAGCATAGACATACCGTTCCGGGTGGGGCATAAGGCCGAAAACATTCCCCTTCTTATTGCTGATACCGGCAATAGCATTAACCGCACCGTTGGGGTTAAGCGGATAGGCAGCAGGTTTCCCTGATTTGTCGACGTACCTGAAAGCGACCATATTGTTCTTCTCCAGATCGCTGAGTGTTTTTTTAGTGCCGGCAAGAAATTTTCCCTCGCCGTGGGCTACCGGCAGCTGGATGACAGGCGGAAGGCCCTTAACCCAGAAACTTTTATTTTTTTTGTTGGCGCCAAGATTTATCCAGCGGCACTCGAATTTGTCCGAATCATTAAAGGTCAGGGTTGTTGTCTGGGAGAAAGAAACTTCGTCCGGCAGCAGGCCCATTTTAACCAAAACCTGAAATCCGTTGCAGATGCCTATAACAGGTTTCCCGTCAGAGGCGAATTTTTGGATATGTGCG
This sequence comes from Endomicrobiales bacterium, assembly GCA_963796955.1. Taxonomy (GTDB): domain Bacteria; phylum Elusimicrobiota; class Endomicrobiia; order Endomicrobiales; family JALOBY01; genus CAWCNJ01. The sequence goes on from CAWCNJ010000002.1 coordinate 35,953, forward strand.
CCGAGCTTATTTTTAAGCTCGTTGGCCAATATCTTTCCTGAAGCTATATCGTCACCGTAAGAAAACCCGCCGGGCACGGCCATGATCTGATAATCAGCCAGTTTTACCTCGCCCGATATCAGGCGGTTAATATGCACCCGCTCCGCTTTCGCGCCAGCCAGTTCGAAGGCTGCCGCCGTCTCATAATCGCAGTTAGTTCCAGCAGTCCTCAGTATGATCGCTTTAGGTGCCATATATATTCCTTTACCAGGCAAGGCGGCTGCGCCAGGCGGATTTTAGGGCCGACAGTTTCTCTTTTATAACTGCTTTACCATTTTTTCCGTTCATCAATACGGTGTCGGTATTATTGACAGAGCCGATGCAGGAGACAACCGCGCCGGCCATTGCTTTTTCAAAGGCCTGGCTGTTCTTCTTAGATACTTCGACGACAAAGCGGCTGTTGGATTCCGAGAAGAGCAATTCTATATCGGTAAGTTCGGGCATCGCACTTACCATGCCAAGTTCTATCTCAACACCCTTATTGCCGGCAAAAGCCATTTCAGCGACCGCCACGGCAAGGCCGCCTTCTGAGCAGTCATGGGCGGATTCAATAAGGCCTTTGCCGATAGCCTGATGCAGCGACTTCATTGCGGACAGGGCGTTATAGGGGTCAACCTTCGGCAAAATGCCGCCGTTGATCTTTTTGAGTTTCGCATAATGAGAGCCGCCCAGTTCGTCCTTTGTCGCACCGATCACGTACAGCAGGTTATCGGCCTTCTTCAGGTCCATCGTGCGGGCGGCCCTGACATCCGGCACGATCCCCATCGCCGATATAAGCAGCGAGGGCGGGATAGAATACGATTTGCCTTTCACTTCATATTCATTATGCAGGGAATCTTTGCCTGAAATGAACGGAACACCATACGCCATTGCCATATCGTAACACGCATCGGCGGCGCGCACCAGGGAGCCAAGCACTTCCGTGCGATAAGGGTTTCCCCAGCAGAAATTATCGAGCACAGACATCTGTTCAGGATCAGCGCCGACGCAGACAGCGTTCCTCAGGGCCTCGTCCACAGCAGAGGCGGTCATCCAATAGGCATCTATTTTACCATACTCCGGGTTCATTCCGTTAGACAAAACGACGCCTTTATATTTGTTTACTCCGGACTCCGGTCTTCGGACTCCGGACTGCCTCACCGCATACGGCCAGATAACAGCCGCATCACCCGGACCCTGCGCGGTTATATCGCTGCCGTGGAACGGCTTAATTACCGTCTGGCCCATAACTTCGTGATCGTATTGGCGCACGATCCATTCTTTGGAACAAATATTGAGCATGCCGAGCAACTCTTTAAGATCGGAACCCGGCCTGGAAGAACTCTTTTTGAGTGCCGCAACGGAGATCGGCTTATCGGCCTTCACCGTCCAGGTAGCGATGTTCTTTACCTTGGGTACACCTTTATGCAGAAACGCCATCTTCATATCGGCAACGGTCTCGCCGTTATACAAGAGCTTCAATGTATGATCGTTCGTGAATTCACCGATAAAAGTGGCTTCGACATTTTCCTGTTCGAAAACACGCAATATACGTTCTTTATTTTCAGGCTGCACGGCAAAGACCATACGTTCCTGAGCTTCCGAAACCCATATCTCCCACGGCGCAAGCCCCTGATATTTAAGCGGTATCTTATCCAAATGTACTACCACGCCGCATTCTTCCCCGAGTTCCCCTACCGCCGAGGAAAGGCCGCCGGCGCCGCAGTCCGTAAGGCCGCGGTAGAGCCCCAGGTCCCTGGCCTGCAAAAGGGTATCCAAAACTTTTTTCTCAATTATGGGGTTGCCTATCTGGACGGCGCTGACATCGCTCTGGTCGTCCAGCTTAATGGATGAGAAAGTTGCGCCATGAATACCGTCGCGCCCGGTACGCCCGCCCACGACCAGCACAAGATCGCCCGGTTTGACATCTTTGAAAGCCATTTTCTTAGGGATAATACCCATGGTGCCGCAATATACCAGGGGGTTAGAAGTGTATGCCGGATCGAAAAAGACGGCACCGTTAACCGTCGGTATGCCCATGCGGTTGCCGTAATCGCGCACACCGGAAACAACACCCTTGGCGATCCGCTTTGGATGCAGCATGCCTTTTGGCAGTGTTTTCCACGACATATCCGGCTCACCGAAACAAAACACATCGGTATTCGCAAGCGGCTTCGCCCCAAGGCCTACACCCATGATATCGCGAATAACGCCGCCGATACCCGTCGCCGCGCCGCCGTACGGCTCAAGCGCTGAAGGGTGGTTGTGGGTCTCCACTTTAAAAGCTATGCCGTTTTCATCGTCAAAATCGATCACTCCGGCGTTATCCTTGAATACCGAGATGCACCAGGGCTTATTAAGTTCCTGTGTAGCGCGGAACACCGTTTCTTTTAAAAGGTTTTGATAGGTTTTAACGGTTTCTTTTCCGTCAACATCGGTCTCCCTATATTCCACAACACCGGTAAGCGTTTTATGCTTGCAATGTTCGCTCCAGGTCTGGGCGATGGTCTCAAGTTCCACATCCGTCGGGTTGCGTTTTTCTTTCTTAAAGTATTCCTGCACCGCTTTCATCTCCACCAGCGAAAGCGAAAGCACATTTTTTTTGCTCAACGCCACCAGTTGTTCGTCAGTTGCTTTCAATAATTCTATCGTGTTCACATTCATCTAAGGGATTCCTTATTTAAACGATTATTGGATCGAGTATTCCTGCACCATGGGATTGGCCAGGAGTTTTTCGGCGATTTGTTTGACGGTGGACACCGCGGCGGAGCCTACCACGGTGAATTTATGGCCGGTCTTGACCTTCAGAGGAGCGTTTATGCCGAGGTCTTTTACGGCTTTTTGAACGCTTTCGGCAACGGTGTCGGTAACGCCGTTCTTCAGCCAGACCTCAATAATATGCTCGCCTTTCGCCGGTTTAATTTTACCGGCCGCCTCAAGTGTGTCGGCGGCATATTCTTCCGTAATAGGGTCAATAAGCAGCTCGGAAGCGATACGGGTTACGTCAAGTCCCGTAACATCGCCGTCGATCTTATAGACCGTGCAATATCTTACTTTTGAAACACCGGCAATACCGATATCCTTTACGTCATGGCAGACATGTTCACCGTGCTTGTCAGGAAAACCTTTTTGATTGCTTACTTCGATCCTGTAGATCATTAGAATTTCTTCCCGGTTATTTTTTCATAGGCTTCAACATATTTCATCCGTGTGCCGTCTATCACTTCTTTCGGCAATTGCGGCACCGGCGGCTGCTTGTTCCACTTTATGTCTTCCAGATAATCGCGCACGAACTGTTTATCCAGGCTGTCCTGACTCGTGCCTTCAACGTACAGGTTGCTTTCCCAGAACCGTGAAGAATCGGGGGTCAGCACTTCATCTATCAATATCACTTTACCGTCGTGCAGGCCGAACTCGAATTTCGTATCGGCGATCATAACGCCTTTTGTCAGGGCGTAGGCGGCGGCATTCGTGTAAACCATCAGCGACAGCTCTTTGATCTTGGTGGCAAGTTCAAGGCCGATACGGTTGACCGTTTCTTCAAATGTTATATTCTCATCATGTTTACCGCCGTCTTCCTTGCTGGAAGGGGTGAAAATGGGCTCCGGCAATTTGGAGGATTCCTTCAAGCCCGCCGGCAGCTGTATCCCGCAGGCGGTGCCGTATTTCTGATATTCCTTCCATCCTGAGCCCGCGATATAGCCGCGCACGATGCACTCTATGTCTATGCGCTGGGCTTTTTTAACCAGCATGGAACGGTCTTTTAGATAGGGGTACCGCTTTAGGATCGTCGGGAACTGCTCAAAATCACCGGTAATAAGATGGTTGGGCAATGTACCCTGGAACATATCGAACCAGAACATTGAGAGCTTATGCAGAATGCGGCCCTTATCCGGTATTACGTTCGGCAGAACATAGTCGAAAGCGGAAATGCGGTCTGAGGCGACGATCAAAAGTTGTTCGTTGAGATCGTAAACCTCGCGTACTTTTCCCCGGTGCAGCAGGGGCAGATCAATAGTTTCACTGGCGGTATTCATAATCACTCCCATTCGATGGTAGCGGGCGGTTTCTGGGATATATCATAGGCGACACGGTTGATACCGCGCACTTCATTAATTATCCTGCTTGAGATCTTGCCCAGCATTTCATACGGCACTTTCGCCCAATCGGCGGTCATGGCGTCGGTGCTTTCAACGATACGCAAAACGCAGACATTTTCATAGGTGCGGCAATCGCCCATAACGCCCACCGTCTTAACGGGCAGCAGCACGGCGAACGCCTGCCAGAGTTTTTCATACAGCCCGGCCTTGCGGATCTCTTCTTCCACGATCCAGTCGGCTTTGCGCAATACATCGAGCCTTGGTTTATCGACAGCGCCAAGTACCCTTATGGACATTCCGGGCCCGGGGAATGGGTGGCGCGTAATGATCTCTGAAGGCATGCCAAGTTCTCTGCCAAGCTCGCGCACTTCGTCTTTGAACAGGAATTTTAAGGGCTCCACCAGCTGCATGCGCATCTTTTCCGGCAGCCCTCCGACGTTGTGATGGCTTTTTATGACCGCCGAAGGACCGTTCACGGACACGCTTTCGATAACATCGGGATAGAGCGTGCCCTGCACAAGGAAATCAACTTTCTTTAGTTTTTTAGCTTCCTGTTCAAATACCTCTATAAATTCATGTCCGATAATTTTGCGTTTGCGTTCGGGATCGGAAATCCCGGAAAGCTTTTTAAGGAAGCGGGCGCTGGCATCCACGACAACCAGACTGTTACCGAACTTCTTACCGAATATTTTCTGCACGCGTTCTTTTTCGTTCAACCGCAGAACGCCGTTATCAACGAAAACGCAGGTAAGTTGTTTGCCGATAGCCTTATGCAATAGCACCGCGGCTACCGCCGAATCAACGCCGCCCGACATACCGCACAGCACCTTGCCGCGGCCTACCTGGCGGCGAATACGCTTAATTTCTTCTGAAACAAAGTTATGCATCGTCCAGTCAGCGCGGCTGCCGCAGACGCCGAACACAAAATTCTGAATGATCTGCTTACCCTGCGGCGTATGGTTGACTTCCGGGTGGAACTGCACGCCGTATATCTGACGGTCAGTATCGGCGATAGCCGCGTAAGGAGAATTTGAAGTGTACGCTATCCGATTGAAGCCTTTCGGCATCCGGGACAGGCTGTCGCCGTGGCTCATCCAGACCGTGGGATCGGTTATATTTCCGAACAACGACTTTTTAGCTTTTATCTTAAGGGTAGAAAGGCCGTACTCGCGATGTTTAGCGCGTTTAACTTTTCCGCCAAAGTGCTCGGCGATCAGCTGCATGCCGTAACAAATGCCCAGCACCGGCACGCCCAATTCCCATATCTTAGGATCGGGCCACGGCGCGTTCTTCTCATACACCGAAGCCGGCCCGCCGGACAATATGATGCCTTTCACATTTTCAAGCGCCCCGAACGACTCCAGCTTCATATTCCCCGGATATATTTCGCAGTACACCTTCATTTCCCGAACACGCCGCGCAATAAGTTGCGTCACCTGCGACCCAAAATCAAGAATAAGAATCATGTCGTTTAAATTCCTTAAATAATGTGGTTATCTATACTTTGCCGTGAGTTATGGTTTTCTGGGCCTGGTACTTGCCGGCCTTATCTGCGTATGATGTTTCGCAGGCTTCGTCGGCTTCATAAAATAGGACCTGGGCAATACCCTCGTTCGCGTACAGCTTTACCGGGACCGGCGACGTATTGGCGATGCTGATAGTTACGAATCCCTCCCATTCGGGTTCGAAGGGGGTCACGTTCACCAGTACGCCGCACCGGGCGTAGGTGGATTTCCCGAAACAAACGGTCACCACATTACGGGGTATACGGAAATACTCGACGGAACGGGCCAGAACAAAGGAGTTGGGCGGGATGGTGATGTATCCGTCTACCGCTTTTACGTCTTTGAAGTTCTGAGGGTCGCTAAGCTTTGGGTCAAGGGGCTTATTTCCCACGAAAACCTTGAACTCATCGGCGATACGCATATCGTAGCCGTAAGAAGATGTCCCGTAAGAAATATTACCGTTCTTTACCTGCGCCGGCTCGAATGGCTCTATAATACGCTGCTCCTGAGCCATTCGTTTTATCCACTTATCACATTTTATCATATTACCAATTCCAATTCAATTTTGTATGGGTTTTACCAGCACTTTGAGTAACCGCAGCTGCGGCATACGACGCAGCCTTCGCCGAACTCAAGCATCTCGCCGCATTCGGGGCATTGCGGGCAGCTGCCGACGAAATCATTCTTGCCGCCGGCGCGTGTGTAGCCGGAACTGGTGCCCGGGTCTTTTTTCTCGGGAGACGATTCGATAACGACCGCGGCCGTTGCGGAATTGCCGTCCGGGTTAAAGAGTGTCGGGGTGTTGCGTTCTTTGTAATAGTTTTCAAGCGCCTTGCCTATGGCGTCGGCGCAGGAAAGAATGGCGCCGCCTTCGGCAAGTGTGGGTGAAGGGCAGCGGATGCCTTTAAGCTGGCGCACCACTTCGTCCTGGCTGATGCCGGCCCTGAGGGACAGGGAGATCAGACGCGATACCGCTTCAGCCTGAGAATTTGTGCAGCCGCCCGATTTTCCGAGCGAGGTGAATATTTCGCAGGGACCGTGCGAGTCTTCGTTAACAGTCACGTACATTTTTCCGCAACCGGTGTGCATCATGAAGGTCACGCCGTGGGTCGCGCGGGGGCGCTGGCGGGGGTGGCGGGTCTTGAAGACCAGTTTACCCGGCTCGTCTTTTACTTCTTCCTCTTCTTCAATTTTGGCAACACCGTGGCCAACGTTGAGCACCTGGGCGTCGCGGCTGCCGTCGCGGTACACCGTTACGCCTTTGCAGCCGAGTTTGTAGGACATCTTATAGGCTTCGGCAACATCTTCCCTGGTCGCGTCATGCGGGAAGTTGACCGTTTTTGAGACGGCGTTATCGGTATACTGCTGAAAGGCCGCCTGCATACGGATGTGGTCTTCCGGCTTAATGTCGTGTGCTGTAACAAACACTTTGCGCACGCTTTCAGGGATCTCCGTAATGTCGTGGAGACTGCCTTTCTCCGTGATCTTTTTCATTATTTCGGCCGAATAAAAACCCATCTCTTTCGCTATCTTTTCGAAATACGGGTTGACCTCGAACATTTCGTTATTGTCCAGAACGTTGGCGCGCTTGTAGGCAACGGCGAACATAGGCTCTATGCCGCCGGAAGCATTAGCAATAATACCGATGGTACCGGTGGGGGCGAGTGTCGTAAGCGTCGCATTACGGCGAGGGGCTTTGCCGGCGAAGATGCTCTTGTTGTAGTTCGGGAAGTTGCCGCGTTTGGTGGCAAGTTCCTGGGACATAAGGTCGGCGTTCATCTGCACGTGACCCATAAGTTTTTCGCCAAGCTTGAACGCTTCGTGGGAATTATATGGAATGCCCAGCTGCACCAGCATATCAGCCCAGCCCATGACGCCCAATCCGATCTTGCGGTTGGACCGTGTAGTCTCGGCTATCCTCGGCAGCGGGAAGTTGTTCATATCGATAACGTTGTCCAGGAAATGCGCCGCGGAACGGGCTATCCTGCCGAGCCGGTCCCAATCGACCTGGCCGTTCACCACCAGATGGCCCAGATTTATGGAGCCCAGGTTGCATGATTCATAGGGCAGCAGCGGCTGTTCGCCGCAGGGGTTGGTAGATTCTATCATGCCGACGCCCGGGGTAGGATTAAATTCATTGATGCGGTCTATGAAAACAATTCCGGGCTCGCCGTTCTTCCAGGCCTGTTCCACGATCTTCGTGAAAACCTCTTTGGCGTTCAGGCGGCCGGCTTCTTTGCCGTTACGCGGGTTGTACAGTGCGTAGTCACGGTTAGATTCCAGCGCCTCCATGAATTCTTTCGTTATGGCGACCGAAATATTGAAGTTCGTCAGCTGATCGTTCTTATCTTTGCACATGATGAACGGCAGAATATCCGGGTGGTCCACGCGCAGCATGCCCATGTTGGCGCCCCGGCGGGTGCCGCCCTGTTTAATGGCTTCGGTGGCAGCGTTGAAAACGTGCATGAAAGAGATCGGCCCGGAGGATACGCCGCTGGTGGTCGCGACCACGTCGCTTGAGGGGCGCAGGCGCGAGAAGGAAAAGCCGGTTCCGCCGCCGGATTTGTGGATCATGGCGGTGTGCTTAAGGGTTTCAAAGATAGATTCCATAGAGTCTTCTATAGAAAGCACGAAACAGGCCGAAAGCTGCTGCAGCGGGCGGCCTGCGTTCATAAGGGTCGGGGAGTTCGGGAGAAAGTCCATGGCCGCCATCAGGGAATAAAATTCACGGGCGGTCGCCTCAATGTCGGCGCTGGTATCGTAGATCTTGTCGGCCTGCGCGATATTTTCAGCCACGCGCCAGAACAGGTCTTCGGGCCTTTCCATCACCTTGCCGTCGTTATCGCGGCGCAGATACCTTTTAGACAACACTGTTAACGCGTTTGCGTGCACCGCCGGCTTAACCTTCTCGAACAATTCTTCACGGCTCAAGCTCATAACCATTCCACTCCTCCCGCTATTTTGACTAAAATTTGGTTGCTAGTTCTTTATGCTTCCCGTTTTTTCCTGTAATTTCGGCATTTTCTTTTTCAGCTTTTTCAATTCCTCCATGAACGTGTCTATGTCACTGAACTGCCGGTAAACCGAGGCGAACCGCACATACGCGACCGGGTCCAGGGCGCGCAGTTTGTTCAGAACTGTCTCACCGATAATACGGCTGGGTACCTCCATCAGGTAATCTCGCAGGTCTGTTTCCACGTCATTTAAAAGTTTTTCAATGGCATCCGATGAGATCGGACGTTTCTGGCAGGCACGCACCACCCCTTCCTTAAGTTTGGCGCGGTTATACGTTTCACGGCGCTGGTCGGATTTTACCACCATCAGCGGGCTTTCTTCCAGGCGCTCGTACGTGGTAAAACGTTTATTGCATTCCCGGCAGATACGCCTGCGCCGGATGACCGATTGGTCTTCCATGGGCCTGGAATCTAAAACCTGGTCATCGGGGCTGCTGCAAAAAGGACACTTCATTTACTTGTTTCCCCAGTTAAACCAACCACAACCTGTAGTATGTTGGCAAATGTTACAACATACCCATAGCATTGTCAAGAAAAATTTTAGTTCGACGGCAAAACCTGAAAGACCACAACCTATTGACGCCACGAAGTATAACATACAATGTATGGTGTGTCAATAAAAAAGAGCCCGTTTTCACGAACTCTTTTTTGTAATATATGGTTTCTTTAGCTTTTATCAGCGTTGTTGCTGGTAGTTCGGCGCTTCGCGTGTGATGACGATATCGTGCGGATGTGATTCCGCCTTTCCTGCTTCCGTTATCCTGACGAATTGCGCCGCTGTCCGTAGATCTTCGATACTGCTCACCCCGACATAGCCCATGCCGCGCTTCAGGCCGCCGACGTACTGACAGAGAACCTCTCTCAGAGGCCCTTTGTAGGGCACCATGCCTTCCATACCTTCCGGCACAAGATCGTTCTTTCCCTGATTGTAGCGTTCGCGCGAGCCTTTGCTGCTTTCCATAGCGCCCAAAGATCCCATGCCGCGGTAGACCTTGTATTGCACTCCCTGATGGAACCGGAAGTCTCCGGGGCTTTCCTTGGTACCGGCCAGCATATTACCCATCATGACCGAGTGAGCGCCGGCGCCGATAGCGATAGGAATATCGCCCGAGAATTTCAGGCCGCCGTCCGCGCAAACCGGAACACCAAATTTAGAGGCCACTTTAGCGCATTCGTAGATCGCGCTGACCTGCGGTTTGCCGATACCGGCAATGATGCGGGTGGTGCAGATGGACCCGGGCCCCTGACCGATCTTCAGGCCATCAGCCCCCGCGCGGCACAACCGTTCCGCGGATTCAGGCTCTGAAATATTCCCTGCCATGACGTCGATATCGTAGCGTTTTTTAAGCAGCTTGAGCGTATCTATAACACCCTTGGAGTCGCCATGCGCGGTGTCAATGATCACCAGATCCACTTTTTCGCGGACAAGCTGTTCAACACGTTCCATGGCATCGTCATAAACACCGACGGCCGCCGCGACCCTTAAACGGCCGTTCTTGTCGACATTAAAGGTTTTCGAATCGCCGAAAAGAATGCGTTTAACATCCGTGAATGTGTACAAGCCTGCGATCATCCCATCTTTGCCGACAAGCGGCAAGACTTTCTTCTGGCTTTCCTTCATGATCTTGTAAGCTTCCTGCAGGCCGGTGCCGGGTTTGCCGGTGATAAGGTTCCTGGTCATGATCTGTCTGGCTTTCAGGGAGTGATCTTCGCAAAAATCAAAATTGTTCTTGGTGATAATGCCGACGATGCGGTTGTCGCTGTTCGTGATCAGGAAAGAATGGAATTTGAATTCCCGCTCTTTTCGGTAGGCAAGTATCTCACCGACGGAAGTGTTCTCTTCGAAGCAGATAGGTTTTTCAATAAGGCCGTTGAGATGGTACTTCACTTTGGCCACCTCAGAAGCCTGTTCCTGAGCGCTGAAATTCTTATGAATAACACCGATGCCGCCGAGCTTGGCCATTTCGATAGCCATTTCAGATTCGGTCACGGTATCCATAGCGGCGCTGGCGATGGGTATTTTAAGACCGACATTTCGTGAAAATTTTGATTCGATCAAAACATTGTCAGGAAGTGTTTCGGAATAACCGGTGGTCAGTCGTACATCGTCGTAGGTAAGGGCAATACCCTGATCGCCGATCTTCTTGAAGAATGCATCACGTTTCGCGATCAGTTGTTTACCAACACTTTGCGTAAGAGCACTTTTTATCTTTACCATAGGCCTCCCGCTCGTTCCCACTTTTCAGAATGTTGTCTTCCTGTATTATACAAAAAAGAGCCCGACAATGGACTCTTTTTAAAATATTTTTGGTGGAGCTGAGGGGGGTTGAACCCCTGACCTCCTGCATGCCATGCAGGCGCTCTCCCAACTGAGCTACAGCCCCAAAACTATTTATTGTGTCCCGTATTATACAATAATTATGCGATGTTTAGCAAATTTTGTTATCCAAATTCCGTTATCTGAAATCTGAAATTTGAGATCGCAGACCGCCTAGGCGGTCTGCCTCGGCCAGGGGTTGCCGCAGGGTTTTTCTTCTGTGCAGCTGCCGTTTACACAATCCGGCCCGGCGCCGGCGAACAGGATGGGAGCCTGTTTTTTTGCAAGGTTCAGCATCCGACAGGCCATCTCTTTTATTTCCCACTGGGCGCGGTTGCAGCAGCGCAGGGCGAAGAAATGGCGCAGCTCGCGGGCGTTCATGGTAAGTATTATTTTTGTCGTTGCGGCATTGGGAAGTATGTAGCGGGCATCTTCTGCCGGTATACCAGCTGCCATAAGATCATCATAAATGCCTTTAAGCGATGCGATGGCGCCGTCGAACTTTGCCTTCAGAGCCGCGTCCTTTGACACCAGCGGCGGCGTAACGACTTCAAGATCGCCTTTGAATTTAACGTAACGCTGGCTTTGCACCGAGAAACTGGCGATGCGATGGCGCGTCAGCTGGGCAAGCAGGGCACGGGAAACGCCCTCAATGCCGAACGAGAATGAAGCATGCTCAAGCACCGAATGGTGACCGGAAGAAATGACCCTGGCAAGCAGGCTTTTTACCTGTTCATCATTAAGTTTTTCGTTAAGTTCTTCTATCGTACTGTTGGAGTAGCACAGGCGCGCGGCGATAGCGCAAGTCTTTTCAGGGTCCGGGGTGTGTTTGAGTAGTTTTACAAGCATGGGTTGGCTACTTTTTGAAATAATCCTGCAAGGACTGCACGGACCAGTCTTTGCTCTTCTGGGCTTTTATACCCTCTACGGTGGCCTTGGCGGCCGCCAGAGTGGTAACCATCGGGATATTATAGATCACGGCATTGCGGCGGATCTGATACCCGTCGGTGCGGGATTTCTTGCCGGACGGGGTGTTTATTATAAGGGCTACCTCGCGGTTCTTGATAATATCCACCACGTTAGGGCGGCCCTCCGAGATCTTGTTGACTATGCGCACCGGCAACGTGTAACTCTGAAAGAACTCTGCGGTGTGTTTTGTCGCGCATATTTCAAAACCGAGGGTTATCAATTCTTTAACGACGGCAAGGGCATCCGCTTTCCCGCGGGGCCCAAGGCTGACCAGCACGGCGCCGGATTTCGGCAGCGTTGAACCGGCGGCCATCTCGGCTTTCGCAAAGGCGCGCCCAAAGTCCGAGTCTATACCCATAACCTCGCCGGTGCTCTTCATTTCCGGGCCAAGGACTATGTCAACATTCGAAAAACGGTTCCAGGGCAGCACGACTTCTTTTACCGCCACCCAGTTCATCTTCGGCGGGCAGTTGGCAAGCTGTTTGGCGGAGAGGAGTTTTTTAAGTTTCTTGCCCACCATGAGCCTGGCCGCGATCTTCGCCAGCGGCAAACCCGTTGCCTTGGAAACATACGGAACGGTGCGCGACGCGCGCGGGTTGGCTTCAAGGATATAGACAATGCCGTCTTTAACAGCAAACTGAATGTTAAGCAGGCCCTTCACCGGCAACTCCAACGCCAGTTCAGTGGTATATTTTTTAATAGTGCTGACGATCTCGGGGCTTAAGGTGTGGTGCGGTATCACGCAGGCAGAGTCACCCGAGTGGATACCGGCTTCTTCGATATGTTCCATGATGCCCGCGATATACACATCGGTGCAGTCGCACAGTGCGTCAACATCCACCTCTATCGCGTTATCAAGGAATTTATCTATCAAAATAGGTTTGCCGGGGCTTACCGTTTCGGCGCGCTTCATGTATTGTTCAAGGGAATCGTTATCGTAGACTATTTCCATAGCCCGGCCGCCCAGCACATATGAGGGGCGCACCATGACAGGATACGTTATTCTTGCGGCAATAACCTTAGCTTCGGCGTAATTCAGCGCCGTCCCTGATTCCGCTTGTGGAATCTTCAGTTTATTGAGCACTTTCGAGAACCGCTTACGGTCTTCTGCGATATCGATGGCTTCCGGCGTGGTGCCCAGTATGCGCACGCCCTGCTCGGCAAGGCCGTTGGTCAGGTTAAGCGGCGTCTGCCCGCCGAACTGCACGACAACGCCATACGGTTTTTCTTTGTTGATAATATTCATAACATCTTCGTGCGTAAGCGGCTCAAAATACAGGCGGTCGGCGATATCATAATCCGTTGACACGGTTTCGGGGTTGCAGTTCACCATTATGGTTTCATAGCCTTCATCCTTAAGGGCCATAACGGAATGAACGCAGCAGTAATCGAACTCGATGCCCTGGCCGATACGGTTGGGGCCGGAACCAAGGATCATCACTTTCTTTTTCTTGTCCACCGTCACTTCGTCTTCTTCTTCGTAGGTTGAATAGAAATACGGTGTGTAGGCTTCAAATTCGCCGGCGCAGGTGTCAACCAGTTTGTAAACGGGTTTTACACCCAGTTTTTTACGCAAGGCCGCTATCTTTTCCGGTTTTTGGCCGGTAAGGTACGCTATTTGATTATCTGAAAAACCGTATTGTTTTATACCGGTAAGGAACTCAGCCTGTTCTTTTTTCGAGAATTTCCCCAGCATCGGTATCTCACGCGCTTTTTCAACGATCTGTTTCATTTGGGCTATGAACCACGGATCTATCATCGTGATCTCGGCGATCTCTTCTACCGTCATGCCTATCTGCAGCGCATAGCCGACATAGAACAAGCGCTCATTGTTGGGAGCGGTCAGCTTAGGTTTAATTTCTTCAATGAATTCGTCGCGCGCCTTGCCGCCTTCCTTTTCTATCTGCTCAACGCGTTTTACCAGTCCCTTGCCGTCGAAATTCAACCCGTTGCGGCCGACTTCAAGGCCGCGGATAGCTTTCTGAAAAGCTTCTTTGAACGTGCGCCCCAGGGCCATGACCTCGCCGACCGATTTCATGGCCGTGTTCAATGTCTGGTCGGTTCCCGTGAATTTCTCGAATGCAAAACGCGGTATCTTAACGACCGTGTAATCTATCGCCGGTTCAAAAGAGGCCGGCGTTTTCTTGGTAATATCGTTAGGTATTTCATCCAGGCGGTAACCGACGGCAAGCAAAGCGGCGATCTTGGCGATAGGGTACCCGGTAGCCTTTGAGGCAAGGGCGGAGGAACGGCTTACGCGCGGGTTCATTTCTATAACGACCATGCGGCCGTCTTTAGGGTTTACCGCGAACTGTATATTGGAACCGCCGGTATCAACTCCGATCGCACGAATGACTTTGAAGGCCCAGTCGCGCATTTTCTGGTATTCTTTGTCGGTCAGCGTCTGAATAGGCGCGACGGTGATAGAATCCCCGGTATGCACACCCATCGCGTCAAAATTTTCAATGGAACAGATTATAACACAGTTATCGGCGCAGTCGCGCATCACTTCAAGCTCGAACTCTTTCCAGCCGAGCACGGATTCTTCAATAAGGATCTCGCTGATGGGGCTTGCGTCCAGGCCTACTTTTGCGGCTTCAAGGAAATCTTCGCGCGTATAAACGATACCGGAGCCTATGCCGCCCAGGGTGAATGAAGCCCGGATTATCAGAGGAAAACCTATTTTTTCGGCGATCTTGCTTGCTTCTTCAAGGGTATAGGCGTAACCTGAAGCGGGAAGGTCAAGGCCGATCTCCTGCATGGTCTTGCGGAACAACCGGCGGTCTTCGGCTTTTTTGATCGCGGGCAGTTTCGCGCCGATCAGTTCAACGTTATATTTGTCCAGCGTGCCGCGTTCGGAAAGCGCGACCGCAAGATTGAGGGCGGTCTGGCCGCCCAGCGTCGGCAATATCGCCTCGGGCCGTTCTTTTTCTATGATCTTTTCAACGATCTCGGGTACCAGCGGCTCAATATAAGTGGCATCGGCGAACTCCGGGTCCGTCATGATCGTGGCGGGGTTTGAATTCACCAGAATAAGCCGGTAGCCTTCTTTGCGCAAAGCTTTTATCGCCTGTGTGCCGGAATAATCGAATTCACAGGCCTGGCCGATGACTATCGGGCCTGAGCCCAGGATGAGTATTTTTTTAATGTCTGTGCGTTTTGGCATGATTGTGATTCCTATAAGCTATTTATGCTGATTGATCAGCTGTATAAAGCGGTCGAATAAATATTTTGCTTCGTGCGGACCCGGGCTTGCCTCAGGGTGGTACTGCACCGCGAAGATCGGCAGTGTCTTGTGGCAGAGCCCCTCAGTCGTGCCGTCGTAAAGGTTGAAATGGGTAAAGCCGATCTCTTTGTCGTTAAGGCTGTCGGGCTTTACGCCGAAACCATGGTTTTGAGAAGTAATTTCTATTTTCCCGGTCGTAACATCTTTCACCGGGTGATTGGCCCCGCGGTGGCCGAACTTAAGCTTGAAGGTTTTACCCCCCATGGCAAGGGCGAGCATCTGGTAGCCCAGGCAGATGCCGAAGATAGGGATCTTGCGGTTATGGGTTTTCGCGTTATGCGCTATTAATTTTTCAACGGTCTCAACGACGTATTTAACGGCTGCGGGATCACCAGGCCCGTTCGAAAGGAAAATACCGTCGGGGCTTGAAGCCAGTATATCTTCAGCCTTCGCGAATGCCGGGAATATGGTAAGGTGGCAGCCAACTTTGACGAGGTCAGCGAGAATATTGTCCTTTACTCCGCAATCGATCACCGCGACCTTATATTTTGCCGAAGGATGGTTCTTCGCGTAGGGAAAACGGTCTTTGCAGGTAACTTCCTGCACCAGGTCCCGGCCAACCAGGCCCGGAGAAGCCTTGGCTTTCTCTACCAGTTTTTTGGTGCTTTCGCCGACGGTGGAAATAATGGCGCGCATGGCGCCGCCCGAACGTATGTGGCGGGTAAGAGCGCGCGTGTCTATACCTTCGATCGCGACGATATTGTGTTTTTTAAGAAATTCCTGCAGGGAAGACTTTGAGCGCCAGTTCGAGACCAGGGGGCTGTTTTCCCGAACGATAAAGCCGGAAACCCAGGGACGGATGGACTCCATATCTTCGTCATTCGTCCCGTAATTGCCGATAAGGGGGCTGGTCATGGCCACTATCTGGCCGCAGTATGAGGGATCGGTAAGGATCTCCTGATAACCGCACATCGAAGTATTAAATACTATTTCACCATCACGCTCGCCGTCGGCGCCGAAAGAAAAGCCGTTGAACACCCGTCCTGATTCTAAAGCAAGCACAGCTCTTTTCACAATTTATCCCTTAAAACAACTTCAGTTTTTTATCCAGCATTATGGTTTCTTCCCGTTTGCGGCCGAGAGATATAAGCGGTATGTTGGCTCCTATCAGTTTTTCTACGCGTTTGACGTATTTTTGCGCGTTGAGAGGCAATTTCTTGAAATCGGTTATGCCTTTTATCGGGCCTTCAAAACCAGGCATTTCCTCGTAGACCGGCGTAACGCCGGCTTGCGCTTTGCGGGAGGCCGGGAACTCGGTTAACGTTTTACCTTTGTATTTGTAGGCGACGCAGATCTTAATGGTCTTGATCCCTTCCATGCAATCAAGCTTGGTCATGATCATATTGTCTACACCACTCAGGCGGACTGAGTGGCGCACCAGCACGGCATCGAACCAGCCGCAACGGCGCGGGCGGCCTGTGGTAGCGCCGAACTCCTGGCCCTTTTCACGAAGAAAGGCACCGACGCTTTCATTCAATTCAGTAGGGAAAGGACCTTCGCCTACGCGGGTAGTGTACGCTTTGACAACCCCGAGGACAGATTGTATTTTCGTCGGTGCAACGCCGGCCCCGGTGCAACAGCCGCCGGAAATAGGGTTGGAAGATGTTACATAAGGATAGGTGCCAAAATCAAGGTCGAGCAGCGTGCCCTGTGCGCTTTCAAAAAGAACGTTCTTACCGGCATTGATGGCTTTTTCAAGCATGATGCCGGTATCGGTGACGAACGGCAGCATGAATTTGCGCAGTTTCTGGTATTCGGCTAGGCATTCGCGGCGCACTTTCGCGACGGGAACGATCTTGCTGAGCAGCGGGCCTTTTTCTTTAAGGTTCTTTTCGAGCAAATCCATGAAAACATCTTCTTCGACATAATCTATGACACGGATGCCCAGGCGAGTAACCTTATCGGCGTAACAAGGACCTATGCCGCGCCTTGTGGTGCCTATACGGATCTTACCGCGCTCGCGCAGTTCGTCAAGATATTTGTGATACGGCAAAATGACGTGCGCCCGGTCGGAAATGAAGAGGCGGCCTTTGACATCCAGGTTTTTGCTTTTAAGGAGTTGTGCTTCCTGATAGAGGTTCGCGGGATCGATAACGACGCCGTTGGTTATAAGACAAACTTTTTTAGGGAATAGAACGCCAGACGGGATAAGGTGCAGAACATACGGCTTGTTTTCGTAAATAATGGTATGGCCGGCGTTGTTGCCGCCCTGGTACCTTACGATCAGATCAGCCTGCTGAGAAAGATAATGAACTACTTTGCCTTTACCTTCGTCTCCCCACTGTGTGCCGATGACTACTAATGTTGACATATATAACCTTTTGTTCAGAAATCGCGCCCTCAAACCCAGGGGAATCCTTCTCACCCGCCCTGCCGGGCTCCTTCGAAGCCGGCCGCCCTCGCTTTATCCGCCTACGCGGCGGCGCTTCGGGTCGGCTTCGATTCCCTAATATTGGCGCCCTCAAGGGGAATCGAACCCCTGCCGCATCCTTGAAAGGGATGTGTCCTAACCGCTAGACGATGAGGGCAGTTAGTGTTTAATCAAAGTGCATCTATATCCTGAGCTCTCTTTCAAGTTCTTGAAAGGGATGGTTGCGGCTACGCATCGCAACCCGGGGCATCCTCGCTCTGCTGCGGTGCCCGCGCCTACCCATCGCTCCTGTTCGTCGCGATAGTCGCCCTAACCGCTAGACGATGAGGGCAGTTAGTGTTTTAGACGCAAAAGATCTTATGAGCCCGGAGTGGTTCGAACACTCGACACCCTCCTTAAAAGGGAGGTGCTCTACCAGCTGAGCTACGGGCCCAAGATAACATTGACAGAAAAGAACTCGGCGATTGTTTTACAAAGACAACCGGATAACCGGGGGTACTTGCTCCGTAATATCTGGGGTATTCTACCAAAAGGCGGTAATTTTGTCAAATAACCGGATCGTTTTTCTAAATCAATTGACTTTAAACGATACGGCAGCGGTCCTGCTCTATTTTTCGTCGTTCCGTGATATCGTGAAAAATACCCAGCAAATATTCTTTTTTTCCGAACTGGATCAGTGCGGCGCTTATATCGACATAAACGATAGCCCCGTCTCGCTTTTTCAGCGGAACATCGGTAACGATCTTTTTTTGTCCCATTACGAGCGAATCGAACTGAGACTCCTGGATATCATATTCGTTTTCAGGATGCAGATGTCGTATCGCCATGCCGCGAAGCTCATATTGGCTACGTCCTGTCAGATCGCACATAGCCTTGTTGCACAGATATATTTTACGCGTTTCTGCGTCGGCAAGCGCAATACCGTCTATCGCATGGTTAAAAATAATCTCGAACCGGTCTTTTGAATCTTCCAGCTGGCCTTGCAGGGCTTTAGCTGAATTGGTAAGGTCTAAAAAAACCATCTCGAACGGCTTCAGCAAACCCACATTGAGAATTGCCCGGTAAAAAAGATAGAAGGAAAGCAGTTTGATGAAATGGCTCAAGGAATACATGACGCCGAATTCGCGGTCATAATTAAGCAGCGGTATCTCTACACAGATCGCAAGCACCAGTCCGGCGGTTAATAGACCAAGGGTCTGCGCGGGTAAAAAAGTTTTTTTCTTTCGCACATGGAAAAGAGCGCCTGAAAAAAGCACGATCACAATGAACTCGTTGATATTTTTGAATGCGGTGACACCGGTCCCGGGTACGAACGTTCGCGGCATAAAACCCCAGACATATACCGCCCCATACATAAGGATGGTTACCAGTGCGTAGATGCCGGTCACCGTATAGAGATTGATCTTGCGGCGCAAAAACAACGGTGCCAGGAGCAGCGCGGTCGCTTCCAGGTAGCGGGAAAGCAGCCCGGACTGGGTATACAGATCACTACCGGCCGAGGAGAATATACCAATACCGGTAAAAGAGAACAAATGCAGCACATTCATTATGCCGAAGAACAAAAAGGCGATGCCCAGGAACTGAAAGAAATCCGTATCCGGGAACTGCCGTGCGTTAAGACCGATCACGTATATCGTCCACGCGATCAGGATACAGCACAGCTCAATAAGAGAGTGGAACAGCACATAGTTTTCCGTGCTTATCCAGTAGAGAACCGTAAGTGCCGCGGCGACGCACACTATTTCCGCTATAATGCCTTTACGTTCCATGGTAACCGCTATTTCAACAACTCACTGCCGCATGCGGGACAGTTGTCAAAACCCGGATGATCGTGCTCGAAAACTATTTCCATACCGCAGGAAGAACAAACGCTGTAGCCGTCTTCCAACGATCTGGAAAAACGTGATGAACGGGTATGCAGTTCAGGGTGAACGGTAATATCTTCCGTGAAAAACTCCAGCATGTTCATAGACGCCATCGTGCGGCTCCTTTTTGGGCTGGGCCCTTGTATTTACCGGCAGACCATACATGAATTCAGATACATCATTTCCGCCTTCAGGGCGCGTGAACGACGCAGAAGGTCCGGCAAAAACTCGTCCGCAGATACATGTTGTGTACTGCGCCTGCTTTCAAAACCCGCGAACCACTCCACCCAATAACGCCCCTGATCAACAGCTTTTTGTGCTGCCTGTGACTTTACGGTCATGGCTGCTCCTTTTTGCGCATTCCCCGCATACGCCGAAAAATTGTACCTGATGATGCTTAATATCAAAATGGTACTTTCTGGCAAGCGCCGTCTGTGTCTGAAGCATGACCTCCGATTCAGCCTGCATAAGTTCCGTATAGTTAACTATCTTTCCGCAATCAGTGCAGACGATATGATGATGGTGGCGCGCGCTTCCCGATAGCGCCGCCAGTTCATAACGGGATTTGTGCTGGCCGAAATCAAACTTCATAACGTCTCCCATTTTCACCAGCAATTCCAGGGTCCGGTAAACGGTCGCGATACCGACGCCGGGGTTAGCCTTGTGGATCAAAAGGTATACCTCCTCCGCGCTGAGATGGCGCGTAGTGTTCGTAAAAACATCCATTACCAATTGCCGCGGGGCTGTAATGCGATAACCGCACTTTTTCAGGCGGCCGGGAAGGCTGGGCTGAGATGATCGGTCCTGCGGTGAGTGTACGGTGTCTGCCATGCAATATTTGCACCTTTATGATATTGATTATCATTATCAATAGTATCGCAAACGAAGAAATTTGTCAAGGGGTTTATCTAAAATCAGGAGAGTTATGGGAGCGGCAGGGAAATAAAAAAAACCGCCGGGCCTGAGCTCGACGGTTTTTTAAATTATTGAACGGCGGGGGTTATTACTTCTTTTTGCCAAGGATCTTGAATACTTTGGTGCCGCAATCGCCGCAAACGCCCGACGCTGCTCTCATGCCGTTCTTCATTACCACTTCTTTCTCATCCTTCATGGTGACCTGCTTCTTACATTTCATGCATCTTCCTTCTGCCATGGTGAACCTCCCCTTGAAAATTAGCTGCTTTATTGTTTCGTATGTAGAATTGTATCACTCACCGTCGGTTTTGTCAAGCTGTTTATTTTCCGCTCACTGATGCGTATTCTTTTGGATAGTAAACAACACCGGCGGCACTCCTCAGCGCTTCAGGCTCCAGTTCTATGGCCATGAAGTTCTTTTCAGGGACCTCAAAAGAGGGTTTTATGCCCCATAAAGAGGCTGGTTTGAAACCGAATCTGGTATAGTAGGCCGCGTTGCCGAGCACTATCACCGACTTAAAACCAAGCTTTTTAGCTTTGCCGAGAGAAACTTTTACCAGTTTCCCCCCTATGCCCTTGCGTTGATGTTGAGGCAGCACTGCTACCGGGGCAAGGGCCAGCGCCGGTGTTATATTTGATCCTTCGACTATATCAACCGGGTAGAGCAGTATACAGCCTAAGAGTTCTTCGTAATGTTCCGCTACCAACAGCAGGCCGGGGTTAAAACGCTTCGTTTTGCGCAGTGCGTCCACCAGGTCGGCCTCACCGGCTCTGTTAAAGGCCCGGCGGTTTATTTCGTATACTTTCCCCTGTTCGTTAGTCCTTTCCGGCCTGATATGTATTTTCATTATTTCCCTACGATCTTAATGGCTGCAAGCACCAGGGCAACGGCGGCGTTAACATCCTCGATACTGAATACGGCGCTGGGTGAATGAATATAGCGGGTCGGGATGCTGATAACACCCGTATTGATACCCTGATTGTTCATGTAAATGATCGCACCGTCCGTCATGCCTCCCTCTATTATCGCCAGCTGGTATTTGATTTTTCCATCCTGCGCGGCTTTTATCAGCATATTCTTGGTGGATTCCCGCACCAGCACGCCGCGGCCGGAGGCTTCAATGAATGTTATGCCCACACCCGCGCCGAGCTTGAGCGGCGACTCCGTTTCCTTGATCCCCGGCGTATCTCCGGCGATCGTGGTATCTATGGCAAGGGCGAAATCAGGATTGATAGCGAACGACGATGTCCTGGCTCCTTTCAGCCCCACTTCTTCCTGCGTGGTGGCAACCGCTATTACCTGAGCGTTAAGTCCCGACACATCGAGTTTCTCCATTATTTTCACCAGGGCGTAGCAGCCGATACGGTTATCCACGGCCTTGCCGTAATACAGATCGCCGTTAAGCACGCCGGCGTTCGGCTCAAAGATCACCGGATCGCCGATGGAAACGCGTTTTTCCGCATCGTCTTTGTCCCTGGCGCCGATATCTATGAACATATCTTCATACTTCATAGGCTTTTTGCGTTCTTCTTCCTGCTGCAGGTGCGGCGGCTTGGTGCCGATGATGCCGAGCACATCGCCTTTGGCGCCGCGCACGATAACCCGCTGTGCCGGCAAAACCCGGTCGTCGATACCGCCGATCTTTATAAAGTGCAGGTAGCCTTCTTTCGTGATACACTTTACCATCAGCCCGATCTCATCCATATGGGCAGCCAGCATTATTTTTATTTTGCCGTTCCCCTTCGTGGCGGAAACGTTGCCGAACCCGTCAACCGAGGCGTTACCGCAGGCCTTTTTAAGCTCTGCCTGCATGATAGCCGCGATGCTGCTCTCGTACCCGGAAATTCCCGGCGCATCCAAAATTGTCTTTAATGTAGCATCCATTGTCTACTCCTTTATACCTGCGGATATCGCTTTTATAGCGGTAATGCGTTCCAGCACCGGCGGATGGCTGTATTCCAGAAATACCTTCAGCGGGTGCGGCGTTAAATTTGAAAGATTGTTGACCGAAAGCTTTTTCAGCGCGTCTATCATGGCGCGGGGCTTGCGATATGTTGTCACGGCATAGGTATCAGCCTCGTATTCATAACGCCTGGAAAGATAATTGGTTATAGCGGATAAAATTATCTGCAGGGGCGCAAAGAGAAAGCTGAAGAATACCAGGCCGGCGTATGCCGACATGTTTTGCACCCGAAAAGCATCGAACAAGCCTTTGTTATTTATTACCAGTGCCAGAGCGCCGAACATGAACGCCATGGTCAACGCCGAAATGGCGATGAATTTGTGGATGTGGTGCTTCTTGTAATGGCCCATCTCATGCGCGAGAACGGACGTAAGTTCGTCTACGGTATGTTGAGAGATAAGCGTATCGAACAACACGATGCGGCGCAGCGCGCCAAAACCGGTGAAGAAGGCGTTGGCCTTGGTAGAGCGTTTGGAGCCGTCCATAGTGAAAAGCCCCTGCATTTTAAAACCTTCTTTAGCGGCATAGGTTTCAACGGTTGTCTTCAGCTCGCCGTCGGGCAGCGGGGTGAATTTATTGAACAACGGCATGATAACGATCGGCGCGATAAAGAGTATGAAGATCTGTATCACCATTACGGCGCACCAGCACCATAGCGGCGCCCAGGCCCCAAAGGCGGTGAAGAACCAAACGACCAGCGAGAATACCGCGCCGCCCAGGACGGCTGTTAACGCCCAGCCTTTTAAAAGATCCAGAATAAATATTTTCGGGGTGGTTTTATTGAAACCGTACTGAGCTTCAAGTACGAACGTATGGTATGCCGAAAAAGGTATTTCTATCAACTGGGCCAGAAAAAGAGCGCCCCGACAAAGGCAAGGCCCGTCCAGACGTAATGATGCCGCATATTGCGCGCCCACAGATCAAGGGTGTTAAAACCGCCGAAGACCACGAAAGCGAGCAGCGCGGTGGTGAAAACGCTCGCCTTTACCAGGGAAAAATCAGTGGTGTCTTTCAGGTACTCCTGGGAACGCCGGTACTTCTCCTGATCATATAAACCCTGGAACTCAGACGGCAGTTCAGGCGTCAGGTGACGTTTGTTGAGCAGTTCCACGACCACATTCAGCACATAGCCGCCCACAATGGCGAACCACACTATCAACGGTAATAAATTCATCGGACCTCACATTCCGGCGAGACTGCGCAGCTGTACTATCTTTTCTTCAGCTTTCTGGAAATACATAGGGTCTTTGCTGGCATAGATCTCAAGCCAGAGTTTAACGCTGCCCTTATAATCCCCGGTGCTTTCAAGAACATTTGCCAGGACGGCCTTCAGCATGTTCGGGCAATTTGGCTGCCTGGCCGCCGTCATAAGCATCTGGATCATGTTACTGAAATCACCTTTTTGCTTGTATATTATAGCACTTATATAGAGATGGTACTGCCAGAAAGGCTGTCTTGCATCGCTGGTCATACCGGCGCCATACTCATCCGTGACTTTTATCCCATACTCAAGCAACTGAAGCGCTTCTTCCGGGCGGCCCAGGTTCCAGGCAAGGCCGGCAGAACCGGTAAGATAGGCGTAACTGGCAAAAGGATCAAAATATACTATACGCCAGCAATACTGCAGAAAATCCTTATACTTATCAGCTTCATTTTCCCTGGTACCGTAATATTGCAAAAATTGCACCCAGGCAAGGGCTGCCCCTAAGCGCCGTGCGCCGGAGCAGGCCATGACCATGTCCATCATGGCGTACTGCGGCATGGGAGCGAATTTGATAGGCGTCAGAGGATATACATACGTCCTTTGGAGTGAAAACAAACTGGCAGAAAGCAGGAGACAAACCGCGATGAGCAGGCTGGTGAGTTTATTCGGCATTTAAAATTCTTTTCTTTTGAAATACAGGACCGTCAGGCCGACGAGCAGGATAGAATAGAACAAGCCGTAAGCGGCGCCGGACAGGATCCAGATCCCGGTTATATTGGGAACGTTCCAAAAATCCCTGAGATTCAAATATTGAAAGTTAGGGGCGATATAGTACGCCAGCTTCAGCAGCAGTTTGGCGCCGAGATTAGGCATCTTATCGCTTAAAAAATACATTTCCGTGGAAAAATAGCCCAGGACCCAGAAGCAAACCGTGAAACTGATAGAGGTGACGGCGGAGGTTGAGGCCAATGAAAAAAAGGTGGCCACGGCACTCATGATCGCAATTTTTTCCGCCGAAAGGAGCAGGGAGAGCGGGTAACGCAGCGTGAAAGCCCATCCGTGCAGCAGTAATATCGCCAGATGCACCACCGCCATCGCCGCCATGCCGCAGTATACCGACAACAGCATACCCAGTATCCTTCCGGCCAGATAATGCGTTCTGGAAACCGGGCGTGTCAGTATCAGATAGATGGTCTTGGACTCCATCTCTTCCAGTACCAGTGTCACCGCGGCAAAGATCGCCGACAGCAAAGCAAAAAATTCTATGGCCGCAAGACCCGCATCAAGCAGGATCCGTGTGGCCTGCGAGCTGCCGAGATTTGAAAGCAATATGGACATACCGATAATAACGACCCCGAACAAAATGATAATATAGAATATTTTGTTGCGCACATTCTCTACGAAAGTGTAACGGGCGATAGATAGTATTCTTTTCATAAATAGTTTATGCTGCCGGTCTCTGCGGAGGCCGAGACCTCTCCCACAAAAACGCGTTCCAGCTCGCCTTCTTTTGTCTGCCAATCCTTCTGCTCCATAACCCTGGTAAGACTGCCTTTCACCAGAATGCCGACGCGGTCGCACAGCCGCTCTACCTCCGAGATCATGTGCGATGAAAGGAAGACCGTTTTACCGCGTTCCTTTAAAGCGGCTATCAGGGCGCGCATCTGCTGGATCGCCAGGGGGTCAAGGCCGCTGACGGGCTCGTCGTAAATGAGTATGTCGGGGTCATGCAGCAGGCTCTGTGCAAGGCCCACACGCTGCAGCATACCCTTTGAAAACGTCGACAGGCGGCTTTCAGCGCGCTCACTCAGCCCGACCGTTTTAAGCATCGCATCAACACGTGCATGAACGTTTTCGATCCCGGAAAGTTCGCCGTACAGGGTCAATATCTCGCGGGCGGTAAGGTAACGGTAGAAAGAAGGCACTTCCGGCAGGTAACCGATGCGGCGCAGAACATCATTAGATGGAACAGGCCTGTCAAAAACCCGCACCGCTCCTTGCGTGGTCTTTAACAGGCCCAGTATTAATTTTATCGTTGTCGTTTTTCCCGATCCGTTAAGGCCCAAAAGGCCGAACACCTCGCCCCGGCGGATCGTAAGCGATATATCTTGCACACCCCGGCTTTCGATCGTCTTACCAAGATGCGATCTGCGATATACTTTGGTAAGGTTTTGCAGCTCTATCGCGTTCATAGGGTAACAGGGCGCACATCCGTAACTCCGGAAAGCGCGGCTATTTGTTTGGTAACCTCTGGTGACGCTGCGGCGTCAATGTTTATTATGGTCGTTGCTTCTCCGCCCACATCCTTGCGGCCAACCTGCATGCCGGCGATATTTATGTTGTTCTTTCCGAGCACCGTGCCGATCTGGCCTATGATGCCGGGGCGGTCTATGTTCTTCAGCACCAGCAGATTTCCGCTCAGAGTAAGGTCTACGGTAACATCATTTATGCGCACCAGCCGCGGATACGTATGGCCGAATATGGTGCCGGCAACTACCACCGGCCCCTGATCTGTCTTGATCGTAGCAGTTATAAGGCCTGTGTATTCTTCAGCCTGCTCGGTCTTTGACTCGATCACTTTAATGCCGCGTTCCTTGGCAAGATGCATCGCGTTGACAAAGTTCACCTTGGTGCTCAGCATCGGGGTCAGAAGGCCGCGGATAAAAGCGACCATCAGCGGCTGCGTCGTGTATTTGGCGATGGAACCCGCGTACTCTATCTCCACTTCGGTAACGCCGCCCTTCAGTAACTGGCTTTGGAACGTGCCCAGTTTATCGGCGAGGTTAATATAGGGTTCTATCTGTTTATACGTATCCCAATCGAGGGTCGGCACGTTCACGGCGTTGCGGATCAGGCTTTTCGTGAAGTAATCTATCACGACATCGCTCAGTTCCTGCGCTATCTTGACCTGGGCTTCCTCCGTGGAAGCAGCCAGATGCGGCGTGCAGACGACACCTTCGGTCTCGATAAGCGTGAAATCAACCGGCGGCTCCTTGGCGAACACGTCGAAAGCGGCGCCCTTGACCTGACCGGACTTTATCGCCTCCGAAAGTGCTTTTTCATCCACGATCCCGCCGCGGGCGCAGTTAACGATGCGTACGCCCTTTTTCATCTTCTTTATCGCTTCGGCGTTTATCATATTGCGGGTAGAATCATTCAGCGGAGAATGGATGGAAATATAATCCGCGTTGGCATAGACCTCTTCCAGCGTGGCAAGTTTTATACCCAGGCTTTCCACCAGGTCTTTTGGAGACGAACGGGTCATAGACGATCACGCTCATACCGAAGGATTGCATACGGTGCGCAACTTCCTTGCCTATGCGGCCGAAGCCCACCAGGCCCAGCACTTTGCCGTACATTTCCGTGCCGGTGAATATGTCGCGCTTCCATTGTTTCGCTTTCAGCAAACCGTAGGCCTGCGGTATGTTGCGGGCCAGGCTCAGCATAAGGCCCACCGTGTGCTCGGCGGCCGATATGGTGTTACCGCCCGGCACGTTCGCCACCACGATACCCTGCTGGGTGGCAGATGGAATATCGACGTTATCAACGCCGGTACCCGCGCGGCCGATGAACTTCAACTTTTTTCCGGCAGCGATTATGTCCGGTGTGACCTTTACTTCAGAACGGATCATCAAGCCGTCGTAATCCGCGATAAGTTCTTTGAACTTTTCGGGTGTCGGTTTGTTGTGTATCTCAACTTTGAATTCCTTGTTGTTCAACAAGGTTTCCATACCCTCGGTATTATTATAGGTCATCAATATTTTATACATTCGTTATCCTTTAATGAGTTCGGCTTCCGCGGCCGCTACGGCTTTCCCTTTTTCCAGCTTATAACCCAGGCGTTCCAGGGTCATTTCAAGACAGGCGAAACCGACCAGTACATCAGCCTTGCCGATATAACCCATGTGCGCGAACCGGATTATTTTGCCTTTCAAAGCGCCCTGCCCGCCGGCGATAGAGACACCGTATTCCTCACGCAGCATCTTTACTATCTTGCCGCCTTCAACTCCCTGCGGCACCAGCGCGCTGGTGACCACATCGCAGGCTTTATCACCGTACAGTTCAAGACCGATCGCCTTCATGCCGGCGCGGGTCGCGCGGGCTAGCAGCTTACATTCGGCCTGCACGTTCTCAAGACCCTTTGCCTTGATCATCTTTATGGCTTCCTGCAGGGCAACGATCAATGTTACCGGCGGCGTGAACGGTGTTTCTTTTGTCGCCAGGTTCTTTTTCATCTTGCGCCAGTCGAAATAGAACCGGGGCAGTTTAGCCGCTTCCACCAATGCCCAGGCTTTAGCGCTCGCCGAAGCGAATGCAAGGCCGGGCGCCAGCATCATGCCCTTTTGGGAACCGGAGACCACCACGTCAACCTTCCAATCATCCGTCTTAAGCTCCTGACCGACGAGGCCGGAGATAGCGTCCACCACCAGAACGGCAGGTGTCGCCGCAACTATCGCGCCTATCTTTTCAATATCATTAACGACACCGGTCGAGGTTTCAGTATGGGTCGTAAAGACCGCTTTTATCTTAGGATTCGCTTTTAGCGCTTTTTCGATCTCAGCGGGGTTTACCGATTTGCCCCACTCGCCGGCAATAATCGTCGGTTTCAAGCCGTAGGCTTCCATGATCTTCGCCCAGCGCTCGCCGAAATTACCGCAGGAAGCGACCAGCGCTTCATCACCCGGGGACAGCAGGTTGACGACCGCCGATTCCATCGCGCCCGTGCCGGAATTTGACAGAATAAAAACGTCGTTCTTCGTGCAGAACAAATATTTCAAGCCCTCGGCGACATCGCCGAAAATAGCGGCGAATTCACCGGTGCGGTGGTGCAGTATGGGCTGTGCTTCTTTTAATGCTACTTCGGGCGGGATCGGGGTGGGGCCGGGTGTCAACAGATAGTGCTTCTTCATGGCAGCTCCTTTAAGGATCGTTAGTTGTACGTATATCCGCTGCAATAACGGACATTGTGAATTATTTCACAATGTATATCTTACCAGAAAAATGTTTAATTTGTCAAGCGCCGCAACTGATTATTTTCCCAGCGCCAATTTGAAAACTTCTTCCATGGACTTTACCGGGATCATATTCAGTTTTTTAAGAATGTTTTTTGGGATATCTTCAAGGTCTTTTTTGTTCCCTTCCGGGAAAAGGACGGTCGTGATACCTTCGCGATAGGCGGCGAGCGTTTTTTCTTTCAGGCCGCCGATTGCAAGCACCCTGCCGCGCAGGGTCACTTCCCCCGTCATAGCGAGGTTCTTCTTTACCGGGCGCTCCGTTATCACGGAGGCAAGTGCGGTCGCTATCGCTATGCCGGCCGATGGGCCGTCTTTGGGGACGGCGCCTTCGGGCACATGTATATGAAAATCGGTATCTTTGAAGATCGCATCATTCACTTTCAGGTCTTTTGAGACAGAGCGGATATACGAGAGCGCCGCGTGGGCCGATTCTTTCATCACATCGCCCAGCTTGCCGGTAAGGCTTACGGTTCCCTTGCCTTTCATTTTATTTACTTCTATGGTAAGCGTTTCCCCGCCTACTTCCGTCCAGGCAAGGCCGGTGGATACACCGACATCGTTCGCGGCTGTTTTTTCATGCAGGTACTGCGGGATGCCCAGGAATTTGCCCACGGCTGCCGGCAATACTTTTATCGGCGCTGTCTTTTTTCATCGGACATGGCGATATCTTTTGCGATCTTGCGGCACAGGTTCGCCATCTCGCGTTCCAGGTTACGCACGCCTGCCTCATGGGTATAGTCTTTGATCACCTGCTCGATAGTGTCGGCGGGGATCTCTATCTGCTTATCGGCGAGGCCGTGTTCCTTCAATTGTTTTGGTATCAGGTACTGTTGCGCGATGTGTACCTTTTCCTCGGTGGTATACCCGCTGAAGCGGATAACCTCCAGGCGGTCCAGCAGGGTTTGCGGGATATTGTACAAGGTGTTGGCTGTCGTAATGAACATGATGTTCGACAGATCATAGTCCACATCCAGATAATGGTCCACGAACTGGCTGTTCTGCTCGGGATCAAGCACTTCCAGCAGGGCCGCCGAAGGGTCGCCGCGGAAATCGCTGCCCATCTTGTCTATCTCGTCAAGAATGAATACAGGATTATTAGATTTTGCCTTGCGCAGAGACTGGATAATACGGCCCGGCAACGCGCCTATATAGGTGCGCCGGTGGCCGCGTATCTCAGCTTCATCGCGAACGCCGCCGAGAGAAATACGCACAAAATTGCGTCCCAGCGAGCGCGCAACGGATTTCGCGATAGAGGTTTTACCGACTCCCGGGGGCCCGATAAAACACAAGATCGGGCCTTTTATCTTTTTAACCAGCTTCAACACTGCCAGGTATTCAAGAACGCGCTCTTTGGCTTTATCCAATCCGAAATGGTCTTCGTCCAGGATCTTGCGCGCATTCTTCAGGTCCAGATTGTCTTTTGTGTTCACGCTCCAGGGCAGTGCGAGCAACCAGTCTATATAGGTACGGATAACGGTCGCTTCAGGGGAATAGGCCATCATTTTTTCAAGACGGGCTATTTCTTTATCAGCGGCCTCGTTAGCCTCTTTGGGCATCTTCGCTTCTTTTATCTTTTCCTTCAGCGCATCTATCTCTTTGGCGTAGTCGTCTTTCTGGCGCAGCTCTTTCTGGATCGCCTTCATCTGTTCGGTGAGGTAATATTCTTTCTGCGTTTTCTCTATCTGGTTGCGCACACGGTTCTGTATGCGCCGCTCTATGTTCAATATTTCTATTTCGGCGTTAAGAATTTCCACCAGTTTCGCCACGCGTTCCTGGGGGTTGGCAAGTTCCAGGATCGCCTGTTTGTCGGTTATCTTGATCATCAGGTGGCTGGCGATGGTATCGGCAAGGCGGCCGGGATCGGTAATATTGGACACCGCGACGGCTATCTCCATGGGCAGGCGGGTATTGAGCTTTACATACTGTTCAAAAAGCGAAATAGAGCGCCGGATAAGGGCCTCAAGTTCTGGCGTGCGGACCACTTCCTCTGAGAGGACGTTAAGGTCTACTTCAATATAGCCGTTATCGTTGATGTGAAAGTCCGTCCACTGGGCGCGCGAAATACCTTCGACCAGCACTTTCAGCGTGCCGTCGGGCATCTTTAACAGCTGCAGCACTTCCGCAACGGTTCCTATGGGGTAAATATCCTGGGGGGAAGGGTCTTCGGTCTGGATGGTTTTTTGCGTGACAAGGAAAATATAACGCTGGCCGGCCATCGCCGTTTCAAGCGCTTTTATAGATTTATCACGGCCCACGGCCAGAGGCAGCACCATGGCCGGGAATACTACTATATCCCGTATCGGCAGCAGCGGCAACTTTGTCGGTATGTTCGCCGGCAACCGTTTTTCATCTTCGTTCTTTTTATCCAGTTCGCTCATAGCGCCTCCGGAGGTCTATATATCAGGCGGTTTTTTGCCGTGAGATCAGTTTCGGTGCAGACCTGTTGATTATGACATCGGTGTCAAAAATAACGCCTTCCACTTCCTTGCTTATATCGGGCAGATCGTACATCACATCCAGCAGTAAATTCTCCAGTATGGCGCGTAAGCCTCTCGCGCCGGAACCCCGCTTCATGGCCATCCTTGAGATCTCGTGCAGGCCGTCATCGGAAAACTCCAGGTTCACGCCTTCCAGAGAGAATATCTTTTTATATTGTTTTACCAGCGCGTTCTTTGGTTCCGTTAAAACTTGTACCAGATCGTCCTCGCTGAGCGGCTCCAGCGTGCTTACCACCGGCAGCCTGCCCACGAATTCCGGTATCAGGCCGTAGCGGATGAAATCCTGAGGCTGAGCGAAAGATAATATCTGGCCAAGCTGTTGTTCCTTTTTCGCTTCCAGCGCGGCCGCAAAGCCGAGCTTTTTTTCCTTCATGCGGCTTTCGATTATTTTTTCCAGACCGTCGAAGGCCCCGCCGCAGATGAACAGTATATTGGTCGTATCAACTTTAATATATTCCTGCTGAGGATGCTTCCTGCCACCCTGCGGCGGCACGCTGGCGGTGGTGCCCTCAAGTATTTTAAGCAGCGCCTGTTGAACACCTTCGCCGGAAACGTCGCGCGTTATGGAAGGGTTATCGGATTTGCGGGATATCTTGTCTATCTCGTCAATATAGATAATACCTTTTTCAGCTCTTTTTACGTCGTACTGCGCGTTCTGCAGCAGACGCAGTATAATATTTTCCACGTCTTCGCCCACGTAACCGGCCTCCGTAAGAACGGTGGCATCGGCTATCGCGAAGGGCACATGCAGCGTGCGGGCCAGGGTCTGGGCAAGCAGTGTTTTGCCTGTGCCCGTAGGGCCGGCCAGTAGTATGTTCGATTTCTGCAATTCAACATCGCCGGATTTTGAGCCGACCTCTAGACGACGATAGTGGTTATAAACCGCGACCGACAAGGCTTTCTTCGCCGCTCCCTGGCCGATAACATACTGGTCAAGGATCTCTTTGATCTCTTTGGGTCTTGGCAGCTGTTTCAGGGCTTTGCGTTTTTGCTCTTCATCCAGCCGGGAAAGAATGTCCATGGAGTTACGGACGCAATCTTCACAGACGTAGGTGCCCTGCCCGCCTATCAAATGCAGCCCTTCCTGCTTGCCTTTGTGGCAAAACACGCAGGAATAATCGCCCGGGGCGTTTTTGTTGTCTACCATATTTACGGTTTCCTCGATACGAACACTTCGTCTATAAGGCCGTACTGCTTGGCTTCAAGAGCGGACATATAATAGTTGCGCTCGGTATCCTGGCGGATCTTCTCCGGCGTCTGTCCGGTATGTTTGGCGAGGACTGAGATAAGTTTATCCTTGGTAGCGGACAATTCTTTGGCCTCAATATCGATATCGGTAACCTGCCCGGAAATGCCTTCTCCGTAGATAAGCGGCTGGTGGATCATGATACGGGAATGCGGCAGGGCGTAACGGCGGCCTTTGGTGCCGGCTGCCAGGAACACCGCGCCGAAGGACATGGCCATACCCATACAAATAGTCGTAATAGGGCATTTGATGTACTGCATAGTGTCATAAACCGCAAGGCCTGCGCTTACCATGCCTCCGGGTGAGTTGATATAAAGATTGATGTCCTTATCCGCATCTTCGGCTTCCAGGTACAGCAGCTGGGCTATAATAAGGTTGGCCGAGTCGGTGGTGATAGCTCCGCCGTAGCCCCCGACAAAGATAATACGGTCTTTAAGAAGCCGTGAATAGATGTCATATCCAACAGCCGCACCCTGGTTCCAGCGTTCAATAATTGTAGGCACTAATGACATAATGAACCTCCGTTACTTCTTAACTTCTTCCTTGACTTTAGCATTTGTTTCCAGATATTTAAATAACTTTTCTTCTTTTAAGTATGACTTTATCTTATCCTCGTTCTCTTTGAGGTACTTCTCGACTTCTTTTTCCTTGCCCGGGTTACCGGTAAGCATCTTCTGCTTTTCTGCAGCCATGTCCTCTTCCGTCACTGAAAGTTTTTCTTCTTCGATGATGGCGTTGAAGATATACGACAGGCGCACATTGCGCTCGGCTTCTACTTTATATTTGTCCTTTTCCTCTTCCATTTTTTTCGTATAGGCATCTTCCGGCAGCCCGTGCTCCTTGAAGTATTTGGCTGCGTTTTCCATAATACGGCCCAGCTGATCTTCTACCAGGGTATTCGGCACATCGAATTTATTCGAGGCAAGCAGGCTGTCTATCAGCTGTTTTTCGACCGTATGCTTCTGGCGGCGGTTCTCTTCGGTTTCAAGGGATTCTTTTACTTTTGTCTGCAGTTCGGCCAGAGTGGTAAGGCCCATATCTTTTGCCAATTCGTCGTTAAGTTCTGGCAGCAACTTTTCCTTGATCTCTTTAACGGTCACATTGAAAACAACGTTCTTGCCGGCAAGTTTTTTGTTCGGGTGATCAGCAGGGAACGGCACGGTAATGGCTTTGGAATCGCCTTTCGCCATGCCGAGCAGTCCTTCCTTCAGGCCCGGCATCATCTGCGGGACGGAAAGATCTATCAACTGATTGTCTGCCTTCATTTCCTTTATCTCAACGCCGTCGCAGGAAGCGGTATAATCAGCCATCAACAGATTTTTTTCACCGGCAACAGCGACGGTGGAATCTGCCAGGCGGGAATTACGTTCGCGCAGTGTTTCAACGGCTTCTGAAACCTTTTTGTCGGTTACCGGTTCTATATCTTTTGTGACCTTGATCCCTTTATAGTCCTTAACCTTGACCGTGGGGTGCTGCTCAACGGTAAGCTTATAGGAGAAGGCTTTGTCGAATTCGAATTTTACATCTTCAACGGAAGGATACGCAACGGGCTCTATACCCTGCTTTTTGAAAGCCGGCACTATGGAGCGCTGAATAAGGTCTTCAACGACTTTCTCGCGGCAGGCAGCCTGATAATTTTTCTTTATCATGTCCATAGGGGCTTTGCCGGCGCGGAAACCCGGTATCTGCGCGCTGCGCCGTATCTGCTCATAGATACGCTCGGTTGTGGCTGAGACTTCGGTAAAAGGGATTTCTATGTCCAATATAATTGAACAAGGCTTGGAATCAACAACGCTGACTTTGATGTTCTCCATCGGGTGGCTCCTGTGTGATAGTTATGAATTTAAAACCAGGTTGGTAAACAGAATATAGTGCGGACAGAGGGACTTGGCCACTACGCTCGGCGGAGCTCGCTGCGTAGCCTCCCCTCGTTTGCTGTCGGCGGAGCCTTTTCCTCGCTATTCGCTCGGCGCATCACTCGCTTCGAGTCCCTCAATATTGCGGACGGAGGGACTCGAACCCCCATACCTTTCAGTACCAGATCCTAAGTCTGGCGCGTCTGCCAGTTCCGCCACGCCCGCAGTGGGAAGGTGTTCGCCTCACGTTTCAAAATTAAAATGCATCGCGTTGGAATCGAACCAACAACCTAACGATTAAGAGTCGTTTGCTCTACCAATTGAGCTAGCGATGCAGTATATTTCAAGTATATATATCAGTGCTGAGGGGTTATTTTACAAAACTGGATGACGTATGTCAAGAAAATGAGGTTGTTACTGGGATATCAGGTCTACGTAGATAGTGGTGGCGTAGGTTTCGCCGGCGTTGGAGAAGGAAAAGTCGCCTTCGAAATATACATACTCTTTTTGCATAATATTGGCGCTGCTGCTCATCTGCAGGTTGTCGATGCTGTACATTACAGGAGCTGTGCCGGAAAGCAGGTTGATGG
Source organism: Endomicrobiales bacterium (assembly GCA_963796955.1). GTDB lineage: Bacteria > Elusimicrobiota > Endomicrobiia > Endomicrobiales > JALOBY01 > CAWCNJ01. The sequence goes on from CAWCNJ010000002.1 coordinate 70,686, forward strand.
CCGTTGTGCAGTCATTCTTATCTTGGAGGCGGTGCCAGGGTACGCTGACCGTTCCGGTTGAGCATACAACAGGGTTTAGCACGGTACTATCCCCCGGCTCTCCAAAAGATGCAGGCGCGACCGGATTGCTGGAAATTATCCAGCCAACCGGCACGCAGGTGTTTGTCCCGGTGCTGAATGTGACCCCCAGGCATGGCCCAGTGGTGATATTGTTGGTATATATCTGCACGGTCATATAACCGGTCGTATGAACGGTCAGCTCAAGGCACTCTGGCGCCCCCTGCCAGGACGTACCCACCACCTGCTGCGGCCAGGAGATGGTCTGCGGCCCGGCGCTGCCGTCAAGATTTCTTACCTGCAAAGCCACGAAGGGAGCATCATATACATGTACCGAAATGGCCAGCCCCTGCGACCTGAGCAGGGGGTAAGCCGCCGAGGCAGCGGCGCAGCATACCAGCATCAGCATTAGCGGAAGTAGTTTTTTTATCATGGTAAAGTAGCGCTCTGCTCCGCGGACCAGCTTCCCGGCTTCAAGCCGTTGTCAACGGTGCGAACCTTCCAGTAATATGTGGTACCGCTGAGAAGGTTGTTGAGGATGCGGCCATTCTGGGCGCCAACCAGGCACAAACCCTGACCTGTTCCCGGAGAACCGTAATTCCCTGAAACAACATTGGCATTGCCGGCGCTCAACGGCGAGGTTGTGCCGACCATAACGGCATAATACAAACCGGTTGACGGCGTTTCAGCATCAGAGGCGCCGCTCCAATTAAGCGTTACCGATGAGGCATAGATGGCCGACGAAAAGCCGGAAGGCGGATTTGGCGCGTTGTTCTGCACCAATTGCCCTGTCATATTTTTGTACACACCTGATGACAAGATCAGGTCAACAGAACCGCCGTTCGAGAGATCTCCCCATACGGCGCGATAATTGTCCGGGAACGATTGCATGTAGTGCAGCGTGCCCGCGTCGTTGCGATAGAGACGGTTGCCGATATACAGGTCCATATAGCCGTCATTATTATAATCAGCCCAGGCCGCGGCATTAGAATTTGTCGGAAAGCTGAATAGAAGAATAAAATCGTCATTGCCGTCATTGCGGTATACCGATGCCGTGCCGGCGCCCGCTACCGCCAGGTCCAGGTCGCCGTCGTTATCAAAATCGCCCCAAGCCATTTGGGCGTCCTGTGTGGGATCGCTAAATGATGTTAGCGAAAATCCTGACGCGCCGTTCTTCCATAGCTGCCCGGCCCTGGAATAGCTGCCATAATCACTCCAGCCGTTCAACGCAAGGTCCTGCCAACCATCATTATTGTAATCACCGAAGCAAACACTAGAGTGCTGCATCTGGGTCAGCCCATACGTGTCGGCAAAGACGAAACTACCCGCGTCGTTACGCCAAATCATTGTTTTAAAGCTACCGCCGCCCCAACCTGTAATGGCAAGGTCCACATCACCATCATTGTCAATATCAGCTGCATCAATACCGCAATTACTGTTATCGGTCATGCGAATATCAGTAGTAACCCTGGAAAACACACCGGCACCGGCGTTACGATACACCGCGGGCGACCACTGGTTAGCATTGCCCGAGCCAGCAACCGCAAGGTCCAGCGAACCGTCTCGGTCGTAGTCCAGCCAAACAACGGCGCCGCCGCCGTGGTCTAGCTCACTGAGAACATTAAAATGACCGCTGCCGTCATTAGTGAATACCTTTGTAGTCCCACCGTTGGTCGAAGCAGCAAGATCAAGGAAACCGTCATTATTGTAATCGCCAAGCGCTACGTCGCTATTAGCTGTTACATTAGGATCAATTGATCCCATAAAGATAAAGGTGCCGGAAGGAGCAAAGGCGCAATCGCTAAGTCCCGCCGCGTTGTTAATTTGGTCGTATGCACGCAGAGAGAAATAGTGCACCACAGAGGGTATCAAGCCCGTAAGTGTTTTAGTTTCTATCACGCCAGAGATTGCTGGAACCCAGCTTTGGGGATAGGTCGTTGCGGCGCTCCACTGCGCCTCGGTGTTTATAGAGTTGACCGTTGAATAGCGCAGCTCATACCTGGTTGCCGTTCCCGTCTTACCGTCACTACCCGGGGCCGTCCAGGTAAGCTTTGCCTGGAAATCCGTAACAGCAGCGAGGTCCGTTACCGTTGAAGGCGGGATAGGGTCGGTAATATAGAAAGTCGTCTTGTTAGAGAAGGCGCTCCAGTTGGGTGTCTGGTCTGCCAGCCGTATCCAGAAATAATGCGAGGTATTCGGCACAAGGGCGGTGATCACGACACTTTCATGCGAACCCGGCAAAGTCGACGTTGACCACCGCACAGCATAATCAGCGGTAGTGAAGTTCTTTGCGGGATCAGTGGTATAGCGCACTTCATAAGAACCGCCATAAATAGAATTGATCGCGCCATCGTTGCCAGTGGCCGTCCAATTAAGCTGAACCTGTCCGTTATAAGCCGTGGGGGTCAGGTCGATTATCGGGTTCGGCGCGGTCAGGTCGGGGTTAAAATAAATGGTAGCGCCTGTCGATACCGGGCTCCAGTTAAAACTGTCATCCGCAAGACGCAGCTGGAAATAATAGGTAGAGCCGCCTACTAAACCGGGCATAGACCGGGCCTGTCGCTCCCCCGCGACTACGTTCGTGGTCCAGATAGTATCGTAATTCAAATAATTCCACGGCTTATTGTCCCAGGTATCGGCTGCGTTCGTGGAAAACCGCACCTCATAAATACCGCCGGTAATATTTCCCGAAGCACCGTCATCGCCTGTCGCTGTCCAGCATAACACGGGAGGATTACTAGCGCTTACCACTAGGTCTGTGATCACTGCAGGCGCGGTACTGTCTGAAACAAAACCGAGCTCAGTTAAACCTTGCTGAATATAGGGGACCTTCATAAAGTTATTTTTAACAAGACCGGAGCGATAATTTTCTATGGCTAGAAGAACAGCCCCCTGCTGAATACCGAGAGTATCAGGTCCCTGCCACGGCCCGTTTGCGGCATTGATCGTTGTTTCCCTCGTGTAGCTGTCTGCAAAGCCGTATTTTCCCCATATATCATTTTTGAAATTGGCATATTCGTACCGCATGGCGCGGATCACCTGATCAGGCAGCTCAGTGATGGCCGTATGCTGATTATTCAGGGCGATGATGCCGGCATCATCGTTAATACCGTAGGCATAATACCCGGCATACCCTCCATACCCATCACTTTTTGCCCCATACGGAAGGTCAATAGCGCCAAGTCCCCAGCTATAGGCATTGTATGTTGCAGGATATGAACTCCTATTTTCCCATGCATACCTGTGCTGATCGATAGTCGCAAGCCAGGTGTTTGCCGCGTAACAAAAACCTGAACCGACAGAGTCATGTTTTTTGGATAGGTCAACGAACAGCTGAGGGTACTGATGCACAAATAGAGTTCCTTCGGCGATATAGGAGATCCCTCTATGCGTACGCAGGGATCTGTTAATTGCATTCCAACCTGCCGCACCATTAGCAGGTCTGCGAGAAGCTTCTGGGGAAGCAGCGGCTAAAATATAGGTAAGAATGTCTTCACAATAAACATCCATTGGAAATATCGACGTACCGTTGAGGATTTTAAACTGAACAGAGGTTTCAGGCATCCACCCCCACGACATGCAAGTTTGGCCGTTACGCATCCACTCCCAATCCATACGACGATAAATTTGATCGGCCATCGTCCAGAGATTGTCATAACCAAGGCCCAGGCTTTTGAAATACTGTCCCGCCGACAACGCGCAGGCAACGAAGAGCGAACTGTCGATCGTCGAAAGCTCGTCACCGCTATTAGTACGGGCGCCGCCGTAATAAACCATGTGATAAAAAAAGCCCTTATGATGGACCAGCCCGGTATCAAACTCATTGTTGCTTTCATAAGCATTGTTGTAAGCGCGTAAAATACTGTAGGCGCGATTATAGGCTTCCGTAGTGCTGATCCAACCCCTCGAGTGGCCTATACAGATCGCCATAAGGCCCGCACCGGTTGCCGCGATACTAGAATAGGCGTGGCCGTCCGGTCCGTAATTGCTTGCGCGGTCTTTTACAAATCTTTTAGCTGGGTCGGTTTCCGCCATGTAATACCAGAATATCTGTTTTTCGACCAAGTCAAGAAAAGCGTCATCAGAAGCCGGTAAATCAGGGTAGTGCTTTACCGTTACCGAGTACCTTTGGGCGTCCGCAGGCGAATTCCCATAAATATCCTCAGAAACTGCGCGCACAAAACAACTGGTATTATCCGCCATCGCGCCGGTATCCCACCAAGCATTATAGGTCTTGTCGGCAGTATCAAAGTCGGTCGCTATATCTTTCCAGTTCCATCCTCCGTCGGTCGAATATTGGAACTTAACATCCTGCATGGAACTATCTTGCGCGATGCTGGGCGCTGTAACGCTAAGCCAGTTCACCCACCCCATAGTCGTTCCAGCTGCGGGATGGCCCGAAGCACTGTCCATGTACAACAAGTTATTAGGAGCATCAGGCGGGGTAGTGTCGCCATTCGAAACATGAGTACTGTCTTCAAATTTAAGATCTTCGACGTACAGGTTACCTACTCTGTTGCCAGAGCAATTGTTCTCTATTACAAAATTCACCTCTCTAATCGCTCCTTTATTCAAAAGCGGGAAAGAATTAAGTGGTAAAGAAATCTTGTGCCAGGAACTTTGTATGTTCGTTAAACGCACATTATGAGGCAGGTTGCCCGAACCATCTTTTACCTGTACTGTTATTTCTCCCGGGTTGCCTGCCGCATCCGCTGAGAGCTGAAAGGTAAGAGTATCGTACTGAGAAAATGAATGCGGGTTGGTGTCCCCTACAACATTATACACACCGGTCCAGCCCTGGCCGGAAAGATCATAGTGGATCTTTACGCATCCAGCGCCTGTAGGACCGCCGGATGGTAAATATGTTAGAGCAGCATCAGGCGCCCCCCCCATACCGCCGGTCGCAGCACCGGTCGCATTCACGTTAAAAACTCCGTCATTGCAGGCATCCACACTTGTATAGCCAAGATCATCCGAACCAAACATGAGGTTGTCAATGTAAATTGTACCGGATACAGGGTTGCCGTTTCTTACAAGATCGTCATGAACCAGCGTAAGATTCATCAACTTAAGATGTGCCCAGTCCGTGATATTAACAAATGTATCAAGCGGTATCGTGACCTTTTTCCAGGTAGTGCTGCTGACAGAGCCGTTAAGGTAATCAGAGATATATACTGAACTCTGTTTCCCATCGACCTGCTGAAGATCGATCTTGAATATTTCCCCGCCAGCGGCACCTTTAACGTAAAAACTTACGTTGCGATATCCTGTCATGTTGCGCGTTCCTGCCGCACCAAAGAATGTTTCGTACGCCACCCAACCGCCACTTAATGGCACGTTATAGTTTACTTGAAGACAACCGCCGGTATAACCCACCGTAGAAACAATTATATGCGAACAACTCTGGTGAGTAATATCGCTATTCAGATCATAATTGACACCCGAAAGGTTATTAATGTCCGGGATGTGGTTCCAGTCATCTACCAAAAGGTTGGGCGGGTTTTTAACGGCGGCGCATGCGGTAACATGCTGAGGGGCGGCGGCAAGGTTTGTGAGGCCGCAAACAAGAATAGCCATTATAAGAGCTGCGTATCGCTTGAAAGGTTGTCTCATAAGTATTGTTTGACATGGTCACACGACCATCGAACAACTATTCTATCTCAATCACATGGTCCAGCATATACGATCATTCAAGGTGCTTTAACGCATTAGTTTTCAGGAACAATAATGGCGTGGATCTTGCCGGATTTGGCCGGTTTTTTCTTCTCAGGAACGGAAGTTGGGTTTGAGGCCGCCGCTGTTGGTGTCAGTGCTGCTGCCGGGGTTATCGCTGATACGGGCGGTTTTGCGGCGGCAGGCTTGGGTTCGGTGACCTTAGCTTTCGGTTTGGCTGTTTTGGCGACGGGCTTATAGCCCAGGAACCGTACTATCAACGAAATGCGGTGTGAGCCGCTGGTTTCCTGCACGGCCAGCGGCATGACAAAACTGTAATCAAGCTGCAGGTCGCAGCTTTTCAGCAGTATGGGGGCGAAGCCGAAACCGGCGGCGACTTCGTTCAGGTTCGCGCCTGCCCTGGCGGCAAGCAGGCCGTTAAGGAACCAGACCTCTCCACCGGCGTGCACGTTCAGCTTCTGGCTGGTATCGCCCCAGTCCTGCATACGGTAGGTTACGTCGAGCGCGGCAAGAATATCTTCCGTGATATCGCAGGCGGCGCCGACACGAACCTGCATGGGCACTTTGTCAACGGATTGCAGACCAACATCGGGCGTGTTAACATCGCTGATCGCAAGACCAAGCGCCAGATCCCGATTCCAGAAAAACGGCACTTTGCTTTGCGCGCCAAGATCAAGGCTCACCGCGCCTTTGGAACTGCCGTTGGCGAAGACAGGATCACCTACGGTGCGTTCATCAAGCGTATATTTGTGCGTAAGGTATTTAACGTTAGCACCGATATCAAGTTTTCCCCGCAGCACGCTGCGGGCGTAAGACAGCGCGAAAGTATCTTCGCTGTACTGGTCTTGAGACGAGAGGTTCGCCCAGCTTACGCCCCAGGTCCCGTACTTTTCGCCGCACGGGTACGCAATAGCCGCGTAGCCAAGGCCCAGATTGACCGTATCAAGCCCCGTGAACAATTGCGAATACATATAATTCAATTCCATATCTTCCACGCTCGCGATACCGGCGGGGTTATACAACATGCTGTTGCTGTCACCGCCCACGGCTGTGAATGCACCACCCATCGCTACCGGCCGTGCACCGTACCCTGGGTCAAGGAAGGCAGAATGGCAGGCAATAGGCAACAGGCAATAGGCAATAGTTACAACCAGCATTGACACAACAAATTTTGATTTGAATTTGGTATTCATATTTCCACCCTTATAAACTATTGGCATTATTTGGCGACTACTATAGTTCCACTGACTAATTTGGTGCTCCCGTTGACGTCAGCTTTAAACTGATAAAGATAAACGCCGCTTTCCACGATCCGGTCGGATTCATCGGTACCGTCCCACTTACCGAGAGAGTCAGCGGTGAGCGTCTTCACTTTTCGGCCCGCAACATCAAAAATAGTTATGGTATAATCCAGGCCCTCTAACCCTTCGAAAAACGCAAAATCGTTCTTGCCGTCGCCGTTGGGAGTTATGATCTTTTCTTTAGGGCGGTAGTCAGCGGCGCTCATCGCCGGCTGATAGAATATCGCGTACTTACTGAAATGGTCGGTTTTGATCGTTAACGTATTCAGCCGGTCATCCAGCTTACCGCCTACCGTGCGCCAGACGAAGCCATCCCACCAGAAAACCCTCAGATCGCTTTTTTTAACACCGGTAAGCACCGTGCCGTCCGGCATATAGACCTTGCCGCCGGCATCACCAAGGAACAACAGCGTCATTTCAACCGGCAGCGAGAAATGCGTGCCGCTGGGTGTGAATTCATAAATAGCGACCGGTTTATCGCCGGCTCCAAAAGCAATGCCGCGCCGGGGCGAATCAACGGCATTTTCAGGATCAAGCTGAGAGATAGTAATGTTCACCGGCGATGACATGGCCCCGGACGGAATGGTAAGGCTGGTGTTGCCGTCATTAGGGTTGCCATCCGGCACTATCAGGCTGCCGGAAGTGACAGCGTTAAAGGTGATCTCATTCTCAATAGTTATAACCTGCGGCGCGGTAGTGCTTTTAAAAGTCGCGTAATTATAGCCGTCGCTCGCTTTTATCGCGTAGCTGATCTTTGCGGCGTTCCCAATGGTCGCCGGCGGTAGTGTGAACTGGTAGAACTTGCTGATTTGCGTGCCGCTGGAAGCCGCGGCCGCATACGCGTACCATGGGCCGTCGTCGAGTTTGTAATAGAACACGCAGGAATTAACGATAGAATCATCCGTGACCGTGGCCTGCAGTGTAAGGTTGTTCCCGCGGGAAACAATGGTGCTGACCGGATTATGATATATTGTTGGCGCGACGTCATCTAACACCTGATACAGATCCAGCCAGACAGTGGTGCTGTAATCATCCGCGGGAGCGTCTTTGAATTTCGCTTCAAAATAAACATACACCGTTGCGGGATCGCTGTTGCTCAGGCTGCCGGCGGCTATCGCGGTGTAACCACCGTTGAAGGCGGTCGCCCACGATTCGTTCATATCGGGCGTCGCGGGATCGTCAACATCGCCCTTGTCCTTAAGCCAGGCCCAGCCGCCCGAGCTTCCGGTGCTGATATCGACGGGAAAAAGAGTAGCAAGTTCCGTCGGTGACTGCTTCCAGGCCAGCGGCACATGTGCCGCGTTCGTAGAAACCCCGATAAGCCCGCCCTTTTGCACCAGCCCCGGCGAAGCATTGGTATTGTCGGTATACATATCCAGCCGCCAGGCGGGAGCGTTGGTATACGGTACGTAACTGAAACGAAGCCGCTGATTGCTTAAAATAAAATTATCGGAACTGAAAGCAAGATTGAAACCAAGCACACCCGGTATCTGCTGCGGCGCACCGTTACCCGGCGAACGATAGGCCGGCGCCACCTTGGCCTGCGGAGCATTGATATTCTGTAAAACAGCGCTTACCGACACTGCCCCCGCCGGCAGAGCCGTGAAAACACAACATATTAACGCAAGAAACAAACAATCGCTTCTTCTCATAAAATTTTTTACAGCCGTTTAACGAACAAATTCGATTTCGTCAATATACACGGTCCCTGTTTGTGCGCCGACACTCCAGTCTTCAAAAACAATATTCATCTGTTTGATCGCTTCAATGGCTAAACCGCTGAAATTTGCAAGGTCGATCTCATACGTATTCCAGGAAGTTGAGGAGATAGGCGTCAACGGAGTTGTAGAAGAATCTGGAAGATAAACCACACGATTTTGATAAGAATCTCCCAACTCAATTTTAAACTTTGTGGGTGGTGTTAAACTATCAGCTCCCCTCACGGTCAGCCGCAGTTTTGAGTAACCGGAGAAATCATGTACCGTAGCGGTAGAGCCGGTTACACCACCGCCAAACTGTATCCAATAGCCACTCCACATACCGGTTGGGACATTATAATAATATTTCAAAGATCTGGGGAAGTTATGAAAAGTCGTTGTATCGTAAGAAATTTGGGCGTATATTGGTGTATCCAATGGATCAGAAGCCCCCGACATCGGTCCCGAATTTCCACCCAGCGCATCAGGCCCGTAGTTGTCCCCAAAGTGATCAATTCTAACAACATTCTGCTGGGTCGTTCCAAAAACAAGATTATCAATGTAAATAGTCGAGGACTTTAGAAGTCCGCATTTATCTTCATAACCATTCTCAAAAACAAAGTTAATATACGTAAGGTTCGTAAGAGCGCTTGCATCCGTGAAATTAGCGAATGCATCCAGCGGGATAACTACATGGGTCCAACCTGTAGACGGAGTAGTCCCTGTAGAGGTGCCAAGGTCAGCATAATCGCTTAAATAAATGGACGCCTTTACTGAATTCGCATTCAGTAATTCGATTTTAAATGACTGCCCTAAATCTTCACCTTTTATGTCAAAATTAAGCGATTTGTATGTGCTTATATCCCGTGCGCCGCCTGAGGGCGCAAGCGTTATCTGCATTCCTACCCAATCAGTCGTATTGACGGTGAGATAGTTCACCCGAAGGCTTTTTCCGGAAGCGCCCGAGTAATTATTCGTATCTTTAGCGATATTAACCAATCTATCTGCGGCGGTATTTAACGGATTATACGATCCACCTAGATTGTTTACAGTGGAAGCGGAATCGAAGTTATCTATCAAGTCCGACATCGGGTACGTTATGGCCGCCGGGATATTAACAACAGCGCTTCCAGAAATTGTCGTGCTTGACACGGTGCCTAAGAGCGCCGCCGATGCCAACTGCCACCACGCGAGCAGAAATACTGCGCATAGCATAGATCGTTTCATTGATGCACCAGTTCCAGAACAAGATCGAAGGCATAAGCATCATTTATCGCAGAGGCAAAATCAGCTTCGGTTACAAAATAGAAATTATCGGTGGTGTGCCCAAGCGGAACACTGACACCCGGCACAGAAGGTTCGACGACCCGCGTATATGAAGCCGAGCCGAACGCGATATTGCAATACCCCGCATTGCGGGAGGCGACAAAATCCGTATCCCACTGGTCCTTAAGATAATTCCAATTGCCGCCGGGAGTAGTGGCGGATGAAACTACAGGCACACCTACAACCGTATACGTCGAACACTGCCAGCCCATAGGCACATGATTGCCTGAAGCGGGTGTCGTGCTTATAAGACCGCCGTATTGCGTACCCCAGGTGGTAGTATCGGGTGCAGCGGCAAAATTATCAGTATAGGCGCGCATCAGCCATAAAATAGAATTGTCATTGACCGATATCTGCACATACTGGGGAGCAAGGGTACCGTAGGGGACGCCGGATGAAACAATAGTTCCGAACGAAATTGACGGAACCACCGCACCGTCGCTCACATTCCGGACGGTGATAGAGGTCGTGCTTACCGCAAAGATCGTGGCGGAAGAGACAAAATAATTAAGATCTGAAGTGGATTCGGCATACGCAGGGAAAGCACCAAAGGCAGATATGAAAATGGCAAGAACCATGGTAGGTAAGGCAAGTTTTTTCATATCAATTACCTACCTAAATTATCACAAATTACCTCTCATATGTCAATATATAAAATGAAAAACACACAATTATTAGGATCAGGAACAAAATAGACTATTTTGCGACCACAATCGTGCCGCTGATCAGCTTGGTACCGCCCTGGACGTGGGCGTTGAATTGATAGATATAGACACCGCTTTCTACCACGCGGCCGGCGTTATCGGTGGCGTCCCACGTGCTCTGGGAGGACGAAGAAAGCGTTTTGATCTCATGGCCGGCTACATTGTATATTTTTATCGGAAAATCGATGCCGTCTGCAGCTCCGAAAAATGCGAAGTCATTCTTTCCGTCGCCATTGGGCGTGATGATCCTTTCTTTAGGGCGGTAATCCGCGACGCTGTAAGAAGGTACCGAGGTGTCCAGCACCTGATACATATCGAACCAGATAGTGCATTTGTAAGTGCCCGCCGGAGCATTCTTAAAATTCGCTTCTAAATACATATTGTACGTGGCCGGAACGCAATTACTGCTGCCGTAAACCACCGTGGAATGGCCGGGCGTAGCGGGATCGTCTTTATCCCCCTTGTCCTTAAGCCAGAGCCAGCAGCCGGCGGCGGTAACGGAAGAGGCCGCGGGTAGGGCGCCGTTCGAAGCTAATGTCCAGGCGACCGGCACACGCGCGGCGTTGTTGGCTATCCCTATAAGGCCGCCCCGCTGCGACAATTTCAGCGCCGCATCGGCATTATTGGTATACGCGTCCACCCGCCAGGACATGGCATTATTGAAAGGTTCGCAATCCAGTTGGATATACTGGTTGCTCAGCTTGAACGAATCGGTGCTATACCCGGTGGCAAAAGAGACACCCCCCTGAAATTTATCGTCAGAAATATTGTGAACTTCTATACCCAGATATGCCGCGCCGGCAGGTATGGCAAAAATCACTATTAAAAACAAATAACGAATGTTTTTCATATATTCCCCCGAATATCAGTTACTGACCGAATTCTATATCATCAAAATACACCGTTCCTGCCGGCGTTCCCACTTTCTGGTCTTCAAAAACAATGTTCAACTGTTTGATACTGGACGTGTCCAACCCTGTAAAGGCGGAAAGAGGTATTTCGTAATCGTTCCAGTCAGTCGGAGAGATCGGTTTTAAGGACACTGAATTATCAGGAATATAGGCTTTATGGATACCGCCGCTGTCTACTAATTCGATCTTAATTTGTAACGGCGGTGTAGAACCCGTATCGCCTTTTATCGACAAGCGCAATTTGGTATAGTCAGAGAAATTATGGGGGCTCGCGGTAATGCCGTCGCTGCCGCTGCCGAATTGCATCCACACACCGCACCAATTGCCGGTTGCCGCGAAATAGTCGAACTTCATTCCCCACGCCGCGTTATGATATGGTGAGAGCGTATAGGTCAACACCGTCGTTCCGGGGTTGCCGTCGTTGGCCATAGTACCGTTGTTGCCGCCCAGCGCGTTGGAACCCCAATTGTCGCCAAAGTGGTCTATCCTTACCGCCGCAGGCTGCGCAGTGCCGAAAGACAGGTTGTCGATATAAACAGTGGACGCATGGGCGAACCCCGAATTTGTCTGGTAATCGTGTTCGAAAACAACGTTGATAAAATCTATGTAAGTATTTGAAGTAAGGTCCGGGAAATTGGCGAAGGCGTCCAGCGGTATCACCACGTGCGACCACGCCGTTCTGCGTGCCGCCATCCAGATAATCGCTTAAGTACACGTGCGATTTTGTCAACCCGCGCCGTTCCAGCTCGATCTTGAACGACTGGCCGGGGGCTATTCCCTTTATGTCGAACTCCAGTGTCTTAAAAACGCTGATGTCACGCGATACGGACAGATCCTTTGCCAGAGTTACCTGCATGCCCACCCAGCCGCCCGCATCGGGAACATCATACGTGACGCGCAAACTACCGCCCGAGGCGCCGGTGAAGGTATAGGTATCCCGCGCAATGGACAAAAGGCGGCTGCCGCCCGTGTTCAGCGCGTTATAAGAGCCTCCCAGGCTGTTCGTGCCGGTATCGTCGTCAAAACTGTCAATGAGCGGGGTCATCGGCATAACTGAGCTTACCACATTCGCCCAACAATCAACTGAAGTAGTCAGCAAAGGGATATGCTCCCCGGCGTAAGCTGCATTCACCAGCATGAAGGAACAGGCAAAAAATGCGTCTAAGAATAGTGATTTTTTCATAATGATAACCCTTTTTAAAAAAATAAAAAAAGACCGCAGCTGCAAGCCTCGGTCGAAACATCTACGTTATAA
>CAWCNJ010000003.1:0-160545 GCA_963796955.1 Endomicrobiales bacterium
ATACCTTTGAATGCATAAACGCCGGTCGCAACAGTATAAATAATGTCACCTGGACCCGCGTGCTGGACAGTCTTACCCATGGAACTCTCGAACGGCTGAGGAAAAAACACGGTATCGAGCCATACGGAAGCGAGCCGTGGCGCAAAGGGCGCACCGGCGGCTCTGATGACCACGGCGGCATATTCGTCGCCAAGGCATTCACCAGTGCCAGGGCGCGCACCACCGGAGAATTCCTTGAGGCTCTGCGTTCCAGGAACACCGCCTGTCTGGGCGATAGCAATAATTTCCAGAATTTTGCATTCACTATCTACAAAGTCGCCTTTGATTTTTACCGCAGCAGGAGCAGTTCCTCTTCCCGAGGTGTTATCGACAGGCTGTCGGAAATGATCTTCGAGCGCCGTCCCTTACGATGGTATGACCGTACGCTTATCGCGGTATCAAAGTTGACCGGGCGGGATCCTGAATATCACGATGATATCATCGATCTGGCCCGCTCGATAAAAGAGATGAAAGACAGTCCCATCGGACAGCGGTTGGACAAGACGTATGAAAAAATATCGGATATAACGGATCGTCTGATCCTTGAGAGCGTTCTGTCGTGTGAAAAGGATCTTGCAAAGGGTAATGTGGTCGGCTTTCTTAAGAACATCAGCGCTTCTCTCGCAAGTTTTTTCCTCGTCGCGCCTTTCTTTACCGCGCTTAATCACATGCACAAAGACCGCACGCTGCTGGAGGCCCTTGCCAGGGAACATCTGGGTGGAGACCTTCATGCCGAAAAAAAGGTGTTGTGGTTCACCGATACGTATAAAGGCATAAACGGAGTTTCGGTAACGCTTGAAAGAATCGGTGAATACGCGCACAAAACCAATCATAAACTGAAAATAGCTACCTCAATGCACGGGCTCTCACTGAATGAACGTGAACACGAATTCATACTTAAACTGCCCGCCATACACACCTTTAAACTGCCCTACTACGAGAAACAGATGCTGGCAATACCGTCAATACTCACTGCTATAAAAACCATCCAGGATTACGAGCCTACGGAGATATATATATCAACACCCGGTCCGGTAGGCCTGGTGGGGCTGCTGGCGGCGCGGTTGTTGAACGTGCGCGTTACGGGTATCTATCACACAGATTTTTATAAGCAGTCCTTAAGTATTACAGGCGAACCGGGCATTGCTGAACTTATGGAATCGTATGTCAAGTGGTTCTACTGCAAACTTGACCGTATTGAGGCCCCGACGAGATATTACGCAGATGAACTTGTTAAGCGCGGGTATGCGGCCGGACAGGGCATAGGTCTGTTCGATCGAAGCATTGATACCGACGTTTTTTCTCCCGGGCCTTTGTTCGATTCAAACCGGATGCAGAGCTCTATCAATATGCTCTATACCGGCAGGATATCAAAGGACAAGAATATTGATCTGCTTATTGAAGCTTTTAAAACGGCAGCTATGGGGAGGGGGCATATACGGCTTCATTTGTTCGGGGATGGGCCGTATCTGGATGAAGCAAAATATTATTCGAGTGCTGCCACGAATATCATCTGGCATGGCGGGGTTAATAATGCCGCTTTGGTCGACCATTACCGGGCTTCCGACCTGCTGCTGTTCCCGAGCGTTACGGATACTTTCGGCATGTCTGTACTGGAGGCCCAATCGTGCGGCGTCCCGGCCCTGGTCTCGTGTATCGGCGGGCCCAGAGAGATCATTTTAGACGGTGTATCCGGCAGAGTGGTTAAAGGGACCACGGCAGCCGCATGGGCGGGTGCTATCTCAGGGATGATAGATATGAGAGAGAACCGTCCGGATGAGTTCGCCGGTTACCGGCGTAACGCCCGGCGCAGGGCGATCGAGGGATATGCCGGACAGGTGTATTTCGAAAAGATCTTCGGGAAGGCGGGTGATAACGCGTCGGATCCGAGGGCAGGAACTGAAAGGCAACTGGCGGCCGCGCTTGTATAATTCCAAAAGCAATTTCAGTATATGTTCGGTGTTCAGGTACGCCTTGCTGGTTACAGTCATCGCGGGTATGTTCGCCGCCTGGTCCTGTGCGGGTATGCCCGCCTGCAGGGATGTAACGCTGACATGGAACAATGATCCCCATACGACACAGACCATTACCTGGAAGAGTGACCGGTCGGTGTCGGTGAGTACAGTAACCTACGGGGTAGCAGGCACGACGGAACCAGTGCGCAAGATCGGTGTGCCGGCTGAAAACACATCCGGCGCTTTTTGCGGAGACGCCTTTGACGGCGCTCTGTTTTCCGTCACGCTTCAAGGCCTAGTGCCGGGAACGACCTACGCTTACACACTCTCCTCACCGGACGCTGTTGAGGGGCCGTATACTTTTATCACCGAAAAGAGAACCGAGACGGATTTCAAATTTCTTATCTTTGGGGACAGCCAGAGCGGCAATAAAGATGTTTATAATTATCTGCCATGGCAAGAGACTATCCACAGCGCTTATGACCGGAACCCGGACGCGAAATTTTTTGTGAACGTGGGCGATCTGGTGGAAACCGGGCAGAGCGACGCTCATTGGAAAGCCTGGTTCAAGGCCGCGCGGGGTGTTATAGAGCGCATTCCCGCCATGCCTGTGACCGGGAACCATGAAACCTATTGCCCGGGCTTGCTGCAGAGCGCCGGCAGACCGGAGTATTTTTTAAAACAATTCAATCTGCCTTTGAACGGCCCTGTCGGCCTGCAGGGGCAGGTCTACTCCTATGATTACGGTTGCGCACATGTCGTTGTTCTGGATTCCCAGCAGGAAGAAGAGTCGCCAAGCTGTGGTGACATCTTGGCTGCCCAGCGCAACTGGCTTGCGAAAGATATGCAGGCAACCCTTCAACCATGGAAAATAGTGTTTTTCCATAAGCCGCCCTACAACAACAAACTAGGACGGGCAAACCCTGCCGTTAAAGAAGCTTTTTGTGACGTGTTTGACCAATATCATGTAGATGTTGTTTTCAACGGACACGAGCACGGCCTGTATCGCACGTACCCCATCAAGGGGGGTAAGATACAGAAAGAACCTCAAGACGGTACTATTTATTATACAACCGGCCGCAGCGGCGCGAAATTCTACAAAGATATCGGTCCCAACGAATTTGACACTTTCTCTTACAACCCGAAAGAGCAGCCCTGTTATGAAACCGTCGAGGTAACCTCCGTCAGGATGATCATCACTGCCTGTAATCAGGACGGTTCCGTTATTGATTCATTCACCATCGGCAAATAGCTGATACTTGTTGCCCATAAAAACATTAATGTTTTGCTGCGGGCAGCTTTACTGTGAAAGTTGTGCCTTTGCCGGGCGCGGTATCAATGTCGATAGTGCCGTTATGCAATTCAACGATATCGGATACCAGCGGCAGCCCGAGCCCGGTCCCCTTTCCTTTATCTTTCGTTGTGAAGAAAGGCTCAAATATCCTTTTCAGCACATCGTCGCTGATCCCGCTGCCTTTGTCTTCAACACGGAGCCACACATAGGGCGTGTCGTTGGCCATACTGTTCCCAGTGCTTATGGTAATTATGCCCTGCTCCGGCGAGGCATCAACGGCATTGTCGCAAAGGTTTATCAGTACTTCTTCTATCTGGGTATGGTTCATGAGGCTATCGCCAAGTTTTTCATCCAGCTCCAGCTGTATTTTTACAAATTTATCCTTTGCGTTCACTTCCAGGATCGGCAAAACACTTTTTACTATAGTGTTCAGGTTGCAGGGGGTCATTTCACTTTTTTCTTCCTTGGAAAATGAAAGGATACTCGCCATGAAATCTCTGCTGCGTGTTGCCTCCCTTTCAATGATCCTTAAATTCTTTTCGGTGTGAGCCTCAAGGCCGCTATCTCTTAAGAGGGACTGCGCGAATACCAGTATGGTGTTCAACGGGTTCCTTATCTCATGGGCTATGATGCCGGCCAGTTTCCCTAATGATGCCATTTTTTCAGATTTGATATGTTCCATCCATAGCTGCTGTTTCTCTTTTTCCAGCCGGTTATGCGCTATGATCTCTTCGTTCCACTTTAACAGGAAGAACATGGTGAATAGCAGCAATAATATTTCGGCAACAATAAACATGGACAGTACCCGGTGCGACGCCCGGTATAGGTCTCGAATCTCGGCTGACCCTCTCCGGACATCGAGGTATGTTAATACGTTGCCCGCGCTGTCAGGCAGGGGGAAAGCAAAAGCGATCGTGTCGCTCCCGCCCCTGCCCGAAGTGACGACAGCTGCGGTTTTAGACAACAGCATCCCTGTGCCGTTGCCGGCGGCTCTGCTGAGGGATGCAAGATAATGGTCGTCCCAAAGGCAGCCAACGAAATAGTGTCCTACAACTTTATATTTTCTATCCCGGTCAAATGAATGGTATATACTTACGCCTGTTATTTCCATCAATCCTGAAGGACTGTCGGCAAAAAAATGACAGCAGCCATTGTCAAACCGGATGGTACCGCTTGAAACGAACGAGTACATTTGTGCAAGTCTGTTGTCGGCGCAGCTGTTCGCGCTGTAGACAATGTCGGCGCCATGGTAAACCCACAGTGCATTGATATCCAGATTTGCGATCGCGGAATTCAGGTTAGTTATTGCCCAATGGTTAGATGGATTGCGGATAAAATCCGCCATTTCGTCTGAGAACATGAACCCATACAGGTAGCTCTTCAACAATGCGGTTTTATGAAAGAGGATGTTCTCCACGTCGTTCCGTTGTGACTGGATCATGTAATGGTGGGTCAGCGAAACTTTGTCCTGCTGGGCTCGCCACACGTACATGATCCCAACGGTCATCATCGCTGTAATGACCGCCATGCTGATTATAACTTTGGAATACGTGTTGATGGAACGGATGCTGATGTGAAGTGCCATATACTGTTGCCCCCGACGCTTACATGTACACCGTAGTTATATTATATTTCGAATCTTTCCACAATAATAACACTTCAAAATATTTCAAAGTATGATATAATCCAGTTATGAAGGAAAACATTATGGAGAATTTTGCCAAAGTTCCAGCGGTAACGCTGCTATTCTGGATCATTAAGATATTTGCCACGACGCTGGGAGAGACCGGTGGCGATGCGGTGTCTATGTCCATGAACCTGGGATATCTGGTGGGGACCGGCATTTTTGCGGTCATATTTATAGTTGCGGTGCTGATCCAGATAAAAGCGCGGCGGTTCCATCCATTCCTTTACTGGACAACTATTATTGCGACCACGACGGTGGGCACCACGCTGGCAGATTTTGCTGATCGTTCGCTCGGTATCGGATACGCGGGCGGCACGGCGCTTTTACTTACGTTGCTTGCGGGATCCATCTTTGCCTGGTACCGGACACTCGGTTCAGTATCGGTAGATACCGTAAGTTCTCCAAAAGCCGAAATATTTTATTGGGTCACCATAATGTTTTCCCAGACACTGGGCACCGCGCTGGGCGATTGGACGGCGGATTCTGCCGGACTTGGATATGGCGGCAGCGCTATAGTGTTCGGCTCAATGCTTGCGATAGTAGCGTTAGCCTATTACCGTACAAAAATATCGCGCACTATGCTTTTCTGGTCGGCTTTTGTTCTTACCCGCCCGCTCGGCGCCGTCGTGGGAGATCTGCTGGATAAACCGATCAAGGCAGGCGGCCTGGCGCTCAGCCGCTATAGCGCAACAGCTGCCTTGCTGGGTTGTATCGTGTTCTGTATCGTTTTTTTTCCGCAAAAAGCCGCTAAAAGGAACCATTGAGATATTTGAAAAATTTGAAACAATTCAATTAGTTTAGTATAATACCGAAAGTAAATTGCAGCAAAACGGGCCCTTAGCTCAGTTGGTTAGAGCAATCGACTCATAATCGATTGGTCGTAGGTTCAAGTCCTACAGGGCCCAAATTTTATTCAAGGGCATTTAGCTCAGCGGAAGAGCGTTCGCCTCACACGCGAAAGGTCACAGGTTCAAGCCCTGTAATGCCCACCACTCCGTTCCTAAAAGGAAACAGGATGAAAGAAGAATTCAAACAGTTGATAGCATTGCAGGATAAAGATAACGCGATAGACGCGACACGCGCTAAGATCAACGCCATACCGGCGCTTATTGAAGAACAGGAAGCAAATCTTGCCGCGATAAAGCAGGCCTTTGAACAATCCAAAAAGAACCTTACCCAGCTTACCCTGAAGAAAAAAGAAAAAGAAATGGAAGTAACCACCGTAGAAGGCGCCATGGCCAAGCATTCAGGAGAACTGAACGCAGTAAAATCCAATGATGCTTACAAGGCCCTTCTTTCTGAGATAGAAAAAGAAAAGCAAAAGAAATTTTCCGTTGAAGATGAAATACTGGCTATAATGGAAGAAATGGAAAAAGAGTCTGTGACTTTAAAAACCAACGAGAATGAGGCGAAAGTAAAAGAAGGCGAAGTAGCGAACGTAATAGCCTCTCTCAGGGAACAGCAGAAACAGGGCCTTGAAAAAATCACTGCTATGGACGCTGAACGCGCCGAACTAGCCAAACATATAAACGCGAATATCCTTTCAAAATACGATTACATACGCAGTAACCGCGGCGGCTCGGCGCTCGTCGAGATAGTAGGCGGTAATTGCGGCGGCTGCCACTTCGAACTGCGCCAGGCCACTATCAATGAAGCCTCCAAGGGCGGCGAATTCGTTTTCTGCGATAGCTGTTCCCGAATACTCTACAAAAAACCCGAGTAACACAACACTGCCATGACACAACACCTGATGCTTTATACGGACGGAGGTGCAAGGGGAAACCCCGGCCCTTCCGGCATAGGCGCCGTACTTTGCGGCGAAGATGGAAAACAAATTGATTCCTGCAAGGAATTCATCGGTACAGCTACTAACAATGAAGCCGAATATAAGGCCCTGATAGCGGGGCTTCGTATGGCGCAGAAGCACAAACCGATCCGCCTTACCGCTTTTATGGATTCGCTGCTTATCTGCAACCAGATGCTTGGGATATACCGGGTTAAGCATGAGGGAATGAAGCCGCTGCACAGGGAAGCCGCAGCGCTTGCTATGACGCTGAAAAAAGTTTCTTTCGTTCACATACCGCGCGAAGAGAACTGCGCCGCAGATAAGCTGGTAAATGAAGCTATAGATGAAGCGCTCATCAATAAAAAACCGTCGAAGAAGCCGGATGTTGTGTCAGGCGGACAAATAGATCTTTTCTAATAACGATCAAAGTATAAATTGAGGTGGCCGCTGGGTCGCTTCCGCCAAGAAGTTTTGGCGGGAGAGGAAAGTCCGGACTTCACTTTCTCCGCCGAAGCTTTAGCGCAGGCGGGGAAAAAACGGTAGTGGGCAGTTCCCATCAACCGTAAGGTTAGAGGTGCGAGCAGAGACGCCCGAACCGAAAGGCTAGGGCGCCCCAAGAGTATCCGGGGCGAGTCCTGTGGCAACACAGGAGTGAAACGGCCAAATCCTTACCGGGATGCAAGGCAATGCGGTTCCAATGTAGCGGAACCCGGTGTGCCGCTTGAGCGCGCGGAGCAATTCGCGAGCCAGAGAAATGACCCATAGGTCCCGCAAGGGGCTGAAACAGAATTCGGTGTACGAGCCACCTCAAAATTTTAGGATAAAGAGTTGTTATGAGTTCAATTATCATGGTTTTGGTCGGGCTGGTCTCAGGCGTACTGGGCGGCATGCTGGGTATAGGCGGTGGAATAATAATAATACCCGCGCTTATATATATATTCGGCATGAGCCAGCAGATGTCGCAGGGCACAACGCTCGCCCTGATGCTGCCGCCGATCGGTGTGCTGGCCGCCTATGTATACTGGAAGAACGGCTTCGTGAACTGGCAGGCAGCCGGCCTGATCTGTCTGGGTTTTGTGATCGGCGGCTATTTCGGCGCCAAGATCGCGATGACCATGCCCACCGGCCTTCTTAAAAAACTCTTCGGTGTATTCCTGTTGATACTATCCCTCCAGATGATCTTCAGCCCCGCGAAATAAATTTTATCGTTTTTTTTGTGTTGTAAGACCTGCTGTTTTTAGCAGGTTTTTTTTATTGTCCACTATTGCCAGTTGCCTACTGCCTATTGCCTGCCGTTATCCTTGACAAAAACACCGCTATGTGGTATAGTGAATGGCGAAGTGGTGCAAAGTGGTGAATGGTGTAGCAGAGTGGAGAATTATGAAGACCGCGGCCCCTAACATTTACATCGGAAAATATTTTCACTCCATCGACGGAAAAAACCGGCTGTTTTTGCCGGCCAATTTCAGGGGAGGAAAAAATGAGGTATTTGTTTGCGCGCAGGGTCTGGAAGGATGCCTGTATGTCTACGCACGGCACTCCTGGCAGAGGGTTCTTGAAAAGCTGGAGAATATGTCTGTGGCAGATAAGGTTGAGGAACGCGCTTTTAAGCGTGCTTTTCTGTCTGGCGCATTTGAAGTATCTGCGGATGTTCAGGGGCGGCTGCTGATACCCCAGCATCTGCGCGATTACGCTAAAATTAAAAACGAAGCCGCAATTATAGGCGTCGGCAGCAGGATAGAAGTGTGGGACCGCAAAGTCTGGGAAGCGTATTATACGGAACAGGCGGATTTTTCGTTCAAGAATATGGCATCTAAGCTGGAGTTGTAACGGGTGAGAGAAAATACCGGCGTGTATCATGTTCCTGTAATGACCGCCGAAGTGGAAAGGTATCTTATACATGATGACCATGGGACCTATGTTGATTGCACTTTGGGAGGCGCGGGCCATAGCAGCTTCCTGCTTGGCAAGTATCCGCGTATCAAGATCATTGGGCTCGATTGCGACGAGAACGGTATCGCTGCTGCACAAACGAGGCTAAGCGGTTTTGAGGGGCGTTTTACCATCATTCGCGATAATTTCAAGAATATAAAAGCAGCGTTGCATGCGGCCGGTGAAAACAAGGTAAGCGGCGTGCTGGCGGACCTGGGGGTATCGTCGAGGCAGCTGGATGACTCGGAACGCGGTTTTAGTTTTATTTCGCCCAACCTGGACATGCGAATGGACAATAGAGGCGCCCAACAGGCTTACCATATAGTCAATTCACTCGACGGCGAAGCACTTGCCGACCTGTTCTACCAATTTGGCGATGAAAGGTTTTCCCGGCGTATTGCTTCCCGGATAGTAAGGGCCCGGGCCGTTAAGCCTATTGAGACCGGTGAAGAGCTGGCGCGGTTAGTCGCCTCGGCCCGTCCGAGATCAGGTAAGACGCACCCTGCCACGCAGGTATTCCAGGCCTTGCGGATCGCGGTGAACGGGGAACTGGATAATCTTAAAACACTATTGACCGACCTGCCTGATGTGCTGCTGCCTAAAGGCCGGGCTGTTATCATGACGTATCATTCTCTGGAAGACCGTATGGTCAAAACAGATTTCAGACAGCGCGCGGCCGACAATATATACGGGCTGCTCAATAAAAAAGTAGTGATTGCCGGCGAAGATGAATTGCGCGATAATCCCAGAAGCCGCAGCGCGAAGCTGCGTGCGGTAGAACGCCTTAATTGAACCATGACGAAATATTTCAAGTGGGTAGTTATCGGCGGGGGAGTTCTGGTATTCTACATCTGGCAGCAGACGCAGGCGGTGCGTCTGGGCTATAAGGTGGAGGCGCTGCAGCGCGAGTGCGACCGCTGGGCGCAGGCTAACCGCGGTTTGCGATTAAGGGCCAACAAATTGATCTCTCTGGACCGGCTGGATAAAACGGCGCAGGAAAGAAAACTGTTACCGCCCGACGAAAAAAATATCGTGTATCTGGAATAACTATCGATGATGCTTAACCGTACCCGCATTTTCATATTGTTCTTCGGTTGCGCCGCGGCCTTGTGTTTCGTCGCGGTGCGGCTGTTTTGTATTCAGGTTTGGTGCCACGAAGAACTGAACGCGAAGGTACAGCGGCTGGTAGTAAGGGAACGGCCGGAGCAGCCTATGCGCGGCATGATAACCGACCGCCAGGGCAGGGTGCTGGCTATGAGCCTGAAAAAATATAATGTTTTCGTAGATCCTTCCTGCCTGGAAGACGCGAACAAAGCAGCCTTGGAGCTGAACGGGGTCGGTGTTCATTTTGACCCGGCTGCCATCGCGGGAAGACGTAATTCCTGTTACGTGGCGCTCGGGCAGCAGGTTTCATACGAGGGCATGCAAAAGATCAAAGAACAGAAGATCGCCGGCATAGGTTTTGAACCGGCTTTTGAGAGGCAGTACCCGGAAGGTACTATGGCCGCCCAGGTGCTGGGTGTTGTAGGCAAAGACGGCGCGGGGCTGGAAGGTATAGAAAAAACCGCTAACGCCCTGTTGAGCGGCAAAGAGATCACCGAACTGCGCTATCGCGACGGAAGAGGAAGGGAAGTGGCCGATCGCGTAGTGGACCCGGAAAAACTTCAGGGCGCTGATGTCGCGCTGACCATTGACCGCAACCTGCAATTCGTCGCCGAACAGGAAATAGAGAAAGCCTGGAAAGAATCGGGCTCGAAAAAAGGGATAGCCATAATCCAGGACAGCCAGACGGGGGAAATACTGGCGATGGCCTCCCGCCCGGCCTTTGACCCGGCGAAGCTGGATTCACATACCGAAACGCTTTCAAACCCGGCGATCAGTTATACGGTTGAACCGGGATCAACTTTTAAATTCGTCATGGCCGCCGCGGCCCTCTCTGAAAATATTGTGAAGCGCAGCGAGCCGATCTGGTGCGAGAACGGTGCCTATAAGATATATGACCATACTATCAAGGACCACGAAAAGAAAGGTATGCTGACCTTTGATCAGGTACTGGATTATTCATCCAACATCGGCGCCGCCAAAATAGGCCAGCGTCTTGGGAAAGAAAAACTCTATACCTGGGCAAGGCAGTTCGGCTTTTACAGCAAAACCGGCGTGGACCTGCCCGGTGAAGAGCGCGGCCTGCTGAAAAAGCCGGCAGATTGGAGCGGCCTGTCGTTGCCGATCATCTCGTTCGGCCAGGAAATTGGCGCTACGCCCATGCAGGTGGTTAACGCCTATACAGCGATGGTGAACGGCGGCTATTTGCTGGAACCAAAAGTTATCCTCAAGGTGCGCTGTCCCGACGGAAAAACTCTTGACCAGGCCCAGCGGCAGGTGATACGGCGGGTGGTTTCCACCGAGACCTCTGAGCAGTTGAAGAACATGATGATCGGGGTCGTGGAACAGGGCACGGGACAGATGGCAAAAGTCCCCGGCTATTCGGTCGGCGGAAAAACAGGAACGGCCCAGAAACGTGATCCGCTGACGAAAAAATATTCCAGCAGCTGTTACGTCGCTTCTTTTTGCGGTGCTATTCCCATGAATAAGCCCCGGCTGACCATATTTGTGATGCTGGATGAACCGAAGGGCGACTATTACGCGGCTTCCCGGGCGGCCCCGGTATTTGGGAAGATCGCTTCCCGGGCGATGCGTTATCTGCAGATAGCGCCGGATCAGGTGCCTATGCAGCTGGCACGGAGATAATATGACAACAATTATGAAATTAAATGAAATACTATCAGGCGTTGCCTGCGAGGTGCACGGTGTCATGGACATGGCCGTGAAGGGTATTGCCTACGATTCAAGGAACGTTAAGCAGGGATATGTTTTTATAGCGCTGCCCGGCGCGCATGTCGACGGAAGGTCTTTTGCCGGTACGGCTATAGAGGCCGGCTCTGAAGTGATAGTAACGGATACAAAACTTGATCTTCCGGCAGGTATTACGCTGGTGCTGGTGCCTGATATCCTTGGGGCTATGGCGAAGATGTCCGCGAATTTTTACGATCACCCTGACAAAAAAATGATGATGGTGGGTATAACGGGGACGAACGGGAAAACCACGATCACCTATCTTGTTGAATCAATATTCACGCTGGCAAAGTTACCCACAGGAGTTGTGGGTACTGTGAATTACCGGTACGCCGGTCTTGAGTTCGCCTCCGCCAATACAACGCCGCAATCGGCGGAACTTTACCGGATACTCAATGAGATGGTAAAGACCAGGCAAGCCGCGGCGGTGATGGAGGTCTCTTCTCACGCGCTGTCCCTTAACCGCGTCGGAGGAATGGAATTTGATATTGCAGTCTTCACGAACCTTACCCGCGATCATCTGGATTTTCATAAGGACATGGAGCACTACTACGAAGCAAAACAGCTGTTGTTCTCCGGCCTGCAGCCGGGGCAGAAGGGTTTTGCCAAGCACGCCGTGATAAACGTCGACGACGAATGGGGACGAAAACTGGCCGCTTCAGACATTAACGGCACCTTGATAACCTACGGAATAAATGAACCGGCCGATATAACGGCTGAGAATATCAAGATGGATCACCGCGGCACGGAATTCACGATCGTTTGTTCCCAGGGCCGAAGGCGTGTCAGCATGCGCCATCTTGGGCAGTATAATGTGTACAACGCGTTAGCCGCCGCGGGCGCTGCGCTGGCGGCGGGCATACCGCTTGAAACTGTAGTGCAGGGTTTATCGAACGCGCCGTTGGTACCCGGGCGCCTTGAAAAGGTTGATGACGGACAGCCGTTCGCCGTGGTCGTGGATTACGCCCATACCGACGATGCCTTGAGCAACGCGCTGAAAGCGCTGAACGAATTGAAGACCGGCCGGCTGATAACCGTTTTTGGCTGCGGGGGGGACCGCGACCGTTCCAAGCGGCCGATCATGGGCGAAATAGCGACGGCGATGAGCGACTACGTGTTCGTCACGAGCGATAACCCCCGCACGGAAGAACCTGAAAAAATAGCGTTGGACATAGAGGTTGGCATACGCCGGCAGCACCGCACTAATTATCAGGTATTGCTGAACCGCGAAGAAGCGATAGCGGCCGCTGTTGCAATGGCCCATAAAGGTGATATACTGTTGCTGGCGGGCAAGGGCCACGAAACCTACCAGATAATCGGTAATGAGAAGATACACTTCAACGACGCGGAAATCGCCGTGAAATATATTCGCCAGTATCACGCCAGCGATAAAAAGTGACGGTCTGAAATATGGAAAACTTTCATCTGCATGAACTGATAAACGCGGTCAAAGGGGAATTTCTGCTCGGAGACCCGCATTTAAACGTCGACAGGGTTTCGATCGATACGCGTTCCATCCACAAGGGGAATGTGTATTTTGCACTCATCGGCAAAAATTTCGACGGCCATACGTTCCTGAAAGAGGCCATTGACAAGGGCGCCTCAATACTCGTAATATCAAGCCATAATGTGGAGTTGGGCAATCCTTTTCCCGTCATGCCGGCTATAATCCGGGTGCCCGATACGACGACGGCGCTGGGTGATATGGCCGCGGCTTACCGGCGAAAATTCAAGATCCCCGTCGTAGCTGTGACCGGCACGAACGGGAAAACCACTACTAAACAGATGCTTGCCTCCATACTGGAGCACCGTGCCCCCGTGCTTGCCACGGAAGGGAATTTCAATAACCAGATCGGCCTGCCGCTGACCCTGGCGAATTTATCGGAAAAACATTCTTATGCCGTCGTAGAAATGGGGACGTCGTACCACGGCGAGATCAAAAGATTATGCGAGATAGCCCGGCCTTCCGTCGGGATCATAACGAATATCGGCGTTGCCCATTTGAACAATTTCGTTAATCAGGAGGGGGTTTATCTGGAAAAGAAGACGTTACTGGAAAGCCTTCCTTCCGACGGATGCGCGGTCTTGAATATCGATGACCATTACCTGGCCCAGCTGCAGGACACCCTGCCTTGCGAGACCATCACCTTCGGGCTGACCGGCAAGGCGCAGATCAGCGCGCGGGACCTGAAACTGTGGCCGGATTATCCGCAGTTCGACCTGGTTATCAATCAACAGTCTATACATATCAAGATGCCGGTGTACGGGCATTTTAACGTCTATAACGCGATGGGGGCAGCCGCGGCGGCCTTTAAACTGGGCATGACCATCGAAGAGATCCGGGCCGGGATAGAGTCCTTTAAGCCGGCGGCGATGCGTATGGAAGTCAAGGAATTGCTTGCCAGTAATATCACGGTAATAAACGATGCGTATAATGCGAATCCTTCCAGCATGAGGGAGGCTCTTTCTTCTCTTTTTCAGTCATTCACCGATCGTGAGATAGTGATGGTGCTGGGCGACATGCTGGAACTCGGCGTGTCAGCGGATGAGGAGCACCGTCAGCTGGGCGAATTCTTGAAGACCCAGCCGGGCGGTACGATATTGTTTTACGGGCCTTTGATGCATAAAGCCTTCGAGGCCTGCGACAACCCGGATGCCCGGCATTTCACGGATATGCATAAGATGATGGCGGAACTGGAAAGATCGTTGAAGCCGGGAATGGTGGTTTTCTTTAAAGGTTCGCGCGGCATGAAGCTGGAGACCGCCGCGCACAAGGTCATGAGCCGCGAAGGTAAATAAAGGTACTTTATGTTCTACCACCTGCTGTACAATCTGCGAAACCATTTTTCACCGTTCAATATATTCCAATATATAACGTTCCGCGCCGCGGGCGCCATACTCACCAGCCTGTTGATCTGTCTGCTGCTCGGCCCGAAACTTATCGGGCGCCTCAGGGCGCTGAAGATCGGTCAGACGATCCGCACCGACGGCCCGCAGTCTCATCTTGCAAAAGCCGGCACCCCTACGATGGGTGGCTTGCTTATTTTGATCTCGATGGTAAGCTCGACGCTGTTATGGGCCAGGCTGGATAATGTTTTCATACTTATTACGCTGGCCGCAGCTCTGTGGCTCGGTTTCCTGGGTTTTTACGACGATTATCTCAAACTCATAAAAAAGAACCCGAAGGGTCTTTCTTCCAAAAACAAAATGCTGGGCCAGCTGATATTGGGTATTGCGGTAGCAGCCTATCTGTGGTTCAATCCTTCTAATCCTCAGTACGTAAGCTCCGTGAACATCCCCTACCTTAAGGACACGTTCGTTAATTTGTATCTCGGCTATACGTTATTTGTGATCTTTATAATAGTAGGCAGCTCTAACGGCGTTAATTTGACGGACGGGCTGGACGGTCTTGCCGTAGGCAATATCATCGTGGCCGCCCTGACCCTGGGTTTCTTCGCGTATTTTACCGGCAATATCAAGATCTCCCAATACTTGCGCATCATCCACGTTGCGGGCGCCGGTGAATTGAGCGTATATCTGGGGGCGATGATAGGCGCGGGCCTGGGTTTTCTCTGGTTCAATGCGTATCCTGCGGAAGTTTTCATGGGGGATACGGGCAGCCTGTTCCTGGGCGGAACACTGGGGCTGTGCGCGGTTTTCATAAAGCAGGAGCTTATACTGGTCGTGATCGGCGGGGTTTTTGTGATGGAAACTCTTTCCGTGATGCTGCAGGTCTCTGTGTTCCGGCGTACCGGTAAGCGCGTTTTCCGTATGGCGCCGATACATCATCATTTCGAACTGTCGGGCTGGCCTGAAACGAAAGTGACCGTCCGTTTCTGGATAATAGGCATCGTACTGGCACTGGTGGCGATCGCTTCCTTAAAACTGAGATAACATGAACATACGCGGCAAAAACGTCGGTGTCATAGGCCTGGGGACATCCGGCATCGCGGCAGCTAATCTGGCAAAAAGTAAGGGCGCCCGTGTGCTGGTCAGCGAGGCCGCGCCGAAGGAAAAACGGCTCGCGTTCGTCAGAAAATTAGCCAGGGGCATAGAAACGGAATTCGGCGGCAACACCGACCGCCTGCTGGAAAGCTCGCTGATAGTAAAAAGCCCCGGAGTACCGAATCATCTTCCCGTGCTCGAACAAGCGCGAAAGAAACGCATACCGGTGATCGGCGAAATAGAATTTGCCAACGGTTACAATCCTTCCAGACACATCATTGCCATCACCGGAACGAACGGTAAAACGACAACAACGACATTGGTCGGAGAAATCATCTCCGCCTCCGGCGTGAAAACATTTGTCGGGGGCAACATCGGTCACCCTCTTGCGGGGGCGTTGGCAACTGTAACATCCGCCACCCGAGTTGTACTTGAAATGTCCAGCTATCAGTTAGAAGATGCGCCCGGGTTCCATCCGCGCATAGCGGCCATTTTGAACGTCACTCCCGACCATATGGAACACCACGGTTCCATGAAAAACTATACCGACGCAAAAGCACGCGTATTCGCCAACCAGACAAAGCAGGATCACTGCGTACTGAACTACGATGATGAAGCCTGCCGCGCCCTCGCAAAAAAGTGTCAGGCGCAGGTTGTTTTTTTCAGCCGGGTAAAGAAATTGGAGCAGGGTATTTGGCTGGACAATGACCGGTTGATAATGAAGTATAAGAGCTATGCTTATTCGATCCCGGTCGATTTTAAGATCCCCGGCAACCATAATCTTGAAAATATCATGGCTGCGGTCGCGATCTGCATCATCGCGGGCGTTAAACCGGCGGTCGTGACAAAAGCGGTGCGCAACTTTAAAGGTGTTGAACACCGTATAGAATTTGTCCGGGAAGTGGACGGTGTGCGGTATGTGAACGATTCGAAGGGCACCAATGTTGATTCGACGAGAGTCGCCCTTGAGTCGTATGATGCGCCGGTCTGGCTTATACTGGGCGGACGGGATAAAGGCTCGCCGTATGCTCCGCTGAAAGCACTCATTAAAAAGAACGTGGCCGGTATATTGCTTATCGGCGAGGCTGTGCCGATAATAAAGGAACAGTTGTCCGGCACCGCGCGAATGTATGAGTGCGGCGATATGCAGGGGGCGGTAACGTTCGCTCACTGCCATGCGAAACCCGGTTCCGTGGTCCTGCTGTCGCCTGCCTGCGCTTCTTTTGATCAGTATAATAATTACGAAGAACGCGGCCGGGATTTTAAAAAGCTTGTAAAGTTAATAAAATAAATATTATAATAATTAAACACTAGATACTTGGCAGTAAGGGGGAAGTGATAGTGAGCAACATAGGAAAGAGTTCGCAAGAGCCGTGTTCTAATGAGACCAAACGCCCTGAGGGGAGGTTTGGTTATTTATTTGGCGAAAAGAAAATGATGGAAATGATATCCACCATCGCGCATGAGCTGAGAAATCCGCTGCTCGCGATAAAAATGGCCGCGTTCAATATTCGAAGGAAAACCGATAACAGGGAACTCGACAGACATATTAATACTATTAATAAGAAGGTTTCTGAGTGTGACACGATCATTGAGAACGTTTTGAGTTTCGGGAAACATAATATCCCGAGATTTGAACCGGTGCTGCTGAGAGATGTGATAATCGAAAGCCTGGATGTGCTGGCTGACAAATATAAGGGCTGGTCCGTAGAGGTAAAGCACGATCTGACCAGACCGGATGGCTACCTGCTTGAAGCAGACCCGCACCAGTTGTCCTCATTGTTTTCCAATGTTCTTGATAACGCCTTCCAGTCTTTGCCGGAAAAGAAGGGCATTGTGGAGATCACCGTGATGCCCGAGAACGAGCACGGTCTTCATGTGCTGGTCAAAGACAGCGGTTCAGGTATTCCCAAAGATGTGCTTGATAAAGTCTTCGAGCCTTTTTATACCACCAAAGCGACAGGCACGGGACTTGGCTTAACGGTCTGCCGGAAGATAGTGGATCTGCACGGTGGGAAGCTTAATATCGTAAGCGTCGAAGGCGAGGGCACTTCCGTGACCATATCGCTGCCGACAAAGCAAAACGCGGCGTCCGATATGCCGGAACCTCTTCAATAGTCGCACTCTTCCACGTGGCTTCCTCCATCTAAATAATTCTTACACAGGGAAAATGGTATGAATGAGCACAAGATCGCCGGCGTTATTGATATAGGGACGAATTCCATTAAGCTTATGATCGCTGAAGCGGGACCGCATGGCATCACCACCCTTGAGTCCCTGAAGAATACAACCCAGCTCGGCCGCGATACGTTTTTCAGGAACCGCATTACGCAGTCATCCATTAATGCAACGGTCGGCATATTGGATAAATATCGCGAGAAGCTCAAAGAATATGCGGTGACAAATGTCAAGGTCATCGCCACCACCGCGGTAAGGGAAGCCGGCAACAGCGACGTTTTCGTTGATACTGTTTTGCGTCGGGCCGGATTCACTATTGAGATACTGACCCCCGGCGACGTCGTATATTATATAGATGCCTATTTATACCACACCCTTAAAGACCGCTACCCGCTGCATGACAAAAACCTGCTGATAGCGGAACTGGGCGCCGGCAGCCTTGATGTTTCGCTGCTCGCGCGAGGCTACATTCTCATGAACGCCGGGCTTCCTCTGGGTACGCTGCGTCTGAGACAGCTGGTGAATAAGCTTGATGGTTCGCGGCAGGAAAACTTTGAAGCGGCCGCAGAACATATAGAAAACCAGCTGGCGTACTTCAAGCGCGACATGCCCCCGGTAACCGTTGATGATATTATCCTGATCGGCGAGGGTTACAACCCTTACTTAGCGGAAATCCTGACCAACAAAGTTTTGCGCGGTAACTTTTTCCGGCTGACGGAGGAAGATACCATTGAACTGTTGGACAAATGCATGGATAAGCCTGCCGGTGATCTCGCCGCGGACTTGAAGATACCACTTGAGATCGCTGATACGCTTCCGGCGTATGCCATGGTACAGAGCGGCCTGTTGAATATGGCAGAGAGCAAAAGCGTCTACATCCTCGAGGCTTCCCTTGCGGAAGCGATCCTGGCCGATATGCTGCTGGATTATGAGATATCCAAAAAATACAATAAAACGAACCAGCTGTTATCTATTGCGGCCGCAATAAGCCAGAAATATAACGTTGACATGGAACACGTAACGTGTGTGTCAAAGTTCGCCGAGACGCTGTTTGAGAGTTTCAGGGAGATATTGGGACTTAAGAAGTCAGATTCGCTCTATCTTTTGCTGGCGGCCTACCTGCATGATATCGGTATGTTCCTTAATAACCGGGCGCACCATAAGCATACGGAATACGTGATCTCGAATATGAACCTTTTTCGCCTGTCGCAGGAGGAGATCAAAGTTATAGCCTGCGTAGCACGGTACCACAGAAAAGGCAGGCCGGCAAAAACGCATCTCACCTACGGCTCTTTGTCGGCGGAAAAGCAGATGCTGGTGCAGAAACTCAGCGCGATACTGAGGATCGCCAACTGCCTGGATAGTTCTCATAATCAGAAGATACGGCGCATTGAGGTTACGACCGCTCCTTCGCGGGATATTACTGTCACCGTCCACGCCGAGGGTAATGTGATGCTTGAAAAACTTGATTTCAACGAGAAAAAGGAGATCTTTGAGGAAATATCCGGCAACCATATCACCTTAAAGATAATTCAATTATGAACAAGGATACCCCGGTACGACCAGGCGAAAAATTCATTCATCGCGACCTGAGCTGGCTTGCCTTTAACGAAAGGGTGCTGGATGAGGCAAATGACAAGACGAACCCGGTTCTCGAACGGGTTAAATTCCTTGCGATATGCGCCGGCAATCTTGATGAGTTCCTTATGGTGCGCGTGGCCGGCATGCGTCGTCTTATTGACTCGGGGTTCAACCGCAAGGACATATTCGGCTATTATATGCAGGATCTGTATGCCGCCTCCAGGGAACGCTACGGGAAACTGTTGATGCGGTTATACAAGACCTGGCAGGAACAGATAGCCGCTGAACTGGAGGCGCAAAAGGTACATGTTCTGAAGGCCCATCAGTTAAGCCCGGCGCAAAAAAAGTCGGTCAAAAGATATTTTGATACCACGCTGTATCCTATTATTACTCCGCTCGCTGTTGATCAAAGTCATCCTTTCCCCGTGCTTCATTCCAAAACAAATGTGTTCGCGGTGTACCTGGACCGCGGCGGGGACCACCATCAGCTAGCGTTGATAATGATACCGCAGTCCGTGCCGAGGCTCTTCAGACTCCCCGCCGAAAAAGACGCTTTGAACTGTATCCTTATAGACGATATTATACGTGAGAATCTGGGAACCTTTTTTAAGGGCTACACGATCGAGGCCAGTTTTATTTTCCGTGTGATACGTGACAGTGCACTGGATGTGAAAGAAGAGTACACGCCGGATCTGCTTAAAGCTATCGAGCGCGAGATACAGAAACGGCCGATGGCAAAGGTCGCGAGCCTGCAGGTAGAAAAAAAACACCACCCGCGCCTGCTTGAACTGATCTATACCGGGCTCGCCTTCACCAAGGATGAGATCACGGTCATCGACGGCGACCTTGATCTTACCTGCCTCTTCGGTTTGACGTCTATGGTGACGGGACCAGAGCTTGCTTATCATAGTTTTGTGCCTTCAAAAATGGAATACGACTCCATCTTTGACCGTATCGGTGAGGGGGATTTCATTGTACACATGCCTTACCAGTCGTTCCAGCCGACGGTCGACCTTATTCAGACAGCGGCGAAAGATGCCGGCGTCCTGGCCATAAAGATGACGCTGTACCGCACCAATGAGGATTCGGCCATTATCAGAGGCTTGATCGAGGCAGCGAAGAATGGTAAACAAGTGACAGTGCTTGTGGAGATAAAGGCGCGTTTTGACGAAGAAAAAAATATCGACTGGACCAGGGAGCTGGAGGCGGCGGGTTGTCACGTGGTGTACGGGATCCCCGGCATGAAGGTGCACTCCAAGGCCGCATTGATCGTGCGCCGGGAGGATGGGCGTATACGACGGTATGTGCATCTGTCGACTGGTAATTACAATGAAAGAACGGCAAAACTTTACACGGATATCGGTTATTTTACGGTCAATGAAGATGTCGCCACGGATATATCCGACCTTTTTAACGTTATTACCGGCTATTCTCTGCCGTCCCGCTGGAGGCGGATCGTTGCCGCACCGTTCGATATGAGGAACTATTTCTACGAACTTATAGACAAGGAGATAGAGCATCAACGAAGTCATAAGAACGGTTTTATATTTGCGAAAATGAATTCACTGGAAGATGTTCAGATGATAGAAAAACTTTACCAGGCATCGAACGAGGGCGTGCGGATACAATTGCTGGTCCGCGGCATCTGCTGTCTTATACCCGGCGTCAAAGGCATGAGCGAAAATATCTGGGTCAAGAGTATCGTAGGAAGGTTTCTGGAACATTCCCGTATTTATTATTTTAATAACAACGGCGAGCCGCGTACCTTTCTTGCTTCCGCCGATTGGATGCAGCGAAATCTTGACCGCAGGATAGAGCTGCTTTTCGAAATACGCCGCGACGACCTCAAAGAGGAATTAAAGAATATCCTTGATACGTATTGGAAGGATGCCGCCAAAACGCGTACCCTTACCGCTAACGGAACCTATAGCAAGCCAAAAAATGTCGATGATAAAACGTTCAACGCTCAGGAGTATTTTATTGATCATTACACCAGGTGAGGATGATGACCTTAAAACCAGTATCATCACGGCGGCGCGCCGCCATTTGCAGGAATTTATAGCAGAGAGGACTAAGGTCTGTCGGGGAAAAGGTATCGGACCGGTCCACCGGATGCGCGTCGCTTCCCGGCGGCTCAGGGTTGCGCTGCAGGTGCTGGAAGGCGGTTTGCCTGATAAGAAGTGCCGAAAATGGAGAAAGAAGGTGCGGTTCTTCGGAAGGGCTCTCGGTGCCGCAAGAGAATTGGATGTACAGCGCAGGTTTTTCCGTCAACTGCGCAGGAGCGCGGCAGCCGTACGTTACGCAGACGGTATCGACCTTATTGGCGAATATCTAACATCGGAACGGCGCAAGGTTCAAAAGAGGTTAACCCGTTTATTCAAAAAGGACGGGTTTTGCGGCAGCATTGCCGGAATCGATACATACCTTAAAAAACGCCTAGCCGCAGAGTACGCGGATACCGCCGAAAGTTTTAACGGTCGTGTAAGCTGTTTCGCCCGCGCTCAGTTAAAAGAATTGCTGCTTTTGGAACCGGTCATTTTACGGCCGGGCAACGAAAAGTTGCTGCATGGAATGCGTATAGCGGCGAAGAAACTTCGCTATACCCTGGAGCTTCTGGGATCCCCGCGGCAAAAGTTAGCGAGGTATATCCGCGCGGTGACCGATGTCCAGGATATTCTTGGCGACATCCATGAGATGGATGTTATGGCCGCCTGTCTTGATAGCGTTCCATTGACCGGAAAACACGGTAAAAAAATCAGCGCTGCCGCCGCTTTTGCAGCCGGCGAATGCCGGCTTTTGAGGGAACGAATGTTCAGGAGGTTTACAGCCCGGTGGAACAATCTGAGAAAAGAAAAGATCTGGCCGCAGCTCAGGGAAACCCTTTAATTCAAACTGCCATAGCGATCTCGCGGTCCTGCAATTATGAGGAAGGGCACGCTGAACGCGCCCGCAGGGTCGCGCTGTTGTTGTTCGACCAGCTTACGGCACTGCATAAACTGGGGCCGGAAGAAAGGAACTTGCTTCAGGCAGCGGCCCTGCTGCATGATGCAGGGTGGGTCAATGGGCGCAGCAAACATCATAAGACCTCTCTTGAGATCATCGTCAGATCGACAGAGCTGCCGTTGCCTGAGAAACGGCGCATTATGCTGGGTCTGATCGCCAGATATCATCGCAAGAGCCTGCCGGATAACTCACACAAATACTATTCGGAACTCGACGCCGGATCGAAGTCCGTTGTCAGTCAGCTTGCGTCTTTGCTGAGAGTGGCTGACGGGCTGGATAAAAGCCGCGCTTCATTGATCGAAGCTTTGAAATGCGAGATATCAGCGGATCTTATCGTTATATCGGTCTGGGGAAGTAAGGTCTTGCAGGAGGATATCAAGGCCGGACAAATGAAGACCGACCTGATGGAAAAATTTTTTCATAAAGAAGTATGCGTCAGGCGCGGCCGCGAACAAGAGCCACACTCCCCAGGATGACCGCATCATCCGCAAGGCTGGCTGCCGCTACGCCGCATGGTTCAAAAGAGGAAAAGAACACGTCTTTATCGACGGCTCTCTGTATGATGGGCAGCATGAAATCACCGCACGCCTCGATAACGCCGCCGCCGAGAATAAAAATATCTGGATCAAAGATGTGACGAAGCGTTACACAGGCATTCCCGATGTGTCCGGCAGCGTCGCGCATGATGCCGGTGACGAGCGGGTCTTTTCTGCGAAGCGATTTGCGCAGGATCTTGCTTTTGATCGTGCTGATCTTACCTTCGATCAACTTCGTTACGACCGAGTTTTGACCGTGAGCCAACTCCTTCTTGATGCTCCGCTCTATCGCCCATCTTCCCGCGAAAGCCTCTAGACAACCCCTGTTGCCGCAGGTACACCGGGGCCCGCCGGACTGTATCTGCATGTGCCCTATTTCTCCGGCGGCGCCATTGTGCCCCTGAATAAGGGAGTTGTTAACTATTATGCCGCCGCCGACACCGGTGCCAATGAAGATGGCGACGACGTTTTTAACGCCCCGCGCGGCGCCAGTCCATTGTTCGCCGAGTGCGCCGAGGTTCGCATCGTTGCCGACCGAGACCTTAATGTGCAGCCGCGCCTGTAATAATTTTTGAAGGTTGATGCCGGATAATTTTAAATTGGGTGTTTTTATGATCTTTCCGGTAGCGGGGTCTATCAACCCCGGCACGCCCACACCGACGCCGGCGAGATCCTTTCTGTTGGCAGATGCTGCAGAAATGGTCTGTTCGATCAGGTCGGAGATAGTGTGCACTATGCGCGAGGGCGAAGCGTTATCCTCGCTTGGCAGTTTTGCCCTGCACAGTATCTTCCCTGAGCCGGTAACCAGCGCCGCTGCGATCTTAGTGCCGCCTACATCAATACCTGCGTACATGTATTTTTTCATGGGAATATCATACCATTTGTTTTAAAAAATTAAAACCCATCGGCGTGATCAGGGCGTGGTCCTTGCAAAAAGTTTACAGATATGTTTATTATATGAGCAATAGCGTTTTGATTCTGGAGGCTCCCAATGTCACGATTGATAGCGATTGTCGACGACGAGGAAGATATTCTAAAACTCGTGTCTATAAATCTTGAAAAGGCCGGTTTTAGCGTTAAGACTTTCAGTGACGCGGATAAGCTTCTTAAGTGGATACCCCGGCAGAAGCCTGACCTGATAATACTTGATCTGATGTTGCCCGGCACCGATGGGCTTGAGGCGTGTAAAGCGCTTAAACGCGAGAACGCGTATACGAGAATACCGGTGATAATGCTGACCGCCAAAGGCGATGAAACGGACCGCGTGCTGGGCCTGGAACTCGGCGCCGATGATTATGTGGTGAAACCTTTTTCACCGAAGGAGCTTGTCGCGCGCGTGAAAGCCGTGCTGCGGCGGGATGAGGGTAAAACCAGCGGTAAGGTGCTGCAGGCGGGGCCGGTCATCCTGGATATAGAAAAATATTCAGTTACGGTGAAAGGCAAGGTCATTGAGGTTACTACCACGGAATTGAAAATACTCGAATTGTTAATGGGAAAGCAGGGATATGTTTTTGACCGGGAGAGGATACTGGATCATGTATGGGGAAATGATAAAGTCGTGCTGGACAGGACGATAGATGTACATATCAAGAACCTCCGCGAAAAACTTGGCGCCTCCGGTGAAATGATAAAGAATATACGGGGCGTCGGTTACAAACTGGAACAATGAGATCCGTATTTTATAAGTTATTCAGCAGCTATGTCCTGATGATCGCTGGTGTCTCAGCGCTGCTGGCTGTCGTATGGTTGACGGAACTTAAAAGCTTTTATGTCGCCTCGCGCACTGAAGATCTAAGCAAATTGACCGTCGTTGTCTCCCGCCTCGCAACACCCTATTTCCAGAGTGAAGGCACCAGCCGGCTCGACCAGTTCATAAAATCAATAGGAGCGGAGATAGTTACCAGGCTGACCGTCGTTGATGCATCGGGTGTTGTCCTTGCCGACTCGATCAACAATCCTAAGACTATGGAAAACCACGCGAAGCGCCCCGAAATTTACGGTGCTCTTAACGGCAGGCCTGCTTCATCTATCCGCTATAGCGATACGGAGCGTCAGGAGATGCTCTATTACGCTGTTCCGGTGCAGATAAACGGAAAAACTGCAGGCGTCGTGCGGACAAGTCTTTTCATAAAGGATATTGATGCTTCCATAGCTAAAGCCAGGGGGTACGCCGTACGCGTGATAGTAATAATGATAATTATCGCGCTGCTTGCCGCGTATGCGCTTACACGAGGTTTCACCGGCCCTGTTAAAGAGCTTCAGAAGGCCTCGGCCCTCGTTGCTTCCGGGAACTTTACGGCGCGGGTACATATGAGGCAGCGGGATGAATTCCAGGAACTGGCGAAAAGCTTTAATACCATGACCGGTCAGCTGCAGGGGCTGTTCGCTGAAGTGACCGCGCAAAAAGAAGCCCTTAAAGCGATCGTCACATCGATCAGAGAAGGTTTGCTGGTGGTGCGCGAAGACGGCAATGTGATGCTCTGTAATGATGCTGCCAGGGCAGCGGTAGGCGTTGATCTTAAGGAAGGGGAGCCTTACTGGGAAACATTACGAAATCCTGCCATAGGTGCGATGATAAAAAATTGCATTGCGGCGAAACAACCTGCACTGGGAGAGGCGGAGATAGATAACAAACAGTTCCTGGTCAGCACGGCATATAGTGCCACCCGCAGGGAAGTGGTGGTGGTTATGTTTGATGTTACCAGTATAAAAAGCCTTGAGATCATGAAGAAGGAGTTGGTGACGAACGCCTCCCATGAGTTGATGACGCCGCTGACCGCTATACGCGGTTTTATAGAAACAATGCGCGACGCGACAAAAGAGGAGGCTGCCCAGTACCTGGATATAATCGATAAACATACCGAACGGCTTACCCGTATCGTCTACGATCTATTGACCCTGTCTAAAATGGAAGAAAAAGGCTTTCTTATGGAATCCCTTCCGGTGAACCTGACGAAATTATTACCGACCGTCACGGGCCTAATGGAAGGAAGGGCAAAAGACAAGCGCCTCGCCCTCACCGTTCAGTTTCCCGAAGAACAGCTTTTGGTGTCCGGCGACGTGTTCCGTCTGGAACAGATATTCATTAACCTGATAGACAACGCTATAAAATACACCGATAACGGGAAGATAGATGTGGCTCTTTCCAGGGAAGGGTCAGGCGCGGTGATCCGTGTCTGCGATACGGGCATCGGTATCCCAAGACAGCTGGTTGAGCGGGTCTTTGAGCGTTTTTTCGTGGTTGACAAATCCCGCTCGCGCCAGTCCGGCGGCACCGGTCTCGGTCTTGCCATAGTGAAACACGCCGTGCTGATGCACAACGGTTCTATCGACGTAAAACAACAGCCCGGCGGCGGCACCTGTTTTACGGTAACCTTACCTCTACTGCCTCAGTAAATCCCTTAACGCAAACTTCATAGAACGTTTATTTGCCCTTCACTGAGGTTTTATATACTTGCGCCATCACCCTGAAGAAAGGAGGTGGCCGTCTTAACACGATCTTAACAAAACATTTATACAGGCTTTACGTAGGACTGCTAGACTTACCGCAGATAAAACAAGGAGAAGACACTATGAAGAAGCTGCTCACCGCATTTGCCGCGATAGTATGTATGTCCTCTGTTGCTTTGGCCTCGGAGGTAGAGAGTCTGGTTAACAAACTCGCTGAAAAAGGCGTGATCTCTTATGGAGAAGCCGCCCAGCTGGTAACTGAATCGAATGAAGACGCGCGGGCCAGCCTTGCATCCGCCTCGGTCTCTACACTGCCCGCCTGGATACAGAACATAACCATGAGCGGCGATCTTCGTCTGCGCTCGCAGGATGACTGGAACGCTGCCAAGAATTTCATCCGCATTCGCGACAGAGTGCGCGTACGGTTGAACTTCGAAACACGTCTGGCTGAAGGTTATAAAGCGGGTTTTGGTATATCCAACGGCTCCGAGCTGGTGGATGCCAGCGGTGATGAACTTAACACCAATATAATAGATGCGAATTCAGGCTCGGCCAACAGCACGTTCACCGGTTTCGGCAGGCTGCCTGTAGAGCTTAACCTTGCATATATTGAGTATTCTCCCGTCATACCCGGCGTGTCCGCGGCTATAACCGTCGGAAAAATGAAACAGGGTGTGCAGGTTTGGAATGCCACCGATCTGTTGTGGGAATCTTCTCTGAACCCGGACGGCGCGGCCGTCGGTGTGAACTATAACCTCAACAATGAAATGACACTTGGTTTTATCGGCAGCATCCTCACGATCAATAACCTGAACTCGGCCGTTTCTAATCCGACCGCAAGCGTAGGCGAAATAACCTACACATGGGATAAGGAAGACTTCAAAGTAAAACTGGGCGTTGCTCAGCAGAAACCTTGACGTTTACGGCAAGAACTGCGGTACCTACCTGGGCGACGGAAAGATCGCCGC
Source organism: Endomicrobiales bacterium (assembly GCA_963796955.1). Lineage (GTDB taxonomy): Bacteria > Elusimicrobiota > Endomicrobiia > Endomicrobiales > JALOBY01 > CAWCNJ01. The sequence continues at coordinate 27,208 of CAWCNJ010000003.1, forward strand.
AGGTGTGCCTTCTATCCTTGACGCTACCGGAGTTGCTACTACCAAGTCTCTTGATTATTTCGTTATGAGCGAGAGCTTTGAACTTACCTGGAAGAACGCGTTCGGCGCGAACAATGTCGCGCTTATCGGCGATATGGCAGCCAACTCGTATTCGCCTAACGCCCCCACGACCATCAGTGACGAGGACGCCAGCTGCTACGGAGTAAAGATCGGCGCAGGCTCGGTCGCCCGTTTAGGCCAGTGGCAGATCATATATCTTAACAGAACGCTCGGCGGGAATGCCTGGCTTAATAAGCTTGGCGCCAACGATCCCTACGGAGCGGCGCATAACGAGACCGGTTCCCAGGAACAGCTGAGCGTCGGCCTCAGCAAGGCAATGACCGTTGCATTCACCTATTATTCATACGACTTGCTTGAGAAAACCGCGGCACAGACCGCCGCAGGCAATACCAAACAGGATATATTTCAGGCTGACCTGATCTATAAGTTCTAAGAACGCAAATTAACCAAGGAGACAAACCAATGAAAAAGTATATTACCACACTGCTCGGGCTTTCGTTGATAGCGGCCAACCTGTTCGCCGCCGGATCAAAGATAGTGTTGGAAGGCTCCACGACCGTGCTTCCTATCGCGCAGGCTGCTGCGGAAGAGTTCATGGCTCAGCATAAAGATGCGGATCTCTCTGTTCGCGGCGGCGGTTCCGGCGTCGGCGCTGCCTCGCTGCTGGAAAGCACCTGTGATATAGCTGATATGTCCCGCGCTATGAAGGATGATGAGCTTAAGAAAGCGGCCGGCCGCGGTATTTCGCCGAAGGCCCATGTGGTAGCTATGGACGGCATAGCGGTGATACTCAATAACAGCAACGGAGTAACGGCGCTGACAAAAAGCCAGATAAAAGGTATCTTTACCGGCAGTATTTCCGATTGGAGCAAGGTCGGCGGAACTCCGGGTAAAATAGTCGTTGTTTCCCGCGACAGCGCCAGCGGCACCTTTGAAGCCTTCGGCGAACTTGCCCTTTCAAAAGAAAAAGTTCGTTCCGACGCTCTGATGCAGGCTTCTAATCAAGCGGTTGCGGGTGTGGTTTCCAAAACTCCCGAGGCCATCGGCTACGTCGGGCTCGGTTATCTCACGAAAGAGATCAAAGCGGTTACGGTGGACGGCATAGAATGCAACAAAAGACCGTCCTGTCAAAAAAAAATATCCGCTCTCCAGGCCGTTGTTCATGTACACGAACGGAGCGGCTAAAGGTACCGTGAAGGAATTCTTTGATTTCCTTCTCAGCGCCGAAGGGCAGAAGATAGTTGAAGATCAGGGGTTTGTAGGACTGAACTAACCCAAAACATAGTGTGTTGCACGCGCCCTGCGAGCGTATTGTCTACAGGGCGGCCCTCACCCTCTTTCCTCACCCTTCACGGGCGGGGAAAGGGGTGGGGGATCAAGTTTTTAAGGGAATATGATGCGTTACGAATTGAAAGAAAAACTGATCCGATATGTTTTCGCCGTCCTTGCGTTCTCTTCCGTGCTCTTCCTCGCCGGGATCGTTCTGGTGCTGTTCAAAGAAGGACTGCCTGCTTTTGTATATATAAACCCTTGGAAGTTCCTGACGGGGAGCGCCTGGTATCCCACGAGATCCGGCTGAATTCGGTATCCTGCCGATAGTGCTTGCCTCTCTGTCGGTCACGGCGGGCGCGATGGCTACTGTGCGTCCCACTGGGTATCGGCAGGCATTGTATATACATCAGTTGGCGGGACACAAACAAAAGACGATGCTCAGAGCCGGCTTATCGAACTTTTGGCTGCGATACCTTGATCGTTTACGGATTTTTCGGCATGGTGGTGGTGGCCCCGTTCATACAAAAACTGTTGCACCTGCCGACGGGTCTGTGCGCTTTCACCGCCAGCGTTGTCCTGGGGATCATGGCGATACCGACGGTCGCAAGCATCGCTGAAGATTGGCTTAAGCTACGTGCCGAACAGTTTCCGGGAGGCGGCCTTCGCCGTAGGCGCAACCGCTGGCAGACCCTAACGCGCGTTATTATTCCAGCGGCCGGTTCCGGCATTTCAACGGCTATCATTCTCGGCATGGGCCGCATTGTCGGCGAGACCATGACCGTGCTGATGGTGGCCGGCGGCGCGGCGGTCATTCCCCATACCTTTTTCCAGCCGGTGCGCCCCATGACCTCTACCATCGCGGCCGAGATGGGCGAGGCCGTTATGGGCAGCGCCATTATCATGCCCTGTTCGCTATTGCGTTATTGTTGTTCTTCTGCACCCTTTTTATAAATATGATCGCCGAATTCATAGGCAGAAAATACCGGCTTAAACTGGGGCTGGGAAGATGAACATGAACATGAATTCCCTGAAGAACCGGCTATTTCAGCAGGGCGGCTTTATTCTGCTGACACTGTGCGTCGGAATAACCATATATTTCCTCGGCACGATACTCTATTTCATCATCCTCCATGGATTCCACATTATCAGCTGGGAGTTTTTAACCCAGGTGCCGAGAAAAGCAATGACAGCCGGCGGTGTGGCCCCTGCGATAATCGGTACGCTCTACCTGACACTGGGGGCGGTGCTGTTCGCGTTGCCGCTGGGCCTTGCCTGTGCGATCTATATTACGGAGTACAGCCCCAGCGGCTGGGTAGTGAACCTGCTGAGGATGAGCATCAGCAATCTTGCCGGCGTCCCCTCAGTAGTTTTCGGCTTGTTCGGTCTGGCGGTCTTCGTAAAAATGATGGGACTCGGTGTGTGCATATTATCCGGCAGCCTTACCCTCGGCATACTGATCCTTCCCGGGATCATCGCGGCCGCCCAGGAATCGCTGATCTCGGTGCCGCAATCTCTCAGAGAAGCAGCCCTTGCGGTAGGCGCGACGCAATGGCAGACGATACGCAGGATCGTGCTTCCGGCCGCATTGCCGGGAGTGCTGACCGGTGTGATCTTAAGCATCGGCCGTGCCGCCGGCGAAACAGCACCGATCCTGTTTACCGCAGCCACGTTCTTCACGCGGGGATATCCGGCCTCGCCGCTTTCGGAAACGATGGCACTGCCGTATCATATCTACGCTCTTATGACGGAAGGTACTCACCCCGAGCAGCAAACCGCGATCGCCTATGGCTGCGCGCTTATATTGCTTGTTATGGTGCTGATGATCTCGGGGGTCGCGATCATCATTCGGCAGCGTCAACAGGCGCCATTTAAACACTGAGGATATTATGGACAATGTAAATGCAGTTCGCATGAGGATAGAAAAGATAAATTTTTACTACGGTTCCGTACACGCCCTGAAAGATATCTCTATGGATATATTTGAGAATCGGGTGACGTCGTTCATCGGCCCGTCCGGCTGCGGGAAATCCACGTTTATTCGCCTGCTGAACCGGATGAACGACCTGACACCGGGAACGCGCCTGGAAGGGCAGGTTATGCTGGACCGTAAGGATATTAATGCCAGGGGCACCGACGTGGTTGCCCTGCGCAGGCGGGTCGGGATGGTATTCCAAAAGCCTAATCCGTTCCCAAAGACCATCTATGAAAATCTTGCGTTCGGCCTGGAGATCCAGGGTATAACCGATAAAACAAGGATAAACGCGATCGTCGAGGACAGCCTTAAGAAAGCGGCGTTATGGAACGAAGTCAAGGACCGGCTCTATGATAACGCCCTGCAGCTTTCGGGCGGCCAGCAGCAACGTTTATGCATCGCGCGCTGCCTTGCCGTGGACCCCGAAGTGATACTCTTCGACGAACCCTGCGCCAGCCTGGATCCTATTTCCACAGCCCGCATCGAAGAACTGATAATGCAGCTGAAAAAAGAATACACTATCGTAATAGTGACACACAACATGCAGCAGGCGGCCCGCGTCTCGGACTACACTGCGTTCATGTATATGGGCGAATTGATAGAGTTCGGCAAGACGGATAAGATCTTTACGGTGCCGAGGGACAAGCGCACAGAAGATTATATAACCGGAAAATTTGGCTAGGGAGGGGAACTTGTACCAGGACAAACTGGCAGGGCTTAAAAAAGAAATTATTGAATACTCGTCTCTGATTGAGACGATGATACAAAACAGCGTCACGGGCTTACTACAAAAGAATCTGGAGCTGCTGGAGGGGGTGATCTACGAGCTTGAGCCGCGCGCTAATACCCGGGAAAATGAGATCGATGAACATTGTACCGCCCTGATAGCGCAGTATCAGCCGGCTGCAAAGGACCTGCGCACGATATTAATGGTCTACCGGATGAACAGCGACCTCGAACGGATGGGAGACCATGCCGTTAATATCGCGGAGAGCGCATTATTTCTTATACAGCGCCCGGCGGTGAAACCGTTCATAGACCTGCCGCAAATGAGCTCGCTGGTCGCCAAAATGGTCAAAGACAGCATCAATTCTTTCATTAATGAAGATGTGGCCCTTGCCAGATCCATCCGGGCCAGTGATGGTGAGGTGGATGCGCTTAAGGCCAGGAGTTCCGACGAGCTGATAGAATGTATGGTAAGGAACCCGGATACGGTGGAGCGCGCCATGCATCTTTCCCGCGTGCTTGGCAATCTGGAACGCATTGCGGATCTTTCCACCAATATAGGCGAAGATGTTACCTTTATGGTCGAGGGACTTGTTATGAAGCATCATAAGGACGCGTTACCGCCGGCTTAATACACAATTAACATTTTCTTTATCAGGAACACACGGTGCCCTTGTATACTTTACGATATACAAGGGCACCGTGTGTTTTTCGTTATAGGAGGCGACTATGTCAGCAGCTATCATGTACAGGCCGTGGAACCCGGGGATCGAAGGAAATATGCGCGGGATGCTTATGTTCCCATTCCGTATGACCATCAAGGGATTCAGGAAAAAAATGTCCGTATTCATAGAGAGGAATAACTACATCGTCAAAACGATCGATGATGCCTTCGAGCTCGAACAGGCTCTTTCCCTGCGCTATAGGGTCTTTTACGGGGAAATGCTGGATAAGCGCAGGATCGTTCCGTTGGATATGGACAAGCACGATATGCACTGCGACCATCTCGCGGTGATAGATAAACGCAGCAATGAAGTGGTAGGCACCTACCGGTTGAACCTGTCATCATTCGGCAGACCGTTCTACTCGGCAGGAGAGTTCGAGATGGATAATATAATCCGCCTGCCCGGAAGAAAGCTTGAATTGGGACGCGCCTGTATCAGTCGGGAACACAGGAACGGTGTTACCATCTCATTGTTGTGGCGCGGGATAAAGGCCTATATGGCGGCTGCCGGAGCGGATTGGGCGTTCGGCTGCTCCAGCGTTAAAGCGGCGCGCTATGAGGATGTCAGGCCGCTGCATGACGCGCTGCTTCTGACCTATTACGCAGGTGATAAATACCGGGTCAGCCCGCGAAAGAAATATACATTTAACGACATCACAGCCGATCGAGCCGGTAGCGTCGCGCCGGAGAGCACTGCTGCGGTACCATCTTTGCTAAACGCCTACCTGAAGGGCGGTGCGCGCATAGCTGGGGATCCGGCCTTTGATAAAATGTTCAAATGCGCAGATTTTTTTACCCTGATCAGGACAAGGGATATGACCGGTGCAATGGGGAGGGAAACGGTATCATGAAAACCATAATACGCTGTATTGCAACATTGTTCATTTTGTCTGAATTCACTATAGCGGCGGCGTTCGGCGTCTTTATAACGGACAAGATCGAAAAGCGGCGTTATGCCGCCCGGATAACGTCATGGTATGCCAGAAAATTACTGTCAGTGCTGCATATCCATGTGCGACTGGAGAACCGCAAACAATTTTATACCTTACCGTCCAGATGCCTGGTATATGCCAACCATCTGTCTTATCTGGATATCCTGGCGATAGCTGCCAGTATCCCCTGTATCTTTGTCACTTCGCTGGACGTCGGCGCCACCGGAATAATCGGTATCTTGTCTCGTATGGCAGGGGCGGTTTTTATCGAAAGACGCCGCGCACAGTCGCTGCGCAGGGAAGTCCCTATGTTGCAGGAATTGTTGAGCGAGGCGGGGCGGATCACCATATTTCCGGAAGGCACATCTTCCGACGGCAGCGGTGTTTTACCGTTCAAGGCCTCGTTCGCCCAGGCGGCGGTGAATGCCAGGGTGCCGCTCGTGCCGGTCCGGATATCATATTCGAAATATAACGGGTCCGCCCTTAAAAGGGACAATGCCGACCGCCTGTTGTGGTATGGCGACATGACCTTTGTTGATCATCTTTTGCACCTTTGTACCATCAAATCCGCGGTCATAAGCCTGCGGGTACTGGAAACCGTTTCTCCCGCCTCGGGTGTCGATCGTAAAACAATAACCGCCGAAGCGTACTCTAAAATAGCATCCGCATATACTCCAATAGTCTGAAAATAGTCGCTACTATGGCATCCCTTAACCTGCAAAAATCCATCGCCGTCGTAACGCTCGGCGCCTATCTGTTCTCCTTTATCCTGTGCGAGCCGCTGAAAGCCGCCGGGATCTTATTCGAGAACTGCAGCATTTCCGCCCGGCTTACCAGGGCGCTGGGGAGCGAGCTGCTGCCTCAGGAGTTCGGTAAGATAACCGCTTCACGTCTTTTCGGGCGCGATACCCTGGTCGTCTGCATTCAGGACCTGCATTGTAACCCATACGTACAAAAAAATATCTATAATATCATCAGCCATTTTGCGCGGCGCTACGGCGTCTCGGCGATATTCTCCGAAGGCGCTCCCCAGGGCAGGGTCAATACCCGGCTTATGACCTCTGTGCCCGACGATGGTATCCGGGCCGATCTCTTAAGCGGGCTGTTGCGCAACGGCCTGATATCCGGCGCGGAATACTATGCGGTCTCACAGAACAAAGATATCTTATACGGACTTGAAGATTGGAACGTTTATTCGGAGAATCTTTCAAGGATACATTCCATTATAGAACGGCAGAGCAGGTACCGGGTCCAGGCGGAACAGGTGCACGGCTGGATCAGCGCTCTGAAAGAAAAGTACTTGTCCAGGCGGATCCGGGACTACGAAGACCGCGTAATAAGCAGCCGGGAAAACGGCGGACAGGCATTGTATAACGAGCTTGAGAAGCTGAGCGCCGAAAGCGGTCAGTCCCTGCGCGATTACCCTCACCTTGACAGATATCTGAGGCTGCGGCGGTGTAGAGCCGGCATAAACAGCGGCAAGATCGCTGAAGAACAGCGGTCATATTTGAATGAATTGGCCCGCCAGGTGCCGTTCTCAGTATATCAAGAACTCACCGGTAAGACTGCCGACGGCAACGCATCCGGTGAATATTATTCCGCACTGGCGGAATTGTCAAGGCTCTATGCTCCGTCCATCCATTTGTCAGCGTATCCGAACCTGAGCAGATATCTGGAACAGGTGCGGCTGATGGATGCGATAAATCCGGTAGCGCTGCTCTACGAACAAAAAGACTTCCTGCGCAAAGCGCTTGAAAAGAACGCGAACACCCTCAGGGACCGCGAAATGTTGTTCCTCTCGGAAATGGATCCCTACCTCAAAGATTTCTATCTTCTTCATATAGACCCGCTGGATTATGAGTTCTTCAAAGCGCACTATCCGCAATTCAAGGCGGTAATGAAGAAGTACGTTGCCGATCCCGGATTCGACGAGGTCTTTTCCGACCTCGGTTCCGGCGAGGCTGAGTTGTTCAAATTTTACGATGTGAACAAAGAGCGTAACAAGATATTCTTTAACGCGGTTAAAGCACAGGCGGGGATAGTAAATGCACCCGTGATCCCTGCGACACCGGAGCAGATGGCGGGCTGCGAAAACCTGGGCCGGTTCAAAAACATTTTTATCGTTGTGGTCGGCGGCTTTCACGGTGAGCTGGCCCAGTTGTTCAACAGCGCGGGGATCTCCAATATTACGGTAACTCCCTCAGTGGCGGACGGCGGCGGTTCAGGTGTGTATTTTGGCATGCTCGACGGCAGCCTTGATCCGGTGCGGTTTATAAATGCGTGTTTCGCACCGGTGTTGCTGGATGTCGGCATGCCGCGGGCTATGGTGGATATCGTGATCTGTAATTGGGCGAGAAAAGCGGAAGAAAAGCAGCTCTCAACAACAGAGATGCAGGATGATCTGAACGGTTGGCTGCAAGCCAATAACCTGCCCGGTGATGTTTCTATAGCGGCTTCGAGCAGTCCGGGTATCCTCTATGTTTCTACCCGTGGAAAAAACTACACCGTTGATATCAAGGGTCTGACCGCAAAAAGATCCGCCAATCAGAGGATGAAAGAGCGGGTTTTCAGCAAATACGGGGGGGAAGAAGCCGTAAGAGCTTCGCTTCAGGCGCAGGGCGCCGATGTTGAGGCCTTGCTGGGCACCGGTACGGACTGGGGTTTGGTGTATGGAAAACTGGAGCAGTTAAATCAGGCGGGATACACGGAAAAAACCTATGGTGAAGAAGTTGAATCGATCAACCTCGGAGAACTCTGGCGTTCAATAAAAAGCGGTCTTATCAAAGAAAATAAATTAAATGTACGTTCATCCGCCGCGGTTGTGTTCTATATGGCGTCCGGCCGGTTCGCTCTGCATTTGTTCAGGAGTTTCTATATTCGCCATCCGGGCAGCGCCCTGCGCTATCACTGGCGCGGCAGGAACAAAGAGGTTTACATTCCAGCGCAGCTGATCTCCAGAGCGGTTGTTGACCAGCTGCGCGACCAGCAGCGCCTGAAAGCGGGCATGGCGGGAAAACTTCGTATCTTCATACGGCGCTTTTTCGTCGTCGTGCGCCCCTTCCTTGAGATAACACTGATCTCGGCGCACCTCAGGTTCCTTAAAGAACGCTCCTCTCTTTTCTTTGTCACGACCATTATTACCGGCAGTATTCTTTCGCTGGTTGCCGCCAACCCGCTGGTTTGGCTGCCGCTACTGGCGGTGGTGTATGTTTACGCGGTGGTAAAATGGGCGCCGGAAAAAGGCGAAAAGAACGGTCTGCTGAGCGCCCGGGGATGGCACCTGGTAAGGATGACGGCTATACCCGCCGTTTTGCTCGGACTTTTTCTCATTTCGCTGTGCGCCGGGACTCCGTTTCTGGGTATGAATCTGCTCGGGCTGCTGCCGAAAGCCGCGGCACAGATGCAATCAGCGGTCATTCTCGGAACGCTCTATAAAGGATTTGCGGTCCAGGCGATACTCAGCCCGCTGATCACGGTTTTTGTAAGAAGCTTCGTACGAGCGACCCGTGAGGCCACGTATCGCGCCCTGGGCAGCAGGTCGTTCAATTTACGGTTGGAGAGCTATTATCGCGAGACGGTCGGGAAAGATGGAAAGATCGTTTCCACAAATTATATTCCTGCCTCGGCGGTCAGCAACGGAGATATCGGCAATAAGAAGCTGGTCAAGGTGCGCGGCTTTGTCGGTATAGATCAAAAATTCGTTCCATGGGTATGGGACGGCGCCACGATGATAGCGTATCTGGAGGCGCAGAAGTCGAGGGGGGCCATTTCTCCAGAAGTACAAAGCGTTATCGCCTCTATTCTGGCGCACGACGGAAAAAAATGGTTCGGGTACCACCGGCTGCTTCGCGCGAACGCTGTCCAAAGAGAGCAGATCAGCCTCCTAGCGGGGGATGCAATAACAACCCTGCCGCAAAACATATCCGACACCGAGATAGACCTGACGATCAAAGAGGCACGGCTGGCCGCGCGAAGGGATGTTTTCGGCAACGCGTATTTCTGGAAGAGGCTTCCCTCGGCGTGGTTCAGTATGTGGTTCGTTAATACCGAAATAGCGGTCGTCTTAAAACAGTTGAAACTCTTCGACTGGATCATTTCAAAATGTGTCTCGATCTTCCATAAGAACACCATACATTTTATAGAGCAGCTCGGGCAGCTGGTAGAAGGCGCGAACAGCGAACATCCGGTCGCGGCGGAAGGCCTGCGTCTGTACGGGCCCGACGACCTGCTTGGCAAATTCGCCGGCTCCGGCGGTTTGCTCGGCTCTTTTGCGAACCTGGTGACATTCATCAACGGTACGATCAACCGCATTCCGCACGTCGGCGGTGTTTTTTCAGCGTTGAGTGACGTGCCCGCGCTGATAAGCGCCCTGCTGGGAGTGCGCGGAGCGGCCCAACCTGCGCTTGGGAAAGATGGTGCAACGCAGTTGGGCGCTGAAGCGTTGCCGCTGCATACCGTACAGAAAGCTGTTGAACCGAATAAATTCGGACAAGAACCAGGAATACCTGCTGCGATCGATAAAAAATTCCTTCCAGGCGGCAGGGGACCGGTGGTACCGCGAACAAGCGCCGAACCGCCGCAGACGGGGCACGCGGCTGTGATGCCATCGGACGATACCGGCATGCCGGAGGTAACCGTTCCTCAGAAAAATGAAGGAGCCACCCTGCCCGCGGCTCCGGCCGGCGAATACAGGTTGGACCGTTATGGCGCATTTGTGACACCGGAATTCGCTGCCTACGCCAATATCGATATGATCAGGCAAAACAGCACGCTGCATTTGCACTACAATGACAGCCCGGCAAGCGGCCGGAGCGCACTTAACTTAAACGCGCAATATGACCCTGCTTCGAACAGGCGGTTCATACCGTCGGTTTCCGTTGACCGCCTGACGCAGCCGTATAGTGAATTTCCGACAGCGGAAATGACGATGAGCGAAGGATCTTACACTTCCTACAAGCTCAGTAGCCGGGGCAGCCTGCTTAACGATAAACTCCTCTACAGCGCCGACCTGTTCACATCCGACAAAGATAAGTATCCCTCTGCCGGTGAAACGGTTGCGACCACGAAAAATAAGTTCCTGCCTAAAGTCGCGCTCAGGTATAGTGACCCGGAGTCCGGCGCCGATGTGAACGCCGCCGCCTACAATCTTCTCGATACCGGCAAAAAGATCTCAGTTTCAGGCAGCCGGTCTATCCCGGTCTCCAGCAACCTTACTCTGGCCCCCTGGGCCGATCTTTCCTATTATCCGGACAGAAAGAATACCGCGAAAGACCGGTACACGGGCAATTATGGCCTTGTCTCGCGGCTTTCGGATGTTTCCGCAAGCGCGGCAGTTAAGACCACGCAGAATAGAACGGCGCTTGCTGCCGACGATATCCGCTATTATAAGATCTTCCGGGAGGGCTGGGGAACCGTAAGCGCCGGCGCCAGGAACATCGCCGCATCGCTGCTTGAGCCCCGCAATGCGGCCGCGCCGCGCGAGTTTTACGCCGATATACGGAACAGCAAACTCGCCGGCCTGAGTGTCGGTAAAGGTGATGTAAATTTTTCTTATTCTGACACGCCGCAACGGCTTAAGCTGGATTACGCGCTGTATATGCCCGCGGTTTCAGAAACCTTAAAAGTGGTGAACCTGGGTGCGGATATCAGCAGGAATGCTGCAGCCGACAGTACCGTGTGGGCCGGCGCCGCCTGGAATAATTTTGGGTTCAGGTATAAACAAAGCCTTGGAACTTTTACTAAACCCGGTAAACTTTCCGCCGCGGGTGAAGTTTTTGTGCTTCCAGGCAAAAATCTTGCCGTCTCAGCCGGTGCCATGGTGAAGGACGGGGCAGGCGCGCGCCTCACCTCCGGCATCGAGATCAACCGATCTACCCAAAAGATGGATTATTCCGTTATACTGAACGCGAGTGCCGGCAGCAGCGCCGGTTCACGGCCCGATATGTCCGCTGCATTAGGTTTTGTCCTGCGTTTTGGGAGCGAAAGGCCGCATTCCTCCGGCGGCGCCGCACCGGTGTGGAACAGCACGCGGGATCAGGCCCGGGAGATGGTCAAGAGCGTTGACAGGACATTGAACAACCTGTATAAGACCGCGGACAAAAATGTCGAAAGAACGATCGAAAGCGACAATGATTTTATCGCCGCCTACGGGGACATACGGGAAGCGGCCGGCGCTCAAAAGAGCACTTTGGAAAATATCATAGCCAAGGCTTCGAACAGTGTCGGCAAAGACTACTTGACGGCGCGGGAATACCTGGATACCCTGCACAAGGCGCTGTTGTTGAGCCGCGACACCCTTATGGGCGATCTGCTCGGCCTGCCGCCCGATTTTAAATTCGGCGACCCGCGGCCTCATTTTCAGAAATACGAAGGCATTCTGCTGGCTCTTGCCGGATCTATAAACACAGGATCGGGATATTTTAACTCACTTGAAGCCCAGGGCAGAATGAAGGTGAAGAAAAATACGGTCAGCGAGAAAGAGTATGCCGAGGATATCATAGAGGCCGCGAACGCGGTTGCCGACACGGTGCGCCGCGAGGAGATATTATCGTTATTGAAGCGCTTTATTAAAAATAAAGCAGGCTGGGAACATGAATTCCAGAACCTTGATGAAGCCTCCCAGGCAAAGAATGAAGAAGCCGGTATTAAGCCGAAGGTTGAGAAGGAGCGGGGCCGCCTGTTCGGTCCGGCGGATATCGACAAAAAAGAAACAGCCGCGTATGGTCAGCTGGCGGCCGATGCCCACCGGGACGCCGACATCAAAGAGCTGCTGGCCGCTAAAACAGAGATCAAAAAAATATTTGAAGAAAACCCGAAGTTACGCGGCGAACTTGTGCCGCCGGCACAGGGCAGCGAAATGTTCAAGAGCATGTTCGCCCAGTTCGTGGAACAAAAGCGTTTCAGCGAACAGAGCGCTGTCGAGGTTGAGCGGGCGCAGCTGATACAGGAATTCAACAACACATACCCGGAATGGAAGCTGGCGTATTATGCACGGCAGCTGGTAACACGCTACCATCTGGCCGTAAAAGACGACGGCGGAGCGGATACCACCGCCGTCTGGGACCGCACGCTGAAGTCCGTCAAAGACGAATTGGATCTCGGCAGGGCGGTTATGGTTTTCAAATACCGCGTGAGCGACAAGCTCGGCGGCGCGCTCAGGACTTTCGGCGAGTGCCTGGGTGTGCAGAGAGCGGTCTTCGAAGTTGAGGCGGTGCGCGACGTTAAAGGCAGGGTAACCGAGCTTACCGCATTCTCGGATCAGGGCCGGGCATTGTTCAAGATAATGAACGACCAGACGACGCCTTCCCTGGAATTGTTTGATTACCGGCTTGCGGCGGCGGACGGCGGCGCAGGCGCGTACCGCTCACGATCGTATGAATTCAGGATCGATGACGGCGCGCTCGGCGAGGCGCTCCTTGGGCAGCCGGCGGCCCTGGCGCGCGACTCCATAGGACTTTTGCTCGGAGAAAAAGTGTACGCGGTAGAGCGCAGGGGCGATTCCTGGCTGCGGCCCATCGATGTACGCGGTGTGAAGTTCCTGCCGGGACACAGACCTGTGCGTTTTGGAGAGGAATACCGTCGGGATGAGCGTGATAAGGGCTTCGAAGAAGAATTCGTAAGGAACGAGAATCCGGACGGAACGTACACGAAGCATTTTACGAAAGCCGGTTTGACCGATCGTGATGAGACCTGCCGGTGGACACTGGAGAGCGAAATGCCCGTCAGAACGGTGTTCGCTTCTTCCGAGTACGGCCTTCCCCTGGAAGAAGTGTTCGAGGGCCGCAACAATATGAAGAGCCGTGTGTACCTGCGCGATACAGAGACCGGCGTCCGCAAAGACGCGGTTTATGAGAACACCTATGCCTACGATTCAAGGAATTACGCCAGGTTCCTGAAAACGAAGCTCAACAAGGTCACCGGTGTCCGTGAGGAATGGAAGGAAACCGGCGATGCCTCTGTGGTCGTGTTCGAAGGCAGGGTCACGACCGCGAAGGGCTTGGTGCTCAGCACAAAACGGACCACGCAAAAACGAAACAGTCCGGCGCGTATCGAGACCAGCCGGGACATGAACGGGTTACGAGATGTTACGATAGTTAATACGCTCACCGGCCGCGAGAAGATCGACCGCTATGATGTGCAGGGAAACAGTATCTACACCGAAACCTCAAGCGCGGGTGAGAATGCGTATGTCCGCGCCTTCACGCGGACGTACGCCGATAAACAGCCGGCGGAAAGCGGCTTCCTCAATCTGCGCACGAGGGAAGCGAGCCGGGCGTCACAGGGCTCAAAACATGCGCCGATCGTAAAGATTTCGCTGGGGAAGGTCGATGCAGATACCATGCGACAGCGCTCTGTCCGCGAAGATGCGCTGGAAGGCACGGTCACGGTCGCCAGCATGAACGTCCTTACCGGCGCCGAAAGCTCTGTGACCTATCCGGCCTCTGACAAAACAAGGACCAAACCGCTATACCGCTCCGATACAACGGCGCTGGACTACGACACGATGAAAAAAACAACCACGACCGTTAAACACGGCCCGGACGGCGGGATCGAGTGGAAAAAAACAGCTGAAACCAGCCTTGCGGGCAGCGCGTTGATAAATCTTGGCGGACACGTTGGTAAAAGCGTCCACACGGTGGAAACAAAGCGCGACGGCGACGGCAGAGTACTGGAGATCAACGCCGTTTCCGACAAAGGGTTGAAGTTGTTCTCGATCGTCAACAACGATGTCTTACCGGTGATAGAACTGTTCGATCATACCAATACCGCGGGCGGGGAAACCGCGCATTCGGTGATCTACGAGTTCAGGGATCCGGCTTTGGCTCAGGGCTCGGTTGAAGGGATCACCTATCGCTCTATCGGGAAAATGACCGGGAAGAAGTCGTACCGTATGGAAAGCCTCAACGGCGCGATGAAGCTGATCGATGCGGGAGGGATCATATTTCTTCCCGGCCACCGGGCTATAGCATACGGTGAGCCGTACCGGCAGTCCGGTAACGACAGGAATTTTGAGGAGACCTTCACACGTAAGGAAAATGCTGACGGAACATCGACCAAAACCTATTTTAAGGCCGGCCTTCTCGACAGAACTGAGGTCAGCCTGTGGCGGCAGGACGACGGGCTGCCGCTGCGGACGATCTATACTGCGACCGAGCTCGGGGTGCCGCTGGTAGAGCTCTTTGAAGGCATGGATGGTCTGACGAGCAAAACATATTTGTTCGACGAAAAAACGGGACGCAGGGCCGAAGATCCGGTGTACGAAAACACCTACACGTGGGACTTGAGAACCCATCGGCGCATACTGGAGAAAAGAGCTCATCTGGTCACCGGACTGCGCGAAGAATGGCGGGATGTCAGTCCTGACACAGCCCATATCGTTTTTGAGAACACCACAACCACGGCTGAAGGGAAGCTGGTAACGAAAAGATCCGCCGCACAGTTGCTGCACAGTTATGACCGCACAGAAACAAAAGAAGAGCCGAACGGGACAAAGGAGGTAACGGTCCTTAACACCCTGACCGGCGAAAGGAAAACCGATAAATACGATTTTAAGGGCCGTCCATTTTACACCGAGATCGAACGGTGCGGCGCGAACGCCTCTATGCGTTCATTCGTGAGGACCTACGCCGATAAAAGGCCGACGGAAATAGGCTGGCTTAACCTGCGAAGCAGGGAATCGGGGCTGACGGTCTTCGATCATCTGGGCAAACCGTCGCTGGAAACGAGGGTTGGCCCGGTAAACAGTCTTTCTATGAAACAACCATACACGCGAAAAGATACAGGAGAACGTATCAATACCATCGGCGAGACCGAACTGCTGACAGGGGCTGAAACCTCCAGATCATTTTCCGCAGATGATGTTAAAATGAAACTGCCGCTGTATGCACAAACTGTATCGGCGCTGGATTACGCGACGATGATGAGGACCAGTAAAAAGATCAAGTACCGCGAGGATGATGAAGGCAGACTGCTGGGGCTTGCGGAGTGGAGCGAGGATGGTTTGATCAACACCCTCTACGGCGCCGGTAATTTCACCAAGCGGTTGGCCGATGGCAGGGTCATGTCCGAGGTGGTGGGGCTCGATGAACACGACAGGCCCCTGACCGATGCGTCCGGGAACTATTACAGTAAGAGCGATGATAAACTATTGCGGCAAATGGAGACAACGACGTATAACAGCGACTTTTCGCCCAGAGAAAGCGTTAAGACGACCTACCCTGGAAAATTCATTGAGAAAATGAAGTTCAATGTGCGCGCTCCGAATGGTTCCCTGGAGAATCGCACGGAGTCGGTGACGGGGGACGAGGTTGTAGAACAACTGGACCGGTTTTCCGGTTCTACCCGGGTAAAAGAGGTGTATTTCAACGGACAGCGGACTTCAAGAACCGAATACGGCTTCAAGATCGATACGCACGGCAAACGATATTTTTCCGCGTTCAAGGTAAACGACCTGCTGGACACTGAACAGGAAGATTCCTCCGGATCACATCGTGCCGGTTACATTCGCCGGAGCACAACCCGGAATAAAGGCACTAAAGAAGTTATATCTGTCGTCAATTCGAACGACGGCCTGTCTTCCACCGGGTATAACTACGATACGAAGGAACCCGCCGTTATGCAGGCGCTTTACGTTAACGGGCCGGTCGTATCCCGGATCGTTTACGCACCCGCTTCACGCCTCACGGATCATGTGGGTGAAACGGTAAGCAACGAGATCTACTGGATAAATGACGACGGCAGTGTAACCGTTACTGTGGAATTGCTCAAGTCCAGGACGAGCCTTACCAGCCGGTATGATTATTACGGCGGTGTGTTGCGGGAATCAATGGAGGAAGGACGCGACGGTTT
The DNA here is from genome assembly GCA_963796955.1 of Endomicrobiales bacterium. Classification (GTDB taxonomy): domain Bacteria; phylum Elusimicrobiota; class Endomicrobiia; order Endomicrobiales; family JALOBY01; genus CAWCNJ01. The sequence goes on from CAWCNJ010000003.1 coordinate 43,742, forward strand.
CGCGCTCTATAAGAAGATCCGGCAAAACGTCTCGGGCACTGAATATCTGACAGAGCGCTACAACGGAGTTATGGAAAACTCTACCCTGGAGCACCCGGGCGGGGCCGTCGTAAAGGTTTCTGCCAGGGACAAAGACGGCACCGCCATTTTCACCATGGCAAACAGCGGCGGAATAGATACGTATAATTATGCTAACGGCGACGTTACCAGGCAGACACTGAAATACCGGGGCGGCCCGATGGTTAAAACTGCGACAGTAACCCCATCCGGCAGGGAACGGAGCAGGGGGGTGGTGGAATATAATGAAAATGGTAATCGCTGGGAGCTGCGTCTGGAATATCCGGGATCTAGAAGCAAACACTTTGAAGTTAAAGAGATGGCACGGCGTGATGGGCCTGTTACAAACGATACGGTCCTATCCTCCGACAAAACCGTTGTCCTCACCACCGCATATGCCTTTAACGGATCCGACGGGAAAATCCATCGGATATCGCATTACTACGGTGACCAGGTAGCCGGCAACGAAATAAAAACGGAAGACTATGAGCTTTTGTTCATGAACGGCCAGCCGGCCCAGGGTGTCGGGGCGGCCACGATCACCGAATACCGTTATTCGCCCGGCGATGGAGCGGTCCCGCCAAGGAATGATGCGGTAACCTATTCAGTCGATATTTCTTATCCGGCAAATAACTATACCGTAAGGGAAGAATCGGTTTTCAGGCTAGAGGGCGGCAGACGTATGCCCGATCGCGACAGTGTGCGGAAAATGAGACTTATCGCCGGAGAATGGAGGCCGGTATACACCGAAGGAAGATATATGAATTGGCTGCTGCCGTCTTACGGCACGCTGGTCTCTTCATACGAATATGATGAAACAGGCAGCGGGCTTTTACGGGAAACCTCCAGCGACTTTGTCGATCCTTCCCATGCGCCGTTCACCCTGAGGAACAAAAACGAAAAATTAGCTGCGTTCTCTTCACTGAACAGTGACGTGCCTGAGCAAAAGAAAATACTAGAAGACGTGGACAGAGTTCTGGCGGAAATAGCCGGGTTGACAGATAAGGGGAACGGCAACACCGCGGCGACCCGTGTGAGGATACCGCGGGACGATCTGTTCATAGGTCTGGTCTACGAGTCTTCATTGGATAAAGACGGCCGTGCGGTTCCCGGAAAATACCTTGGCATGAATCTGTATCTTAACGACGCTTCCGACATGCGCCTGGTCGCGTCCGAAGAAAAGAACGTGGTCACTACCGAACGCCGGATAAACGTTGTCTATGAGCTGGATGACGGCAAAAAAGCGGTGCATGGCTATACCAGAGGTACTTCAGGTCTTATCGGCTCTGTTAATATCGGCCTGGATTATCCGGTCTACTTCAAGCTTGAAGGCCCGTCAAAAAACGAGCTCGTGAGACTTAACAGGGCCCCATTGTACCAAGGCAAGGATGAGGTAAAAGGTAACGAAGTGGAAGAACTCTACCCGCTGGGCTCACAGGGATTGTCCCTGTTCAAGGCCTATGATCCGGTAATGGGAAATATATATGAAACGAAAGATATAGCAACGACTGCCTCGGGCGCGTTCACCTACAAGAAAGGGCCGCTTAAAACCACGATGATCTATCGTTCTGCCAGAGAAGGAAAGGCCGTTCTGCCGCACTACTACATAGAACCGGTCAGTTCGCTCATGAAGATCCTGCTGATCCTCGCAACGGCTTTTTATTTCCCGTACCGGTTTATAAAAAATTTGCGTAACCACAAGACCGGTGCTGTGGCGCCGCCTGAACAAGTAAGGGAAACGACCGACGGCAGTAACGGGAACGGGAATGGGAACGGCGATATCTCTGACCCGTTCAGCCGTGTGAAAGATCTGCTTACCGAATGGGAAGACATGCTACAGCACGTTAAAGATCTTCCTGCAGCCGGCCGTCAGCGCTGGAGCGAAGACTGTCTCAACCGGGCGATGCTGGTCATTAACCTTACACCGTTCAAGATAAGTGATTCACCGGCGGGCCTGGTGAGCCTCAATGAGATATATAACAGGATGTATACCTTGTCGCTGGAAACGCTGCGCTCGATCCAGTCTTCCGGGAAGAACAGCACGGGAAATGAAGAAGAGAAACTGGTGCAGCTGAATCTTGTCTCCGCCGAATTCGGCGATATCGCCCGCTACAGCGCCAACTTCGTGAACCTGACCTCTTCGATCGATAATCTGCTGTTACTATCAGGGTACATGCTGCCCAAAAACAGTTTCCTTGAAAGAACCCTTCCGTTCACACGGCTTTCCATTATGAACCTGACCCGATTCGTCTACGGGCTCCGTTTCGGTTTTACCGCCTCTTCACGGCTGACGAAGGAAAGTATTCGTAACCTGGTCAGGCTGGGGAACAAAATAGACCCCGGCTTGTATGAAAATCCGGCGCGTACCGTTTCGACCGCGGACGATTACACCGATTCTATCGCCTTCAGGGGCAACGGCGCCGCGTTCGGCATCAGGCAGTTCTGGAAACCACGCAGAGCCCTCCCGCGGGTCATGGGCTTGTTCATGATAACCTCTATCGTGTGCTCTTTCGCCTTCCTGAATGCCGGGATATCCCTGGATTTCCTGCGTTCATTTTTCTGCGGCGTCGGGTTGTCCGCAGGCGCCTCATGGTTCTTTGTTTTCAGGGGATTGAATGAAATGTATGAACATAAGATCACCCGCATCGATGAAGAACTAAAACATTACGCTGTGGACAATTATTCCGAAGAATTTCGCGATATAGAACAGCGTTCTGCCTTCGAAGCGCGTGACCGCGAGCTCAAGGGTGAGTCTCCCGCCGCGAATGTGATCGTGGTCATGGCGAAAAACGGATCGTCCGGAAAATATAACGAGCTGGCCGCGCGATGGAAGAACAGTTTCGTACGGGGTGATGTGCCGGTAGCGGTAGTGCCGTACGAGGGTGAAGACGGCGACGCCTACGCCGCCGCATTCCATTTTCTCGCTGATACCTATCCGGCGGTAAACCGGAACGGAACAGCGATGGTGCTGGTCACCGGCGCCGGGATCACCGATGATGAACAGATGGAGTCGGTGCTGATGAACGGGTATAAGGCTGCCCAGGCCTTCGCTCAGAAGGACAAAGACGGGAGCGGCCGGAAGATATTCATAAACACCGCTCTGCGCTACACCGGCCCGATAAAAAGCGGAGGCGAGATAACGCTGGTGGGCTCCTGGGCGAACTACGATCAGGTGGAAGCCGAGAACCTGAACCTGGTGCTTTCGGCCCGGGACGGGGGAGCGCGCAAGATCTATCACGATTTCAAAATGGTGGATATCGTCGATAAGCTGGAACGGCAGGCACTGACGTCGGTCTTTGACAGAACGAATGCGAAAAAACGCCAAATGCCGGTCCTCTCCGGGATCACGTTATTCAATTTCGGCGATCAGCAGAAAGAACGTGATTTTGTGGCGTTGCTGGAGCAGGCCCCGAAGGGTTTTAGTGTTACGAAAGATGTGTTCAACCCGCTTATCTTATTCAAGAACGAAGGCGTCGATGAGATGTACAAGTCGCTGATCTCCCGCAACATTCCCGCGAACGGACGGGGCCGCATGTTCGCTCTTTTCAACCAATATGTTAACCGTTATGGACGTAATGGAAAAGTGCCGTTCAATTTCAAGGTGTACCTGCCCCATCTGCATGAAACCTATTTGGAAGGCACTGCTGACGATGGTCCCGTTTTACCGGAGCCGCCTTTGAAGACACCGGAACCCTTGAGAAGGACACCCCGTGAAGGGCTCGCGGCCGCCGAAGGCGGAGTAAGTGATAACGGCGAACTCGCGACGCCGCTGGAAAGAGCGGCACAATCACTGGACGAATGGGAACGTCTGCTCAGGGACAGGAACGGTACATTCGCAGAGCAGGATGCTGTCAGGGTGCTGAACCTGGTGAAAAATATCGTCAATCTCACGGTATTTAAACCGAAAACAGCCGTGATTAACCGGGTGGCACTTCATGCCGTTTACGTGAGGTTTGCAACGCTGTCGATGCGAACCATACGGACGCTTAAAGGACGGTACGACGCTATTTCAGCAAGTGACGAACTAAGCCGTGAGAAGTTCCGGCTGCTGATCTCCGAGTTTGCGCCGATCGCGAAATACGGGACGGCTTTCGCCGGGACCACGGGCGCCATTGATGATCTTGAACTGATGTCCGGGTATGTCTTACCCGAGAAAAGCCTGTATGAAAGATCCGGTGCGCTGCGCTTCATGCGATTTTGGTTCGGCTTTGAATACGGCCTGATCGAGTCCGTGTTCCGTGTGAAAAATCGTGCCCGCGAACTGGTAAAACTTGGTAATGCCATAGAACCCGATCTGTATCAGGATCCCGGACGTCTTATTGAAGAAGTTGACGGTTACACGAATGCCGCCGAAAAGCAAAAAAAGAACGAGGCAATCGGCATCAGTAAGAATTGGAAACTCAGAAAGGTCTGGCCGAGGACCGTCGGGCTGCTGGTGTTCCTGTATTCCATTTTTGACATCGCGTTGTTCAGGACGGGCATACCGGTAAGTTTTCTTGTTTCTGTCATTATGTTCGGTATGTGCTCGGTCGGCGTGTCATGGTACTTCATTTTGAGGGGCCTTGACGATGGATACGCATCTTCGATGAGGAATGTTGACAAGGAGATAAACGGCCTGGCGACAGAGGGGTATGCTCAGAGGCTGTTGTCCCGTGAGCGTGATGCGGCCTCCGGTGCGCTGCTCATGGAAATGAAAAGCGAAAAACCGCTCACCGATATAGTCCTTATCATGGCTGAACCCGACAAGGTTGAAAAATATCAAAAACTATTGTTATCGTTAACAGGTTCGTTAATAAGAAAAGATATTACCTCGATAGTGCTGCCTTTTGAAGGAAGGGACGGCGCGGCATACGCAGCGGCATTCCACTATCTGGCCGAGAAATTTCCGGGCCTGAACCGGACCGGGCGCTCGTTGGTGCTGGTTACCGGCAGTAACCCCGGCGATTATGACAATATCGCAGGCTGCCTGACGAACGGCTATAAGGCCGCGCACGCACTTGCCGACGAAAAAGACGGCGGCGCCGGCGGCAAAATATTCATCGACGCAGGGCTTAATTATGTGGGGCCGGTCAAGCGGCACGGGGAAATCACGATGGTAGGTTCGTGGGCCGGCTTTGACCAGGTCCTTGACGAGTCCATGAAGATCGTCCTTTCCGACAACGAGGGGCGGGCGTTGAAGTTGTATCCTGATATACGGGAAGGAATACAGGATAAACTCGGGCGTCACTTTTTATACGATAAGAACAATACGAAGAAAAGGCAGATCCCGGTACTCGGCGGGATCACGCTTTCAAATTCGATTCGGCCGAAAAGGAGGCGCAATTTGTAAAACTCCTTGACGGTGGGCCTCCGGGCTTTAGTATCGCGAGGGACATCATGAGCCCGCTCATCCTGCATAAACGAGAAGGGCGCCGCCGAGATGTTCAAATCTCTCATGCCCAGGAACATCGTCGCGAATAAAACAAAACGTGACCTCCATTTCGGTCTTTTTGACGACTATGTCAGGCTGTATGGAGGGGGGTCCCGTATGCCTTTTGAATTCTGTGTTTATATGCCCCATCTCAACGAAACATATATTACCAGGGGCGCCCTGAATGATATAGCCGCTTTGACCGGTTCGGCACAGGCTCCGCTGTCAGCGGCCGGTTATGTAAGTTTCTTGGCTGCGCAGATCGCGATGCCTGAAGCGCGCCCCGAGTTGGACGGCATGAGCGTAATGGCGGTATCGTATACCGCCACAAAAGGATTTGAGGATGAGCTCAGTGCACTCTCGCAGTTGGGCAAAGGCGGGCTGGGCGTAACCATGCGCGGGCGCACTACCGGAACGAAAGGAGATCTCATCACTATCGGCAGAATAGTCGTGCCGGTCGACGGAGCAAGCGTCAATGTAACCGTCCATGCCGAAATAGTACGCGACGGGACCGGTAAGCAACAGGGGATGCTGTTCCTTGACCCCGATAAAAAACAGATGACGCCTGAGGCGCAAAAGATAGCCGACCTGGTCCTCTCCGAAAATATAGAAGCCAGCGGATCGCAGGAACAGGCCGCGATGGCGCTGCTTGGACGGGGAGCGCTTTCTCTTATCAGAGAATTAAAAGATGGAAGGATGGAGTTCAGGAAGGCCCTGGTAGCAGCCGGGCTACCCGCTGAATCTCTTGACCCGGGGGTTATCCTGCTCAACGGCGTTGAGGCCGCTTTTACGCTGCCGAACGTGCTGAAAGATGAATATACCGACGATGGCTATCTTAATTCACTCGTGTATCCGTTCATTACCGATGATCTGGAAGCCGGAGTTCAGCCCTTTTCGGAGCTGCTTCAGCGTTCGCTCAATCCCCGGCTGAACAGATATTCCGTTGTTGACGACGCAAGGAAATACGTTGACCTGATGAAGGCCGCACTGCTGTGTTCGGACACGGTCCTGGCTGTTGCACAAGACAGCGGTCCCGGGACAGGAGTATCCAGATTACAGGCGCTGAGGGACGTGATACATGTTCTTCCAAAAGAACGTTTGAACGCTGAACTGGGCAGTGTTCTTAATGAATACCTGGCGCATATATGGGGCAGGGAATATGCGCAAAAACGTGCTCAGTACGGTACATTGCATTCCCCTGCGACGGGTCTGAGCACGTTCGATGCTTCCGGTATAACTCCTTCAGTACGGGTTGGCACCTTCAGCGAGATCCCGGCGATCGCCCGACGATTTTCAGATGCCGGCATCAATGTCGTGGTCCTGCCCGGATGCCTAGGCGGGCCGGACGAGCCCGACATAAGCCGTATAGATCTGCCTGAGGAGGCTGGACGGCTTGGAATGGCCGCGGAAGAGATAGATATGATCAGTAACATTTTACCCGATGAAAATGATGATATCAGGGACAGTGACGGTTTACTGGAGAACCAGTTCTACATTGGTTTTGAACTGTATCATGCGATGACCGAAAACCCTGAACAAAACAGCCAGTATCGTAACTTTGCCGGCACGGCTGGCTGGTGGCCGCAGGTTAAACAACGCGCGCGGCTGCTCGCGTTCCAGCGAATGAACGGAGCGCCGCCGGCCGACGCTGTGTCCATCGGTCAATGGGAGGCGAAACTGGACGGCGAAGGGCGAATGAAGTTTGCAATGTACGCCGCCACGTATGAATATATGCAGTATGTCGCATTTCAGCAGTTGAAAAACGCCTTGAGCGCCATACACAGAAATGAACGCGGAATGAAGGTTTTTACCGAACAGGATACGTCTGATGAGAATAGTGTAACGTGGATAAAAATGCTCGGTTTCGACGGCGGAAAACAACGCCCGCTTATGAGCGTCTCATCGGCTGATGAACTGACGGGCCAGAGAATGGGCGAGGAATCGGATCCCGGTGGAAAATTATGGGTCGCGATACGCGGGGATGTTTGCAGGACGGAGGGCTTGTTAACCTCATGCCTGACCAAAATCGCGGAATCAGGAATGAGGCCCCGCGTCAGCTTCGACATAAGCTCAGCCGATGTGCTCAGCGTCAATACGCCGGGCGTCCTGGATATCGTCGCGTTCCTGAAGTCAATACCCCTCCCGGCGGCGGCATCCGTTGACGGTGAAAGGGCATTCAGCGACGGTTTTGCCCGCGGCAGGGCGATGCCGGTACCGGACGACGGGCTCCAGTTAATTGTGGACGGTGCGGACAAAATACAAAAGGCCATCGATACGCCGCCAAATAATGAGCAGTACATTTCCGCTGTCTGCGATATTCTCGCCGGGGCGGGGCTCTCCGCAAACGTCATGCCCGCGGCCTGGAACGATATCAGGGCTATGAGCCTGAGGGCAAAGTTGTGCCGCACCGGCAATGATCTGCTGACTATGAACGATGAGTTACGGGGCTACCTGCATGGCTATTTTGAAAATGCCAGGGAACAATTCAACCTTCTCCAAAGCAGTTCGAGGATACACCGGGAGCATGATGTGCTGACCACGCCGCTCTCGGAGTCTATAATTGCTATACTGACCAATGGATAAGCCGTAAGAATGTTCATACTGCCTTAACTCTGAGTTAATACAGTCTTGATAATGCATTGGTATAATAGCGCCATGAGCTTTAAGGATCCCAAATGGCTGACATTCAATAAGACCACGTCTGAAAACCTTCCTGAGCGCGCCATGGGGGCAGGAACTCCAAATAATGCCAGATTTTTCAACCGTGATATCAGCTGGCTGACCTTTAATGACCGGGTACTGGCCGAGGCGGAACAACCGGATGTGCCTTTGCTCGAGAGGTTGTTTTTTATCGGCATAGTCAGCAGTAATCTCGATGAATTTTTTACCGTGCGCGTCGCGGAACTCCTGCGCCTGCAAAAGGTCGCGCCGAGAAAACCCTATCCGGACGCGCTGACGCCGGAATCTCTCGCGCTCCAGGTGCGTGAACGCGTGCTCAGGCAAAAATCCCGTCAGGCGTTGATCCTGGGTTCGCTGCTCAAAGCTCTCACTCTGGAAGGCATACAGCTTTATACGGTTTTTGACCAGAATGACGCGCTATTGGATGATGAAATAGAAAAGCTATTGCCCGAAATGGAAATGTTCGTTTCAAAATTAAGCGACCCTATGCCGGCGCTGCAAGGTTCGGATCTTCAAATATTTATCAGGTTTTCAGATGAATTCGCCGTTGTCAGGTTCAAGAATCCGCGGGACAGGCTGCTGGAGCTCCCAGCCGCTGGTACCGCCCGCAGTTTCGTGCTCTTAGACCGCTGGATCATTGCGCGTGCCCATAAGCTTTTTCCAAAGAAAAAAGTTATCGAGACTTTTGCATTCCGCCTGCTGCGCAACGCTGACATACCGATGGATATCCGCGATGAAGATTCCCATGAACAGCAGGTGATAAAAGCGGTGAGTAAACGTCCCTACTCCCGGATCGTGCGCCTTGAGATCGATTCCTCCGAATATACCGACGGCGCCCTGCTGCTGGCTATGAACTTAAAGGTAGATCCGGCATCGATCTACCGGTTCGATCTACCTCTTAACCTGCATTTTTTTACCTCGTTCAAATCGTTGTTCGAGAAAAGCATGCCGCACCTGCTGTATCATCCGATCGTTCCGCGCCCGCCGGAGGTGCTTGATCGTGATTCCGGAATATTTTCAGTGATACGCAAACAGGATATCATTCTTCATCACCCGTACGATTCTTTTGACGTGGTCATTGATTTTCTCGGCCAGGCGGCCCGTGACCCCGGGGTCACCGAGATATTCCACACGCTTTACAGGACCAACAACCTGTCTCCCATAACCGACATTCTTAAAAAGGCCGCAAAAAACGGCAAAAAAGTGATAGTGTATGTGGAGATCAAGGCGCGTTTCGACGAGATGAACAACGTCATGCACGCGAGTGAGTTAAGGAAGGCCGGTGTCAAGGTGATCACGCCCATTGGCGCGTATAAAGTGCATAGTAAAATAACAAAGGTCTGCCGTACGGAAAATAATAAGACCGTCAGTTATTTGCACATGGGTACCGGGAATTATCACGCCGGCACTGCGCGCCAGTATACCGATCTGGGTCTGCTGACAACAAATAGAGAGCTGGTGGCGGAGGCAAGTATGTACTGCGATATGCTGCAGGGAAAGAATTCCCACCCCCGGTATGAACAGCTGCTGGTTTCGCCTGTCAACCTGCACAACCGGATCATATCACTGATACAGGACGAAATACATAACAAAAAAACAGGCGCGCAGAGCCGGATCATCGCAAAGATGAATGCGCTGACGGATACTAATGTTATAGAAGCGTTGTATGAAGCCTCTCATGCCGGTGTACGCGTCGACCTGATCATCAGGGGAACCTGCTGTCTGAGGCCCGGCGTTCCCGGCCTCAGTGAAAATATACGCGTTATAAGTATCGTTGACCGTTTCCTTGAACACAGCCGCATCTATTATTTTAACGCGGGTGGCAGGCATAAGATATACCTCTCCAGCGCGGACTGGCGACCCAGGAATTTCATACGGCGTTACGAGATCGCTTTTCCGATCACCGATCCCCGCATCAGCGAGCATATCAGAGATGTCATATTGCTCAATAGTTTAAAGGATAATGTTAAGGCACGGGTACTGCAAGGGGATGGATCATACAGAGCAGTCTCAAGGTCCCGGAACGCCGCGGCTATCCGGTCGCAGTTTGTGTTCGAACAGATGGCAGAACAGTCATACGCGAATACCCCGCTTAAAAGCAGAAATGCTTTTGCCGGGATAGAGAGATACAATAGAAAGTATAACTAATTAAAGGATACCGGATGAAATTACAGGACCAGGTGGACACTATTTGCGGCACCCTTAAAATTTGCGATGATCGCTATGTCGAAATAGAGACAAAAAGACAATTGAAGTTAACCCAGTATCAACACGTAAAACGCTATCTCGAGACCATCGGCGCAAAACACGAACGCTCGGCATTTTTCTTCGACCAGTATATCGATACGCCTGATCTTGAGATATGCAGGAAAGGAGCAAGCCTGCGCATACGCTATAAGCAGGACGGCACAAAAGTCTATCTTCAGTACAAGGGCCCGGGATTTATCAAGGAAGGGGTATTGTTCAGGTCTGAATTCAACAGCGGTAAACTTCATGATGTTGTGCTTGAGGAAGACAGCAGCCATATGGTGCATTTTGATGAAAAATCCGTTCGCAAAATAATTATGAATCACGTGCCTGATGAAATGGGGTATGCTATGAAACGGCAGCTTGGTCAAATAATATTATCGCGCATATCGATGGGGCATCTTATCTGCTTCTATCATAAGGAAAAGTTCATACTGAAAAGCGGGAAAGTGATTTTGGAACCTTCTCTGGATAAAGTGTATTCATTCTACGTCGCTCACAAGCGTATGCATCTGATGTCCACTTTCTGCGAATATGAAAATGAAATAAAGGCGAAAGACAACTCCCTGGAAGAAAAACTTAAGAACATGCCGCTGCTCAGGAGATTCAACCGGAAGGTGTTGTCGAAATTCGACCTGCCTCTTGAAAAAAAAGATAAATACCACCGCTGTATGTCCCTGTTTTTGTAAAGTGAAAATTAACGTCTGTATACCGATCTCTTGACAGTTGCAACAGAGTAGTGATATAATGCATATGTATGCAAAACATTGCAGGGTGTATCCATGAGGCCTAAAAAGACCCGCTGGGTTGAATGTTTGCCGGGCGAGAAATGCTTTCGCCCTTTGCGTTCTGCGTCCGGCGGTCTTGAGGGGGTCGTTTTGCTGCTTGACGAATACGAAGTTCTGCGTCTCACCCACCTTGAGAAATGCGATCAGGAATGCATCGCAAAAGCTATGAAGATACATCAGTCGACCATATCACGGATACTTGCATCGGCACATCGGAAAATGACTGAAGCGCTGGTGCACGACAAAGCCATCTGTGTTGATACCGGCTGTTGCAAGGTGATCAAACAAGGGAAGCGCCGTAGATCAAAGGGGAGTACAAAATGACGTGGCTGGGGTCGTTCTTCAAAAAAAATCTAGCAGAGCAAGAGGGTTAACATGGACAAGATCAGAGTATTATTCGTTTGTATTCACAATAGCGCCCGAAGTCAGATGGCGGAGGCGTTCATGAACCAGCTTGGTGGCGACAGGTTTGAGGCATACAGCGCCGGCCTTGAACCGGGTAAACTGAACCCGATCGTTGTTGAGGCGATGAAAGAGGTCGGGATCGATATTTCGGGTAATCAAACTAAAGGTGTATTTGACCTGCTCAGACAGGGTCAGCATTACGGGTATGTCTTCACGGTGTGCGACGAGGCCAGCGGTGAGAAATGTCCTCTCTTCCCCGGGGCGGGCAAAAAGATCCATTGGGGTTTTCCCGACCCTTCGGCGCTGCAGGGCACGCGTGAAGAAAAATTGCGAGAAACCGGCAGGATCCGTGATATTATCAGAGAGAAAGTCGTCGAGTTCATTGCCGCAATAAAATAGGATATTGTATGTCAGAAAATCTTGCTAAGAAATTATCATTCCTGGACCGGTATCTTACCCTTTGGATCTTCTGCGCTATGGCCGGCGGCGTCGCGCTTGGGTGGTTCGTGCCTTCTATTACCGGCTTTTGGAAAAAATTCCAGTACGGGACAACGAATCTGCCTATTGCTATCGGTCTGATACTGATGATGTACCCGCCTCTTGCTAAAGTCAAGTATGAGGAGCTGGCGGATGTTTTCAGGGACAAGAAAGTGCTCGCGTTGTCACTGTTCCAAAACTGGTTTGTCGGGCCCGTACTTATGTTCGTGCTTGCGATACTATTTTTGCATAATTACCCGCAATACATGGTCGGCCTTATCATGATCGGTATCGCGCGCTGCATTGCGATGGTCATTGTCTGGAACGAGCTGGCCTGCGGCTGCACTGAATACTGCGCCGGGCTCGTAGCCTTCAACTCGATCTTCCAGGTGTTGTTCTATCCGTTATACGCGTGGGTTTTCATTACCGTGCTGCCGGGATGGTTCGGTCTTAAGGGCGTTGCGGTGCATATCACCATTTCCGAGATAGCTCGGAGTGTGTTCATATATCTCGGCATACCGTTCATCGCCGGATTTATAACGCGTTTTGTGCTGATCAGGCTCAAGGGCCGGGAGTGGTACGATTCCTTTTTCATTCCCAGGATAAGCCCGGTAACGCTGATCGCGTTGCTGTTCACTATCGTCGCGATGTTCTCTCTAAAAGGGGAGTATATCGTCAAGATCCCGCTTGATGTGCTGCGCATCGCCTTGCCTTTGCTTATTTATTTTGTTGTAATGTTCGTTGTATCATTCTTTATGAGCTGGAAGGTCGGCGCCGGCTATGAGCGATCCGTAACGCTCTCGTTCACCGCGGCAAGCAATAATTTCGAACTGGCCATCGCGGTCGCGATCTCTGTATTCGGTATCGGTTCAGGGGCGGCTTTCGCCGCTGTTATCGGGCCGTTGGTAGAAGTGCCTGCGCTTATAATGCTGGTGAACGCCGCACTATGGTTTAAAGGAACGATAAACACAAATGGAAATGTTTAACACAGTACTGTTTTCGGATGTGCACCTTGGTTCGCCGACCAGCCGGGCCTATGAGCTGCTTAATACCCTGAAACAGTACCGGTTCAAAAAACTGGTCATTGTCGGCGATATGTTCGAGGACCTTGATTTCAAACACCTGACGAGCACCCACTGGGAGCTGTTGGAACATATCGGCAAACTTTCACGGCGCGACGTCGAAGTCATCTGGATCGAAGGCAACCACGACGCAAAGTTCGTGCGCTTCATGGCGAATATGATCGGCATTCCCGCTAAGCTGGAGTACGAATGGGAAATTGACGGCAAAAAGTTCCTCGCCCTGCATGGCCACCAGTTCGACAGCTTCATGACGAACAATATTTTTCTCGGCCGGTTCCTGGCCGGTCTTTTTGCGATGTTCCAGCGGTTCACGTCTTCTCAACTGTTCGACCTTATCCTGGTAAAAGTTTCCGACCGGTGGCTGCGCCTTACGGAGCAGGTTGCCTACCTGGCCATTGAGTACGGCAAAAAGAAAAAAGCCGATGTGGTGATCTGCGGCCATACCCACTTTATTTTTAACTTGAAGAAGGACGAGGTTGAATACTTTAACCTGGGCTGCTGGAATAACGCGCCCTCATACCTGCTGGCGATCACCGAAGACGGAACTGCGACCTACAAGGTTATACCCTGAGGGAACCCGTGCGAAATGCTTTATACAGATACTTGTTCAGCATCCTGCTGGTCCTTGCGGTTACATTTGTCGGAAGTATCACTAAAAATGTGCTCGCGCCGGTAAATGTTGTTTTTATTTATTTGATGATAGTTATCGCTACCGCTATCCTTTGGGGAAAGGGACCCGCGGTGCTGACATCTGTCTTGAGCGTTCTTGCTTTCGATTATTTTCTGGTGCCTCCCTATCTGACCTTCGCAGTAAATAACTTTCAGTATGTTTTTACATTTGCGGGCCTTTTAATTACGGGCCTGGTCATCAGTGACCTCTCGATCAAAACAACGCGGCAAACGCTGGAGGCCGGCAAACGGGAAACGCAAACGGCCATCCTTTACCGGCTGAGCAGGGATCTGGCGGCATCATATTCTTATGAAGATGTCCTGGTCGCGATCAGAAGGAATATCGGAGAGATCTTTAATTGCAGCGTCGCAGTTTTTTTGCCATCGGGCGATACTATGGTCCCGGAAAGCTTCGATGCAGATTTTCAGATAGACGACCACGAACATGCGATTGTCGAATGGGTTAATTCCAGCGGCAGCCCGGCCGGCCTGGGTACGGATAGCCTGCGGTCGGTAAAGGCGCACTATCTGCCTCTCAAGATATCACACGACACCTACGGAGTTCTGGGGGTGTTTTTCAAGGGGGGAAAATCAGCGCTGAGCAGCGATGAAAAAAATCTGTTGAACGCGCTGTCCAGCCAGGCGGCGGTTGCGATCCACCATGCGAGGCTGGCTGAAGATGCTCGCAGGCTGGCGCTGGATAAAGCGACTGAAAAATTGCAGATCACGCTTCTCAATTCAATTTCACACGATCTTCGCACGCCGTTGGTATCTATAAAAGGCGCCTTAAGCAGCCTGCTGCAGGATCCGGCATTGCTGGACGAGGATACGCGCCGGGAGCTGCTTTCGACCGCTTATGAAGAGTCAGACCGGCTTAACAGGCTGGTGGGTAATCTGTTGGACATGACCAGGGTTGAGTCCGGGTCCATGAAGATCAACCTTAAACCCTGTGAACTGCGCGATGTGATAGGCTCTTCCCTTCAATCGTTAAAAGACACGCTTGAGGGTAGGGAAATACAGATCGCAATCCCCAACAATTTGCCGGAAATCCCGATGGATTTTACGCTGATGATGCGCGTATTCGTGAATCTGCTGGACAATACCATAAAATATTCACCGCCGCAAACCCCGATAACAATAGCTGTCGCACGCGCACATGATAGTGTAAGTATCGCGGTAAAAGATCGCGGTTTTGGCATCCCCCCGGAAGACCTTTCACGCATATTTAACAAATTCTACCGTGCCGAAAAGCCCCGCCAGATAACTGGTACGGGACTTGGCCTGTCCATCTGTAAAGGCATAGTTGAAGCTCACGGCGGCACTATCCGCGCAGAGAACAATCAGGACAAAGGCGCTACCTTCACAGTCGTTCTGCCGCTTGACAAAGGAGAGTCGAATGCAGGGTAGCGGTGATCCACGCATCCTTGTGGTAGATGATGAGAAAACGATACGGCGCTTTTTGCGGGCGACGCTGGTTTCGCACGGGTATGGCGTGGCTGAGGCTGTAAATGGGCAGGAGGCGCTGGAACTTTCTGTCTCGGCGCACCCTGATGCTATTATTTTGGATCTGGGGTTGCCGGATATGGATGGGGCCGAGGTGACGCGTCAGGTGCGTAAGCGTTCCCGGATACCTATTATTATTTTGTCGGTGCGGGACCATGAAAGTGATAAGATATCGGCGCTGGACGCGGGGGCGGATGACTATCTTACCAAGCCTTTCGACGCGGGCGAACTGCTGGCGCGTATTCGGGCGGTGATGAGACGGTTGCTGCCGCAAAACAAAAGCGCTGTTTTTAAGATCAAAAACCTTATGATGGATATTGCCAGACACGTGGTGGAAGTGAAGGGGAAAGCGGTCCATCTGACCCCTACTGAATATAATGTACTGAAAATGCTGGTGGCCAATGCCGGTGGTATTGTAACCCAGGGCCAGCTGCTGAAAGAGATCTGGGATAAAACGGAAAATGTTGAAGGCGCCGAACATCTTCTGAGGGTCACCATCAGCAACCTGCGTAATAAAATAGAAACGAACCCTGACAGGCCAAGCTTAATTCTTACTGAACCCGCCGTCGGTTACCGATTGTTTTCAGACAACTAACTCTTCTTTATAATCAAAAAAATTGACTAATTTTTGACTTGCCCGCTCGCCATGTCTTGTGGTATGCTACCCCCATGATGTTGCATGGAGGGTATCTATGATAGTGAACGGTTGGGTATTTCAATTGGTTGTCTTTTTGGTGGTGTTGACGGTAGCGGCTGTCGCGCTCGGCGAGTATTTGGCCGATGTATTCTCAGGCAAAAAAACATTCCTGAGCCCGTTGTTCAACCTTGTAGAGAACGCGCTCTATGGGTTGTTCGGTATAGACCCTTCGAAGGAAACAGGATGGAAAACCTACGCCCTTGATCTGGTAATATTTAACCTTGTAGGCATCGCGGCGCTTTTTCTGTTACAGCAGGTTCAGCACCTGCTGCCGCTTAATCCGCAGAAATTCGGGGCGGTAAAGTGGGACCTTGCGCTCAATACCGCGGTCTCTTTTGTTACCAATACCAACTGGCAAAATTATGGCGGTGAAGGCACCATGAGTTATCTTACCCAGATGATGGGTATGACGGTGCAGAATTTTCTGTCCGCTGCCACGGGCCTTGCGGCGATGATCGTTTTCATTCGGGCTTTTGCCCGCCAAAGCGTATCTAAGATCGGCAATTTCTGGGTTGACCTTACGCGGTCAATAGTGTACGTGCTGCTTCCGATGTCGTTTATTTTCGCTCTGGTACTGGTCGGCCAGGGTGTGATACAGAATTTTGATCCGAATGTGAAGGCCAAAACGCTTCAAGGCGCCGAGCAGGTTATCGCCATGGGGCCGGTTGCTTCCCAGGCAGCCATTAAAATCGTTGGTACCAATGGCGGCGGCTTCTTTAACGCCAACGCCGCCCACCCGTACGAAAATCCTACTCCTATGAGCGACTATTTACAGATACTGGCGATGCTGGTAATAGCGGCTGCATCGCCTTTTGCTTTCGGCAAGATGATCGGCTCCAGAAAACAGGGATGGGTGCTGTTCATCTCTATGATGATACTGTACCTGCTTGGATTAAGTGTCGTCATATGGTCGGAGTTCCACGGCAATCCCATTCTTGCGAAACTCGGTGTTTCGGGCGGCGTGAACATGGCCGGTAAGGAAGTGCGTTTCGGCCAGCTTGCGTCGGCGGTGTTTGCGCATTCAACGACCGTAACATCGTGCGGCGCGGTAAACTGTATGCACGACAGCCTTTTGCCGCTTTCCAGCATGATCCTTATATTCAATATCGCGATCGGCGAGGTCATTTTCGGCGGGGTAGGAACCGGTCTTATCAGCATGATCATTTATGCGATTATCACCATGTTCCTGGTCGGGCTTATGATAGGCCGTACGCCGGAGATCTTCGGAAAAAAGCTGGAGCCGCAGGAAATGGCCATGGCGGTGGTGATCCTGCTTGCCTCAACGGTGGTGCAGCTTACTTTTACCGCCGTTGGCGTCTCGAATGCGTTCGGACTATCCAGCCTTAATAACGCAGGTCCCCATGGTTTTACCGAGATCCTGTATGCCTTTGTATCCATGGCGGGCAATAACGGCTCAGCTTTTGCGGGGTTGAACGGTAACACGCCGTTCTATAACATTGCAGGGGCCTTTACCATGCTGGTCGGCCGCTATTTTGTTATCGTGCCGTCCATCGCGATCGCCGGGATGTTGGCACAGAAAAAGATGGTGCCCAAAAGCGTCAAATTCCCTACGGCAAGTCCGTTGTTCGTTGTTATGCTGGTCAGCGTGGTCATTGTGGTCGGGGCGCTATCGTTCTTTCCGCCCCTGGCCCTGGGGCCTATGCTGGAACACATGATGATGCAGGCCGGGAGGACCTTCTAATGGAAAACAATAAAAAAAGTGTCTGGCAGTACGACATTATAATGAAAGCGGTTCAAGGCTCGTTCGTTAAGCTGAACCCCATCACATTGCTGCGCAATCCTGTCATGTTCATTGTTGAGCTTGGCTCGGCGATAGTAACCTATATCGCTTTCAGGAATATGGCAGCCGGCAGAAGTTTTGCCTTTGACATCCAGATAAGCTTGTGGTTGTGGTTTACGGTCCTTTTCGCGAACTTTGCCGAAGCGTTGGCCGAGGGTAAGGGAAAGGCTCAGGCGGAAGCCCTTAAAAAAGCAAGAAGCGAAACAGCCGCCAATAAAGTGCTGGAAGATGGAACAATAGAGAACATACCGTCATCCGATCTGCGCAAAGAAGACATTGTTATCGTTAAAGACGGAGAGATAATACCCGTTGATGGTGAAATAATAGAAGGAGTTTCCTTGGTGGACGAATCAGCGATTACGGGAGAATCGGCGCCGGTGGTACGCGAATACGGCGGTGATAAAAGCGGGGTTACCGGCGGTACCAAGGTATTGTCAGGCAGTATTAAAGTGAAAATAACGGCAAACCCCGGCGAGACCTTCCTTGACCGGATGATCGGCATGGTGGAAAACGCCAAACGCCAGAAAACGCCCAATGAAAAGGCGCTTGAGATATTACTGATCGCGATGACCGTGTTATTCCTGGTGGTGTGCGTTACATTGAAATATTTCGCGGCATATATGCTGGTGCCTATTTCCGTTCCGATACTGATCTCACTGCTTGTTTGTTTGATGCCGACGACCATCGGCGGGTTGCTGCCTGCCATCGGCATCGCGGGCATGGACCGGCTGCTGAGCAACAATGTTATCGCCTTAAGCGGCCGGGCGGTGGAAGCCGCCGGCGACGTTAACGTGGTGCTGCTGGATAAAACAGGCACCATAACGCTTGGCAACAGAATGGCGACGGAATTTATGCCGGTTACCGGTGTAACCGCCGAAGAGCTGGCGAACGCGGCGATGCTTTCATCCCTTGCCGACGAAACGCCAGAAGGCCGGAGTATTGTGGTGCTTGCCAAGGATAAGCTGAAGGTGCGCGGTCGCGATATCCGTGCCCCGGAAGGTGCGGTTTTCATTGAGTTCAGCGCCCAGACGCGCATGAGTGGTATCGATGTGGGTGGGCAGAAAATACGAAAAGGTGCTTTTGAATCCATAGTCGAATATGTTAAGGTCAGTGGCGGCTCTGTGCCCGATGATGTTGAGCGTCTGGCGAACGATGTTTCGGGCGATGGCGGCACGCCGTTAGTGGTTGCCGATGACAAACGGGTGCTGGGTGTTATCCGTCTAAAAGATATAGTTAAAACAGGTATAAAGGACCGGCTGCAACAGTTGAGCAATATGGGCATAGAGTCGATCATGATAACCGGCGACAATCCTCTTACCGCCGTGGTAATTGCAGCCGAGGCTGGGGTCAGCGATTTTATCGCGCCAGCAAAACCCGAAACAAAACTGAACAGTATCAGAGAGCTGCAATCCCGCGGAAACATGGTAGCCATGATCGGCGACGGCACCAATGATGCCCCGGCGCTTGCGCAGGCGGACGTGGCTGTTGCAATGAATGCCGGCACGCAGGCCGCCCGTGAAGCCGCCAATATGATAGATCTCGACTCTAATCCGACAAAGTTGTTGGATATTGTCGAGATCGGCAAGCAGATACTCATAACAAGGGGTTCTATCACCACCTTCAGCGTAACGAACGACGTCGCGAAATACTTCGCCATTATCCCGGCGATATTCGCGGCAACCTATCCGATGCTGGGTATATTGAACATTATGCATCTGGCTAACCCCCGGAGCGCGGTATTGTCGGCGGTAATATTTAATGCTCTGATAATCCCGATGCTGATACCGCTGTCGCTGAAAGGGGTGCAGTATAAACAAAGCACGGCGCAGTCGCTGCTGGTGCGCAATTTCCTCATATACGGTGTTGGCGGTTTGCTGCTGCCGTTCGTCGGCATAAAGCTGATCGATATGCTGCTGGTCACATTGAGACTGGTATAAGGAGCTATGATAATGAAAAACATAATTCAGTCGCTCAGGGTATATGTGGTTTTTACGGTGTTGCTGGGGTTGGTCTATCCGGTGGCGGTTACCGTTATTGCCCAGGTTTCCCTGCCGTGTCAGTCTGAGGGCAGTCTTATCCACCGGGATGGTGTGGTCGTGGGTTCACGGCTTATCGGGCAGAGTTTTACCGAGCTGAAATATTTTCAAAGCAGGCCTTCGGCGAATAATTACGACGGCACCAATTCGGCGCCGAAAACCTGGGCCCAACCAGTAAAAAACTGATGGATGGCACGGCGGTGTTGCTTGCCAGGGCTCGGCAGGATAACGGGCTCAGCTCCAGTGCGGCGATACCTTCGGATATGGTTCTTTCGTCGGCAAGCGGCTTGGACCCGCATATATCGCTTGAAAATGCCGCGCTTCAGGCGGGGCGTATCGCGAAGCTCAGGGGTGTAAGCCAGGATGCGTTGAAAAAATTGATCGTTGAAAACATCGACCCTGATTTCATAGGGATATGGGGTTGTCAGGGTGTAAATGTTTTAACCTTGAACATGGGGCTCGACAGCCTGGCGAACAGCACAACAGGGGAGTGTTAAATGAAGACCACAGATTTTCTTTGTCACGAAGCGATCATTCTTGACATCAAAGCTTGTGAAAAAGAATCGGCAATTAAAGAAATGGTAAATGTACTTGTAAAACTGAAGAAGGTCAATAACGCCGCTGAAGCGATCGAGCTGCTGATGCAGCGCGAAAAACTTGGTTCCACCGGTATCGGCCAGGGTGTTGCCATACCGCACACCAGGTGCGATTCTGTAAAAGAGCAAGTGGCTGTTCTTGCTTTCTCAAAAAAGGGCGTTGAATTTAATGCGCTTGACAGTGGCCCGGTAAACATTCTATTCTTGCTGTTGTGCCCTGGCGCTTCAACGGGAGAGCATTTACAGGCGATGGCGAAAATATCAAAACTGCTTAAAGGAAAGGTGTTACGCCAGGCGTTATTGGAAGCAAAAACGCCGGCCGATGTTCTGTCGCTGATCCAGCAGGCGGATGTGTAAACGATGATGATCCAATTCGGGAGGGTTTTTTAAGTGGAAGAGCAACGGCCGGATCCTGACGAGCTGTTAAAACAAATTAAATTGGACGACACCGATGCCGCGGCGGCATATGCCGGCGGCAGGCTGAAAATATTCCTGGGCTATTCCGCGGGCGTGGGTAAAACGTACCGAATGCTTCAGGAAGCGGCGGCTAATAAATTGCACGGCATTGACACCGTCATCGGGATAGTAGAAACGCATAACAGAAATGAAACCGAGGCTATGCTGACGGGGCTCGAAGTGTTGCCCAGAAAAAAGATCGATTATTCCGGTATCACACTTGAAGAAATGGATATTGACGCCGTGCTGCGGCGCCGTCTGGACATAGTGCTCGTTGACGAGCTGGCGCATACCAACGCCCCGGGGTCCAGGCATACTAAAAGGTTCCAGGACGTTGAGGAACTGCTTAAGGCGGGAATAAATGTTTATTCCACGCTGAACATCCAGCACGTTGAAAGCCTGGTTGATGTCGTTAATCAGGTCTCCGGCATAAAAGTGGCTGAGACGGTGCCGGACCGGATACTGGAGCTGGCGCAGGAAGTTGAATTGGTGGATCTGACGCCCGAAAAACTGCTGGAAAGATTCAAAGAAGGAAAGGTGTATATACCTAAAAAGGCTGAGCAGGCCATGCGCCAGTTCTTTAAGAAAGGCAACCTGCTTTCCCTGAGGGAACTGTCGCTGCATTACACCGCCAAACACGTGGATGAAGATGTGCGCGACTACATGGAAAAGAATGCTATCGCGGGGCCATGGCGTGTCGGCTCCCGATTGCTGGTTAGTATATCGGCAAGCATTTCTTCCCGTAGATTGATACGCTTTACCCACCGGATGGCCCAGGACCTGGACGCCGAATGGTTCGCGGTTTACGTGGAATCCCGCCAGCAGCTTGAGATCAGCGGCAAGGCCCGTTTGCAGCTGGATAAAAATGTTCAACTTGCCGAAGAGCTTGGCGCGAAAGTCGTTATATTGAGCGGCGCGAACGTGGCCGATGAGATACTGGGTTTCTCCAAGGCGCATCAGGTAACCATGATAATCGCGGGACCTTCAAAGCGAACGTTTATGGACCGGTTATTTAAGGGCTCGGTGCTGAGCAGGCTTATAAATGAAAGCGGCAACATCAATGTTTTGATAGCGCGGGATACCGTACGCGAAAATGAACCTCAACGGCTCTATGATTTTCGCAAAAGAGATTTCCGATCGTATCTTGCCAGCCTCGCCGCGATTGGCCTTACCGTTGGGGCGGGTTTAGTGTTCCGCTCAAGACTTGAGCCGATAAACGTTGCGATGCTGCTGCTGATACCGGCGATCGCGAGCGGTATCTTCTGGGGAATACGGGTAAGCCTTTTCGCTTCCATCCTGTCGATCGCGGCCTTCGACTTTTTCTTCGTGCCGCCGTTCCTGACGTTCAGGGTCTCGGATGTACGGTTCCTTCCCAGTTTTATCGTTTTCATCCTCGTCTCGGTCGTGATCAGCTACTTCGCAAAATCGGTTCGCCAGGAGGCGGAGAGTTCTCGCCACAGGGAACGGTTCATCTATTCCCTGTATTCATTCACCAGGACCGTTATGTCGGCACAGGGGCTGGAAAATATATTCGAGCGGGCGGTAAAAAGCATTTCAGAGGCATTTGGAAGCAACGTCGTAATACTGCTGCCGGGTGGATCCGGTAAACTGGCGCTTAAAGCCACTGACAAAGAAGGGCTGTACCTGAACGATACGGAAACAGCGGTGGCAGTATGGGTCTATAACAACGGTCAACCCGCCGGGAAAAGCACCGGGACATTATCCTCTTCCTTATGGTATTATCTGCCCATAAAAATGGGGGAAAAGACCATCGGCGTCATAGGCATCAAACCCATCGATCCTGATAGATCGCTCACGCCCGAGCAGGATCAATTGCTGGAATCCTTTACCGGAATAGTATCCCTGGCCGTAAGAAAATCGCATTGAAAGTACAATCCTTTTCGCATGGTTTGGTGGAGGTATAACAGCGTTATCTCGTTTGACTTTAGACGAGGGATTAGGTAGAATAGCGCTAACTTACGGCCCAGACCTTAAATAATGAATATAAAGTATATATATATAGCTTCTATTCTTGTGCTTCTAACCTCCTGCGCCCGCAGGGAGGCTGTTGTGGTTGCCGGTTCTACCGCTTTCCAACCTTTTGCCGAAGAGATCGCCGAAGAGTATATGCAGAAATATCCCCAGCTTAACATTACCGTTCAGGGCGGGGGATCTTCCGTTGGTATTCAATCGGCTCTTAACGGGGTTGCCCAGATCGGTATGGCCGACCTGGTGACCCTGCCGCCGGCTGCATCATCACTGGTTAAGCATGTCGCTGCCAACGATGGTGTTGTCATGGTAGTAAATCCTGTCAACCCGGTCTCCAATATCACCACCGAACAGATCCGTCAACTATATCTAGGTAAGATTAATAACTGGAAAGAGCTGGGTGGCATAGATAAACAAATAACCGTTATCTCTCGCGAAGCCGGCTCAGGCACGCGCTCTTCTTTTGAAGACCTTGTGTTTAAGGGCGGTACCCTGCGCCAGGATGCCATTATAGGAGATTCGAACGGGACCGTGCGCGAGCAGGTGGCAAATGACCCTAACGCCATCGGGTATATCTCAAACGGTAACGTTAACGATAAAGTTAAGCCGCTTACCCTTGAAGGGATCGCCTGCAGCGTAGGAGCTATTACCTGCGGAAATTACAAGCTCGTAAGGCCCATCTACCTGCTTACCTTAAGCACGGTGAGCATTCAGACCCAACAATTCCTTGATTATATCCTCGGCCCCGAGGGCCAGAAGACCATACATGCCGAGGGCTTGATACCGGCGCACCTTTACGATACCAATGAACCAAAACAAAATAAAAAGAATTAAAGAAGTCATCATAGAAAAAGCGCTGCTCTTGATCGCCTGTTCGGCGGTGGGCATACTGCTGCTTATCGCTATTTTTATTTTTCGCGAAGGCACGCCGGTAATATTTAAATACGGCCTGAAAAATTTCGTGGGCGTAAACAACTGGTCGCCGCTCAAGGGCCACTTCGGCATTCTGGCCATGATACTCGGCTCTATCTGGGTAACTCTCGGCTCGCTTGTTATCGGGGTGCCTCTCGGCCTTGGGTGCGCGATATTCCTTACCGAGTTCGTACCGTCAAAAGTGCGCCTGATCCTTAAGCCTACCATAGAATTGCTTGCCGGCATTCCTTCCGTTGTCTTCGGTTTTATAGGCGTGATAATACTGGTGCCGTTCATACGCAATACTTTCGGCGGGCCGGGCCTGTCAGTGGCGGCGGCATCCATTGTTCTTGCGATAATGATACTGCCCACCATAATAAGTATCTCGATAGACGCCATACTTGCAGTACCTAAAACCTACCGTGAAGGCTCGCTCGCTCTTGGCGCTACACGGTGGCAGACTATCACAGGAGTTGTCCTGATAGCGGCAAGGTCGGGAATAGTCGCAAGCGTTATTCTGGGCATGGGCCGGGCGATAGGCGAGACGATGGCCGTTATAATGGTTGCGGGAAATACCGTGCAGTCGCCGCATTCGTTACTGGCGCCCGTTCGCACGTTAACAGCGAATATTGCCCTGGAAATGGGTTTCGCAACGGGTGATCACCGCTCGGCTCTGTTTGCGACAGGTGTTGTATTGTTCATGTTCGTTATGACGTTGAACATCATCGCCAGCAAGGCGGTAAAACGCAAATGACCTCTTCGACCCCTTCGATCACTTCGACAAGCTCAGGGTCAATACCTTCCGGGCGCATGATATCGCCGAAGCTGGCTCAAAATATAATGCGGGTGGTGCTGGGTCTTGCTACGGCGTTGACGGTATCGATCCTTGTTTTTATTATCTTTTTTGTGTTGATCAAGGGGTTGCCTGTTGTAAACTGGAAATTCCTTACCGACTTCCCGCATAAGATGGGTAAAGCCGGCGGCATATTCCCGACCATAGTCGGCACTTTTGTGCTGACAACGCTGGCGATCGTTTTTGCGACCCCATTGGGGGTAGGTGCGGCCATATACCTTACAGAGTACACAAAGGAAAATACCTTCACGCGGATCATCAGGTTCGGCGCGGAGTGCCTTGCCGGTATACCGTCAATTATTTTCGGTCTTTTTGGTTTTATACTTTTTGTCGTCTATCTGCAAATGGGCTGGAGCATCTTGTCGGGCAGCCTGACGCTGGCTTTTATGGTGCTGCCCACGATCATGCGCACCGCTGAAGAGGCTATAAAAACAGTTCCATATTCCTACCGCGAGGTCAGCCAGTCTCTGGGAGCAACCCGCTGGGAAACAGTCCGTTACGCGGTTCTGCCCGATGCCCTGCCCGGAATAGCTACCGGCATTATCCTTGCGATGGGGCGGGCTATCGGAGAAACAGCGGCAGTAATATTTACTGCCGGCTCGTCAATGCGGCTGCCTACCTCCATGTTCGATTCCGTGCGCACCATGTCCGTGCATTTTTATATACTCTCGCGCGAAGGCGTGTCCATGAAGAACGCCTACGGTACGGCGCTGGTGCTGGTGGTCTCTATTCTGGCGGTTAATATGGCGGCCTACTGGCTGATGCAGAGATTTGTAAGCAAACATAAGAAAAAATGAATAAAATACAAATAAAAAACTTTAATCTCTCTTTCGACGGCAGGCCGTCGCTTATCAACATTAATCTTGATGTGGAAGAGCGTAAGATATTGGGCATTATCGGACCCGCGGGCAGCGGCAAAAGCACGATCCTGCGCTGTATAAACCGCCTTGTCGATCTGGAACAAACCGCCAGGGTCGCCACTACGGGTGATATTCAGATAGACGGACAGAGCATATACGCCCGCAATACGGACGTCGTCGCGCTGCGCCGCCGCGCCGGCATTATCTTCGCGCTGCCGTCGCCCTTACCGCTTTCCATCTATGACAATATCTGCTACGGTCCCCGCCGTAACGGGATCACTAATAAAAATAAACTTGATGAGATAGTTGAAAGGACGCTTACAGAAGCCTCATTATGGAACGAAGTCAAAAACCGGCTTAACCTTATGGGGCCCAGCCTTTCCGGCGGACAGCAGCAGCGTCTATGTATCGCCAGAACCCTGGCCCTTGAGCCCGAAATAGTTATGATGGACGAACCCTGCTCGGGACTGGACCCCATCTCAACCGCCAAGATCGAAGAATCGATGGTAGAATTGAAAGCGAAATATACGTTCATCATTGTTACTAATAACACCAAGCAGGCCGCCCGCGTAAGCGACAATGTCGCGTTTTTCCTTATGGGCGAGTGCATTGAACACGGTAATTCGTCTCAGATCTTCACCGTGCCGAAAGATCAGCGCACCAACGACTATGTATCGGGAAGGTTCGGTTAATGGAAGACAGGAATAAGATCGAAGTTGCAGACCTTTCGCTTTTTTACGCGCAGTTCCAGGCGCTGAAGAACGTGAACATATCATTTAAAGAACGTCACATCACTTCTTTGATAGGGCCCTCCGGCTGCGGCAAAAGCACGCTGCTGAGATGCCTTAACCGTATGAACGACCTTATTGATACTTGCCGTGTTACCGGCGAGGTAAGACTGGATGGGAATAATATTTACGCGGCCGGCACAGACGTTGACCTGCTGCGCAGCCGGGTTGGTATGGTTTTTCAGCGGCCTAACCCCTTCCCGTTGTCCGTATTTGATAATGTCGCTTACGGTTTGAGAGTGCACGGTTTGTGCGACGCACGCACTGTTTCCGGGATAGTTGAAGAAAGTCTTAAGAGCGCCTGGCTTTGGAACGATTTGAAAGATAAACTGCAGAAAGACGCGACCACCCTGCCGCTGGATCAGCAGCAGCGCCTTTGTATCGCCAGGCTCATCGCTATTAAACCTGAAGTTATTTTAATGGACGAACCTTGTTCCGCATTAGACCCTATCTCTACCTCAAAAGTAGAAGAGCTGATGTTCGAACTGAAAAAAGATTTCACGATCGCTATAGTAACACATAACATGCAGCAGGCTGCCCGCGCTTCCGATTATTGCGGCTTTATGCTGCTGGGCGATCTTCTGGAATTCAACCAGACCGACCTGATATTTACCAACCCCACTGATCAGCGCACACAGGATTATATTACCGGCCGCTTCGGATGAAATTTAAACAAACGGTCAATTCGATCGATCCGGACTTTACCCTGTTGGCTGCCGTCGTGGGTCTGGTCTTTCTGGGAACGTTGATGGTCTTTTCTTCCAGCGTGATCATGGCCGATGTGCGCTGGCATTCGCCGTACTCGTTCTTTTTCAAGCAGCTGATGTGGGTCACCGTCGGTTCGGCGTTGATGGCTTTTTTTATCCGGTTCGATTACCGCTCCCTGCAAAAATACTCTAAACTTTTAACCGTGATCACCGTGGCGCTGCTGGGCCTGGTCTTGGTTGTGGGCACGGTAAAACTCGGTGCGAAACGCTGGCTTAAGTTCGGGCCGTTCAACATGCAGCCGTCGGAGCTCGCGAAATACGTGCTGGTCATCGCCCTGGCCGATTACATAGACCGCAAAAAAAGCAAACTGAAAAAATGGGAAGGCATTTTACCCGGCCTGGCTATCATGGCCGCCTTCATAATCCCGATAGCCCTTGAGCCTGACCTCGGCACGCCGCTGATAATGTTCGCCGTCGCCATGAGCCTGCTGTTCGTAAGCGGCGCGAGCTTCGGCAAAATATCGACGCTGGCGTTTTCCGTGGTGCCGCTGATCGTGCTGGATATTTACCGTAAACCCTACCGCCTGGCGCGCATCAGGCATTTCTTCGAGTCCTGGGGCGATATCAGCAGCACCTCCTATCAGCTCAATCAGTCTATCCTGGCGCTCGGTTCAGGCGGGTTTTTTGGGAAGGGATTGGGCCAGGGACAAATGAAACTGCTATATCTGCCGGAAGCCCATACCGATTTTATCTTTCCTGTGATAGGCGAGGAATTAGGTTTCATCGGGGCTTCAGTTGTCATAGCCTTGTTCGTTATAATAGCCTGGCGGGGCTGGCGGGCCTGCCGCAACAGCAGCAGTTATTTCGGCTCTCTTGCAGCGCTTGGCATAACCTTGTTGATCACGTATCAGGCGATATTCAATATCAGCGTCTCTTGCGGCCTGGCGCCCACAAAAGGTCTCGCCCTGCCCTTTGTCTCATTCGGCGGCTCTTCTCTCTTGTTCAATATGGCGGCGGCCGGGATATTACTGAACATTTCAAGGCGGGGATAAATGATAGACAACAAGACCATTATCATAGCGGCGGGTGGCACGGGGGGACATCTGTACCCCGGCATCGCCCTTGCCCGTGAGCTTAAACAGCGCGGCTATTCGCCGCAGTTCATAGTGCGTAACGGCGATGCCGGCATAGAAATTATTCAGCGCGAAGGGTTCCTGTTCCATCAGGTAGCGGCTATGGGAATGCCGCGGGCGTTTACTGTTAAGATATTTAAGTTTTTGTTATTGCAGATAAAGGCCGTCTTCCAGATGCTGTCTTTGTTCTCCCGGTTGAAGCCGGAGGTTGTTGTGGGTATGGGTGGTTACATTTCTTTTTCTTCGATCCTGGCCGCCCGGTTTAAGGGAATCAATACAATTATACATGAGCAAAACTCGATCCCGGGCCTTGCCAACCGCGTACTTTCCCATATAGCAGGTCAAGTAGCCGTCAGCTTTGAGCATTCTCTTGTGCATTTTCCGGCCGGCAAGACGGTAGTAACGGGTAACCCTGTTCGCGCCGAGTTGTTCCGCTCAGACCCCGATGAAGCTCTGAAACGCCTTGGCCTGGCGCAGGGGAAATTCACGGTACTGATATTCGGTGGAAGCCAGGGCGCGGCTAAAGTTAACCAGGCGGCCGTAGATGCCTATGGTTTGCTCGGCGATAAAAGGGATGCGGTACAATACCTGCATCTGAGTGGTGCTAAGGATTTTGAACGTGTCTCTGAAGAATTTATAAAGAAGAATGTCGCGGGTGTAGTGCTGCCCTACCTTCATTCTATCGGCGATGCTTACGCGGCCTGCGATCTTATCATCTGCCGTGCCGGCGCGACCACTCTTGCTGAACTGAAGATATTGGGCAAACCCGCTATTTTAATTCCTTTTCCGCATGCTACCGCAAATCATCAGGAGTATAACGCCCGTACTATGACCGACAGCGCGAAATGCGGTATGATAATAGAAAAGGATATGGAAGCACCCGGCCTTGCGGCCATGATGCTGAAATATATAACCGATAGATCGTCCGGAGGCTCCTGCCCGTTGAACGTGCCGGCAGTGTTCGCCCAAAGCCGCCTGGCGGACCTGGTAACGAAAGGAAAATAAAAATGTCAGGAAAGAGCTTTTCGATAAAAGGACGCCTTAATAGTTTTGCCTGCGCCTTTAACGGTATCTGGACCATGTTAAGGGAAGAACACAATGCCTGGCTTCACACCGTCGCCACGATAGCGGTCGTGATCGCGGGTAGCGCGGTCCATGTCACACGGTATGAATGGTGCTGGCTGGTGCTTGCGATCACCGGGGTGTGGATGGCTGAAGCGCTTAACACCGCCCTTGAAGTGCTGGCTGATGTAGCCATGCCGGATATGCACCCAATGGTAGAGAAGGCGAAGGACGTCGCGGCCGGCGCCGTACTGATAACCTCAATTGGAGCCTTTTCGATAGCAGTGTTGATCTTCATGCCGTATTTTATTAAATAAGGGAAAAAATGAAAAAAACGATTCTTGTCACTAACGATGACGGCATATACGGCGCGGGGCTTGCCCCGCTGGTAAAAGAGCTGAGCAAGATCGCAAAAGTCTCGGTTGTCGTTCCGGATCAGGAGCGTTCCGGAACTGGCCATAGCATAACTCTGCACAGCCCGCTCAGGATACATAAATTCAACGCCAACACGTACCTGGTGAACGGTACGCCCGCCGACTGCGTGCGCTACGGTTCCCGTAAGCTGTTGAAGGGAAAAGTAGACCTGGTGGTTTCAGGCGTGAATACGGGACCAAACCTCTCTCAGGATGTGGTCTATTCCGGCACCGTTGCAGGCGCCCGTGAAGCCGCGTTGCTAGGCATCCCTTCCTTTGCGGTTTCGGCGGCCCAGTGGGAAAAAGCCGATTTTAATTCCTGTGCGCGGGTCGCGGCCCGTATCGCGAAGATGCTGCTGGTCAACCGGCTGCCCCTCGACACATTTTTGAACGTGAATGTTCCTGTTAAAGCCAAAGGGTTTCGCGTTACTAAACTCGGCAAAAGAATATATGACGAAGAAGTCGAATGCCGTAACGATCCCACCGGCCGGGAATATTTCTGGCTCGCCGGTAAATTTATCTCCGGTGTCGAAGACCCGGGAACCGATATTGAGGCCGTCAATAAAGGCTATGTCTCCATAACCCCTCTCGATCTGAGCCCCACGGCTATTCACCTTATGGGAGAGATCAACACATGGCTGAAAGATTTAAAATAGTATCTCAATTCAAGCCTTCCGGTGACCAGCCTGCTGCTGTTGAAGAACTGGCAAAGGGCATACAGGAAGGGGTTAAAGAGCAGGTCCTGCTCGGCGTGACCGGGTCCGGGAAAACCTTTGTCATAGCCAACCTTATTGAAAAAGTACAAAAACCCACGTTAATAATATCACCTAATAAGGTGCTCGCCGCCCAGCTTTACGCCGAGTTCAAGGCTTTCTTTCCGGACAACGCTGTAGAATTCTTCATATCCTATTACGATTACTACCAGCCCGAAGCTTACGTGCCTTCTTCCGATACATACATAGAAAAAGACGCCTCGATCAACGAACATATCGAAAAACTACGCTTGAAAGCGACCTCGGCTATACTCAGCCGCAAGGATGTGATCATTGTCGCCTCAGTCTCGTGCATATATAACCTGGGCGGACCTGAGGACTATCAGAATTTCTGCATCTTTGTGCAAAAGGGCATGGGGAAGGGCCGCCAGACCCTGATAAAGGAATTAGTCAACAGCCATTACGAAAGGAATGATATGGAGTTCGTGCGCGGTAATTTTCGTGTGCGCGGCGATACGGTTGAGATATTCCCGGCTTACGGCGACCTGGGCCTTCGCGTAGAATTTTTCGGCGACGAAATTGAAAAAGTAAGCGAGTTTAACCCGATCGACGGCCATGTGCTGAAAGATAAGACCGCCGAATATATTTACCCCGCCAGCCATTTCGTGGTCAGCCAGGAGAAGATAAACATCGCTCTTGATGAAATAGAGCGCGAGCTTGTCGCACGGGTGACGGAACTGAAAAGCGAGGGAAAACTGCTGGAAGCCCAGCGCTTGGACCAGCGCACACGCTACGATATGGAGATGATGCGTCTGACGGGTGTTTGCCCCGGCATTGAAAATTACTCCCGTATACTGGCCGACCGGGCACCCGGTTCACGGCCCGAATGTCTTATAGACTACTTCAACGCCGCTCTTTCCGGCAACAAGAACGATTACATGATCATTATAGACGAATCGCACATAACGGTGCCGCAGATACGCGGCATGTACGCGGGGGACCGCGCCCGGAAAGAAACGCTGGTGAAATACGGCTTCCGTCTGCCGTCAGCACTTGATAACCGTCCGCTCAAATTCCCGGAATTTGAAAAGCTTTCCCCTCAGACCATTTACGCCTCCGCGACCCCTGGTCCGTATGAGCTGACCAAGACGGAAGGTGTTTTTACGGAACTGGTGATACGCCCGACCGGCCTTATAGACCCGGAGGTGCAGGTGCGACCCATAAAAGGCCAGATAGACGACCTGATAGTTGAGATCCGCGGCTGCGTCGCGAAAAAATACCGGGTGCTGGTAACCACGCTCACTAAAAGATTATCGGAAGATCTGACCGAGTATCTAAAGGAAAAAGATCTGCGCGTTCAATACCTGCATTCCGAAATAGACGCCTTGTCGCGCATAGAAATACTTAAAAATCTGAGGCAGGGTAAATTTGATGTGCTGGTAGGAATAAACCTGTTGCGCGAAGGACTGGACCTGCCGGAAGTGGGGCTTGTGGCTGTGCTTGACGCTGATAAGGAGGGTTTCCTTCGTTCAGAGACAACCCTTATCCAGATCTGCGGCCGCGCCGCCCGCAACGTTGACGGTAAAGTCATTCTCTATGCCGATGTAATGACCGGTTCAATGCAGCGGGCCCTTGGTGAAATGACCCGCCGCCGCATCAAGCAGATGGAATACAACAAAATAAATAACATAACGCCCAAATCCGTTGTAACAGCCGTCCACGACTTGCAGGAATTCGAGCACCACGCCAAGGAAGAAGGCCTGGTAGGCATGTTCCGCGAAACCGAAGGTGAATACATAGCCCCTAAACAAATGCACACTGTGATGAAGGAACTGGAAAACCAGATGAAACAGGCAGCCGACAACCTTGACTTTGAAACGGCTGCTATCTTTCGCGACCGCATTGTTCAGCTAAAAGAAATGTCTGCCCAGAAAATACCCCGCAAAGCTGTCCATTCCAAAAAATAACCTATCGGTTGAGGTCTGCGCAAATCTGTCTGTTTTATATGAATTCTACATCTAAAACAATGTGAAATATGCTATAATTCGGTGGAATTTGGACGTTGACAGGAAGGTAAAATTGAAAATTTCAATCATTATTCCGGTGTATAACGAGCAGGGAGCGATCGTTGATGTGATCAATTCCGTGAAATCGGCTATTGCCGGAGCTGACCATGAGATCATTGTCGTCAATGACGCCTCCACTGATAAGACTAGAGAATTTCTTGATACCATTAACGATGTAAACGTAAAAATAGTGCATCGATCGGTCAATCAGGGTAAAGGCGCCGCAATCAGAGAAGGGATCAAGCACATAAACGGCGATATAACCATTATACAGGACGCCGACCGGGAATATACGCCTGAAGATTACCCTGCTTTGTTACGGCCTATTATCGACGGCAAAGCCGATGTTGTGTTTGGCTCGCGGTTTCTGGGCGGCGGCACGCACCGGGTCATGTTCTTCTGGCATTCAATAGGCAACCGGTTCCTAACACTCCTGTCCAATATATTCACCGACCTGAACCTGACGGATATGGAAGTAGGCTACAAGGTTTTTCGAACGGACACTTTAAAACGAATAGAACTGAAGCAAAACCGTTTCGGCTTCGAACCCGAGATCACCGCAAAGATCGCCAAAACAGGCAGCCGCGTCTACGAAGTACCCATCTCCTATTACGGCCGCACCTACGCAGAAGGAAAAAAAATAACCTGGAAAGACGGGATACATGCCATCTGGTGTATTGTTCGATACGGAATAGGAAGGTGACTTTTGGTATCGTTTATAATATCATAAACATACAAATCACACTCCTTTGGGGAAGCGACAATTAAAACCAAAATGAAATCTAAACAGTGGCAAATACTTCTTCTGTCAATGTCTCTTTGCGGTATTGCGCACGCGAAGACTTTTGTGAGAGAATCCACTTGGCAATGCTTGTCAATGTAGTATTTATAACGATGGGGTATTTGTGACGAATTCAGATTCATCAGGAAGGTACACAATAAACTATGTTGTCGTAGGTACACACACCATCAGCGTTCCAAATTTATTTTCTGCACTTGTTACTGTGCATTCAGACAACCTTGAAACGCAGGATATTACATTGAATTGGATGCCTATGGGTTCGGACTTGTCTGTTACTGGATGGGACAGATTAACCGAAGCAAATAGTCCTTATGTGATAAGTAAAGATATGACATTATACAATTTGTTGATTGATCCCGGTGTTATAATTAAATTTTCCGGATCGTATGCATTTGAAGTTTGGAATGGTGGCGATATCTTTGTTAATGGAACCAACTCAAAACCAATCATATTTACATCTGGAAGGCTATCTCCATTAGCGGCCCTATTTCTCAGCGATAGTGACCTCATCAGTGGCAGTTAATTCACTATTGAGCCTTTGTCTTTGACGTTGCCGTTGGCCGGTCAAAGACATTGGTTCAAGATGTGAAGAAGACGTGCCTCAAAGCCGTTGCCGTTTGTTCCGCGCGGCTAAAACTGAGTATAATGACCCAAAGGAGCCTATCATTGGAAAATATCATAACTGCAAAAAAAGAACGCTTAAAGCTGACACCCGAACTGTTGTTCAACATCTACCTGGAATGCACCGCTCCCGGAGCGCCAGTAAAGTCAATTCTGGCTCGCCACGGCCTAAAACCCTGGGATCTGGTAGCAATCCGCAAGAAAGTCCGCGCTGGCGCCATAGAAGCCCTAGCAAACGCCAAGCCGGGCAGAAGAAAGCACGTTGTGGCCGTCGAACAGTTCCAGCAGGTATCAAAGGAACTGGGCGAAACCAAGGATGCCCTGGCGGCAGTGGGGCACGAGCTATCATTGCTAAAAAAAAGAGTGAATTAGCTCTTGAAGGCCCGCTGCTGGGTCATTTTACAAAAGAGGTCAAAGAACAAGTGGTAAATATTATCAAAGAAGCGGTCAATTCCGGCTTAACCCAGAATCAAGCCTGCATTACTTTCGGCCTTGCGGCCAGAAAGTTCCGCAGGTGGGCTAAGCCTAAGCCCGTTAAACAGCGTTCCGCCTGGAACAAAACGCTTAAACATGAATGTGAAGCAATTGAAGCCGCTGTCTATGAGCCGGAACTTATCGGCAAGCCGTTAAGCCATGTCTTCGTACACGGCCACAGAACAGGCAAATTCTTCGTTTCGCTGGCCACCGTTTTCCGCGTACTTAAAAGCAAAGACCTTGTTAAACCGCTGAGCTTTTACAGATCACGTAAAACAAATTACGTTCCTGCTCAGGCGCTGATGGCCGACGGTTATTCGCTTCTTTGCTATGACGGCACGCAGTTCGTTACAGTGTTTGGCACTATCGTTTGGGCCATACCGGTCTTGATTCTTCCGGCACGCTATCTGCTTCATGTCGGCTATTGTATCGGCGGTGTTACATCAGCCAATCTTACAAACGCCGTTAAAGAAGCTCTTGCGTTGCTGCCGGAACATCTTATGACTAACCTCATTGCCCATTCGGACAGAGGCTCTGCCATGAAGGCCGTCAAAACCCAGAAGATTATCAAAGAGCTGCTTGGCGCTGATGTTCACTACGGACGCCCAAACACCCCTGACGATGAGGCCTGGATTGAGTCGCTTATCAATTCCCTGAAACATCACAGGGATGCGCCGGTTTCCTTCGAGCAGGTTGATGACGTCGTTCAGTGGATCAGCAGCTTTCCACAAATCCACAACAACGATCCACACAGCGCCCACAAGTACGTTACACCGCTTGAAGTCCTGTCCGGACAAAAGGAGGTTATCTTAAATCAGAGAAAGAACAATTTGACCGTAGCGCGCCTTTTGCGCTATACTGCGTGGAAAGCTGCTTCCGGAAAAGTCGCCAAAACATTGGCTCTTCCGGCCTCAGCAGTAGAAGTTGGTTGCTGATTTGAGGTCAAACTCGCTGAATTGCGCCGGCGGGAAATTATAATGGCGTATATCTTACACCAGGTAACGGGTACTCATGCCAACTCAATCATGTTAAGTTTGAGTATGGTTCATCTATACAAATTACTGGAAGTAGTGTTACAATTTCGAATTGCACTTTCAAAAACAATTCACAAACACCATACGTAAACGGCAATGTTTCACATTGTATATTCGGTAATAATGGATATTACTCGGTAAGTATTTCGGGGTCTCCCAAATTCTCATATTGCACATTTACAAATGGAATC
Organism: Endomicrobiales bacterium; assembly: GCA_963796955.1. GTDB lineage: Bacteria > Elusimicrobiota > Endomicrobiia > Endomicrobiales > JALOBY01 > CAWCNJ01. The sequence continues at coordinate 79,263 of CAWCNJ010000003.1, forward strand.
AGCGCAGCTAGCACAGTTGGCCAGTTCACGGTAAATAATTGCAATATGAGCACTGGGACCGTAGCTATAAGCAATAGCGCAAACTGGACACTTGATTTGTCGAACAACTGGTGGGGAACAACCGATAACACTACCATTCAAGGCCGCATATCATCTTCCGCTGGAACAATAACCTACTTGCCTATAGCTGTAGATACTATCACAACAGCTTGCCCTCAATAATTTCCTGAATCGAGGAGAATCATTAAATGAATATAAGAACAGCAGAAAAGACATCATGCATTTTTGTTTTGATTATGATTTTTACGAGTAGTGTCATCTGGGCCAGATCCATTAATGCAGATAATGCCTTTGGCGCAATGGACGCTGAAGAACAGCGGATTAACAAAAGTTCAGCCCCGACGGAAAGCTCGGAGAATAAAGATAACATTGCCACAATTCCCGCAACAAGTGCTCCTGCTCAGGCTGTTTTCCCAGTAGAGCCAAAAACAAATAGACATGAACAAATCACAAAACAGAATGATAACGCAACGAACCAAAGAATATATATAGTTCATGATTATGTTGTAACCGTACTTGATTCGAAGACTTATACAGCTGTTAATGAGTTTCCGGGGGAATTTGCAATTGCTGTTTCAAGCAGCCATGTCATTTCTCCAGAGACAGCTTATATCGCAATTTACAACAGAAAAGATCTAAAATTGCTTGCGGATTTTGAATACGATGGAGTACCATCGCCAATGATCGAGAGGGCAGTTATAACTCCTAATGGTGCGAAGATGTATGTCGGATCATTTGGTAATGGCAAAGAAGCTCCTTCTGGCGTATATGTTATTGACCTTAACAACCATAAACAAGAAAAGGTATTGTATCAAGATAATATAAAAACTGGCCTCATAGGTATTTCAAATGACGGGAAATATTTATTTGTTTCTACTGGAAATGGCCTCGCACTAATCAACACTTTAGATGACACTACTTACAAAGAAATACCGATTGGCGATAATACTGACGTCGAAGATATTGTTGTCGGAACGAATAACTTGGTATACATGGTTACCTGCTTTTATGATGTTGAATCTGGGTCTCACAAAAACTATAAACTCACGGTTGCCGGTATTGAAAAAGGGGTAATAAAGGAAATAGCTTTAGGCGCTGACTCAAATAAACACTTTCGTATATTGAGTGTTCTTCAAAAACCGCACTTGTTTATTGTCGGCAATGATAAACTTTTTGATTTTGACACAAATACAAATTCTATTACACTTGAAAAGTCATTTAGATACTCCGTAACCCCTTCCGCGATTTCTTCGGATGGAAAGCTATTGTATGTAAAGTCTGAAAATACAAACCATGTGGTTGTGTATGATGTGGAAAAGGGCTTAGAGGTGAAGGAAATTCCTTTTAAGGACTATTTGTATGATGTCATCGTCAAGTAGGCTTCGCTTAATATTCATTGCCGGATGTTTATTTTTTAGTGTATCATTCGGTTTTGCATTTTGTATAAAGATTCAACATCCGGTGAACAATGACACCGTTTCGGGTGTTGTAAACATTAATGCGGTTTCCTATCCCAATAATTGCCTAAAAAACAAATCATATAGTGAAATTGACGAGATTTTAAGTAATGCCCCCACCAGTTTAGATAAAGAAGTGTTAAAAGCTTTTGCCTGGTATGAAAGCGGGTGGTTGCAGTTCGCGGAAAATGGGAATACTTTTGAAGGACTAAACTTTTCAAAAGCTACGAAAAAGTTACTGTCAATAGACTATGGTTTGATGCAGGTAAATGATAAAACTTTGAGCGATAAGGATGTTCAAACTGACACGGATCATAATATCGCTGCCGGAATATCCATCCTTAACGAAAAGATTCAGTGGGTAAATACAACAAAGAATAATGTCGACCAAAAAAAGTGGAAGATTTGGACGGCTAAATATGATTTACAAGGTCATTCGATGCAGGATATATATTTGAAAGCATATAACACTTTTCAAAAATCCTGGGAATATGCTGACGCGGTCAATAAGAATCTCAAAGAAAAACCATGGCTAAGCAAAGTTCAGGTTGTATTAAACATTGACGATAAGGCAAGGGATAGTAAACAGGTTCCATTAAATGCGCAATATCAATATCAGTGGAACACTTCACCGGAAAACGAAGGTAGGCATCCTTTAAAGGTTCAGGCTATTAAAGGTAAAGCTAAGTCGCAGGATAGTATCATCGTCAACAAAGGTAAAGAAAATGTGAAATCGTTTGATATATCTGGTATCGGTGTTGTAAATGGTTGCACATTAGCTGATGAAACCCTTAGTACGGGCCAGAAACCTTTTTCGCTAGCATCGTACACAATAGAGTTTTCCGAAATTACTGACACAGATGGCTTTAAACTTGATAGTAACGGAAAGATTGTGTGGGGAAATAGGACAGGTTTTTCGATCAAGGGCCTTGCACTGGCTGTGTTCGTATATCCACCTTTAGTCAAGTCAAGCGTAAAATGTAAATTCAATCTAACAATCAATAAAAATCAATCTCTCACAAACAGTTCAATTGGTGAAAAATCGGATCCAAATGCCGATGCAGTTGGTAGTCTTTCCCTTGAGAATATAGGAAATGATTGCTTAACATATTCAGATGGAAAGGGCGGTGTAATCAATTATTATTTCGGTCGGACTAGCGACAATCTTATGATGACAGGAGAAACAAGTAATATCTATACAGAAGGCAACCTGATAAAGCTGAGTAAACTCAAGGACAAGTTTAACCAGTATTATAACGGTTCGTTGTTAATAAAACCAAAGTAGAGTCGGTTAATTTCCAGGATCAATTTGTAGGATAGTCAACAAATCATTAAAATGGTATAATCTCCTCGTTAGAGTGGTTATGCCATTTTTCTTAAGGTGCGAATGAAAATAGCGTTTGTGGTGCGGAATTATCATAAAAGCGGGGGGATATCAGGATACGTCGCTGAATTGGCGGAACTGTACGCCAGGGACCACGAAGTTCATGTTTATGCGGCATCGTTCAAGGATGTCGATAATTTTGGCATTAAGTGTCACAAAATACCTATCCTCACCTCCTCTCTGCTGGTCCGTTGGAAAAAACACGCTTTAAATAATCTTCTTGAAGTCTGGAGTTTTGCTTTAACGTCGTTTTTTTACGTTAATAGCAAAGATTTCGATATAGTGCATTCACAAGGGGACTATTGGGGGCAATTTGACGTTTATACCGTCCATAGTTGCCACAAGGCATGGCTGGAGATAGCCAGCGAAAATGCATCACTGTGGCAACGATTGTTAAAATCAAAATTTAATCCTCTCCATGCCAATATACTTCTTTCTGAACGGCATTGCCTGAAAAACGCCAGACGCGTGATAGCTATTTCCGAGGTAACGAAACGGGAAGTTATGAAATATTATAACGTGCCTGAGTCGAAGATCACCATTGTTCCTCACGGTGTTGATATAGAAAGGTTCAATATTAAATTGCGCGACGTTTACCGCGCCAAGATCAGAGAAAAACATGGCTTGTCCGAGCAGGATATGGTCATAGTCTTTCCTGCGCATGAGTTTAAGCGAAAAGGTCTGCCTCAGATAATAGAGGCACTGCATACCCTTAACATGCCTACCCTTTACGTGCTTGTGGTAGGAAAAGATAATCCTTCCGATTCTACAAGGATAGCCGAAAAATACGGCTTAGCACAGAAAATAATCTTTGCCGGCGCCACATCCGGTATAGAACGTTATTACTGCGCCGCCGATATGATGGTTTTTCCTACGTCGTACGAGCCATTTGGAATGATCATTACAGAGGCAATGGCCTGCGGCTTGCCGGTTGTTGTCTCTAAACTTGCCGGCGCAGCCGAACTGATAACCGACGGTGTCGACGGGGTATTATTACATGACCACACTGATGTAGGAAGCATCTCCGGTGCGATAAAATTACTCGCTTTGGACAAGCCGATGCGCATGCGTATGGGTGAAAAAGCGCTTGCGTTAAGCGAGAAATATACTTGGTCATTGATAAGTGACATAACAATGAGCCTGTATAGAAGAATAACTAATCCTGTTTTAATGAATATCTGCGTAGTGACCCGCACGACCCTGTTCCACAGTATGGGCGGTATGGAACAACATTTGCGCATGTTAGTGGAAGGCCTCGTAAAGATCGGACACAGAGTTACGGTCATAACTACAGCCCATCCGGGACATGAACAATTTATTGAGAAAAATGGAGTCTCCTACCATTTTCTCAAAGGAGCCAAACCAGGACGCTACTCCCGAAGACTTGCTGCGCGAACTTTGCGGAAATTCAAACAGCTTCATTCCCTTGATCCTTTTGATGTAATACACAGCGAAAGCATGGGACCAGGCGGTCTTCTAGCCGCTAGTGTTAACAAAAAGTTCCTTGTGCCGATAGTTGTTATCTTTCATGGGATTTTTATAAATGAAATTGAAACTTGTCTTGGTATCCTTTTCGGACGTACAGGAACAATAGTAAGGCGCTTATATGCGGTTCTGGCCATCTGCCGCCAAATTTTCAGTTATATTAGACGTCAATTCACTCTAGTAAGGCGGGCGAATGCTGTTATTGCAACCAGTATGAAACAGAAGATGCTCATTAAACGTTATTTCCAATTGCCAGATTCACGAGTACTTAATGTTTTTAATGGTGTTGACATTGTACCTGCCGATGAAAAGGATATCAATGCGCTAAAAGTAAAAATTGGTATCGGAACGGAACCTGTTGTTCTTTGTATTGCAAGACTGAAATTAGAAAAGGGAATACATGTAGCGATAAAGGCATTTGCTGAAATAGTAAAAAACAGGCCTGCAAGATTGGTTATCGTTGGAGACGGTGAGTATAGAACGGAACTTGAAGGATTGGTGTCCACTCTGGGTATCGCAGATAAGGTTTTTTTTGCAGGCATAGTTGATTATTCGGAACTCGGCGTATGTTATGCCGTTGCCGATGTTTTTGTCAATGCTACGATACGCGAGAATGGATATGATTTGACGATAGCACAAGCTATGGGCTACAAGAGATCTCTTATAGTAACCCAGCTTAAGGCTCTGGAAGGTGTTATTGAAGATAACGTGAACGGACTTTTGGTACGTAAGGGCGATCCTCTTGATCTGGCATCAAAAATCAACTATATATTAGATCATCCTGAAAAAGCGTCGGCCATGGCGCTTAAAGCTTATGCTACCTACGATAAGAACTTTACAGCAGAACAGATGGTAAGGAATACTACAGAAGTTTATCAGAAAGCGATCGCCTCAAGGAAAAGGGGACATTTATGACAAATGAGTTGAAAACCGCTTACGAGGGAAAGAATATTCTTATTACGGGCGGCCTTGGCTTTATCGGAAGCACACTTGCGCATGCGCTGGTGTCTTACGGCGCCCATGTAACCCTGGTAGACTCTCTGGTGCCGCAGTACGGCGGGAATATGTTCAACATAGAAGACATCAAAGACAAGGTCACCGTTAATATTTCCGACGTAAGGGACCGCAGCAGCATGAATTATCTGGTGCAGGGTAAAGACTATATTTTCAATCTTGCGGGAACGCTGAGCCATATAGACAGCATGAGGGATCCTTTTACCGACCTTGATATAAATTGCGTAGCTCAGTTGTCGATTTTGGAAGCCTGCAGGCATAATAACCCCGGCGTAAAGATACTTTTTGCGGGAACCCGCGGCCAGTACGGTAAAGCAAAAACGCTTCCCGTAACTGAAGAACACCTGCAGGAACCTATTGACGTGAACGGCATCAACAACATGGCTGGGGAGTGGTACCACATACTTTATTACAGGGCTTACGGCATACGGGCTTGCTCCCTGCGCCTGACAAATACTTACGGTCCGCGTCACCAGATGAGACACCCTCGTCAGGGCATAATCAATTGGTTCGTGCGGCAGGTAATAGATGGTGAGAAGATCCGGATATTCGGCGACGGTGAACAGGTGCGCGACTGTACTTTTGTTGGTGATGTTGTGCATGCCTTTCTGCTTGCCGGCGCATCCCCAAAGGCTGACGGGGAAATATTCAACCTGGGTGGGCGACACATAAGCCTTAAGGGTTTCGTTGAAAAAATAATTAATGTTGCAGGAAAAGGTTCTTTCGAATTGATAGCTTACCCGGCGGAGAATAAGAAGATAGAGATCGGCGAATATATTGCTGATTACAGCAAGATCAAAAGAGTGCTTGGCTGGGAGCCTGCTATCGGCCTTGAGGAAGGGCTTCGTCAATCGCTCGATTATTATACAAAGAATAAAAACAGCTACTGGAAAACCGGAGAGATACTGTGATACCAAATAATGATCTTGCACGCCAATACAAAAGAGTAAAAACACAGGTTGATAAAGCTGTTCTGTCCACTCTTGCCAGCGGCTGGTATGTGCTTGGCAAACAGGTGGAAAAATTTGAATCAGAGTTCGCCGGCTACTGCGGCGCAAAATACGCTGTCGGCGTTAATTCCGGTACCGATGCCCTTATGCTGGCGCTGATCGCTGCAGGAGTTAAACCCGGCGAAGAAGTAATAACCGTTCCCAATACCGCCGTGCCCACTGCGGCCGCGATCTCGGCGGCGGGCTGTGTTCCATATCTGGTAGACGTTGATGAAAAATATCTCACGCTGTCTCCGTCCTCACTAAGGCACTTTCTAAGCAATGGTGTTAAGAAAAAAGGGTCAAAATTTGTCAACAAGCGAACCGGACGCGTGGTAAGCGCGATAATCCCTGTGCACCTGTATGGCCTTTGCGCCGATATGCCTGCAATATTGAGGATTGCGCGAAAATACGGTCTGGTAGTTATAGAAGATTGCGCGCAGTCCCACGGCGCGATGATAGGTGGAAAAAAGTGCGGTACTTTTGGCCATGCCGCAGCATTCAGTTTCTATCCGACCAAAAACCTCGGTTGCTTTGGCGACGGTGGGATGGTGGTAACAAATGACAAGGAAATAGACAAACGAGTAAGGATGCTTCGCAATTACGGCCAGGCTGACCGGTATGTGCACGAAATGAAGGGCATTAACAGCCGCCTTGATGAAGTACAGGCAGCGGTATTATCTGTGAAACTAAAGTATTTAGAGAGAGACAATAACACGCGCCGGGCGCTCGCAAAAAAATACAGCAAATTGCTGGGCGGGCTTCCTTTATCTTTGCCCGAAGAAAGGAACGGTTGCCGGCATGTGTACCATCTGTTCGTGGTTCGCGCTGAGAACCGCGATCGGCTCAAAGAATATCTTCTCACGAAAAATATCGTAGCGCAGATTCACTATCCAATTCCCATTCATCTGCAAAAGTCTTACTCGGACCTTAATGTGCTCGCCGGATCATTGCGATCTTCCGAGAAGGCAGCAAAAGAAGTTCTTTCCATTCCATTTTTTCCGGGAATAACTGATACGGAGATCCGGCAGGTGGCCGCAGCGATTAAAGAGTACTTTAAGATAACCGGAGCATAATGTCCCATAAAAAGACCGTACTTAAGGCTACTGCGATAATTACTGCCTTCGCTATGGCCGGTAAGCTGCTGGGGTTTGCCCGTGAGATGATTATCGCGGCGAAATTTGGCACCACGTTCAGGGCTGACGCCTACTTTATCGGCCTTGCCGGGCCGGATTTCATCAGGGAAATAATCTCCGGTGGGGTTCTTACAGCCGTCTTCATTCCGATGTATTCGTCGTTCCTGCATAACAATGATGAAGTTCAGTCTAAAAAACTGCTGGATAATACGGCCAGCGTTTTGCTGGTCCTTTTGCTCTCGGCGATAATTATTGGCTTGCCGCTGGCGCCCTGGCTGGTAAGGGCTGTTGCGCCGGAAATGGCGGGGGAATCATTTGCGCTTGCGGTGCAGGTCTCGCGCATAATATTCCCGGCAATGCTTTTTATGGGCTTCGCGAATCTGTACGGCTCGCTGCTTAACGTACATAAACATTTCGCCATGCCTTCCATGGGCCAGCTCATACAGAACGTTTGCATAATATTCGGGGCTGTGCTATTCAGCAAAAGTCTTGGTGTTAACAGCATCGCGGTTGGTTTTGTAGCCGGCGCGGTTTTGCAGCTTTTGGTTTTGTTCCCGGTCATGCGCAAAAATTCTGTTGGCTTTACTTTCGATCTTTCGCTGAGCCCTTCATTCATTAAAATGCTTCGTCTATGGGGGCCTTTGTTTATGGTGTCTGTAGTCTCTACCGCGAACGATCTTGTTAACAGGTCTCTTGCGGCGGGCCTGGATGTCGGCAGCGTTTCGGCGATAAACTTCTCTAACCGCATTAGAGAAACTACTCTCATGTTGAGCGCTGTGCCGCTTGCCACGGCAGTATTTCCTGTTATGAGCCAGCTTGTAGTAAAAAATAGCCGGGAGGAACTGGCTACTATTACGCGTTTCGCCCTGCGCCTGACAACCTTTATCGCCTTGCCAATGTGCCTTATCATGCTTGTTTACAGCCACGATATTGTACGCCTGCTTTTTCAAAGAGGGGTATTTGATTCGGCCTCCACCGCAATAACCTCTACGGCCCTGGTCTTTTACAGCACCGGCGCGCTTTTCATAGCGCTCAGCTATGTTATTTTGCGCCTCTACTACAGTTTCCAGGATTCTAAAACTCCATTGATAGTGTATTCAACCGCCTGCGTGATCAACCTGGTTTTGGGAATGGTACTTCGCAAATACTTGCTGGTAGGCGGTATCGCCCTTGCACGTTCAGTTGCGGATCTTGCGGTATTTGTGCTGTTGGCCATGCTGCTAAAGCGCATAATGAACGATTTCAGCCAGAAAGATTTCTGGAGATTTTTCCTTAAGATATCGCTTATCGGTTTGCCCAGTATATTGTTCTCAAGGTATATTTACAGCTTATTCCCTGCATCAACGGGGATCATCGCACAATGCGTCTGGCTCGGAGCTGGAATGGTTATCGCGGTAGGAGTTTATATCGCGGTTTGTAAGGTTTTAAAGGTAGAAGAAGCCGAAAAGATGATACAAATAGTCAGAGCAAAGTTGGCAGGAAGTTAAACCCGAACCGAATGCAAAATCCGGGTTACGCGAAGGTATAGAGTTCCAATTTTTCTTTTTTACCGCGCAGCGCGCCTTTCGTTAGAAATCGTAACCGCACCGTCCCGCCTAGTTCGTTGACCACATTCTCGGTAAGTATTATGTTCTCTTTCAGGTCTTTGCAGTAGTCCTGCAGGCGCGATACGGTGTTCACCGGGTCGCCGATAACGGTGTACTCGAAACGTTCCTCGCTTCCTATATTGCCCGAGATAACCTCTCCAGTATGGATGGTAATGCCAAGCCGCAGTTCAAATAATCCCTGGGCTTTTCTCTCCGCGTTGTGCGCATCAACCCGTTTCAGAACTTCTTTCGCCATCGCGACGGCGCGGCGGGCGTCATCCGGGTCGGCGTCAGGCACGCCAAAAACGCACAGGGCGCCGTCGCCAAGGAATTTATCAATTACACCGTCTCGCGATATGGTTGAACGTACTACTATGGAAAATATCTGGTTAATGGCGGCAACAACCGTCTCAGCCGGGCACTCTTCCGATAGAGCCGTAAAATCGCGGATGTCCGTGCAAACCAGCGTGACTTTCTTTTTGGCGCCGCCAAGCGCACTGCGCTCGCGCAAAATATTTTCCACTATCTTCGGGCTTATGTATTTTCCCAGCAGGTTCTTTGCCAGTTCTTTTTCTTTAAGGCCCTGCACCATCTCCCGCACGCCCATGGTTAAATTCCCAACTTCATCATGATGATCCAGCGGGGGGATAATTACATCAAAATTACCTTTGCCTATTTCGCTTACCGCACCGGATAATATTTCTATCGGTTTCACCATAATGCCTACGATGTATAGCGTCAGGAAAAGGCTGGATAACAGCAGCAGCAGCGCGATCACGACTATCTTCGAGAAAACATTTCTCATCGCGTTATCGATCGTCTCGTTGGAAAAACCAACGCGCACATAACCGACCCTGCTTGAAGGCCCTTCCAGGGGGATGCCGATGTCGGTTATTGAAACTTTGTTCGCAATGATAGATTGCGCCAGGACTTTTTTAGATGTCGTTAGATTCATGAACAGGGGAGAACGGTCGGCTTCGCTGATCAGCCGCTGGTCCGTGTGAGAGATGATGATGCCGTTCGCATCCTGCACAATAGCGTAAAGGATGGTTTTTTCCGACCTGAGTTCCTGAATGCGGTAATGTATACGGAAGGTGTCCAGCCGGGGGATAAGCGATTCGATCGTATCTTTGGCCAGGTAGCCGGCCTTGATGGTCATTTCGTTGATCTGGGCCTGTTTGACCAGGTTGAAGACCAGCACGCTCATCGCCGAGAGCACAATAACGATAAGGGCTGCGGCCACCAGCCAGAATTTGATCGCAAGGGATTTTATCTTGAACATTGGTTTAATTAGTGTAACCGCTCACGACAACTATGTCAATGTTTTTATCAAAAACACCTTGCGAAAGACCCAATTATCCTATATAATTAACACATAATAATTGGAATTTACAGTGCGCAAATTTGCAACGGTATCCTTTGCATTTGATGAAAAAAATAATCCTCTGCGCCACCTTTATGACATTGCTTCGCTGCCTTGCCCACGGCTATGCCGGTACGTCTGATGACGTGCTGAGCAAGGGACCCGGCGCGCTGGATGTTTCGTTGGGGGGTAATCTTGCCGGCCTTGGCAACGAAGCTTATTCTGTTTTCTCCAACCCCGCCGCGGTCTCAACCCTTAAAAAAACCGAACTGATAACCAGCAACATATCATACTTTGAACAAACCAGCCAGACAACGCTCGGTCTGCTGCTTCCTGTTGACGGTAACGTCTTCAGCGCCATGGTCACCTCTCTCAATTCCGGCGGCTTTGTTCAGCGCGTGAACCCCTGGGATGAGGGCAGCACGTTCGGCGTATCTTCCAATCTTTTACAGCTCGCCTATTGCCGTGAGATGCTGCGTGGTTTTTCGCTGGGCTTCACGCTTAAAGAATATTACCAGCTTATCAACGCGAAGAATCTTGCACTTACCGCCAGTGATATCGGCGCGTATTATCAGCCGTTCCCCCGGCTGGGCATAGGTTTAAATGTACGGAATGTCGTCTCAAGCGAATCTTCCTATTATGTCGACGGGCAAAAGACCATGCTGCCGCTGGGCGGCGATCTGGGTGTCAGCTGGGGCTGGCAGTTAAAGAAAGCAGCTTTCAAGATCATCGGCGGATTACAGATCGAAAATTCGCAGAATAACGCTTCGGCGGGGCTTGAATGCGCGTACGGGCCGGCGGCGGTCCGGGTGGGCGCTAATACAGACGGCATGGCCGCGGGTGTCGGCACGCACTTTGGCGATTTTACCATTGATTATGCTATGGCCATGAATGTGTTGGGGCCCGTCAACACCGTTTCCGTGGGCGTGAAGTTCGGTAAAACGAAAGAGGAATATGAGGAAGACATAAAGCGCATTTACGCCGGCCAGATACTTACCCCGAAAGAAGCGCATTCGCTGTCAAAACATCACTATCAGGAAGGCTTAAAGCAGATGAATGCCAACCAGACCGCTCTTGCGATAGTAGAGTTCGATACCGCCCAGCTGCTGGATCCGCAGAATATGGCGGTACGCCGCGAGCTGCTTGCCGCGAAAGCGAAGCTGGATGTTTCAGTCGACGCCGCGCTCATCGCCCGCTACCGCGACAGCGCCATGAAATCGTACCTTGACCTGAACATGCAAAACGCCCTGGTTGAATGGCAGCGTTTGCTGCTTGTGGACCCCAATAACGAACTGGCGAAAGAATATATCGCAAAAATTACCGTACGGCTCTCGGATTCCGATGTAAAAAGCGCCGTCTCTAAGATGGATGTAGTTAAGAACACTGAGATCAGCAGGTTGATGGATGAAGCCGCCCATTTATACAGTGACAAATCCTATCAGAAAACGATCGCGGTCCTGCGCAAGGTGTTGAAGATAGAGCCGTCATATCAACCCGCGAAAGAAAAACTTGCCTACACGCTGACCGAATTGAACGGCCAGGTTTCATTGTCCATTGAGAAAGCCAGCAAGCTTATTGATGAGAAGAAATACATTGAAGCTGCCGCTCCACTACAATTCGCCCGCGACATAAGCCCCGATGATCCGCAACTGCTGGAACTGCTCGCAAAAGTAAACAGCGAAATAGTGCGCAAAGAAAAACGCGACCAGCGCAAAAAGAACGACAAGCGTTATTATGAAGCCGTTTCCCTATACATGCAGGCAAACCCGTCCGTGCACCCCAACCCCCAATACAAAAAAGCCTACGACATTTGCAAAGAAATATTGAGCACCGACCCCTTCTTCGACGCCGCCAAAGACCTGATAGGCCGCATAGACGCAAGAGAAGGCCGCCGAGAAATAAGAATGCGCCGCCCGGATGATGAATAGTAACTTATGAAAATGTTCATGCTGTTTTTCATCAACTTCTATACTATGTTCCAACTGTGGATAATTTCATGGCGAAAAACCATAAGCCCGCGTGTATTTATGGCCTTTTTTGCCATGGGGCTTTTTACCGCTACTTCCGTTGCTTTCGTTTCTCAATGGGTATGCACAAGATTTATGGTGCCGAATACGGTTTCATACACATTCAACCCGTTCATAGAGGAGATCGCCAAAATAGTACCGTTGGTTGTATTTATTTTGTTGAATAAAGAAGCTTTTAAACAATTAAAAGCTACCGATTTTATGTTGCTTGCTCTCGCGACAGGTACTGGTTTTGGTATGATGGAAACCTATTTGTACCTGGTTTCGGGCATGGATATGACCAACAGATTAACTTTCTCACTGGTGCTTCCTCAGATTTCCTCATACACAACTACATTTGCCGACATCCTCGGCAATTACCAGCAGATTGCTTATTCTTTTGCCGGACACGGTATCCTTTCAGCGGCAGTGGGATTGTCTTTGGGCGTTGCTCTTACAGTAGCTATTGATGCTAAGAGCAAAAAATATATTTTTGCACTACCGACGGTTGTATTGCTATGGGTAATAGCCAATCATTCGATCTCGAATTACCTGGATATTGCAAGTAAGATGTTCTACCCTTTGCAGTTCGTTTTGTGGTTTGACAGGTCGGGCAGGGTGATAGTCTGGTTCTTTGGCGCATTGTTATTGGGTACGATAATTCGGGAAGAAATACTTCATAGAAATAATCCTGATAAAAAAGTTGATGTCGTTCAAAATGAGGCAGCAATGCGTTTTCCTAAGATCAATGTTATGGAAAGAATACTTGATTTTCTGTTAACCGCTTTCATTATTCTGCTAGTCGTGCTGTTAAAGTATCAGAGATATACAAACTATGAGATGCTTTTTCGGAATGCGACAAACGTCCTGGCGGTCATTGCAGTGATCAGGGTTGTTTGGTTGTTTTGGAAAAATAAAGGTGTTTCTTGTGAAACGGTACAGGGATTTAGCGTGAAAGTGTTGTCATACACTGCTCTGGGGCTTACCGTCCTGTCGGTCTTTGCCTACATCGTACCATTCTCAAGGGTATTATTCCCTTCCGGTATTTATTCTCCATACGAGTTCCTATATAACGCCTTTGGGAGATATTTCAACGATTTTGGAGGACTATTACCCGGCTTTATAGCGATAAGCGCGGCTATTGCCGGCATATTTGGCGCATATATAGACCTTTCGGTTGTCTTCGATAATGCAAGCATTGTCGCTGATAATTGGGGCATGGCTGGGTTGGGGAAAGGCCTTGGGGTTATAAGCCTTGTGATCAATCCGGATGCTACCATTTTTTCAATTATTGGAGGCGCCATTCTTGGGGGTGGGATAGCACTAGCGGGTATGAGCCTGGGATTACCGGCTATTGCAAGTTGGATATTTGGAAGCACTGTTGGTGGAATAACAATCGGGATGATTGAATCGGAGCGAGCCATGCGTAAGCGCCGCACTGAAATACCCGGTAATTCTCCAAACGCAGCTAGATACGAGGACCGATGAAACAAGGCAATAAATATCTCCATATAGCCATAACAGTCGCCCTCTTCCACCTTGCATGCGGAGTCGGGTTTGGTGCTACTATCAGCGGGCATGACTACCAGGGTGGGGCGCTCGTTCCCAATAATGGTGATGTTCTCAACGGTGTTTTTTATAATATTGGTGAATTTCGCGTTGATTCAGGCGTAACTGTATATATTGCTGTTAATACAAAACTGGAGCTCTACGCTTCAACTGTAACAATTAATGGTGTCATTAACGGGGTTGGGAGCGGTAGTCCTGGAGGATTTGGAGGAAGCCCGAATAATGCAGGCAGTCCCGGGCAGGGAACTGGGTTTGGTGATGGTGGTATTGCATCGAATGGGTCAAACGGCTACGGTGGATGTGGAGCTGGTTACGGCGGTCTTGGTGGTCATGGAGGATACATGACATCAAGCGGAACTGCATACGGTTATTCCACACTTGCGACATATCCACCATCGAGTGATGATGTCGAACTTGGTTCAGGAGGCGGCGGTGGTTGCGGGAGTTATAACGGCACTTCATTTGGTGGTGATGGTGGTGCAGGTGGTGCAGGTATATTGATTGAAGGCAGCAGTGTAACCGTGAATGGAACCATTTATGCTAGCGGAAAAAATGGATATGCTGCTAACGGTTCTGCTGAAGATTTTTTAAGTGGTGGTGGGGCAGGTTCGGGTGGTACCGTCCTCATCCGTGCATTAAATAGTTTCAATGGTTCAGGTACTATAGAAGTTAAAGGTGGAACAGGAGGTACTAGTAATCCGGGAGGTGGTGCAACGGGCGGTTGCGGCGGTGGCGGTTCTGGTGGACGAATCAAAATATTTTATAATTCGTACTTCTTCAGCGGCAGCAGTACGGTTGCAAATGGCACAAGCAGTGGCACGGGATTGCGCAAAGGCGGCGATGGAGCTATCGGGACCGTATTTTCAACGCAAATATCATCGCCTGTGATTTCTGCCAGCAATTCTGCAATATATCAAACCTCGATCACCTGGTCTTGGTCCATGGCAATGGGAAGCTGGGGTGGCGCAACAGATAATACCCACTACAAGTTTCGTATATATTCTTCTTCGATTACCCCTTCAACTTATAATCAATACCAATATATCGCTGAAGTTTCTTCGTCAACCTTCCAATATACTGAAGCTGGATTGCTGCCTAATACCACTTATTCTCGTTACATTGTAAGTTATACGGATTGGGGTAATTCACTCGCATTGCGCACCACCGACACCTGTACGGGAATAGAGATTCCATCTAATATCTCATTTAATACATATGCTAGTTCGATCACAGCCAGTATCGTTGCGCCTAACAATATCGCAGCAGGTCTATCAGGCGTTCGTATCAGCTCATCTTCGCCGATCACATCAAGCTATGTGCAATATGTTTCAACGACCATTGCAGGATTAACTCCCAACACCACGTACCCATTCTACGTTCAAACTCGTAATGCTGTGGGGATAGAAAATGCCATGGTCGGGCCATTTAATAAATGTACCCTCGCTTTGCCTGCGGACACTACGTCGTATTCGGAAGTTCATGTAAGTTCTTTAACTGTTTCGTTTGGTCATAGTACCAATCAGGACGGAACTCATTATCAGGTCGATCTTGATACGAACTCGGTGTTCGATGTATCGGATACCATTATTTCCAGCAATACGGTCGGCGGTTCGGCATTATTTACCGGGCTTGCCGGAAATACCACTTATTATGCCAGAGTCTGCTCGCTCAGTTTTGACGGGGATCAGAGCGTTTTTGTACCGCTTGGGCCTACGGTGACCGGTGCTAACCTACCTACGTTCAGTGCCTTTACGGCTGTTTCTACCGGGGTAATTACTCTGACGACAGATATTCACGCTAATGCTCCTGATACCTTATATACCTTGGTTAGTTCAACGAACGCGACATATTCTCCCGCTACCTCAACAATTACGGCAAATCAATCGCAATTTAGCTTTTCTTCCCTGATACCCAACACTTCATACTACTTCAGGGCGATGCTTACGGATCGGCGAGGGAACAATTCATCGTGGATCAGCTCCTTTGCCTCTACGGTAACTCTTGCCGCAGCTCCTGTCCGGCAATATTGCTATACAGTATCAACCGGCTCAATTGACTATCGTTTTGCAACGAACGGAAATCCGGGTGACACTGAATATCGCGTTACAGTCAATACCCAAACCGTGACAGCCGTGGGAGCGCTTGCTGATATTGAAACCTGGATTGCTTTGCCGGGGGGCGCGCTCTCTCTTCACGACTTAATTCCAAACACCCGCTACACTATACAAACCCTGGCGCGTAACCGTGCTGGAGTGCAAACGGACGTAACGGTAAGCACCTCGGCGTGCACGTATGCTATCGCTCCTTCAACTGCCTCACTTGATGTTACCAATAACGGTATCTACTTAAGCTGGCAGGCTCCGGGAAATCCTGTAGGAACGCTCTATGATGTTCGCTATTCAAGCGTCAGCGCCGTCGATACATCGCCTAAAGACAGTGGGTTGGTTACCAGCACTATCTATCCCCTGCAGGGGCCTTTTACCCCTAACGTTACTTATTATTTCAGCGTAATGGCCAAGAACCAGGACGGCATTCTTACATCATCTATAACCATTTTTACCTCGACGCTGCCGGGTGTGCCGGCGGCGCCGGATTCTTTTAATACGGTGTTCGTAACATCAATGACCATCACGAACGGTGGCGATTTCAATACTCCCGACACTCTGTACTTCTTCGAACAGCAGGCAGGTATTGGCTGGAACGCGGTGAGCGATTGGGTGCCGAAGAACACCGTGGTAAGTGTTACCGGACTGACGCCCAACACATTGAATATTTTCAGGGTTAAAACAAAGAATGCTGCGGGAATAGAGTCGATCTATAGTTCTCCGGCTGGCGGCTGGACTGCTCCGGCGGTCCCTACGCTCGGTTTTGCAGGCGTGTATTCGACGGTGGTTAGCCTGGCGATCGGCGCGAACAGTAATGATCCTTCAACCAGCTATGCCGTTGCTATCGCAACGAATGCCCAGTTCAATACAGCCATTTCATCTGCAGGCTTATCTGCGGGCGCGGTAACGCTCGATAACCTTTCCATGTTCACGACTTACTTTTTCCGCGTTCGCGCGTTAAGCGGGCATGCTCGTCCCGATTCGGATTGGTCAACCGCTATTTCATCTGTGACGACCGGTGTAGAGGGCGTAACCATTACCGGGCCGCAATACGCAAATGCGAATGGCATAACCTGGAACTGGACGCAGGCAAGCGCTGCCGACCTTATAAATTACAATGTACAGGTGTGGGAGAAAGATGGCACTGCTCCTTTAGTCGTCGCGAACGCGGGAACAAATGCCAGCTATGTGTTTACTGCTGTCGCTGATAAAAAGCAATATTATTGCCGTGTGCAGGTTAACAAAACCGGCGGCAGCGTCTGGTCGATCTCCGGCTACACCCTGGTTGATGCTGGCGCGCCTGATCCGGTGAGCCAGGTAACGACCGGCAGTGCGCAGACGTTCAGCGATCATACAGTGTTCAACTGGCCGGCGGCAACGGATAGCGAATCGCCCGTCGTTTCTTACTGGCTGCAGGTGGTTACGCCCAGAAGCGGCTCCGCTCTCGCGTCTCCTTCCAGAAGCCAGGTCGTTTCCACCGATCTGGTGACCGTCTTCGATGCGGAAGTCGGCGGTGTGCTCACAAAAGAGATCACCGGACTGGAAAGCGGAAAAGTATATTACGCACGCGTAAAGCCCAAAGACAGCGCGGGCAATTGGGGGAATTTCTCCAATTGGTCCGGCGGTGTCACCGTGTGGAGCTCCGCTGTTGCGAGCGCCAAACTGATAGAACACGCGATAGTTGCCCCCAATCCCGTTAACCCTGATGACGCTATAACAGAGCGCCGCTCAGCTTCTGTTTTGTTCTACATGCCGACAACCGCTACGGTAAAGATAAAAATATACACCCTGACCGGCCGCTTGGTGTTGGAAAAGTCTGAAGACATAGTGCCCGTAGCCAATTGCGGTACCTGGCTGTGGGACTGCAAGAACGGCGACGGCGACCGCGTTGCACCCGGCGGCTACATCCTTGTCCTAGACGGCCACCGCGAAAAATCCGAACGCGTAAAGATCGCGGTTTGGTACTAATACAGCAAGGCATTCATGAAAGATAATATAGCGGTTCTCATAAACACCTATCTCAGGCCGTCTGAAGTTTTTATATACGAGCAGATAAGAGCCGTAACGAAATACAATGTTCATGTGCTCTCGCGATCAAATACCAATAACCCTGCCTTTGTCCATGAACATGTCCACTCGATATCTTCCCAAAACCGGCTTGAAGCATTGCAGTATATGCTCACCCGCAACTCAAATTATTTTAACAAGGTGGTCAAAGAACAGGACGTAAGGCTTATCCACGCGCATTTTGGCACTGAAGGTGTCTACGGCATCCCGCTCGCACGTTGCAATTCCATCCCATTGATCACAACATTTCACGGCCACGATATAACCCGCCTTCCAAAGGCGACCGTCTGGCCAATTTCCTGGGCGCAGTATTGGCTGCATTTTAACGAACTTAAAGAACGCGGAACACTATTCCTTGCTGTCTCTGATTTTATAAGGAAGCGCCTTATCGAACATGGTTTTCATCAGGACAAAGTCATCACCCATCATTTAGGGATACCCATACCTGCATTGCCGGAAGTTGTAAAGGATCCGCTATCAATAGTAACCGCAGGCAGGCTTGTAGAGAAGAAAGGCACAGAATATTTGATCAGGGCAATGCGAATCGTCGCCGACGCCATACCCGAAGCACGGTTGACGATTTGCGGCGACGGCCCCCTGCGCGCAAGTCTTGAACAGTTGACTGATTCACTGAACCTGACAAAAAACATACAATTTGCCGGCTGGAAAACAAAACCTGAAGTTCTGGACATCCTTGCAAGGGCATCGGTCTTTGTACTGCCAAGCGTTACATCCCGCGATGGTGATAGTGAGGGCCTTGGCATGGTCTTCCTTGAAGCCATGGCGCTGCAAACCTCCGTTATCGGCACTAACCACGGCGGCATCTCTGATGCTATTCAAAATGAAGGTAATGGCTATCTGGTGAAAGAACGCGACCCGCAAGAAATAGCCGAGAAGATCATTTTCCTTTTAAACAATCCCTCCATAGCATCCCAAATGGGCCTTCAAGGCAGGAATAGCGTTGAATCCAATTTTGATATAACAAAGCAGATCAAAAAACTGGAAGAACTTTACGAACGTCTTAAATAAATTATCGCGGTACTGCGATGAATGAATTTCGACAAAATCAACAATAAATTTGCTATAATATTGTAGTGGTACGTCAGTGAAAATGAAATATTTGGATATGACAAATGCCTAAAGAATTTCTCGTGAATCCCAACTTTCAAGAATTTCTGGAAGTGCTAAATAAACACAATGTTGAGTACTGTATATCTGGTGCATATGCGGTATCGTTTCATGCTGAGCCCAGATACACTCATGACATTGATGTCTATGTTGCAAAAAATGTTGAAAATTCAAAAAAGGTTTCACAAGCTGTCAAGGAATTCTTTGGCACAAGCATTGATGAGAAGTATTTTGAAGGTGATAAGGTTATGGCTCGCATGGGAATCGAGCCAAATCAGATAGAATTGTCGAACCACCTTTCAGGCTTAACTGATGATGAAATAATAAAACACAGAGTTAAAAGTAAGTATGGCGAAACGGTTACATACTATATCGGGATCAATGAGCTTATAAAGAACAAAGGACTTGTTAAAGACATGCCGCATAGAAAACGCAAAGGGCTTCAAGATGGAAGGGACTACTTAACTTTACTTGCTGTAAAAGACCACTTAAGAAAGAAGGCTGATAGATGAGGAAAAATGTCAAGATTAAATTCTTTGATTCTTACGAGTCTGCGCAGGAAGATCTGGACAGGGAAACGTTTGATATGGTTCCAACTGACAGAGTGTCGACAACTGAGCATCTACGCAGGCAGATGTTTCTGATCAAAGGGCGTACTGTCGATCTGTCAATGAAGAAAGTTATAACGTTTCATAAGATAGTGTAGAACTGGAAAAATTTGCAATTTGCTTAAATATATAGTATAGTCTATTTAAGAGTGGCCGTATGCCGCTCTTATTTTTTTACCTGAATGGGTGATAGTATGGGAATGATAGATAAATTGCAGGAACTTATAACGCCGGTATTGGCTGAGGCTAAGATGGAACTTGTAGACCTTCTGCTTACGGCTGAGCATGGGCAAAAACACGTGCGTATTTTCATTGACAAGGAAGAGGGCGGTATAAAGCTGGATGACTGCGCGGCAATGAGCCATGCCCTTGGCGCCGCGCTGGATGAAAAAATGCCGGAACTGGGGGATTACGTAATAGAAGTTTCTTCACCGGGTATCGACCGTGTGCTGAAGACGGAAAAAGATTTTTTGAAGTTCATAGATAAACGGATACAGGTCACGGTGTTCGCGCCCATTAACGGCCAGAGAAATTTTACCGGCACGTTATTGAAATTCGAGAACGGCGCCATAGAGATAGATGATGTGACGGGGAAAAAAGTTACGATAGAGCTGTCAAAAATGGCCAGAGCACGGCTTGATCCTGAAATTTGAGTTGTTAAAATCCCGCGATATTTTGTTATTGCCCAGGAGGATATAGATGTCAGACAGAAGCGAATTACTATTAGCATTAGAACAGATCGAGCGTGATAAGGGTATCAAAAAAGAGGATATCCTTACCGTTATAGAGAACGCACTTGTTTCAGCGTACAAGAAACATGTCGGCAAGAATGTTAATGTCGAGGCCAAGGTTGATCCTGAGACCGGCGAGATGTCGGCGTGCGTGGTCAAGACCGCGATGGCCGATGTTAAGAACTCCGTTCTTGAGATCTCAATGGCTGAAGCCAGGAAGATCGTTGCCGATGTCAAGGAAAATGACATCGTCCGTATTCCTCTGGATACGCAGGACTTTTCCCGCATAGCCGCCCAGACCGCAAAACAGGTCATTATCCAAAAGATACGTGAGTCGGAAAGGGAAACCTTGTTCGACGAATACCGCACCAAGATCGGACAGATCGTTAACGGTGTCGTGTGGCGCGTCGTGAACCGTAACCTGATCGTTGACCTCGGCAAGACCGAAGCGATCGTGCCTGCCTCCGAGCAGGTGAACCGCGAACGCTATGCCCTGGGCCAGCACATGCGCGCGATAATCGTGAAGGTTGAAAAAGGCGTGAGAGGCCCCTCGGTGGTTCTTTCCCGCACGCATCCGGACCTGGTCCGCAGACTTTTTGAAGTTGAAGTACCCGAAATGTACGAAAAGATAGTCGAGATAGTGAACGTGGTGCGCGAGCCGGGACTGCGTACGAAAGTTGCCGTGCAGTCGTTCAACCCCAAGGTTGACCCTGTG
Organism: Endomicrobiales bacterium; assembly: GCA_963796955.1. Classification (GTDB taxonomy): domain Bacteria; phylum Elusimicrobiota; class Endomicrobiia; order Endomicrobiales; family JALOBY01; genus CAWCNJ01. Next base: position 100,666 of record CAWCNJ010000003.1, read on the forward strand.
GGCGCCTGCGTGGGCGTAAAGGGCGCGCGCGTGAAGCCGATCATAGACGAGCTGCGCGGCGAACGCATAGACCTGATAGCGTTCTCTAATGACCCGGTGAAATATATTTCGAGCGCCCTGTCTCCCGCCAAGGTAATGAACGTGCGGATACTGAGCGAGGAAGAGAAAAAAGCAGAAATACTCGTCGGCGATGATATGCTTTCCCTTGCCATCGGCAAGAACGGGCATAACGTGCGCCTTGCGGCCAAACTTACCGGCTGGCATATAGACATCAGGTCGGAATCACAGAAGAAGCAGGAAAGCGAAAAGAAGATAGCCGTCGCCGAAGACACACTGACGCACCTGAAGGGCATCGGGCCTAAAACCGCCGACATGCTTATCAAGGCCGGTATGGGCAGCATACAAAAGCTTGCCGCGATCTCTACTGACGATCTGACCACTGTGCAGGGTATAGGCCTGAAGACCGCCGAGAAAATAATCGAAGCGGCGCAAGCATATCTTGCGGAGAACGCAAAAAATGCCTCAGTAGAGGCAGAGGGAACCAATAATGACGCAAAAGAAAACAACTAAAGAAGCGGTCGTAACTAAAAAGCCCGTTAAGGCTGCGACTGCCGCAAAAACAAAAAAACTTGAAGCAAAGGATACCGTAAAGGCGGTCGTAACGCCTGAGGGGGAAAAGCCTGTCAAAAAGAAGGCCGCCGCTCCCAAAGCCCCGAAGAAAAAAGTTGAAGACACGGAAGCTGTCGTTGAAAAACCGGTTAAAAAGACCGCGGTCACACATAAGAAAAAAGAAGTGAAGCCGGCTGAAAAAGAAGTTAAGGCCGTTGAGCCTGCCGCAGCGGTAAAAGAAACGGTCGCACCGGTAGAGCACAAACCGGCTAAAATCGAACACAAGCAACCTCCTGTTCCGGCTCAACCTCAACCAGCGCCGCAGCAACCCGTGAAGCCGGCGGTCCCCGCGCCGCAGAAACCGGCCCCTGCAGCAGCGCATCTCGCTGCACCGGTTGTGACCCCTCTTAAAGCGGTTATCGCCGCCGCGACGCCTGTTGTCGCGCCGCCTCCTGCTGCTCCGGTAACCGCTCCCACACCCGTTCCTGCTCCTGCCGCTCCTGTAACTCCGCCGGCAGCGCCCGTTCAGGCCGCTCCGGTCGTCGCTGAAAAGCCGGCGATCAAGGGTGTTGTTACCATAAATGAAAATACGACGGTGCGTGAACTGGCCGAGAAAATGAATGAAAAGCCCGGCGATCTGCTGAGAAAGTTGCTGACCATGGGCGGCCTTGCCACCATAAATCAAAAGTTAGATACGGACACCGCGACACTGCTGGCCCACGAGTTCTTATATGAAGTGAAGTTCGCCTCAATGTATGCCGAAGAGACGCAGGTAGTTGAGAAGGAAGATCCCGCACTGCTGAAAACCCGTCCGCCGGTCGTCACGATCATGGGGCATGTTGACCACGGCAAAACTTCACTGCTTGATGCGATCCGCACGACGAACGTCGCCGGCGGCGAAGCCGGCGGTATAACCCAGCACATCGGCGCCTATAGAGTTAAGACCGCGCACGGCGACGTTGCCTTCCTGGACACGCCGGGCCACGAAGCTTTTACAGCCATGCGCTCACGCGGCGCCAAAGCCACGGACCTGGTGGTGCTGGTTGTTTCCGCGGCTGACGGCGTTATGCCTCAGACCGTAGAAGCGATAGACCACGCAAAGGCTGCCAATGTACCTATTATAGTAGCGATGAATAAGATGGACCTGCCCACCGCGAACCCCCAGCAGGTAAAACAGGCGCTCAGCGGTTACGGCCTGCTCGCCGAAGATTGGGGCGGCGATGTGATAATGGTGGAAGTCTCCGCGAGAGCGAAGACCGGCATAGATTCCCTGCTGGAAATGATATTGCTGAAAGCTGAAATGCTGGACCTTAAGGCGAATCCCGACGCGCTGGCCCGCGGTGTGGTCGTTGAAGCGAAGCTGGACCCCCGCAGGGGCCCGGTGGCCACGGTGCTGGTACAGAACGGGACGCTGCATATCGGCGATAATTTCATTGTCGGTAATACTATGGGCAAAGTGCGCGCCATGGTTGATGAGTTCGGTGTCCGCCACCAGGTAGCGCCACCCAGTACCCCGGTTGAAGTTATGGGCCTTGAAGAGACCCCGCAGGCCGGCGATACATTCCAGGTAGTAGCCGATGAGCGCATAGCCAGACAGACGGCTGAATCGCGCAAAATACGCGCCAGGGATAATGCTCTCAGGTCCCGTCATCATCTGTCACTGGAAGATATTAGCTCACGCAGTTCCAAAGAATTGCGCCTTATTATAAAAACAGATGTCCGCGGATCTCTTGAGGCTCTCAGAGATTCTCTTGAACGTTTTACCAGCGCTGAGATAGTTCTCAAGATCATCCATGGTGGCGTCGGTTCAATAAATGAATCAGATGTAACTCTCGCTGCCGCTTCTGATGCGCTTATAGTCGGTTTTAACATCCGCCCTGATTCCGCTATTGAGCGCCTGGCTGAACGGGAAGGCGTAAATATTCGTTCTTACCGTATCATTTACGATCTTATCAACGATGTCAAAGCTGCCCTTGAAGGTATGCTCGCGCCGCAGATAAAGGAAGTTATGGTCGGCAAAGCGGCCGTCAAACAGGTCTTTAAAGTCACTAAAGCCGGCACGGTAGCCGGCTGCATGGTGTTGGAAGGCAAGGTCGTGCGCGGTGGTAAAGCCCGCCTGATACGCGATAATGTGGTGGTCTTCGAAGGCGCCATCTCAGGCTTGAAACGCTTTAAAGATGATGTCCGTGAAGTGGAAAAAGGCTTTGAATGCGGTATAACCCTGGAAAACTATAACGATGTAAAAGCGAACGATATCATAGAAGTTATAACCCAGGAAAATATCGCCACCAAGCTTAATGACACGATATAATAATTCTACAGGTAAAATAATATGCATACGTATAAAAGGGCCGTTCGCGTTGGTGAACGGCTGCAGCAGGAATTGTCCAAGATAATACAGGAATTGGCCCCGGAAAATGGCCTTGGTTTCGTTACGGTCACCGCGCTTAAACTGACGGACGATCTGTTGGACGCCCGCGTTTTCTTCTCCGTGCTGGGCGACGAGGAAGAAATGGTCCGTACCGGCGAAGTACTTGCGAAACTAACCCCGCAGATACGGCACCGCATCGCGTTGTCCGTAGACCTACGCCGCGTCCCGCGCCTTGTTTTCGAGTATGATGAAACCCCCGCCCGCGCCCAGAGAGTATTCTCCATCCTTGAAAAATTGAACAAAGAAAGCGAAGAAAAGAACTCCTGACCATGCCGATAACATTAACCCCCTCAGAGATAGAATCCTTCAACGCGATAGAACAGGCTATTAACGCCGCGGAAACGTTTTTTATCGCCGGCCATCTTAAGCCCGACGGCGATACCATCGGTTCCGGCCTGACGCTGCGCTCCGCCCTGATGCGCATGGGAAAGAACGTGGAGATGTATTCCCGTGATCCGCTGCCCGCGACATTAAAGAGCCTGGCGGGCTCCGAAAATATCCTGTTCGGTGAAAAATCGGCTAAGAATTATGACTGCGCTATTATCCTTGAGTGCTCTGGGCTGGAGAGGATGGGGGATATCATTTCAGCCGCTCAGGCAAAGATCATCATCAACATAGACCACCACGCCCACTTCAATAATTTCGGCCATATTAATTACATCAATCCCCAGGCGTCCTCTACCGCCGAGATCATCTACAAGCTGCTGGTGCACTTTAAACATACGTTCACTATCAATGAAGCCGATTACCTCTGGGCCGGTCTGATCACTGATTCCGGCATGTTCCAGCAGACGAACACGACTTTTGAATGCCTGCAGGTGGCGTCGGAACTGGTCAAGATCGGTGTAAAACCCAATGAAATGTATCAGAAAATATATTCCAGCAAGACGCTTTCTTCCCTGAACCTGCTCGGGCTCTCGCTGCAGACCATGCAGCTTGCCTGCGACGGGAAAGTCGCCTACCTGCGTCTTGAGCAGGCGATGATACACGCCGCAAATTCTCATGTTACCGAGTCGGAAGATTTTATCAATCACACGATGCTGATACCGAGCGTGAAAGTCGGCGTGCTTTTCCGGGAAGAAAATGCGACCTCGGTAAAAGTAAGCTTCCGCTCCAGACAAGCCTACGACGTAAATGCCATCGCCCGGCAATTTGGCGGAGGCGGCCATAAGAACGCCGCCGGCTGTACGATACCCGGCACCATGAACGCGGTTATCTCCCAGGTGCTTGCCCATCTCTCGCTGGCCCTTTCCTAAGTGGACACCCTGTGCGCCTCCGGCTTGCTGAATATCTCTAAACCCGGCGGCATCACTTCTTTCCGCGTCGTTAAACTGGTAAAACATATCCTTAAAGTCAAAAAAGTGGGGCATTGCGGAACGCTTGATCCGCTCGCGGAAGGCGTGCTGCTCGTGCTGTTCGGCGCCGCCACGAAACAGCAGGACAAATTGATGCATCAGGATAAAGTGTACACCGCCACCGTTTTGCTGGGCCGCCTGACCGATACCGGCGATGTGACCGGTAAAACATTGTCGGAATCCCCGGTGCCGCCGGAAACACAAGAACGCCTGCCGGAGATCCTTACCAAATTTACCGGTACGGTCCTGCAGGTGCCGCCGATGTTCTCCGCGTTAAAATATGGCGGTAAAAAACTGTATGAGCTGGCTCGCCAGGGCATTACCGTTGAACGCGCACCCAGGGCGATACAGATATACGGGATAGAACTTTTAAGCTACGAAGCGCCGCGGCTTGCTATCAGGGTTCATTGCTCAAGCGGCACCTATATACGGACCTTGGCCGAAGATATCGGGGCCGCCCTCGGCTGCGGCGGCACTATCGAAAAACTGCGGCGCGATTCAGTCGGCAGCTATATGATCGGATCATCCCTGAATTACGAAGAGATCCGCCAGCTGTCCGCCGAAGCGCTGCTTGCAAAAGCAATACCACAGGAAGCATTTATTTATGAAACGACATGAGAAAACCGCTGTCGCCATAGGCACTTTCGACGGCGTCCATCTGGGGCACCAGTACCTGATAAAAGAACTTCTTTCCGTTGCGAAGGCGGAGAAACTGAGGACCGCTGTCGTCGCATTAAGCCGTCCCGTAAAACAGGTTAACGGCGTGCTCAGCACCGTGGAAGAGAAACTGCATCTTTTAACAGAATATCCCATAGATGAAATTGTTGTTTTGCCGGTAGGCCCGGAAATGACAAATCAGGAACCGGAGGAGTTTTACCGCGATTTCCTGATAAACAAGTTGAATGTCCGCTGTCTCGTTGTGGGCGATAATTTCGCCTTCGGCCATAAAAGAAGAGGCACCATCAACTGGCTGAAGCCGGTGGCAGAGAGCACGGGTGTATTGCTGAAGGTCGTCAGCCCGAAGATGTATCACAGGAAACCGATCTCTTCGTCGCGCATACGACAGCTCCTTTCCGCCGGCCGGATGACGTACGCGAACCGTCTGCTCGGCCGCCACTACCGGATAGAGGGAATACCGGTCCCGGGTAAGCAAATAGGCCGCACGCTGGGCTTTCCTACCGTAAATCTTTCCGTCCCGGATGAAAAACTGCTACCCCAGGGAGTTTTCGCTGCATTGGTAGAGAACGCCGGTTCAGTCTACACCGCGGTAGCAAACATAGGCTTTAACCCGACCATCGAGACCAAAACAGGTTCCCGCCTGCTGGTAGAAGCCCACCTGCTGAACTTTACGGGAACCTGGCCGCGTACCCCGACCACCTTTTACCTGGTAAAACACCTGCGTAACGAACGCAAATTCGCCAGCCGTGAGCTGCTTTCAAAGCAAATCGCCCATGACGTTGCGTCGGCCAAGAAGTTGTTGTCTGACTTTTGATTATTGCCTACTGCCAATTGCCTGCAGTTAAACGTAGTTTTCGTTTACATTTAGCCCTAAATAGTGTATAATTCCAATAATATATGTGCATTCCGCTGTTGAGGTGGCCTGAAAGGTCGCTTTTCGGCAGGAATAATTAAGAAAGCCCTCCTACGCTGGAATAGCTTCGGAGCGGCAATATAAAAGGAGTAACACAATGGCGTTCGCAAAGAAAGAAGTAGTGGAAAAGTTCAAGACGCACCCGACGGACACCGGTTCACCCGAAGTACAGATTGCCATACTTACAGGGCGCATCAACTACCTTTCAGAGCATTTCAAGGTATATCCCAAAGATCATGCTTCACGTCACGGATTCCTTAAATTGATCGGCAAACGCCGCCGTATGCTTGAATATCTAAAAACCACGAACAAAGAGTCTTATAAGACGATACTTGGACAGCTTGATCTAAGAAAGTAGTGAAAATATTCGTCCCCGCCGAAGAACTCCCCCGACTTGGTCGGGGGACTACGTTCTCGCAAGACGCGGGGATGTCGCATTTTTATGATGAGAGTCGCAGATGAGCTCCAAATAGTTTTTGTCGTTAAATAAACAGCGCCGGGCCGGGATCCAAAGGATACAACGAGTTTCTTGATCGAGTACGGCTGATCAGGGGAATTCGCTGGATCTTTTGAGGTTCCTGTTAACAGGCGCAAAAAAGAGGGAAAATGTCAGAAAAAACAGTTCGCAGTATTGAGTTCGCAGGAAAGACGCTTACCGTTGAAACCGGGTACCTTGCCAAACAGGCGGGCGGTTCAGCATTGGTTCGCCTTGGCGATACCGTTGTTCTGGTGACCGTTGTCGCCGGAAAAGATCCGAAAAATTTCATAGACGGCAATGTGTTCCTTCCTTTGACCGTTGATTTTCGCGAGCGTACCTATGCCGCCGGTAAAATACCGGGCGGTTTCTTTAAGCGCGAGACCAGGCCCCGTGAAGGCGAGATCCTTCTCAGCCGTCTGATAGACCGCACCATCCGCCCGCTGTTCGCCGAAGGCTGGGACCGTGAAACGCAGGTCGGCATCATGCTTGTTTCGTCTGACGGCGTAAACGATGTCGAAATGCCGTCCCTGGTCGGCGTTTCCATAGCCCTTCAGGTTTCTGATATTCCTTTCGAGGCCAATGTTGCCGCCGTTCGCATCGGCATGATAGACGGTAAGTTCATAGTAAATCCTACCAAGCAGGAGCAGGCTTCTTCCTCTCTTGACCTGATGGTAGCGGGGACCTGTGACGCGATAACCATGGTTGAGTGCGGCGCAAAAGAGCTTTCTGAAGACCAGCTGCTGGAAGCCCTTAACCTTGCCGCTGAAAACCTTAAGACCCTGTGCGCCTTCCAGGAAGGTTTCAACAAAAAAGCCAAGCAGCTGGTAACACCGGCTGTCGTTGACGAGGCTATGAAGAACGAGATCACCTCGATGTCCGCCGCCAGGATCGAAGAGATCCTTCAGCCGAGATCAAAAGACTCGCGCGACGATATGTGGCGCGCCTACAAAAAAGAAGTGGTCGCCGCTCTTGAAGGGAAATACCCGGAAAAAGCAAGCGCCATCAAGAACATACTTGAAGACCTCTTTTACTACGCCGCCCGCAAACTGGTGCTGGATAAACGCACCCGCGCGGATGGAAGAAATCTAGACGAGGTCCGCCCGATCGAATCGATCGTAGGTATCTTGCCCCGCGCGCACGGCTCTGCCGTGTTCACCCGCGGTCAGACGCAGGCCCTTGCCGTAGCGACCCTTGGCACGCCGGGTGATGCGCAGGTTATGGACGTGCTGGACGGCGAATACAAAGAACGCTTCATGCTCCACTACAACTTCCCGGGTTTCTCTACGGGTGAGCCGAAACCGGAACGTTCCCCCGGGCGCAGAGAAATAGGCCACGGCAACCTTGCCCGCCGCGCGCTTTTGCCCCTGCTGCCTTCTGAAGCTGAATTCCCGTACACGATCCGCATAGTTTCGGATATTCTTGAATCGAACGGTTCATCGTCAATGGCTTCTGTTTGCGGCGGCTCTCTTGCGTTGTTCGATGCGGGCGTGCCCTGCACCAGCAATTGCGCCGGTGTTGCCATGGGCCTGGTGAAGGAAGGCGATAAATATGCCATCCTTACCGACATCATGGGGATGGAAGACCACCTGGGTGATATGGACTTTAAGGTCACCGGTACCCGCAAAGGCGTTACCGCCCTGCAGATGGATATAAAGATAAAAGGCCTTACGCCGAAGATCATGGCGGAAGCGCTTGAGCAGGCCCGCAAAGGCCGCCTGCACATACTCGGCAAGATGGAAGAGACCATGACGGCGCCGCGCGCCCAGATGTCCACGTTCGCCCCGCGTATGTTCATAGTACAGATCAATCCGTCGAAGATCGGCGAGCTTATCGGGCCGGGCGGCAAGAACATCCGCCGCATTCAGGAAGGCACCGGCGCCAAGATAGACATTGAAGACGACGGCAGAGTGTTCATCTCCAGCACCGTTGAAGGCGCTGCAGAAGCCGCGAAAGCAGAAGTTGAAGGAATGTCCGCCGAGATAGAGGTAGGCAAAGTTTACACGGGCAAAGTAACGCGTCTGATGAATTTCGGCGCCTTCGTTGAAGTATTGCCCGGCAAAGAAGGCCTGGTGCATATTTCACAGCTCGCGATAGATCATGTTAAGCGCGTGGAAGATGTGGTAAAAGAAGGCGATGTTATCACGGTTAAATGCACGGAGATAGATGAAAAGAACCGCGTTAACCTGAGCCGTAAGGCCGTTTTGCTGGATCAAAAGAAATAAACGAGGTGCATTTTTATGAAAGAAACAAACACCCCGAAGCCGGCTGCATGTAATTCGGATGTCACGGCATTGTATGATATGATGCTGGATGATAACCTTGAAGAACTTGAAATAAACGACGGTGATACAAAAGTCTATATCCGGCGCAAAGGCGCTGCCACTGTAACGGTGGCAGCACCCCAGCAGGTCACGTATGCGCCGGCGCCAGCAATGTCAACTGCACCGGCCGCAGTGGAGCAACCTTCGCTGGGAGAAACGGTTAAATCGCCGATCATCGGTGTGTTCTACCGTTCCTCTTCACCCGGTGCCGCGCCGTTCTCCAGCGAGGGCGATGTCGTGGCCCCCGGCAAAACACTGTGTATCGTTGAAGCGATGAAGGTGATGAATGAAATTAAGGCCGACAGCAGGATGAAGATCATAAAGATCCTGGTTGAGAACGGTAAGCCCATTATCGCCGGCCAGGACCTGTTCGTGGTAGAAAAGCAATGACAAAAGAACAAATAGGCATTAACGCGGGGCGGGTCTGGACGTACCTTACGGACAACGGCCCCACGACCATAATAAAACTTAAATCCGCCCTGGAAGTTTCCAGCGGACAGTTGCATCTGGCTTTAGGGTGGTTATCTCGTGAAGATAAGATAGAACTTACTGAACACGGCCACACATACAAAGTTAGCCAGAAGGGCTGACAGATGTTCCTAACTGCACGAGCTAAAACCAAACAAAAAGCCTCCAACGGTCCCAGCCGGGAGATAATCGGCATCATCTTGATCGTTGTCTCGCTGATGCTGGGATACTGCGTGATCGTTCCGCAGCAGTCCGGTGCGTTCGGTACCGCGCTGGCCAGGATATTCGGGTTGTTATTCGGCGGTACTGCCTTTTTGTTCCCGGTTCTTTTAGCATGGCTCGGCTATGTGCATCTGAAGGCAGAGCTAAAACTGCATCTGCGGATGGATACGATCTGGTCCCTGCTGATGCTGGTGTGCGCAGCAAGCTTCATGTCGCTTGTCGGTATCAATTTTTTTCAATCCAACTACGGCGGGTGGTTCGGTCTTCACCTGAGCCCCGTCTTCCGGCGCCTGTTCGGCCTTAACCTCTCTCTCGTTATTACCGCCGGTATTTTTATTTACACCGCAAGCCTTTTTTTCCGTATTTCTCTGCGGGAGCTGTTCTCCGGTTTATGGCAGAACCTGGTTTCGGATTACGAACACTGGCAGGCTGCACGCCGCGACCTGAAGCCAGAGGCGCCGCAACCGCCGAAGATCCGCGAAAGGAAGCCGGAACAGAAGACCCTGGACCTGCCTGAAACCCGGCAGGCTAAGCCTGAGATCAGGCCCGAGATAAAGAACGAGCCGCCCAGAATAGTATCGCCCAAATCACTTAATCAGCCGATCTCGGTAAAGCCCAAACCCGCCGACAGCAAAGCGCAGGTCTCTGCTCCTGCAGGCACGGGTGTGCCCGCAGGCTACCAGTTGCCGCCGCTCGATCTGCTTAATTTCACGAAGCAGGGAAAATCCGACGGACACGCCGATCACCTGGCAAAAGCCGAACTGCTCACAAAAACGCTGGCGGATTTCGATATAACCGCCCGCGTCATTGAGATAATCCCCGGGCCCGTTGTTACCCGCTACGATCTGGAACTGGCGCCCGGCATAAAGGTGCAAGCGGTCACCAACATCAGCGAAAATCTTTCGCTGGTCATGAGAACGCCCTCGATACGGGTCGTCGCGGTCCCCGAGAAATCTGCCGTCGGCATAGAAGTGCCGAACACCAATAGCTCTATCGTCGGGCTCAGGGATATCCTCTCAGGGCCGGAATTCCAAAATAAGCATTCCAGACTTGCGTTAGGGCTTGGGAAAACGACCGACGGCATGCCGAGCGTCGCGGACCTTATGCCGATGCCGCATCTGCTGATAGCAGGTGCCACCGGATCGGGGAAATCCGTCGGTATACACAGCATCATACTCTCGATCTTATACAAAGCCCGGCCCGATGAAGTTAAATTCATGCTGATAGACCCAAAACGCCTTGAAATGCCGACGTACCGCGGACTGCCGCACCTGTATAACCCGCGCGTAAGCTACGATAAAGTAGATATCATCACCCAGCCGAAAGATGCGGCGGATTCGCTGAAGAAGCTGACCAGGGTCATGGAAAAGCGGTACGAAAAGTTCGCGAAAGAAGCGGTAAGGAACATAGAAGGGTATAACGAAAAAATGGCCGAACGCGGCCTGCCGAAAGAATTCTATATTGTGGTGATCATAGACGAGCTTGCCGACCTGATGTCGGTGGCGAGCAAGGATATTGAAGATTCCATTCAACGTCTGGCGCAAATGGCGCGGGCGGTCGGTATCCACCTGATCCTGGCGACACAGCGTCCGTCGGTGGATGTGATAACCGGCGTTATCAAAGCCAATTTTCCGGCCCGGATCGCCTTCCAGACGACTTCCAAGGTTGACTCCAGGGTCGTGCTGGATATCGTCGGCGCGGAAGCGTTGCTCGGCCGGGGGGACATGCTGTTCCTGCCGCCCGGAGAATCGCGGCCCAGCCGTTTGCAGGGTGCTTTTGTATCGGTAAAAGAAGCCGAAAAAGTGGTCAAGTTCATCCTGGGTCAGGGTGTTACGCCGTATTACGAAGACCTTTTCGCGCGGCCGGCGGGAGAGTCGAAGGAATTCAATATTGACGACCCGGACGCGAAACAGGAGATGGCCGACCTGGTGCGTGCCCTGACCCTGGTGCAGGAACGCAAACGCGTCTCCCAGGACTTGTTGAAAGCGCTGTTCGGTTCCTCGGCGAAGGCGACCAATGTTTTGAGCCTGCTGGAAACGAAAGGCTTTATCCATAAGCCTGAGGGGACGAACCGCTGGACGATATATTTTGATAAAATAGACGAGTACGTAAAGACCTACGGACCGGTAGTGGGGGTAGATGATGAAATGTAGATATATATCCTTTTTTCTTTGTATAATGCTAACTGCTGGCAGCGCGATCGCTACGACGCTGGAAGATGTCATGAAATTAGTGCAGGCGGCGGACAAGAACATCACGACCCTGCAATTCGGCTACCGGCAGGAGATATCGTACACCCTGACGAACGAAAAACAGGTAAACACCGGCACCGTCTCTTTTCTTAAACCGGATTCTCTGTACCTTACCCAGACAAAGCCTTTGGAACAGACCATCGTTGCCGACGGCAAGAAGGTATGGATCTATACGCCGTCGTACAAGCAGGTTATAGAAGACGACTGGAAGAAATGGGCCAACAACAGCATGGTGCCGGCCTCGCTCGTGAATTTCGGAAAGGGTTGGGACGATCTTAAAAAACAATATACTTTTTCCTATATGGGCAGCGAAGGTACCGATTATATCCTGTCGCTGACGCCCGCCGCCGGGAAAAAGAATAATCTATTCGAGATAATGCTCTGGATAAATTCTGCCAGCGGGATGCCGGTGCGTATCGTTTTAAAAGGGGAGAATGTTTCCGTCACAACGCAGATCATGGATCAGAAGATCAATCCAACGCTTGATAAAAAAATCTTCAAATTTACCGCGCCCCCGGGCGTGGAATCGCTTAAAATCAATTAACACGGGAAGAAATTATGAATGAGATAGGACAGATATTTAAAACCAAACGCCAGGAACTCGGTCTTACGATAGAAGATGTGAACCGCCAGATCTATGTGCCGGTTTCCTATATCAAGGCTGTGGAAGAAGGTGATATGTCTAAATTCCCGGCTGAAGTCTACTACACGGGAACGATACGTCGCTACGGTCTTCTGCTGGGCCTGAACACGGACGAGATAATCTCCCAATACAAGAACTCCAAGATCCAGGCGCAGGCGGTAGCGCGGAAGATAGAGAATGATAAGAAGGAATTCCCCTACATCTATGTCGTGGCTGCACTGGCGCTGCTGGGGGGCATAGGTATTTTGTTCTTCGGCGGCACAAAGAAACAGGGGACCGAGGAAACCAGGCCCGCTGCGGTCGTAACGGCCGCGCCTGCGACCACGCAGCAGGTCGTACTGCAGCAGCAGGCGGTCGAGGAAGTTAAAAAATCACCGTTGGTGCTTGCGATATTAGGGACCAGCGGCAGCTGGGTACGGGTTTATGCCGACGAAGAAAAAGTCTTTGAGGGTGTTGTCGTGGGCGGGACCCTTAAAAAGTTCGGCGCAAAAAATAAATTCTCGCTTAAGATCGGCTACGTGCCGGGTATCACGGTCACATTGAATGAAAAATCGGTGAACCTCGCGGTCGGGGCACGGCAGGATATTAACGAGATCACTCTAACCAAAGAAAACCTGAAATAATGAACGTCTGCCTTTTTGTCCTCGGCTGCCCCAAGAACATCGTTGAAGGCGAGGGCATGGCAGCGTTGGTCACTAAGGCCGGACATGTGTTGACGACCGATATTTCCTCGGCGGACGCGGCGATAGTGCATACGTGCTCTTTTGTGCGCGACGCCAAACATGAATCCTGGTCCTATATCCACAAATTGGCCGGGCTTAAGGCCGCGGGCCGGCTGAAAAAATTGATCGTGACGGGCTGCATGGCTCAGGAAGAGGGAAAAAAACTTCTCGAGATGACCCCGGAAATAGACGTGGTCCTCGGCACCGGCCAGCTGAGCCAGCTTGCAAAAACCCTCCTGCTGGACGAACCTTTTGTATCCTGTAAATCTCCGGGCGGTCTTCTTGAAGCTCAGCGAGGCCGTATTTTATCATCTTCCCTGCCAAGCACGTATATTCGTATCGCCGAGGGTTGTAACCACACCTGCTCTTTTTGCGTGATACCCTCATTGCGGGGCGCCTATCAAAGCCGCAGCAGCGCCTCTATCATGCGCGAGGCACAGGCGCTGGCGGCCGCCGGAGTTCAAGAACTTATTCTGGTCGCTCAGGATACTACTGTTTTCGGCCGCGATACTAACGGCGAACTTCTTCTTGCCGGACTTTTGAAGAGATTGAACTCTATTAAAGCGTTGCGCTGGATACGGGTGATGTACGCCTACCCGAACACCGTTAACGTAAAACTACTGGACGCGCTCCGAGATCTGCCGAAAGTTTGTACGTACCTGGACATTCCTTTACAGCATGCCAGTGACGCCGTTCTCAGGCGTATGGGCCGTCCGGTAAACGTTCGCGGAGTCGTTGAGCGTATCTCGCGTTCTGTACCGGGTATCAGCATCCGCACCGCCTTTATTGTGGGCTTTCCCGGTGAGACGGAAAAAGATTTCTCGCAGCTGCGCTCTCTAGTTAAAGAAGGCTGGTTCGAGCACGCCGGTGTTTTTGAATATTCTGACAACGAGAAGGCTCGTTCTCACGGTCTGGGGCCTGCCGTACCGGCCCGGATCGCGCGGCGCCGCCGTCGTGAACTGATACGTCTGCAAAACGCCGTTGTCAAAAAACGGAACAAAGCCCGTGTCGGGCAGGAACTTGAGGTTTTGATTGAAAGCGGCCGGAAGGGCGGTTTCTGGCAGGGCCGCGCCGCATTTCAAGCACCGGAAGTTGACTCGGTTGTTATTTGCAAAGGTGCACCTGGCCGGGCATACGCGGGACAATTCGTCAAGGTGCTGGTAAACGCCGCCAGAGATCTTGACCTGTATGGGGATATCGTATGAAGTTCAGCACGCTCACGCTTGCCAATCAACTGACGCTGATAAGGATATTCCTTGTCCCGTTCATGATATTATTCATGTACATTGATAATATCTGGATGAGGATAGCGGCGCTGCTAATATTCATTATCGCGACGATCACCGATGTCTACAACGGCAGGATCGCGCGCAGGACGAACACGGTCACTACGCTGGGAACCTTTCTTGACCCGCTGGCGGACAAGCTGATAATCTCCGCCGCACTCATCGCCTTTGTCGGCTTGAAAGAGATCACCGTGCCTGCCTGGATGGTAACCCTTATCATTTCCCGCGAATTCGTTATTACCGGCCTGCGCTCCATCGCTGATTCAAAGAACATCGTTATCCCGGCGTCAAATCTGGGCAAATTCAAGACGGCTTCACAAAGCACCGCGATAATCGCTATCTTCATTATCCTGATCATCCGCTCCGCCTTGTGGCATTATACGCACGTGCATGCAGACTGGCTTTTGACCTTCGGCGGCTGGTACCGGGTCTGGGGCTGGTGTTTGTCAAAATTGCCGTATTGGCTTGTGCTGCTGGCGACGGTGGCCTCGGTCTATTCCGGTATCGCCTATATAAAAGAGCATAGCGCCACGCTGCGGGAAAACTAGCTCAATGAAAAGACTCATTCTTGTTCTTTCTAGCGGTTTCGGTACAGGGTATCTGCCCGCCGCGCCGGGAACCTGGGGCACGCTTGCCGCGGCCGCGGTATACTGGTTTTTAGTGCCGAATAATCCCCTATTCGTTGCAGCGCTTGCGGTTATCGTATCGCTCCTGTCTGTGATCGTTTCCGGGGCGGCTGAAAGGATCTACGGTAAAACAGATGACAAGCGTATCGTTATCGATGAATGGGCCGGTTATTTTGTCTCTGTCCTTTTTCTTCCTCATACCCTGTGGTACTGCCTCGGCGCATTCATACTGTTCCGCGCGTTCGATATCTGGAAACCTGCCGGTATAGCCTCGTTACAAAAACTGCCGGGCGGCTGGGGGGTTACGATAGACGATCTCGCGGCGGGCGCGGCTGCTAATATCGTTCTACAGGTAATTAAATGCGGAGTGCCACAATGAACCTGCCCTATATCCTTGAAACCATCGTCGTTGGTGCGCTCGAAGTGAACTGCTACCTGCTTGCCGACGCAAAAACCCTTGAGTGCGCAGTCATAGATCCGGGGGACGACGGTGAAAAGATAATTGCGCGCATAAACGAACTGAAATTAAAGCCGGTCGCCATCATCAACACGCATTCGCATGCGGACCACATAGGCGCGGATGCCGCGATCAAAAAAAGATTCGACATACCTATTATGATACACCGTGAGGATGCCCCCAATCTTTCTGTCCCGGAGCGAAACCTTTCTTCCTACGCCGGTGGAGCTTTCTCGGCACCCAATGCCGACCGCCTGCTTGAAGACGGTGACAGTATAACGGTGGGAAGTCTGCAATTGCGAGTTACGCATGTACCGGGGCATTCAAAAGGGTGCATCGTACTCTCGGTAGAGGATCTGCTTTTTACCGGCGACACATTGTTCTGCGGCACCGTCGGCCGCACCGACCTTCCCGGCGGTTCCGACGATGAACTTAACCGGTCACTGAAGAAATTCAACGCCTTTCCCCGTACCATGCGCCTGCTGCCCGGCCACGAAAAACAATGCACCCTGGAAAAAGAATATGGCCATAATATCTTCCTTGGACGTCCCTGAACGGCGGAGCGTACATGCTTGACCCGAATCTGTATCTTAAAGAATTCGTAGTGTACATCACCGCGGAAAAGGGACTGGCGAAAAATTCCATTCTCTCTTATCGCAGCGACCTTAAAAACTACGTCGCGTACCTGAACAAAACCAAAAAAAACGTTGAAGCGGTCTCGCATCTGGAGCTGGGGGATTACCTCTGGGAAAGAAAGAATGCCGGCCTGCAGCCCAGATCCCTGTACCGGTTGATTGAAAGCCTGAGGCAGTTCTATAAATTCCTTATCGCGGAAGGTTACATTAAAAGCGATCCCACCGCGAACCTGCTGCCGCCGAAGATCCCTTTAAAGCTGCCAAATAAACTGAGCATAGCCGAGGTAGAACGGCTGCTGAATGCTATCAGCGGCGACAATAGCAGGGAGATCCGTAACCGGGCGATGGTAGAGGTTATGTACGGCGCGGGGCTGCGGGTCTCTGAACTGGTCGGCTTAAGTGTCGACAGCGTTGATATGGCCCTCGGTTTTGTCCGGGTGTTCGGGAAAGGAAGTAAGGAACGGCTGGTGCCGCTGGGAAAGACCGCGCGCATATATATCAGGAAGTATCTCGAAGTGCGCAATGCCAACAAACGGGCTAAAGAAGGCGAGCCGGCGCTTTTCCTGAGCAAGCTGGGCCGTCCGCTCTCACGGATCGAGTTCTGGCGGCAGCTGAAGAATTACGCGAAAAAAGCCAATATAAGCAAACGCATGTATCCGCACACGCTGCGCCATTCATTCGCCTCGCACCTGCTTGCCAACGGCGCCGATATCCGGTTCGTTCAGGAAATGCTCGGCCACAGTTCTATTGCCACGACACAGATCTATACCCATATAGACCGCGAACATTTAAAAGAGCTGCACAAACAATATCACCCCAGAGGATAACCGGTATGTATTACGGCGGCGGAGAGATGGAAGACGTCATAGACCTGCACGGCATGCGGGCCGAGGCAGCCGAACAGGCCCTGTATAGATTTATGAACGAAATGATCCGAAAACAAGCCCGCAAAGCCCTTATAATCCACGGCAAAGGTTCCGGTGTCCTGAAAGAAGTAACCGACGATTGCCTGCGGCAAAACGGATACGTAGAAAGATACTACACCGCCCCGCTTTCACACGGCGGCAGCGGTGCTACCGTAGTCGAATTTAGTTATAACGCAAAATGAAACAGGGTTATACGGAGGTCCAATGACTAACACCGACGATCTTTTGCTGGTTGAAAAACTGAGAACTTCTTACAAGGCTATACGCGAACAACTGGGCCGGGTAATAGTGGGGCAGGATGAGGTTATTGAGCAGCTGCTGATCGCATTGTTCGCGCGCGGGCATGTTTTGATCGTAGGCGTGCCGGGGCTTGCCAAAACACTGCTGATCAATTCGCTGGCGCAGATACTGGACCTTAAATTCTCCCGGATACAATTCACCCCGGATCTTATGCCGTCGGATATTACCGGGACTGAAGTGATAGATCAGGATCCGGTAACGGGAAAACGTTCGTTCCGTTTCGTACGGGGGCCGGTGTTCGGCCAGATCATACTGGCGGATGAAATTAACCGCACCCCGCCCAAGACGCAGGCGGCGTTGCTACAGGCTATGCAGGAATATCAGGTTACAGCGGGGGGCAGTACCCACGCGCTTTCGCTGCCCTATTTTGTCCTGGCAACGCAGAACCCCATCGAACAGGAAGGGACCTATCCGCTGCCTGAAGCGCAGTTGGACAGGTTTTTCAGCCAGATCAATATAGGGTATCCAAGCCTTGAAGAGGAAAAACGTATCATCTCGCAGACGACCGGTTCCCAGATTTGCGAACTGGATACGGTGCTTAACGCCGATGATATAATTTCGTTGCAGGACATTGTACGCCGGGTTCCGGCAGCGGAACACGTTATTGAGTACGCAGTAAAACTGGTCCGCCTTTCAAGACCGTCGGATGCCGATGCTCCTGAAGCGGTTAAACAGTTCGTGTCATGGGGCGCAGGTCCCCGGGGCGCCCAGGCGCTGCTGCTTGGCGCCAAGGGGCGGGCAGTGCTTCACGGAAGATTTGCCGCCTCAGTCGATGATGTACGCTCTGTGGCCCTTCAGGCGCTCCGTCACAGGATCATTATCAACTTTCATGGTGAAGCGGAAGGTGTCAGCGCGGAGTACGACATTATAGGGAAGCTTTTGGATTCCTTGTCGGTACAATGAAACTGCTCGATCCCGTCGCGCTTTCCAAAATAGCATCATTGCAGTTGCGGGCCCGCCACGTTGTGGACGGTCTTCTTTCAGGATCGCACCTGAGCCGCCTGCGCGGCCACTCGCTTGAATTCGCCCAGCACCGTGAATATGTTCGGGGCGACGAGCTCAAACATATTGACTGGAAGATGAACGGCCGCAGTGACCGCCTTTTCATCAAGCAATACCAGGATGAAACCAATCTCCGTTGTTGTATTTTGCTGGATGCATCCGGCTCCATGGGCTACGCATCGAAAGGGAATATTTCAAAGCTGGAATACGGCGCCATGGCCGCCGCCTCTTTATGCTACCTGTTATTCCAGCAGGGCGATGCGGCGGGTTTGGGCATATTCGACGATAATCTGCATACGTTCCTTCCTCCTATGCACCAGCAGTCATACCTTCCGCTCTTAAATGCCGCCCTGGAGAACGTAAAGCCCGGTGGTGATACGGGTATACATACCGCTCTCGCTGATGTTGCCCGCCGGCTGAAAAAACGCAGTATGGTGATCCTTGTTTCAGATCTTTTAGGCGACACAGGACAGATAATGCCGGCCTTGCGCCATCTGAGCGCGCGCCGCTACGATGTCATGGTCTTGCAGGTGCTTGACCCGCGGGAGATCGATTTTGATTTCTCGGGAGAGGCGCCTTTTTGTACCGCTTGAATCCGGAGCCAATGTACGGGCGGACGCAGACGAAATACGCGACGAATATCTGCATGTGTTCGGGGAAGCCCAACAACAAAATGCCTCCGCCTTACGTTCGGCGAGGATCACACATTGTCTCGCTCAAACGAACGAGCCGGTCGAGACCGCGCTCGCACGATTGCTTTCCGGCGGGATGGTCTGATGAATATTTCATTCCTCGATCCGGTCTATCTGTGGGGGCTGCCCCTTGCGGCGATCCCTTTACTCCTGCATCTGCTCTCAAAACGCACTCCCCAAAAACTTCCATTCAGCGATCACCGTTATATCCTGCAGGCGATTGAGCGGGTCAGGACAAGCCTGCGCTTCTATCATTATTTGATCCTGCTGCTGCGCACGCTGATCATCGCGCTGATCGTCGGTTATTTTGCCAAGCCTGTATACCAACCCGCGGCGGCGGGCCTGAAAGCCGGCAGTGAACCGGCGCCCGTGATATTCATCCTGGATACTTCTTATTCGATGGGTGCAAAAGTTAACGGCATAACAAGATTTGATATGTGCAAGAAACTGGCTCAGGATTCGCTTGCCATCGTGCCTAAGGGCACCAGGGCAGGTGTGATAGCGGTATCGAACCGGCTGGAGGTTGTCAGCGGTGTTCTGACGAACGATACCGATACGCTGGCGCGGCTGATAACGGATATTCAGCTTTCGAACAGACCCACCGACCTTGCGCCGGCATGGACGGCGCTGCGGAAGATGCTGGAGAACTATCACGGCGCCAGACCGGTAGCCGTCGTGCTTACCGACGGCGCACAGCATGTTTTCAGCGGTCAGCCTCCAGAGGGGTCACTATCGGTCAGGGTGGTTTTGCCGCGCTTCCCATCACTGCCTAACCGCTGGCTTACGGAACCATCCGTCACGTTCAATGAAGGTCCCGAACAGTGGGAGTGCTCTGCCGCTGCGCAAAGCTCTCATTATCCCGTCGATACAACATTTATCGAGCTGCACGCTGACGGCCGGAAGGTCGCCTCCGATATCGGCAAACCAGGTACCGACGGCGTTTTAAAGGCACACATGGTCTGGACGGCGAAAACACCGGTATCGCGCGGCACGCTGACCATCCCGCCTGATCCGCTGATCTGCGATAACGAATATTATCTGACAGCCAGAAGGGCCGTTCCTTTTAAAACGTGGCTTATTGACGGCGATCCGCGTCTCGGTGGTACGGGCAGCAAGACGCTATACCTCAGTAAACTATTCCCGCGCGCTGAAGTGCTGCGAGAAAGCGATTCCTCTCTGGTGGAATACGGACTGCCTGGTACGGTGATACTGGCTAACGTACGCGAATTCTCCCCGGCGCTCGCCGATCATATCCGTAGCGGCGGCGGGTGCATCGTGTTCCTTGGTGACCGTTTTGAACCGGGCGCAGAACCGGAATGGTTCCCGGCCGAGGTCGGCAATGAATTGGATTCCCCGCAAAGCATCACCTGGAAGGATGCCGGCCACCCTATAGCTGCTGAGATCGCCGTTAAAGAATATGTGTGGAAGAATATACACGTCGACAAAGGTTTTGTTCTTTCCGCGAAACCCGGCGCCCGGGTGCTTGCGGAACTGGGCAACGGACGGCCGTACCTTATCGAGGGAAAATACGGTGCCGGGAAAGTTCTGTTGTGCTGCTCAGGGCCGGACAGGGATTGGGGAAATATTGTAGCGCATCCCGTATTTGTAACACTACTGCGCGCCGCGGCCAGATATACCGCGGTGGCAGCCGGCCAGGATGCGGCTGCGGATACTGTTGTCGGCGGCACGTTCCACTGGAAAATGGTGGATGATCCTCGTATCGCGCGGCCCGACGGAAAACTCGTTACGGCGCCGGTCGCCGAAGGCGCGATAACCTATACGGATATGGACGTGCCCGGTATGTATGCGTTGCTTTCCGGCCGCCGCACGGTCACTACCTGGGCGGTAAATTTGGACAACGCTCACGCTGAAAGCGACCTGACCGCCGCCACGCTCAAAACCGTGAGGGCATATTTTAAAGAAATGCCGCTGGCAATGATAGAACCCGGGCAGTGGCAGAAAAAACTACGGGTAATTATAGCGGGCTCAGATGTATCCCGTCAGTGGTTGTTTGCCGTTCTTCTATTACTGCTGATGGAATTGTTGCTGGTCACAAAAGGAAAGACCAATGTCCGCCGTTAAACAATTCTCCTTGATCGTATTGTTGTCTCTGATAGTCTCTGCGCCCCTGTGCGCGAGCCAGATAAACAATTATGTTTTCACACAATTAAGGTATAACGGCAACTGGGACCCGTATCCTGAGACCTGGCAGGAGATCATACATTTTCTTACCGCCTCTACCAGCATTATTCCCGAAAGCGGACGGCGGGTGGTAACACTGGACGACGAAGCTCTTTTCTCGTCGCCTTTCCTGATCGTGCTCGGGACCGGTCAATTCCCCGAGCTGACAGCCTCTCAGACAATAACGCTGCGCCGCTATCTTTCCAACGGCGGACTGCTGTTCGTGGAAAACTCACTGGGCGTGAAAGGCGGTGCTTTCGACACCGGGTTCAGGCGGCAGATCGCGAAAGTATTGCCTGAAAAACGCTTAAAGACATTACCGCAGACGCACCCGCTTTTTCGTTCGTATTATTTACTGCGCAAGATCGCCGGCAGGCGCCTGGCCGATGATCACCTCGAAGGTATCGATATTTCCGGCCGGGCGGCGGTGATCTATTCTCAAAACGACATGATCGGCGCCTGGGCCCGCGATCGTTCCGGGAACTATGTATGGCCATGCCAGCCCGGCGGGGAAAACCAGCGCTTTGAGGCCCAGAAACTTACGCTGAATGTCATTATGTACAGTGTTACCGGGACATACAAAGCCGATGCCATCCATCAGAAATATCTCAGACAAAAGATGGGCATACGATGAACTGGCACCTGAGCGCTTCTTTAAACAACCCCTGGTTCATACTTTCTGTCCCGGTCGCGCTTGCGATCATATATATCCTTTTGACCCGAAAGAAAAAATTACCGGTTACCGCCCTGCGGATCACTGCAGTGTTCCTGTTGCTTGCGGCCATGGCGAAACCGGAATTGACCGGCGCCCTTGAGCGGTCGCGCCCCGCGCTTGCGATATTGGTCGATACGTCAGGCAGTATGCAGCTCACCAAAAAACTCGACGGCGCCGTGAGCTGTTTGCGAAAACTGATGCCGGACATTCGTTCTTCTTACACTCCCTTTCTGTATACGTTCGCCGGTAACACACAGAAGGTAAAAAGTCCGGCCGATATGACCCCGTCGGAAGACAAAAATTCCACCGATATCGCCGGCGCCCTGGCGGAAGCTTCCCGGGATAATCCCGGCGCGCTTTCGGGTGTGCTCCTTCTGTCCGACGGTAATAACACCGCGGGTCCTCTTACGTCGACGGCTCTTCGGCTGCCAAAAGCTCCGCTGATCTGTATTTCACCATCAAACGACAAAAGTCTGCTTGACTTGAGCATTATCTCTGTGAACGCTCCGGACATCGCTTTTAAAGGCGCCCCGCTTGAACTGCGCGCGCACTATGGGGCCTCCGGGGCACGGGGTCGTTCCGTGACAATATCAATTTCTCAAGGGAATGTGCCGCTCGCCAGGCATACGGTCTCTTTTAACGCCGATGCGTGCACAGGTGAAACGGTTTTCATGATCACACCATCCGTCAGCGGCCGGCAGAAATATACCGTCAGGATAGAGACGGTAAAAAACGAAATTACCACGCTCAATAACTACCGGGATATTGATATCGATGTGTTGCGCGATAAGATACGGGTTCTCTATATTTGCGGCCGTCCATCGTATGAATATTCCTTTCTCCGGCATGTGCTTAAAAATGATCCGCTGGTAGAGCTGGTTTCCTTCGTGATCCTGAGGAACCCGGATAATGTGGCGCTGGTGGCGGAAAACGACCTGGCATTGATACCCTTCCCCATCCATCAGCTTTTTACCCGGGACCTGCCGTCTTTCGACGTGGTGATCTTTGAGAACTTCACCTATCAGCGTTACGGTTTTATGCCGCAGTACCTGCAAAATCTCGCGGATTTCGTACGAATAAAGGGCGGCGGTTTTATTATGACGGGCGGTGAGAATTCATTTACCGCCGGCGGCTGGAAAGGCACAGCTATCGACGGTATTTTGCCGGCGATGGACAGTCCTGAGCACGGCGGCTGGCAGCCCGGGGCTTTCCGCGCGCGCCCGACCGCGGGTGGGCATTTCATTATGCAGCTTTCAAAGGAGCCGCAGACGGCCGCGGCGCTGTGGCGCCAGATGCCGGAGCTTGACGGCTGCACCAGGCTTGAAGCGCGCAAAGGTGCGCACGTGCTGTTCACCGACGCGAGAGGCACAACACCGGAGCTTGCCGTGTGGGACTGCGGAAAAGGGCGCGTGGCGGCGCTTGGCGTGAACACGACCTGGCGCTGGGCCCTGCAAATGCCGACGGCCGACGCCTATACGAATTTTTGGCGGAACATGCTGCGCTGGCTCGCAAAGGCTGAAGCCGAAAATGACCCCGGCACGCGTACGGCTAAACCTGCCGTTCAGCCTTCACCCGCCGCAACGGAAGAAATTGAACTGGCGGTCAATGAGACAGCGCTCAGACGCATGGCGCAGGAAACGAACGGTGGCTATTTCAACAGCGAAAATGTTACTATATTAGACATACAGCGGCTGACAAAACCCGTTGCCGCAACAGCGAACGAAGAGCACAGAAGCTTGTGGGATACGCCATGGCTTTTGCTGGCGGCCTGCGGATCGCTTTTAGCCGAATGGTATTTAAGGAAAAGATAAGAACTAAGCAGCTCAAGGAATGGAGGAGCCTCTATGGTGTACAGAACCGACGGAGAACTCGAACAGGGATTGTTCAGCACGCAGGATGAGGATCTTGTCAAAGAGTATAAAAAAGCGCAAAGACGCAAGGACCACCGGATCATGCTCTCTGAAATTTCCGGTATTACGAACGATATGCTGCTGGATCGATTCCTCCAAATGGAGATACGGCCAGAAACACTGACCTCCATTTCCCTGGTCCCCCTGATAGAGGTCGGCTGGGCTGACGGAAAACTGGATGATCTTGAGCGGGAAGCTATCCTGAAAGCCGTCGAGAAGTTCGGGTGGAGAAAAACCAGCATAGATTATCTATTGTTGGCACGCTGGCTATGCAAAAGGCCCGGCGCGACGCTCTTCGAACTGTGGAAAGCCTACACGGCCAGCCTCTGTAAGAGCCTGTCAACGTCAGAGGTTGAATCCCTTCGCTATGAGATACTCGGACACGCCATCGCGATCGCGAACGCGAGCGGCGGTATCATGGGTATCGGCAAAATTTGCGCCGCGGAAAAAGCCGTGTTAAAAGAGATCGAAAAGGCTTTTACAATAAAATAAATGATCCCATGATAAGCGTCTGGGTTTTCCTGATCGCCTGCGCAGGATATGTTTTTTCGATGGCTCCCGGTATTGTCGTGGGCGACTCGGGTGAGTTTTGCGCCGCTGCCGCCACGCTTTCCCTGCCGCACAGCCCGGGTTATCCTCTGTATGTTCTGCTGGGTAAGGTCCTGTCCATACTGATGCCGTTTGCGACCGTAGCCTACCGCGTGAACCTGTTAAGCGCGCTGTCAGCCGCTGTCGCGGTGACGGCGCTGTACTACGTATTTCTCAAATTGCTTGATGAGTGCGACGGAAAAGAAATGATAGCGGCCTCCGCGGCCTTGATAGCCGGCGCGAGCGCCGCTTTCGTCTCAAGCGCCGCGCAGGCTGAGGTCTTTACCCTTAACAGTTTATTCCTTGTATTGATCCTCTATGCCTTGCTGTATGGTAAAACAGTGCTTGCAGGATTCCTGTTCGGGCTTGGCCTTGGTAACCACCAGACCCTCCTGTTCGTGCTGCCGTTCGCTACGGGAGAGCTGTACCGAACAAAGAAGTTCACCGTGCGGGAGATAACCGCATTTTCAGGCGCCGCGGCAATGGGTATTTCCATCTACCTCGTCTTACTGCTGCGCGCGCAGGCGCACCCTCCGTTGAACTGGGGAGATCCGGAAAATCTGCATAATCTGTGGCGGGTCATTTCACGGGCGGATTACGGCAGTCTCTCATTAACGGTGGGTGAAAAGATCCCGTTCACGTTTCCGTTCATGCTCAGACAACTGCACCGCTATCTTGATTTCTTTCTGCAGCAATTCACTGTTTTTGGCGCCATTCTTGGCGCCGCGGGCTGGTGGTGGGCCCTCAGAAAAGGATTGCCGAGCGCGAAAGAGTTGTTCATGACCTGGTTGCTGATAGGGCCGGGTTTTCTGTTGTTCGCGAACCTGCCCTTTAACGGCGAATCGAACGGGATACTGGAGCGTTTTTATATTTTGCCGAACCTGTTCTTCGTCTTCGGGGTACTATACGGTATCGCATTGTTGCGCAGGATCCCGGTGCAAAAGACAGGGTTGGCCGCAATGGTCCTGTGCGCCTCTCTTTTCCTTTTCTCGTCGAGAACATTCGCGGCGCCCTTCAGGTGGAACCTGGTCTGTCATGATTATGGCCGCAATATCCTTCGTTCCCTGCCGTACGGCAGTATCCTTTTCATCGATGGCGGCGACGATACTTTTTACAGCCTCGCGTATTTCACGTTCGCCCGCCGTCTGAGACCCGATATAGAGGTCCACGACCGGGGGGCTGGTTTTCAGGAACATCTACGGCGCCGATTTCCGGCAACTCACAAAAAGTGAAAAAGAGGATCGCCGCCAGCAGGTCGAAAGGAATTTTCTGGGTGTCAGACCGGTCTATTTCTCCACTTTTAATCCGGTCATACTGCCGGGGGTCGCCATGGCATTGCGCGGGGTGTTGTATGCCCCGTCGCTGCAGCCGTCAACCGACCCTTGGCCCTGCTACAACCTGCGCGGGGTGTATGGCATGGATCACCCGGATTATAGAACGCGGGCTTTGATACCCGTTTACACGTTCTTTGAAGCCAGGCGCAGGCCGTCCCTCGCCGGTGCAGCCGTATCCGTTATGATGGATAAATGGCCTGAAGTCCTGTGGGTCGCATTGAACGCGCGCGTATTCATAAATGAAACAGCCTATAACGAGATCAACGCCGGCAGCACAGCTTCCGGCAGGGAACTGCTGTGCACGGCCGTCGCATTGTTCCCGGATAACGCATACGCGTTGTCAACGCTCGGTGTTTTGTCGGAAAAACAGAATGATCTGGCAAGCGCCGAGCAGTACAACCGGCGTGCCATTTTAGCTGACGCCAGCTTTGCCGATGCCTACTATAATCTGATGGTGCTGGCCTGGAAAAAGCAGGATTGGGGCGCGGCGGCAAAAGCCCTTGAGCAGCTGCAGGCTCACGCGCCGAACGACCCGCGTCCTCAACGCTATCTGCCTCAGATCATGGCAAAATGGCGCGCGGGCCGGAAAACCTGATGATCGTATTTATCGCTCAATTTCTTCTCTATCTGACGACGCTTTTTCCTTTCACGGCCCAATACCGCGACAGCGGCGAAATGGTCACCGCCGCGGCTTCTCTCGGCATTGCTCATCCTCCGGGATATCCCCTATACACATTGTTGACAAATATCTTCGTAGTGCTTGTGCCGTTCGCGACCATACCCTACCGGCTGAATGTGCTGTCGGCTCTCGGCTCTGCCTGTGCCGTCTGGCTGTTGTACCGGTTGTTCATCCTTTTTGCGCATAAGAACGAGCTTCCTGTTTCCGGCAGCCTCAAACTCGCCGCCGGCCTTTCCGCGATGGTGTACGGCACTTCATACCTGCAATGGTATCTGGCGCTCGTCTCAGAAATGTACACGCTTAACACATTGCTGACACTCGTTGTGCTGGGCGGTTTGTTCTTCACGTTCAAAAAAACTTCCATTGAAATACGTGCCCTGGTTTTACTGGCTTTTATAACAGGCATGGGTCTTGGCGTCAGGATGGACCTGCTGCTGATAACACCCGCCGCGTTATGGCTGCTCTGGGCAAGAAGGGGAGAACTTAACGCGCGGGTTGTAGCAGTCGCCATCGCTTCATTTTTTTTCGGTTTTTCCGTCTTTGCCTATTTGTATATACGATCAAATACGTTGCCGATGCTGGACTGGAACCATCCGGCGACGTTCGAGAGGCTGTGGGGCTCTATCGCGCGTAAAACGCACGGCGGCACGCTTGACCTGATATCGGAAAGTTATGCGGCCGGCGATAACTTCCTGGTTGGCATGAAGTTTTATTTCACGCATCTGCTGACGGCCTTCAGCGTTCTCGGCTCACCGCTTGCATTATTCGGGTTGTATCGTTTGTGGAAAACAGAACGGAGCTATGCCCAGGCGACAATACTGGCCTGGCTGGTGACCTGTCCGTTGTCCATTTATATAAGCAATATTCCGCCGAATACCCACGCCTTCGCGATCCTTGAAGCCCATTTTCTTTTACCGAACACGGTGGTCGCGATCTGGTTTATGTATGGGATAGTCATTGTTTACCGCCGATGTGGGAAGGTTGCGGCCGGAGTGACCGGTGTCTGTCTGGTGGCGCTTAACCTGGTTTGCAACCTGCCGGATAATAACTACCGTTACAATTTCTTCGATCACGATTTCGTCCATAATATTTTACGCTCGACACCGGATAACGGTACGGTGGTCATGAAAAAGGATGTGCAGGTCTTTTCATTATGGGCCGCACAGGCCGCCATCAGGCTGCGCCGGTCACCGGCCATAGTAGCGCAGGGCCTGTCCGCTTCCCCCTGGTATCAGGGGCCCCTTAATAAACTCTATCCCGATGTTTTTTCCGGCCCGCTCAGGTCCCCGGAAGACTGGCAGATATTTTACAAGGCAAATAGATCTCGCGGACCGGTGTATTTTTCCGGCGACGCTGAGTATCAGCCGTCACCGGTGCTTCAGATAGAACCGGACGGACTGTTGTACCGTCTCAATGATGGAAAACCCGATCCGGCGAGAGGCCTGCTGTTGTTATCGGAAATATACTCGCTGCGCGGTGCCTATGATTACAACGGTCACCACGATTTTTTCACATCGGACTTAGTCGGTGATTACGCACACGGTTTTTTCGAGCTGGGTAACCTGCTGGTGGAGCACGGCGCATTCGACCAGGCGCGCTCATTTCTATCCCGCGGATTTGCCATGCAGCCGTTACAACCGCAGGCCGCCACCATGTACGCCTATTCCTATTTCGTTCAGGGCAATTACCAGTCAGCGTACGATTTTTATGTGAAAGCCGCAGACCAATACCGCGATTATCTGGCCTTAGCCATACGGTATAGATCATTACCGCCGGTCGTCAATGGGATTCGAAAAGACTACGGCGAGGCCTATCTCTCCGCCGGGGTAAGTCTTGAAAAATTGAATCGTCTTGACGAAAGCCTCACGCTGTACTCGCAAGCCCTTGTTGCCGACCCCGCCCACGCGAAAGCTTATTTTAACCGGGGTGTCGCTTGATGGCGTAAAGGGGAATGGGCTTCCGTCGTGCGTGAATTACAAGAGGCCCTGCGTCTGGATCCGGAGTATCGCGAGGCGGCTTACTATCTGCAGATCGCACGACAAAAACTTAAATGAAAGAAATAGTTTTTTTTATCAACGCAGTGCACCGGCGGCTGATGATCAGGGAGTTGTTGAACGCTGTGTTGATGGCCGGTGCGTTGATCTCGTCAGCGCTGTTCTTTTACACATCGGCCTGTCTCATTTTCAACGTTCCGTTGGTTGCGCTTCGCTCTTTTTACGTCGTTTCAGTAATGAGTATCGCCTATGTAAGTACCTGTCTTACGCGCGGGCTGTTGTGTGTGCGGATCCGCGGCGTTCCATAAAGATCGCGCAGGAGAATATTCCGGAATTTTCCGATAGCCTGTTGAGCGCCGGGAATTGGGCCGGCAAACTTCAACGAATGTTTCTCCGGACCTGGTTGCCTGTCATGTTGCGGAAGTATCGCATATCGTTGCTGACCGGGCGCTGCCTTCAAAAGCGGTTCCTTTCAGGGTGCTCAAGAGAGCCGCACTGTTTTGTCTGGCAGCGATCGGCTCGTTGTCCGTGTTTGCATTATTTTCATCGCCCCGCCGCGCCCTGGTGCGGGTAATCATTTCACCCTGGGCAGAGACCGCGAGCCCCGCGACGTCCGTTGTTACGCCTCAACCGCCGGTCGCGGGTAATTTCAGCGTCACCTACCGCTTTCCTGCCTATACGGGCCTGGAGCCGGCGACGACCAACGACAATCCCAATGTCACGGGTCTTGCCGGCACCGTGGTCGTCGTACAAGCCCGTTTCAGTAAAGCGGTAAAAACAGTTTCACTTTCAACCTCTTACGGCCTGCGGGAAACCGCCCGCCTTTCAGACGGTATGAACAGTGCCTGCCAATTCACTATACGACACAATGGTACCTACCAATTGTTGACCGTAGCGACCGACGGTGCGGTTCATGCGGATCCCCCTGAATATACAATAACGGCCACACCCGATCAGCCGCCTGCCGCAGATATTCTTTCACCTGAAACCGATGTGGTCGCCGCTGATGACGCCGTTGTGCCGGTCGTGGCGCAGCTCTCGGACGATTACGGTCTGTCCCGCGCCGAGCTTGTCTGCCGTTTGGACGATGAACGGGTCGTGCGGTTCCCCATGCCGCTCCCAAAGAAGACCGTCACCGCCATGGCCGAATACAAGCTGAAGATCGCCGACCTCGGCCTTGCGGGCGGCAGGACCGCACGGATATCCGTGCAGGTCTGGGACAACGACACGGTGAACGGGCCGAAGTTCTCGCTGTCCCCCGTGCGCACACTGGAGATAACGGATTCCTCCGTCGAACATGGCAAGATCGAAGAAGGTCTGAAGGAGTTGCGCGGCTCGCTGGTCGACATTCTGGCCGATCAGTTGACGGCCCAAACCTCTCTTGACGCGCTCATAGAGCAGTCCAGCGCCTCAGTGAAAGACGTTTTAAAAGAACAAAAAGACATCCGGCAAAAGCTTGATGGGCCGATCAAGACATTGGACTCATTGACAGTGAGAATGAATAACGATCCCATGACGGATATGGCGACCTGTCACGAATACACGGGACTTGAGGAACAGCTTAAGGACATCCGCGACCGCCTGGCTGATGACGCGGTTAGACAGTTGGAACACAATGAACGCCGCAATGCCAGCCGGGATCAGCGGGAAATGGTTGCCGGTCTTGAAAAGATAAGCTCTCTCTCTGAAAATATCTGGCAATACCAGCGCATGCGGGATTTGACGACCAACGGCGGGAAACTAACCGATGCTGTTTCTGCGTTAGCAGACAAGATACATTCAAATGTTCAACCCGCCGAATTGGAAAAAGCGCTGAAGGATATCGCCGAAATGTTCAATGCGGTGGCCGCACAGCTGCAAAAGCTGCCTCAGGAACTGCCCGAAGATTTTGTTAATCAGCCTGGTATCAAACAGATAAATCTTGCGGAAACCGGCGATCTGCTTTCCCGCTTGAACGAAGCGGTGTCGCGGGGGGAGTGGGCAACCGCGCAAAGCCTGGCGCAACAATTGCAGGATCAGCTGCGGAACATGATGGAGGCCATGCAGGAGGCCGGCAAGGATGTGGGTTTCTCACCTGAAGGCGCCGGCAAAATGAGTGCGGAACTGCAAAAAACAGGGCTGGAGCTGGATAGCCTGGTAGCCGATCAAGAAAAGGCGACCACGGATATCCTCGGCATTGTTCAGCCGCAGGGGGGCGCCTATTATGATGATGTGGCGATCGCGGCCCGAGCCAAAGCCTATGGTCCGGTTGAAAATAATATTTCCGGCAGAGTCGTAAAGGTCAGAAGAACCCTAGAAGAATTTACGCGAAAAAGCACGGCTGTGCCGCCTGTCGTGTTCGGTTCGCTCGAAAGTGCCTCGGCTGAGACAGCCGGATCCGCGCGGTCTCTTGAGAAAGGTGATGCCTCTGCAGGCCTGCGACAGGCTGCCACCGCCCTGGACCAGCTGAGAAAAGCACGCGAGGGTTTGAGCCAGGCTGAAAAAGAAATGCGGCAGCAATCAGGCGGATCGGGCAGTGGAGCGGGCAACGCCGTGCGAATGAAGGGGATCGCCGCTTCCCGCGGGGGGATATCCGGTGTGAAAAACGGTACGGTCCGCCTGCCTGGCGCCGACGAGTACCGTGCGCCGCGCCAGTTCAGGCAGGAACTGCTGGAAGGCCTTAAAGAGAGCTATCCCAAAAAATTCGAAAAGGATATTCGTACCTATTTTCGCAGTTTGGCTGAATAACATGAGCAATTAAGAGTTTAAATACTTGCAAATATGTGCCAGTTTCGCTATATATAAAGGTATATGCGTATGAAGAGCGGATCAATTATAGCCGCAGCGATATTGGGGCTGCTATTTTCTTTGACACCTCTTGTCCATGCAATGGACGAGCAAAAGATGTACGCCTTGCTTGAGGCCGGTGAAGTAGGGCTGGTAACGGACGAGATTTCTAAAATGCCCGCCGGAGCCGAAGAACTTTTCTGGGAAAGTAAAATAAAGTTCTATCAGGGTGATTACCGGGGCGCGATACGCGACATGAACACCGCCCTTTCAAAGCCTAACGCACAGCCGTACTGGAAAAATCTGCGCAACTATTATGTGAACCTTCTGGGCGCGACGACGGATTTTACCGAGGTTCAAAGCCAGCATTTTATCCTCTATGCGCGCGGTTTCGACCTGGTGCTTACCAGCGGCGCGATAAGCACGCTGGAAAGCGCGTATGCGGTTATGGGCAGGGAACTCGGCGTTTCCCCGACAGATAAAGTGCGCGTGGAGATCTGGACCACCAAGCCCCAGTTCGCTCTGGCGACGACCATAGAAGATGATGTCCTGGAAAAGAGCGGCACGGTCGGGTTGCGCAAGTTCAATCGCATTATGATGCTTTCTCCCGAAGCGACACCTCTTGGTTTTCGCTGGCAGGACACGCTGGCCCACGAATATGTGCATTATTGCATCAACCGCCTGTCCATGGGCAACTGCCCTTTGTGGCTGCATGAAGGCACCGCCCGCTTCCTGGAGACCGCCTGGCGCCTGCAGTCGCCGAATTATTTAACGCCCTATTCCATCAACGTGCTCGCGAAAGCCACCGTCTCAAAGAACCTGATCCCGTTCTCGCGTATGTCTCCTTCGTTGATATACCTGAAAGATCAGGATGAGATAGCGCTGGCCTTCGCCGAGGTATCGGAAGCGGTCGCATTTTTGCGGGAGACTTTCGGCGGTCCTGCGCTGAAAGAGTTGATAGGTGAACTGGCTGTTTCCGGTGAAAATGATTCTTTCAAGACGGTGCTGGGCATGACAGCCAAGAAGTTCTCGCAATTATATGTCGATCATCTGGAAAAAGCGGATTTTCCGGAGACCGCGGGCGCATTCAACGAATTGTCGACCATTAAAACAGGCAGCTCGGAAAATGATTTCATCGGCGCCGATCTGAAAGAACAGATCAAGATCGCCGACGAGATGCGCCTGACCCGCCGCTACGCGCCGGCGGTGGAAGAATATGTGAAAGCGTTGAAAAAACAGCCTAACAACCCGGTGCTGTGCGTAAAACTGGCCAAGGCCTTTGTCGGACTTAAAAGGGAAAAAGACGCGATAGCCACGCTGCGCGACGCGATAGAAGCCAACCCGAATTATGTCACGCCCTACCAGGTACTGGGGGAGCTCTACTTTAACCGTGGCAAATTCCCCGAGGCCGTAGACACGCTGCAGGAAGCGATAGCCATTAACCCGTTCCACCGTCAGAGCGCGTACCTGCTGGCCCGCTCGTATCTGGAAACGAAGCACTATGATAAAGCGCTGATACAGGCCCGTAACTGCCTGGTGCTTAATCCTTTCGATCTGGAATCGCGCATGATCTTCGAACGTCTGAGCAAATAGGAAGCTATAATGTCAATGCGAAAACTTGAGAAAATAATCTGTCCCTGCGGCCGCGAGTTCGAGGCTGAATTATGGAACGCGATAAATGTTACTGAAGACCCCGACCTTAAAGAATTGGCCATCGCGGGCGAGGTCAACGTGGTCTGCTGTCCCGAATGCGGTACGATCTTTTACGCCGAGCATTTCCTGCTCTATCAGGATAACGGTAATGAGATACTGGCCTTTGTGTATCCGAAAGAATTTGAGAAACAGGCCGGCCACTGGCATAAGAAAATGGAAACGGATTTCAAACAGGCCATGGGCGCCCTTGAGACGGACAAACGGCTTATGTACAAGCCTCTGTTGATCTTCGGGCTGGATGCGCTCGTTGAACTTATCCGCAACGATGAGGATGAAAATGACGAAGTGTCTATTCTCAATTATGTTCATAAAGAGATCGGCGTGCGCCTGATCCAGCTGCACCCGTCCATGACCCGTGAGCTGCAACTGGTAAAATTACTGCCCTACATACCGTCCGCCGGCGCGCCGCTGCGCGAGCAGGTGCTGGCAGGCCTGGAGAAACTTATCCAGTACAACTCCAACCTGGTCCGTTACCGGGAAAATCTTGAGTTGGTCAGGTCGCAAAAGCATTGGTCCCTCGACGGGTCGCTGATAAAGAAGATGAAATGATGCACGAACACTATTCGTCACGTTTTATCGTCGGTATGATATTGCTCATCATAAATTCGCCCCTCGGCCTTGGGGGCCTGGCTTGCGGCGCGTTCCTGGCAAAGAAAACCTGTAACAAATTCTACCTTAAGATCGGCAGCGGTATCTACATCGTTTCCTGGCTGATGCTGCCGGCCGGTATCTGGCTTGCCGGTAAACAGGGCATTGATATCATGAAGGGCATAAACCTGCATTACCCCTGGCTGAAATTCATGACACCGGCCGTTATTTGCGGAATAATAATCTATGCCATCATTAATAGACGCAAAAAAATTCTTCCTAAAGACAGCCTCTCACAGCCGTCTTAAACAGGTATCTTCGGCAGCGGAAAAACTCGGGGTGCGCGCCCTGCTGGTCGGTGGCGCAGTGCGCGATATTTACCTTTGCAAAGATTCTTTTGATATCGACGTGGTAGTCGAATTCGGTACTGAAAAACTCGCCGCCGAACTGCAACGAACGCTCGCCTGCGATCTTTTGCTCCATAAAACCTTCGGCACCGCGGTGCTCACGTTGCCCGGCGGCGAACATATCGATCTTGCGACCGCCCGCCTGGAAACGTATCCCAAGCCCGGCAGTCTGCCACAGGTCACATTTAGCTCCATAGAGAACGACCTTTCCCGCAGGGACTTTACCGTCAACGCGATGGCCGCGCCGCTGTGCGGGACCGGCGCGATCCTGGATCCGTTCGGCGGCATGGCGGATCTTGCATCAGGTCTTTTACGGGTATTGCACCCCGCCTCGTTCCAGGATGATCCGACTCGCATTTTCCGGCTGGCGCGGTTCGCCTGCCGCGGTATGAGCGTTGAGAGCATGACGACCGAGCTGGTTCTCAGAGATGCGGCCTATGCCAGCGTCATCTCCATTGAACGTGTCAGGGAAGAATTACTTGCCATACTGTCCGAAGGGAGACCCTCCGGCGCGCTTGAACTGCTCATTAAATGGGGGATATGGAAAGATCTATTCAGCGATATCCCGCCGCCCGACAGCGCCCAGCTGGATGAAGCGCCTTCCGTAGTTGCCCGCCTTGCCTGTTTAGTCGCTCCCTGCGGCCTGTCCGCAAAAAAAGTCCTTACCCGCCTGAAGCTTACCCGAGCGCTGAAACGCGAGATTTTGACAAGCCTCTCGTAAAATTATAAAATCTATTGAAAAACACAGCTAAACAGCTAAAGAGGGCGTTTAAATGTTATCGCTTATAATACAATTGCCGGTACTGATATTCTCGGTCATACTGCACGAAGTTTCGCATGGCTGGATGGCGGAAAAATTCGGGGACGATACCGCCCGGCTGATGGGACGTATCACCTTCAATCCTATACCGCACATCGATCTGTTCGGAACGATCATTTTGCCGGTGCTTGCCCTGTTGACCGGCGCGCCGGTGTTCGGTTGGGCAAAACCCGTTCCCGTTAACGGCTATCGCCTGCGTAACCCCGACCGGGATATGATCTGGGTTGCCCTGGCCGGCCCCGGTTCCAACCTGTTACTGGCCGTTTTGTGCGGCGGCGCCATGTGGGTGCTCAGGACATACGCGTTCCTGCCTGAATCCGTCGCGATATCGGCGACCGAATTGCTGCGGCTGATCATGGTCGTGAACGTGATCCTGCCGGTGTTCAACCTTTTTCCGATCCCGCCGCTGGACGGCAGCCGTGTGCTTGCCGGTTTGCTTCCTTCGAAACTCGCCTATGAATATTCAAAGCTCGAACAATACGGTTTCTTTATCGTTATTATTTTGCTTACCACCGGCATTTTACCGCGCCTGATGAGCCCCATCATGAATTTTTTGATCGTACTACTGTCCGGCGGAATGCCGATCTATTGAACCTGAGAGAGGATAATGCCTAAAAAACGGATACTGTCGGGAATGCGGCCCACGGGGAAACTGCATATAGGTCATTATTTTGGGGCATTAAGCAATTGGGTTTCCCTGCAGGAAACGTATGATAGTTTTTATATGGTGGCAGACTGGCACGCGCTGACCACCGATTACGCCAATACGGGCGGGATCATCGGTAATTCCCGCGAGATGGTGCTGGACTGGCTTGCCAGCGGCATAGACCCGGAGAAAAGCGTGATATTCCGCCAATCCGATGTGCCCGCCCACGCGGAGCTGAGCATGCTGCTGGGCATGATAACGCCGCTCGGCTGGTTGTTCCGCTGCCCGACTTATAAGGAACAGCTGACCGAGATAAAAGATAAGGATCTGCATAACCTCGGCTTTCTCGGCTACCCGGTTTTGCAGGCCGCCGATATTACGCTCTACATGGCCAGCGCCGTGCCGGTGGGCCAGGACCAGCTGCCGCACCTGGAGCTTACCCGCGAGATCGTGCGCCGTTTCAATAATCTGTACGGGAACGTGCTTGTTGAACCGCAGGCAATACTGACGAAATCGGCGAAAGTTCCCGGCCTTGATATGAGAAAAATGTCGAAGTCCTACGGCAACGCCATTACCATCGACGACGAGCCGGAGATGATACACACCAAGTTGATGAAACAGGCTTTTACCGATCCTACGCGGGCCCGCGCGACGGACCCTGGGCATCCGGACGGCTGCGCGGTCTTCGCCTATCATCAGCTTTTCAATGGGCAGGCAGCGGTCCGCGAGGCGGAATGCAAGGCTGGTTCTATCGGCTGTGTGGCTTGCAAAAAGCAATGCGCCCAGCTGATGGCGGAAGGGCTTGCCCCGGTGCGTGAAAAACGCCGGCAGCTTGCCGCAGATAAAAATTTGGTGGAAGCCATTCTTGAAAAAGGCGCCAAACGCGCCAACGAAGCGGCTGAAGATACGATGCGGCAGGTGCGCGCAGCTCTGAAATTACGGTAATCTAAGGATATTATGCCACAGCAATACGGCGTCCATCTTGAGTCTTTCGAAGGTCCACTGGACCTGCTGCTGCACCTGATAAAGAAAAGCGATCTTGATATCAAGGATATTTCCGTCGGCGCCATTACGCAGGAATTCCTGGATTATATCGAGTTGATGAAAGAGATGAACCTGGACGTCGCCGGCGAGTTCCTGGTCATGGCTTCAACGCTGATGCAGATAAAGGCAAAAATGCTGCTGCCGGCCGGTGAGGAAGACGAGAGCGAAGGACCGGACCCGCTGGAAGACCTTAAAGCCCGGCTGCTGGAATATCAGCGCTACAAGGAAGTCGGCTCATCCCTGGCCGTTAAGGAAATGGCGAACGCCGATCTCTATTACCGCGATAATCCGATCGTCAACAAGGAAGATTTCGTCCTGGACGCTTCGCTGTTCGACCTGATGGAATGCTTTCGCAAGGTGCTGGTGGAACTGCCGAGCGATATCAAAGAGATCGTTTATAAAGAGATCCCGATAGAGGAAAGGATCCGGGACATCCTGGACCTGCTGGAAGATAAGGATTTTATAAGCTTCGAAGACGTGCTGCGCCGGGAAACCACGCGCCGCGGTGTCATCATAAGCTTTCTCGCCGTATTAGAACTTATACGCCTTAAACAGGTACTCGCGCGCCAGAGCGATCAGTTCGGCGAAGTACGTGTCTACCGCGTAAAAGAAGACGACGGCCGCCAATTGCCGCTGATGGACAACCTGCGCGGCGACGGTTCGCAGGAACCTGAAAAATTTGAGATCATGATCATACCGGCCCACGATAGAGGCGTAGAGGAGTGAACATGGAAGCCCCCGAAGTTAAACGGATAATCGAAGCGTTGCTGTTCATCACCGACCGGCCGCTGCCCCTGGTGGTTATAAAAGATACGCTGGGCGATTCTCTCGGCGAGCATGACTGCGAACAGTTGGTAAAGGAAATAGCCGACGAATACGCGCAGCGCAATTCCCCGATGGAATTGCATTTTATCGCGGGCGGCTGGCAGTTCGCGACCCGAAAGGAATTCAGCCCCTGGATACGCAGGCTGTACCGGGAAAAAGCAACGCTGAAGCTTTCTCCTTCGGCTCTGGAAACACTTGCGATAATCGCCTACAAACAGCCCATCACCCGCGCCGAGATCGAAGAGATACGCGGTGTAGAAACTTCCGGCGTGATAGAAACGATCTTGGAGAGAAAACTCGTCAAGATCGTCGGCAGGAAAGAAACGATCGGCCGGCCGCTGCTGTACGGGACCACACAGGAATTTTTGCGCCATTTCGGATTGAGCCACTTAAGCGAGATGCCATCCGTCGAAGAGCTGGCGCCGCCTGATGAAGCGGCCATCGCTGAAAAGATCCAGGAAGCGGAAGAGAACCAGCAGGAGCTGACCCTGGCGCCTGAGCCGGTCGCTGCCGAGATCCCGCAGGAAAATACATGATATCGCTCTCTACCGCGTTCCATATCGATTCGCACACCACCTGGAAGAGTTTGCTTGATGACACCCTGCGCATGGGGTACCGTTCCGTTGAATTGAGCGTTAAAGTGCCGGAAGGCTGGCTGAACGATATTGAAGCTTCCGTCGCGCAAAACGAGGTTACAATATCCAGCGTTCATAATTACTGCCCGAGGCTCGATAATCTTCCGCCGAACAGGACCGTCTATTCTGGTTACATCCTTACTGCCGACGACGAAGAGGAACGCAGGCTCGCTCTGGATCTGACCCTTAAGTCCATAGAAACGGCCGCCAGAGTGCGCGCGAAAGTTCTGGTGGTGCATGCCGGGCAGATCTCCACCGAGCCAAGCGGCCCCCAGGTACACGGTTATATCCACCAGTTCGGCCCTACCGGCTCGCTCAAAGAGCAGATCTTCGCCTCTTTCAGGGAAGATCGCGCCCGGAAAGCGCCGAAAGTGATGTCATTACTTATGAAGGCTCTTGATGTGATATTGCCGGCTGCCGAGAAAGCGGGGATCATGGTCGGCCTGGAAAACCGTTATTATGTGCACGAAGTGCCGGATACCACAGAGACGATCGCGCTGCTGGACAAGTTCAAAGGCGCGCCGCTGGGATACTGGCACGATACTGGGCACGCGGAAACGTTTGTGCGTATTGGTTGGGTTAAGAACCATGTAGATATGATCGAGCCTTTAAAAGATCATCTCGTCGGTTTCCATCTGCATGATATGAAGCGGCTGCAGGACCATTACGCGCCCGGCAGCGGCGATCTTGATTTTGACGTTTTGAAACCGTATATTAAAGCGTCTCAATGCAAGGTAGTGGAAGCCCATAACAAATCCACTTCCCAGGAAGTATCGCGCGCTATTCCATTCCTGCAGGAAAAAGGTTTTTGACGGCTGTTTTATCGGAGGAATTATGTCAGAACTAAGAAAAGATCCTATCACTGCCAGGTGGGTTATCATTTCCTCCGAAAGGGGAAAGCGACCCTCTGAATTCTGCGAAACGGATGAGATAACCAGCCCCAAGGCCTGCCCCTTTTGCCCCGGCCATGAAGCCATGACCCCGCCCGAGATAGCCGCGATCGGTCCGGCAGGCCGGTCTCGGAATACGGCCGGTTGGGATATTCGTATCGTGCCGAATAAGTTCCCCGCGCTCAGCGTTGACATTCAAACCTCGCGCCAGGGCGAAGGTATGTACGACAGGATGAGCGGCGTCGGCGCCCACGAGGTTATCATAGAGACGAACGATCATTTGCAGCGCTTCCATGAATTCAGCGACAAACATATTGAAGATATTTTGTGGCTGTACCGAGAGCGTATCATAGACCTGAAACACGACACGCGCCTTGAATATATGCTGCTGTTCAAGAATTCCGGTTCAGCCGCCGGCGCCACTCTTTCACACCAGCACAGCCAGCTGATAGCGACCCCGGTAGTGCCTAAAAGGGTGCGCGAGGAGATCGCGGGCGCCAAAAGCTATTATGAATACAAAGAGCGCTGTGTGTACTGCGATATCATCCATCAGGAATTATCCAATCCCCTGCGCATCGTCGGCGAGAACGAGCATTTTATCGCCCTGTGTCCTTTCGCTTCCCGTTTTCCTTTTGAAGTATGGGTCCTGCCTAAAAACCACTCTTCCCATTATGAGAACCTGCAAAGATACGAGGCGGCAAGCCTTGCCCAGCTGTTGAAGAACGTTTTGGCCCGCCAGGCGACCGTGCTGGATAATCCGCCGTTCAATTTCATCATCCACAACACCCCGCCCAAAGAATACAGCACGCCGCACTATCACTGGCATTTGGAAATAATGCCGAAATTGACGCGTGTCGCAGGCTTTGAATGGGGAACCGGTTTTTACATCAACCCTACGCCGCCGGAAGAAGCGGCTAAATTCCTGCGGGACGCCGAAGTATGAACATCGTGATGGCGGCCGGCGAGTGCGTGCCGTTCATTAAGGTCGGGGGCCTCGCGGATGTTGTCGGTACCCTTTCGATCGCCTTAAAAGAAAAGAAGCACGATGTGCGCGTCTTTCTACCCCGCTACCAGAAGATCGACAGAAAAAAATACCAGCTTAAAAAATTGCCGCAGCGCGTTATGATACCTTTAGGGAATGGTACCTGGCATGTGGCGGCGCTCAGCACCACGAAGATAAAAGGCGTGACGTTCTATTTTGTGGAGAACGGCCATTTTTTTGACCGGCCCGAGGTTTACGGCGACGCGGGCGGCGATTATTCCGATAATCACGAGCGCTATATTTTCTTCCAGCGGGCCGTGCTGGAATTCACCAAGGCCCTGCAGTTTAAACCCGACACGATCCACTGCCACGACTGGCAGACCGGACTAATCCCGGTGTATCTGAAAACCGTGTATAAGAACGATCAGTTCTACGACCAGACTGCGACGGTATTCTCTATCCATAACATCGCCTATCACGGCAGGTTCCCGGCCGAAGTAATGGAGACGGCCGGCATACCCTGGAGTGAATATACCTTCGACAAAATGGAACACTTCGACACGGTGAACTTCCTGAAATCAGGTATCAATTACGCCGATATGATAGCGACCGTCAGCCCCAGCTACGCCGAGGAAATACAGACGCCGCAATACGGCTGCGAACTGGATCCGGTAATTACCAAAAGGAAAGACCGGCTGGTAGGCATACTTAACGGCATCGATTATACGTACTGGAACCCTTCCTCAGATGAGATGATCGCTGCCACCTTTGACGTTAAAAAGCCGGAGGGAAAAGAGACCTGCAAACGCCGGCTGCAGGCCATGGAGGGTTTTAAGCAGGATCCCTCCGCGTTCCTTATCGGTTGCGTCTCACGCTTTGATGCACAAAAAGGTTTTGATCTTATCGTTGAGTCGATTCACCATCTCATGAGACAGAACACGCAGCTGGCGGTGCTCGGCAGGGGCAGCCGTGTCCTTGAAGAAGCAATGGGGGAAATGGCGCGCGTGTACCCCGGACGCATAACGGTCTGCAATGAATTTAACGAGTCGCTGGCCCATAAGATATATGCCGGATCCGATGCCTTCCTGATGCCTTCACGGTTTGAGCCCTGCGGGCTCAGCCAGATGATCGCGCTTGCCTACGGGACCGTGCCGATCGTGCATAAAACCGGCGGGCTGTCCGACACGATAACCCACTTTTCCGTCTCTACGGGCCTTGGCAACGGTTTCGTCTTCAATTATCCCGAACGGATGGAGTTGACGGGCGCTTTCGATGTTGCGGAACGCACGTTCCGCGATAAACCTGTCTGGAAAAAACTTCAGCAGAATTGTTTCGCGTCCCTATTCCCATGGGACCGTTCCGCCGACCGGTATGTCGAACTCTACCACACCGCTAAACTCTTCAAACATACCCGCAGATGAAAAAAAACCTTCTGTCACCGCCGCTGGCAGCCGCCGCGCTGTGCGTGCTTATCGTTGTCGGTTGGGCCGGCTACACCCTGGTGCAGC
The DNA here is from genome assembly GCA_963796955.1 of Endomicrobiales bacterium. Lineage (GTDB taxonomy): Bacteria > Elusimicrobiota > Endomicrobiia > Endomicrobiales > JALOBY01 > CAWCNJ01. The sequence goes on from CAWCNJ010000003.1 coordinate 141,907, forward strand.
GTTCAGCTGCCGAAAGAAAAAACAATACCGTCGAACTATGCCTTGACTGGTCGGAGCTCTCCGACCTGTGTTACCGCAACAATTACCCGGTCGGGACGTTCCTGGGCAGGGCGCAGGCGATCGGTGTCGCGAGCGTTTCCCTAGACGAAGAGACGCTTGGTTCTCTGGTCCGTTCCGGGAAAGTTTTGTATTTCGCACGCAATGAATACCAGAATCTGAAACTGCTGGACCTGCTGGAGCCGGGCGCCAACATTCAGGGAGAATCCCTGCTTACCGCCGATACTATTTTTGCCGAACAGCTGAAACGGCAGTTGGCGGCCCGTCATCATCTTCCGCTCAAGGCGGGCACGTACGGTAAATATACCGTCCTGTCCCTGAACTTTCAGGAGGGTAAGGCGCCCTCTTTCTGGAATGAGTCGATCCCCCTTGGCGTCTCTCCCGATAAGGTGCGCGCTATCACCGTCGCAGATCTTAAAGTGGTTATCCGGCCCGCGAACCTTAATGACGCGTATGTCTGTTTTCAGGATACCGATACTTCATTAATATCGGGTTTCATGAGCGACGGCAAAGAAGTACCGGGCTATCCGGGCGCCGAGCAATTGTTCGCCATGCGGCTGCGTCAGTACGGCATAAAACAGGTGCCGCTGGAGTTTTCTCAGGTGTACGGTTCCGCCGCCCTGGAAGCCGCGGCGCCGGAGCTCATAGTGCGCGGGCATACGGTCACCGTTCCTGAAATGAATAAGAACCTGAGCGGAACGTTCTGGATCGCCCGTTTCCGCCGCGCGGCACGGGAGCGCGGCCTGCGCTTTATGTATGTTCATCTGTGGGCCAACAAGAACACGGAAGATAATTTAATGTATGTGCGTTCTCTCGCACAACGTTTAAAGAACGACGGCTTCATTCTCGGCGAAACCCGTCCCCCCGCGTATCCGGCACGGGGGCGCCTGCCCTCTGGTCGCATCTTGCCTTGTTGCTGGCGTGCACGGGCCCCATAGCCGCATTTATGGTTGGTAAGCAGCTGCCGGGAAGACCCGTTCTGCAATATGCCATGGTAAACCTGGTTACCTTCGCGACGGCGCTGACCGTGGGCGCGTGTCTGTATGATGTTCTTTTCATGCAGAAAGTCGCCGATGTGCCGGGCGTCAAGCTCGCCATGCTGCTGCCGCTCGCTGTAGCCGCCTTCATTGTCTATAAACCTGAACAGATAAAAGCCGCCATGCAGTTCCAGCTGAAAGTCTGGCATCTGCTGGCCGCGTTGGCGGCGATAGGCGTGGCCGTGATAATGCTGGCGCGCAGCGGCAATTATTCTGCCGATTGGATGCATCCCGACAGCGGTCTGCGTTCAACGCTGGAGAACCTGCTTACGATCAGACCGCGCACCAAGGAATTACTGATCGGCCAGCCGCTGCTCTATCTCGGTTTCGCCTTCGGCTCTCCTCTTTTAACCCTGATCGGATTCATCGGCCAGATCTCGATAGTCAATACCTTTATGCACGCCCATTCGCCGCTCGTTGTTTCAGTGATACGCACCGTTTACGGACAGGTCTTAGGGTTGCTTGCGGGCCTTGCGGCGGCTTTTATGTACCGGCGCTTTTCCGGCAATAAAAAATGAAATTCCTTATCTGCGGCTATTATGGTTTCGGCAACGCGGGCGATGAGCTGTTGCTTTCTTCAACGATACAATTACTGCATGCCGCGCATCATGCTCCCGATATCTGCGTATTATCAAAAGAGCCCCGCCAGACGATGAAAGAACATCCCGTGCACGCCGTCTCAAGAAACAATCCCTTCGCGATCATTCATCAAGTCACAACGGCCGAACGGGTCATTATCGGCGGCGGGGGATTACTGCAGGATTTCACCGGTCCGCTGACGCTGTACTATTACCTGGCGATAGCGTTCGCAGGGATCATATGCAAAAAACGAACCGTTTTTCACGCTATCGGCGCTAATGAACTTAACGCTTTTAACGCGCGCCTGTGCAGCTTTGTATTGAACCGTTGTGCAGTTGTGTCGGTGCGGGATAAACGGTCCGCAGAATTGCTGAGCCGCTGGGGTGTTGAAATTTCCAAAATTTCACTGACGGCCGATCCTGTGTTCGCCCTCTCCGCTATCTTACAACCTCAGCCGCGATCGGTGGTGTTGCTTGTCCTGCGGCATAATTCAAATATCTCACGTTACCTTAAGGCTCTGCCTGCCGTTGAAAAGCTGGCCGCGGCAAAGATCGTGGTCCTGCCCTTTCAGCCCGGCCGCGACGGTACTATCAGCATAGAATTGTCCAGAGCCGTGCCTGAGAGTGTGAGCCTGGGCCTTTGGCACGACCTGCCGAGCCTGGTGTGCCGGTTCGACGAATGCGCTCTGGTGATCGCCGAGCGCTATCACGCCCTGGTACTGGCGGCCATGCGGGGTGTGCCGGCGATCTGTGTTTCCGACGATGATAAACTGATCCGCTTCGCCCGCGAATGCGACTACCCGGTGCTGCGGCCATCCGACAATTTCGATCCGACGGCCATTATCGCCCTGGTTGAACGCCTCTGGAAATACCGCGAAACTTTGAGAACCACCCTCCTGCGCAAGTCTGCCGCCCAAAACGAACTCGCCAGAAAAAATCCTGCCCTGGTATAACACACCTGTGAAAATCGTCAGCACAAGGGTGAGCCTTCCTATGTAAGGTCTGCGCCTGATTTTGAATAATAATACTATGAGAGGATATTTTCTTAAACTATTATTATTTTATATATTGGTACTAACGTTCATCCCGAATATCGGATGGGCCTTTAACTATGTTTTGGGCGATGATCTATACCCGTATTCCACGGAGCCCATGCCCGGCAAAGGCGCATCGTACGTTGACACGAAATATAATACCAAAGTTACGCGCATGACCAATAGCGCCTTGGAACACGGCTCCGCCTGGGGGAGTGTAACAGAATATTCAACCTTCAGTCCTGAATCTTCTGACGGCAACTGGCTTGTTGTGGAAGGTATCTCAAGCCTTTCACAATCGAGCGGCTATTACTTATACACCGCCGCGGGCGGCTATGTAGGTAGTTTGTCGCCATACATACAATTGTGGAACGGACAGGAGCCCGAGGTCAGGTGGGATAATTCCGGTGTGCACCCGTCCTGGCTGTATTACCGTAAGGACAAACAACTGAGATATTATGACGTTGCCGATCGCTCGGACCACCTGGTGCATGATTTCTCGGCTGATTTTCCCGGGTATGATGCGACCTATTTTGTCTGGAACGGTGACGAAGGGAATTGTTCTGAAAACTCCCGGTACTGGGCGTTTATGCTCGGGACGTCAAATACGAATATAATCCTGACATTCACCTACGACAAGACGCAGGATAAAGTGATCGCTTCGCATCCGGTGAACGGTCACGCTCCGAACAATGTGTTCATGTCCAAAAGCGGCGATTATGTGTATGTCGCTTATTCGGCGACGGCCGGCGGCGGCGAGTACGATGGGCCGCACTGTTATAAGAAAGACTATTCCTCTAACGTTAAGATCTGCACCAGCGTGCCGCATGCCGTGCCCGTGTATGATGCTCAGGGAAATGAAGTGATCTTTTTCATGAACTCGACCGCGAATTTTCCCGATTACGTCCAGTTCGTGCGGTGCGATAACGGCGCGGTGTTTCCGCTGTACAATCAGGCGAACCTCGGCTGGGATTCAGCGAACCTGCTGCATGCCGCGCCGGGGCTCTCAAAAAAAGGCTGGGGATTCGTTTCAACGTATTCCATAGGCACCAGCCATACGTCCGACAAATGGGATTATAACCAGATATTCGCCTTCGAGCTCGACGAGACCAAGACCACATTGACCCCGGTAAAGCCGCGTATTTGGCGGGTGAGCTACACTCAGAATTTTCCTGCTTCCAGTTACTATTATAACCAGCCGAATGCTGCGATAACGAATGACGGACAGCGTATCTACTGGGGCGCCAATTGGCGCGACAGCACGACGGGTAAAATGGAGGTTTACCGGGTTGACCTGCCTGCCACCTGGTATCAAGACTTTGGCGGCCAGCCCGCCGCCGCGAACAACGGTACGAATGGCGGGAACGGCACGGTGACGGGAACGGGGACCACACCGACAGGTGCAGGCACTGGCGGGGACACGGTTTCAGTCATAGAAGGGGTAACACTATCCGCGAACACTATTAAAGTAATCGGTCCGGCCGGTTCTAAAGGCATAATAAATCCGAACAAAGGTGATATGGCGAAAATATACTTCAAAGGCGCCGGCGCCGGCAGATACGAGTGCAGGGTCTTTTCTCTGACCGGCGCGATGGTGTGGGAAACCTCAATGGATTCTTCGGGAGTAGGCATGTTTGAATGGAAACCGCAGGATGCGGCCTCCGGGGGCTATGTAGTCTATGTGAAGGGCCCGGGCCTGAATGCAAAAGAAAAACTTGCCATAATCAAATAAGGATCCGGTGTTTACCTAATGCCGTAAATTCTTTACAAAATCAATACAATTTAATATAATTCACTTATGAAATTACGACGTATTTATGCCCTTGGACTATGTGTAATTGGCGTGTTCGTGCTTGCGCTTGCGCTGAACGCGTATGCTACGGCCGGACGGGTATTCGGGCGGTTCTCGAATAACGCAAAAATAATAATATTTATAAACGAAACCGGCAACCTGGAAATTATTCGCGAGAAGCTCGTGAATATGGACGGGCTTGCGGGTTTTGATTTTGTCGGCAAGGACAAGATCGCGCAGGACGCAGATCTGATAAGCCCGACGATCAAGGAGATCCTTGAGACCGGCGAGAATCCCTTCACGCCGTATTATGTGGTCAAACCCAGGCGTACCACGCTGGCCAGCTATGAGGCCGTGGTCAAAGAATTAAAAGGCATCAAGGGCGCGGAAGATATCCGCTACGACGCTGAACTGGTTGAGATGACCCAGAACCTGGCGCGTTTCCTGCGCATTTACCGGCTTTCCGTGAAGGCGGCGCTGGCAGGCTGCATAGGTCTGATGGCGCTCTTTATCATCCTGCAAAATCTGTCCGGAAAATTTTCCGCCCGTAAGTACGGGCTGTACGCAGCGCTGGGGCTGGCCGCCGGCCTGGCCGGGACCGGGCTGTATTATTGGGTAGCCCGCAGCTCTATTATTTCGGTCGTCACTCAGTTGTCGCTCAAGCATATGATGATAACGGCGCCCGCGGGCCTGGTGATGGCGCTATTGCTCGCCGGTCTCGACAGCGAATAATGCGCACGTTCCTGGCAGGTCTGTTCATTATCAGTGCGGCCTTGCCCTTGTACGGTAAAGACACTCATTCCGTATCTCAGCAGATCCAGGCGAACACGAACGATCTTAAAAAGATACATAAAAATATCAACGATAAAAAGGCCGAGAAAGAACGGGCCGCGTTGGAAGAAAAGAAAATACGTACTGAGATAAAAAAGCTGGAGAAAGAGCTGGACCGTTTGCAAAGCGAAGGCGAGAGGACGCGCCGGCAGATAATCAAGGCCGAAAAGAGCCTGGCAGACGCGCAAAGACGGTATCAGGCGGCCACAGGTGTTAAAGAACAGCGGCACAGTTCTTTGAGCAGTGAAGTTGATTACTGGTACCGCGCGCATTTAACCAATGCGACCCTTTCACCGGACATAGCCGGAGATGAACTCAGGCTGCAGGCGATCAAACAGAAAGGCCTCATGCTGAGCGACGCAAAGACCAAAGAGCAGATGATCGCCCAGTACATGGTAAAGCTGCGTAAGGCCCAGCAAAATCTTCTGGAACTTAAAAATAAGCAGGAGCTGACGCTTTCCCGCCAGATGCAGGTGAAAAAAGATAAGCAGGAATACCTGAAAACGGCGACCGGCCGCCGCGTAGTAGCTGAAGAAGAGATCGCGCGGTTGTCTGAATCGGCCCGGGCGCTTGAGAATATGATCAACGACCTGATCTCTGAAAAGAAAAAGAGCGAGGCGGAACTTGCCGCCGCACAGGCGGAGAAGGCAAAACATAAACATAGGGGCACCCCTCAGATACGCAGCGCCATGCGCCATATCCCCTGGCCGGTAACGGGCAAGGTAGTGGCGAATTTCGGCAAAAGCAAGCATCCGGACCTTGATACGATCGTGATAAGCAACGGTATAAAGATCGAAGCAGGGCCAGAAGCGGAAATAAAATGCGTTGATAAAGGCGAAATAATATACAGCGGTGAATTCAGGGCCTACGGAAAGATGATCATTGTCGATCACCATAGCGAATTTTACAGCATCTACGGGCAGCTGGGAACGTTGAAGGTTGAAGAAGGCAACAAAGTAAAACAGGGTGACGTGCTGGGAGCGCTCGGCAAGGCTGAACATGTATTGTATTTTGAAGTGCGCACGGGCAACCAGCCGGAAGACCCGTTGCCATGGCTTAAGTAAAACGTAATTCGATCACAGGAGAGTGTATGAAAAAGTGGATCACCGGTATCGCGGCCTCATTGATCATCGCAAGCGTCAGCGTTTACAGCGCATCGCCCTCGGCAAAGGCCGCGGTTGACAGTACCTACGACCAGCTTAAGCTGCTGGTGGACGTGATGGGTATCATCAGGGAAAATTACGTGGAAGAGCGCGACACGAAATCGCTTTTGACCGGCGCGATAAACGGTATGGTGCATACGCTCGATCCCTTCTCCCAGTTCATGGAACCGGAAGTCTATAAAGATATGAAGACGGAGACCGAAGGCCAGTTCGGCGGCCTGGGCATCAGGATCTCGGTAAAGAACGATTGGCTTACCGTTATAACGCCGATGCCGGGCACACCCGCCTACCGCCTGGGTATTCTTCCGGACGACAAGATAATAAAGATAGAGAACCAGAGTACCGCCGGCATGAAGGTGGAAGACGCGGTAAAACTGCTGCGCGGCGCTCCCGGGACCAAAGTGAATATAACCATCGCCCGGGAAGGGACGATGGAACCGATACTGTACAATATCACACGCGAGATAATAAAGATCGAGACCATCACCAGCCGCATGCTGAGCGATAACATCGGATATATCCGGCTGACGGAATTTAACGCGAACTCGGGCCACGACCTGGACAAGGCGCTCAGCGGTTTGAACCAGAAGGGCATGAAGAACCTGGTCTTCGACCTGCGCAACAACCCCGGCGGGCTGCTGGACATTGCCGTCGATGTCTGTAAGGAATTTGTCGGCGACAAGAAACTGATCGTGTATACCCAGGGCCGTCATCCGGAAAGCCGGCGTGATTACCGCGCCGATGACAAGGCACCCTACCAGACCCTGCCGGTGGTCGTGCTGGTGAACCGCGGTTCGGCCTCGGCCTCGGAGATCGTTTCCGGCTGCATGCAGGATTTGAAGCGCGGCCTGATCATGGGAACGACGACCTTCGGCAAGGGAAGCGTGCAATCACTGCTGCCCTTAACAGAGGGCAACGCCTTGAAGCTGACGACCGCGAAATATTATCTTGCGACCGGCCGCTGTATCCACCGCGATGAGAAGACGGGCAAGGGCGGTATAACACCGGATATCATAATTGATGTGCCGAAAGAAACAGAGGCCAAGCTGTATATGCAGTCAGAAGAGATCTTTACCGCCGGCAAAGAACCGAAACCCGGCGTGAAAAAAGAAGATATCGTACGGGACGAAGCCCTGGATAAAGCTGTGGAATTACTGAAGGCGCGTTCCATATTCGTCAATTTGCAGGACAGGTAAAGCGGCATTTATGGCAAAGAACTCAAAAAGCGCGCCAAAGGGCTTTAGCATTGCCGCATTTGTTTACGCGGCATTGCTTGCCTTGGGCGGCCTGTTCCTGTGGATGTACTTTAATCCTCATGTTGATGATCTGGCCGGCAAAGGCGTGGAGTTTGATACGCGCGTTTCAGAAGAACTGGTGCGTGCCGGTTTAACCGATATTGATATCGCGAGCCAGTCGCGGGTGGAAAAGTCCGACAGGCATGCCTCCTGGATCGAATATTACAAGGAAGTGCTGGTGCCGGCTGAGGAGTCGCAGCGGCAGTTGGCTCAGGCGCTTACCATGGCCGCGCAAAGATCGGGGCTGACCGCCACGGAGACAAAACAAGACCACAAGCTTCTCGTTACATCATCATACCGTGGAAGAAGGCTCTACGTTATTTCTATCGTGACGAAACGTAGTTCTGCGACCGCTCCCGTTCCTGTAACGCCAAAAAAAAAAGTCGCCATAGTCATTGACGATGTCGGTGGAAAGGCCGATATATCGGCTTTTCTCGGTCTGAACGTGCCGGTTACTCTTGCGATAATGCCGTACGAACGCCATTCGCGCGACATCGCTCAGCACCTGACAAGCCTTAAGATGCCGTACATCATGCACCTGCCGATGCAGCCCGAGGCCTATCCGAAAATAGATCCGGGTAAAGCGGCCTTGCTGCTCACCATGAGCGAGGTTGAAGTACGTAGGAAATTCATTGCCGATCTCGCCACGGTGCCGGGTGTTATCGGTGTTTCCAATCATATGGGCTCTGCCTATAGCGCCGATGAAGAAAAAATGCGGCAGCTGCTGGCGCTGGTCAAAGAGCATTCCTTGTTCTACCTTGATTCCTATACGACCCCCAAGTCAAAGGCCGCCCAGGCGCAAAAGGCGCTGGGTTTGCCGAAGCTCCGCAATGATTTCTTCCTTGATGACATTGACGAACAGCCGGCTATCAGCCATCAGCTGCAATTGCTGCTGGCCCATGTGAACCGGACCGGCAAAGGTATCGCCATCGGCCATATACAGAAAAAACATCTCGTGGACGCTCTTAAAGATTTTATACCGCAGTGTAAGAAAGAAGGCATCGAGTTCGTGTACCTTAACGGTATGCTGGAGTAATGTGCTGATCCTTGCGATTGAAACTTCCTGTGATGAGACTTCGGCGGCGGTCGTCAAGAACGGCAGAACCGTGCTGTCTGATGTCATCTCTTCTCAGATAGCGATCCACCGTCCGTTCCGCGGTGTTGTGCCGGAACTGGCCAGCCGCACCCATGTTGAGCATATTAACGATCGTATCGCCCGGGCGCTCAAAGACGCCCGCTGCTTGATGGACGATATAGATGCGATCGCCTGCACCAAAGGCCCCGGTCTTGCCGGTTCCCTGCTGGTTGGGTATATGGCTGCCAGAACCCTCTCACTTATCCATAAAAAACTGTTAATAGAGATCAACCACCTTGAAGGCCATCTCTACTCTGCCCTTATAGAACACCCGGCCCTTAAGCCTCCCTATCTTGGCCTGGTGGTCTCAGGCGGCCATACCGAACTGATAATCGTCAAAGATTACGGCCGGTATCACTATCTGGGGGGCACGCGCGATGACGCGGCCGGCGAGGCGTTTGATAAAGTCGCGAAACTGCTCGGCCTGCCCTATCCCGGCGGCCCGGAGATAGACAAATGTGCTAAAAAGGGAAATGCGGCAGCCGTGAAATTTACCCGGCCGTACCTGTGGGGTTCGTGGGATTTTTCGTTCAGCGGTATCAAGACCGCGGTAGTAAATTATACTTCCGCTTTGAGACCGCAGGAGCTGCGTAAACAGCGTGATGATATTTGCGCTTCCTTCCAGCAGGCCGTCGTTGATACGCTGGTAGAAAAGACCATGGCCGCCGCAAAGCAATTTAAAATAAAGACCGTAGCCCTGGGCGGCGGCGTATCTTCCAACAGTTTGCTGCGCTCCCGGTTACAGGACCGCTGCGGTGATGATAAGATCGCGTGCTGTATCCCGCGACCGCTTTTATGCACGGATAACGCGGCGATGGTGGCCTGCGTAGCCTACTATAAACAGCGTAAGCACCGCAGACACAAAAAGGCGTCCGGGATAGAGCCTTCATTCAAACTGGAGAATTGGTAATGCAGGGTTTAATACGCGCATTGAAGATCGGTCCGCTGACCGTTAAAAATAATCTCATCATGGCGCCGATGGCGGGTATCACCGATTCACCATTCCGCCTGTTGGCGCGGGAAGGCGGAGCGGGCCTGGTGTGCACTGAGATGGTCTCTGCGAACGGTTTGTCGCACCATGACTTTAAAACAAGGAAGATCGCTGATCTTGCAAAAGAAGAATCACCGGTCAGCGTGCAGATATTCGGCAGCGCTCCGGGGCCCATGGCGGAAGCGGCCAGGATCGTTGAAGAGAGCGGCGCCGACATAGTTGATATCAACCTTGGTTGTCCCGCTCCAAAGATACGTAAGTCCGGCGCCGGGTTTAAGCTGGTGGAAGATGAAGAATTGCTGGTCGCGTGCATGAAGGCCGTTGTTGCGGCGGTTAAAAAACCGGTCACGGTCAAAATGCGCATAGGGAAAGAAGCGGGGCAGAATATCGCGCCGCACCTTGCCCGGCTGGCGCAGGATTGCGGCGTATGTCTGGTAGTGGTCCACGGCAGGCCGGCCGTCGCCATGCATTCAGGGTCGGTCGACCTTGAGGCTATCGCTGAGGTGGTGAAGGTCGTTTCGATACCGGTGATAGCGAACGGGGGTATTAAAGACGAACTTTCCGCGCGGGAAGCGTTCGAGCGGACGGGCTGCGCGGGGTTGATGATCGGCCGCGGCGCGATCGGTGATCCGTCGTTGTTTGGCCGGCTCACCTCATATTTTGATGACGGCGATATTCAAAAATCACCGACCTGGGAAGAACGGCTGATGATGTTCCGCAGGCATGTAACGCTTGCGTGCGCGCATTACGGCGAAAAGAACGCGATGATGCGTATGCGTAAAGTAGCGCCCTATTATATCAAGGATATGCCGGGCGCCACCAGATTACGGGCCCTCTATAACACATTTACCGAACTTAAACAGCTGGACAACATTGAAGACAGCCTTAAAACATCATCATACTTTGAGAAACAAATTGATTAAATTTAATCCGCCTGCGCTGAAGCTTCGGCGGATTTCGCGAGGGGCAATGAAAACAACGAGAGGTGCTCAAGATCACTGCGCAGAACCCGGGCGCTATGCCAGACAGGGATTTCCTGAGGCTATTTATGCGACCGGGAAAACCGATAAACAGATCATTGAGATCGCCAGAGAGCTTTCCAAGGGGAACGGTCCTGTTATCGTCACCAGGGCGACAAAGGCGCTTGCCCGCGTTTTAAAAAGATCGTTCAAGGGCTCCAGGTATTACGAACAGGCGCGTATCGTGTTGGTTAACAACGCGGTGAAAAAATCTTCTGTGCGTTACGCCTGCGTGGTAACTGCCGGCACAACGGATATACCGGTCGCTGAAGAAGCCGCGGTCACCGCTGAAATAATGGGTTGCAGGATCGAGCGTGTGTATGACGTCGGGGTCGCCGGCGTTCACCGTCTTTTAGCGCATTCCAGAGTGCTGGAAAATGCTGCCTGCGTGATCGTATGCGCGGGCATGGAGGGGGCTCTGGCGAGTGTTGTTGGGGGGCTGGTAAAATGTTCGGTGATAGGGGTGCCGACCTCGGTGGGCTACGGCGTATCTTTTGGCGGGGTCTCGGCCCTGCTTTCCATGCTTAATTCCTGCGCGGCGAACGTGAGCGCGGTAAATATTGACGATGGTTTTGGCGCCGGAATAATAGCGAACCTGGTAACTAACCCATGAAAACAGCCTATTTTAATTGTTCCTCTGGCATAGCAGGCGATATGACCATAGCGGCTTTGATGGATGCCTTTGGCATGGCGGCCGTGCCCTTTGAGCGCAGGCTGAAGGGACTCCTCAAATTTAGAGGCTTCGGCCTTACCTATTCTACCTCCAACCGTTATCACGCACCCTGCAAACACCTGGACGTGACCGGGAATGCGCATTTTCACAGCCCCCGGGAGATACATCGCTTGATAGCCGCAAGCGCCCTGCCCGATACGGTCAAGGCTCAGGCACTGCGGGTTCTGACACTGCTGGTGGAGGCCGAGGCGGCTGTACATAATGTTAAAAAAAGCCGGGTGCATTTTCATGAACTTAATTCCGTTGATACACTGATAGATATTACCGCACCATTGCTGTTGCTGCATGATAACTCCGTCGATTCAGTCCTTTCATCGCCGCTGAACATCGGCAACCCGGCACCGGCGACCTTGGAGATAATAAGAAAACATGCCATTCCCGTCCACTCATCGTTAGCGACCCACGAGCTTACCACACCGACCGGCTCGGCTCTCATAGCCGTGCTTGCCGAAACGTTCGGCGCCATGCCGCCTATGCGGCTGCTTCACTCCGGTATTTCCTGCGGGACCATGGACATCCCTGCCCACCGGAATGTGCTGAAGGTCCTTATCGGCTCGGGCGTTGAACACGGCGCCCATGATGACGTTGTTCATCTTTCCACGAACATCGACGACATGGATCCGAGGGTCTATCCCTATGTGATGGAAAAACTTCTATCGGCCGGAGCGCTCGATGTATGGCTTGAACAGGTGCTTATGAAAAAGGGCCGTCCGGGGGCCGTCTTGAATATTTTATGTAATGAAAAATCTGAACCGGAGTGCGTTGCTGTTATCTTCAAAGAGACCACGACCCTCGGCATACGGCGCCAGCCGCTGTCGCGCTACACGCTCGAAAGAAAAGGGGATGGCCACTGCAAGACCTCTTTTGCCAACGGAACAAAAAGAAGCACGCGTATAGAGTATGAGAAAGCGAAAACAATGGCTCAAAAGACCGGCAGGCCGCTGAGATCGTTCCTGGATTGAAAATGTCTTGACAATCGGGGCATATAAGATAGACTTAAGTCATACATACGGTATCTGAGCAGAAAATCATAGAAAGGGGTTTTAACCGATGATCGACTTTTTAACCGTATTTGGATTTACCCTGGGCATAGGCGCGGTTTACATTGTTATGTATTGGGGCGGTACGGCGCATCTTTTGTGGAACCGCGACGCGGCGGTGCTGGTGTTCGGCGGTACATTCGCTTCGATGATGATCTCTACGCCCATGGAAATGGTGGTGCGCATCCCCGGTGCGTTATCCATGGTGCTTTTCAAAAGAAAGGCTTTTGAAACAAAACAGATCATCAACATGATGGTTACCTTCGCCGAAAAAGCGAAACGCGACGGCGTGGACGCTCTGCAGGACGATGTCTCGAACATTAAAGACCGCTTCCTGGCCGAGGGTATTTCCATGGTCATAGACCGGCTTGATCCGATGCTTATAAGGGAAAACCTTTTGAAGGAAATTTCATTCATCCGCAAACGCCATTATCAGCTCAGCAATGTTATCCGCTCAGCCGGAACCTTCTCTCCGATCTTCGGGCTCCTGGGAACGCTGCTGGGCGTTGTGCAGGTGCTTAAAAGCATCTCCGACCCCAAGAGCCTGGGCGCTTCAATGGCCATAGCCGTGACCGGGACCTTTTACGGCATATCGGCCGCGAACTTCCTGTTCCTCCCGGTCGCCAATAAGCTGGACGCCAACACCGAGTCTGAATTACTGGTAAAAGAAGTGATGATCGAAGGTATACTCTCCATCCAATCCGGCGATATCCCCAGCATCGTCAGCAAACGCCTTCAGGCCTTCATGTCCTCGAAGCTCAGAGAGACGAAACTACGCTGATGGCGGGCTCCGTTCAGTCTGTCTCCATCGACCAATCTTCGGGACATGTAAAATCATCCATCTGGCTGATCATTTATACCGACCTGGTCTCGACGTTGATGATATTCTTTCTGCTGTGCTACTGCATAACCTGGCTCAGCCCCGAAGAGAAACAGCTGGCGGAAGCTTCCATGAGCGAGGCCTTCGGTAACGAGAAGGGCGCGATGGCGAAAGCGCAGGCCTCTATTGAAAAGGGTCTTGATCGGCAGAAAAAAATGGAAGGCGATGTAAAACAACAGTTCTCCAACGTTGAAGTCAGCGAGGAAGAGATCAAGATCGTATTGCCGAGCCCCGTCTTGTTCGACTCCGGCAGCGCGGACCTTAAGCCGGCCATCGAAGCCTCCCTGCACGAGATCGCGGTGCTTATCAAAAAAGTAAATAACCGGGTCGTCGTAGAAGGCCACACGGATAATATGCCCATCAACGGCGGCGTCTTCGATTCCAACTGGGAACTTTCGTCCGCCAGGGCCTTCAGCGTTATCCGCTATTTGATAGATAAAGAGGGTGTAGGTCCGTCACAATTATCTGCCCTTGGGTGCGGGGAGTTCCGCCCGGTGGCACCCAACGATACGCCTGAGAACAAAATGAAGAACCGCCGTATAGAGATCAAGATCATAAAGGCGAAAGCGTCATGACGGGAAAATACACGCCGCTATACAAGCGAGTCGCCGACAGGCGCGTTGAACGCATCGACACCAGCGATCTCTGGATCGTGCCGTACGCTGATTTTATGACCATACTGATGATCTTCTTTCTCATGATGTTCGCGTTCGCCTATGTTTCCAAAACGGAAAAAAAATACGGCAGGATCATAACCGATATCCAGAAAGAAATGGGCGGCAAGGTCAATACCGACCTGATAGAACGCATGATGGAAAAAGAGCAGACTGATCAGGCGGTGTTGAAGTTCGGCGAGATCGTTGAAAAGCAGCAATTATCAAAATATGTTACAATTAATTCTGATAAATCGCAGATTAAAATAGTTTTTAACAACCCGGTACTGTTCGATATAGGCCAGGCCGAACTGAAGCCTGAGTCCATAACTATACTGCATGAGATCGGTGTGATCTTGAAAGTGCTGCATAATGAGGTGGTCGTTGAGGGCCATACGGATAATATACCGCTTTCGGGTGGGGGGAAATATAAATCCAACTGGGAGCTTTCCAACGCCAGGGCGCTCGCGGTTGTCAAGTATTTCATTGATTCAGCACAGCTGCCCCCTGAGTTGTTCGCGACCGCCGGCTACGGTGAATTCCGCCCGGTGTATCCGAACGATTCCGAGGAACACCGGAACCTTAACCGCCGTATCGAGATAAATATTATCAGAGGGAGCTCCAAAGTCTCGGCGGCCCAGGAAGAGCAGGTCAAAGGGCAGATCAACGAGGCGACGCGCAACAAAAGCGGTGTTGAGGTCCATTAGGTTATCAAATATCCATTGACAACATTCCCTGAAAGGGCTATGATATTGTTGGTAAGATTAGAATAGTTAGTACGGAGAAAAACTATGAAAGAAATATTCACCACATTCGAAGTAGCCAAGATGTGCAATGTCGACATCACGACCGTCATTAACTGGGTAAATACCGGTAAGCTGGCCGCCTACAAAACACCCGGCGGACACCGCCGCATACGGCGCAACGATTTTGTGGATTTCCTGAAAAAATTCGACCTGCCGGTCCCCCGTGGCCTTGCCAAGGCCGTGCCCATAATCCTGATCGTAGAAGATGAGCCGCAGATACGGGCTCTGATGAAGAAGATCATACAGACAAAATACGCCGATGCCGAGATACATGAGACCGACGATGGTTTCGAAGCCGGCAAGCTTTTGGCGGAAACTTCTCCGAATCTCGTCATCCTGGACTTGAAACTGAAAGGGATCGACGGTTTTCAGGTATGCAAACTGATACGGGACGACCGCCGCCTTAAACACACCAAGATACTGGCGGTGACGGGCTATCATTCACAGGCCGTTAAGCAACAGATACTCAAGATGGGCGCCAACGGGTATCTGCAAAAGCCGTTCACGCCCGCTGAAATGCTTGACCAGGTAAAGAAGTATATTGAATAAAACGTAGTGAAAGGACGCCATGGAGAAGATCCTGGTTGTCGACGATGAATTGGGGATCCTGGAACTGTGCAAAACGGTTCTGAAACGTGAGGGGTATGAAGTCGTTGTTACCTCGCACCCCAGGGAAGTCGCAACTATAGTCAGCAATGAGAATATAGACCTCGCCATCATCGACATGAAAATGCCGGGTATGGACGGTATACAGTTGCTGAAAATAGTAAAAGCCGCATCCCCCCAGACGGAAGCCATCATGTTCAGCGGCCAGGCAACGGCCGAATCCGCCATAGAGTCGCTGAAACTCGGCGCCTACGACTACATTTTAAAACCTTTCAACCTTAACGATTTCCTGGTATCCGTAAAAAAATGTCTCGAATATAAACGTCTGCGCATTAACGAGAACACGTTCCGCGAAACCACATACCTCTATCAGCTGGCAAATGAAATAACGAAATCACAGACGGAAAAACAGCTGCTTGAATTCATTCTCGAGCGCGGCGTTAAAACGGCCAATGCGGACGCAGGCTCCATATTTATGCTGATGTCTGAGGGCGAGGCCCTTGCCCCCATGGCGTTTTACGGCGCGCCTGAAAATTGCGTAACGGACGTCAAGATCGGTGAAGGCGTGGCCGGCTGGGTCGCGAAGAACCGCCAATCGCTGCTGATACAGGACGGTCTCTCGAATGTTCCCGCGCTTCAGAGCAACTCGGCTCGCCATGAAATAGTGTCGTCAATGGTGGTGCCCCTGATAAATCAGGAAGTGCTTATCGGTGTATTGTGTATAAACCGGTTCGTCAGCCGCACGAACTACCAATTTACCCCGCACGACCTGGAATCCCTGGAGATCTTCGCGCTGCACGCCACCCTGATAATCACGGGGCTCAGGTACCACCAGTCCATCGTTGAACTTGACCAGATGAAATCTGATTTTGTCGCCAATGTATCGCATGAACTGCGCACGCCCTTGATGGCGATAAGCGGGGCGATAGAGTTACTGACCGGTTACGCGGAAAAAATGGTGAAAGATGAAAAGGTCAATCTGTTCCTGGGTCTTATAACCCGCAATACGGAGCGCATGAGAACCTTATTGAACGACCTGCTGGATTTCTCGCGCCTTGAAAGCAACCAGCTTAAGCTTTCGCCCACCAAATATATGCTTGACGTGCAGCTGGCGGAAACGATCCAGGACCTGGAAATGAAGGCACGGGAAAAAGCGATCACGTTAAAGTACAGGGAACCGGCTGAACATATTGAGGCCTACGCCGATCATGAGCGGATCAAGCAGGTGGCGGCTAACCTTATCAGCAATGCTATAAAGTTCACACCTGAGGGCGGCCTTATCACCGTCGAATGCGGCTGCGACGGCAAAATAGTGGAGTTCTCCGTAAAGGATAACGGTGTGGGAATACCTCTTGATAAACAAACGAAAATATTCGAGAAATTCTTTCAAGTCGATACTTCGGCTTCACGGTCACACGGCGGCTTCGGCATCGGCCTCTCCATCTGTAAATCGGTGGTGGAAAAGCACGGGGGCAAGATCTCAGTATTATCCGAGCCGGGGCAGGGCTCAACCTTCACCGTAAAACTTCCAGTGCAAACTAACAGCGCCGTGTGTGCTGATGAAAGGGGAAAATGAAATGGCCGAGAAAACAAAAAAAAGCACTATTCTTTGCGTCGATGATGAGCCCGATATCCTGATAGTGCTCAGCGAGTATTTGACGAACGAGGGCTTTAACGTGCTGACCGCGGACAGCGGTGAAGCAGCCATCGGCGTAATAAAGGCGCAAAGAGTAGATCTGGTGCTGCTTGATATGGCCATGCCGAAGATGAACGGCATTGAAACGCTCAACGAGATAAAGAATATCAAGGCGGATGTGCCGGCCATCATGATAACCGCCTATCGCGACGCTGAAAAGGTCGTTGAGGCCTTCCGTTTAGGTGCCTTCGACTGTATCTTCAAACCATTCGACCTCAAGTATCTCAGAAAAGCGATCATGGCGAAGCTTCTGGAGTAGCCGCTTCCTTGACTGTCCCATGCGGGTTTGGTAGAATGTCGCTAGACAGTTCGTTCAGTTCAAGGGAGGGGTTATGGCCGGACTTGTGATAAGTGAAGGTAATTTTGACGCCGAAGTGATCAAATCAAATCTGCCCGTACTGGTTGATTTTTGGGCTCCCTGGTGCGGTCCCTGCCGGATGATAGGACCGGTCGTTGAAGAAATAGCGCTGGAGTTCACCGGAAAGATCAAGGTCGGCAAGCTTAACACCGATGAGAACCTCAATGTCGCGACCCAGTACCAGATATCCTCCATTCCCACGCTGATGATCTTCAAGGGCGGCAAGGTCGTGCAAAAGATGGTCGGTTTTAAATCCAAGAACGATCTTAAGAAAATCGTAGAAAGCGTACTCTAATTATGCCCGATCCATTATACGACGTTGTCATCATCGGCGGAGGGCCTTCCGGGCTCACCGCCGGTTTATATTGTGCACGGGCGATGCTGAAAACGCTGCTGATAGAAAGGGCGGGTTGCGGCGGACAGACCGCGAGCGCCGATTTTATCGAGAATTACCCGGCCATTGAAGAAGGCATCGCGGGTTTTGAACTGGCGATGAAAATAGAGACCCAGGCGAAGAAATTCGGCCTGGAGATAATTTACGAAGAAGTCCGGACGGTATCGGACGCGGGTACGGTAAAGACAGTATTCACCGGAGACCGGTCATACCTCTGTAAAGCCGTCATAATCTCAAGCGGCGCGGACCACCGGCCTCTGGGTGTACCCAGCGAGACCGAGTTCATCGGCAAAGGCGTATCGTACTGCGCTACCTGCGACGGCGCGTTCTACAAGGAAAAACTGGTCGCGGTCGTCGGGGGCGGCGATTCCGCCGTGCAGGAAGCGCTTTTCCTGACGCGTTTCGCCAGCAAGGTGCTGGTGGTGCACCGGCGCGACAAACTGCGCGCGACGCCGATCCTGCAAAAACGCGCTTTGGCCAACCCTAAAATAGAGCTGGTGCTGGATACGACGGTCACGAGCATTGAAGGCGTGAACAAGGT
>CAWCNJ010000004.1:0-429623 GCA_963796955.1 Endomicrobiales bacterium
CAATAGGGGACGTTGTCAAGATGTCAAGATAATTGACATTGGGATCGGAGCTTTGATAAAATTTCATCATGCCAAGACATAGACGACTTGAAGTGCCAGGTGCGGTATATCACGTAATTACGCGCGGGATCGAGCGGCGCGATATATTTATGGATAAGGCTGATCGTGAGGAATTTCTTAGACGATTAAAAGAAGGCCTTGAGGATACGGGAAGCAAATGCTATGGTTGGGCACTGATGCCCAATCATTTTCATTTATTGATACAAACGGGCAAGAAACCCTTAAGTGACTTAATGAGGAAGCTGCTGACAGGGTACGCAATGTACTTCAACGCGCACCATAAACGCCGGGGATATGTATACCAAAATCGTTATAAGTCTATACTCTGCCAGGCGGAAATATATCTGCAGGCAATAGGGGACGTTGTCAAGATGTCAAGATAATTGACATTGGGATCGGAGCTTTGATAAAATTTCATCATGCCAAGACATAGACGACTTGAAGTGCCAGGTGCGGTATATCACGTAATTACGCGCGGGATCGAGCGGCGCGATATATTTATGGATAAGGCTGATCGTGAGGAATTTCTTAGACGATTAAAAGAAGGCCTTGAGGATACGGGAAGCAAATGCTATGGTTGGGCACTGATGCCCAATCATTTTCATTTATTGATACAAACGGGCAAGAAACCCTTAAGTGACTTAATGAGGAAGCTGCTAACAGGGTACGCAATGTACTTCAACGCGCACCATAAACGCCGGGGATATGTATACCAAAATCGTTATAAGTCTATACTCTGCCAGGCGGAAATATATCTGTTGGAGCTGGTGAGATATATACATCTAAATCCGTTGAGGGCAAAGCTTGTGCCGAACTTTCGGGCGCTTAGAAAATACCCTTGGTGCGGGCACGGTGCATTAATGGGTACCAAAAAAAACGATTGGCAAACGACGGATGATATATTGGAACGTTTTGGAGCATCTCGGAGAGAAGCAAGGTTTCAATATGAGAAGTTTCTGGAGGAAGCAAAGGATAAGGGCCGGCGTGAAGATCTGACAGGCGGGGGATTGCGAAGAAGCGCTGGCGGTTGGGCTGGAGTTATAGCTTTGAGAAAAGAAGGTAGATGGCTGGGAGATGAAAGGGTTTTGGGCGACGGTACCTTTGTTGAAAGCGTATTAAAAGAGTCTGAAGAGGAAATAGTTCGTCATCAGAAGCTGGAAAAAGCAGGTTGGAATGGCGGTCGTTTGATCATACACGTAAGTAATATGTTGAACATCAAGCCGGAAGAGCTGAAAAAGAAGGGACATGGAAATAATATTTCAAAGGCGAAAGCTTTGGTAGCGTATTGGGGAAAGAATGATCTAAAGCTTAAAGGGACTGAGCTTGCAGTTCTGCTAGGGGTAACGAGACAGGCTGTTTCGTTACTAAAAGCCCAGGGAGAAATATACGCCACACAGAATGGCCTTATCTTGACATCTTGACAACGTCCCCTATGCTGTTGGCTATATATTCCAACCTCCTGCGACCCTCAAAAAGCCGCTGAAGGACGGGTTGTAGAACCAATAATTGAGAACGGAATGCGGGGCGTCATAAACGCTTAACGTGAGAGGAAATCATGGAGCTATGTAAAAATTTTGCAGGGTGCGGTTTTTTTAAGAAGTATGAGAAATCATATGAGGCGGCAAGTAAGCATTTTATTGATGTGTATTGCCGCGGTAGTAAAAAAGATGAATGTAAAAGAAAAGAGTATGCTGCTTTGCAAGGAACCCCCGCCCCGGAAAATATGATGCCTAATGGCGTCAGCCTGATCGTCAAAGAATAGTAAGTGGCTTGTGAATCGCTGGGGTCAGGTCTAAACTATTGACATACATAGATAATGGGTAATGGGTGCAACCAAATGAATCTAAACTCACTTTTGCGGCGGTTGTTGGGCGCGAACGTCCTTTCAGAAGGGCAGTTTGCCGCGCTTTCTGATATCGCGGATGAAAAGACCATTTCATTGAGGCCCGAGATCAATACTTTGTTGTATGCGGGTGTCCTTTGTGTCTTGTTCGGCATCAGCATGACGGTTAAGGAATATTTCTCGCATTTGGGGCATATGGCTATTATAGCCTCGCTAACCGTGGCCTGGTTGGGATCGTTTTATTACTGCCTGCGTAAGGTGTCGCCATACCGGGCCGAGCAGGTCGTCAGCGCGAACGTTTACGTTGATTATGTTTTGTATTTTTCCTGCGTTGTATTTTCTCTTAACGTTGGTTACATAGAAACGCATTTTCATTTGCTGGGGGACTACTGGCAGCTGTATCTGCTGGGTTCTCTGTGTGTTTGTTCTGGCTTGCGTATTGGTTTGACAACCGTTTTGTGTTGTCGTTGGCGCTGGGTACGCTGGCCGGCTATTTTGGCGTTACGTTAAACAAGCTGGGCCTGAATACGCCCGAGCAACTGAGGGTTTGCGCACTGGCTTTTGGTTTTACGGCGTTGGGTGCGGGCGGATTGGCGCAGTATGGGAAAATAAAAACGCATTTTTTTGATATATACCTGAATTTTGCCCTGAACGCCATATTTATTGCTTCGCTTACGGCCGATACGCTTTCCATTTACAGCCTGGTTTGGGCGGGGCTGATGGCAGCATGTTTCTTTTACGCGGTCACCACGCGAAAGTTTCTGTATATCGTTTACGCCTTTTTCTATGGATATATCGGTGTAAGCAAACTTGCCTATGAACTGTTTTGCAAGCCTCTTGGCGTCTCGGTGGGGTATATGCAAATTATTCTTTCTGTGCTCACCATGGTCGCTATTTACCGTGTAAAACAGTCGTTCGAGGAAAACCAGAATGCTTTACAGTGAAACCGACCGGGAGAAACGTTATATAAATAATCTTTCCGGGGGCTGGCTGAACTCGGGGTTGATAAATGCCGGCCAGCAGGAAGTGATAAATACGTATACAAAACTGGATCTACGGGTTTCCAACGGTTTTATGCAGGCATTATTTTTCTTTTTTACATGCGTGCTGTGCTACGCTTTGGTGTTCATAACAGATACCTTCTTTGGTATATCATCCCACACGGATAACGCGATAATAAGTTTGCTGTATAGTATTGTGTTTTACATACTAGCGGAGTACCTTGTGAGGGTTTACCGGTTGTTCAATTTTGGCATAGAGAACGCGCTTGTTTTTGTTTCCGTGATGCTGTTCAATACCGGCATCGGGGTTGTGCTTAATTTGAACGCTGTAGATATAGAAGCCTTCACTATAATTGTTTGCTTAAGCGTTGCCGCATGTTCGGCGTGGGTGGCCTATCGGTTCGGCGGCACGTTCTGGAGCCTGGTGTGTTTGGTGGCTGTCAGCGTAATACCATTTCAATTGTCTCTTTCGCCGATGAACGCGAGGCTGGGGCTGGGGTCCATATTGCTTCTGGCATTTGCTTACACCTATTATAAGGGGCGGCTGAGCGTCTTCACCTTTAGAAAACACGAGTGGAAAATAGTACAAGGGTGCCTGCTTACCGCGCTGTATCTTTCGCTGAATCTTCGGCTTTCGAACATGATCACAAATTTTCGGGCATATGGCCCGGCGCTGGCGCCGCACGCGGGTTTTAGCTGGGTATTTTACTGGGCAACATATTTATTTGTGTGGGCTTTGCCGGCAGCGTTGTTAGTTGTCGGTATAAAAAAGCATAAACGGTTATGTATTGATGTTGGCATAATAACCTCGGCAATAACACTGATAACCAATAAAGATTACCTTGGGTTTAAGCATTACTCCTGGGACCCGGCTGTCTTCGGCTTTTTATTGGTAGGTGTTGTTATAGTAACCATGAGGCTGGTAAAGAACTCAGGAAAAGAAAATGGGTATACGGCCGAGAATATGTTGAAGCCGGAACACCACGGCCTGGACGTTGCCGCCATCGCCATGGGTATTGCCGGCCAGGCCGTTTCCCTGCCGGGTGAAATTAATAAGCCCGACAGCTCCTTCTCCGGCGGCACTGCCGGCGACGCCGGGACGACCCGGACATACTGAAAGTATGCGTGTCGTATTAACTAAAAACTTTTACAAGGATTTATTATGAAATCATCGATCTACTATTTTTCCGGAACAGGGAACTCTCTGGCGGTGGCGCGGCAGTTGGCGGGCGTGTTGGACTCCTGTGAATTGGTCCCGGTAGCGCAGACAATGGTTGATGAGCGTTTGTTAACGTGTACCAGCAAAACCGTGGGGTTGGTAGTGCCGTTGTATTACGGCGGCTTGCCGAAGATAGTGGCGGAATTTTTGGGAAAGGTAACTTTTACCGGTGTTGAGTATGTGTTTGTGGTGATAACTGCGGGGCATGACCTGGGCACCGGCATCGCTGAAGCTAACGGGATCCTTGGCAAGAAGGGCCTGCGGGTATCGTATTGGACTTGCCCCGGTTTAGTGGACACAGAAAAGGGTATAATATGAAGACCCTGGAGGTGTCCGATGCAAAAGAGAGACCGGATGCGTTACAATCGGGAGTTCAAGCTTGAAGCAGTTCGCCGGACGCAGGTAAGCGGCAAAAGTGTTGCCGAAGTAGCCCGCGAGCTTGAGTTGCCCGTACATCATCTTTACAAGTGGCGAACCGAGGTTGATAAAAAAACCACTGAAGCATTTCCCGGTGTTGGCCACAACACCCCCAACACAGAGCTAGAAGATCTTCGCCGAGAGAACAAACGCTTGCGCGAAGAGCGGGACGTTTTAAAAAAAAGCCTAATTTACTTTGCCAAGGACGCATTGAACGATTCCGGTTCATCAGGGAACACGAACGGGACTTCAGAATAGCAACAATGTGCGATGTTCTGTCGGTTTCCAGATCCGGATATTATGCATGGAAATCGCGCGGTCAAAGCAAGCATAGCCGGACAGACACCGTATTACTGAGCAAAATTCGGGGCATTTATGATAAAAACCGGAAAGTATACGGAGCTCCCCGAATTCATGAAGCGCTGAAGTCCGAAGGTTTAAAGCTGGGACGAAAGCGCGTAGCAAGACTGATGAGAAAGAACGGTATCGTTGCAGCGCCACATCGCCGTATGCGATGGAAACGAGTGTTTAAGACAGCTATAGCAGCTGACAACCTGGTGCAACAACAGTTCAATGTTCCTGAACCAAACCGGGTCTGGGTCGCAGACATGACGACGTTCTGGACAGGTTCCGGATGGGTTCATCTGGCGGTTGTGCTAGACCTTTATTCGCGCAGGGTCGTTGGTTGGGCCATTCACGGCCAGATGACGGAGCGCCTTATAGTGAATGCCCTGGAAATGGCCATTGAGAGTCGCAGACCGACGGGGCCGTTGATTCATCACTCGGACCAGGGTAGCCAGTATAAGAGCTATGCGTTTCAGGCTAGATTAAAAGAGCATAACATTCAGATGAGCATGAGCCGCAAAGGAAATTGCTGGGACAACGCTGTTGCAGAGAGCTTCTTCAAGACATTGAAGTACGAATTACAAAACGACGCCAGATTCAATTCTCGCGAAGAAGCGAGAGCACAGTTGTTTGAGTACATCGAAATATTTTATAATCGCAAGAGAATGCACTCAACGTTGGGGTATCTTAGCCCCACACAGTTCGAGGCAAAATTACCCGCTCTTGTGTCCACAAAAACGGGTTAAGTCCATATGGCCGTTATGTAGTTATGCCGGATAATTATTTGCCTATGTTCGTGATTACGCCCGATGGCGCTGCCAAAACGCTGTCCAGGGCGCAGGCGCGTATTGATTCTATAAAAAGCGATATCGCGGCGGCACGCGCGGCTATCTCTGAAAATACTTTTTTGTTAGGGCCGATCCTTAGAATGTGGCACGCCCACTGGCTTCGCATTGCCCCGGGGCAGGATACTTTCTTTACTGTTGAAGAAAGCTGTACTTCATGCGGCCTCTGCGCGAAGGTTTGCCCGGTAACGAACATTGTAATGAAGGATGGCCGGCCGCAATGGCAGCACAAGTGCCAGCAGTGTCTTGCCTGCATCCAATTTTGCCCTGTTGAGTCCATCCAATTCGGCGCTAAAACAAAGACAAAGCCGCGTTACCATCACCCCGCTGCAACAGTTGATGATATTTGCGCGCAAAAGCTATCAACCTGACAAAGTACATGTCCTAAAAACGGTGACCTTATGCAACCTACAGATCCATCAATCACCTTTAACAGCGCGATCCGGGAATATTTTTTTACGGTATTTCGGCGGATGCTTGTTGAACCGAAGCAGGCTGTATTTCTCCTGAAAACGCTGTATCGCCAGAACCGCGCGGCGCGGTTGCGTGGTAGGTTAAAAAAGCAGGGACTTACCGTGCCGCCCATGCTTATTATCAGCGTTACCGATCAATGTAATTTTAGCTGCGCGGGCTGCTACCGCAAGGCGCAGGGTGCTAAAAGCCAAGCCGAGCTTACGACCGCTGAACTGAACGGTGTGTTAGAGCAGGCGCAAGAAATGGGCATTTCGCTGGTGCTTTTTGCCGGAGGCGAGCCGCTGCTGCGCAAAGACCTGTTCAGTGTCATCGGCGGTTTCCCTTCTATCATCTTTCCGGTATTTACTAACGGCTCTCTCATAGACAAGGAAAAAATCGAGTGGTTTTCCGCTCACCCCAACGTAGTACCTGTTATCAGCCTTGAAGGCGGTATGCCGGAGACCGATGCCCGCCGCGGCGAGGGTGTGTTCAATACCCTGATGGACAAATTTTCCGCCCTGCGCGCGCGCAAAGTGCTTTTTGGTGCTTCTATAACCGCTACTGCCGGGAATTTCGATTCCGTGACCAGCGACACCTTTATTGCGGCTATGACCTTGGCCGGCTGCAGGCTCTTCTTTTTTGTGGAATATGTCCCAATAGAACCGGGAACCGACGATCTTGTGCTGCGCCCCGAACAGCGCGCTAAACTGCGTGCGCTTATGACCGATCTGGACGCAAAACACAACGGCACGTTCATCTCATTCCCGGGCGATGAAGAACGTTACGGCGGCTGCCTTGCCGCGGGCAGGGGGTTTATACACATTAACGCCGCCGGCGGTATTGAACCGTGCCCCTTCGCGCCGTTCTCGGATATAACGCTGCGCACCGCCACCCTGCGCGAAGCCCTTTCTTCACCTCTTATGAAGACCATACGCGAAGAGCATCACCGCCTTAAAGAAACCAGCGGCGGCTGCGCCCTATGGTCCCACCGGGACTGGGTTGCTACCTTGATCAAGTAAAAAACGAACGGACAAATCCCACCGGCGCCAAACTACCCCGCCCTTAATACCGCGATCCGTCAATGCAATAACGATCCCATTATAATTATTTGAATTGTATGAATAATTGTTAAAAGCAAAAATTTCTGCTACAGTTAGTGCGTGACAGATCATATTATAGAATGGGAATTGACATGAAATTTTCTACGAAGGTTGAGATAGTAACCGTTATTGTAGTGATTTTGTTTGGCGTAGGGGTTTCACAGTTGGTTTACTATATGATGGCCAACTCCCTGAATGATGAGATAACCAAAAAGTACCGGTTCCAGGCTGAATCAATAGTTCGAGAAGTAGATACCATTCTGCGCACGCCCTACCAGGACGTTCAGCTTCTGGCGGCAGATAAAACGCTCGCCGCGGCCCCCCTTGATCTCCAATCAGTGTCACAATTACTGAACCAGCGAAAAGACCTTAACACACTTTACGCCTCATTATCATTTTTCAGCCTTAACCGCGTGCGGTTGTTTGACACGTCTGGGATAGATATCGGTGCACAGCACCCGCTTATAATATATTGGCAGAAATTAACCTCGGGGGAAGACCTGGTCGTTGATGTTTCGAAATCCGTATCGCTGAAAAAATATGTTCTTCATTTTGCTTCTTTGGTGAAAGACAAACGCGGCGGCCGCAGAGGGTATGTTGTGCTTAGGGTGCCGATAGAAACGGTTTACGGTTTTATCGAGAAGGCGGGCGGCGACTTGTTGTTCACGAAGAGCCTGAATATCGATGTGATAGACAATAACGGCACTATACTATATTCAAACTACAATAAAGCCGGAATGATGAAAGAGGCTATGTTGGTGAGTGAGTGGAAAACGATAAGCTCAATACAGGGGACAAGCGGAAATTATATCACCAGTGATCGCTCCGGCGAAAGAGCGCTGGTCGTATTTGCCCGCGAACAGGGTTACCTTGATTATAAAGGCAACAACTGGATCGTAAGAATAAGCATCCCCACAAAGATAGCATTCGCGCCGGCTGATAGGGTGCGCAATGCCATTTTTATCGCGCTACTGGTGTTTGGGGCCACCTATATTTTCGCGATCATATTTTTACTGGAAAAACGTTCAAAGCCTTTGAATCAATTGCAAAATGCGGTCAGGGAAATAGCCAAAGGTAATTTCAATATTCAACTGGAAGCGGTGTCCAATGATGAGGTCGGGAAGCTGATGAACGCTTTCAACCAAATGGCACGATATTTGCACGATCTTACCGCCGACCTGCGCACCACCAATACCGTGCTGCAAAAAGAGTTCGCTGAACACAAACGGGCCGATGCTGAGAAAAAGAAGTTGTGGGAAAAACTGGTGCAGTCTGAGAAATTGGCCGCTATCGGGGAGCTAAGCAGTGAAATAGCGCACGAGATAAGGAACCCTATCAGTGTGATCTGGGGTTTTGCCCAGGGGCTGATGAGGGATAAAAATGTGACAGACGCGGATTATATTCCGATAAGAGCCATTGAGGCTGAAAGCCTCCGCAGCAAAGAGTATCTGGACGGCCTGCTTGCATTTTCCAGAACAGGTAAAATTACAAAAGAAAAATGTGATCTGAACACCGTTATTGACAGCGTGAGCATGATGATAGAAACTAAAGCAAAGGGCAAGTCTGTCGAGATAGTAAAAGAATTTTCAGCGGACTTGCCTTGTATACAGGCAAATCGCACTCAAATGCAGCAATTGGTAGTAAATCTGTGCAATAACGCGATAGATGCCATGCCGGGCGGCGGAATACTTAAGATAAGGACCAGTGCCGTGCTGAGTAACGGTAAGCCTCATGTGGAGATAGATTTTAAGGATACCGGCATGGGAATTCCCGAGGAGATCGCATCCAGGATATTCGAACCTTTTTATACTACCAAAGAGGAAGGCAAAGGCACAGGATTGGGGCTTGCCCTGGTAAGTGAGATCGTAAAGAAGCATGAGGGGACCATTAAATTCAAAAGCGAAGTAGGCAAGGGGACTAAGTTTACATTACATTTTCCGGCTTAGGCAACTAAGAACGGAAGAATGGAGGCTTGGGGGGAACCCGAGCTAAGGAGCGACAATGGCGTTTATTGAGTGGAACGACGATTTAAGTGTTAATGTTGAGGTGTTTGATGCGCAACACAAAAAGCTTGTCGGGTTGATCAATCATCTGCATGAGTCTATGTCTCTTGGCAAAGGCAAGGACGTTCTCGGCCAGGTTCTTAACGACCTTATAGAATATACCATCACCCATTTCGCCGACGAAGAAGCCGCGTTGAAAAAATATGGTTTTCATGGCTATTCTATACAGCTGGCGGAACACCATTCCCTTACCGCAAAAGTTCTGGACCTGCAGCGTAAACTAAGCAGCGGTGAAGCGGTCTTAAGCATAGACATAATGAAATTCCTGAAAGAGTGGCTTACCCACCACATCCTTGAAACAGACAAACAGTACGGCGTTTTCTTCGCATCAAAAGGCATTACGCTTTAACGACATTATATGGGACATCCTGGCATACCAATCTCAAAGACATCTCTTGACGAACGATGGGACATAATGTAGACTTATGTTGTTAATATTGTAGGACATATGTCCTATGGTTATTGCTGGATTTTTTAAGGAAATGTCATGTATCAGGCAAACGACAAAGAGAAGATAGAAGCTATAATCAAGGCTACGGGTATAACCCGGGCTGAATTGGCGCGCCGTTTGGAGGTTAGCTACAAAACGGTCTATCGCTGGCTGGACACGGGCGGTAAGCCCCATCCCAGGCAGGCTCGGGATATTGACGATCTTTATAAAGAGTATGTGGATATTTGTTCTGAAGTAAATAAGTTGAAGCGGGCAATGCCAAACCCCTTAACAGTCTTGCGCAAGAACACTGCTGTCCGCGATGCTATGTACCTGCAAATGACTTACAACTCAAATGCCATAGAAGGCAGTCGTATGACCATTAAAGATACCGAAATGGCGCTTGCAGGCAAGAACGTGCGCGGTAAAGAAATTTTCGAGGTATTTGAGGCTGTGAACCACCGTAATGCAATGCACTATGTTATAGATACTGTCTGCGCAGATTTCGAGATCACAAAAGAGTACGTTCTTAAACTTCATGAGATCGTATTGTATAATTTTAATGATAAACTTCCGGGTAAATACCGTACCGGCTATGTGAACCTGACCAATACGGATAAAAAATTGCCATCCGCCCAGGATGTGCCATTGAAGATGGGAAAACTGATAACAGAGATGAACAGGTACGGCGATGATGTGCTTGGCAGTATAGCCCGTGCTCATTACGAGTTTGAAGCTATCCATCCCTTTTTTGACGGTAATGGGCGTGTCGGAAGGTTGCTGATGATGACACAGCTTTTAAGCAACGGGTACGCGCCCGCGGTCATAAAAATAGATGACCGTTATTCCTACTACATGGCGCTGAGCAAGGGTGACAACGGCGATTTGAAACATATGACCCAGATGGTGTGTGATGCTGTTATACTGGGCTACTCACTGTTAGCGCGGTAAAGAAAAAACCCTGCCCACTGCAACCATCACCATGTCCAGCGGCCCGCAAACCGCCAAAGTGCTTGCCAAACATACATAGCATAACAAGTTTAGACTTTGGTACTATTTTATTGTATAATCAAACTCACAAAGCTAAAGGTCTTCGAATGCAATCAAAAATGTGCCGGGGTGCACCCATACGGCGGGCACGGGCTATATTGTGGCTTGCCGGGTATTTGGGTAGATCGCGGTTAAATTTGTGATGAAACAGTATTTACGTGCCGGGGTGGTGGAATGGCAGACACAACAGACTTAAAATCTGTCGGTCCGCAAGGGCCGTGCGGGTTCAAGTCCCGCCCCCGGCATGAAGTTTGTTTACAAGTCCCGTCCCGCTGATACAGGATTCACTAAGGAACGACTATGACCGGACATAATACACTTATAGATTTTGACTCTGTCGAGAAGAACCTGGAGCATGTGCACCAGCGTAATCTCGGCATACAACAGATCCCGATCGATAAGATCGTCGGCAGCATTGGGCGCTACGCTGATTTTACCGAGGGCTTCCGCTTTCATGAAGACCGGATATCGGCAAAGTATGAGTGGATCAAAAAGGCGATGCTGGACGGCAGAATATTGCCGCCGATAAAGGTTTACCAGATACTGGATAACTATTTCGTGATAGACGGCCACCACCGCGTTACGGTGGCCAAATCACTTATGGGCGCGGTGGAGATAGACGCAGAAGTTATTAAAATAGATTTCAATTTTCAGCTTTCCGCCGACAAACATTATAACTACGATACCGAGCAGGCTAAACGGTTCCTGATAAAGCTGGAGGAAGACGCTTTTCAGCGCGAGACCTATATTAAGAACGAAATTGTGGCGCACCCCATGAAGGTGACTGATCTGACGAGCTACGGCAAGCTCTACGAAGAGATAAAGGATTTCCGCAAGAATTACAACGCCGGGGAGTTCGCCAAAAAGCACATAATATTCGCCAGCTACACCTGGTACGAAACACGTTTTCTGCCGGCGATAAAGATCATGATGGAAGAGCAGGTGCTGCACGGTTTTAAGAACCGCACTTATACCGACCTGTACCTGTGGATACAGCAGCACAAGTATTTCCTGAGCCAGCAGGCGGGCCACGACGTAGGTTTTGACTTTACGAAGCACGATTTTATCCAGCGCTACCGCAAGGTTAAGTTCCTGGATATTTTGCCGGGAGTATTTAAAGATATCGTCCATAAAATAAACCCGAACCAATAATCTTATTTTCCGAAGGGTGAATGAACATACTGGCAGTCGCAGATATACCAAGCCGCATACTGGAGGCGATGATACTTCGCACTCCCGAAAGCCTTAAAGGGTTGGATGTTATCATATCCTGCGGCGACCTTGAAAAAGAATACCTTGAGTTCCTTGTTGACGGCATAAACAGGGAACTTTTTTTTGTCTTCGGCAACCATCAGGGCGAGTGGGACCTGGACGAAGACATAGACCTTTCGCCCGGCGAGAAAATGCTGGCCAGGGCCCGGCACCTGCAGCAAAAAATAAAGAAACGGATAGCGGGAATAAAAGAGCTGCACGGCCGCGTTGTTCCCTTCAAAGATTATCTTATGGTGGGCTTCGGCGGCTGCATGTGGTACAACGGCGGCGAGAACCAGTATACTGAAAAAGAGATGGCCAAAGTGGTCTCGGCCTCCGCATTGAAGATAAACTTACTGCGCCTGAGCGACCGCCTGCTCGGCAGGCCGCAAAAAGAAGTGATCGTTATAACCCATGCGCCGCCCTTCGGCATACACGACCAACCGGACATTCCCCATACCGGCTTTAAATGCTTTAATTCTTTCCGAAAAGAGATAAAACCGCTGCTGTGGCTGCACGGCCACATCCATTTGCTGGAAAGCCACGGAAACCAGGTCACCGTTGAAGGCCATACCACTATACTGAACACCTACAGCCACAAATTCATATCCATAAAGAAAGACAAAATAGATATCTCCCAGAGGCCTTCCCTGGAGCCGGCGATACCATAAGTTATCAAAGCTTGCTTGACACCCGCGCGGCAAAGTGCTAGTATGAACACCTAATCGCGGGGTGGAGCAGCCCGGTAGCTCGTCAGGCTCATAACCTGAAGGCCGCAGGTTCAAATCCTGCCCCCGCAACCATTTACGTCACAAGCGCGTCGGGGCAACCCTCGGCGCGCTTTTGATTTAAAACTATTACAAGGCATAAAAAGGACATTATGAACAAGATCAAATTTAACGAATTAACGCTTTCGGCTGAGATGCATAAGGCCATCAAGGATCTGGGTTTTGAAGAAGCCACGCCCATTCAGTCTCTGGCAATACCCGCCATGCTTGCCGGCAAGGATATTATCGGCCAGGCGCAGACGGGCACCGGTAAAACGGCCGCCTTCGGCATTCCCGCTATAGAATTGCTGGAGCCAAAAACCCGCGGCGTGCAGGTGTTAGTTATGTGCCCTACTCGCGAACTCGCTATTCAGGTCTCGGAACAGGTTGGCCAGCTGGCGAAATACCGCAGGGATATCAGCGCGGTGCCGGTTTACGGCGGTCAGCCCATAGTACGCCAGATACAGGCGCTTAAAAAGGGCGCGCAGATAGTTATCGGCACACCCGGCCGCATAATGGACCACCTTGAACGCGGCACGCTGATATTGACCGGTGTAAAGCTTGTCGTGCTGGATGAAGCCGATGAGATGCTGGATATGGGCTTTCGCGATGATATAGAGACCATTCTTAAGACTGTGCCTACGCAGCGCCAGACAGTGTTGTTCTCTGCAACCTTCGCCAAACCTATCATGGACCTTGCCAAGCGCTACCAGAAACATCCTGAAACCATCAAGATACCGCACGATAAATTGAATGTGCCGCGCATAGACCAATCATACTTCGAAGTGCGCGAAGACATGAAAGTGGAAACCCTTTCCCGGGTGCTGGACGTGCACGATATCCACCTTGCCCTTATATTCTGCAATACCAAACGCCGCGTGGACGAACTGGTAGGCCAGCTGCAGGCCCGCGGTTATGCCGCCGACGGCATCCATGGTGACATGGTACAGAGCCAGAGAGACCGGGTGATGGGTAAATTCCGCAGCGGCACTACTGAAATACTGGTAGCCACCGATGTGGCCGCCCGCGGCATAGACGTGGAAAACGTTGAAGCAGTGGTAAATTTTGAAGTGCCCGGCGATGAAGAAGCTTACGTGCACCGTATCGGCCGCACCGGCCGCGCGGGCAAAGAAGGCCGCGCTTTCAGTTTTGTTTCCGGCCGCGAAGTCTATAAGTTGCGCGATATCCAGCGCTTCGCTAAAATAACGATCCGCCGCCAGGCGCCGCCATCACTGGAAGATGTGGCACAGATGCGCGCCGGCATAATGCTGGACGTAGTAGCCAAACAGCTTGAGGCGGGCGGTCTTGAAAAATACGCCCAGCTGCTGAACCGTTTTGTAGGCGAACAATATTCGTCTCTGGATGTAGCCGCCGCTCTTTTAAAGGTGCTTATGAAACCGGCGGTCGCCCCCAAAGAAGAAAAGAAATCGCCGACGGGCGCATCTTTTGCCGATACCGGCGCGGAAATGGGTTTCGTCAGGCTGTTCCTGAGCCTTGGCCGTTCGCACGGCATTAAGCCCGGCGATATAGTGGGCGCGATAGCCGGCGAGGTAGGCCTTCCCGGCAAGGCGATAGGCAAGATAAATATTCAGGATCATTGTTCCTTCGTTGACGTTCCAGAGGACCAGGCGACGAAGATAATAGCCGTGATGCGCACCAAGCAGATAAAAGGCCGCCGTATCGCCATAGAGCCTGCGAGCGCCACGAAAAGATAATAACGCTGTTGACGGAGCATATTGTAAGCCGGCCGCGCTTTGAGATCAAAGCGTGACCGGCTTATTTTTTCGTTGCACACTCAGCGTCAGTAAAAGTGGAATCGGGTAAGCGATGCCGGGCCCGGTTTTTGATACAATCAATAAGAAGTAAAATAGAATAATAGCGAGGTGTATTATGCAAACTTTCACTAATTTAACTTTGAATTTGATGTTGTTCGCTTCAATGGTTACCGGCATAGCGCATGCGGATACCAGGGTTATGAAACAGGCCGGAGCTCCCATTCAAGCTAAGGATTTTTCTTACCTGCTTGGCACCGAGGGTTTCAGCGATACCTTGTTGAAAAACCATTTCAAACTGTATGAGGCGTATGTAAAGAACACTAACACATTGCTGGACGCGCTCAACAAAATGAGCGCCGACAAGACCGACAAAACGCCCCAGTACGCGGAATTAAAGCGCCGGCTCGGGTGGGAATTCAATGGCGTGTTATTGCATGAATATTATTTTGAGAATATCGGTAAAGGGGAAATACCCGGCGATAATAGTCCCTTGAAGAAAAAACTGGCAGAAGCTTTCGGCAGCTTTGATAGCTGGAAGCAGGATTTTACCGCTACCGCCTCCATGCGCGGTATCGGCTGGGTAGTGCTCTACGTTGAACCACGCACCGGAAAGGTCGTCAACGAATGGATCAACGAACACGACACCGGCCACCTGTGCGGCGCGACGCCATTATTGATACTGGATGTCTTCGAGCACGCCTATATAACGGACTACCAGCTGGATAAGCCGAAATATATCGAAAATTTCCTGAAGAATATAAATTGGAAGGTGGTGGAAGAGAGGTTCAATAAACTGAGTCAGTAGCGGTTACATTAAATTCCGGTTTTGCAGCAATAGCCTGCCGTGTCTCAGCCGCAAGGTCGTGAGATACGGCAGGTCATTTTTTTGTCCGTATGTCGGTATTTTTACCTGTTCTCAAAAAAATTCTGTGACACGGCCGCCAGAAAAATATAGTATATAGAGAATCTTAACACCGATAGAAGCTTTTGCGATCAAGGATACTCATGAGAATTCCTACAACGCTGTCCTATGCTTTTTTGTTGCTGTGGTTACCAGTCGCCGGGAATTGCGGGATCATAACGGGCAGCCCCGACCTGGTGCTCGGCCAGCAGGATATTAATACTTCCGTTGCTAATACCGTCGACGGCAAAGGACTTGATTTGCCCGCTGGCGTAGCGATCGATAAGGCGACCGGCAGAATCTATGTGTCCGATACCTATAATAATCGGGTTCTCTGGTGGGATAATGCGGCCGGGCTTGCAAACGGCGCACCGGCCAACGGTGTGCTGGGACAGCGGGATATGGTCGGCTGCACGGCGAATGGCGGCGGAACGGTCGATGCCGGCAATTTTTCATCGCCGGCAGGTCTGTGTGTTGATAGCGGCGGTAATCTCTGGGTAGTGGACACCGGTAATTCGCGCGTGCTGAAATTCGGGCATCCTTATGCAAACGGGGCGAAGGCAGAGCTTGTCCTGGGGCAACAGTATTTAGACCGTGTTCAACGGGGGCCTGCTGCTATGTCTTTAAATATCCCGCGAGGTGTCTATGTAGACGGCAATGGTGATGTGTGGGTAACTGACGCATACTTTAACCAGATTTTGCGGTTCTCCCGTCCTGAAAGTAATGGCCCCTCAGCTAACCTGATACTAGGACAGGCAATATTGCGCCAGCCTTACGGTATAACTGGCGACAATGCAGGCAACATCTGGGTATCTGATTACTACAACAACCGTGTTCTTCATTACGATCTTGCGGTCAGCACCGTGAATGCCGTGTCGGTGTACGGTCAGCCGGATTTCAACAGTATAAGCATGAATAGAGGAAAAGGCTGGTCCGGTATCGGTGCTGATACGATTTACGCGCCAACCGGAATAGTTTATGACGGGGCCGGAGGTCTGTACGTTACCGATTGCGCGGGCGCACGTGTTGTGAAATACTCATTTGCCGCCAGCACCTGCAACGCGGTGTGTGTTTTGGGTCAGCCCAATTTTACAACCTTAGGTTATGCTGCTGGCGTCGGCTCGAGCACGATAAGCGGCGCTATAGGGCTAAGCGTTGATGCCTCGGCTAATCTCTGGATTGCCGATAAAGGGGGTAACCGGGTATTGAGGTTCTCTGCGAACACACTTACCTCAGGCGCAGGTTCCGATAAAGTCATCGGCCAGCCGCTTTTTACGAGCAACTCTGTAAATTCTGTCAGCAACAAGGGCATGGACGCGCCCTTCGATATAGCCATAGACACGCAAACAGGAAGGATGTACGGCGTTGATCAAAAAAATAACCGGGTTCTGTGGTGGAATAACTGCGCTGCTCTTGCTAATGGCGCCCCGGCCGACGGTGTCGTGGGGCAGGCTGATACCATGTCGGGCGCGATAAACGGCGGCGGTGATTGCGGGCCGGCTACCCTGAACCAACCCATAGGCATATGCGTTGACGGCTCGGGAAATCTCTGGGTTGCCGATGAGAATAATCAGCGCGTGGTCCGCTTTCCGGCGCCGGTTGTAACAGGCGAGTCGGCTGATATCGTTTTAGGGCAATTTAATTTCACCAGCAACAATCCCGGTTCAGGCACAAAGGGCCTTACATGCCCGTACGATGTAGCTGTTGACAGTAGCGGCAATGTCTGGGTCTCTGATTCGGTTAATAACCGGCTGCTTAAATACAATTATCCTCAGTCTAACTGGGCGCCTGCGGATATGGTGCTTGGTCAGGCCGATTTTACCACATTTTACGCTAATCGCGGGGGGGCGGTTTCCGCGGGCGGCTTGCAATACCCCAGGCATATTACGATAGATCCTTCAGGCAGGCTGTGGGTTGCAGACGATTGGAACCACCGGGTGCTTTGTTTTAACGCGCCTTCTGCTAACGGCGCTAACGCCGACGGTGTGATCGGCCAGCCCGATTTTATAAGCGGTAGCGAAAACAGAGGCCTCGGGGTGTATAATCCCGGCGCGGATTGCCTCAGGGACCCTTTCAGTGTTACCTTTGACCGTAGAGGCTACCTGTGGGTAAGTGACCGGGGCAACAACCGCGTGTTAGGCTACTCACTGGCTGCAAGTTCTTCGGCGGTTTTCGTGGTTCCCACGAATATTTTCATCGGCAACGGTGTTGAGGAAGACCCCATGGGATTATGCGCCGATGCGGCGGGCAATATCTGGGTCGCCGACTGCGCTCTGCACCGGGTGCTGAAATATAACACCCTTGCCTTAACAGCATGCGCACCGTCGGTGGGGAGAAACCATTGTTCCGAAAGGCTGACGCTGCTGGGGCAGGAATTCACACCATCAAGCAGTGTAAAGCTGACAAAGCAGGGAGAGCCTGACATCACCGGCGTTACCCAGGTGCTGGATGCAGGAAGGTTAGGGTTTTCCACCAGTCTGATGGGCAAAACAACCGGGACCTGGAATATTGTGGTGAGCACCGGAGGCGCCTATCCGTGCTACTCCGTCACCTATCCGCTGGAGATAATCGCCTCCTCGAACGCGGTTGTCGGCGTGGTAAGCGGCGCCGCGGGTGGTAGTTTTTCGTTACCGCTTTACTGGGGAACCGTGACCGTGAATGTGCCGGGCGCAGCTTTTGCCTCTGATCTGTACATGTCGGTAAGCGAAGCTGCATTGCCTCTGGGGTCGCAGGGAGCGGTAAGGCCCGGCGCGATGGCCTTTGAGATACAGAATAGCCTGGCTGCTCAGCCGCAGAAAGAAATAAATATCAGCATCGCCTACCTGAACTCAATGATATCACAGGCGCCTGAAAGCAGGTTGTATATAGCCCGTTACGACGATACGCGACACACGTGGATATTACTGCCTTCAAGTGTGGACACAGCCCGTTGTGTGGTTACCTGCACGACCGATCATTTGTCAACGTTCGCGCTGGTCCAGATAGCGGCGCAGAACAACCTTGATGAGTTCAAGGTATACCCCAATCCTTACCGGCCGGGATCCGCGACCGACCACAATGATACTGCGCTGGGCAAAGGGATCGTATTTTCCGGACTTACCGAACGCTCCAGGATCAGGATATTTACCGTGGCGGGCGAGCTGGTGCGCGAAATAAAATCATCCGGCGCCGTTGTGCTGTGGGACACTAAAAATAACGGCGGCGCGGATGTTGCCTCCGGCGTGTATGTATATATCGTGACGGATCCTGATGATACGTCGCACAAGGCTCACGGCAAGTTGGCGATCGAGCGATAATAATGAAACCTGGAGCCCATGTGAAAAGATCTTGCGCGATCGTGCTGAGTGTGTTGGTGATGAATATCGTTTCGTATGCGGCATTTTCAAAAGATGATGCAGGAACCTCAGCCGCCCAGTTCTTGAAGCTGGGCGCCGGCGCCAGGGCGACCGCCATGGGCAACGCCTATGCCGGCCTTGCGGATGATTCAACCGCGGTTTATTGGAACCCTGCCGGCCTATTGCGCACCGCCGGCCCCGAACTGTCTTTTATGCATTCCGTGTGGTTCGAAGATATTTCCTACGATTGGTTCTCATATTCAAGACCGGTGGGCCCGCTTGGCGCTTTTGGCCTTGGGGTGCAATACCTTTCCTACGGCAGTATCACGCAGACCGATAATACCGGGCTTGATACGGGTGATTTCAAACCGGCCGACAGCGCGGTGACATTGTCCTACGGCAGAAAAGTGTGCGGCTTTTTAGCCGGTGTAAGCGTCAAATATATTTCATCGAAAATAGTTACTACGGCTACCGCCTACGCGCTGGACCTGGGGGTAATGCGCACCCTGCTGAACGATAAGCTCTCCCTCGGCTTTACAGCCCAGAACATAGGGACCAGGCTGAAGTACTACTCCGAGGAAGAGCAGCTTCCGCTGAGCCTCACGCTGGGCGGCGCATACGTTATTAAAGACGGCTGGTTGGCGTCCTTAGATCTGAACGCGCCTGTAGATAATGAACCGAATATCGGGGTCGGCACAGAATATTCTTACCACTACTCCACGAAGGTCGCTATCGCTGTCAGGGCGGGTTACAATACAAAGGCGAAAGATGTCGGTGGCCTTAATGGCGTCAGCGGCGGCATAGGTATAACGTACATGAAGTATTCGCTGGATTATGCCTTCGTCCCATACGGAGACCTCGGCGACACGCAAAGGATCAGTATTTCCTGCAAATTCTAAAACATGACCGTTAACGGCGCTATTGCGCCTGGATAATTCAATACGCTGTCCATTCCTATAAGCCGGCCGCGCTTTCTTCAAAGTGCGACCGGCTGCATATTTGTAACATACTTTATGTTAGTAAAAGGCGAAATATGCAATTTGTATTTTCCCTTGTGAGTGATAAAATGGAATCAGGTGTAAAATAGATGCCAATGAGGTGCATTGTGCAAAAAAGTATGTTGGCAGATGTATATTAAATTAGGCTTTGGTAAAATATTCGGGTGGCTTAAAAACTCTCCAATACGCTCTGTCGCATTGGTTTCAATAGTTATTTTCTCTCTGTCTGAAGCGTGCGACAAAATATGGCGTTCTACCGGGAATCAGCCGGGACGTCCGAACAACAGTATACAGCTGCCGGTGATCAGCGAGCTTTTCGCGTCCGCCATCACCACTAATAGCGCCTTGATCATCTGGAAGACGCCAAAGCCTTCGGATTCAACGGTGAATTTCGGTGAAACCACCAGCGCGAACACGCCGGTAACGATACATGTAATGTCGGTGCAGCACTCTGTCGCTTTGAGTAATTTAAAAGCCGGTACCAAGTATTACTTTATCGCCAGCAGCCGGGATTCTCTGGGAAATGTTAATGTTTCCGCCCAAATGAGTTTTACGACGGAAAATTTGAGTTCGGACGTTACCGGTCCGGTCATCAGCAATTTGAGCGCCACGCCCACTCCGACTTCCGGGGCGACACTACTGAGCGTTTCCGCGACGGTCTCGGACGCCGCCACCGGCGGTTCCAACGTCGTGGCTGTTGAGTGTTTCCTCGATGCACAAGGGGCAACGGGTACCGGTACGGCGCTGAGCGCCCAGGACGGAGTATTTAATTCAGTGACAGAAAATGTAAATGGGACGATAAGTATCGCGGGTCTTCCCGTCGGCCCGCACACCATCTACGCGCACGGCAGCGACTCCAGGAATAACTGGGGAGCATTTCAGAGCTTCCCCATATCAGTGACTGCAGCGACGTCGGGCGATACGGTGGGACCTCTGACTGCTAGTTTCAATATAACGCCCAATCCCAGCGCCGGTGCCGCCAGCGGTGCGATCTCCGCCACCATCTCAGATGTGGGTACGGGGAACTCTAATATCAGCGCTGCAGAATATTTTGTTGATTCCCAGGGGGCGAACGGTACCGGTATCAGCCTGGCCGCCAAGGACGGTGCCTTTAATTCACCGACGGAAGCCGTATCGGGTACCATTAATACGGCCGGTCTTTCCCTGGGAACTCACCGGATATATTTAAACGGCAGGGATTCGCAAAACAATTGGGGCGGCGCCCAATTCGTGGACCTGGTGATAACCTCCGCGGTCGGTAAACCCGACGCCTCAAGTCTGACCGTGGTAAGTTACGGCATGGTATCACCGTCGTCCCATTCGACAGAAGCTGTCTGGATAGAAGACAGTTTGGGAAATTTTGTCCGCTCGCTTTTTGTGGGCACCTACGCAGATGCCAACACCAATTTCCTTCCGACCTGGGAAACCGTATCAGGCGGGCAAACGAACGGTACGACCGGGGCATCAAAGTCCGCCGGGAGCTTTACGGCCACCTGGCAGCCCATGTTCCAGTCGGGCGGTTCTGTCATGGTGATCCAGGGCAATTACCGCTACCGGCTG
Source organism: Endomicrobiales bacterium (assembly GCA_963796955.1). Taxonomy (GTDB): domain Bacteria; phylum Elusimicrobiota; class Endomicrobiia; order Endomicrobiales; family JALOBY01; genus CAWCNJ01. Next base: position 21,414 of record CAWCNJ010000004.1, read on the forward strand.
GAGTACCGCCAGGAAGGGAGCGCGCCGGTCGTGTTCACCGGCACCTTATCGGTCGGGAATGCGCCTTCCTCGTCAAGCGGGACGAATGGAACACCGGTCAGTTCGTTATCGGCGTCGTATACGCCTTGAAATGGTAACTTCGTATGACCATAAGGAAGGTTTTATGATAAAACGCTGGCTCAAGCTGATGCTGATCTGGGGTTTGTTGCCCGTCTGCGGCTGTTCCTCGGTGGCTCCCTGGCAGAAGGGGATCGTCGGCGACAGTACCATGCAGTTCCAGGGAGAACAATCGGGTGCGGTTTATGAACAACACATGCTCAACGCACGCGAGGCTTCAAGCGGCGGATATGGCGGTTCCGGCGGAGGCTGCGGGTGCAAATAGTAATTATCAGTAGGGGGGCAGATATGTTCATCGTAACGATTAAAAAGCTGGCTATGGTATGTGCGGCGCTGTTAATGCTTTTGTCGTCCGCGTTCGCGGAGTTGAAGATCGGCGATAAGGCTCCGGATTTTACGATAAAAGATGCTGCAGGCCGCACCGTGTTCACGCTGGGTGAATATAAGGGGAGTAAAATAGTTTATCTGGATTTTTTCGCCACCTGGTGCACCAACTGTCAGGAGGAAATGGACCAATTAAAAGCTATTCATTCTCGCTACGGCGGACAGGGTCTTGAGATGATAGCAATTGACGTGCAGGAAGATGAGGCCAAGATGAAGAAATTTGTGGCCAAATACGGTATTCCCTTCCGGGTATTGCTTGATCCTGATGCGGAAATAGCCCGCAAATACGGTCTCGCCGGCTTCCCGTTCAATCTTATAATCGACGGTAACGGCAAAATAGTTTTCGTGGATTCCGCGCCTCCAAAGGATTTCGGGAAGATATTCGAGCCCTTGAAGGGAACCATTGCGCAAAAGGAAACGCCCAAAACCAGATCTCCCGGCGCTAAACCCGTAAAGACCAAGTGAGGAGGAAGGCGATACTTATTGCGCTGATCCTGATGTGCGCTGCCGGCGCCGGCAGACGGGTATGTCGCGCCACGACAGAAGCCAGCTTGAAATATGTCACCTATGACGACAATGATAAAGCCGATGTTACCACCGAATCCGTCGATGTTTCTTTCGACGCGGCACGGTGGACGAAGGTTTTGATCTCCGGCACGCTTGATTCCATAACCGGGGCTTCGCGCAAGATACCTATCATAAACGGCATTACTGCCGCCACGTCCACCAATCAGCTTGAGAGGGTAGAGCAGCGGAAGGAAAAATCCCTGGGTGTAGCCCAGCGGGTGGGAGGTAATACGTTCACGGTGATCGGCGACAACAGTCTGGAAGATGACTACGAATCAAATTCTTACAATCTTTCCTGGGCAAAGGAATTTAATAACCGCAATAACGCCGGTGACCGTTTCGTATTCCGGATTTAAAGACAGGCTGTTCCCCTTCGGGGTTTCCTGGACCGATACGAAGGATTCGCAAATTTATGATCTTTCTTTTACGAGCGTTCTGACTACCAGGTCCCAGATGCGCGCCTCGGCCAGCTACGGCCTTGATGATGGTTACCTTTCCAACCCCTACCACCGCATAAACATCGACGGCTTCTATTTTATGGAACGCCACCCGGTACTGCGCGATAAGCTCGCTTTCGGATTGTTCTATAATCTTGGGTTTTCGGGTGAACGAATATCCTCTGTGCAGCTTGATTACCGGTATTATGCGGACAGCTGGGAAATAAAGTCGCATACGTTCGGGGTGAAATTCTCCCAACATATAACGGATGCCCTCACGGCTTCCCTGCGGCAGCGTTATTATGTGCAGTCCGGCGCCTATTTTTTCAAGAACCCGTATACGCAGGAAGAGGAGTTCATGACGGGCGATCCAAAACTCGCGCCGTTCACTTCCACGCTTTCAGGCATAGGCCTGACGTTGGAGGCGACACGCTGGTTATCTTTCGAACTGCTGTATGAACAGTATCACCAGCGTTCGAGTATCAATTATGCCTACATTTATGAATCGGTCGCCAAGGCGGACCTGATCTCCCAGATACTGTTCATAAGCACAAAACTGAAGTTCAATATAACGGGCGAGTGAGCCCGGATCCCCTATGAGAACGGTAGACGGTATATTAATAGCGCTGATAGTGGCAGTCTCACTTTTCCTTTTGTACGGGCAATTGTTCTTAACGCCGCGGGCGGTAACGGCGCGCATCTATGAGAACGGCATAAAGATAGCGGATATCGACCGCGGAAAGGACGCGAGGATCCCGATTATAGGCGGCAAAATGCATATAGAGGTCAGGGACGGATCGTTAAGGATCGCTGATTCGAATTGTCCGGGACAATGCTGCGTGCGCGGCGGCTGGATCAATAAAAGCGGACAAAGCCTGGTATGCGCGCCGAACAGGGTATCGATAGAACTTACCGGCGGGGAGGATTCGGAATATGACGCGCTCACACGGTGATATCTCGCTTATGGCGGCGACGGCAAGCGTGCTGCAGATAGCGGAGTCCTTTATACCGTTGCCGCTGCCGGGTATAAAATTCGGTTTTGCCAATCTGATAACGCTTGTTGCGCTGGTGCTGTACGGTTTTCGTGCAGGTCTGGCGGTCGCCCTGCTGCGAGCGCTGATCAGTTCCCTGCTGCTTGGAAGTTTTCTTTCGCCCGGCTTCGTTCTCAGCGTTTCTGGCGCCGTTTCCAGCGCGCTTATTATGGGGGCCGTCCTTTGTATTGATAGCGAACAAAAGGTGCTGGGACTGGTCGGTATCAGCGTGCTTGGCGCCCTCGCGCACAATTTTGCTCAGCTCTTTGTCGTCTCCACCCTTTTTACCGGTTTACGATCCGTTGTATGGTTCGTCCCCTGGATATTGTTGAGCGGGGCCTTGACCGGATACTTGACGGGTTCGGCGGCCATACGGCTTCTGCGTCGTTTAAAAAGGCACAGTGCCCGGCATCCCAGCCCCATTATCGTGTCGCCCGGCGAAAAACGTGGTAGCGCGGGCGTAGCGGCAGCGTCAATGAAATTGATCATTTTTTTTGCGGCGGCCGTGTTCATTATGAGCACGAAAAGTTTGTTAAGTTATGTGCCGCTGCTCGCGTTGATAGGCGGACTTGCGGTGTATGTCAGGATACCCGCTGATAAGATCTTAAAAAATATGAAGCGCTTGTTATTCGTTTTGCTGTTTTCATTCATCGTGAACGCATTTCCCGCATGGCATTGGGGCATTCCGGGCTGGGAGAACCTGCGGCTCGGCTGCATTGTTTGCCTGCGCCTTATAACGCTTACTGCGGCAGCGCTGCTGGTTATGGAAACAACGAGCGGCCATGAGATCGCCGGAGCGCTTCAGCTGATGATGAAGCCCTTGAGAGCCTTCGGTCTGGACCCGGCCCGCATAGCCGGCTATATCGCATCGGCTCTTGAAACAGCGCCGGCCTACGCCGCCCATGTGCGCCGCCGGTTGAGCAGGATATCACCGGCGCGAAAAAGGAGCTTCAAATATATGTCCGCCTTCGCCCTCTCAGCGTTAACATCCGCTCTCAGGGACAACAACCAGGGGGCCTTTGCGTATGCGCGATCAAAAGTGTAAGTGGTTCTTTGCAGCGGTATTAGGCGCGGTCTTGTGCGGCTGCACGCCAAAAGAACCGGTCATTCAAACCCGTTTTCTATTCGATACGGTTTGTAAGATCACTGTTCCAGCTTCGGAAAATAACGCGGTCTTTGCGGTCAACGAAGCATTCAACAGAGCCCGGGAAATACATGAAAAATTCAACGTGCTCAACAGTTCTTCACCGCTGTACGCGTTCAATCATTACGGTACGCCGATACGTGACAGTGAAGTGGCAGGTCTGGTCACCACAGCCTTCAAGATCCGTGAAGAAAGCGGCGGCGCTTTTGACCCTACGGTGTACCCGCTCGTAATGCTCTGGGGTTTTTATTCGGATACGCCGGCACTGCCGGAAAAAAACGCTATCAAAAATGATCTTGCCCTGACAGGCCCGGATGCGGTGCGTCTCGAAAAGGGGAAGGTTTATGCGTTAAAAAATGGCGCCGGCCTGGACCTGGCGGGCGTGGTGTCCGGCTACGCGGCCGACGAAGCGCTGAAGGTGCTTAAGAAAAACGGGATAAAGTCCGCGCTGATAGACATGGGGGGCGAGATCTACGCGCTCGGTTCTAACAACGGCAGAAAATGGAAAGTAGGCCTTAAAGATCCCAGGGGTGAAGGAATAATAGGCATTATCGAGCTTGAAAACGAGGCGGTTGTTACGGGCGGGGATTACGAGAAGTATTTTATGGTTAACGGGAAGAGATACTGCCATATCCTGGATCCGAAGACCGGCTACCCGGCCGAAGGAATGCAGAGCGTCAGCGTGCTACACCCGTTAACGGTCATTGCTGACGGCTGGTCTACCGCTTTTTTCGTGCTCGGCGCTGAAAAAGGTTTTGAGATAGTGAACAAAAAAGCGGAATTTAAGGTTTTGGCGGTTACCGGTGAAGGAAAGCTGATCGGTTCCTTCGGTACAAAAAAACAGTTCACGCTGAAAAAGATCGGGGCGCCGGTTCTGTAAAAGTATCAAGGGGGGATGTATGCATATAGATTTTTCACACCTGAGCATCGGCACATTTTTGGCGGTCTATGCCGCCGGCTTTATCACTTCGCTTACCCCGTGCGTATATCCGATCATCCCCATCGTGGTAGGTTTTCTCGGTTCACGTTCAGGTGGTTTCGGCTCACGGGCGAAAGGCGCGGTATTATATACGCTCGGGCTTGCGTTCGTCTACACGGCCCTCGGCATGGTAGCGGCACTGACGGGAAAGATATTCGGCACGTTGACGGCTAACTCGTACGTATTCGGCGCCTTCGGGCTGCTTATCCTTGTGCTGGGCGGCAATATGATGGAGTGGTACATCATACCGATACCGGGCTTTAAGGTAACTATGGAAGGAGAAAAGGAGTCGTTCTTCACGCCGTTCATTGTAGGTATGAGCACCGGGCTTGTGGCCTCGCCCTGTACGGCTCCGGTGCTTGGGGGCTTGCTCATGTTCGTAGCCGCGACAAAAGCCGTTGTGAAAGGCGGTCTTTTGATGTTCACTTTTTCCGTTGGCATGAGTACGCTGCTGCTGATCATAGGGTTTTCCGCCAGTTTGATCAGCTTCCTTCCCAAATCCGGACAATGGATGGTCACCGTGAAGAAAGTCCTGGCCCTGATCCTTATCTGCGCGGGGCTGTACTTTGTTTTCCTTGCCGGTAAACTTTCATAACTACTTGTGGTTTTTTCAGGGGCGATATTGACTTACGGATAAAAAAAGAGTTAGAATTAACTACAACAAAATAAAGATCGCAATGGTGCGACCTGCTAAGCAGTTCAGGTGCGCTATTTTTATTTCTACGCGATCTTTGAAGACCGGCGGTAGTGTATGGATAAAAAAAGGTTTTTGGAAGGTATCAGGGAATCCGGCGCTATCGGGCAGCTTGCATCGATCGGTATTTCAATTGTCGTCGCGACGTTCATCGGGTTCGGGCTGGGGTATGTGATAGATTCATATTTTGGCACCCGGCCGGTGTTCATGATAGTATTTCTTTTACTCGGTGTCGCCGCTGGTTTTGTCGGGGCTGTGCGTACGATCAATAATGCGGAAAAGGAAAGGAAAAAATAGTGTTTTTAAAGGGTTTTGTGATCGGGGTGACCGGAATGGCCGCGTATATGGCGGCCTTTCAGTATAGTTTGGGCGCGATAATGCGGAGTAACCCCCGGTTCCCGAAATTACTGTACGCTCTTTCTTACGTAGCCCGTTACTTCCTGCTGGGTGTCTGTGTGTATTTTTTCCTCAAATATAAGCTCGGCAGTATTTTAGGTCTGCTGGCCGGCATCATAGCCGGTACTCTGGGATACGCCCAGCTTCATGTGAAAAAAATCAAAGTACTGGAACAAGCTAAATGACCGGCGCATTGCCCGAAGTAGTCGTCTACCATCTGCCCATTAACGATATATTGGCCATGACCTGGATAGCCGTTGCCGCCCTCGGCGTTCTTTCCCTGGCCGCCGCGAAAAACCCCACGCTGGTGCCTTCCCGGCTGCAAAACTTCTTTGAGATATTGTTCGAGTTCATTTATGACATCGTGGACACAGTTATCGGCAGCGAGGCACGGAAATTCTACCCGTTGTTCCTCGGTCTTTTCCTCTTCATCCTGTTCTGCAATTTCCTGGGCCTTGTCCCGGGGATGATTTCACCTACTTCAAATCTTAATACCACGGTGGCGCTGGCGCTGATCGTATTCTTCAGCACCCATTTTTACGGCATAAAGAAACACGGCATACTGACGTATCTGAAGAACCTGACCCATGGTGTGCCGTTGTGGCTTGCGCCATTAATGTTCGTTATAGAGATAATCAGCGAACTGGCGCGCCCCTTGTCGCTCTCCTTTCGTCTTTTCGGCAACATGATGGCCAAAGAGATATTGCTGGTCATCCTTGCCTTCCTTATAATAACTTTTTTCCCGTCGCACACATACGTTCAGAAGGCTTTAACGATCGTGCCCGCTGTATTGCAGCCCGTCATAATTTTGTTCGGTATGTTCGTAGGCTTTATTCAGGCATTCATTTTCACGATGTTAGCCGCCTTTTATGTAGGCGGCGCGATAGCTGATCACGAAAAACACTAGTACTACAGGGAGGACGTAATGAAGAAAATGCTGTTGGTTATTCTTGGAAGTTTTGTGCTGGTATCGGCCGCCGTATCATTCATGTGCGCCGCTGAACCGCAGCAGGGAACGGCAGTGGTAGCCCAGAAAGCCGCCGATGGATCTGTCGGTTTCTTCTCAGGTTTTGAAATGGCCGCTGTTATAGGCCTTGCGATAGCTGCGGCAGGTTGCGGCGTTGGCCAGGGTATCGCGGTAGGCAAAGCGGTGGAAGGTATCGCGCGCCAGCCGGAAGCTTCCGGCAAGATACAGGGCGTTATGCTTATAGGTCTCGCGATCATCGAATCACTGACGATTTACGTGCTGGTTATAGCATTGATCTTGATATACGCGAACCCCTACGCCGCACTGTTCATAAAATAGGTTAAGGAAAAGCTAATGATAGAGATACATTGGCCATTATTGCTGGCGCAGGGCGCAACGTTCCTGGTAGCCGTGCTGATACTGTGGAAGTTCGCCTGGGGGCCGCTTACCGCTTTTATGGATGCCCGCAAACAGGAATTCCAAAAGCAGCTGGATGAACAGCACCGCAAGAAGGAAGAACTTGACGAGCTTGATAAAAAGTACAGCGCCCGCCTGGCAGACCTGAAGCGCGAAGCCGATGAAGTGCTTCGCAAATCTGCGGAGGAAGGGCGTATCGCCGGGGAAAAGATGCTGGAAACGGCGCATAAAGACGCGAAAAAACTTCTCGACAGCGCCCAGGCACAAATAACAGAAGAGAAGGACAAGGCGCTGGTGGAAGTGCGCCGCCAATCCGTTGAAATAGCCGTGCAGATAGCTGAAAAGCTGATGCGGGAAACGGTAGATAAAAAGATGCAGGACAAGCTTGAACACGATTTCTTTAAAGGCTGGGACACCGGGACGAAGAACTAATGAGCGCACAGGAAGAGATCTCCTATTATTGGGCCAAGGCGCTGTTCGCCGCGGCTAAAAAACATAACGAAGTTGATCAGGTGGACCTTGACCTGAACCTGGTCAATGATGTCGCTAGATCCGACCGTTCGGCAGGATTGTTCTTTAATCACCCGCTGATATCGGCCGACGACAAAGCTAAAACCATAGACAGCGCCATAAAAAGCCGCTCCGCTAAAGGCTTGCTGAACATTATGTTCGAGCGTCACCATTTCAGCATCCTGGGCGCGGTGGCCCATAGATACCGCCAGATAGTTAAAACGGCTCGCGGCGAGGTGGATGTGGAGGTGCGTGTGCCGGCCGCCCTCTCGCAGGAAGCCCTTAAGCGTATGCAGGAAACGGTGTGCCGCGCGGTAGGTGCGAGCGTTAACCTGGTAGTAACGCTGGATGATTCCATTATCGGCGGCGTCTGGATGAAGGTGGGTACCAAGGTCTACGACGGCACGTTCCGCAAGGACCTGGATCTTTTGAAAGAAAGGCTTCTCGCGTAATGCAAGATATCCTATCCCGCCACTGTGAGGCAAACACGCCGTTGGCGGCGGGATTTCACGATACTGCAATGATAAAGGCAAGAGGTATTCAATGAAGACAGAAGAAATTGTAGGGCTTATTAAGCGGCAGCTGGAAGGGTATGCGGCCTCCGTTAAGATTGACGAAGTCGGCTACGTTATGCAGATCGGCGACGGCATCGCAAAGATCTACGGCCTTGATAAGGCTATGGTCGGCGAGCTGGTCAGCTTTCCCAACGAGATATTCGGCATGGTGCTGAACCTGGACCGCGAAACCGTCGGTGTCGCCATCCTCGGCTCGGATGCACAGATAAAAGAAGGCGATGAAGTAAAGCGCACAGGAAAAGTGCTTGAAGTGCCGGCAGGCCAGGCTCTTATCGGCAGGGTGGTAAACCCTCTCGGCCAGCCGCTTGACGGCGGCCCTATTCCACAGACAAAAACTTTCCGTCCCATTGAAGTTATAGCCCCCGGTGTTATAGAACGCCAGGGCGTAAAACAGCCGCTGCAGACCGGCCTGAAAGCGATCGACGGCATGATCCCCATCGGCCGCGGCCAGCGCGAGCTTATCATCGGCGACAGGCAAACCGGCAAAACGGCCATTGTTCTTGATGCGATCATCAACCAGAAGGGCCAGGATGTTATTTGTATCTATGTGGCGATCGGGCAGAAACAGTCGGTCGTCGCGCGCGTCGTGGAAAAATTAAGAAAGTACGGGGCGATGGATTATACCATTGTGGTAAACGCCTCAGCCGACGATTCTGCTCCCCTGCAGTATATAGCACCCTACAGCGGCGTCGCCATGGCCGAAGAATTCCTGCATCAGGGTAAACATGTTTTGATAGCCTACGACGATCTTTCGAAGCACGCTGTGGCATACAGGCAGATGTCTTTGCTGCTGCGCCGCCCGCCTGGACGTGAAGCATATCCCGGCGACGTTTTTTACCTGCACTCCAGACTTTTGGAGCGCGCCGTGAAATTGTCTGATGAGAACGGCGGCGGTTCAATAACAGCCCTGCCTATCATTGAAACCCAGGCCGGCGACATATCGGCCTATATACCGACCAACGTTATTTCTATAACCGACGGTCAGATATACCTTGAGACAAGCCTGTTCCACGGCGGCGTGCGGCCGGCGGTAAACGTTGGTCTTTCGGTCTCTCGCGTAGGCGGTTCCGCCCAGCTGAAAGCGATGCGCCAAGTTGCTGGCCGGCTGCGCATAGATCTTGCGCAGTACCGCGAGCTTTCAACGTTCGCGCAATTCGGCGCCGAACTGGACGCAGCCAGCTCCAGCCAGCTTACCCGCGGCGAGAAACTGGTTGAGATACTTAAGCAGGACGAACAGAAACCCCTGCCCGTGGAAAAACAGGTGGTCGCCATTTACGCCGGCGTTAACGGACTGCTCGATAACATTCAGACCGACGAAATAAAAGAGCTGCTGGAAAAAATATACGACAACTACGATAAGAACTGTGTTCACCTTACGGAGCTGATAATAAAAGAAGGCATCAGCGACAAAACGAACGCTGAATTAAAAGAACTTATAGAAAAGTCGAAGCAGGAATATCTGGCACTATAATGATAACGATCCGAGAATTGCGCAGGCGCATACGCTCTACCCAAAACATAGAACACATAACCTCCGCTATGCAGAAGGTTTCGGCGGCGCGGCTAAACAAGGCGCGCCAGCGTCTTGCCTCGGTACGCCCCTATGCGGAAACGCTTGAGGAAATGGCCCGTGACCTGGTCGCGGAATACAATCTTCGCGATCATCCGCTTTTCCACTCTAACGGCGGAAAAAAAATATTGGTGGTCGCCATGTCTTCCGATAAAGGCCTTTGCGGCGCCTACAACTCGGCGATAGCCACCCGGCTTGACAGTTTCATTAAAGAACAGGTCGGTACACCGGTAGAGGTGCTGGCTATCGGTAAAAAGATACGGGACCATTGCCGGCGCAAAGGTATTGCACTGTTTGACGAAAGGCTTAATATCCCGGTTTTCTTCAAATTCCAGTTCGCCAGTATTGTGGCCGACCAGGTAATGGGCGACTTTGAGACCGGCGCATTCTCCAGCGTTTATCTGCTCTATACCCGTTTCGTTTCACCCACGCGCCAGGAGACAACTCTCTCGAAGCTGCTGCCCTTCTCTTTTATAGGCTGTAACGAAAGCAGGGTTGCGATGAATTTTATTTACGAGCCGGGCCCGCAGGATATTATGAGAGGCTTGATACCGTCATCTATCAGGACCAGGATCTGGGAAGCTTTTCTTGAATCCTCCGCCAGCGAACATTCGATGCGCATGATCATGATGGAGCAGGCCTCTGTCAACGCCGAAAAAATGATAACCGAACTGGTGCAGACCGCCAACAAGCTGCGCCAGTCTATGATAACGAAAGAACTCTCTGAAATAATCGGGACATCGGAAGCTTTAAAATAAGGAATGAGGTATTAATTATGGCGACAGGAAAGATCGTACAGGTAGTAGGACCGGTCGTAGACGTGGAATTTCCCGCGAAACAATTGCCGAAACTTTATAACGCGCTTAAGGTGCAGGGCGTAACGCTGGAAGTTATGGCGCATCTTGGCGAAGATGTCGTGCGTGCTATCGCGCTTGGCCCCACGGAAGGCCTTATGCGCCACCTGGACGTGGAAGATACCGGCGCCCTATCTCCGTTAAAGTTGGTAACGGCACACTTGGCCGCCTGGTCAACGTGCTCGGCGAGCCAATGGACAAAAAGGGTCCCATACAATCTGATAAAACGTATCCCATACACCGCGATCCGCCCCCGTTCACCGCGCAGGACGTTGAGACACGTATTTTTGAGACCGGTATTAAAGCGGTAGATCTTCTCGCGCCATTCCCCAGGGGCGGCAAGGTCGGCCTTTTCGGCGGCGCTGGTGTGGGTAAAACAGTTATCGTGCAGGAACTGATACGTAACATCGCGACTGAACACGGCGGTATCTCGGTGTTCGGCGGCGTTGGCGAACGTACCAGAGAGGGCAATGACCTTTATAAAGAAATGAAGGATTCCGGCGTGCTTTCTAAGACCGTGCTTGTGTACGGCCAGATGAATGAACCGCCCGGAGCGCGTTTACGGGTAGGCTTTACCGCGGTTGCCATGGCCGAATATTTCCGCGACGAAGAAAAACAGGATGTGCTGCTCTTCCTGGATAATGTTTTCCGCTATGTTCTCGCCGGCGCCGAGGTCTCAACGCTGCTCGGCCGCATGCCCTCAGCTGTAGGGTATCAGCCCACTCTTGCCACCGATATGGGTGCCCTTGAAGAACGTATCACCTCAACCAAGAACGGCTCGATAACATCCGTACAGGCCGTCTACGTTCCTGCCGACGACCTTACTGACCCGGGTGTCGCCACGGTATTTGCCCATCTGGACGCCTCTGTTGTGCTTTCCCGCGCGATCGTTGACGTCGGCATATATCCGGCGGTCGATCCGCTTGAATCAACCTCCACAATATTGCAGCCCGCTATAGTCGGCGAAGACCATTACCGCGTCGCCCACGGCGTGCAGAAAGTGCTGCAGAGATACCGCGAACTGCAGGACATTATAGCCATCCTTGGCGTGGAAGAGCTTTCTGACGAAGACAAGAAACTTGTGGCGCGCGCCAGAAAGATACAGAAATTCCTTTCCCAGCCGTTCTTTGTGGCAGAGGTTTTCACCGGCCGCCCCGGCAAGTACGTGCCGCTGAAAGAAACGATCCGCGGCTTCGACGAGATCCTGCAGGGCAAGCTGGACGACGTTCCCGAGCAGCTGTTCCTTATGTGCGGCACTATCGACGATGTGAAAGCCCAGCATCAGCAGGCCAAGGCTGCGGCCGCCGGCGCTAACGCATAAATGAAAACCTATAAGCTCAGCATCATCACCCCTGAAGAAACCGTTTATGCGGGCACGATACAGAGCCTTATCCTGCCCTCGGTTTCCGGCAAGATGGAAGTGCTGGCGGAACACGCCCCTGCCTTCATAATGCTGGACAAAGGCGTTATAACGGTCCGCGTAGATGATGCCGCTACAAAGACCTTTAAAGTAGAAAGCGGTTACGTGCAGATAACGCATAATGACGTTAAGATATTACCAGAGAACATACTTCAGGCCTAGATGTATTCCTTGCCAAACTGGGTGACAATTAGGTACTATGTACCGGCAGCTATTAAACGAAAGGGGAGATCGATGAGAAAATTAGCCTCGTTGTTCGCAGCAGTAATGCTGTTCGCCGGAGTTTCAGCCTTCGCAGCAGATGTCACGCCGGTAAAGTTGTCGTTGTTCCCGATGCTCGGCATTCCGCCCGCGCAGATAGTTCACGGCCTTGACCTTGGATTGATCGCGACTAAAGTGGATGAAGTGAAAGGCTGGCAGGCTGGCTGGATATACGCCGGCACCAGAGACAATATGGTCGGCTTACAGACTGGTTTCGTGACCAGTGCCAAAAAAGTAACCGGCCTTCAGTACGGTTTTGTTAACCTTGCCGATAACGCGACCGGCGTTATGCTTGGCTTCGTAAACGTTGCCGATAACATGAAAGGCGTGCAGATAGGCCTTGTTAACGTTATCAAAAGCGGTCCCGTTCCCGCGATGGTATTGATCAACGCTAATTTCTAAAAGTCACAAAATATTTGAAAAGCTCTCGATCTTTACCGACCGGGAGCTTTTTTTATTGAGGAGGAGTTATGAAAAGGACAGCAGCGGTCGCAACAGTTTTGCTGGCTGGCTTGATATTCGGCCAGGGGGTTAATGTCGGTTTATCTACAGAGGGGGGTAAAATGAAAGATACGTTTGAAGTGATCAATTCCAGGAAAAGCGTGAGGCATTTTACGGGCAAGGCGGTTGATAAGGCCGACCTTGATAAAATAGTGCGCGCCGGCATGGCAGCGCCAACAGCGGTGAACATGCAGCCCTGGAGTTTTGTGGTCGTGACTAACCGCGCTGTGATGGATAAGCTCGGAGAGGCTCTGCCGCACGCCCAGATGATAGCAAAAGCCGGCGCCATTATAGTAGTTTGCACGGAACCCGCCAAAGCCATCAACGCAAGCCAGGATTTTGCGATCATAGACGCCAGCCTTGCTGGTGAAAACATCCTGCTTGCGACAGAAGCGCTGGGCCTTGGCGCCACCTGGACCGCCGCGTACCCCGACAAAGAAGCGATGCAGTCCGTTCGCGATATCCTCGGCATCCCTGGAAGTGTTATCCCGCTTAACGTTACCCCTATTGGATACCCCACCGGAGAAGACAAACCTAAAGATAAATACAAAAAAGAAAAACTCCATTGGGAGAAGTGGTAATTTAACGATCAGTTGCTGGAGGGAACGATATGGGTTTTGCCGGTTTAAGGAATACGATCGCTGCCGTGCTGGTTTTTGCCTCTGTCTGTGTTTTGCGTGCCGGCGCTATGGAGCTGGATACACTGCGCTGGCACGTGTTCGGCAGGACAATAACTCTCACGGGCACGATTACCGAACACGAGTCCTATAGATCTCCGGAGGCTCAAAAAATAGACAAATATTATCTGCTGAAACTGGATAAGCCCATAAATATCCGGGACAAAGATATTGCCCGGGTTGAGAACGATGTCGCCGAACTTCAGCTGAAAATTAACTGGCATGGCCAAAAAACCGCGCTACCCAGGGGGAATTTCTCAGCCCTGCTCGAAAGAAAAGTCTCCGTCAGGGGGATTCTGTTCCCCAACACCGCAAGTGAAGCCGCAAAGATCCTGATAAGCGCCCAATCCATAAAACCCTACAAAAAACCCACCCGCAGCCACAAGAAACACAGGACAACCACGGCTTGATAGAGGTTTGTTGAATCGACTAACATGTTTCGGTAAACTACTTTAAATATTACTTTAAATATGCTTTAATGTTGATGTGGAAACAACACCGAAATTCACTATTACATTACATTTATCAAAACTCATTGATGAGATCAGTGCTCTTCGGGAGAAAATATTAGCTTCTCGTGTGCGGATCGCCTGGAAACCGCAGATGCAGAGAGAAGCGATAATACGAAATGCGATGGGATCGACCGCTATTGAAGGTTTTATACTGAGTTTGCCGGAAGTTCAGGCACTTGCGCAAGGAAAACATGAGCTTCAAACACTAAGTTCCACTGAACGAGCGGTATTTAATTATCTGGCGGCACTGCGTAAACTTCAAAAAGATACGCCCGACAAACTCAGCAATGAATTTGTTCGTTCATTGCACGCGATAATCGCCGAGGGTGCCTCTCATGGCGGAAAGGTTGGCGAGTACAGGAAAGTTCAGAATTTTATCGTGAATGGTTACGGCCGGGTTGTATACAGGCCCCCGGCGCCAGCAGTCGTGCCCAAGCTGATGGATCAATTCATTGATTTTGTAAATGCAAGATCTCAAGATTATCTGCCGGTTATATCATCAGCGATAATTCATTATAAATTTGTTGCGATCCATCCATTTGTTGACGGCAATGGGCGGGTTGGCCGTATACTTGGTACGTGGGAACTCTTTCGCAGGAAGTTTGATACTGAATATATATTCGCGATCGATGATATTATTTACGAGCATAAAGCGGCTTATTACAAGGCGCTTGAAGTAGTAAGATCAGAAAAAGGCGATCTAACGCATTGGCTGGAATATTATCTGGAAACGGTCGCCGAATCCCTTTCTAGCGCGTGGAATCGTGTAGTACGCCTCCCAAAGAATGCTGCGGTGAAGGGACTTTCACTGTCGCCTAGTCAGGAAAAAGCTTTAACTCTTCTAAAAGATGTGGGCGAACTTAGCGTAAGAGATTTGGCGGTAACTCTCAAACTCACAGTGCAAGGTGTGCATTTTATCCTGAAGCCGCTTATTGAAGCTGGCGTTGTGGAACGCAGGGGTGGTAAAAAGACCGGAACCTACGGTCTAGCATAAAACGCAGGACTCTATAAACAGACCCGGGGTCGGGTCTCAAATTGGGAGAAGTGGTAGACTGTTTCCTGTCTGCTGCTACTGCCAACTGCTGTTGAACCGCCAAGTATATTCTGATATACTTGGCGTGTAGCATTGGAGGTTCCAAGTGAATTCCAAAGCAATTTTAAAAGAGGCGTTACACCTTCATCCCGCCGAAAGGTTGCAGTTAGTAGAATATCTGGTCAATAGTCTTGATAAACCGGATGAAGAAATTGAAAAAGCCTGGTCGGCTGAATCTGAAAAACGTTTTCAGGCTTATAAGCAGGGTAAGGTTAAAACCTATGACCTAAGGGAAGTCGCAGAAAGGTATAAATAAATGAATGTAAAGTTCATTGAGCCTGCACTGCTTGAATTAGATGATGCGATCAAGTATTATAATGAAGAATTAGATGGCCTTGGTACTAGATTTTACAAAGAAGTGTTAAGTACAATTGAGTTGATAAAATTATTTTCAGATTCATGGAATAAATGCTCACCCAATACCAGAAAAGCTATAGTGAAAACCTTCCCTTACAACCTCATATACGCTGTTGACAGCAAAACAATACGAAAAAAGAAAGTGATGACGGTTATAACCTAGTCTTTAGCTAAGCGTAAGAACGATTGGTGTTTTGTTCGCAAAAGTGGTGGTATTTTGATAGAATACTGCCTATGACACCGTGGGAAAAATTCATTGAACTTAATAGCAGGTCCGGGCTAGTAAAGGCCGGGGACAGGGTGCTGGTTTCTGTTTCCGGGGGGCCTGATTCTGTTGCTTTATTACATCTCCTCTGGCGGCTGAAAAAAAACCTTCCTTTTCAACTTTTCGTGCTGACCATGAACCATGGGCTGCGGAAAGTTGCCTCTAAAGAAATTAAACTTGTTCAGCAACTCGGCGCGAAACTTGGCGTGACCGTTATCACGGAAGTTTTGGCGGTCACAGAACACGCTAAGCGGACAAAACAATCTGTGGAAACCGCGGCGCGTGAACTTCGTTACCGTGCATTGGCGAAAGTAGCCAGGGTTTACAAGATCAACAAGATCGCTACCGGCCACACGGCCTCGGACACGGCTGAAACTATGCTGATGTGGCTTTTACGCGGCACCGGTACGGCAGGCCTTGCCGGTATCCCCGAAAGCAGGCCATTGGACGGCCCCCCCGCTGTCACTATTATCCGGCCGATCCTTTCCTTAACGCGGCGCGATATTTTGGGTTACTGCGAAAGCCAAAAGCTTACTTTTGCCATTGATGGATCCAATCTCTCTCTGGATTATACGCGCAACCGTATACGCCACAAGATAATGCCCTTGATGGAGGAACTTAATCCCCGGTTTACGGAACACTGCTATACGCTGTCGCAAATTGTGGCGGGGGAGCAGATGTTTTTGAACAAGCTCACCGATGCCGCCTGTGGAGCCTGTATTTCGACGAAAAAAGACAGCGCGATTGTCCTTGATTTGCGCCGCTATATTCGATATAATGAACAGGTTCGCGCGCGAGTGCTGAAACGGCTTTTGCCCGTGCGAAAAACCGCGCAAACTATCCATGCGTTGACGCGATTTATTGAAGACAAAAAAGCGCGTACATGGCCGGTCTCGGGAGAATGGACGGCAGTTAAGCGCCCCGGGACGGTAGTGTTTCAGCCTCATCCCAAAAAATCATAGACGTAAACTATAGGAGATATAATGGACAAAAAAGGCCGCTGGGATCTTATTATCTGGTTCATAGTTTTTCTCTTCCTGCTCTATTTCATCCAGTCGGCGCGTCAGGCGAATATCGAGCAGGATGTAACGTATTCAACCTTTAAACAATATCTGAAGAACAGCCAGGTCACTAAGGTCACCGTTATGCCGGATTTCATAAAAGGCCAGTATAAGGCGGCCGACGGCAAAACCTATAACTTCAAGACCGTTCCGATGGAAGACCCAAAACTTATAGATGAAATGGATGAGTACCACGTCGCTTCCTACGATGCAAAAAAGGAATCCGGCTGGTTCCTGCCCCTGCTGATGAACTGGGGTCCGGTGATACTGCTGATCGTTTTCTGGCTGTGGATGATAAAAGGCATGCAGGGCGGCGGCAAACAGATGATGGCCTTCGGCCGCAGCAAGGCCAAAATGCAGGGTGTTAAAAAAACGAAGATAACTTTTGCCGACGTCGCAGGTTGTGATGAAGCCAAGGAAGAGCTGCAGGAGATCATAGAATTTTTAAAGGATCCGGCGAAATTCCAGAAGCTGGGCGGAAAAATACCCAAGGGCGTGCTGCTGTATGGCGCACCCGGCACAGGTAAAACGCTTCTTGCCAAAGCAGTCGCGGGTGAGGCTGGCGTGCCGTTCTTCTCTTCCAGCGGTTCAGAATTCGTTGAAATGTTCGTCGGTGTCGGCGCCAGCCGCGTGCGAGACCTGTTCGATCAGGGCCGCAAGAACGCGCCGTGTTTGCTGTTCGTAGACGAAATAGATGCCGTCGGGCGCCACCGTTTCGCCGGCATCGGCGGCGGTCATGATGAAAGAGAGCAGACCCTTAACCAACTGCTGGTAGAGATGGACGGCTTTGATACCAAAGAAGGCGTGATATTGATAGCGGCGACCAACCGCCCCGATGTGCTTGACCCCGCGCTTATGCGCCCTGGCCGTTTTGACCGGCATGTGGGAGTTCCTTCGCCCGACTTAAAAGGCCGCGAACAGATACTGAAAGTGCATTCGAAAAACGTTAAGACGGCCGATGCCGTGGACCTTACCGTTATAGCACGCCGCACGCCCGGTTTTGTGGGTGCCGACCTTGCTAATCTGGTCAACGAAGCCGCCTTGCTCGCCGCCCGCAAGAACCGCCCCTCGGTAGAGATGGAAGATCTTGAGGAAGCGATAGATCGCGTGATAGCGGGGCCGCAGCGTAAATCGCGCATGATATCCGATGCCGAAAAGAAAATTATAGCGTACCACGAATCGGGCCATACGATCGTCGCAAAACTCACGCCCGGTTCCGATCCCGTGCATAAAGTCTCCATTGTTTCCAGAGGGCCCGCGCTTGGCTATACTCTGCAGCTGCCGCTGGAAGATAAATATCTTACCGGCAGGCAGGAACTGCTGGCCCGCCTGAAAGTATTGCTTGGCGGCAGAGCCGCCGAAGAATTAGTGTTCAAAGAAGTTACTACCGGCGCGCACAATGATCTTTCCAAGGCCACTGAGATGGCGCAGCGCATGGTAACGGAATTCGGCATGAGCGACCGCATCGGGCCGCTGTCCCTGCGGACCGGCGAAAGCGAGATCTTCCTGGGCCGCGATATCGCCAGGGAGCCCAGGTTCTCTAACAAGACCATGGAAATAATTGACGATGAAGTAAGAAAACTGGTAGAAGACGCACGGACCCACGCCCTTACGCTTCTCGGCGATAATCTGGCCTTCCTTAACACCATGGCGGACGCCCTGGTGGAAAGAGAGAACCTGGACAGTGAAGAAATAGAGCTTATTATGACCGGAAAACCGCTGCCGCCGATGAAAGTTGTTGTGCCGCCTGCACCCGCAGCGCCGGCTCCCGTTGAGCCGACGCCGCCGGCCGCAGAAGGAACTACTTCTGAGGGAAAGGCCTAGTTGATGGACAAAAAAAAGATCGAGAAGGCTGTTGCCGCGCTGCTTGAAGCGATAGGGGAGAACCCGCAGCGTGAAGGCCTGAAAGGCACCCCGGCGCGCATGGGCGAACTGTATTGCGAGCTGCTGGAAGGGCATAACGACGATCCTAAGAACATTCTGAAAGTTTATTACAGCGAAGAAGAACATGAAGAAATAGTTCTGGTTAAAGATATTGCGTTTTATTCGATGTGCGAGCACCATCTGCTGCCGTTCTTTGGCAAAGTGCATCTGGCCTATATCCCGAAAAAACACCGGTTGCTGGGCCTGTCAAAACTTGTGCGGGTAGTGGAAATGTACGCGCGCCGTCTGCAGTTGCAGGAGCGCATGACCAAACAGATGGCCGATGCCATTATGGATGTGGCGAAGCCGCACGGCTGCATGGTGGTGATCGAGGCGGAACACCTCTGCATGACCATGCGCGGTGTTAAAAAGCCGGGTTCAAAAATGGTGACCTCGGCGATGCGCGGCATATTCCTTAAGGACGCCCGCACCAGGGCAGAAGCGCTCTCGTTGATAAAATGACCATACGCGTATTAGATTTATCAACACCGGCGGAAGCGCGCGCGGCTGTAGCGCGGACCGGGGCGGATCCCTATTCTGTGCCGTTGATGGCGGCTAAAGCCATAGTGCGCGCCGTAGAATTAAAGAATATCGACAACCGGGCCGCGAACCTTCTGAAGCAGGAAATGCTGAGCCTGGGCGGTGAGGCCGCGGTGAGCCACGCTGTTTCCCGTTTTGAAAAAGGTTCATCAACTGTCTTGCTGCTTGGCACCGTTTCGCAGTTCGGCCGGCTTTTGCCGCGGCTTTCCAGACAGCCGTTCGGTCTGAAAACCATTGCGCAGCAGCTTTCCATCGCTCTTTCAAACTACTCGTTACAAAATTTCAAGATAACGTCCCGCAGAAAAACGCTTGCTCTAGGCGACACTCCTGTGCTGATGGGCATTCTTAACGTCACGCCCGATTCTTTTTCCGATGGTGGTCGTTATCAAACGCTTGAGGCGGCGGTCGCGCACGGCGTTTCAATGGCCGAAGCGGGCGCCGCAATAATAGATGTCGGCGGTCAGTCGACCAGACCGGGCGCGAAACCGGTGGGGGCGCACGAAGAAAAGGGCAGAGTCGTAAGCGTTATCCGCGCTCTTGCAAAAAAAGTCAAGGTTGCGATATCCATAGATACTTTTCAACCGGAAGTTGCACAAGCAGCCCTCGACGCCGGCGCGGGCATCATCAACGACATTACCGCCTTACGTTTCAAGGGCGGAAAAATGGCGGCTGTTGCCGCAAGAAGTAAAACGCCGGTGGTGCTGATGCATATGCAGGGTACGCCGGGTACTATGCAGAAAAATCCGTCATATAAAGATGTCGTCTCTGAAATTCAAGATTTTTTCGTGGAACGCATGGGTTTTGCCGCGGATAAGGGTATAGATCCCGGACGGATAATACTAGATCCCGGGTTAGGCTTTGGTAAAACCGCGCAGCATAATCTGGCGATCCTGCGGCGCCTGAAAGAGTTCTCCGTCATTGGCCGGCCGCTGCTGGTAGGGTTGTCTAACAAATCATTTGTCGGTAAGGTGACCGGTGTAGAAGCTGCACATGACCGGTTGAACGGCAGCATAGGCGCCGCTCTCTGGGCGGCAATGAACGGCGCGCGGATATTACGCGTACACGACGTGGCTGCAACGTCCCAGGCTATAAGAATGTTGTCAGCAATAAGGAATTCCGATAATGCTGTATGAGATCTGGTTCAATTATTTAATACCGGTCGCCGATATACTGCTGATAGCCTACGTTTTTTACCGGGCTCTGCTTCTGATACAGGGTACGCGGGCCGTGCAGATAATAATAGGTATCTTAACGCTGGTGGTCATCACCGTTATAGCTGAGGCGGTGCTGCGGCTTAATACGCTCAGCTGGCTGCTGAACAAATTCTGGGTGGCGGCACCCGTCATTTTGGTGGTGGTCTTTCAGCCCGAAATACGCAGTATGCTCGCGCAGCTGGGCAGCCACCGCTGGAGCCGTATGTTGCTGACGTCCCAACAACAGTTCATAGACGAGATAATCGATGCGGTGAAAGATTGTTCCACACGCAACGTAGGCGCTCTTATCGTGCTGGAGCAGGAAATAGGATTGCGCACCCAGATAGAGACGGGTACGATCATTAACGGCGAAGTAAGCAAAGAGCTTTTGCAATCTATTGTGAACACCAAGTCGCCGCTGCACGACGGCGCGATAATAATACAAAATAATCGCCTGATAGCCGCCGGCTGCCTGCTGCCGCTTACCAGCGAGAATGGTATATTGAAGGTGCTGGGCACGCGTCACCGCGCGGCTGTAGGCCTCAGCGAGATCTCCGACGCGCTGATCATTGTGGTGAGCGAAGAGAGCGGCGGTATTTCGGTTGCCCGCAGCGGGAAACTTGAAACGAATATTGAAGCCGCGGAATTGCGCGGCCGGCTTAAGGATATGTACGCGCAACGGGCGAGATCGCTGCTGCGCAGGGCCAGGGAGCAGGCATGAATATTTTCAGACGGTTCAGGGAAAATTGGGACCTGAAGCTTATCGCCCTGGCGCTGGCGATAGCATTATGGTACTACGTGAGGTATTTTTCATGAAACTTTTCGGTACTGACGGCATACGAGGCGTGGCGGGGGATTATCCGCTGGACAGCGATAATGTAAAAAAGATAGGCGCCGCGGCCGCAGTGGTGTTCGCGAAAGGCACAACGAAACGGCCTTTGATAATTATAGGCCGCGATACCCGCCTTTCCGGCGATGGTATAGCCAGGGCGCTTACCGGCGCTCTGACGCGCGGCGGCATTGATGTGTGGGACGTGGGCGTTATACCCACGCCGGCGGTTGCGTACCTGTGCATTAAATACCCGGTTGCGGCGGGTATCGTTATTTCAGCCTCGCATAACCCCTGGCAGGACAACGGCATAAAATTCTTCTCGCATAAAGGTACTAAGCTGCCCGACAGCCTTGAAGAGAAGATAGAAAAATTTATTTTTACTCCGAAAATCATCCCCGAAGCGAGGCCGGGAAGAAAATATTTTAAAAAAGTTCTCGTGAAGGAATACGAACAATTCCTCGCCGGTTCTCTTCCAAAAGGGATGGATCTTAAAGGCCTGTCCATTGTTATAGATTGCGCGAACGGTTCCACCTGCGCGGTTGCGGGCAGGGTCATGGAAAAGCTGGGCGCGAAAGTGAAGGCATACAACACAAAGCCCGACGGCAGGAACATTAACGAAGAATGCGGCGCGCTGCACCCTGATAAGATAGCGAAAGAAGTTTTAAAGAACAAAGCTGACATAGGTTTCGCTTTTGACGGCGACGGTGACAGGGTTATGCCGGTAGACCAGCGCGGCATTGTACGCGACGGCGATTATTATCTGGCCATTATGAGCCGGTACATGAAGGATCGGGGAACGCTTGCGAAAAATACGCTGGTAGCGACGGTCATGTCCAATCTGGGGCTATTGAAGGCGATGGAAGCGAATGATATCAAGGTATTACAGACTGCTGTCGGGGATAAAAGCGTTTCCGAGGGGATGGCAAGATCCGGCGGCATTATCGGCGGCGAGCAGTCCGGCCATATCATTTTAAAGGATCATCTGCCGACGGGTGACGGTATATTGAGCGCGCTGCAATTGACCGCGGTGATAAAAGGAACGGGTAAATCGCTTGAGGAGCTCTCAAAGATCCTTACAAAATTCCCGCAGGTGCTGCTCAACGAACACGTCTCGAAAAAAGTTCCCCTTGAACAATTGCCCGCGCTGCGCGCTAAAATAGCGGTTTACGAAAAACAACTGGGTGACAACGGCCGCGTTTTCGTAAGATATTCCGGCACGGAAACCATGCTGCGCGTTATGATAGAAGGCCCTGATAAAAAACAAATAGAGACTATGGCAAAAGACCTGGTTGCTATAGCGAAAAAAGAAATTGAATCGAAAAAATGATAAAACTCGGCGTTAATATCGACCATATCGCGACATTGCGCCAGCAGCGTAAGGGTATGTACCCCGATGTTTTGGCAGCCGCTCTAGCCTGTGAGAAAGCCGGTGCCAACGGCATTACCGTGCACCTGCGCGAGGATAGAAGGCATATCCAGGACAATGATGTCGTGTTGCTGCGCAAGAATATCGCGACGCGTTTGAACCTTGAAATGGCCGTCTCTGAAGACATTATCGCGATAGCCTTGAAGGTACGGCCGGATTATGTGTGCCTGGTGCCGGAAAAAAGGCAGGAACTGACAACCGAAGGGGGCCTGGACGTGGCGGGCTCATTCGATACGGTGAAGGATGCAGTTACCCGTTTAAAGAAAGGCGGGATAAAAGTCAGCTTGTTCATTGATCCCGAAAGGTCCCAGGTTGATGCCGCCAAAGATGCCGGCGCCGATACTGTGGAGTTACACACAGGGAAATATGCCGAGCATCATACGGATGCGGCTGAGTTCGAGCGGGTGCGGATTGCCGGCGCCCGGGCTGTCGCGCAGAACCTTGTTTTAAACGCGGGCCACGGACTTGACTATGAAAATGTCAGGTTGATAGCCGCCTTGCCGGGCATGAATGAATTGAATATCGGGTTTTCAATAGTTTCCAGGGCGCTCTTCGTAGGTTTAGAACAAGCCGTCCGTGAAATGAAACAATTACTATAGGGGGAGAGGAAATATATGTGCGGAATAGTGGGTTATATAGGGAATAAAGAAGCGAGCACGGTAATACTGGATGGGTTGCGCCGCCTGGAGTACCGCGGGTATGATTCGGCCGGTATCGCCGCGATAGATAAAGAGATACTGGATCTGCGCCGTTCGGTCGGTAAACTGCATAATTTGCAGGCCCTGCTGATAAACGCTCCTCTGAAGGGTTGCGTGGGTGTAGGCCACACCCGGTGGGCCACACACGGCAAACCTTCCGAAGAGAATGCCCATCCCCATACGGATTGCAGCGGCAAAATAGTGGTGGTGCACAACGGTATCATAGAGAATTACCTTGAGCTTAAGACCGCGCTTAAGGCCGCAGGCCACACGTTCAAGTCTGATACCGATACAGAGGTGATCGCGCATACTATCGAAAAGAATTTCAAAGGCGATCTGCTGCAGGCGGTCAAAAAATCCATCTCTGAAATACGGGGGGCATTCGCCCTTGGGGTGATCTGCAGCGATGATCCGGACCGCATTATCGCGGCCCGTAAAGACGCCCCGCTTATAGTTGGCCTTGGCGACGGCGAGAATTTTATCGCGTCAGATGTGCCGGCGCTGCTTTCGTATACCCGTAAAATGGTGTTCCTGGAAGATGGCGATATCGTTGAGTTGAAACCGAACACGGTAACCATTTGGGACGCGACGGGCGCGGAAGTTAGCCGCCCGCATACCATAATCACCTGGGACCCGGTTGCCGCCGAGAAAGGCGGTTTCAAGCACTTCATGCTCAAAGAGATCCACGAACAGACCGTCACCATTCAGGATACTATCCGCGGCCGTATTTACCCCGATGAGGGACGTATTTATCTGGAAGAGGTAAAACTAACTGATGAAGACTTGCGCGGCCTGTCACAGGTGTATATCGTGGCCTGCGGTACCTCGTACCATGCCGGCCTTGTCGGAAAATTCCTGTTGGAAAACCTGGCCAGGATACCTATTGAAGTTGATATAGCCTCGGAATTCCGTTACCGTAATCCGGTCCTGGGCAAAAACGTTCTGGTGATCGTTATTTCGCAGTCGGGTGAGACCGCTGATACGCTAGCCGCGCTACGCCTTGCAAAACAGCAGGGCTGCCGCACAATGGCCATATGCAACGTCGTCGGTTCCTCGGTCAGCCGGGAAGCCGAAAGCGTGCTCTACACCCATTGCGGCCCCGAGATCGGCGTTGCCTCGACCAAGGCTTTCACCGGGCAATTAGCCAGCATGTACCTGCTGGCCATAGATTGGGCTTCCCGTCTGAAAACATTGCCGGCCGGCGAAGTTTCCAGGCTTATTAACGAATTCTGGCGCGTGCCGATGCTGGTAAAAGAAGTGCTGAAAAAAGATAAAGAGATAGAAGCGCTCGCGCGGTTATACTCTGCTAAAAAGGATTTTCTTTTCCTTGGGCGCAATGTTAATTACCCGATAGCATTGGAAGGCGCCCTTAAATTAAAAGAGATCTCCTATATTCATGCTGAAGGCTACGCGGCTGGTGAAATGAAACATGGCCCTATCGCCCTGATAGACGAAAACATGCCGGTGATGGTGATAGCCACGAACGGAAAGGTGTTTGAAAAAATACTTGGCAATATGGAAGAGGTTAAAGCGCGCGGCGGCATAGCGATCGCGATAGGTACGGAAGGTAACAAAGAAGTAGGTTCCAAAGCGGACAAGGTGGTATTTGTACCGGCCTGCGATGAAATTTTTTCGCCGCTTATCAACGTTATTCCGTTGCAGTTGTTCGCCTATTATACGGCGGTTATACTGGGCGCTGATGTGGACCAGCCGAGGAACCTGGCTAAATCCGTAACAGTGGAATAAATTTTAATGAATATCGGTATAGATATTGTTGAAGTCGGCAGGATAGCAAAACTGATCAAGAACAAAGCCTTTCTTAAGAGGGTTTTTACTGCGCAGGAAATGGCATATTGCTCGGCAAAAAAGAATAAGGCGCAGCATTTCGCAGTTCGTTTCGCGGCGAAAGAAGCCGTTTATAAAGCGCTTGGACAGGCAGCTCTTGCGCTTACAGATATCGGTGTAAAGAACCAGCCTTCAGGAAAACCGGAAGTTTATATTAAGGGGAAGCGTAAGTCGGGTATAGCGATTTCCCTTACTCATACTGATTCATATGCCGCAGCCGTTGCTGTAAAACAATGATGTTCTGTGCACGAAACCGTTTCCGGCCGGATATTTTCAGAGTGTGTCGCCTCTCGAGGCCCACGTTTTGAGACGCAGTCTCAGGGGGCCGTTCTGAAAATAGGAGGTGGAAATGGTTGAAATGCACAGCACTAACAGGTGTCAAATAATGAAAAAGATAGATCTTGGATTTGTAAAGTCACTGGTCGTTAAGCGCAAAAGATCCGCCCACAAAGGCGATTTTGGGCATGTGCTTATATTGGCCGGCTCAAGAGGCATGGCGGGAGCGGCGCGCCTTGCCGCGGGCGGCGCATTGCGCGGCGGAGCGGGCCTGGTGACTGTCGGCGTCGCAAAAAGCCTGTACACTGTTGTGGGCGAATGTTTAAGACCCGAATCCATGTTGTTGCTGCTGCCGGAAAATAAATCCGGCGGGATAGCGCAGTCAGCTTTCGCAAAAATAACCGCTTTCGTAAAGAAGCGCGGTGTAACCTGCATCGTTGCCGGCCCCGGCATGGGTAATACCGCCGATACCGCCGCCCTGATCAAAAAGATCATTGCCGCCTTTGATATTCCCGTCGTTCTGGACGCCGACGCGCTTAATTCCCTGACCGGCAACCTGAAAATATTTCAAACTGCCCGCGCCAAAGTTATCGTAACGCCTCACCCCGGCGAGATG
Source organism: Endomicrobiales bacterium (assembly GCA_963796955.1). Taxonomy (GTDB): domain Bacteria; phylum Elusimicrobiota; class Endomicrobiia; order Endomicrobiales; family JALOBY01; genus CAWCNJ01. The sequence goes on from CAWCNJ010000004.1 coordinate 47,552, forward strand.
TCCCGTCTGGCCGTCATGATGCCGGCGCGCGTGCAGGGGAACCGTGAGTCCGTTGCCCGCCTGTTCGCGAAAAGACACAAGATCATCTGCGTATTAAAAGGCGCGGGCACCGTTGTCAGTGACGGCGAACGAACATTTATTAACACTTCCGGCAACCCCGGTATGGCGACCGGCGGCACGGGCGATGTGCTTGCGGGTCTTATCGGCGCGCTTACTATGCAGGTGAAAGAACCGAAAACACTGAACGCTGCCCTGTCAGGCGTCTTTATACACGGCAGAGCCGGCGATTTAGCCGCACAAGAAAAAACAGAAATGGGCATGTTGGCCGGCGACTTAATTGAATATATACCAAAAGCGTTGAAATAGCGACTTTTAAGGATCAGGTGTGAACAACAAAATTTCTTTTGCTACGATCATTAACACGGTGATACGGCTGGTCGCGCTGAACGCGGCTGTGTTGTTGGTGATGACGCTGTGCCGTGTGGTGTTTTTTGTGCACTTCGGCCATTCCATGCAATTTGCCGGCCTTTGGCATTACGTGATCAGGGCATTCATGCTCGGCATGCGTTTTGACCTGGTGCAGGTGGCCTGGGTGAACGCGCTGGTGCTGTTATCATTGTTCATAATTTGGGCAATCGGGAGCAGAAAGGTTTTTGAAGGCTGGCTTGCCGGGCTCACGTGGTATTACACGTTTTTCTTTGTGGTCATATTTACGATCATCGGCGTCGATTTTGGCTTCTATTCGTTCTTTAACGAGCATATTAATATCCTTGTCTTCGGTTTTTTTGAAGATGACACGAAAGCGCTTTTGTCCACCATGTGGAATAATTACCCTATAATTCGCATGACACTTGGTCTGGCCGCAATGATAGCCGTAGTTTACGCGGTAGTTCGCTTTACAATATCGTCGATAAGAAAAGCACCTGAGACTGTCCGTACGTTTCATGTTTCAGCCAGGGTGTCAATTATAACATTGTTGCTGTTTGTTAACTTTTTTGCGGTGCGCGGTTCGTTCGGCATGTTCCCGCTGGACATTATGGATAGCGCGATATCGCCCAACGAATACATTAATAAACTTTCACTGAACGGGGTTTATACGTTTTATAGGGCCGTTGAATTTAGAATGAAGGATGATAAAGCCTATAATCTGTTACAGGCGCTCGGCTATAAAGACCGGGTCGGCGATGCTGTCTCTGTCTATCTCGGTAAAACGGTTGCCGTGGATCCCGCCAACCCCCTCGCCGCCCTGATCAGGCGCACGCCGCTTAACCCCGCGGCCGCAAAGCTAAAACCGAACGTGGTCGTTTTTCAAATGGAATCCTTTGCGACGCACCTTACCAACTATAATTCCCCTGATTTTGATATGCTGGGCGATCTTAAAGAGCATATGGCGAAAGACCACGTTTTCTGGCGGTTCGTTTCTTCCGATATTGGGACGATCGGCTCGCTGGAATCGTTCCTGATGAACACCCCTAAACGGCCGGAATCAAAATATGTTACGCAGTCAAAATATGCTTTCAATTCTTACGCTTCCGGCATGGCGGTGCCCTACAAGAACGCCGGCTATGAGACGATATTCATCTACGGCGGCAATGTGGGATGGCGCAATATAAATTCCTTCGTCCCGCTGCAAGGGTTCGACCAGTGCCTGGGAGAGGGTTCCATGGACCTGGCATATGGCCGCAACGAATGGGGTGTGTACGATGAGCATTTGTTCGATTTTACGCTGAAAAAGCTTGCCGAGAACCCGGATAAACCGAAATTTATTTTCGTGGTCACGACCAGCAACCACCCGCCCTACACACTGCCGGCGGACTATAAGGCGAGACCTATCCATATGCCGCCGGAAGTTCGTAAATTGATAGCCTCCGACACTGATCTGGTGGACAAGCGCTTGATCGCCTATCAGTACGCGAATCAAAAATTTGCCGAGTTCCTGACCGCCCTTAAAAGCGGCCCGCTGGGAGGGAAAACCGTTATCGCCGCGAGTGGTGATCATAGTTTTCATTTATTTGATTATGGCAGCGACCGCACCTTCGATGTGCTGGGCGTACCGTTCTATCTGTACATCCCAAAGGCACTTGAGCCGGCGAAGGTAGATATGACTACCCCCGGTTCTCACGCTGATATAGTGCCGACGGTCTATGACCTTACTCTTTCGAATCAGCCCTATCTTGCCATCGGCCGTGACATGCTTGCACCGGGAGACCATATCGGCTACAACACTACCGGGTTGATATTTTCCGATAAGGCAGTGGCTAAGTACGATTATAAAACAGGCGCAACTGAATACTTCGCCTGGGACCCGGCTAATTACCGGCGTCTTGTCGTTGCGCCGAAGAACGCCGAGCATGAACGGATCATCAACTATTATAAGGCTTCATTAGCACTGACGGATTATCTGGTGCATAATCCCATGAAACCGGCGGACCTGAAATGAAAGACCTCTCCACACTGCTGATCTCCATACGCCGGCAGATACATCAGTATCCGGAACTTGGCAATAATGAATTTAAGACCTCGGCTCTTATAGAAAAAACCCTTAAGGCTCACGGAATAAAAACCCTCCGCCCCGGGAAAACAGGGGTTGTCGGCACTATTAAAGGCACCGCTGCCGGCGCCGACCGGTGTGTGGCCCTGCGCGGTGATATTGACGCCCTGCCTGTGACCGAAGCAACCGGTGTGCCGTTCGCTTCAAAAACAACAGGGGTCATGCACGCCTGCGGCCACGACGCAAATTGTACCATGGTGCTGGGCGCTGCGCTGCTGCTCGCATCAAGAAAAAATATTTTTTCAGGGACCGTAAAATGCTTATTTCAGCCGAACGAGGAATCCTCTGACGGCGCGAAAGGCCTTATACGCGCCGGTGTGCTGAAAAACCCCGCTGTAGAAGCGATAGTCGGGATACATGTAAGCCCCTGGCTGAAGGTTGGCGAGCTGGGCTTGAAGCGCGGGGCTATGATGGCGGCGGTTGATCAGTTCAAGATCGAGATAATCGGTGAAGGCGGCCATGGCGCTTACCCGCATCTTGCGACCGATTCCATCGTTGCAGCGGCGCAGGTTATCAATGCTCTGCAAACCGTTGTTTCAAGGCAGGTTGACCCGGTGGAGCCGGCGGTGCTCACCATCGGGCAGATAAACGGCGGCGAACGCTACAATATTGTGGCGGGCAAAGTTACCATGATAGGCACGGTGCGTACTCTGAACGAAAAAGTACACAGGCAGATGCCGGTTCTTATGGATAAGGTGATCAAAAATATTTGCGCGGCCTTCGGGGCGAAGTATTCCTTCAAATATGAAGTGCTGGGCAGCGTATTGGAAAATAACGATGCGGTCCTTGATGTGTGCCGCCAAACAGGGATGGAAGTATTAGGCGCAGGCAATGTGAAACTGCTTGAAAAACCCTCTATGGGCGGCGAGGATTTCGCCGAGTATCTGCGCACGGTGCCCGGCTGCTTCCTGTATATCGGCGCGGCCGGTAAAAAGGCGTACCCATGGCATCATGAGAAGTTCAATATAGATGAGAAAGTGTTATCTGCCGGCGCTCAGCTGATGGCCGCCGCCGCTGAAAAACTATTACTGTAATCGGAGGTTGTTATGCTTGCCGTTATCGTTGGTTTGGTTTTCTCTATTTCAGGTATTTGGGGTATTGTGGTCTGGTGGCCGGAAATGGTTATGGTCTTTAAAGGCCTTGTGCCCTTCATGATATTTGTCGGCGGCTGCATCTCTATTGTAGCGGGCATTACGTCTATCCGCGATTCAATGGATGACGCCCGCGACAAAGAAAAAGAAAGAGAGAACGCCAAAACGGAACAGAAATAAATACGCTACATGAACCTGAAACAGATCGGCGAATATGGTTTGGTAGAACGCATTAAACGGCAGATCAAAACGACCGGCAATACCCTGTTGCTGGGACCGGGTGATGACTGTTTCGCGGCGCACGTGCCCGCCGGTTGCGCTGTGCTTGGCACCACGGACATGCTTATCGAAAACCGGCACTTTCGCAGGCGCTGGATAACTCCGCAGGATCTTGGCTATAAAGCGATGGCTGTTAATATCAGCGACCTCGCCGCGATGGGTGGTTGTAAAACAGCTCAGGCAATGGTTTCAGTAGGTTTGCCAAAAAACACCCCTGTGAGCTTTGTGGATAACCTGTACAAAGGTATGCACAAGTGCGCTAAAAAGTATAATATGACCATGGCCGGCGGCGACACAGTGTCAAGTGATAAAGACATTGTAATTTCAATAAGTTTAATAGGTTACTCTCTTCCTAAAAATATTGTTAAAAGGTCCGGTGCACAGATTGGGGATATCATATGTGTAACGGGTACATTTGGGGATGCTTTTGCCGGCCTTTCCTTGCTTGAAAAATCCAAAAAACAACTCAAAAATAAGGCCGATTGGATGTGTAAACTTATCCACAGCCAGTTATTGCCCGAGCCAAGGATGTATGAGGCGCTCACGCTTTCAAGCCGACATCTTGCAACCGCTATGATAGATTCGTCTGATGGCCTGGCCGCCTCTGTTGGCTTTATTGCTAAAGAAAGCGGGAAGGGCGCGATAATAAATTTGCAGGATGTTCCCGTGTCAGATGCCTTCGCCAGCTGGGCGACGCTTGGTAAACGCGGCGATTGCTGCGAGGCCGCGCTTTTCGGCGGGGAAGAATATGAGCTGGTCTTTACAGTAAACCCTGAAAATCTTAAGGCAGTCCAAAAACTTATTCCCGATATTTCTGTAGTCGGCGCTATAAAGGCTGGCCGGGGTGTAAAATATTTGGATAATGGCCGCCCCGTTGTTCTGCCCGCAAATACTTTTGAACACTTCGCATGAAACTTAAAAAAAGTTACACAACTTCATCTCCCGTGGAAACTAAAACCATCGCACGGGATTTCGCCGCCCATTGCGGCCCTGGAACAATAGTATGCCTGCACGGCGACCTGGGCGCGGGTAAAACAACCTTCGTAAAAGGCATGGCCGCCGGCTTGAAGCTTAAGGACACCGTTAAAAGCCCGAGCTTTACGCTGATAAATGAGTACGGCACCGGCGCTAAAAAACTGTATCATATGGACCTCTACCGGTTGGCAAGCGCCGACCTGCACGACCTTGGCCTGGAAGATTATTTGGGCGGTGACGGCATTTGTGTTATAGAATGGGCAGAACGCCTCTCTCACGTTCCCGGCAACGTTTGGAACATAACGATAAAACGCATCTCAGACAGAGAGCGGCGCATAGGCATAAGCCAGGTGAAACAATGAAGATCCTGGCGATAGAGACATCAGGCAAAACACTGGGCCTTGCGCTGGCGGACGGCGGTAACGTAGTTGGAGAGATCTTTTTAGAAGCAGGTCATACGCATTCGGAAAGGATCCTGCCTGAACTTGAAAAACTCTTAAAGAAAGCCCGTGTTCAGCTGGCCGATATAGATAAAATAGCCGTAAGTGTAGGCCCCGGCAGCTTTACCGGCATACGCATCGGTCTTGTCTGCGCCCGGGTATTAGCGCAAGAACTTAAAATTCCATTAGTGGGCGTTGATACATTAACTATTCTGGAATCCGCCGTTAAAACCCCGGGCGTTAAGGCTGTTGCCGCCATCGATGCCCTGCGCAATGAAGTTTATGTTCGCACTACAAAAAGCATAGAGATCCAGACCGCTGAAAAATTTTTCGAAGCTCTGGCAAAGCGAAAAACACCCGCAGTAGTTGCGGGTAATGCCGCCATAGTCCACGCCGAATTCCTTAAAAATCTGAAGCTAACAACCGCAGGTCCCGACCACATGTACCCCCGCGCCGGCACCCTCGCCCTCCTCGCCGAAAAACTAAAAGGCCAAAAATACGACAAAGTTCTCCCGGTCTATGTAAGAAAATCCTGGGCCGAAGAGTCCAGAAAAACAAAATAATCGTATGGATCACGTTAACCTTACTTTCGGTGTAACGTACATAGCGCTCGGGTTGGTTTCAATAATAGTCTCAGTCCCGCTGGTAATGCGCAAGATAAAAATGAACCGCTGGTACGGTATCCGTTTGCCGAAGGCCTTTAAATCCGATGAGAACTGGTACAAAATAAATGAATACGGCGGCAAACAGTTAATTTTATGGTCAGTGGTGCCGATCGCAGCAGGTATCATGGTATTGCTCATGCCGCCTTTGCTGCCGCAATACGTGGCAGTGCTTGGCATAGTCCCGCTCCTATTGTTCTTACCCCTGATAAAGATCCTGATCTTTTCGAAAAAACTTTAACCAAACGAGGGGTGCCTATGAAAAAGAATATCCTGATCATTTCCGGTAGTCCTAAGAGAGATGGGAATACGGGTACGCTTATTCAATGGTTCTGCGACGGGGTGCAGGGTCAGGAACGTTGAGATCAGTTTGGCTAATGCCGCTTCTTTAAAGCTTAAGGCAACGGGTTGTACTTCTTGCCGGGTTTGTCAGAAGGCAGTTGAGTACGGCTGTGTTATTAAGGATGAGGCCTCGGATGTGATACGCCAGATGATCGGAGCCGATGTTATTGTAATGGCCACGCCGCTTTACTTTTTTTCCGCCAGCGCTCACCTGAAAGTAATAATGGACCGTATGTTCTCTCTGTATAAATGGGACAATGCGGCTAATATAATGCAGACGGTGTTGAAAGGTAAAAAACTGGTATTGATAGCGAGCGCCTATGAAGATATCGGCCTTGAAGACCTGGAGAAACCATTTAAGCTGACAGCGGATTATTCCGGTATGACATACGACTCCCTACTTGTACCGAATGCGGGTGTGTCCGGTGAGATTACAAAAATTGCAGGGCTTAAGGAAAGAACCATTGAGTTCGGCAAATCTGTTTTTGGGTTCAGGGGGTAAGTATGAAACATTTTCGTAAAGAGCTGTTTTTTGAAGTACCCAAACGCATGGGGTTCGTAAATATCACTGATTCCGTAGAAAAAGCATTAGCCGAAAGCGGCGTTCGCGAAGGCCTGTGCCTGGTAAACGCCATGCATATCACAGCCAGCGTATTTATAAACGATAACGAACCCGGCCTGCATCAGGATTACGCCAAATGGCTGGAACAACTGGCCCCGCACAAGCCCGTAAGCCAGTATCAACACAACCGCACCGGCGAAGACAACGGCGACGCCCACCTCAAGCGCCAGATCATGGGCCGCGAGGTAGTGGTAGCAATCACCAAAGGCGAACTGGATTTCGGCCCCTGGGAACAAATTTTCTACGGCGAATTCGACGGCCTCCGTCGCAAACGCGTCCTGATCAAGATCATCGGTGAATAGCCGACATAATCTATAAATCAACCAAATCTGGGGGGAAATGAAAAGAATAATAAAGACCGGGTGTTGCGGGTTTCCGGTTGCACGATTGAAATATTATAAAGATTTTGGGTGTATTGAGATAAATGCTACTTTTTACCGGCTGCCGGAGCTGGCGGTGGCTCGCAAGTGGCGGGCGGAGGTCAGTTTCAATACAAAAGAACTTAAGAAAATACTTTCCTACTGCGATAAACCCGAAAACTACACTATGTTCGACCACTTCAAAATGTATAACGACGCTCTGGAACTGCGCACGTTGGCCAACCCTGATACCAAGATCGTCTAACTGCTTTTCATCATTATTTCTTCAATAACTCATTAAGGTAAACAAGTTTTGCGGCATTCTCTGTTACGGATGCATACATGGAAGCTTCCTCGATGGTTTTGCCAACCGAAAATACGCCGTGGCCTCGGACCATTACGGATTTGAATGATTTGAAGAGTTCGGGCAGGTATTTGGCTACTTCGTCTGAGCTGATGGTTTGGGCGGCGGAAAGAACGGGAATGCTTGGCAGGTAGTAAAGGCCTTCGGAATCTATTGGTACTATCGCGTCTCGGGTCAGCGAAAGGACGATGGCGTGCGGGGCATGGGCGTGAGCTATCGCGTTTATTTCGGGGCAGGCCTGGTAGATGGCGCGGTGCACTTTTACTTCTATGGACGCTTCTTTGTCACGGTCGGTATCTGATAAGTTCACTTTTACTATGTCGCTGGCGGTAATATCGCAAAGCCTGGCGCCGTGGCGGGTTATAAAAATGTTGAAGTTCTGCCGGAAGCTCATGTTCCCGGAATGTGAGTTATTTAAACCCTGATCGAACAATATCCTTCCGTATTTTGTAAAGTCATTAAACATTTCTTTCTCCCTTACTGATCGGTCAGATCTGTCCGATCTGGCGGATCCGTCTGATCTACCAACTATCCGACCCTTCCAGAATATAAACCGTCACACGTTTGTGCATGTAGGGTTTTTCTTCTTGTTTGTTATTTACTCCCAGATCCACCCGTTTACCTTTGATCATATTCCCGGTATCACCTGCATAACCGTAGCCGTAACCCGGTACGTAGAGCCTGGTGTGCAGCGGTATCACTTTAGGGTCAACGGCGATAATGCCGCGCTGCATCTTCTGGCCAAGAAAGGTTACTGTGCCGTCTCCCCAGGCAAGCGGGTCGCCGGGGTAATAGGCTGTGGCTATCATACGCATTTTTTTGCATTTGCTCAGGTCGTAGGTCTTTTCGGTCTTTCCGTCCTTGCCGATCAGGGCCAGCTGGAAGACGGTTTTTTTAACGGTATGTGTTTTTAAAGGGTTTTGGCCGAAAACAACGCCGTCGTGGTAGGTGGTAAAGCACTCGGAGATCTTTCTTTTCCGTATCTCTTTTTGCAGCTCTATAGGACGCAAATTGGCGGTATATTGGTTTCGCCATATCAGTTCTGAGGGCAGGTCTTCCTCAAGATGTTCTTTTACGCCGCGCACCCGGATAACCCGTACCATACCGCGGCGCGGAAGCGGTCCCATAAGGTCCGGCTCTACGATATCGTCATCTCCCAGATCTATCTTCAGCTCTTTTAAAAGATCGCTTACATTTACCGCTTTTGACCGGACGAACAGTTGCTTGCCGTCAACCATTACCAGATGCTGCTGCTGGTAGTACAGGTAACCTTCCCAGCCGCCTATCAGTGCGAGCAGTATAAGCCCCATTACGGTTATACGGCGTGCCGAAAATATGTTACTTAGTTTCGTAAACATTCAGGTAAGGACGTTCCCGGTAGAGAACACCAAGCTTTTTAGCTATCAACGGGCACTTTGAAATATCAAGGCCGGGCAGCGGTATGCAGGTTATGGTAACCTCGGGGATATATTTTTTGCATTGGCGTATAAAGGCCAGCACGCCGCGGTAAGATCTTGCGCCGAACTGCGGCCTCTGGATACGCAGATAATCTTTGGTGTTGCCCGCGTTAAGGCTTACGGATATCGCGTCCACCAGGCCTTTAAGTTCGGGTACGATATTACGGTCGTAGAACAGGTTCGCAAGGCCGGTTGTATTCACGCGCACTTTCCCGCCATTTTTCTTGACCCAGGCGGCCACTTCCTTAAGTACTTCTGCGCGTAGAGTAGGCTCGCCGTAACCGCAAAACACGATCTCCGGGCATTTTTTCGGGTTGCCAATAGCTTTTATAACTTCCTGCGCGGTAGGTTCATGTTTCAGCCGCAGGTCTTTGCCGCGGTATTTCCAGTCCCATTTCTGTTTTATACAAAAAGAACAGGCGCTGGCACAGCGGTTGGTAAGGTTAACGTAAAGATTTCCGTGATAGGTGTAAGTAATTGTGGCGCTCATGATGGTATCCTAAATAAAGTCTGTGCGTTCTTTGTAGTAATGCGGCCTACTTCTTCAGCGGCTATGTCCTTAAGCTCGGCGATCTTTGCCGCGATCTGGGGCAGATAAGCCGGCTCATTGCGTTGGCCTCGATACTGTTGCGGGGGCAGGTACGGACAGTCTGTTTCCAAAAGCAGCCTCTCCAGCGGCACTGAGCGAACCACATCGCACAGCGTTTGTGATTTCGGGTATGTAACCGGCCCGTCAATGCCCAGATACCAGCCCGCCTTAGTTAATTGCTCGGCCTCTGCCAAGCCGCCTGAAAAACAGTGTATCACGCCGCGAACGGAGCTTCCTAAACCCTCGAGCAGAGGGAACATATCTTGATAAGCTTCCCGGCAATGAACTATCAACGGTTTATTCAGCGCTTGTGCTAGTTCCGCGTGGCGCACAAAGGCCGTCTTTTGCGCCTCTGTTCGGCTGCGGTCGTAATGGTAATCCAAACCTGTCTCGCCTATCGCTACCACTTTGGCATCTCTTGCAAGCGTTGCCAGTGTTGCCCATTGTTCTTCACTTACATCATACACATCGTTCGGATGAATGCCAAGCGCGCAATAAATATTTTTGTGTTCGCGGCATAATGCCAGTGTTCCTTCCCATTGGGTTGGGTCGCAGCCAACGTCAATGAGTGTTGAAACACCGGACACCTTCGCTCGCGCCAGCATCGCTTCGCGGTCGGAATCAAACTTAGTGTCTCTTAAATGGGTGTGGGTATCTATATACATTTTTACTCAGTTCGTGCACAGCCCTACTTCGGAGCAACTATCCGAGGGAAAAGAGGTGTCCCCTTGTCAGTTAAGGTCTCAGGGACAGGTGCTGTTAAAATACCATCATTAAAGAAAGCCTGAGATTCTTTCTCTATAGATTGTCCTTCACCTATAGCCTGCCATATTTTCGCGCATATGCCCGGCATAACAGGATAAAGCGCGACAGTTGTTGTCTTTATCATGCCAACAAGTTCCCATAGCACGGTTGTCAACTCGGGATTATTCTCTTTCGCCATTTTCCATGGCGCGGAGGTTTCTATGAATTGATTGGCAAAATTGATATGTTTCTGAATGGCCTCAAAATAGAAATTGAAATGAAGGTCGTCCAAATAACTATTTATTTGAGAAACATTCAATGTTTCTTTTGTCGCCGGGCTGGATGCCGGTTGCGGTATCTTGCCGCCGTAATATTTCTCTATCATTGTCAGTGTTCTGGAGACCAGGTTGCCAAGGTTATTGGCCAGGTCGGTGTTGAACTTATTGTTCAGCGCCTCCCATGAAATATCGCCGTCCGTGCCGAACGGGAAAAGTGAAAGGGTGAGGTATCTGGCTCCGTCAACGCCGTATTTCTCTATCATCTCAGCGGGCGCTATAACATTACCAAGCGTCTTGCTCATTTTGTTGCCGTTTATAGTAAAGAAGCCATGAGCGAATACTTTTTTAGGCAGGGGAAGATCTGCGGCCAGCAGCATCGCGGGCCATATGACCGAGTGGAACCACAAAATATCTTTCGCCATCAGGTGCACTTCGGCCGGCCACAGCTTTTTAAACTGCTCAGTCTCGCTGTCGTAGCCTATCGCGGAAATATAATTTATAAGTGCGTCTACCCATACGTATGCCGTCTGTGTCTTATCGAACGGCAGCGGTATACCCCAGGCAAGGTTCGCTCTGGAGATGCTGATGTCTTCCAGACCCAGTTTCAGCTTGCCCAGTATCTCGTTGCGGCGTTCTTTGGGGAGTATCTTTATGTGTTGAGGGTGGTTTTCATCTGACAGTATTGCAAGCAGCTTTTCCTGATACTGAGAAAGTTTAAAAAAGTAATTTTCTTCCGAATGCGGTGTTGGCTTTTGTTTATGGTCGGGGCAGCAGCTGTCGACCAGGTCCGCCTCTGAAAGGAATTTTTCGCAGTGCACGCAATAGAGGCCTTCATATTTGCCTTTAGCTATCGCGCCTTTCTCAAATAGCTGTGTAAGGAACTTCGATACGGCTTTCTCATGAAGTTCATCGGTGGTGCGCACAAAATAATCATTGGTAATATTCAGCTTCTGCCACGCTTCCCGGAACTGCTGGGAAATAATGTCGCAAAATTCCTTAGGTGTTTTAACGGCTTTTTCCGCGGCTTGGCAGATCTTGGCGCCGTGTTCGTCCGTGCCCGTCAGGAAAAATGTTTCGCTGCCGCGAATACGCTGCCAGCGCGCGAGAACATCGGCGGCGATGGTTGTGTAAGCGTGGCCGATATGGGGAGAATCATTTACGTAGTAAATAGGCGTCGTAATGTAATATTTCATTTATAATCCCATTTTATCGAGTAAGTTGCTGGAAACCTTGCTGACGTGGAATGTTTTACGCACCTTGTCGCCGGCCTTGTCCGGAGCCAGCTCAACAACTACTTCTTCGCGCAGGCAGTGGGCGCCTACCACCGTTCCCGGGCCATTAGGCGTGGTTACTTTTTCGCCGTAGCGGGGCAGTTTTTTTCTGGCTTTTACATAGAAATTATGCTCATAGCCCAGGCAGCACATAAGCCTGCCGCAGAGTCCTGAAAGTTTGGCGGTGTTGAGCGGGATGTCTTGTTCTTTTGCCATATCTATGGTCACGGAAGAGAAATCTTTCAGCCATTCCTGGCAGCATAATCTTCTGCCGCAGTGGCCCACGCCGCCGATCATCTTGGCTTCATCGCGCACGCCTATCTGCACCATCTGGATGCGGGTTTTAAGTATGTGGCCCAGATCTTTTATCAGTTCGCGGAAATCTATGCGGTTGTCGGCCGTATAATAAATGAAAAGCTTAGAGCGGTCGAACGTGTACTGCGCGCACGTAAGCTTCATCTGCAATTCGTGGTCCAGTATTTTGTTAAGTACTATTTTGTGGGCCTGATCGTTCTTTTTCTCGTTCTCCGCGTCGCGTTTCAGATCGTCCGGCGTTGCCTTGCGCAGCACCTTGCTGACCGGTGTTTTCGGCTTTTCCACGTTCTTCTCGCGTTCGAACACCGTCGCGATCTCGGTGCCGTGTTCCGTTTCAGTTATAACTTTATCTCCAATATTCAGGTCCAGGTGACCCGCGTCGCCAAGCGATTTTTCTTTCATTCGCCGCATCATTAAACCAACGACCATAGGCATATATAAACTCCTTTTTGATCAGACGGATCTGTCTGATCCGACTGATCTGTCGGATCGAGAGGCTAACTTCAACAACAACGCGTCCAATAGTATCTGAGCGTTAACGTTGCGCACCAGCATTGCCCGCGCGGCGTTCGTTTGTTCCAGCGCGTCGGCGAAAGCTGCCGGGTCGCGACGAAAATCATTTTTTATCTGTATTAATAGATCTTCTAAAAAGGTTTCCACTTCGTCTGCGTTTTCCGCGCTTGCGGCGAGCAGCTGGGCGACCGAGGCTTTTTGCGACCGTATAAGCTGCCAGGCTGCTTCAGCGGTGTTGCCCGGCTTTGCGATTATCTCCATAGCCCTGGAAAGAGAGCCTTCCGCGAGCGCCGCTATTCGTGCGGCAGCCCCCGGTTCCTGGGCGCATTTGTCCTGCAGAAAGCGCGATACCGCCGTCTCGGGAACCGGCTGAAAACGGACTATTTGTACGCGGGAAACTATGGTTGCCGGCAAATTCTCCCTGTGCCGTGACAACAGGATGATCACGGTGTTCGGCGGCGGCTCTTCCAGCGTTTTCAACAGGCAATTCGCGGCTTCCGTCGTTATTTTCTCCGCCGGCTCTATCAGATACACCTTCCAGCGTGCCTCAATTGTTTTCAGGGTTATATCTTTCTGCAGGCTGCGTATCGTTTCTATTTTCAGGGAGCGCTGCTTTTCAAGTTCCTGATCCAGCAGCAGCGCCTGCCAGTTAAAATCAACGGTCTTGATATCCGGATGTATGCCGTTATTGATCTTGTTGCAAGACTGGCAGTTGTCGCACGGCTCAGCGGTGGTCCGGTAATCATTGGTCTGGCAGTTAAGCGCTTTGGCCAGCTCGAGCGCGGTTTTACGGCGGCCGATACCGTTCATGCCGATGAAAAGATATCCGTGCGAAACCCTGCCGGACCGCAACTGGCTCTGAATGATCTCTTTTGCCTGCTGTTGATCGAGTATCTCGTTAAAGCTCATCTGAATCTCTTTTCGACGATCTTGACTATCTGGTCGTGAACACTGTCGATATCCTGCAGGGCGTCTATAACGGCGATCCGTTTGGGTTGTTTCTTCGCCAGGGCTCGAAAACCTGCCCTCACTTTTTTATGGAAAATGATATTTTCCTGTTCTATGCGGTCGCCGGCAAAACCTTCTTTCTGTAATTTCCGGGCCCGTGCAAGACCGATCTCGGCGGGGATATCCAGCAGCACGGTAAGCGCCGGCATGATACCCATGGTCGCGGCTTCGTTAAGCCGTTCAACGGTTTTAATATGTATGCCGCGGCCGTAGCTCTGGTAAGCCAGCGTTGAATCCGTGAACCGGTCGCACAGCACCACTTTCCCGCTGTTGAGCGACGGTATTATTAATTCCGCCATAAGCTGAGCGCGGCTGGCCTCGTATAAAAAAAGCTCCGCCATCGGCTGAATATGGTTTGCCGGGTTCAGTAATAAAGCACGAATATTCTCGGAGAACGAACTGCCGCCCGGCTCTCTGGTCATCAGCACCCTGCCGTCAAAGCCGTGCCGGTCCATGTGCCGCGCCAAAAGCTGTATCTGCGTGCTTTTTCCGCACCCTTCCGGTCCTTCGAATGTGATAAAAATACCTTTCTTCTTCATAAATCAGTCTAAATTCTACCAAAATATACCCCGATTGGCAATGAATGTGTATAATGTTCAGTGTAGACTGATCACGGAGGGAATATGATACGAGCTAAGATCATTAACGCTATGAAAACGTACCCGAAGTTCTATCAGAAGGTTTGGACCGAATGCGCCAATATTCCGAGGGGCACTACGATCTCTTACAGCGAGCTTGCCCGGCGTATCGGCTCTCCACGCGCCGCCCGTGCCGTGGGTCTCGCCCTTGCCCGTAACCCTTTCGCGCCTGAGATCCCCTGCCACCGCGTCATACGGGCGGACGGCAAAATGGGCGGTTACTCGGGGCCTTGCGGCGTCGCCAGAAAAATAGAACTGCTCAAAGCGGAAGCAAGACGGCGGAAAGTGGCAAAGGGACCGCGGTGAAAACGGTGAATGTATTATAATGACTGATGGGGGACAATATCTATGAACGAAACGAACACCGTTGACCATATTCAACAGGAACTTTCCCTTGCGGAAAACCTGGGCGTAGCGATAATGAACCTGATAAGCCTTGAGGAACATATGTTCTTCAGCGCGAACAAGACGGGGAAAGACCGCTATTACGGCATGCTTAACGAGGTCCGTGAAATGCGCAAGGAAATGCTCAAAAATATATTGGTAACTTATGAAGGGGAGGGCTGGTGCATAGGTAAACATCTGCTCGCTTCATCTATGCGCCTTTTGGAAGTCGGGACAAAAGCCTTGAAAAACGGCGGTACCGCCGAGGCGAAGCCGTACTTCGCTAAATCCTACAGATTGTTCCAAATGTTCTGGGAGCTGGCCCCCCGGCAAAAAGCGCCTGCTGCCGGGGCACCGGTGTGCGCTGTAGCTGAAATGAATTGTTGCAAAGAATAAAAAAATATTTGAAGAATATGAAGATTTTCATTGTAGAATATCCTGTAATCAAGTACAATAGCACTTCATGCCCGTGCGGATGAACATTTATGGATAACAAACCTTTTAAAGAATTGAAGATAGGTGATCTGACGGCCACACTGCCTGTGATACAGGGCGGGATGGGTGTGTGCGTTTCGCTTTCGGGCCTGGCCGCCGCCGTTGCCAATGAAGGCGGCATCGGCGTGATCGCGACCGCCGTTATCGGCATGTCGGAGCCGGACTACCACAAAGACCTGGTTGCCGCCGATATCACCGCGCTGCGCCGTGAAATAAGAAAGGCCAGAAGCCTTACTAACGGTATACTGGGTGTCAATATAATGGTAGCCATCACCAATTACGCTGCTTTCGTCTGGACCGCCATCGAAGAAGGCATAGATATAATATTTTCGGGCGGGGGCCTGCCGCTGAGCCTGCCTAAGTATGTTACCAGTTCAACCAAGGTCAAGCTTGTGCCTATAGTCTCTTCTGCAAGAGCAGCCGGTCTTATTGCCCGCCAATGGACGGAAAAATATAACCGCATCCCGGATGCTGTGGTTGTAGAAGGGCCGCTTGCAGGTGGACACCTCGGCTTTAAGCTTGAAGAGATAGATAACCCGGATTTTGCGCTTGAAAAGCTCGTCCCGGAAGTTATCGCCGAGATGAAAAAAGTAAAGCAGGAAGTAGGTCACCATATACCGGTTATCGCCGCCGGCGGCATATATAGCGGCGCTGATATTTACAAATATATGGACCAGATCGGCGCTGACGGCGTACAGATGGCGACCAGATTTGTTACCACGGATGAGTGTGATGCCGCGCCTGAGTTTAAACAAGCCTACATCAACGCGAAAAAAGATGATGTTATGATAATTAAAAGTCCCGTCGGCATGCCCGGGCGCGCAATAAAAGGCGAGTTCCTGGACGATGTATCCAAAGGCATTAAAAAACCCTTCAAATGCCCCTACCACTGCATTAAAACCTGCGACGTCGTTAACGCCCCCTACTGCATAGGCATGGCCCTGATAAATGCGAAGCGCGGCAAGCTGAAAGACGGTTTTGCCTTCGCCGGAGCCAATGTCTACAAAACAGACAAAATAATCCCCGTTAAACAGCTGGTCGCCGCCCTCAAAGAAGAATATACCCAGGCCGCTTCAAAATAATGCCCCAGAAATTTTGCAAATACGAAGGTAATTTAGTAGAATTATTGCCTTCACTATTTATAATTAATCTTTTGTAAGAGGGGTATACAATTATGCAAGCTGTTATCATGGCTGGCGGTTTCGGTACACGGTTGCGCCCGCTCAGCTGCAACATCCCAAAACCCATGGTCCCCATGGTGAACCGTCCTATGCTGTTCCACATAATCGAGTTATTGAAAAAACACGGCTTTACCGATCTTACTATGATGTTGTATTTCCAGCCGGACGTGATCACTGAATATTTCGGCGACGGCTCGAAGTTCGGCGTAAAGATACGTTACCTGCGCCCCGAAGGCGATCTGGGAACGGCGGGCTCAGTAAAGTTCGCGCAAAAACACATTAACGGCACCTTCCTGGTCATTTCCGGCGACGTGCTTACCGATTTTGACCTTACTAAAGCCGTTGAATACCATAAACACAAGAAAGCCGCCGCCACCATGATACTTACCCGCGTGCCCAATCCGCTGCAGTTCGGCGTGGTCATAGCAGGCGCTGACGGAAAAATAGAGCGGTTCCTTGAAAAACCAAGCTGGGGCGAGGTATTCTCCGACACCATTAACACCGGCATTTATGTGCTGGAGCCAAAAGTATTCGATAACGTTCCGGCTGAAAAATCGGTAGACTTCTCAAAAGACCTGTTCCCAGCACTGCTGAAAGAAGATAAGGGATTGTTCGGCTATACCGCCGAAGGGTATTGGAAGGACGTGGGCAATCTTGACGAATATCGCCTGGGCCATTATGATGTGCTTGAGAACAAGCTTAAAATAAGCATTGCCGGCCGCGCGGTGAAGGTGGGCGGTAAAGAAATAATGGTCGGCGAAAATACCAAAATAGAGGACGGTGTCGAAGTTGGCGACAATGTGGTGATAGGCAATGACTGTCACATTCATAAGGGCGCTTTCATAGGCCATTCCGTGTTGGGCGATAATGTGACTATCGGGGCCGGCGCCAACATTTATGGTTCCGTATTGTGGAACAACACCTGCATCGGCCGCGAGGCGAGACTGAAAGAAGCGGTGATATCGGAAAACACTACTATCGGCGATAAGGCGGTTGTGCAGGTCGGCACGGTTGTGGCCGACGGCTGCACTATCGGCGCGGAAGCGGTGATTCGCGCCTACATAAAGTCTGGCCCAATAAGACCGTGGAAGAAGGGGCGACGCTCTCAACCTCCCTTGTCTGGGGTGAAAAGTGGAATAAGGAATTATTCTCGGCCTACGGCATCACCGGTCTTGCCAATATTGAGATCACACCAGAATTCGCGACGAAAGTCGGCGCGGCATACGGCGCCTACCTCGGTAAAGGCGCCTATATCGTTACCTCCCGCGATCCGCACCCCGCCAGCCGCATGATAAAACGCACCATGATCTCCGGCCTTATATCGGCGGGTGTACGCGTCGGTGATCTGCAGACGAACCCGATACCCGTAACCCGCTATGAGATCGGCAAGGAAGGCGAGAAGGGCGGCATCCATGTGCGCATCTCACCGTTCGATTCAAGGTTGATGGATATCAAGTTCCTCGATGCTACCGGCGCGAATATCTCCATTAATCAGGAAAAGTCCATAGAACAGCTTTTCCTGCGCGAAGATTTTAAAAGGGCGAACCTTAATGAAGTCGGCGACATAGCGGTGCCTGCCCGCGCGCAGGAATATTACCGCACGGGTTTTTTAAAGGCGATAGACCGTGAAGTTATCATAGCGGCCAATTTAAAAGTAGTGCTGGATTACAGCTATTCATCCGCTTCCATGGTCTATCCGCCGATATTGGGCGCCCTCGGTACCGATGTCGTGGCGCTGAACGCGTATATAAACCCGGCTAAAATAACCAAGACCGAATCGGAATTCAAACATTCCTGCGAGCAGCTATCGGACATCGTTACCACGCTTAAAGCCGACGCCGGCTTCCTGATAGACAACGGTGCCGAAAAAGTTTTTGTCGTTGATGAGAAAGGCAAGATCCTGCCGGATACGCTGGCGTTGATACTGATAGCGGACCTGGTGATGCGCACCTGCAAAAAGGGAACCATCGCCGTACCGGTATTCGTTTCTTCCGTGATAGACGAACTGGCTAAAAAGTACGGCATGAAGGTTATCCGCACTCCCGCCAATCCGCGGCAGATCATGGCCGCGGCCCGTGAAAAGGATGTGGTGTTCGTCGGCGATTGCAACGGCGGCTACATTTTTCCGGAATTCCAGCCGTGCTTCGACGCGATGTACGGTATCGCCAAGATTCTGGAAATGATGGCTAAAGAAAAGATACATATGAACCGCCTCAGCCGCGAAATACCGTCGTTCGAAGTATTGCACAAAAAAGTGCCCTGCGCCTGGGACAAAAAAGGCCAGACCATGCGCGCCTGCCTGGAAGAAGCGAAGGGCAAGAAATCCGAACTGATAGACGGGGTAAAAATATTCGTAAAGAACGGCTGGGTACTGATGCTGCCCGATCCCGACGAAGCGGTCTTTCACATCTGGGCCGAATCTGACGACGAGAAAACCGCAAAAGAGCTTTTGCACGAATACGCCGCGAAAGTAAAGAGCTGGCAGGCGTAAAGACAGAGGAATTATCATGATAACATTCGGCACATCGGGCTGGCGGGGGATCATTGCAGAAGATTTTACTTTTGAGAACGTCCGCCGCGTTACGCAGGCTATAGCTGAATATGTGCTGGCGCATACGGACAAGGGTGGCGAGCTTTCTGTGGTCGTCGGTTATGATACGCGCTTCCATTCAGAGAATTTCGCCCTGGAAACCTCCCGGGTGCTTGCCGGCAACGGTATTACGGCCTTGCTTTGCAAACGCGATACTCCGACACCGGTGATCGCGTATGAGATACTGCGCCGCAAGGCGGCCGGCGGGATAAATTTCACTGCCAGTCACAATCCTCCGCTGTATAACGGTATCAAATTCTCGCCTGCCTGGGGCGGACCTGCATTGCCCGAAACCACCCGGGCGATAGAGGCGCGCGTTAACGGGAAAGAACCGTTAGTGGTAAAGGTCGCTAACACTGACGAAGCGGTTAAAGCCGGTTTGATAAAATATATCGATCCGCGCCCGACGTACCTTAAGCGCATCAAGGAACTGGTGGACGTTAAGGCGATCAAAAAAGCAAAACTGCACGTGGTCTCTGATGTGCTTTACGGAACGGGCACCGGCTATCTGGATGCCGCGCTTGAAAGCGCCGGCGTCAGCCAGAAAGTGCTGCACAACTGGCGCGACGTTATGTTCGGCGGGGCGGCCCCGGAGCCGAATCAACAGAACCTTAAGGAACTTGCCGGGATAGTAAAGAAAGAAGCCAGCAATCTCGGCGTCGCGACCGACGGCGACGGCGACCGGTTCGGGTTCATAGATTCGGACGGCAGTTTCATAAACCCCAACCAGACGCTGGCCGTGCTGCTGTACCATATGATAAAGAACCGCGGCGTAAAAAGCGGCGTGGTGGCCCGCTCGGTCATGACCACGCACCTGCTGGATAAGCTCGCCAAAAAATTCGGCCTGGCATTGAAGGAAACGCCGGTCGGTTTTAAATATATCGGCGAGATCCTGGTAGACGAAGGCAAGAACTTCATTATCGGCGGCGAAGAGTCCGGCGGCCTTACCATCGGCGGCCATGTTCCGGAAAAAGACGGTATACTCGCCTGCATGCTGATGGCGGAAATGACGGCGATGTCCAAGAAACCCATAAAGAAAATGCTTGCCGAGATAGAAAAGCTGGTAGGAACGGTATTGAGCGAGCGGTTGAATTTCCACCTTTCCGCGGACGAGATGGATTCCTTCCGCGCCCGTCTGAAAGGGCCGCATCCTGCGGAATTCGCCGGTATAAAGGTTGCCAACCTGATAACGATCGACGGCTATAAATACGTTCTCGAGGACGGTTCGTGGCTCGGTATGCGTTTGTCGGGCACGGAGCCCGTCGTGCGCCTGTACGTTGAAGCCGATAGCGCGGCCAAGATCAAGAAGCTTATTGCATCGGGGAATAAATTCGTTAAAGCGGGTGCCTAGCATGTTCAAGCTTAAATCATCGTTCCGTGAGTATTTCCTTGCGGGCCTTATCGCTTTGCTTCCCCTGTGGCTGACCCTGACGATCGTCTGGATACTGTTCAAATGGGTCAGCAATATCTCCATGCCGGTATTGTTCCCGATGTTCCATATGCTCTTCAGGCACGATCAAGTCGGGTTGATGATCCGTGTATTCAGTTTCATAGTGACCATAGTTCTGATCTGCGTCGTGGGCATAATAGCCACCGATCTTATAGGCAAACGGGTGTTGATAGCCCTTGAAAGCGTTCTGATCAAGGTGCCGTTCGTCAAGGATATTTATCTTTCGGTGCGCAAGCTGGTACAGTTCCTGTTCATCAGCAAACGCACGTTCCGCCAGGTGGTAGCAATTGAATTCCCGCGCCACGGCCTCTACACTATCGGTTTCATCATGATGGACGCGCCCGGCGAGATACAGAGAAAAACGGCCAAGACGCTGGTAAATGTTTTTGTGCCCCATACGCCGAATCCTACCGGCGGATTTCTTCTGCACGTAACCCCCGATCAGCTGATACCGCTGGACATGTCGGTTGACGAAGCCCTTAAAATGGTCATTTCGGGCGGTATCATTGTCCCTGAGGATCGTAGTGATACGGGCATTGTGAACGCATCATAACAAGCTGACAAAGGCTCTATGAACACTCTCTCAGCCGAAAAGCTCAAGAACCTGCTTGAAGCGAACAGGATACTTTCCTCTACCCTGGATTATCATACGCTGCTGCGGCGCATGATAAGCCTGGCGGCGGAAGTGGTGGACGCCGAGACCGCCTCCGTGCTGCTGTACGATGAAGAAAAAAAAGACCTTCATTTTGATGTGGCGCTCAGTGAGAATGAAGGAGCCCTGCAAACCATCCGTATCCCGCTCGGCACAGGGGTGGCCGGCTGGGTAGCGCGGGAACGTGTACCGCAGATCGTCAATGACGCGCCGTCCAACCCCCACTGGCTGAAAACAGCCGACCAAAAAACCAGTTTCAAAACCCGCTCGATCATCGCCGTGCCTCTTCTTTTCAAGGACACCCTGCTTGGCGTGGTGGAGGCTGTCAACAAAAAAACCGGGACGTTCAACAATGCCGATCTTGAGCTTTTCAGCGCCTTCGCGGCTCAAGCCGCCGTTGCCATAGAGAATGCCAGGCTTATTAACGGGCTGAAGGAAGAAAAAGAAAAGATGCAGACGGTTTTCGCGCAGATGACCGACGGTGCTGTTTTCGTCGATATGTCGGGCCGCAGCGTGCTGGTGAATAACGCTGCCCGGCAATTGCTGGGCAATAGACATGCTCCCGATGCATCGGCCGGGGAACAGGAGACGCTGGAAAATATATTCTCCGGTTATATCGCGACGCCTGCTATCAAAGATATTATCACGTCACCGGAACAATTAATACCCGTTGAATTTGCAAGGAAAGGTGGAAAAGCCTTGTTGCTGGCCGGTCTTGCGAACCGGATATTCGACGGTGATGCAAAGCCCATAGGCGTGCTGGTGATCTTCCGGGATATGACCGCGGTCAAACGGGAAGAAATGGTAAAACGCGATTTCCTCTCGCTGATAAGCCACAAGCTTAAAACGCCGCTCGTCGCCATAACGGGTTACGGTCCGCTGCTTTTGGGCGACAGTGAACTGGGTGAGAAGTATAAAAAGATAATCGCCAGCATCCACCGGCAGGGAATGCTGCTCTCGTCGCTGGTAGATAAATTGCTCTATTACACCATGATAGAAAGCGGCACGCTGACGCTGGCGCTGACCCGGGTGAATATGAACGCTCTTGTCGTGCGTTCCCTCTTCGAGCTCAAGGCGTACCTGGACGAGCGCCACGCAGCGGTAGTCGTGCACCCCGATGTAGGCCTGCTTCCCGACCTTTTTATTGACGGTGAAAAGATCGGGGCGGTGATCCGCAATTTCGTGGAGAACGCAGTAAAATTCAACGGCTGCGCGGAAAAGAAAGTTGAGATCACGGTTCGCCAGGAACGTACGGACACCGGCAAAATGTACGGGCTTTCCGTGCTGGATAACGGGCCCGGTATACCGCCTGAAGAACGCAGCAAAATATTCGATAAATTTTATCAAATAGAAGAATCTTTCACCGGACAGGTTGAGGGAGCAGGCCTGGGCCTGGCGTTGGTAAAACAGGTAGTGGAAGCCCACGGCGGTGTGGTGGGTGTGGAGAACGCGCCCTCAGGCGGCTCACTATTCTATTTCCTGCTGCCTTCCGGCAGAGGAGATGATCAAGAGGCTCTATGTCAATAAAATACACGGCGCCGAGAGGCACGCACGACCTGTGGGGCAGGGAAGCCGCTAAACTACAGCTGCTGGAGCAATTATCACGCGATATCTTCTCGCGCTACGGTTTCAGCGAAGTTCGTTTCCCCACCTTTGAAGATGCGGCGCTTTTTACCCGTTCCATCGGCGAAGCGACCGACATCATCGAAAAAGAGATGTACGTGTTCAAGGACCGTAAAGGGCGCGACCTCGCCCTGCGCCCGGAAGGGACGGCCAGCGCGGTGCGCCTCTATGTGGAGCATGTGCTTGGGCAATACGATCCGGTCAATAAATATTTTTATACCGGATCAATGTTCCGCTATGAACGCCCCCAGGCGGGCCGCTACCGGGAATTCTTTCAAATAGGCGCCGAGCATTTCGGCAACCCCGCGCCTGCGGCGGACGCTGAAATGATATTGCTTGCCCGTGATGTGCTGGCGCAGGCAGGCATAGAGGATATGAAGATACATCTGCATACCATCGGCTGCGCGGAGTGCCGCCCCGCATTCCGTAAGGCTTTAACGGACTATATAGCGACGTGCGGCGCCCTGTGCGGGGATTGCACCCGCCGCAGCGTCAACAATCCCCTGAGAGTACTGGATTGTAAAATAGACGGTCCGCGTCTGGGGGACCACCCGAAAATGGAATCATACCTGTGCCCTGATTGCGCGGCGCATTTTTCCGGCGTACAAAAATTGCTGATAGCTGCATCCTGTGATTATACTGTGGACCCGAAACTCGTCCGGGGTTTAGATTATTATACCCGCACCATATTTGAGGTGCGTTCAGGTTCGCTGGGTTCACAAGACGCGGTTGCGGCAGGCGGACGCTATGACAATCTTATTGCAGAGATAGGCGGGCCGGCGACGCCGGCGGTAGGTTTCGCCCTCGGATCTGAACGGGTCATGATCGCTTCTAAAACATTGGACGAACGGCTTACCAGGGAACAGGGCCGGCGTATTTTCGTGGCTGTTGCCGGTGAAAATATGGAGGCTGAAGCCTTCAAGTTCTGTTGCGAGCTGAGGCGTGCCGGCAAAGCCGTTGTCGAAGGTCCTTACGCGGGCAAAAGTTTAAAAAGTCAGATGAAACTTGCCGATAAGATAGCGGCTTCCACCGTCGTGCTGTTCGCACAGGAAGAGTTCGCGCGCGGGAAGATGCTGGTCCGCGATATGAAGACGCAACAACAGACCGAAATGACCGTGGTTGAATTCTTGAGGGACGCCGGGGAAAGGCCATGAGAACAAAACGATCGAAACCGTTGCTTATCGCTCTCGGTATGGCAGTGCTGGTACTGGTACTCTGGGGACTCGGGTTCCTGCAAAATCTGGAGAACAGGAGCATTGACTACCGGTTCATGCTGCGCGGGCAGATCGCGCCTTCCGATAAGATCGTTATTGTCACGGCCGACGAAGAATCCTTCAAAGTTCTGGGCCGGTGGCCCTGGCCGCGCAGCACTCACGCGAAACTGATAGATATTCTAAATAACGCCGGCGCTAAAGCTATTGTTTTCGATATACTGTTCTCAGAACCTGATAAAGAACATCCCGAAGCCGACCGGGCGTTGGCGGAAGCGGCCAGGCGAAGCGGAAAAGTTGTTTTCTGTAGTATGTACCAGATGGAGCACGGGATGCCGGTAAACCCTATCATGCCTATCCGCCTGCTCAAGGATGCCGCCCCCACCGGTTTCTCCAATATATGGCCGGAGCTGGACGGCGTTACCCGCAAAGCGGCGCTCATGATGCAATATCAAGACAACATGCTTCCTTCCCTGAGCATGCAGGGTTTGTCCATCTATACCGGTAAATCGCCTAAGCAAGTCTTGGCTTATCACGGCATAACGTTAAGTGATACCATCAACGAAATACCCTTGAACTTCTACGGCGGCTATGAATCCTTCAAATACATTTCGTTCTATAAGGCAGTCACCGGAGAGGTACCGGCCGGCGAATTTAAAGATAAGATCGTTCTGATCGGCGGCACCGCCGCGGGATTGTTCGATTTCAAGGCGATGCCGTTCTCTCCGACGTATCCCGGGGTAGAGGTCCACGCGACGGCCATGAGCAATATTTTGCGCGACGATTTCCTGGACAGCGCCCCCTGGTGGCTGACGCTGCTGCTGGTACTTTTTTTCGCGACATGCGCGGGTTGGGCGCTCTCGGGGTTACAGGCTTTGTATGGCGCGCTGAGCTGCCTTGCCATGTTCATCGGTTACTACGCCGCCTGTTGCCTTTTTTTCTCGAAAGCCCACTATGACCTTGAAGCCGCCGCGCCTCTGTTGTCGTTGGCGTTAAGTTATGGGGCGGTCGTTTTTTACCGTTTTATGACCGAGGAGAAGGAAAAACGCAAGATCAAAAATACCATAGGCCACTATATTAACAGACAATTGCTGGAAAAAGTACTTGCTGATCCCGGTCTCTTGAAGCTCGGCGGCGATCGCAAGAACCTGAGCGTACTATTCTCGGATATCCGTGGTTTCACCACGATCTCCGAATCGATGAAACCGGAAGAGGTGGTGCCGCTGCTGAACGAGTATTTAAGTAAAATGGTGGACGTCGTTTTCAGGAATGACGGCACGCTGGATAAATTCATAGGCGATGCGGTCATGGCTTTCTGGGGCGCCCCGGTACCCGATGAGCTGCACCCGCGCAAGGCCGTAATGTGCGCCATTGAAATGATCGAGGAGCTGAAGCTGCTTCAGGAAAAATGGCGCCGTGAGGGAAAACCGGTGATAGAGATCGGTATCGGTGTCAACACCGGCGACATGGTCGTCGGCAATATGGGATCCGGCCAGAAAATGGAATATACGGTTATCGGCGATAATGTAAATCTGGGCAGCCGCCTGGAAGGCTTGAACAAGGAATATCACACCCGCATCATCGTGTCGGAGGCGACGTTCCTTGCCGTGCAGGATCTGGTGGAAGCACAGCTGCTCGGCAGTGTTAAGGTAAAAGGAAAAACGAAAGAAGTAACGATCTATCAAATACTGGGACGTAAAGGCGAAATTTCTTCGCCGGCCGGGCATTTCGATCCGGACAAACGACTGACCATCGAGAAATAACCTATGCTTGAATTCGTTCTGGGCCTGAATATTTTCTGGCGCCTTTTCCTGGCGCACCTGCTGGCGGATTTCACGCTGCAAACGAACCGCCTTGCGGCTTGGAAGCGCAAAAGCCCCGCCGGCACTTCCGTTCATTCGTTGATATTCGGTTTGAGTGCCTCGGTGTTATGCTGGCCCTATACTGTCCGAACATGGCATCTCTATTTCGGGCATATCATCCTGCCCGGCTGGGCCATTATCCTTATTCTCACGGCATTACATTTTGCGGAAGATCAGTGGCGGGTTTCGGCGATCATTAGACGCGGCAAAGAAGATTCGTTCGCGTTCTTCGCCTGGGATCAGTGTTTTCACGCCGGTGTTATTTTTCTGCTGTCACCGGCACCTGTCGCCCCGGTTGAAAAGTGGGTAATGCTGGCGATAATTGTAGTATTCGTTACTCATTTTTCGACGATACTCATCTATTATCTTGAAAAGCTGATCATGGGCTCCGCCAGCATGGAGCCTAAAGAAAAATACAAGCAGATGGCTGAACGGACGTGCCTGGCCGCGGTGATCTTACTGCCGGGCTGGTGGGGTTTTGTTTTCGCCTCGGTCTGGACGGCGCGCAGCGGAATTCTTGCGTTATCGAATTCCGGCAGGCCGGCTCACATCAAAGGCCTGGGGGGGAATGTACTTGCACTGCTTGCGGGCATCGTCGCCCGCGAATTATTGTACGCTACTCTACCGTAACCCTGAAAACCTCTTCGACCGTCGTTAAACCCTGCCGGACCAGGGCTAATCCGCCCTCCCTCAATGAAAAATAGCTGGATGGTTTTGGCGCGTTGACGATATCCCTGAAAACATTGGCCGAATTGATAAAAGCCCGTAATTCGTCGGTCATTACGAGCAGTTCAAATATGCCGATGCGTCCCAGATAACCGGAATTGTTGCATGCGGGGCAGCCGCTGGACCGGTACAGTAAAATATCTTTGGCGGCTGTTTCTTCTACGCCCGGGAAAAGCAGTTTTATTGCGCGCACGGGCGGTTTATAGCTTTGCTTGCATTTCGGGCACAGTGCCCGCACCAGTCTTTGAGCGAGAATACCTGTGACTGTAGAAGATATCAGATATGGCTCGATACCCATGTCTTTAAGACGTACCAGAGTGCCGATGGAATCGTTCGTGTGCAGTGTGGAAAGCACCAGGTGGCCCGTCATAGCTGCTTTCATCGCGATCTCGGCCGTGTCTTTGTCACGTATCTCCCCGACCATTATTATGTCGGGGTCTTGCCTCAGTGAGGCGCGCAGGCCTGCCGTAAACGTCATGCCGATCTTTGTATTTACCTGTACTTGCGTAATACCCGCCTCGCCACCTTTTCCCGCCAGCAACTCATATTCGATCGGATCTTCCAGGGTAATAACGTTCTTCAACGGCGATTTCAGCCGGTTAAGCACCGCGTAAAGAGTCGTCGTTTTTCCTGAACCGGTAGGGCCCGTGACCAATATCATGCCCTGTGCTTTTTGAATGATGGTCTCAAAGGCGCCCTGCACGCCGGGGTCAAAGCCGAGTTTAGCCAGATCCAGTGACTGGGACGTTTTATCCAGCACCCTGATAACTACTTTCTCGCCATATTTTCCCGGTAAGGTTGAAACGCGAAAATCTATGTAATGTTCTTTTACCGTGGCAGTGAACTGCCCGTCCTGGGGCAATCTGCGTTCTGTTATGTCCATGTTAGACATTACTTTTATCCGGGCAATAAGCGAGGCCTGCAGGGGTTTTTGGAACATATGCACGGTATGCAGCACGCCGTCCACGCGAAAGCGTACGAAAAGGGCGTTGTTTTGAGGTTCAATATGAATGTCGCTCGCCCCCGATCCCACGGCGAGATCCACTATCTTGTCTACCAGCCGCACGATCACGGAAGAACCTGCGTTGTCCAGGCCCGAGGACTCGGCGTCAGACAGCTGCAACTCCTTATTCTCTACATACCCATCAGCCTCGTTAAAGGCGCACTGCAGGGCATCAAGTATCGCCTGTTTAGGAGCAAATGCTATCGATATCTCGTACCCTGTGGCGGCACGGATAGCGTTAAGTATATCCTGGTTTTCTGGTGTCGATATGGCGATAGAAAGTATTTCGTTCGAGAAATCGAAGGGAATGAAGGCGTACTTGTTCATCAGTTCGCGGCTTGTTTTACGCAGCAGGTCGCTTTTGATGCTGCATGAGGCGAGGTCTATCCTCGGAACATTGCTCTCGGACATCGGGTCCACCTTTTTAATCTCCAGCGCTCTTACGCCTTGTTGGTAAGGCGCACCAGTAAACGCAGCAGTTCCTGATGATCTACCGGTTTTGTTAAATACTCGTCTGCCCCTGATTCGAAGCCCCGCAGCTGATCTATATCCTTGGAACGGGCGGTCAGCATAACGACCGGCACCTCTTTGGTCCTCGGGTTGCCCTTCAGGGTCTTGCAAACGTCCCAGCCGTCCCTTCTTGGCATCATAACGTCGAGAATTATCACATCAAAACTGTTGTTGATCGCGGCTTCCACACCCTTATCGCCGTCGATAGCCTCGGTCACTTCAAAACCGGCATTCTCCAGGCGCAGCCGCAGTATTTCCCGGTTCTGGTTGTCGTCATCAATGATAAGTATCTTCATTTAGCTGGTTTTCCTCTGCCGGATACGTTCCAGCCAGTCAGTTATTTTGGCAAGCAACAGCTTCGGCGGGCAGGGTTTTGAAACGTAATCATCGCATTGTCCCGCCAGCGCCTTGGCCTCGTCGGCCCGTGAGGCATGCGCAGTGTAGGCTATGATCACGATGTCCTTGGTCGCGGTGTCCGCCTTAAGCATTTTCGTAGCCTGCCAGCCGTCAAGTTTCGGCATTGAAAGATCCATTAAGATAACAGCCGGTCCGCGCGTGCGCGCCAGTTCCAGCGCTTCAACTCCGTTGGTGGCTATAATAACTTCAAAATCATGTGCCTCAAGGATCTCTTTTGCTATCTCTCGGTTGTCAAGATCATCGTCGGCAATCAGTATCAGCGGTCGCATAGTGCCTCTTTAGGTCAGCGTTCTTGGTCCTTATGGCTGCTCTTTTCGAACTGGCGCTTGATCTCGTTCAAAATATCCCGCAGGTTCTTCGAGCCTTTTGTTATGATCACTTCCGCGCGTTTTCCCAGATCCGAAGCTTCCTGATCGGTCAGTGTTTTCGCGGTCATAATAATAACGCGTATTTCTTCATTTCCCGGTATCTCCTGCAATTTTTGCAGAAATTCAAAACCGCTCATCTTGGGCATCATCAGGTCCAGGATAACGAAATCAGGGCGGTCCGCCTTGATCAGTTCCAGGGCGGTACTGCCGTTATCGATAGAGGTGATACGGTACCCGGCATTTTGCAGCAGGGTACGCATAATATTGTTGAATTCCTTGTCATCGTCCAGTATCATTACTTTTCTGTTCGAGGCGTTGGAAAGCTTGCCGAGTCTTTCTATGAGCGTCTTGCGCTCGAAAGGCTTGGATATATAGTCGGCGCTGCCCAGCGAGAAGCCCAGTGCCTTGTTCTCCATGACAGAGAGAATGATGACCGGTATATGCATGGTGTCTTCGTCATTCTTCAACGATTGCAGCGTGCTCCAGCCGTCGCGGTGCGGCATCAGTATGTCCAGGGTTATGGCGAAAGGACGCAGCTGCTTAGCCATGGAGATGCCCTCGTCGCTGTTGAGCGCGCTTACCAGAGTGTATTCCGTTTGCGCCAGGGTATCTTTCAATATGCGGTGCACCTCAGGATCATCGTCGATGCTTAAAATTATCTTTTTGTGTGCATCCAACACAGCGGATTGCAGCTCTCCGGGCATTGCCGGGTCAAGCGCACTAACATCGGTGCTGCGGCAGGGCAGCGTTATAGAAAAAACAGAACCCTTACCGACCTCGCTGGTAACCGAGACAAAGCCGCCCATCAGCTCGGCAAGTTTTTTGACTATCGTAAGGCCCAGGCCCGTTCCGCCGTATTCCCGGGTGGTCGAAGCATCGCCCTGGCGAAATTCCTCAAAGATGGTTTCCAGGAACTCCGGCTTAATGCCAATGCCCGTGTCCGCGACGCTGATACATATCTGGGAGATATCTCTATTTTTTTCATTGCCGGGTGTTTCGAAGAGCTGCTTGCATTCAACGTTAAGGGTAACACCGCCGGCGCTCGTGAATTTTATAGCGTTGCCGAGCAGGTTTATCATTACCTGCTTCAGCCGCGTCCGGTCGCCGGTCATGATAATGTTGTCCGGGAAATCATTGACCTTCAGGGAAATATTTTTTTCCCGGGCAAGGGATTCCATGGCGTCAGAAACTTCCGTTATCGCGTCGTGCAGTTTGAATTCCTCGACGTACAGGGTGATCTTCCCTGCCGTCAATTTAGAAATATCCAGGATGTTGTTTATCAGGTGCAGCAGGTTGTTGGCATTGGTGCCGACGCGCTTGAGCACGGACTGCTGCTTTTCTGTCAGCGTGCCGTAAATGCCGTCCATAAGAAGCGACGTGTAGCCGATGATCGCGTTCATCGGTGTGCGCAGTTCGTGGCTGGTGTTGGCAAGGAATTCAGATTTCAGGCGGTGCAGCTCTTTTAAGGAGACTATCTCCGAGCTTAATTTCTGCTTCTCCAAGGCTTTTTCAATGCGTGAGTACAATTCGTCGAGGTTGTACGGTTTGCTGATAAAGTCGTAGGCGCCGTTCTTAATGCTTTCCACCGCCATGTCGATGGTGCCGAATCCCGTGGTCATTATTACTTCAATATTAGGATCAATGTTCTTCAATACCGGCAGCACGTCAAGACCCGACAGCTTAGGCATTTTGATATCGCTTATGACGATATTGAATTTGCTCTCTTTGAATTTCTCGATACCTTCCTCACCGTCGTGAGCGGTGACCACCTGATACCCGTGGCTGGTTAGCTCGAAGGTCAGCAGGTCTAAAATGCCCTGCTCATCGTCCATGCAGAGAATGCGTATCTGTCCTGATTCAGCCGGTATGTTAGTCATGGGGTATCCTATTTTTCCGTTACCGGAAGATTTATCTTGAAGGTGGTCCCCTCTCCAACTTCGCTTTCCACATCTATGGTGCCGTGGTGCTTGTTGACTATTTCATACACCAGCGAAAGTCCAAGGCCGGTGCCCTTGCCTACTTCTTTAGTGGTAAAGAACGGTTCAAAAATATTCCCTACTATTTCTCTCGGTATGCCGGTGCCGTTGTCGGTAACACGGATCTGCACATATTCGCCTCTCATCTCAGTGGGGAACATGGTGCTGACCGTCAGCGTGCCGCCTTTTGCCATCGCGTCGATAGCGTTGGTGCATAAATTTATAACCACCTGCTGTATCTGGTTACGGCTGAGCTTTACCAGCGGTATGTTCTCATTAAGGTTGCGGATAAGTTCAATGTTCTGGACTTTTGTCTGAGCTGCCACCAGGGTAAGGGCGGTCCCGACAACTTCATTCAGGTCGCAGTTCTCTTTTTCCAATTTGTTCACCCGCGAAAACGTCAGCAGGTCCTGGACGAGGTTCTTGCAGCGTTTTGCCTCTCGTTCGATCGATGTTAAGGGCATATACAGCGCATCTTCCGGTTTCAGGGTCCGCATAAGCGATTGAGCAAAGCCGAGGATGACCCCCAGCGGGTTGTTGATCTCATGGGCCACCCCGCCTGCCAGCTGGCCAACGGCGGCCATTTTCTCCGATTGTAACAGAGATTTCGCCAGGCGTTCTTTTTCGTGTTCTATGAATTTGTGTTCTGTCAGATCGCGCACCAGGCCGAATATGCCCACCACTTTGCCGTCCTCTATCTGCGGCGCGATGGTGAATTCACCGGTCATTTGCCCGAAATTCGTTTTGAGCCGTAATTCATGCTTGGGGGGGTGCAGACCTTTCAAGGCCATCGCGAACATGGTAGTAGCCGCCGGCGCATCTTCTTCCACCACCAGATCGGTGCCGTTTCGCCCGATCCAGTCGCCTATCCTATAGCCGCAGATCTTTTCAAAGGCGGCGTTAAAAGAAGTGAAACAGCTGTCCAGGCCGATCGTAAAGATCGTATCCGGCATGGTTTCTACCAGCGAACGGTAGCGTTCCTGGGCCTTCTTTCTCTCACTGATATCCAGGGCGACACAGACCACGCCTTCCATCTTGCCGTTGCTGTCAGGCAGGACCGAGCCTGAAAATAGCATAGGGATATGCCTGCCGTCTTTCGTAACGTAGGTTTCCTCGATGTTTTGCAGTGATCCGTTCTGCATAAGCCGTTGGTACCCCTCGGATTGACTGCCTTCTCTAAATAATGGGTTCTCACCGAAGATCATGGAAAGAGGTTGGTTCAACAGCTCTGATTCAGTGTAACCCAACAGCTGCGTCGTTGCGCGGTTCACGCTCTTAATGGTCAAGTCGGGATTTATGACGATAAGTGTGTCGAGCATGGAACCGATCACGTTATCGACATAACCTTTCGAGACCAGTGTTTTTGAAAGCTCGGCCGTCATGCGGTTAAAGGCGTCGCCAAGCCTTCCCACTTCATCCGTCGTTTTGGTGACGACCTTGTGCGACAGGTCCCCTTCCGATATCTTCTCCGTGGCGCTTACCAGTTCCTGAAGCGGTTTCGTGATTCGTCTGATAAGAAGGAACATAACGCCCATGGAAAGGAGCACTATCAGCGCAGTGATCAGAGCGGCTTTTCTTTTAAGATTGTCAATAAGCCGATAGATGTCCATAAGGGAAAAGGTAAGGCGGACGGAACCTATCTCCTCTTCGGGACGGTCCTTTTGAGTGTCCTCCGGGAACATTATTTCTTCGTTGCTTTTAGATGACTTTTCCGATTTGGTTTGTTTCGTTACAATGGGTTTTGCAATGGTCCTGGAAGGTTCATTTTTTGATCCGCCGCTTGCTATGAGAATGGATCCTGATTTATCGGTTATCGTAATTTGCGTTACGCTCTTGTCCAGCATGGCGCTATGGACGATGCCTTCCAGAAGAGCGGAGTTCCTGGTAAGGACGGCGTACTCGGCGTTCGAAGCGATATTGGCGGTGATCGAGTCGGCATGCCGGGTAGCTACCGAGACGAGCACGTTGTTCTCATTCCGTAAAAAAATAGTGGTAAGCAGGACGGATGACAGAATGACCATTATCGAAACGATCAGGAAAAATTTAGGGGCCAGCCTATTTGTAAACATTCGTTGCCCCTTGAATGATCGCATTCGGGATGGTAATGCCGAGGCGTTCGGCCGCGATAAGATTCAACGAAGTTTCTATGGTTTCAGGTTCTTCAGGAGGTATGTGTGAGACAGGCTCTCCGTTTAATATTTTTACGACCATCTTCGCGGTCTGCATGCCTATAGAATGGTAACTGCAGGAAAATGAGCACAAGGCCCCGGCTTTAACGTAGTACGAGGACAGGCCGATCACCGGAACACGGTCTCGCAGAGAATACAGCAATATGTCCTCCGCGGTCTGAGGGGTGTATACCGTCGGGTCCGGAATTATCCACAAGGCGTCGACACGCGGCCCCAGCTCTCTTACGTCGTTATAGATCTCGGCGATCTTTGATACCTTGACCGCTATGATCTTAATGTTGAGCTCACTGGCCTCATTGATACTTTGTTCAACCAGTTCGCGGGTTTGAGCGGGATCGTAAAGCACGCCGATTCGCTGCAACCCGGGTAATATTTTTTTACACAGGCCGAACTGTTTGCGGGGTGAAATGCCAAGCGATACGCCGGTGATATTGGGCTGCGGCGCTTCCGGTTTCATGACCATCATATACACGATCGGTGCGCCGGGTCTTGTTTTACTTATAAGGTCAACGGCCCTGGAGCCGACGGCTACTATGATCTGGGGCTGGCTGGACGCCGGGATAGCGTTCGCGCTATCGTACTCGTCAATACGCGCAGAAAGACTTGATCGAGAGATCTCTTCCCGCAGTCCCGCGATCGCTGTTTCGTAAGGCGCTGCCGATCCGCTTTTTACTATCGCGATGGTGTGTTCTTCGGCAAACACAGCACATGCAGCGAAAAGCAGCAGCAGCAGCGTTGTTACGGATTGTTTCATTTTGTGGAGCCCTTAAGCAGCCTGAAAAGTGATTCCTTCATGTCGGCAAGCTCAAAAGGTTTTGCCAGGAATTCATCCGCACCGGCAGCCAGCGCTTTATGCCGGTACTCGTCTTCGGTAAAGCCGGAAATGGCGAGGATCCTGGTGTCTCTAAGTTTTTCATTGGCGCGTATGGACCTGCATATCTTGAAACCGTCGATGCCGGGCAGCCGTAAGTCCAGTATTACCAGGGCCGGGTGAACGTCGGCGATCAGCTGCCCGGCGTCGAACCCATTGTCGGCGGTACTAACCTCCGCTCCCGTGATAAGTTTTTTAACGATCCGTTTTACCGTCGTGCATATGTTATTGTCATCATCGACGACAACTATCCGCGGCGCGGAGGAATCCTGAAGGAAATCCGGTATGGGCATATTGTGCTTATGGAGAAAATTAAGCAGGTCTTTTGCCCACATGCGGCGATGCCCGCCGCCGGTCGTAAAGGTCGGTATCAACCCTTTTTCGATCCAGTTGCCGATCGTGCTTGGTGTAACGTGGCAGATCTGTGCCGCTTCATACGTGCCGTAGGCTACTTTTTTCATACATTATCCTTGTTTTTCATATGTATATGTGTACTGGTTGTTTAACGTGTTATTTGACATAAGCCTAACACACCTGTAATTGTCTGTCAAGACTAATCTTTCAAATTATTGTGCTGTTGACGTAGTGGATGATTTGTTAATGGCTGGTCTGGCACGGTTCAGCAGTTTATAGGCTTCTTCTTCCGTGTTGGTATGCATACTATTGGCCTCCGCTTTTGGCAGCAGGCCGCCTTTTGTGTAGACGCATCTCGGGTTCCAAAGTATCCATTCGCCTACGCCATTGTCGTAGCACGCCTGTATCTGGGCGCGCACTTCTTTAGCGCCGTAATGAACGCCAAGAGAAAAGTCCTGAAGGTAGGGACGAAGTTTTTGCACGGGTATGCGCTTTTTCGCGCCTTCCATTCCGAGATAAACTATTTTATAGGGATTTGCGTTCGGGTTCGCTATGCCGTATTCCCCGGGGTTGTAATGCGAGGGGTAGACCATAGGGCTTACATAATCAACCCGCTGCGCCATCTGGACTATTTTTTGGCCTATGCCCATATCATTGTTCACGGTCGTCGTTAAGCCGAACACATCAATGCCGACTTTGACACCCAATTTGTCCAGGCGTTCGTGGGCTGCAGCCAGGAAGCCGTCCAGCGCGGCAGGCGCGGTAACGGTCGTATGGGCGACACTATAACGGCAGGCTTTGATATTCCCGTCAGAGGGAAACCGGATGTAGTCGAACTGTATTTCGTCAAAGCCAAGCGCGACGGCTTTTTCGGCGAGAGAGATGTTATAATTCCATACATCTTTGTTGTACGGGTCCATCCAGGTAAGGCCGCGATGATCCTTCCATATGGTGCCGTCTGGGTTCTTAACCGCCCATTTCGGTTTTTTCTTAGGCAAAAGCGCGTCTTTAAAAACGACCACGCGCGCGACGGTATATATACCTTCCGATTTCAACTGGGCAAGATATTTCTCAAGGTCGGGAACGGCCGCCACATAGGTGCCGTATTCCTGCGCCATGGCAAAGCCCGGCACATATACTTCGCCTTCGTATTCTTTTATATCTATAACTGCGGTGTTTATCTCGGTATCCTTGAAAAGCGTTTCGCAGTAGGCGCGCCCCTTGGTCGAGCCGGCAACCCAGGAAGTTAAGTGGATACCGCGCACGTATTGAGGCTTTTTATGAGCAGGGACCACCGACGCGGTAGAGGTGCTTACCGCGATCTGGGGAGGTTGTGTGGGCTGGGAGAAGATCAGGTTCTTTCCAGTAAAGATTATGGTGGCAAGGATACATAGGCCTGCGGCCCCTAAAAATAGTTTTCTTCCCAGAGTTGTTCTTTTCATAAAACATATCCTTTTTACAATGCGATTTGATCATTTATTCTAAACTATAACAGGCGCTTTGTCAAGTTGACTTGCCGGATATAAACGACTATAATAATATCTCTAATTATAACAAAGGGGTCTCCTATGCCTTACCAAGGATTGATAGAGCAGTACCGCGCCTATTTACCGGTCAGCAGTGCGACCAAGGTTATCTCACTTCATGAAGGTAACACGCCTCTGATCCCTTCCGTCAATCTGGCAGAGAAGATCGGCTTTCCCGGAACGATCTACTTTAAATATGAAGGTTTGAATCCTACCGGTTCATTCAAAGACCGCGGCATGACGATGGCTATAACGAAGGCCGTTGAGGACGGTTCAAAAGCCGTCATCTGCGCTTCCACCGGCAATACATCCGCCTCAGCCGCCGCCTATTCGGCGCGCGCGAACATTAAGTGCGTGGTACTGATACCGGACGGCAATATCGCGCTCGGCAAGCTTTCACAGGCGGTCATGCACGGCGCGCTGGTGCTTGCCGTAGAAGGTAATTTTGACGTCGCGCTTAAATTTGTGCGCGAACTTTCTGAAAAATATCCGTTGACCCTGGTCAATTCCATCAACCCCTACCGCATAGAGGGCCAGAAGACCGGCGCTTTTGAGATCTGTGATGCCCTCGGCAAAGCTCCGGACTATCAGTTCATGCCCGTCGGCAATGCCGGCAACATAACCGCCTATTGGAAAGGGTACCGCGAATATAACGCTGAGAAAAAAACCGGCCTGCCGAAGATGATGGGTTTTCAGGCTGCCGGCTCGGCCCCGATCGTGCTGGGCCATCCCATAGAGGACCCGCACACGATAGCGACCGCCATAAAGATCGGCAACCCGGCTTCCTGGAAACAGGCGGAAGAAGCCCGCGACGGCTCCGGCGGCGTGATAGACATGGTAACTGACGATGAAATACTGGAAGCGTACCAAATGGTCGCAGCCACCGAAGGCGTGTTCTGCGAACCAGGCTCGGCGGCCTCAATAGCCGGTTTGATACAGTACACCCGCAAAGGCTTTTTCAAAGATGCCGGCAAAGGCACCAGCGCTGTCTGTATATTAACGGGCCACGGCCTGAAAGACCCTGACCGCGCCATAAGCTGCTGCGCCAAACCGATAAAAGTAAAACCCGACATAAAGGAAATTTTGAAAGCGATAGGGATGTGAGAGTGTAAGTGAAGGCGTAAAAAAGCGAGGTATTACTATGGAAGAAATAAAGACGCCGGTGGCGCCGCAGATACAGATAGAGATCGACGATGCATTGGCACAGGGGGTTTACAGTAATTTGGCTATGATCGGTCATACAGAGAACGAAATTGTTTTGGATTTTATTTTTATTCAGCCGCAGGCGCCGAAGGCTAAGGTGCGCAGCCGCGTTATTACTTCGCCCTCGCACGCTAAAAGGCTTGCCGCAGCATTGCAGGACAATATTTTGAAGTATGAAGCCCGGTTCGGGGAAATAAAAGTGCACACCGAGCCCGAAAAAAAGGTGGGTTTTTACAATTAAGACCGATACGGCCGAACCCCGCGTAGAGATAATCTGTAGCGGCAGCGAACTGTTGACCGATAAAGTTAACTCCAACAGCGTGCTTATAGGCGAACATTTGTTCGCTTTGGGTATGAATGTTGCCCGTGTGACCACGGTCGGCGATTCATTGCCGGAAATGGAGTCGGTTTTCGCCGGTGCGATCGAGCGGGCCGACATAGTTATTTCTACCGGCGGCCTTGGTCCCACCTTTGACGATCTTACCAGACAGGTCGTCTCCCGGGTTACCGGAAGAGAACTGAAAGAGAATAACGCGGTTTTGGAGACCATACGCGGTTTCTTTGTTAAACGCAAGGTCTCGATGCCGGAAAATAACCGTCTACAGGCGCAGATACTGGAAGGCGCAGAAGTACTGAATAACACTAACGGCACTGCTCCCGGACAGTTACTTGAGTTTACCGGCGCAAAATACGGTAATACAAAGAAAATGATCGTGCTGCTGCCGGGTCCCCCGCGCGAAATGCTGCCTATGTTCGAGGCAGTCGCCCTCGGCAGGCTTAAGCCCCTCTCAAAAAGCCTCCAAAAACGTTTTGTCCTTCGCATTACCGGTCTTGGGGAATCGGTGGTAGAGGAAAAACTTCGTCCGGTGCTGGAAGCGGAACGTAAACTGGAAAGCGGCGTGGTCAGCTTCGGTATTGTCGCTTCTCACGACATGATCATTGATATGAAGGCAACGGTCCGCGGTACCGATGAGATGGAGATAGACGAGACCATAAAAAATATTAAAAAAGAGTTTCGCGATATCCTTGGTGACAACGTTTTCGGCGAAGGCCGCCAGACGCTGGAAGGCGCTGTCGGCGAGTTGCTGGGTCATAAAAAACAGACGTTGGCGCTGGCGGAATCGTGCACCGGCGGCATGGTGGGGGCGCGCATTACCAACCAGCCGGGCAGCTCGGCGTATTTTCTTGAAGGCATCGTAACGTATTCGAACGCGGCAAAAGAACGGCTGCTTAAAGTTAACCCCGAGACCATCCGCGACTACGGCGCCGTTTCCCAGCAGACGGCAATCGAGATGGCCGAGGGCGTGCGCTCTATCTCCGGTGCGGATTACGCTCTGTCCATTACCGGTATCGCCGGCCCCGGCGGCAGCACCGCCGAAAAACCGGTCGGGCTGGTATACATCGGCCTGGTCTCGTCGGCGATAAAGGAAGTTTTCAAATACCAATTCTCCGGTACACGCAGCGATATACGCACCCGCGCGGCGAACACCGCGCTGGACCTTTTAAGACGGTATCTGCTCAATTCAAAAGGCCGTTAATGACACCTGGTCTGGCCGCGCATGTATAAAATACGCTTTCACATAACGGTGTACCGCTACGAAGTGATAGTGGCCTGCATCATATTATTGCTTACCGGCAGCGTGGCCGTCTCCAGCCGCTCGGATGAGCCGGCATTCCCGCCCATATACCGTTATCCTTACCGCGTGGCACTCACTTTCGATGACGGTCCGCACCCGCTGTACACCTGCTCGCTTATAAAAATACTTAAAGACAACGAAGCAAAGGCAACGTTTTTCGTGGTCGGTAAACAGGCGGTAGAATACCCGTATCTGCTCAAAAACCTGTCTTTGGCAGGTAATGAGGTTGAAGACCACACTTTTACGCACCCGAACCTTTCAAAAATATCGGACGCGCGGGTTCAGCAGGAGATATTTGACACGGCCCGCGTTATCAAAGATCTTACCGGCGTTGCCCCGCGTTTTTACCGGCCGCCGGGAGGGCAGTTCAATGCCGGCGTACAAAAAAATTTGCGTGACAGCGGCCTCAGCATGGCCCTGTGGACAGTTTTTCCCAAGGATCATGAAGAGGACGACCCGCAGGTTATTATCAGCCGCGTGCTGGCGCAGGTGACCGACGGCGGGGTTGTGCTGCTGCATTCCGGGCGCGCCCCGACGCTTGCCGCATTACCGGCCCTTATCCGGGAGCTGCGGAGCCGCGGTTACCGTTTTGTGACGCTTGATGAACTGGCGGGTTCCATAAAGTCCGGAGAACTTGCCTGGCTTGACACAGGGGGAAAATATGCGCGTTCTGGCAATTGATTATGGCACACGCCGTATCGGCATAGCTGTTTCCGACGCTCTCGGCATTACCGCCCAGCCGCTGGAGATAATAGAACGTACCAACAAAATAAAGGACATGGAGCGGATAGCCGCGATCGTCGGCGATAAAAAAGTCGAAAGGATCGTGATCGGTCTGCCGATCAATATGGACGGCGAGGAAGGGCCGAATGTGGCCTATATCAGGAAATTCGCCGGCGAGGTGGAGGAGCGCTTCAAACTGCCTGTTGAGCTTTATGACGAACGCCTTACCACTATGCAGGCGGAGCGGATGCTGGTGGATGAGGCCGATATGTCCAGAGAAAAACGCAAGGGTGTTAAAGACAAGATCGCTGCCTCCATACTGCTACAGTCGTATCTTGAGTTTTCTACTACGAAGAACTAAAAAAGGGATATATGAGACTATTTATAGCGATAAACATGCCTGAAGATATACAAAAAACGGTTGCTGCGGTCCAAACTGAGTTAAAGCCCGCCGGAGCGGACGTGCGCTGGACAAGCGCCGGCCATTTTCACTTCACGTTAAAGTTCCTCGGCGATCTGAGCCCGGACAGAGTTGAACCTGCGATCGCGGCGATGGAGAAGGCCCTGCGCGGCTTTGGGTCCTTTGACCTTGTGCTGAAGGGCCTTGGCGTATTTCCCGACATGAAAAAGCCTAAAGTAGTCTGGCTGGGCGCCCAGGATGTTACTGCGGCAGCTGCCCGTCTGAGCGCCGTGTTGGATGATACCCTTGAACCTCTGGGCTATGGCAGGGAAACCAGACCCTTTGCCGCCCACCTTACGCTGGGCCGTGTCCGCTCGCGCCTGCATGAAGCCGCCCTGGTGGAATTGATCAACAAAAACCAGCACGCCTCCGGCGGTACGATACACGTAGAGACCGTAGAACTCATGCGCAGCGTGATATCGGAAAAAGGGCCGGAATATATCTGCCTGAAGTCTGTTGCTCTTGGATCGAATTAATTCATCAGGAACTTATTGCTACCCGTTGAAATTCATTGTTCGTGGCATTCATGGGCGATAAACTTAACCACAACCCGCCGAAAGAACTCTTTCCTGTTATATCGTAGATCCATTTCAGATACAGCCGTAATGCGAACAGGCGGATATGCACCACCTGCTCGGCCAGCCTGGAACCGTATTTTAAATGCGTTTCCCGGGACCGGTCGTTAATGCCGTTGATATAGGAAAAGATCCATTTAACGGAGCGTGATTTCGCGTACCGCGTGGTCTCATTGGTAATGTTCACCCAGGCTCCGCTGAGCCGGTATTTAGGTTCCACGAAGGCCGCCAGGCCCGTCATGCTGTTTTCCGGTAATAAAAGTTTATATTCGGCTTCCTCAATATTGCAAACGCTTGAAAAACGCAGCCATTTCACGGCTATGATATTTCCCTCAAGTTCGGCGACAAAGGGCACGTCGTCGTTGGCGAACCGTTCTTCCAGCACACCCTCTTCCTGCGGATCGAGCTTGTTTAAGGCCGGTATATCTTTAACGGTCGCCTGCCTGATGCTCATAGAACTGGTTCGGCCCTGCACCAGCGGTTTCCCGCCGTCGTTTACCAGAATATGCAGCCGGTCGTACCCGAGGATCCCGCGGATAGCCGATGCGGCCAATATGATCCCGTGCTCCAACAGTCGCAGTATCTTTCCCGAAAAAACAAGATCAGATATTTTTTTCAGCCTGATAGACGCTGTGTTTTCCATGTTATACCCCCGCCAGAGCAAGCTTGCTTAACTCGGCCCTTCGTATCTTTCCCGACGCAGTCTTCGGCAGCGCCGGCATGATAACCACCTGTTTCGGCTGCTTGTAGGGCGCTATGCATTCCTTGCACCGGTCCTTCAGGTCCTTTTCTTCAAGTGCCGCGCCGGTTGAAGGCACTACGAACAGGGTAATAGCCTCGCCCATCAGCTCGTCGGCCACGCCCACCGCGCTGCATTCCAGCACTCCCGAAAAGCTGTTGACGACGTCCTCTATCTCAACGGGACTTATGCGGTGTCCGCCGCATTTGATCATATCTTTCTTACGGCTTACAATGTACACATAGCCGTCTTCGTCCATGCGGCCCAGGTCTCCGGTATACAGTCCGTTGCCTTTAAGCACATTCGCTGTTTCCTGCGGCGCGTGCCAGTAACCGGCCATAACGCCTTTACCGCGCACCACTATCTC
Source organism: Endomicrobiales bacterium (assembly GCA_963796955.1). Taxonomy (GTDB): domain Bacteria; phylum Elusimicrobiota; class Endomicrobiia; order Endomicrobiales; family JALOBY01; genus CAWCNJ01. Next base: position 89,142 of record CAWCNJ010000004.1, read on the forward strand.
GCCGATATCGCCGGCAGGCGCTGTATTGCCGTGCTCATCAACTATTTCCATGGTAACGCCCTGCATCCCCTTGCCGATAGAACCGGGCTTTTCGTTCAACAACGCCGGATCCAGGTAGCTTATGCGGGCCGTTGCTTCCGTCTGCCCGTACATCATAAAAAACTTCACGTGGGGCAGGATAGTGTTGAATTCCCCGATCAGCGCCGGGCTGAGCGGGCCGCCGGAAAGCGTGGCATAGCGTAAGTCAGGGAGCTCGTACTGTTTTAGCGCGGATTTACGCAGCAGCACGGCATAATGGGACGGCACACCTGAAAAACCGGTTATCCTTTCCTTTTTCATGATCTCCAGGATAACATTGGGGTACAGAAAACGGTTATCCGTTACCAGCGTGCCGCCAACCTTGATGTGGGTCGTAAGCAGTGAGGCGCCGTACGTATAGTAAAACGGCATTATGGACATTACTTTGTCTTCGGCAGTCAGCGCAAGGAATTGCACGATGCCGTCGGTATTAACGGAAATATTCTCATGGGTCAGCATCACGCCCTTAGGCTTTCCCGTCGTGCCCGAAGTATACAGAATGTTCGCTAGGCTATTTTCAGGGATATCAAGCGAAAAAGGCCGGGCGGCTTCTGCGGGGAATGTAAGCACGTCCACTTCGATTATCGGCCAGTGCCTGCCGATCGCCGCGGTCACTGTTTGAGCGGTTTTTATATGACGGGCATTGGTTAGCACGACGCTGGGCAGAAAATCCTGGAACAGATAGGCAAGCTCATCGGGCATCAGCTGTACGTTCAGGGGAACCACCGTCGCGCCGGCCCTGAGGGCCGCGAAATATGAGACCACGTATTCGCAGGAGTTCTCTATCAGCAGCGCGATCCGGTCATCCTTCTTCACGTCCATAGACGTAAGCTGCCGGGCCAGCAGCCAGGACTGCCGGTCCAGCTCTTTGTATGAAAGTCTTTTATTTAAATGCACCGCCGCGGTATTGTCCGGGAATTTTTTGGCGGAAGCGGTCAAAAACTCTTGTACCAGCATAATTATATCCCCTGTTGCTGCTTTGTTGTTACAAAGTTTGCTATCTTTGCCAGCGAGTCCAGGTTGTCGGGCACCAGTTCCGTGTCGAGAAAGGCGACCTTGAATTCTTTTTCTATATAACCGACCAGTTCGAGCACGCCGGCTGAATCGATGACCCCTTTTTCAAGGAATGAATCATCATCGCTCAACCTGGTTAATTTTTTAGACGACATGAAATTATCTTCTATAAAGCGGGTAACTTTTTGACGGATATCTATAGTGTTCAAATTACTTTCTCCTCACGAATGATTAGGCGTGGTAACGGTCACGGATCAGGTAGGTACAAAATACAACTTATCGTCGTTGTTGCAAATAGTGCGATACGTAAAAATAATGACGCGAGTACACCCGATCAGTCTGTTATTGTTCTTCTATTATCTCATTGGTCGTCATGAAGCCGCCGTTGAGAAATGTTTTGGAGGCTATCGCCTGCAGCAGGGCGCATTTTTCCGTACATTTTTGGGTTTCGATATTCTGCAGGTTGCGTATGGCTTCCCGCACATCCGATAAGGAGCCGATGAACATCAGGAAGCGGCGTTCAGCGACCATAAGCGCTTCTTTTGCCTGCTGGTATTCCTCATCAAGGTACAGCAGTTTGGCTCTGGATACATTGATGTTTTCGTCGAAAACGGCGTTCGAGTCTTCCACTTGCTCTCTGGCGGCTGCCAGGGCGTAGTCTGTTTGCCGGGCCAGAGCTCTTGCCTGGCGCACCCCGCTGTTTATCTGACCGCCGTGGAAAAACGGTAAAATAACGGAGAATCCTGCGGAATAATCAGCCTTGTCAACAAGCGTTGTTTCGGAAACACCGCCTTTGCTGGCGAGCAGCGTTATTTTAAGCGCATGCCCGCCCTTGCTCTCTGATACCGTTGCATGGGCTGCCGAGGCCTGCGTTACGGCCCTGCCGATCAACGGGTTGAGCGGCCCGGGCTGGATATTGTTTAAAACAGCCTCGGTAAGCGATGCCGGAGCTGGGAAAGCAAATGAATTTTCAGCAAGGCCCGATAAGAGGGCGAAACGTTTACAGGTGCTGCGGTACCGTTCCCTGAACTCCACAAGCGCCATAGCCGCTTCATCGGCCTGATTTTTCACCAGAAATCTTTCGGAAACCGACATCTGGCCTTTTTTGGTCAGCCGGTTAACTTCCTGCATTACATTGTCTACCTCGATAGAGACCGCCTGCCATACTTCCAGCAGTCCCTGATAACGGACGCCTTCGAAGTACGTTCGTAATGCCTGCTGGTACACGCCCGCGCGAACGACCCTGGTCTGGTATTGTGCGGACTCCAGCCGTGAGCGCGCGGCCTTGACCCGGTAATGACGGCTTACATCGAACAGAGAATATTTGATCACGATGTCGGCGCCTGAACCCGTCCTGAAAGGGGAACTGATCAAGCCATTCGCGCCAAGAGCTAAGGCGCCGCCCTGCAAACCGGAACTTTGGATCGCCTCAATATCCAGCCAGGGATAGCATTCGGCTTTAAGCGCATAATAAGTTTCACGCACCTGAGTTTCAGCGCTGAGAGCGGCTTCCAGATCGGGGCTGTTCTTTTCAACAAGGCGGATCCCTTCGTCCAGCGGTAACAGGCGCGCTTGTTTTTGGGCCGTGCAGATGGTTGGGCACAGCAGCAGTATCCATAGTATAAGTATTTTTTTCCTTTCGGTGTATATCATAAAATACAATATAAGAAACTAATGGCCGCGCCTGCCATGCATAGTATCCACCGGCCGCTGACAAAACTCCGCCCGGCAGCGGAACGTGAATTGACATTGCACGGTAAAAAGCTATACTATTGTAATAGTAAGCGATACGGAGCAATGTGAAATGATGCGTAAGATATTGATAATAGCAACGATCGTTGTGCTGGCATTCTGTGTGTGGCTGTTCCATGCGCCGGGCGAGCCCGTGAGCGTGCTGATACCAGAAGGTTCATCCGGCAAAGAGATCGGCGCGGTGCTGCAGGACGCCGGCGTGATCTATTCAAGAAAGCTCTTTGTGGTTGCGCTGCGCCTTACGGGCAGTACGCGCAGGCTGAAGACCGGGCTTTACAAATTCGTGCCGCGGCACGGTATCGTCGGGGCCTTCTGGAAGATAACACACGGACGTTCCGAACAGGCGCTTATTACCATCCCGGAAGGCTTTACCGCCGCCGACATCGCTAAGAAATTGGCCGGTATGCAGATAGTGAAGGAAAAGGATTTCCTTTCTTATGTTCAGGCCAATTCCCTTGAAGGACGTTTGTTCCCGGAAACCTATTATTTTGCCATCGGTATGCGGGCGAAAGACGCGGCAGACAAGATGGTCGCGCAGTTCAATAAACATTTTACGCCGGAGATGATCGAACAAGCCCGCTCTTCAAAGCTCGGCGAGAATGGCGTGCTGACGCTGGCCTCTATCGTTGAAAAAGAAGCTATGCGTAACGAAGAACGCCCGTTGATAGCAGGTGTTTTCATGAATCGTTTGAAAAAACGCATGTACCTGGAATCGTGCGCAACCGTGCAGTACGCTCTTGGCGAACATAAGACTTGCCTGCGGTACAAGGACACTCAGATTGATTCCCCTTTTAATACGTACCGCCACGTAGGCCTGCCGCCCGCGCCGATCTGCAACCCGGGAATGGCCTCCATTAACGCCGCTCTTAACCCCGCGGTTACCGAAGACATGTTCTTTGTAGCAGCTGATTCCGGTACGCATGTGTTTTCCCGTTATTATTCGCAACATTTAAAAAGTAAGCAAGAGATCAAAAAAATGAAAAAAAAGAAGGCTCATCATGGCTATTAGAAAAGTGTATCTGGATCATAGCGCCACGACGCCCGCAAGACCGGAAGTCGTAGAGGCGATGAAACCTTATTTTACCGACATATTCGGCAATGCCTCCAGTTTGCATACTTTCGGGCAGGAATCGCGCAAGGCTTTGGCCGATGCCCGTGAAAGCATTGCGGCTCAGATAGGCGCGAAAGCCGACGAGATAGTGTTCACGGGGTGTGGTACTGAATCCGACAATATGGCTCTGAAAGGTGTTGCCTGGGCAAATAAGGAGAAGGGAAACCATATTATTACAACGCAGATAGAGCATCACGCCATCCTTTATACCTGCGAATATCTGGAGGCGCAGGGTTTTAAGGTTACGTACCTTGAAGTGGATAAAAACGGCAGGCTTGACCCTGAAGCCGTTCGCAAAGCCATGACGCCGCACACCATTTTAGTAAGTGTTATGCATGCCAATAACGAGGTCGGCGCTATACAGCCTATCACCGAGATAGGCCAGATAATTGCCGCAGAGAACGCCAACCGCAATCATCCCGGCATGCCGCAGGTTTATTTTCATACGGACGCGGTGCAGTCCGCCGGCAAACTAAAGCTGAACGTAAACGAGCTTAAGGTGGATATGCTTTCCGTTTCAGCCCACAAATTTTACGGCCCCAAAGGCGTCGGTATGCTCTATGTGCGCCGCGGCACGAACATGACACCCTTATTTCACGGCGGCCATCATGAGCATAACCGCCGGGCCGGCACAGAAAATACTGCCGGCATAGTGGGCATGGCGAAAGCTCTTGTTATGAGCAACCAGGAGATGGATGTTGAACAAAGCCGCCAGCGGTCGCTGCGCGACAAGCTGGAAAAAGGTGTTCTTGCTGCGATCCCTGAAGTAGTGGTAAACGGTGCCGGGGAAAACCGTGTGGCAAATGTTCTTAATTGCAGTTTCCAGGCGATAGAAGGCGAGGGATTGCTGCTGTCCCTGGATCTTGAAGGTATAGCTGTTTCCACCGGTTCCGCCTGCGCCTCGGGTTCCTCCGAGCCTTCCCACGTACTTAAAGCCATGTGCGTCGACACCGCACTAGCCCAAGGAACGGTAAGGTTCTCCCTTGGCCGCCACACCACCGATGAAGACATAACCTACGTCCTGGAAGTTTTGCCGCGTGTTGTAGCCCGCCTGCGTAGCATGTCGCCACTTTGGAAGGGGCAATGAGCGGGAATAAGGCAATGGACGGTAAAAATATGATATACTTTTACTATGATAACAGAAATTGATAAGAATGCCATCAAGGAAATATCGAATAAGTACCACGCGAGCAGGGTGCTGCTGTTCGGTTCGAGTGCTATTCCCGACAGGAAAAGCAACGACATCGACATCGCGGTTGAAGGAATTGCACCGGCGGATTACTACCGTTTTTACGGAGAACTGATGTTCGCGTTATCCAAGCCCGTCGATGTGGTGGACCTTTCCGGGAACTCCAAGTTCATACAACTTATCAAGCGTGAAGGCATTGTTCTGTTATGAACGATCATCGCAAAAAAGTGGAAGCGGAATTCGAAGCGATAGAGAAGCTCATCGCGACGCTGCCTGTTGTGCCGGATTACTCGCAGCTTTCCCAGCTTGAGCTCGCCGGCGTGGCAGCCTTGATACATAATTTTTATAACGGTGTAGAGAATATATTAAAACAAATTTACGTTGCAAGGGAGATCGATCTGCCGCTGGGACAGTCATGGCATCAAGAGCTGCTCAGCGGCTCGGTGCGTTCACTCATAATCTCAGAGTTTTTGGCTAACGAATTGAAGAGATTCCTTGCCTTCAGGCATTATTTCAGTCACGCATATGCGCTGGATCTATATCCAGACCGTATTCAACCTCTCGCTATTGATATCTCATCTATTTATAAAACCTTTAATAACGAAATATCGAAACAACTTTAGACAGCCATTAGGGTAAACAATGACCTGGGGCGAATGGGACGCGCAACCTAAAATGAGTTTTATTACCACCCGGCGAAGATCCGCTCGGTGGTTTTTTCGTTATGTGCGCAGCAAAACCCTGAAAGAAGATTTGTCATGAAGTCGAGCTGCTGATATCGATATGTCCTGATATTAAAAATGAAAATAGGAATAAGTTGATGGCGGATTTAATGGATTGTGAAAATACACTCATTTTAATTAAAGGTAGCGATAAAACAACGGAAATAGATAGTTGCAGCTATCGGAATAATAGGTACGATGTTAAATTTCGCAATAACTCAAAAACTTATCAATATCAACGCAATAGTGTCACGTTCTTGAGTGATCCTGGTTTGATAGATGGTGCTGACACTATTGTTTATATCAATGACAAGCATTGTGCAGATGTAGTAAAGGTGTTAGATTTCGGCTCGCATGTGAGAGTATGTTTCCGGACACATAATTCTGTCGTTTATAGGAAAGAAGACGTAAGGGTTTGTCAATCATGTTTGAATGATGCTCGGGCGAGGATTTGTTTTGAGTACATAAAGGAAATATCTGCGTATCATAAAATCAGTGATGAGGTTAACGACGAGAGCGCAACTCCATTTTTAAGGAGACAATACGACAGTATAGCTAAATTACATGAAGATAGTATTCTTGCGACATATCTAAGGAAAAAATCGATCCTCAAAACGTTGTGGAATGTACCTTTTGTATTTCCATTCGGATTTAACATTAGTCAAAAACGTGCTGTCGAAACAGCGTTGAGTAGTAGTGCAAGTATAATTGAGGGGCCACCAGGTACAGGAAAGACTCAGACCATTTTGAATATCATTGCTAATGCGATTGTGGCCGGAAAGACATTGGCAATTGTCTCAAACAATAATTCTGCTATAGATAATGTGCAGGAGAAACTTCGAAAAGAAGGGCTTGATTTTTTTACAGCATTTTTAGGCAATAGAGAAAACAAGGAAAAGTTCTTTGAAAATCAAAATCATGCATACCCAGATTTTGTAGCGTGGAAGTTAGAGGATAAAGCAGTATCTAAGCTGCAAAAAGAAATTGCTGCTTTACAAGACAGGATGGTCGAGTTGCTTGATAAACAAAATAGATGTGCATCACTGAAGCAAGAAAAGTCCAGTTTGCTTACAGAGAAGATCTATTTTGACGAGCAATTTGTTAGACAGGGCTCTCCATGGCTTAGGAAGTTTTCTTTCTTTAAGTTAAATGCTGATCAAATTATTTCTCTGTTGATCCAACTTGAATTTGCGGCTGAAAGGGAAATATTGTCTGGGCTTATGACGAGGTTTAAGGTCTTGTTTAAGTATGGAGCGTATGGGTTCCGTACGCTCATTTCTGATCTCAAAGCAACTGTGTTGTACTTAAAGAAAATGTATTATGACGAAAGATTAAATTCGCTTAATGCTGACATAGAAGCCATAGAAGCCGAGCTAAAAAATGAAAACTTTAACAAACTATTGTCAGAATGTAAAGATAGATCAATGGGATATTTTAAGGCAAAACTTTATGAACGATATTCAAACGCGATAACACGAGAAGTCTTCACCATAGACAGTTACAGGAGTCGATTTGCCAGGTTTGTAAACGAGTATCCGGTTGTGTTAAGTACTAGTCATTCGCTGAGAAACTGTATAGAGAATAACTTTTTATTTGATTACGTTATTATTGATGAAGCTTCGCAAGTTGATATTGTGACTGGTGCTCTTGCAATTCTTGTGCGAGGAATGTTGTGATTGTGGGAGACTCAAAGCAATTGCCGCAAATAATAACACGTAAACTGAAAGATGTTTGTACTGAAAGCTTCCGGCGATCGGGATTACCGAGTGCGTATGATTATGTCAACAATAGTTTTCTGACCTCCTTTATCGAATTGTTTGGAGGTAGTATTCCAAAGACAATGTTAAAAGAACATTATCGTTGTCATCCGAAAATCATCGGGTTTTGTAACCAAAAATATTATGATAATCAACTTATTATTCTTACCGAGCAAAACGAACGAGATGAGGTCTTTTCTATCCATAGAACGGTTCCAGGAAATCATGAAAGAAAGATTGGCGGGAGCTTCTATAATGAACGCCAGATAGATGTAATATTTGACGAAGTCTTAAAGATATTAGTTGTAAAAGGAGAAGGAGGCAATATGGGAATTGTGTCGCCCTACCGTTTACAGGCTGAGAAGATAAAGAAGCGCTTAATCGATATGCCATTTATAGATTCCGATACAGTTCACAAATATCAGGGTCGTGAAAGAGATATAATGATCATGACGACAGTGGTCAGGAGAATGAATAATTTCAATGATGATCCTAATCTGATAAATGTTGCAGTTTCGAGGGCTATTTCGAAGTTCATTGTAGTGATGGCAGACAAATTTGATTGTAAACATGGATCTAATGTGGGAGATTTGATTCGCTACATGAAATATAACTCTCGAGATGAGGATATAGTAGCAAGCAACATTGTTTCAGTGTTTGATCTTTTGTATAGCGACTATTCAAAAGCGCTGAGCGTAACAATGAGAAGCCTGAAACACGTGTCGGAGTATACATCAGAAAATCTGATGAACTCTGTGATTGAAGGAGTCTTGAGCATGCCTGAATTTAATTGTTTTAAATATGTCCTTCATGTTCCATTGAACTCTATTGTTAAAGATGCTGGCAATCTGACTGATGAAGAAAAGATATACGCGGGTAACATTCTGACGCATGTGGATTTCCTGATATTTAATAAGATGGATAAAAGTCCATCTTTAGTCATGGATAAAAGTCAGGCTTTAGTTGTTGAGGTTGATGGTGTTGCGTTTCATGAAAACAGTCAGGAGCAAACGGTAAGAGATGAAAAGAAGAATTGCATTTTGAATAAAAACAACATCCCTATATTGCGTTTTCGGACTAACGGAAATGGTGAGGAAGCTGAGTTGATTTCAAAGTTGAGGGAAATCAAGGAGGGGGTCAGGAAACTTGAAGTGTAAGACGTGATAAAATTGCCAACGTTTGCAAGTGTAGCAACTGACAAAACCGTGGATAAGACTATAAAAATACATTATAATTTCAAGTAATAATGAGTTCTTGGGATTTGTGATAATGAAAAAAGTATTAGTTGCTATGTCGGGCGGGGTGGATTCTTCTGTTGCCGCGTACCTTCTAAAATCTCAGGGGTATGAGGTGGTGGGGGTAACTATGCGCCTTTGGCATGGGAATGATGACAAGTATCTGCCGGGCGGGTGTTGCTCCTTGCAGGATGTTACGGATGCACGGCGGGTTTGCGACAGCCTTGGTATAAAGCATTATGTGCTAAATATGGAGGAAGAGTTCAAAACCTGCGTTGTTGACCCTTTCGCCAAAGAATATCTGCAAGGCCGCACACCTAATCCCTGTATAACCTGTAATGCAACAATGAAATTCGACCTGCTGCTGAAAAAGGCAAAAGGTATGGGCTTTGAGCTTATGGCCACCGGTCATTATGCCCGCATAGAGCAGGAGGATGGACAATATTTTTTAAAGCGCGGTATCGATCCCGGCAAAGACCAGTCATATGTGTTGTATTGCCTTACACAAAAAGAGCTTGCGCATGTTCTTTTGCCGCTTGGCGGCATGAATAAAACAGAGATCCGTGCCATCGCTGAACGGGAAAAACTGCCGGTTGCCCATAAGCCCGATTCCCAGGAGATCTGTTTTGTGGAAGATGATTACGCCACATTTTTGCGCATGCATTACCCGGATGCCGAACAGATCCGGCAGGGTAATATAGTTGATGAAGCCGGAAAAATTCTTGGCAAACACAAGGGTCTGCCTTACTACACCATTGGCCAGCGCAAAGGTATGGAGATCTCGCACCCAACGCCGCTGTATGTGCTTAAAATGGACATTCCTGCAAATGAATTGGTGGTAGGCCCCAAAGACCACGCTTATGGCACAGAATGCCTTGTAGAGCCTTGCACCTGGGTGAATACAGCGCCTACCGCAGCCATTGAATGCACCGTGAAGATCCGCTACCTTGCCACCCCAGCCCAGGCCACAATAACCCCATCGGGCAACACCATTTCTGTACGCTTTGCAACCCCCCAATTTGCTATAACACCCGGTCAATCGGCCGTTTTTTATGATCAAGATACAGTAATCGGCGGCGGGATAATAATCTAACCAAGTAGCTTATTCAAAATTAAAAAAAAACCGCACCCTGGGGGAAGGGATGCGGTTTTTTATTGTCTGATGGGTCTTGTTAAAACTTCGTTGAAATAGTAATTCTGTTAGTGTCGTTAAGTTCGCCCATGGGGACGAAGGCGTAGTCCAGCTGGATATCCCAGACGTGAACGCCAAAGCCGGTGCTGAGGCCCGCCATGCCGCCGAGTTTGTCTGAATCCATGCCCAGTGTGTAGCCCCCGCGGATGCTGACAATTTTTCCCATGTTGTATTCGGCGCCTACCTGGGTGTAGAGCCGTGTGTCAACTATGTAATCATTAACGTCAGCGGCAACGACCAGGTTGTTATTGAAAAGGCGGTAGGCAAGGCCTGCCCGCACATCCATTGGCAGCGGGTCGCCCTCATCAACGAATTTTACTTGCGTGCCAATGTTGTACACCCCAAGGCTTGCCGTAAGCTTGTCTATGGGAGTTTTGTAAAGGCCCGCCAGGTCCAGGGCGTACGATTGGGCGGATTTATCATCAAGGGTCTGACGGATGAATTTCAGATTTGCGCCAAGCGAGAGATTATCGCAAAACAATTTTTCCCGGCCGTAAGATAGGTACAGAGCCGAGTCGTTCGCGCCGAATGTACCGTCGTTAAGATCGGTATCCAGTGTCCTGCGCTCTATGTCCGTGACCGACAGATAGTTAAGGCCTATGCCCATTACACCTTTGCACAGTTCCTGCGAGTACCCGATAAAACCATAATTTATGCCTTGAACGTACTGCGAATACGATGCTGTTGCCTGACGCGTTTTCTGCCCGCCAAGCCCCGCCGGGTTCCAGTAAATGGCGTCGGCGTTGTCCGCGATCGCAGAGAAGGCGCCGCCCATCGCGACCGCCCGAGCGCCCTGCCCGATCTTCAGGAACTGGGCGCCGGTGGTGCCCACGCCGCCTGCGTAACCTGCCGCTGTTACCGTTAACATCGCTGCCAGCACCGTCGAAAGAGTTTTCAAGTTGTTAGTGAACATCGTAATCCTCCTCGTGAATTTCATTTCGACGATACCTTATTTGATCAACGCCATTTTAATTACTTTCTTCTGGGTGCCTATTTCGGCGACGCACAGGTAGACGCCGCTGGCGCATTTGCTGCCGCTACCGTTACAGCCGTCCCAGTCGATATAGTAGTAATAGCCGCCGTCAACGCCGCCGGTCAAAATGTCGTTGGCGTTAAGCTCGCGCACCATTTCACCGGCAATGTTGTAGACCCGGAAGCGGGTTTTCACGCCCAGGCCCATGCTGGCGGGAACGGCAAACCGTATGACCGTGCCTTTGGTGGTTATCTGCCCCAGGCTGCCGCCGCGATTAAGTGCAACGGTCTTGCTCTGCAGGTTGAAGGGGTTCGGCACGTTAAAGACTTCGATGATGTCGCCGGTAAATGCAAGGCGGGCCGGTGTTTTAGAGACCACGAATACGCCGGTTTGGTTGGACGCTGCGACCGCCTTTTGCGCGGGGTTCAGCTTGTACTCGCTGCCGTTAAACCGCGCCATGGACGCTCTTTTAGGCGCCGGGTTTGAGCCGGTGGCATTCGCGATCGACGGTATTTCAATCGATACCGTGCCGCTTATAGGGTCCACCATGGGGATAGCAAGTATCGGCTCCCATTGATGCGTGGTTTCGTTATATCTGCGCACGCTTAAAGAATCTGTACCGTCGCCTACCAGGCTCGGGTCGTAGCCCAGCGTCAGGGTCATGGTCTTGTCTTCGTTTTGCTGCGAACCGTTCAGGTCCATATCCACGTGGTAAATATCTCCGCCCAGTGCGTCTGCGTCCATGCCCGCGGCAAAGGAAGAACCGACGTGATTTTCCTTATTTATCGTTAATTGCGGTACAGAGCCGTCGGCGAGCGTAACGGAACCAGGGCTGATATAGATCCCGGAAGTATCGTTGCCCTGGCTGTCCAGCACAACATCGCCGCTGGCAACCGCTTGCTGGTCTATGCTTGCTATCGATTGCGCCAGGTTCCTGGGGTCATACGCCACATCCGCCGTGTTCGTTGCGCCGCCGTCGTTGATAGTGAAACGGACCGCGTATGCCTTCGTTTTGTCCGCCAGGGTAACAGAATACGTTTTATCGCCTATCTGGGATACGGTAAGGTCGGCTGCAGCTGTTTCACTGTAAGCCGTGCCTTCGTTGAATCTGGCTGTCAGCGAAACCAGTTTTTTCGGGCTGCTGCCTTGCAGTGTTACCGAGCCGTCCGTATTGGGGCGGGCGATAATGTCAACCTTGGGCGCTTTTGATTTGTAGGTAAAATCTATCCCGGTTGCCGTTGAACCGGCTGAGGCGGGCACCGCCGGCGAGGGCGCGTAAACCTGCACCGCTTTCCCAGGCACCACCAGCGCTACTTTATAGGTATGGCCTTCAATGACGGGTGAGATAGTGTATATACCGTTATTATCGGTGGACACTTCGTAAATAGGCAGTTCCTTCGCAGGGTCCAGGCCGTTGGCGGTATCGTCGTATGCCACAACGTTCGCGCCCGATACTATCAGCGGATAGGGGAATTGCTGCGAATACACCGTGCCGGTTATAGAGCCCGCGCAGGGAATAAGGGTGAAATTAGAGATCTTACCCTCATTGGATATAACCACTTTGTCCGCGGCCAACGCGTAGCCTGCGGCTGTTACCGTCAGGCGGTATACGCCCATCGCAAGGCCCGGTATCAGGAATGTTCCGTCCGTCTGGGATTTTACCGTGCGGTCCAGAAGCCTGCCGCGTATGCGGATAATGGCGTCGGCGACCGGTTGTCCGCCGGAATTGCGCAGAGCGCCTGTTATCTGTTGTCCGGCCCCCGCATCATTGTCCATATCTACATTTACGGAGCCGGGTATAGCAACGGTGCGCAACAACGGCGGATAATTCGGTGTGGTAAAGATAAGTTTTACCTTGTCTTTTGCCGGCAGGTAATTGATGCCGTACGACATCTTGTTCATATAGCCCTGGATGCGTTTTATGGCAACAGGGTCGGCGGTGCTGCCGCCGCCGTCAAGGCCCGTCTGGCGGATTATCTCAGGCGTCGGTGTGACCATGCCGGTTGCCATTATGTTGCCGTCCATATCCATCACCGTAACGCGCGGCACGTATGATATGAAGTTGTTGAAGTTCGATGCTATCACCTGCATATCGGCATCGCGGATGGTATTAACGCCGGCATACGTGCCGGACAACCTGTTTGCGCCAATGCTGACCGTTACAGGGATGAACTGGCAGCTGACCATGTTCATGGTCGACCCATTTTGCGCATATTGATCGGTTTGCTTAGAAAGGTCTATAACGACGTTCTTTGCCCTGCCGATAATGACCTTGGCGTAATTGGTATCAAATTGCGGGAATTGTTTTTCGTAAACCAGGTAGAAGTTGTAGGCGCCCGGCTCTAACGATACGTCCTGGAAGTTGCCGCCCCAGTAGTTTATGGTGTTGTCCTGGCTGCCGCCCTTGCCCATCTGAAATATGGTGTCCATGTTTTTTGCGTTCAGCGATATGCTGGCAGGGGTAAACACGATGCTCAGGTTGCCGCTCTGCATGCCGGTCGCGGGATCCTGGGTAAGAGAGGCTTTTATGTCGGCCGGCAGATCGGCTGAGAGGGTCGGGTGCACTTTAACGCCTTTATGGAGCGGTATTTCAACGGTGGTCGTAGATCCGGCCACGACGACAACATTTTTCATGTAGGCGGTGGCATAGATATACGAATTGCCCCAGCCGTTGGTTTGCAGATCGTAGTTGCCGGGCAGAAGCCCCTCTATTCTGAAAGAGCCGTCTTTATCCACCTGGGCGGAACCCCAGGTATTGCTGTCGTTGTTATTGGCATTGATGTTTACGTTCATCATGTTCATACCGTCCAGCGTGGGTGTCAGTATGGTGCCGTTAGGCAGGCGGCAAACACCCGTGATGATACCTGCCGGCGCCATGGTAAGATTTGCCGTTACCGTCGGAACAGTTGCGGAAAGGCGGATATTCTCGTTGGTTCTTGGCCCGTTCGTATTCGGTTTCAAGCCAAAACCGGGGCGCTTACCGACAAGTTATAGACGGTGTTTGCAAGGCCTGTGATACTGTAGTTGTACACATTGGCCGAAACTCTGTCTGTGGTTTTCAATACCGTAAAACCTGATTTCGGCTGGGTCATGCCGCCGCCGCTGGTGTTTTCGTTCGCGACGATAAGCACGCTGGCAGGGTCAATTTCCGTAGAGGAACCCGTAAACGTTATCTGACCGGCGATCGAATTCGTTCCGTCCGGTGTTTTGGTGATGGTTATGATCAGGTCTTTCGTGGTATCATTATAAACGGTGGAAGCAGCAAGGCTGTTTGTGGATGCCGCCTGAAAAACCCTTGCGTACGCGTATTCGTTCGGCGTCGGGTTTGTGGTATCTATCTGCACGATCAAATCGTTTCCCCATCCATTGCTCGATATGTTCCATTGATTAGATTCAACGGCTGCCACGCCATCAGCACCATTGTTGAAGATCACCGGCTGGTTGCTAAACTGGCTCCAGAGATTCAATGTATACCTGCCTGAGCTTAAACCCTCCAGCACGAACGACCCCTTGTTTATCTGGGTCCCTGCGTTTCCCATTCCCTGGTTCCTATCATAGCCGGGGCCAGGGTTATTTGAGGTGCCGTAATTATGTCCATCGCCCCATGCGTTGATCCATGCCTGCGGTATTGGGATAAGAGTGTCACCGAATTTAATGTTAACTATCCCTTTTATTCTGCCATGTGCGGCTGCCATAGGTACTATCAGTGTCCTGGTGCCGCCGGGATTAGTTGTGGTTGAGATCCAGGTCCCGCTATAGCCGTTTTTATTGAAATTTACTCCGTATTGTACGCCGTTGGCGAAGTATTTATTTGTGGCATCAGCATTTTCGTAGAAGGCAAAATAGCCGTTTTGGTCAGTTTGCGTGTTGAAATTAATAGCTGTCGCCGCCCCCATACTGTTTATGTTTACATTCACTCCTTCAATTCCGTCACTTCCCGGACTTTTTAAAGGGTCGATCACACGGCCTTCTATGGCGACAGGACCCAATTTCTCATCAGAAACTATCTGTCGGGTAGGTGGAGCCATTCCTCCGCCTGTGGATGAAATGTTCAGGGCAGCCGGTGTTGTATTGGTGCCGGCGCCGGGTTTGTTTTCAACGTCCTCTCTGCCGCCGCGCGGGTTTGCCGGATCCGGCTTAAAGACGTCCAGCTGAAAAGGCATATCTTCGCTGCTTACCGGGGCGCTATAGATAAAAGCTGTCTGGGATGCCCCATTGCATTTCAGGTACCCCATGCCGGATTGTTCCATAGTCCCTTTATTGGTAAGATTAAGGAATATAAGTTTACCGTTATCAATGTCGTGAACCACGGTTACCTGAATATCGCGGACGCTTTCTGTAGTAACCTGGTGCACTTGAATAGTTTTTGCCGCATCCGCTGAACCCATGTACACGGATGATGTCCAGTTCATCATTTGATCCCTGGCTGAGGGAAGGTAGCCTTGGCCAACGGCCATTATCTGGTAATTTCTGTTCGTCTCAGAAGAAGCGAATACGAACGAAGCCTGCCCGCTTCCATTGACAGGTTGCAGCTGCGCCCCCACCGGCCCCATGGAACTGAAGCTGACGGCCACTACGTCAATGCCGGTGGTAATGGCGGCGCCGGTCTGGTTGGTTACGGTGACGGTAAGGGTTGCGCTCCAGGCCGCGCAAGGCAACAGGGCGGCTACAATTAAACTACGCAAAAGAGTACACATTTTCATGGCATCCTCCCGAGGATTTGCTGCGTGGCCTTAGTTGGGTCGCGGGGAATTATTTGCGATATTAGCATAATATGAAATATTGGAAACGTCAATAGTTTATTTTTCGGTCAGGAAATGGTATGATTACGCGCTAGTAAACACTATATCAGGAGAGTAAAAATGGCAAAGATCAAGAAAGTTGTCGGCCGTGAAATTATCGATTCGCGCGGTAACCCTACAGTTGAGGTTGATATTATATTGGACAATGGTACGCTTGGCCGTGCGGCGGTGCCTTCCGGTGCCTCTACCGGCGAGCGCGAAGCGCTTGAGCTGCGTGACGGCGACAAGAAACGCTACATGGGCAAAGGCGTTCTTAAAGCAGTGGAGAACGTTAACAAGATACTCGGACCGGCGATAGTCGGCATGGAAGTTACCGAGCAGCAGAAAATAGACGGAGTTATGCTTCAGCTTGACGGTACGGACTTTAAGAGCAAACTCGGCGCCAATGCGATCCTGGGTACCTCAATGGCCATTGCGCGTGCCGCCGCCGCCGACCTTAAAATGCCGCTGTACGAATATATCCGCAAAGCCTTCAGCATCCAATCCAATGAATATATCCTTCCCGTGCCTCTTATGAACATCATCAACGGCGGGGAACATGCCGATAACAACGTTGACCTGCAGGAGTTCATGATAGCCCCGGTAGGCGCCACCTCTTTCCGTGAAGCTTTCCGTATGGGAGCCGAGGTTTTCCACAACCTTAAAAAAGTGCTTAACAGCAAAAAATACGCTACCGGCGTCGGCGATGAAGGCGGTTTTGCCCCGAACCTTGGTTCCAACGAAGAAGCCCTTTCCGTTATAGCCGAAGCCGTAAAAGCTGCTGGCTACGAGCTTGGCAAAGACATTTTGCTTGCCCTTGACGTCGCGGCCTCCGAGCTTTACGACGGTAAAGTCTATACCCTTGAAGGCGAGCAGAAGGATAAGGTTAAGACCTCCGAGCAGATGGTGGCCTTCTACGCTGATCTTATGAAAAAATATCCGATCATCTCCATTGAAGACGGCCTCAGCGAAAAAGACTGGGACGGCTGGAAGAAGATGACTGACAGCCTTGGCAAAAAAGTGCAGCTGGTCGGCGACGATATTTTTGTTACCAACACCAAAATATTCGCCGAAGGCATTACAAAAGGCATAGCCAATTCCATCCTTATAAAAGTTAACCAGATCGGTTCGCTTACCGAGACCGTCGCCGCTATTCAGATGGCTTATAAGGCCGGCTATACCGCCATATCTTCTCACCGCTCCGGTGAGACGGAAGACTCTTTCATCGCCGACCTTGCCGTCGCCCTTAACACCGGCCAGATAAAGACCGGCTCGGCCAGCCGTACCGACCGTATCTGCAAATACAATCAGTTGCTGAGAATAGAAGAAGAATTGGGCTCAAAAGCCTCGTATCTTGGAAAGAAGGCCTTTAAACAAGCCTAAAACCGTTACATGAAATTCAAGCCAGGAAAATGGTTCATAGTTATCGCTGCGGGTGTCATTGTTGTGTTACTTGCCAACAATGGCGCCCGCAAGATATACCAGCGCTATTGGGAGCTGAACACACTCGGCGACCAGCTGCGCCAGGCACAGAAGGAAAACGTACTTTTGCGTAAAGAGATATATTTTCTGGAGAACGACCCTTCCTACATAGAAAAAATGGCACGACGCGAGCTGGGTCTCGTTTCAAAGGGCGAGATAGAGTACCGGTTCAAAAAGCAGTAGTAAGCCGGAGGATACATGAGAGTTATACTTGTTCTTTTACTGTTACTGGCCCCCGCGTATTCTTACGCCAATGACCCTGTAACCGCGCCCTTGACGCCTCCCGCCGATCAACAGCAATCTACCCAATGCAATTCCCTTCAGACGGTAAAAGAAGCGGAAATACTGTACCGCAAGGCACTGGCAAGCTTCGGGAAAGGTAACCAGCAAAAGGCCCGCGAGTATTTCGGGCAGGCCCTTCAACGCCTTGCCTCGATGGACGCCGACCCCGCCATTTGTAACGGTGCCCACGATGAATTCGATAAACTTTTCGCCAAATTGAACGATACTCTATATAAGCAGTCGTGCGCTGTCGGCCCCGTGCACCACTTCGCGATGTTCGACCCGAAAGACAATGATGTCGTGCAAAAATATTTAAGGATCTACAGCGACGAAGCCAAACCCAGGGTGCAGAAGGCGCTTGAAGCCTCTATGAAATACCGCGGCATGATCATGGAAACCCTGCGGGAAAATGATATGCCCGAAGAACTGGTTTTCCTGCCGGTCGTGGAAAGCCTGTACAATAACGACGATGTTTCTTCCGCGGGCGCCGTTGGTTTGTGGCAGTTCATGCCGAAACAGGCGCGCGCCCAGGGCCTGAAAGTCGATTATTTCATCGACGAACGCAAAGACCCGGTGAAGGCTACCCGCGCGGCGTGTAACTATCTGCGGGACCTCTACGCGATGTTCGGCAACTGGCCGCTTGCCCTTGCGGCCTATAACAGGGGGGAGAACGGACTTGGACGCGACATGCTTTTTTCGCAGGCGGCAGGCCTTGACGAGATGGTAGCGCGCAGGTCGGTGCCCAGAGAAACAGAAAATTACGTGCCGCAGTTCGTGGCCGCTTCCCTGATAGGAACGGAGCCCGAAAAATACGGCTTTAGACTTAATTATGAGCCTGCGTTAACGTACGATGAAGTGCAGATAAACAGCGTTATAGGCCTGGAAGTGATAGCAAAAGCCGCCGGTTGCGAGGTGGACGACCTGCGGGATCTTAACCCGCAGTTACGTGCCTGGTGCACGCCGCCGGATTACCCCGATTTTGCCCTGCGCCTTCCCGCCGGCACCAAGGCCGCTTTTACCACGAATATCGCCCTGGTAAAAGACCTGAATCCATCCAGAGGCTTTGTGAAATATAAGGTCCACAAGGGTGATGTGCTGGGCAAGATAGCAAAAAAATACGGCGTTTCTGTCGCCTCTATCCGGGAACTGAACAAAATGAAAAAAGACCGCGTGCTTTCAATAAATCAAGTGCTTCTGATACGGCCGGGCCGGAAAGCCCTTGCTAAAAAATCGTGACCATGACCACCATAACCGAACCCGTCATTTTAAAAGGCGAATCACTTTCTGAAGGCGTGGCCTACAGCGGCACCTGCCTGTATAAGGAAGACCTTTTTGACGTGTTGCCGCGCCGTTCCATCGCCCGGGAAGAAGAACCCGTGGAACAGGAGCGGTACGACCGCGCCATCGCCGTGACCCGTGCGGATCTCGCCAAAGACCGCGACACCGTTGCCTCAACGATCAGTAAGCTGGAAGCCGATATTTTTACCGCCCACATACTGATCCTGGAAGACCCTTCTTTTTCCGACGAGATACGGAAACTTATCGCCTCCGAACACATCAACGCCGAATACGCGATCCTGAAGATCGCCCAGGCCTATGAAGAAAAATTCAAACTGATGCCGAACGAATATTTTAAGGAACGAATCCAGGACATCAACGATATCGCCAAACGGCTGGTGCGCAACCTGGGCGTAAAGCATACGGCTCCGCTGTGCGCCGTTTGTCTTTCCGGAAAACCGGGCATCATTGCCACGCAGCTGTTGAGCGCCTCATTCATCGCTGGCCTCTACGACCGCCCGATAGCCGCCATCGCCGCAGAGACCGGTTCAGCGCTGTCTCATGGGGCGATACTGGCTAAGGCCATGGGCGTGCCGGTGGTCATAAACGTGCCGGGCCTGCTGCAGCACCTTGCCTGCGGCGCCTCCATGCTGATAGACGGCAACAAAGGCCTGGTGATCATCGATCCCGACGAAGAAATACTAAAACGATATAAACCGCAGCTGCAGCAGGTGGAAGAAAAAAAATATGCGGCCGGGTTCCTGCAAACCAGAGACGGCTACCGGGTCAACATCCTTGCCAACGCCGGTTCTCTGACGGGCGTTAAAATAGCCGCCGGTAACAATATTAAGGACATCGGTCTTTTTCGCACGGAATTCGCCTTCCTTGAACAATCGGCGGAGCCCAGTATAGAATCCCAGATAGAAAGTTACCGCGCGGTGATGCATGCCTGCCCGGGGGTGGTCACGTTCCGTCTGCTGGACATCGGCGGCGATAAAATAGTGGATTTCCTGCAATTTCCGCAGCAGGACAATCCGAACCTTGGGCTGCGCGGCGCGCGGGTATACGAGCAATATCCTGCGCTTATCTCAAACCAGATAGAGGCGCTGCTGCGCGCAAAAGGCCGCCGGCCCATGAAGCTGCTGGTGCCCATGGTCTCGACGCTGAAAGAATTCCGCCTTGCCCGCACGCTGATCGGCAGAAAACTGAAAGAACTGAAAGGTAAACATGATATAGATGCCGCAAACCTGCAGGTAGGCTGCATGATAGAGGTGCCCTCAGCCGTCTACACCCTGCCCGCCCTGCTTGAAGACGCCGATTTCATAAGCATAGGCACTAACGACCTTATTCAATACATCATGGGTGTAGACCGCAATAACACACACCTGGGCGACCTTTCAAGCCCCTTTCAGCCCGCCGTGCTGAAAGTGCTCTCAGAGATCAGCCGGGCCGCTATACACCACAACGGTACCACCGCCAAAGAGGTAGTGGTCTGCGGCGAAGTAGCTTCCGACCCGCTTATGGCCCAGATACTGGTGGGCCTTGGTTACGAAAACCTGAGTATAAACATACACCGCCTCACCGCCGTCGGCGACGCCCTCGCCGCCTACACCCGCCACGAACTGATAGACCACGCCCGCAACCTTTTGTCCCTGCCCACCCTGGAACACGTGCTGGACCTTTTTGCCAACCGATAAATTGTTCTTGACAACAACGATAATGGATAATATAATATCTATAGAATACAAATTTTTAATTATAGGATAATATATTGTCTTCTATTCCTGATCTAGATGATTTCAGTGTGGGTAAACTTTCTGCGGGAATCAGCGCAAGGGTAAAGGCCCGTCGTCTGGAACTGAACCTGACTCAATCTGCCCTTTCAAAAAGATCCGGTGTAAGCCTTGGGACGCTTAAACATTTTGAAAGATACGCAAAAATATCGTTGCAACACCTGCTTATGCTCGCCATCGCAATGCAGGCCGCCCAGGAATTCAAGAAGCTTTTTTCAACCAAACTTTATCTGAGTATCGACGATGTGATCAAAAACAACAAACCAACCAAGCGGCAAAGGGGAAGGCTTAATGTTTAAACCCGTTAAAGTCCTTACGGTAACCATGCAAGGGCGCACGGTGGGCAAGCTGGCGCTTACCCCGGAAAACATCTGTGTTTTTGAATATGATAAAAAATTTCTCGTGTCAGGTTTTTCAATCTCACCGTTATATCTTCCGTTAAAGACAGGTGTGTTCGTCGCCAAGCAGGAGCCGTTCAACGGCCTGTTCGGTGTGTTCAGCGACAGCCTGCCTGATGGCTGGGGCAAATTGCTGATAGATAGATTACTTCAAAAGCACAAGATCGACCCGCACGGTCTTACCGCTCTCGACAGGCTTACGATCGTCGGTAAAAACGGCATGGGCGCCCTTGAATACCAGCCCGCTAATACCTTTTTCAAAGGTGAAAATTCTAACGATATCGCTTACATCGCAAAAGAAGTGCAGAAAGTACTGAACGAAAATTACTCCGGCCATTTAGAGCTTCTGGCTGAAAAAGAGGGCAGTTCCGGTGGCGCGCGCCCGAAGGTTTCCTTAAAGATAAACGGGGAAGAGTGGCTGATAAAATTCCCCGGTTCAATGGACCCCGGCGACATAGGAACGATAGAATATAAATATTCCATCGCCGCTAAAGCCTGTGGTATAGAAATGCACGAAACAAAATTATTTGACGGTAAATATTTCGGTGTTAAACGGTTCGACCGCGACGGAAAAAGAAAAGTGCACATGCATTCGGCTGCCGGCCTGCTGCATGCCGATTTTCGCCTTCCATCCCTTGATTATCTCGACCTGTTCAAGGCAACGCTTGCCATTACCAACGATATGGGCGAAGTAGTAAAACTCTACCGGCAAATGGTATTCAACGTAATAACCGGCAATAAAGATGACCATGCCAAAAATTTCTCATACTTGTGCATACATAATAAGTGGCGGCTTTCACCCGCCTACGACCTGGTTCCCTGCCCTGGTTTTAACGGCCAGCATACTACCACAATAAACGGCAACGGCCTGCCGGATACAACTGACATCCTCACAGTAGCAACCGAGATCGGCATAAACAAAACTCTGGCCTTAAGCATTCTCGAAGAAGCAAAAGTAAAAACAAGAACACTCCCTAAATTAAGTGCGATCGCTTGATCAGTATTGACAAATTTATGCGGATATGTTAAAAAGTTGTGACTAAATTATGTAGATGTATAAAAAAGACAGGAGGGTTATGTTTCATCGGTTCTTGGAGAAAATTGCTTTTTCTGATATATTTTCGCGCCAGATGCGATTTATTGCGGGCCCGCGTCAATCTGGTAAAACAACACTTGCCAAAACTAAATTGAAACAGATGGACTGCGCAAAATATTATTATAATTGGGACACATCGGAGTTGCGCGACAGGCAGCGGAAGGAGCTGGATTTCCTGAGGCCCGATATGTCGGCTTTGGATTCTCGTAAAGGCAAAACATGGGTTTGTTTCGACGAAATACATAAATATCCGAAGTGGAAGAATATTTTAAAGTCTTACTTTGATACCTACGAGGACAAAGTGAATTTTATTGTAACAGGCAGCGCCATGCTTGACCTGATGCGAAAATCCGGCGACAGTCTTGCCGGGCGCTATTTTATTTTCAGGCTTAACCCGCTTATGCTTGCTGAGGTCGCAGGGGCGCATGGAGAGGAAATATTGATTCCCGGCGAAAACAGCGTTGGATACATTGAGTCAGTATTGCAGGGGTCACGTGAAGAAAAAGATTCGTTTGCGCACCTGCTGAGATATGGGGCCTTCCCGGAGCCATTGTTGAACGAAAACGATATTTTTGCCAAAAAGTGGCACCGTGATTATGTAGAGAGGATAGTAAAAGAGGATTTGCGAGATCTTTCGACGATAAGCCACTTGGAAAAAGTAATGGAACTAACGCTTATGCTTCCGGATAAAGTAGGGGCGCCGCTTTCAATTAACTCACTGAGAGAAGATCTGGAGATGAATTTTAGCTCTGTAAAAAACTACATTAACTATCTTCAGCTTTCTTACATTTTATTCCTAATTCCACCCTATAGCAGAAAAAATTCCAGGCTGGTGAGAAAGGAAAAAAAGTTATATTTTTACGACTGGGCCCTTATTGAGAATGAGGGTAAAAGGTTTGAGAATTTTGTAGCCCTTGAGCTGAAATCCCGCATTGAACTATGGAACGAGTCCTCAAAGGATAGCTTTGACCTGTTCTTTGTGCGCGGGCGCGAAGGGTATGAGACGGATTTCCTGCTTACGAGGAATAATACCCCCTATATTCTTATAGAGGCAAAACTCTCGGAAAATAACATAGAGCCGCACCACTACAGGCATTCTTCGATGTTTGACGGCATCCCGTTTATACAACTGGTAAGACAGAACGGTGTGCTGGAAAGAAAAAGCAAGGGATGTTATGTACTATCCGCCTCAAGGTTCCTGAGCGGTTTTTTTAAACAAGCCAGTTAGAGACAAGAAGCTTAATAAAATTTCTTGACAGGCAATTACGAGGGTTTCGGAGTTGGTTTCGGTATAAACCTGTGCAATATCAAAATAGATTATGCCTTCGTCCCTTACGGCGTGAAAACCCATTGAAAAATAAGGCAAAATTTTTATAACACAAAATTGTTGACAAAATTGGGATTGTCTGTTATATTTCTAGTGCACCAGAAAAACTTGTTTTAGAAAAAAGCCATACCATACCCGAAAAAGGCAAACCCGGTGAAAGCCGGGGACGCAAAGCCGCCCGGAAAACTTACCGGGCATCACGCGACGGGTCGCGTGGTACGGGCCTTCAACGACGTATCTTCGGACTCCGGTCTCCGGACTCCGGACTGTCGTAAAGGTGGCCGGGTTGCCGAAGGTAACCTAATGAAGCTAAAACTATTATTCCCATGTTTTATCACCGTTATGCTAAGCTGTACGGCATGGTGCGCGGCGGCAGGGGGAACTGCCCGCCAGACCGGCGTTTTTTTGCCATCAATTGATATCCAGTCGTCGCAAGAAGATCTGGACGTTCGCGATAGCAATAATAATATTATAGCCTCAATACAGGCGCAACAAGACCTGAGAGACATATTCCTCTCCGGTCTTTTTTCTTTATTAAGTCAACCTGAGTTATATACTTACGCGCGCGCCTGCGAAGTTTTGGCTAAAAGGCTGGGATTTGGGGCGCATGCCCTTGCGGCCGCGGCTGCCGGAGCTGTAACCCGCTCGGTTGATGCACTTCTTTCAGGCCGCACCGAAAAAAATATCGTTGCCTGCTTCTTGGTCGTATTTCTCGCGATAGTGGTCGTTTCTGCTTTCCGCATTCCTGCCCCAATGCTTTCGCTGCCGCTGGTGGCGATGGCACCCGTTTCATTGCGCTGTTAACCAATGGCCCAGGCCGTCCATAGAGGGCGGCCCCCGATGCGATCCTTGCAGTTTCGATGTATGGGCTTACGGGGACATGTGCAATGACAAACCCAATTGTTGTTGAAAAATCAATCAAAAGATTTATGAGCGCTTGCCGCTCTTTGTGGGCTGTTGTTACCCGCCAAGCAGGGCTGGTTTTTTTTCACGCGCGCGAGAACCTTAATAAGGGCGCAATTATTGCCTGCCTTGGGGTAGTTGTGTTGTTTGGCCAGTGCTATGCAGCCGATAGCGTTGACCAAACGGCACAAAAACTTGCAAGCGCAGACCGCAAAGTTATGTTCGCGGCGATAAATTCGCTTGCGGCTCTTAACCAGGCCGATGCCGATCTGCAGCTGAAGAATTTTTATTCCACAGTCAGTGAAAACTACGTGAAAATGCAGGTTTTGCAGGCGGTGGCGGCAAATAACAGCCCTTCCGCAAGGGCGATAATCCGCCTTGGTTTGAAGGATGCCAACGAGTATGTGCGCAAGGCCGCCGTGCAGGCATTATCCTTTGCTCCCGATGAGAAAGAGGCTGTTAAAGCCCTGACGGACACCCTGAACACCGAAAAGAACGATTCGGTGAGAGGCCACGCGCTTACGGCCCTTTCAAATTTTAGTTCCACGTCGGCAGTAGCCGCGATAAGCACCGAATTAGGCGACAAAACAAGAGGCAAAGAACACCGCCTGCGCGCCGCGCAGTCCCTGCGCCGCATCGGCGGCAAACAGGCAAAAGCCGCTCTGGATAAAGCTAAGAACGACCCGCAGATATCGAAAGAAATTGACGCCATGAACAAGGCCGGCAAATGAACTTATTGGGCCGCAATAAACCATTTTCCATAATAGTTTCGTTAAGCGCCTTGATGGGTGTGGTGCTTTGTCTCGCTTTTGACGTTAAAACAGCTAATGCTGCGGCCACATACAACACGGAAGGCACACTTTTATACGGCGGCGGTGATGTGCGCCCTTCATATCGCAATTGGAACGGCTCTGGCTGGGACGTAGAGCAAAAAGCACCGGCTTACGCCGACAGCACTGTCAACGAAAAAGGTGTGGTGACCTTTACGGTGGTCAAGGATGCCCCTGCGTGGATGGCAAATATAGATCCGACGCGTGTCGGTGAAAAAGTGATGATCACTGAAGACTCTATGTGCCGTCTGGTTGCACAGGTCTGGGATCCAGTTGCTCTTAAGTGGGGCGACAGTA
This sequence comes from Endomicrobiales bacterium, assembly GCA_963796955.1. Taxonomy (GTDB): domain Bacteria; phylum Elusimicrobiota; class Endomicrobiia; order Endomicrobiales; family JALOBY01; genus CAWCNJ01. Next base: position 114,632 of record CAWCNJ010000004.1, read on the forward strand.
AGGTGTTGTTGGGCCAGGGAGTTACCAACCCAGGCATGGACAATACAGGCCGCAACAACCTCGCTGCCGGCCAATATAGGTTCTTCGATGTGGCATATTCATCTGGCATCGTTGTGGTGGTTGCTGCCCACCCGCAGAACACTTCAAATACCAATAATCTATTGTACTGGACCTACGATGGGAATACGTGGGACACAACTGGGACTTCTTTGGGGTCTGCGGCTTCTAATACCATCCGTTGGGTACGCATGGAGACCAACCCTCTATTCAGCAATTGTACGAACATGGCCCTGGTTACCTTGGATGCCGGAAGGAACTATACGGGTCGTGTAGGGTACGACTCCAAAGCAGATGTTTGGGCGGCTACTGACAACTTTGGCGCTGCAGTGTGCACGAACAACTGGTCAAACTACTTCAGCGTGTATGATATCGCTTTTGATTCATCCGGCGTAATGCGCGCGTTCTTTAACAATAATGCCACTGGAGTTGTGCAGCGCTATTGGAACCCAGTCAATCGCACGTGGAATGCCGGTACTGGCTGGGCAATAGCCAATACACCCTATTCTATCCAGGCAGTACCACAGCCCAATGGCATGAAAATGGGCATAATGGTTTGGCAAAATGCCACAAACATGTCTTATTCGATATGGAATGGCGTTTCTTATTTAAATCCTGCTGACCCATATGATGCAACAGCAAATAACGTTTCCAACCAGGTTTGGACCAACCATGGATGTTCCGGCGACTGGACGTGTAACGCAAGTTCGTTTACCATTGCCTATCTTGGCCGCCCTGCTATTAATATGCAGCCGTTGCGTGTGGTAACATGGAACGGCGCCGGCTGGGATCCTGCTGCAGCCGGTAATCAGGTATCAACCGCAATTGACAACGACAGCACTGGATTTGATAACATAGTTGTGCGTTCGACGGATTCTGCCTGTAAGGGTTCCGCCGTGCAGATATTGCTTACTTCGCGCGATCAGTTCCTCGGAAATGGCACGTCCAATAACCGCCGCGAAGCGCGGCTGTACAGCATGACGTATGATGCTAAAACGGCATCGTTCAGCAACCAGCAGATACTTACGAGGGCCATAACCGCAGACAACTACCAGCCATTTACAGTTTCCCGCAGCAATGGAGCCCCTTCGATGCTGGTATATAATGAGTATACTTCACGCCCCAATGCGCGTAAATATAACGGTACCACCATTCTTACAGAGTCTAACCTGACCGAGCTTAACACCGGAGCTATTAAACATGTTGTAATACGCTCTTCGCCAAAGCGCGATGAGAAAGTTGCAGCAATGATGGACATTGATGGTGTATTAACATTGCATGTATGGAATGGGAGCAGTTGGGGCAATGCGTACAAGGTGCCATACGACTATAGCGGTGAAAACAGCAGTGACTATAATCATTTCAGGAACTTTGATGTCTCTTATGAAAGGTCAAGCGGCCGCGCTATAGTGGTATTTTCCGTTCCCGGAAGCAATAACCCGCGCTACATGATCTGGACTCCTAATGGTTCGGGCAGCGGATCGTGGAGCGATCCGACGGCTGATGTGCCGGGATCCAGCGGCGATGTGGGTTTTGGATTTGCCACGCCGGCTATCTGGGTGCGTAGTGACAGTAATCCCAATCCGAATTCTAGTGAATCAGTTTTCATTTTTGTCGATAAAAATAACGGTCCCGATCTATGGGCTGTGAACTGGAGCGGCGCTAACTTTGGCACTCCTATGAAATTGCAGACCACTATAGATCGTCTGAATGGTACCTGGCCCAGTTGGCAGAATTTCGAGGTTAAATATGAAGCGCAATACCCATATCGTGCACTCGTCGCTTGGACGCGTAACGCCGCAAACCGCGACCAGATAAACTATGCATTATGGGAATCAACTCCGACAACGCCTATCTGGATATCGCCGAATTCTCCTACGGGCGGAACCCTGGGGCGCGATTGCGGCAGCGCCACTACCGACCGCATAGCAGGTATTCGCCTTGCCGCTGACCCCAGTTCAAACCGTATCGCCATCGGTGTCGCTGATTACACCAATCAGCGTCTCTATGTTGACTATTGGAATGGCAATACCAGCTCCTGGAACAACGCCGAAAATACAGATCTGTTCAGCTCCCTTGGCATTACGGCGTTATTGTACGATACACAGAGCAATGCCGGTACCACTAAAACGCCATTTGATATCGCTTGGGAATCGGGCGGCAATCGTATTGTGGTATTGGCGGGTAATAGTGGTACCGGTGTTACTGTCAATAACAACCTCATGTGGGCACATTGGGTTTCAGGTACCGGCTGGACGGTAGGCGCTCTCGCAAATTCCTGCGACCCTAAAGGCCAGGCGCACAATGTTCACGCCTACCCGGATCCCTACTCTGATGATATTACGTGGGTCGTTGCCAACACCCGCGGCTACCTGTTGCATTATGACTGGGCTGGCACGCCTTTTGGTGGGGTAACTTTACCGGATTATTGGGCCAGCTCGATCAGTAATGCATATATGGATCCTACAGTTGCTACCCAGAATCAATTGTATAACGCTCGTTTTGAACCATTCAGTTTTGCGTATACACGCGACTTTCGCCCGCCTGTTTCGGCCTGTGTGCGCCCGGCTAACGGTCAGTATTACAACAATTCAAGTAATTCGCTTGCCACGATATCCGGCACTGTTTCTGATGCCGCTGTATCTGCCTATAATACCAGCGGCATAAAAGCCGTGCAACTGCGCATTTTGCGCACTAACGATAATTATTACTGGAACGGTTCGACTTGGACGCAGACCGGCGCGCCGAATGTATGGTTCAATGCAACAACTTTTACCCAGAGCTCTTGGACATACACAGTGACTTACCCGACGGCGACGTGGGCAGATTATAAAACGTATCAGATGAATTCCCAGGCGATGGATAAAGAATCTAACTGGGAAACGAATTATTCGACTGTTACTTTCTATTACGACGTAATTAATCCGACCTCGACGGTATTGTCTCCGGGTAATAATTCGTATATTAATACAGCGCCGGTTATAACTGGTTCCGCTTCGGATAACTGGACGTCTCCAACAAGCATAGCCAAAGTTGAGATCGAACTTATCCAAAGCCCCTCTACTCCTTTGTACTGGAATCCGACTAAACTTGGCGGAGCAGGCTGGGACGGCGGGGTTAGCTCATTTTGGATATTGTGTTCATCAACCAATGGCGGGGTTAACCCGGACAGGGCTTGGGATACCTGGGCGTACGATACCGTAGCTGCCGGTGTTACCTGGCCCATAGCCGCTTACCAATTTGTATCCAAAGTTACCGATAAAGCGGGCAATGTTCAGGTGGTTTATTCGACGGCGAACGTTACTTATGACACTACAAAGCCTTCTGTGGCGATAACGGCGCCGAGCCCGGCGGCCGAGACCTGGCTTACGACGCCTCCGACGATACAGGGCACGGCGACCGATAATTACATGGTCAACGCGACGTCCGGCGTGGATATCAGCGTTATAGATATCACCGACCAATACTACCCCGTTGCTCTGACAACGGGCTCGGCGGTGGACGGTTACTACTGGACGCAGCTGTCCGGCGGAAGCGCTTCGGTGAACTGGTCTTACGCGCTGCCGGTAAGCAGCTGGACCGCAAACCATATTTATCAGATAGTAGCGCGCAGCCGCGATGGCGCCGGCAATGTTTCAACGTCATATTCAACGGCTACGTATGTGTATGATACCTATGCCGGATTGCCGAATGAGAAGCCTGATTCTACAGTTACTTTCCCTTCAAGCGGAAGCTATATATGTAATATAACGAACATAACGGGAACAGCGGTTGATAATTCCAATGGTATTGTCCAGACGGTGAAGTATTTTATCAAGGATATGACGTCCAATAACTGGTACAGCAACTCTTCGCATGCCTTTGATCAGAGCGCTGAGACACCCAACAGCACCGCGCTGACACCGCCGCAGGCCTACAGCGCCGGTTGGACTTCAAATTTCACCGATTCGAATATACTGCAGGCCGGTCGCACGTACCGGGTTTATGCCCGGGCTACCGACAAAGCGGGCAATGTGGAGGTTGTTTATTCTACGAATCCCTTCGTCTGGGATAATACGCTGCCTACCTCTTCCATAAGTTCTCCAAAGAACGGCGGTGTTGTAGGCACGGGTGTTGTGGTCGCCACCGGCACGTATAGTGACACGGGTTCCGGTATCTGGGTTTCCAGCGGTGCAGTGAAAATATTCCTCTACGATAAGGGCGGGCAGCAATGGTACTACAACGGACAATGGAGGGGTGTTGCGCCTGCAAGTTACGACGCGCTGGATAATGCCCAGATATGGCCTTCGTCGTGGACATATACTTTGCCGGTGCTTACGAACTATACTAACAACAATTATATAATCGCTTCCATCGCGGGCGACTCCGCCCTGGATCAATCGCGCCCGGGAATGCCGGGTAACTATCAAAATGGTACTGTTGTCGGCACATCTTCTAATACTTTTACCTGCGATAATACTGCTCCATCATCTAATATAGTTGTCCCTGGTACGGCGTTCCGCGATCAGCTGACCACCATTACCGGCACTGCGCAAGATAATCCCATTGCAGCAAATGTCGCACGGGTTGACCTGGAAATTTGCTATCCCAGCGCCGGGCCTACGCAGGTTTGGAACGGCACCGCATGGACGGCATACTCGACATCATTTAGCACGTATGTCAGCGTAGCGGGCGGCAACCCAAACTGGACATATAATGTGCCGGCAAATATTAACTGGCTGGAAGGCGTGCAGTACCGTATTCGCAGCCGCGCGTTAGACACGGTCGGCAATCAGGAAGACCCGACGCTGAATACCACGCGCAATGTAATTTATGACGTGTCTTTCCCTTCTTCAACAATTACGCTGATAAACAATGTTTCTACTGTAACTTACTACAACTCATTAACCACGTTGAGCGGTACTGCCGTGGATCCACTGTCACCAACCTACGGCGGAATAAATGCGATAACTCTTTCAATTAAAAAAATTGATGCGCCCTTTCAAAATTATTGCTGGGACCCGGGTCTTACGGATTGGCGCACGGGGTATACCGACTACGGCGGCAACGGCCTTGCTATCAGCGCCGACCTTACGGCCGGCGGGTTTACCTGGAACAATGTTTCTAACGTTACCTTCGCAACCGGCGGCGGAAAGTGGTCCGGCGGTGGTATGTTCGAGATCCGTACAGAAGCGGCCGACAGCGCTTTGCCTGGCAATAACGTGCCTCCAAACGGCAACCGCGAAAAAGCCGGCGTCTACGCTAATTTGAACACAACAACGATCATTTACGACCCGGTTAACCCTGCCTCTCAGATAACCAACGCGCCGTTAAGCGGTTTTACCAGCAGTTATGCAAGTATCATCGGAACGGCATCGGATAACCGTGTTGTTGCGGGCGTAGGTGTTAGTATTTACGATGTAACAAACCAGAATATCTGGAAGAATGGTACAGGCTGGGTTTCTCTTTTGCCAAATGCGCCGGTGCCGGCAGGCGCGCAATACTGGCAGGATGGAGGCTTTGCTGGTTATAGTTCCGGCACATTCTCTTATTCCTTCGCCTGGGCTAACACAATTCAGTACCGTATAATCAGCCGGGCTTATGACAAGGCAGGCAATTATGAGGCCGCGTTTACAACTTACACCTTTACATACCAGCAATACATTGGCTCGCCGGAGTCGCCGGATTCGCTTGTAACTTCGCCAACTCCTAACCAAAATACGAACGGAATGCTGGCTTCCATCGCGGGTACTGCTACCGCCAGCGTCCGCAACCAGTTGGCCGGGGTATCGTTGATAATTACCAAACTGCCTAACACCTCGCTTGGCGAAAATACTACATATTACTGGGATAAGACAGCTCAAAACTGGTCAATAACCTTCCCTGCCTCAAATAACTGGACGATCGCATCGGCAAACGATGGAACCTTTAATTCCAATAGCGAGCCATGGAACTGGACACCGCCGCAATCGGGCCTTGCGGCTACAAACTTCTGGAACAGCGGGCATACTTACCTGGTGTTCTCGCAAGCTCAGGACGCAGCGCTGAACTATGAAGTGAACTGCACCACAGTTTCGTTCGTATATGAATTAGACCTGCCAACGGCGACTATAACGAGCCCGGCAAATAACGGCTACATCACCCAAACCGGAAAGGTTTCCGGTACATGCGCGGATATGGTTCCCGGCACTGTCGCAGATGTGCAAGTACGTATCAAAAACTTTGCCGGCCAATACTGGAATACGTCGGGCCCAGGCTGGGGCGCTTCAACATGGAATTCCGTTGTTTCAAGCGGCACTCTCTCTGCCAATGCCACCTGGTGGCAGTTCGGCGCGACACCGTGGGCTTCGGCTGATGTTTATACTATAGAGGCGCGGGCTGTTGACAAAGCCGGCAACTATCAGGTGTTGTATTCAACTATGAGCAACGTAAAAGCAGATTTTGTGCCGCCAGCCTGCGTTATCACACAGCCGACGGACGGCCAATCTTATACCGACCTGCCGGTTATTTCTGGTACTGTTTACGATGCCTTCCCCGGCCAGCCAAACCACGTATACCTTCAGTTCCGCGCCCACGATATAGGGACTAACAATGATTCAAACCAGACAATAGGCGGCGGAGGCGGTGTGCCTCTTTCTGCCACATGGGATGCAGTTTCTAATACCTGGAAACCATATACCGTCCCCGGTACGGATTATTGGATACCCGTTTCGTCTATCACCATTATGCCCGGGTTCACTGGTTTTGCGACATGGTACTTTGATAATTCCATCGCCGTAAACGGCTGTAACGCTATATGGGGCGCGGCAGGTAACCAGAAGTGGATAGATGTTGTTGCCTACGCTGATGATGCTGCGGGCAATACGCCTGCGATCCCCGGTGTGCTTACAGATGGCACCGACTTTAAATATGGCGTTCCGGCGCCAGTAACAGCTATCGTTACCCCTGGTTATAACAACCCGTACCTGGAAACTAATATAGCATATGCCTCTATCAACGGTACTAAAACGCAGTACGCTACATCGGTGCTGGTATCTATTAAGAACGAGCACACCGGTTATTACTGGTTAGGCTCTTCCTTCTCGGCTTCAGGTGTCACTCCCTTCTGGCTCAGCGCGGTTACCCCAACCCAGACGAGTTGGAACTACCCGATCAGCGGCGCCGCCTGGGTGGATGGTTCTTCCTACACCGTTACTTCACGCGGTGTCGGCACTGGCGGCGATGTTATAAATCCGCAATCGAATACGTTCCTGTTCGATACCACTAACCCGAACTCCGCGGTAGTGTTGCCCGCCACTAACCTGTACTACAACAGCATGACAAATATAAACGGCACGGCCGTGGACGGCAACCCCGCCTCGGGCATGAAAGGCGATATTAATACTGTTCAGGTAGCCATCCGTACTTACAACAGCCCATATTATTTCTGGAATGTTGTACAGTCTTCCTGGCAATATAACATTAATCCTACTCCTGACCCCGTAAATTATGATACTACCACGTTCAACAGCGGTACCGGCATCTGGAGCATAAATATATCTTCTCAAATATGGATCGACGGCAAGCGCTATCGCGTATTTGTGCAATCGCAAGACATGGCAGGCAATAACCAGACCGTCCCGGCATTCAACGATTTCTATTTTGATGCTTCAAGCCCCGCCGCCACTATCTCAACTCTTTCAAGTAACGGCGTCTATTCTTCGCTCGCCTCTATAACAGGTACGGCAACAGATCCCGCGGGCGTGGGCGGCAACGCTGGTATTTTAGGAACGGTTGACCTGCAAATAATCTGGAACGGTACGATCCCTCAGTATTGGAATGGTGCGACAAATTCATGGAGCGGCAGCAATACCACCTGGTCTACGGCAACTGTTTCGGTCGCTAATATCGCTTCCTCTTCATGGACATTAACTAACCTTCCTATAGCCGCGCAGTGGACCCACAACGCTACTTATACCGTAATCTCGCGCGCTAAAGACCAGTCGTTGCCTTCACCGAACGCCCAGGGTAACTTTGGCGTGCCTACATCATCTATGAACTTTGTCTGGGACAACCTGCCGCCTGTAACGTCTATAACCAGCCCGTCGGAAGGCGCTAAACTGAACCTGCCGGGCGGCACGCTGGTAATGCAGGGGCTTGCCTCGGATACCCCGGCCGGGTTATCTATTGGCAGCATTAAGCTGCAGCTGGCGTATCTACAGGGTTCCGATACTTATTATTGGGATGGTACGTCTGCCTGGTTCAAAAATGATCCCAGTAAGGAATTCTCGCCGAGCCTGTACGGCTATCCCAACTGGCAGTACAGCATGGCCGCGGCAATCTTATCTACGGATCACGCGTACTTTGTGCGCATACGCGCCTCTGACAACGCGGTGCCGCCTAATCCGACGGCGTATCCTTCGTCCGCGAACACGAGCTACGTTAATTTCATTTATGATAATACTCCGCCAAGCTCTCAGGTGGGTTTCCCGGTTGACGGGAATTATTACCGCAGCGCCTCGCTCGCGTCTCTGACCGGTACCGCCAACGGCGACTTGTCGGGTATATCCCAGGTCCTTGTAGAGCTGCGCCACAGCGGCTCTGTTATAAGGGCGTTCGGTCCGGCGACAAAGAGCGGCGTGAACGGTACTATAACATGGTCAACCTCAACGGTAGGCGTGCCATGGGCAAGCGGCGACCAATATACCCTGACAAGCGAAGCTGTTGACCTTGCAGGTTCAACCCAAACGGTTCCAAACGCCGTAACCTTCACGATAGACGATCAGCCGCCTGTTGTAACGCTGGTGCAGCCTACCACCGGATATTCCTACTGGAATACATTGGCATTTATTTCAGGCACCGTAGATGACTCTATATCCGGCCAGATATCCTCGGTTACGATCTCAGTGCAAAACCTTGATACCAGTTTATACTGGGATCCCGTGGCCCGCCTCTTTAATGGCGGTTCAGCGGTATATTCCACTACTACCATATCAGGCGGCTGGTGGATCTATAATGATTGTGTCAGTAAGTTCGCCGATAATAACCGCTACCGCGCTACTATCGTTGCTTATGACGGCCCCGGTAATTCCGCAACAACAACCGCGGATTTCATTTACATTGATACAACACCGCCCGTGTCCCAACTCTCTTTCCCGGGCCCTGCGTCCGGCAATTTCTATCAGGGTGTTAACACTATAACAGGAACCGCCACCGACTTTGGCGCCAGCGCCTCGCGTGTTGATCTTGTCCGCGTGGAGATAACCGATTCTGACGGAGCGTATTGGAACCCTGACGGGAATTTCTGGGATAACTCATCAGGCGAAGTGCCGATCGATATTCCCATAAATCCGACCGCCCTCTCGCGCCCTTTCACCTGGGATTCTTCACAGGTAAGCTGGCTGGACGGCAGCGATTATGTTGTAACCGTCAAGGCCGCCGACCGGGCCCTTAAGTCCACTAATGACTCTTACCAGCAGTTCCAGGTTATTGCTACGACCGTTGGGTTCACTATTGACACAACCTCTCCCACCGCTGTGATCTTATTGCCTGAGCTTGGCCGCGCCTACACGGTGTTAAGCTCTCTATCCGGTACGGCAAACGATGATACCGGCGGCGTGAAAACAGTTCATGTTATATTGAAAAACGTTACGCTGGGCCAATATTGGAAGGGGGGCTCAACCTGGGTAACCGATGTTAATGACCCGGGCATTCGGGTCGCGGCTGGCGGCACCACTTCATGGTCCATCGCCCCGCCTACGCTTACCAACAGGCATAGTTACATGGTCTGGGTAGAGGCTGATGATCACGCGGGCAACGAACTTCAGGTCTCTAACACGGACATTGGCGCCAATGCCGGAGGCTCAGGTTTTACGTATGATAACCAGGCGCCGGACTCGGTAGTGAATGCGCCCGTTAGCGGCGCGAACCTTAACGCCCCAATTTCAGCGATCGCTGGAACGGTGATCGACTATACGAACGGCTCGGGTGTTTATGAAACACGCCTGAATATCCGCCGCACCAGCAATAACGGCGTTACCTGGCAGTATTGGAACGGCGCCGACTGGCAGGGCGGCGATCCCAATTACCCTATGAGCATTGTGCCAACGGTCAATGACGGGGCTAACCAGCTTTACGACTGGACAAAAGCTTTTGGCGCCTGGAACGATAATTACCTTACCAGTTCTATGTGAAGTCTCGTGACGCGGCTTATAGCGACCATGCTCGCAACTCCGAACTGGGGCGCGCCAATAATGTCGTCTGCAACCTATGATACAACGCGCCCGACATCCTTGGTTACCTTCCCGCCGCTGGCCGGTTCCACGTATGCCGGCGCTATTACAACTATTTCGGGTACCGCCAATGACGCTAACGCTATGGCCAGCAAACTTAACAAAGTTGATGTGGCCATAATGCGGGTAAGCGACGGGCAGTGGTGGGGCGGCTGGTCAAATATGAACTGGACCGTTTCCGCGGCTCCCGTGTTCTCTACAGCTACGATCTATGCTTCATACGTCTCATCGGCACAATGGAGTTACAGTACCAATCCTTCCATGTGGAACGATACTACCAGCTACTGGATAATATCGCGCGCCAAAGATAACGCCGCTAATTTTGAGACAGGCTGGAGCACGGCTGTATTTACCTGCGACACAACGCCGCCAACTTCTGTCGTTGTTAACCCGCTTAACGACCCTTCCGGCCTTGCCCCGGTTGACACTCTTGCCCAGCTGTCCGGCACCGCGGCTGATGCTACGCCCGGCAGCATTAAACGCGTCCGCATAATGGTTTTCTGTCCCGACCAGAACCCGGTGCCGGCAAATGCCAATAACAGGTATTGGACGCTTGCTTCCGGTGTGGTCGGCAACTCCACAAATTGGTCTACCACCCCTACGTGGCTGGATGTTTCTTATGCGGCCGGTAACTGGACTTTTGATTCAACCGGCATAGCCTGGGACGCCAAAGAAACGCCTGGTTACAAATACCAGGTATGGTCGTTGGCGGAAGATATGGCCGGCAACACGCAGGTTCTGGCCTCCACCCACACCTATTGGTACGCGGCCCCGCTGCCCCAGACAACGGTTACCAACCCGGCAAATAACGGCTATTACCGCATGGACGCGACAAACAATTTTTACGGAACCTCTAACCAATATACAAAGATCGCTCAGGGCGGCGTAAAGATACTTATCAGCTCTGCTCCCGGTTATTCAACCTCGTGGGATGAAGCCAGCAAGCAGTGGGTAGCAGGCGCGAACTGGATGAACACAGGCTTTAGCGAAGGCAACCCGGGTTCGTGGTCTTTGAACATTTCTTCCACCGCCTGGGTGGACGGCGGCCTTTACCGCGTGAACTCAAAGGGATATGGTCCGGCCGGTGTTGAGGTCTCGCCAAAAGATGTGAACTTCACCATTGACCGCACCAATCCCTCTGCCGCGATAGTTCTCCCGGCCAACAACGGCCATTTCCAGACGCTGGCTACCATCAGCGGAACATCAGCCGATACGGTGCCGGGCCTTATCTATAATGTGTTGATCCAAATCAAAAAAACTGTAAATTTTACTGATGATTATTACTTTAACGGCTCCAGCTGGCAGTTGGGTGTTTCTACATGGGTAGTTGCAACGCCTACAGACGGCCAGTTCAATTCCGCGGCCGAGAACTGGAAGTATGATATCGCCTACCCTACCGCCTGCTGGAAAGACGAACAGGCGTATGTTATTAAAGTGCAGGCATATGACAAATCTTATCCTGCCAACGTTTTTGCAACACCGGACACCAACATTGTTATAGACCGTACGCCGCCCGTCAGCGGGCTGACCTACCCCAATGCGCTGATCCATAATTCCATACCGACCATTTCCGGTACAGCTTCTGATACCGCGCCGGGCCAGGTATACAGTATCGGTATGAAGATAACCAACACCGACCTTACCAGATACTGGAGCGGCAGTTCCTGGGGTATTTCCAACAGCTTCAAGTCCTCTTCCCTGGACGGCAACTTTACCACGTATTTTGTTGTGAACCCCGGCACCTGGACCTATACGAACGTTACCTGGGAATCGGGTTACCAATACAACATTCAAACGAGCGCGTTGGACCGGGCCGGCAACGGCGAAACGGCAGGCGCCGGCTGGACGTTCATATATGATAACGAGCCTCCTGTTTCACGCGTGGTATTGCCAACGGAAGGTTCCAAGGCCCACTCTATCGCGGTCATCCAGGGTACTGCCGACGATCTGACCGTTAACACGCATGTTACCGGTGTTTCTACGACAACAGCCGTGGGAGACGGCGTTAACATCGGCTTACGTTCCGTATCCACCGGGAAATATTACTCCGGCGGTGGGGTATGGAATGATACCAGTTTCAAGCCGTTCATCACCTATTATTCCTCAACCACCAAGATCTGGCAGGCGGACCCCGCTGAACTGCAAACATTCACCGCCGACAATAACCCCGCGGACGGCGATTATCAAATAATCTCCCGGGCCCGCGATAATGCCGGGAACCTTGAAGTGGTCTACTCGACCCGTACCTTCACCTGGGACCGCACCAAACCTGTGTCGTTCGTAACCTCGCCGGCATCGGGCACGTTCGTTAACACCATTACGCAGATAACGGGTACCGCCCAGGATGTTACCTCGGGCCTCAGCCGCGTCGCCCTTGAATTTACCTTTAATAACGGTGGCCTGGATTATTACTGGACGGGTTCCAGCTGGACACTGGATATAACAGACCTGATAGCGCCGATGGCCGGTGAAGTAAGTGTCAGCACCTGGACGATCGCCATAACGACCGGCCTTGCCCACGGCGTCACTTATTCCGCGCATTCGGCGGCGGTTGACGCAGCAGGCAACGTTGAGTCGGCGGTGCGCACGATCAATTTCATCTGCGACCGCGTCGGGCCTACCCTTGCTATTTCATCTCCTTCGGCGAACGGCTATTACAGCCCAGCCAATCCTCTTACGTTCATTAAAGGCACGGCAGCCGACACGCCGGCGGGTCTGTTACGGACCGATATCAAACTGATAGATGTTACCGACAATCAGGTTTGGGACGGGGCGGGCTGGCAGGTTTATTACGATACCTGGATGCCGACGTCGGGCACCGGCTCGTGGCAGTTTGTGACGCCGGCCCTGGTGCCTAACCGCAACTATTCTGTGCAGGCGCGTTCATTTGATACCGCCGGAAACCAGACCCTTGGCTCTATCGTTTCATTTATGTATGATTCTACGGCGCCGGTTGCCGCGATAACGCTGCCGAACATGCCGTTCATGAAGTCCCTTGCGACGATCTCCGGCACGGCCGCGGACATCGACCCTGTTGCCCCGGGTGTTAAATCGGGTCTTGCGAAAGTTCAGGTCGCTGTAGTGCAGGGCGCAAATTTCTGGGATCAGGATGCCAATGTTTTCTCAGCCGGCGCTAAATGGTACGATGCTGCCGGGACGAACAACTGGACCTGGTCCGACCCGGACCTTGTCTGGGTAGACGGCACGGCCTACGAAGTCCGCGCACGCGCGATCGATAATGCGGCTAATATCCAGCCGGTAGTTGCGGCATACGATTTTACCTATGATTCCGTGCTGGCTTCAGCTACGATCACTGCCCCAATAGATGGGCATGCGTATAACGGTGTTGCCTCCATCGCTGGTACGGCAAGCGATTCGATCGCGGGCCTCAAGCGTGTTGAAGTTGTAATGCGTGACCTGGGAGCCTTCGGATCGGACGGTTTCTGGAACCCTGCCACCGGTAACTTTGACCAGACATATACGGCGGCTTCCTGGGGAGTTGCTGCGGGTCTGGCAAACTGGACCTTAAGCAGTTCTTCTTTCACCCTGGTTACGGGCCACAGCTACCGCGCGATAGCCCGCGCCATCGACAACGCCGATAATACGCCGGCGGATCCCATATGGACGGGTGTGTGGGGAACAACGTTCCGCTTCGACAACCAGCGGCCTGTTTCTCTTACCACATCACCGGTTGACGGCGGTTTCTATAACTACGATTTCACCGGCATTTATGGTACTGCCAACGATACGCCTTATGGCAACAGCGGACTGGCATTTGTTAAATATGCCATTCAGGATTCCAACGGTAAATGGTACGATGGTACCACTAACTGGACAGCCAGTTCGTTCCCCGGATGGGACAACACTTCGTTAGTTGACGGTAACCCCGGCACCTGGAGCAAGACACTGAACGCATCGCCCTGGAAGGATGGCTACAAGTACTCAATTACGGCCTATGCCCAGGACAACGCCTCTAACGCCGAAATTGCATTCTCTACCATTACCTTCATGTTCGATAAGACCGCCCCTGTTTCCCAGGTGAACCTGCCGGTAAACAACAAACAGTATAATTCTCTTACCTATGTATGGGGCGCTTCTACCGATACTACCGTATCGGCGGGCGGTCAAACATCAGGCGTACAATCAGTAGGACTGCGCGTTAAACGCGAATCCGACGGGTGGTATTTAAACAACAGCGGTGTCTGGCAAAGCGGCGTGCCTGCTGCTCTACCGCAATGCACGCTTGGTGTATCTAGTTTTACGTTCACGGCACTGGATTCTTACTGGACCGATAACACCAGCTATACGGTAACCGCCCTTGCAACTGACCGTGCCGGCAATGCGGCTTACGGCCAGTCATCCTATTTCGTTTTTGACGCGTCGGCGCCTGTGTCTGCGATCACCTTGCCTGCGACCGATGGTCAGGTCATGACAACCCTTGCATCCATAGCCGGCGGCTCGCAAGATCTTGTTGCCGGCGGCCTTGGACAGGTGGCAGCGGTCAGCATTCGCATTCAGCGCGTTACGGTAAACGACTCTAAAGTTATGGACGGTTCCTGGTGTAACGGCCCCGGCTGGGATAGTAACTCTAACAACTGGCTGCCTGCCGTATGGAACGGCGGCGCCGGAACCTGGAGCTATTCAACTTCCAATATAGCTTTTGACTACAACGGCGGCTACCGCGTGGACGTGCGCGCAATGGACGTTGCCGGTAACTACGAATCTGTTTTCCCGACCCGCACCTTTATTTTCCGTCCGCCGGCTTCCGTTACTACGGTAAGTACGCCGGTGCACGCGAGCTTCTATAAGACGGTGGGTTCCCTTACCGGCACCGGCAACGATCAAACCAGGACGCTGCTGACAAGCATTCAAAGAATGTCGGACGGTGCTTTCTACGACGGTTCCAGCTCTTCATGGACGGTGGTTTACGCGACGGGCGTTTGGCTGAACATCGTGCCGTCGTCACCTTCATGGTCCATGACGCTGCCGGAGTCCTTGTGGGTCAGCGGTTCTTCTTACACGGTTCGCTCACGGGGTTTATCGGTCTGGAATATCTGGGAGAACAGTTCGCTGATAACACCGCCGGCTGCCAATGCCGTTACTTTCACGGTCGATACCGTTGAGCCGCTATCAGCTGTTTCGCAGCCGGCCAACAACGGATATTATAATTCGCTGACAACGCTCTCCGGCACGGGCACGGACGCGACCTCCGGCGTTAAGACCGTAGAAGTGCTGATCAAGTCCGGATTGCAGTATTTCAATATCAATACTTCCGCCTGGACCGGTGTTGAAACCTGGAACCCGGCCTCATATGCGAATGGCAATTGGCAGTCTATCCTCTTGTCCAGCTGCGCTGCCGCGGCCTGGGCGGACGGCACCACGTATCTGGTGAAGTCCCGCGCCAGCGACAACACCCTGCCGCTGCCGGGTAATCAGGAAAACAGCGGCTCGGGTAACGCCGGGGTAAGTTTTACCTACGATCTTTCACTCCCGACGGCAACGATCACAGCTCCGGCCAGCGGTCAGCCGGTTTATAAGACGCTGACGTTCTTATCCGGACAAATGTTGGATAACGCTCCTCAGACGGTGCAGGTTATGGTGCAGCAGCTTAATCCTTCCAGCTACTGGACGGGATCCGGCTGGCAGGCAAGCCCTGCGGTTTGGATCTCTTCGGGCGCCGGCTCGCCGCTGGCGGTGTATCAGTCTTCCTGGGTGTTAACCTCTCCCGTATGGACGAGCGCCAAAAAGTACATTATTTCAGTCAAAGCGCGCGATAAAGCGGGCAACTGGCAGAGCGGTTTTGCCGTAGGCACGAGCTCGAATTCTTTCATTATCGACCAGGACGCGCCGGCGGCCGTTGTCGCATCTCCTGCCCCGAACGGTATCTATAATGCGTCTCTCACCGCGATCACCGGTACCGCGCTGGATCCGTTCGCGCCGAACAACATCGGCATGTCACTGGGCAACCGCGTGAAATTGGTCATTAAGGATACGGACGATAACACGTACTGGAACGGTTCAGCCTGGTCGGTGAGCGTTTCAACGGTATACGCTACCAATGATTCCGGCGACTGGACCGCTTGGCATTACCCGATCGCCTCCTGGATAAGCGACCGCAACTACACTGTTCAAGCCTGGGCGATAGATGACCTGGATAACGAACAAACGGTTCCCGCGGGCTTCAGTATGGTCGTTGATACAACGCCGCCGGTAAGCTCGATAGATTATCCTGCTAATAACCAGATATTCAATTCCCTGCCGACCCTTTCGGGTTCGGCGAACGCACAGCTTTCGGGCCTGTCCGGGCTTGACGTGCGCATCAGCTCCTGGACGGGCGCCGGCTGGTCCGTGCTGCCGGCTTACAATTTTGTTCCTGCGACTATCTATCAGACCAGCTGGACCTTTACTGGTATAGCGGGCCTGGTAAGCGGCGTTACGTATCAGGCCGTAGCCCGTGCAAAAGACAATGCCGGTAACTATGATGTTAAGTTGTCTACGGTCAGTTTTGTATTTTTCACCGGCGCACCCACGGTCGTTATCGGCCAGCCCCTGTCCGGCGCTTTCTATGGGCCGGCGTACACCGTGCCGCTCAGCTCCGGTACCGCGACAGATCCTTTCGGCGTCAACCGGGTTGAGATAAGCATTTCACGCAATGATGGTAAGTATTGGAACCGTCCCAACAGCTGGGTAGTCCAGAGCAGCTGGCAGGTAACATCCGGCACGCTGCTGTGGTCTATCGCCAATCCCGCGTTCGAAGACGGCTACGTATACACCTTGTCAGCGCAGGCCACCAACACCGCGGGCAATACCTCGATCCCGGTCACTAAAACATTTACCTATGATAGTAATGTGCCAACGGTCTCCCTGCAAACACCTTCAACCTCGTACTATCATTCATTACCGAATATTTCAGGGACGGCTGCAGACCCTGCGGGCACCATTGGTACGAACCGTTCCGGACTTGGGCATGTGGATGTCGCGATACAGAACGACCCCGACTTCAACGGTAAATTCTGGAACCCGATCACGCATAGCTGGAACCTGGATACGCTGGGAACAGCCTGGTTCAATGCTACCGGCGATCTTGCGGGTCTTCCTTCATCTTCATGGAGCGTGCCTGCCGCTTCCACCCCGACCTGGGTAAGCAACCAGAAGTATAACGTGTCCATACGCTCAGTCGACCAAAGCGGCAACGCTTCCACCGTTATCAGCCAGGCTTTTGTGTATGATACTGATGCCCCGCTGGTTGCCATCTCGCTGCCAAGCCTGAGCTACTATAATAATCTGCCGACCATTACCGGTTCGGCCTCCGATGCCAATGATAAGGGCGGCGTCACCAATGTCCAGGTACGCATAAAGAACTACACATTCACAAAATACTGGAACAATGTAAGCCAGGCTTTCGACATAGATGATACTGATGTCGCGCGTGAATCTTCGTGGTATACGCCGACAAACCAATCGGGTACCTGGTCGGTATGGACGGCAACGTTCACCTGGGCCAGCGGATTTAAATATCAAATAGAGGCGCGAGCGCAGGATAATTCCGGCAATTACAGTGTGGTGTATGCCACGGCGAACTTCCGCTACGATACGCAGGCGCCAACGGCGGCGTTGGGCTTCTCCGGCTCAGGGTAGTTTTGTTCTCTCAATACCGGGCAACGCCTTTACGGGAACCGCGCAGGACGTTCCCGCAGTCGCTGTCGGCAACAGCTACGGCGGCGCAGGGGTCTCTCAGATCGAATTCGCGATGCAGAATAAGTTAACGGGCAAGTGGTGGAACGGCGTTGATTTCAGCGCTTCCGGGGCACAGGCGTTCACCCGGCGCCATTCCCGGCGAGCCGATAGCCTGGAACTTTGCGGCCATGTCACTGACCAGCGGTGCCAGCTACTATATCACTCTGCGAACTCATGATAATGCCACCAATGTTCAGGACTTTATGGTAAATGGCGGCACGTTCACTTTTGACACACGCCGCGGTATCAACTATTACGCTTGTTGGTGCTTCGTTCAGTTCACTTAACACTATTTCCGGAACGGCGGTAGATTATCCTGGTAATGCGGGCGGCCAGGCCGCCGGTGTAGGCTCGGTCGGGCTCTCGGTTTTGCGAGTAAGCGACGGCTACTACTGGACGGGCACCGCTGATCTGTGGGCATCTGCCACGTACTACGCCACCATGTCCGGCACCAATAACTGGCAAAGCGTAACGCTGCCGCCCTGGGCCAGCGGTGAGAAATACCGACTCCAGAGCAAGAGCTGGGATAACGCCCTGCCTGCGCCCGGTAACGACGAACAGATACTGTGCACCCGCTATTTTGTGTTCGATTCCAGCGCGCCGAGCATTGCGGTAAGCGGCCCGGTGAACGGGAAGATCTACAGCACACTGAGCACCATAACCGGCTCGGCGCAGGAATATCC
Organism: Endomicrobiales bacterium; assembly: GCA_963796955.1. Lineage (GTDB taxonomy): Bacteria > Elusimicrobiota > Endomicrobiia > Endomicrobiales > JALOBY01 > CAWCNJ01. The sequence goes on from CAWCNJ010000004.1 coordinate 133,359, forward strand.
GCTGGCTAACAATTCGGGGCTTAACAGAATAGACCTGAACCTGGCGGATAATACGAACGGTATGTGCTGGACAGGTTCAAGCTGGACGGTAACAGCGCAGTGGAACAGCATACCTCTCAGCGGCTCGGCGGCAAATTGGCAATACAACTCTCTCGGCAGCGCCTTTACCAGCGGCCATACGTATACCGCCACCCTGCGCGCCTATGACACGCTCGGCAATACCCTGGCCCAGCCGACGGTAGTGAATTTTACCTTCGACAATACGCCGCCGGTTTCATTCGTGACCATCCCGGCCGAGAACATAGGCTACAATTCAACTACGCAGGTGCTCTCCACTGTATCGGGAACCGCGATGGATGTTACCGCGGGTGTAACATCGGTGAATGTATCCATCAAGGTCAATGATTACCCATCATTCGGCAATTATCGCTGGTGGAATGCATCCCTTTCTACCTTCTCAGCCACCAGTGAAATGTGGAACCCGGCCCAGATATATGCGGTTAACGGTGCGACCTCTTCGTGGCGCCTAATTATCTCATCTATGTCTTGGTTGTCTCCCTACACCTACGTTATCAGAACACAGGCGGCCGACCTTACCGATTTCACATCGAATGTCGAATCGTCTCTGCCGCAGCGCAATTTCAGCGTCGATTCAACGCTGCCGAACTCAACGGTCGGTTATCCGGTAAACGGCGCAAGCTATGTGACACTTGCCTCTATCACAGGAACAGCGGAAGCGATACCTTCCGGGATAGCTTCCATGCAGATACGTATATCTGCAGAAGCGGCCGGCAGCGCTCCGTCCAATAAAGACTGGGGCGGCGTGGCGGCGGGCTGGGTGGCGCAGCCTAACTGGGTATCCTGCAGTGTGACAGCCTTTGCTACTTCAGCGACCTGGACATACAGCGATATACCCGCGAATTGGCCTACCAGCGCACATTATTATCAGATACAATCAAGGGCTACTTCCCGAGCCCAGAACATTGAAGTACCCACTGTCGTTACCCGTTTCTCGGCGGATAACCAGCCGCCCGCAGCGTACATAGGCGTGCCGGCGAACGGCACGGGTTACAATAATTCCACCAAGCCCATCACCTCTATCACCGGTACAGCTACGGATGATTTTTCCGGTATAAATAATATTTATGTACGTGTGCAGGATATGTATACGGGCATGTATTTCGATGGCACGGACTTTGAACAGGCGAACGGCACTCTGCCCAGCGTCTGGCTCCTTGCCTACAGCACGAATGTGGCGAATGTGCTGGGGCCGCAGACATGGAACTATAACGAAACCCTGAACTATAAGAGCGGGCGTGCGTATAACGTGGTCGTAAGGCCAGACGATAAAGCCGGCAACGTACTGACAAATTTTGTGGTTGGAACAGCAAGCAATACGTTCTCGTATGATATTGAACCGCCTACTTCGACGGTGCTTATGCCCTACGGTAACGGGTTGTATTTCAGCAGTATGACGGTGATCTCCGGCACCGCCCAGGACCTTACGGCGACCGGTGTGATAACCTCGGGCGTGGCAAAAGATTATCTTACCGTTTCGTATCTTTCCGGCGGCGCGACCTACTATTGGACCGGTGACAACATAACGTATGGCGCCTGGTGGAGTTCTTCAACGTATCCAGCGAACGGCGTGCAGTGCGCGGGAACAACCAGCTGGAACTATACGCACGCCAAATTCGTAGACGGCTCCGCCTGGACCCCCGGCGTAACCTACACCGTTAACCTTAAGGCCGTTGACAACGCCGACAACATTCAAAACCCGGGTTACACCACCACCTTCATGTTCGATAATGTTAAGCCGCTGGCGACTATCGGTTCACCGCTGGGAGGCGCCTATAAGGATCTGGATGTTATTAACGGCACGGCCTATGACCAGCATAGTAAGATAAGTGCTGTGCAGCTGTGTGTTAACCTTAACGGTACCACCTGGTATTGGGACGGCGGTGCCTGGATCACCAGCCTGACCGATGTGTACTTTACCGTCGGTTCCTACAACCAGCAGACGGTTGCCTGGTCGTACACCGTACCAACGCCGGTCACTACCTGGGCGGACGGTAAAATTTATATTCTGAAAGCCCGCTCCATTGACGCGGCAATGAACGTCGGCGATCAGTCCGATGCGGCTGCATTCACCAGCGACCGGAGCGCGCCGGTATCAGCCTTGCAATATCCCAAAGACGGATTGTTCTATAAGAACATTACTATAATCAGCGGCACCGCCCAGGACTTCCCTGCGTCACCGCTTAACCATGCCGACATCGGTGCTAATACCGCGAACGTAGTGGTTACCATACAGGATGCCTCCAGCGGCCAGTATTGGGTCGGCGGGCCTACCTGGAGCGTTAACTTCAGTTCTCACGCGGTCGATTCAATACTGTTCGGCGGCGGGGTGTTCAACTGGTCGTTGTCCGCGCTGCCGGTGTTTGCCAATAACTCTTCTTATCGCATCAATGTTATAGCGCGCGACCAGGTGCTGAATGTTCAGAACTGGGAAAACTTCGGCAGCAAGCCCGGCGTATTGATCGGCATAGATTCGCTGAACCCGCAGGTGCAGGTAAGCGTGCCGCAAAACGGTCAGGTTTACCAGTCCCTTGCGGCTATCACCGGGACGGCGGTAGACGTGGGGCCGGCCGGTGTTGCTCAGGTTCAGATCGGCGTCAAGGATGTCTCCGGCGAATATTGGAGCGATATTTCACACAGCTGGCAGAGCCCTGCGGGCATTCTGTGGAATGTGCTGTCAACAACTTCTCCCTGGACAGATTCGGATATTAATGATCATAATGGTTGGGTCAGCGGTAATTCCTATACGCTCTACGCGCGGGCGCTGGATAACGCCGGTAACCTTTGCGAATGGACGACAACCACCTTCCAGCTTGACTGGGTGCCGCCAATGTCCCAACCTCAAGTGCCAGCCGCTAATGACTGCCGCAACAGCGCGATCACCACGATAACCGGTACAGCCCAGGATACGGTGCCCGGCACCGGTGTCAGCGAAGTTCGTTTCCGCATCCAGCGTTCTGACGGCCAGTGGTTTACGGGACTCTCGTTCGGTTCCAGCGACCCGGTATGGGTCGGCGGCGTAACGCTTACACCCGGAACACCCTATACCTGGCAAAAAGATGTATCAGGTATATTCCAGGCGGGTTACAGCTATAGCTTTAACAGCCGGGCACGCGACCTGGTGAACATGCCGGTAGACAATAACTGGGAAGTAGCGTTCACCACACACACCTACATTTTTGATACTGCAGCGCCGGTCTCCGCTGTTACCATGCCGGGCAACAATACATGGCGCAATACCCTGCCGGTAATTTCAGGAACAATGATAGACCCGGCGCAGGTGGGTTCGGGTGCCGCGCCCTCGGGCGTCGTCAGCGTGGAAGTCTCCATTCAAAGGATGAGCGATAACCTTTACTGGAATAACAGCGGCTTTGCGACCGCGGTCTCAAGCTTTATGGCGGCAGCGGTATGGAATTCTTCCTGGACCTATAATTTCAGCGACAGTTACTGGACTACCAACACCTCTTACACCGTGATTTGTCGCGCTTCCGACCGCGCCGGTAATCTGGCATGGGGCACAACCAACTACTTTATTTTTGATACAACCGCCCCGGTCTCGGCTGTTGCCCTGCCGGCCGGCACCCCGGGCCAGTACCCGACCGTTACCCAGATGCCGACATTTACCGGTACGGCTTCCGATACACAGCCGGGCAGCATAAATCGCGTGCAGGTACAGATAAAACATCCGGGCTCGCCTGATACCTACTGGGACAACACCGTATGGGGCGGCGCGACCTGGCTTGATGGCGCCATCTATAATCCTATTACGGGTGTGTGGACGTATAATACGGGTAGTGTCACCTGGTTCCCGGATCCGGGCAACGTCGGCCAGAATTACGAAGTGCGTTCACGCGCCATAGACCAGGCTGGCAATGTGCAAGGTGTTATTGCCTCTGAGGGCACGTTCATGCTTGTCCCGCCCAAGCCGCATTCTACTATAACAACTATCGTTAACGGCGCTTCCTACCAGACGCTGGGTTCTATCGGCGGCACCGCTTCACAGGCGAGCCTCGGCATAGCGGAAACCGCGAACGTTCAAATACTCATACAGCGGCTCTCAGATAATAAGTATTACAATACGATCTCAACATCAACGGTCGGCTACTGGGTTTCGCAAACCAGCTGGATGGTAACTAACACAAGCCTTCCGACCTGGTCTTATTCCATTGAACCTTCAACGTTCTCGCACAATATACAATATAAAGTGTTGACAAGGGCGATAAGCATCGACGGAGTTCCGGAATGGAACCCGGCGCCCTACGGCAGCGACACCGTGCCGCCGGTCCCGAACTCATCCGTCAGTTTCTGGATAGACAGCCAGGCGCCTCTGCTTGCCATAGTCAAGCCGCAGTCTAATTTTGACAATTCTACAACGGTAATTTCCGGCACCGCCCAGGATGTGCCGGCCGGGATAAACCATATTCAGATATCCGTGATGCGCAACAGTGATAACAAATTTTGGAAAACCTCCGATAACTCCTGGAACGTCGGCCAGGTGATGAACTCTACTTCTACCTGGGACGGCACGGTCTGGACCATGAACCTGCCGGTATCGCCCTGGATAGACGGCAACCAGTATCAGATAATTGCAAGCGCCTATGATAACGTGGTGCCGGTATCAAATCAAAGCAATGCGACTACCAATTTCGTTTACGATGTTTCATATCCGACGGCAACTATCACCTCTCCCGCGCACAAGAGCATTATTTCGGCGGTAGACACCATGAGCGGCGCCGCGATGGATACGGCCCCCGGGCAGCTGCAGCAGGTGGACGTGCTTATTCAGCGCGCCGACGGCCGTTACTGGAAAGATGATATAGCCGACCAGGGCTGGAAACTGACGCCCGCCTGGAATGCTACCACGCTCTATACCTCCAGCTGGACCTGGGTAAAACCCGCCGCCCTTTCCTGGAACGGGAATACCACTTATTACATTACGGCGCGCGCCCTTGACAAGGCCGGCAACCAGCAGAATAATTTCATTCTGGGTTCCTCGTCGATAACGATCTACGACGACTTGATCGCTCCTACTATCACCATGACCTATCCGGCGAATAATACAGCCATAAACCCCGGCGCTTCCTTTAACTTTACCGGCAGTATTATTGATAACCTCGCCGGAGGTGCGACGGTGGAAATGTTGTTCAGCCGTTTCAATAGTAATGGAACGACCGATTATTGGACGGGCGCCGCGTGGTCCGCTTCCAGCACCACCTTCCGGGCGGAAGAGCTCGGCTTGCCGGGCCTTACCCGTTCCTGGTCGGAACCCTTTGTGGCCGCCAATTGGCTTTCAGATATGCGCTACAATATTAAAGTGCGCGGTATCGACGATGCAAAACCCGTGGGCAATACCGGCGCCTGGCATAATGGCGGGCTTGGCTATGATTTCGTGATTGACACGACTCCGCCCAACTCGCAGGTGAATATGCCGGTTGACGGGACAACCTACCGCTCCATGACGCAGATATCCGGCACTGCCAACGCCGATATGGCCGGCGTCGCTTCGGTGGGAATAACCATTCAACGTATCGCCGGTATAAACAATGACGGGCACTATTGGAGCCACTTTACAAACCAGTGGGTAGTTGGCTCTACGCTGTGCCCTGCGAACGTAGTGCAGGGAACGGGTACCAAATCCTGGACGTATAACATCGCCGACAGCAACTGGACCAGCGGCACGCAGTACCGCATTGTCAGCCAGGTGATCGACCTTGCGGGCAAAGCCGATATCACGTTCAGCACTGCAACATTCGTATTTGATAATACCGTCCCGCAGGTTACGGTGCAAACCCCCTCATTACCGTTCTACGGACCAAGCCGCCTGCTGAATACTATTTCCGGAACCGCCCTGGATGATCCCGCAGCCGGTCTTACCGCCGGGATCGACAAGGTGTACGTACGCATTAAGCAGGGCGCCAACCAATACTGGTCCGGCAGCGGCTGGGTCGCTTCGTCAAGCTGGGTGGTGGTTGCCGGCGGCAACAGCTGGACGTATCCCGCGCCTGTCTGGACCGACGGCGTAAGCTATGTAGTGAATGCCCGCGCGGTAGACCTTGTCGGCAACCTTTCAGGGTGGACGACTGCCAGCTTCCTGTGGGATGAAACCATACCTCAGGCAGTATTGCAGCAGCCGGACACGGATTTCGAGGCCGCCCCGCTTTCCACACTCTCAGGCACCGCTTACGACCCGGGTGCGGCGAACCAGAAATCGTATTTGGATAAAGTTGAAATAGCCATACAGATCAATCCCTCAGCCAGCGGTAACTACTGGAGCGGCAGCAGCTTCAACTCGTCGAGCATTCAGTGGCTGCCTACCAGCGCCAACGGTTTGGCGGATGGCATTGACACCGTTAATCCATGGACCTTTACCGGTTCCACGCCCACCTGGTCTGACGGTGTGGAATATAGCGTAAGCGTTCATTCAATTGATAAAGCCGGCAACACCTCGTCAGTCGCGTCAAAGACGTTCCACTACGATGTGTCTTACCCGACGGCCAGCGTACAGAGCCCGCCCAACGGTTCCATAAATTCAGCGGTGGACAGCATAGGCGGCGCCGTAATGGACAGCGCTCCGGGCCAGTTGCAGTCGGCCGCTGTTGCCATTCAGCGCTACGACGGAAAATATTGGAAGGACGATATAGCCGACCAGGGGTGGAAGGTTTCTTTGCCTATCTGGAACCCGGTAACGATGTTCGTTTCCAGCTGGACGTGGGTGAAACCGGGGACCCTTGACTGGGGCAACAACGCCACCTATTATATTACCGCGCGCGCCACGGACCAGGCCGGCAACGTGGAAAATAATTTTGTATTCGGCATTTCGTCGGTCACGTTCTACGCCGACAACCAGGCCCCGTCGGTGAGCATGGATTATCCGGCTAATGGTTCAACCATCAGTCCTGTAAATTCATTTAACTTCTCGGGCAACATCCAGGATAACCTTGCCGGCGGCGACTACCGTTGAGCTGTTGTTCAGCCGTTTCAACAACGACAATACGACCAGCTACTGGAATGGCGGCGCCTGGATGCAGGGCAGTGCGGTAACATTCCGCGCAGACCAGCTGGGCCTGCCGGGATTGAACCGTTCGTGGGCTTATACCTTTAACGCGGCGAACTGGCAGTCCGATATGCGCTATAACGTAAAGGCGCGCGCCTACGATGATGCCAAACCCGTCGGGAACATGGGCGGCTGGCATAACGCGGGTCTTGGTTATGATTTCATAATAGATACGACGCCGCCCAACTCCCAGGTGAACATGCCGGTAGACGGTTCAACGTATCGTACTATGACACAGATAAGCGGCACGGCTAACGCCGATATGGCCGGTGTCGCATCAGTGGGAATAACCATTCAGCGCATAGCAGGTACGGCTCCTGACGGTAATTATTGGAGTAACTATTTAAACAACTGGGTCGGCTACTCCACGTCTTGCCCCGCGAACGTAACGCAAGGACCGGGAACAAAGTCGTGGACCTACGCTATCGCCGACAGCAACTGGACCAGCGGCACCCGCTATCGCATAGTCAGCCAGGTGCGCGACCTCGCGGGCAACGCCGAAATTTTGATGAGCACCGCGACATTCGTGTTCGATAACAGCGCGCCGCAAGTAAGCGTGCAGGCGCCCGTCTCGCCGTTCTATGGGCCAAGCCGCCTGCTGGATACTATCACGGGAACCGCCGCCGACAATCCTTCACCGGGCCTTACCGCCGGTGTTGATAAAGTATTTGTGCGTATTAAGCAGGGAGCCAACCAGTACTGGTCCGGTACCGGCTGGGTCGCCTCCTCCAGCTGGGTCGTGGTCTCAGGCGGCATAAACTGGACGTATCCGTCACCTGCCTGGGCGGACGGCGCAAGCTATGTTATAAATGCCCGGGCCGTAGACCTCGTCGGCAATTTGTCAGGCTGGACGACTTCGACCTTCCTGTGGGACCAGAGCCTGCCGCAGGTGGTCTTGCAACGCCCGGTCAATGATTTTGAGCCGGCTCCTCTGTCTCTGCTTTCGGGAACGGCATATGACCCCGGTTCAGCCGGTCAGAAATCGTACCTTGACCGGGTGGAAATAGCTATTCAGGTGAACCCCGCTACCAACGGTAACTACTGGAGCGGTAGCAGCTTCAACACATCGGATATCCAGTGGCTGCCCACCAGCGCGAATGCGCTTGCGGATGGTATCGATACCGTCAATCCCTGGACCTTCACGGGTTCCACGCCCACCTGGTTGTCCGGTACGTCGTATCAGGTAAGCGTTCACTCGGTGGATAAAGCGAACAACACCTCCACGGCAGCCGCGAAAACATTTATCTTTGATAATATAGCGCCGACCACCAAGCTGACGACGCCGCCGGGAGACGTGCTTACCACCAGGCAAAACACCATGACGTCCATTATCGGGACGGCGGCGGATACCGCGCCGGGTCTGCTGAACCGCGTTGAGATCCGCATCAAACATACCAGCTCCGGCTATTATTGGAACCCCGCGACGCAGGCCTTCGAAGGTTTGGCAGCCGATAGCGCCTGGTTCATAGCGACGACCACGGTGACACCGGCGTACACCGTCTGGAATACCACCCAATCGATCACCACTCTTTCCGATGGCACACAGTACCAGATCGTCGCGCGCGCGCTTGATATGGCCGGCAATTACCACGTGGCGTATACCACCGCAAATTTTGTGTATGATATCTCTCCCGCCAGATCGTATGTTACGGTGCCCGGGGCCAACAGCACTATGTGCCAGCTGCCTTCGATGTCGGGGACCGCGGTAGACGCAGCTGGGGGCTCGGTAACCCTGGTTAAAGTTGCCGTGCGCAACAACCGTAACGGAAAATGGTGGGGCGGTTCAGATTTTACGGAACCAACGCCGCTGTATCTGGATGCTCTTGGCACGAATCCATGGGGCTTTGACTGCACGGCCGCCGGAATGACCGCCATGCTTTCATCAGGTTCTTCTTATTATATTGTCACCCAGGCATGGGATAACGCCCTTAACACCGAAGCATATCCGGGGAATGGCCCTGTAACATTTATCTGGGACGTCACCAGCCCCACTTCAACCGTGGTTGTACCGGTCAATGGTTCCTCATATAATGCGCTGGCGACGATCACCGGCGCCGTCGCCGATGTGCTGCCGTTCGCCGGGGCAACACCGTCCGCGATCAACAAAGTACAGGTCGCGGTGCAGGACCTTACCTACCCGACGACCTACTGGAGCTTCGCCACGGGCTGGCTTAATACGGCGCAGTGGAATGACGCCGTAACGTATCAATCATCATGGACGTTTGCGAACATACCGCTATGGCAGTCGGGCCGCTTCTACGGTATTCGCTCAAGGGCCTTTGACAGCGCCTTGCCGCTCCCTGGCAATGACCAGAATACCCAGTGGCCGCAGAGCAACTACGTTATATTGTTCGATTCCATACCGCCGCAGGCCGCAATGACCTCGCCGGTAAACAACGCGATCACCAACACGCTTCCGCTGCTTACCGGTACCGCTCAGGACCTTCCGTCGGTCAATTCCGGCATAGACAAGATACTGGTTGCGGTTCGCGAGATAGATCCCGTCGGTAACTGGTATAATCCGGCTACCTCATCGTTCACGTATGCGGGCGCTACGCCTCCGTATTCCACCGCCACCTGGATCAGCGCCGGCGCCCCGCACTGGGAATTGACCTGCCCGGCGCTGCGCGACGGTTACCAATATTTTGTTCAAGTATACGGCCGCGATAATGCCGGCAACAACGGCGCGGTTTCATCTCCTTCAGTGTTCAGATATGACGTCACGCCGCCGGTGGCTGCGCTGACGTATCCGTATAAATCGTGGCACGTTTCGCTGCCTACCATAAGCGGTACCGCAGCCGATAACGGCTACACCGGTTCTTCTGTCGCGAGTATTTTGGTTACATATCAGGATAACCCGCCGGGAGGCCTGTGGTACGACGGCGTAACCTTCTCCAAAGGTACCATGTTCACGGCCACCTGGGTAAGTACGGGTATCGTGGGTGCGCCGAATTGGACGGAATCACAAACGCCGGCGTTCTCTAATAACCGCTGGTATCAGGTAGCCGCGAAAGCTGTTGACCTTGCGGGGAACGAAAGTCTCGTTGCCTCGCAGAATTTCCGCCTGGATAACGTGCCGCCGCTTTCAGCGGTAACCCAGCCCGCAACCGGCAAGTATTACAACGCGGTCAGCGCCGTTACCGGTACCGCATTTGACGCCGACAGCGGTATTGATAAGCTCCAGGTGCGGATTTTCGACGTCACCAGCAATCTTTCCTGGTTCGGCGCGTCTCAAGGATGGAAAGATAACGGTGTTTACGGCTCTTCCTGGGTGGCGGTAAGCAATGTGTACGCCTCCAGCTGGTCTTATACGGACAGCGTCGGCTACGCGACAGGCAAAACCTACCGCATAACTTCACAGGCGCAGGACGTTGCCGGTTCCAATGAAGCACCCGGCGATATCCCCGCGTATGACACTGAATTCTATTATGATAATTCGACCCCCCAGTCTGTGATCACGCTGCCCAGCCAGCCCGGCTCCGTTAAATATTACCGTCAGCTGCCGGTGATATCTGGTACGTCCCTGGACCAGCCGGCTGTGGGCGCAAGCGGCATCAGCATGGTGGAAGTTGCGGTAGAGAACAAGTCCCGGTCCGGCGCGAACTGGTGGGGTGGGGCGGATTATAACCAGGCTACATCGGGTTGGGCGGTGGCGGCGGGAACGATGTCATGGACGTATAGCTTCAACAACTGGACCGACGGTAATGCGTATCTGGTACTGTCCCGCGCATATGACAAAACATTGCCGGCCCCGGGTTTAATAGAGAATTCCTTCGCGGTCGCGGTGAACTCGGTAACCTTCGTGTGCGATACTTCGTCGCCCACCAGCACTATATCGTGGCCTCCATCCAACAACTATATCACCAACACGCTCAGCAGCATCAGCGGCACCACGATCGATGCGCTCAGCGGTGTCAGTGTTACCAAGGTTGGCATAAAACTTAACAACGGCGGCTGGTGGAACGGCACGGATTTCACGGGCGCCGAAGCCTATTTCAATTCTTCTCCTTTGACATCCGGCAATACCTCGTGGGCATACGGCGGCTTTGCCGCGGGTCTGGTAGACCAAAGCACGTTCACGGTCTTCGCGGTGGGCTACGACAACGCCCTGCCTGCGCCGGGCAACTATGAAACCGTGCTTTCATCGGTAACGTTCATTTATGATATTACGCGCCCGACTTCCACGATCACCGTGCCGTCTAATCTTTTGAACACGAAGACATTGCCCACGATCTCCGGCACAGCGTTCGATACGTTCGGTGTAGCCTCCGTCAATGTGCTGGTACGCGACCTGCTTTACCCCGCTACCTATTGGCAGAGCGGCGCCACCTGGGGCCCCGCGATAACCTGGCACCCCGCGGCATATGCCAATGGGTCCTGGACGATGGCCTCGCCTGCGTTCACGGACGGCCATTCATACGAGCTGAAATCCATGGCCACGGACACCGCCGGCAACCCGGAGATCCCGGGCCTTGCCCAGACAGCAACCTTCAGCTACGATACGACGCCTCCGGATTCTAACGTTGCCTATCCGGTTAACGGCCATTATTACCCCAACCCGACAATTATAAACGGTACGGCTTCCGATACGTTCACGGGGATCGCCTCTGTATCGGTCATTATCAAACAGGTCAACAACACTAACTACTGGAACGGCAGCAGCTGGGTACCCGGTGTAGAGCAGGAACTTCCTACGACGTGGAACAATGTGGCGGGCACCTGGAGCCGCAGCACCGGGTTGCCGGTATGGGCAGACGCCACGCTCTACCAGATACAAAGCAAAGCGTATGATAAAGCCGGCAATGTGCAGATAACGCCGCTGCACCCCGGCTCAACCTGGTACTGTGAACAGTCCGGCCCGACGTCAGGTATCACCCTTCCGGTCATGCCGCAACGCGAATATAATTCTCTTCCCGTGGTATCGGGAACCGCGAACGATTCTTTCGGCATCAACATGGTAGAGCTGCGCGTATTCGATATATCGACGGGCGAGACCTGGGATGAGACCGTGCCCGGCTGGGTTGCCGGCGATCAGGATATATGGAACCTGGCGACGGGCGCAAGCACCAGCGGCGGGACTATCAGCTGGACGTATCCGAAAGGTTCTATTACCTGGCTTGACAACCGCAATTACCGCCTTTCTTCCCGGGCGCAAAACGTAGCCGGCACCTTTGAAACGGGCTGGTCTTCGAATACGTTCAAGTGCGACATTTCATCGCCGACCGCGTATGTAAGCGTCCCGGCGAATAACGCCATTATTTCATCGCTGCCGACGATATCGGGCAAGGTGTATGACGCTTCCAATACGACGCTGGTCCGCATGGGTCTGCACCGCCTTTCGGACAACCATTACTGGACCTTCGATGGCTGGACCGGCTCGCAGAACTGGGAGAACGCGGCCGGCGGCGGGACCGGACTTCAGGACTGGACCTACACCCATGCCAGTTTTGCCGACGGTTCGGCGTTCCAGACGGGCGTAACCTACGCCATTGACGTTGAAGCCCGCGATAACACCTTACCGGCGAAGAATATCAGCACACTGCTATCCACGTGCACGTTCATATTCGACAATCAGGGCCCGCTTACCGGCATCAGCGCCCCGGCTGACGGCGGCTCTTACAATGCCAGCTCTATCGGCGCCATCTTCGGTACCAGCTACGATTCTCCGGCGGGGCCCAACCATGTACTGCTCTCAGTCCATGATCTCAGCGGCGCCGCGGGCAGGTACTTTAGCGATGACGGCGCCGGCGGCGCGACCTGGTTGTCGCCGGTCCCTGAATACTGGATAGCTATCGCTTCCGCGGCTGCCGGCGGTGTTACCGTGCAATGGTCTTACAACCAGCCGGCCCTCAGCTGGACCGACGGCCACTTCTATACCGTGCGTGCGCAGGGCGTCGACAATATCGGTAACGCCGGCGCCGTTATTTCCAGCGCGACGTTCATTTACGATATGACCAAGCCGACCTCCACCATTACGGACGCACGTAAAGGCGACGGTTCAACGGTCTCGCCTCTCAATAACGCATATATAGAGGATATTCGTTATATTGAAGGCACAGCCCAGGACCCGATACCTCCCGCGCTCAACGCCTCTGGTGTTCCTTCCGGCGGCGTGCAGTACTGCATAATAATGGAGTCAAATACTCCGACGTACGAGAACGGCATACCCGACGCGAATTTCGATTATCAATGGAACGGCTCCACCTGGACGTTGTTCACCGGCGCCTACAACTGGCGCACGGCGAACGGCGGCATCAGCTGGTTCAGCGAGGATATGACCGGCAAGTGGTATTCCGGCCGCTGGTACCTGGTAAAGGCGCGGGCCATTGACAGAGCCGGCAACGTGCAGGATGACACGATCATGCCTTGGACGCGGTTCGCGGTAACCTTGCCTGCAAAGACCTTTAATGTCACCGTAAATAATCTGAGCCCGGTGGCAGGCCAGCTTGTTTCAGCGACCGTAGAGGCGAAAGATGCCAACGGCGACCGCGCCCGCAATTATCAGGGCAGGATCCGCTTCAGCGTTGACGGCCTTATCGCCTCGCCCGGCGGACCTGAAATGCCTAATACCGGCGGTGTCTACCAGGCGGAAGAAGGCTGGCTGCCCTCGGATTATTACTACACCTCGCTCGGCCAGGGCATACACACATTCAATGTCCTGATCGCGACGGAATCTCTGAAGCTGGTGAAGGGCGGCGCGGGCAACCGTGTTCTGCACGCGACCGATATAGACGATAACAGCATAACCGGCCAGGTTTCATTTAACGTTGCACCCGCCGCGGCCGAGAAACTTCGTGTGCTGGTGCCCGGCACCGCCGAAGCGCCCGGTGTTGTCGGCGGTATCAGCGGCTCCGTTATCGCGCAAACGGCCGGAACGCCGTTCACCGTTACTGCGCAAGCAGTAGACAAATACTGGAACATCAACCCGTCCGCCGTCACGACCGTCCGCCTGAGCGCGACCGACCCCTATGCTTCGCCGCTGACACAGGTTAATACTCTTACCAACGGGACCACCACGTATGATATCGCCCTGATGCAGCGCGGTTATCAGAACCTTACGGTTACGGATACCGGCGCCAGCGCCTGGACGTCGCAGACAACACCGCTGCCGGTGCAGGTTAACGCGGCGCTGGTAAATAAACTTATGGTATTGCTGCCCAACCAGACCCCGGTTTGGGGCAAGCCGCCCTACGACCCGCCGTTCTCAGACGGCGGCCGCTCTACCACCACCGTTATGGCTCAAACCGCGGGCGCGCCCTTTACAGTAACCGTATACGCCGTAGACCGTTTCTGGAATAAACGTGACGATACCGCCGCCAGTGTTCTTGTTGAGACAACCGACCCTTATGACGTTGAGCCTTCAACACGTCCGCTCTCAAATGGTTCCACCACATTTACGGTAACGCTGATAACTTCCGCCACGCAGTATGTAAGCTCCAAGATATTCAGCGGCCCCGTTGTTTCAAGCGGCACCTCCAACGGCGTCTATGTACAGCCTACCACTGCGGAGAATTTACAGGTGCTGGTGCCGGGTGAAACAGCCATACCCGGAAAAGCTAATCTCGCAGAGTCAAAATATTTCGGCCAAAGCGCGCCTTTCGGCAAGACCGGAACGCCTTCAAACCTGACGGCGGGAACGACCTATGCCGTTACCGTGAACCTCGTCGACCGCTATTTCAACGTCGTGCCGAACGCGTCGATGCCGGAAATAACCATGAATATCGCGCCCTACGCCTTCGGCGGCGGCGACTTCCATAGAAGCTAATCCTTTAAGTGCGACGTTGTCACAGGGTACGCGCCAGTTCATCATTCGTTATATGGTATCCACCGGCCAGACCAACGGTCCGGCCAGCCGCGTGATAACGGTCTCTCCCGACCTCAGCTATAATCCCGATACCAGCGCTTCTATCGCTGTCATGCCGGCTTCCATAGCGAAGCTGCAGCTGATAGTGCCCGGCGAAGTAGCGGCCCCGGGCGTGTCGGCGGGCAAGAACAATACTCCGACAAGCCGCATCGCGGGCAGTTCCTTTAACGTGACTGTCAGATCGGTAGACCAATACTGGAACCTTAATTCCGCCGGGGCTGCGAGCGTCAACATCGAATCAAGCGATCCCTTTATGCAGCCGGCGGCGCCGACCAGCAATTTGAGCGGCGGTGTTAAAACTATCGCCATAACGCTCCGCAAGGCGCGCACGGATAACAGTGATATAAATCCCATAACACACACTATAGGCGTGTACTCGTCCGATACGCCCGCCTGGAGCAGCATGACGGTGACCGGTATACCGATCACACCCAACAACGCCCAGTCGCTGCTGCAAATAGTGCTGCCCGGTGAAACGGCCGCCCCCGGCCATCCTAACGGGAAAACCGGCTCGCCCGCGCCGCTGCAGGCAGGCGCTAACCTTGCGGTAACGGTGAATGCCACGGATAATCAATGGAACCGCATAGCCGGTGTTTCTCACAGTATGCTGTTGAGCTCTCCCGCTGATATATATTCCGTAATACCGCCGGCCGTCGCCATGACGGAAGGTCAATGTGTGTTCTCGGACGCCACCGCCTATAAGCCGTACCTGGCGACGGTGCAAACGCTGCATGTGGATGACCAGGATATTACGCCGCCGATATATGCCAGCACCACGACCTTGCCCTTTACGGTCACCGCGGCGCCTGCCAACCGTTTCCAGGTGCTGCTGCCTAACCAGGCAAACCAGCCGGGCCGCTGGTCCGGCGCATTTACCAATGCGGGATCAGCGCCGTATGGCAAGGTAAATTCGGTACAGGCGCGCACGGCCGGCTCCTCTTTCGTCGCGACAGTGAATGCCTGCGATACCTATTGGAATATCGCGTCGACTGATGTTATCGTGCAGGTGCTGCCGATGGTGAACGCGGGTACCCAGGATACGTTTGCCGCGGTAAGCCCGTCAACGGCTTCATTAGTTAACACATCTACGCATACGGTGACTTTCTTCAGCGGCGGCACATTCCGCTATGTGGAAGCCCTTCCCTATACCGGCGGTCTGCTGATGCAGTTGAGCGAGGGCATGCAGATAAACGCCGATCTGGCCAGCCGCCTGCAATTGCTGGTAAACGGCGAAACTCCGGCCCCCGGGAAACCTCCATACTCCGATTCTACCGGCGGCAAGAACGGCGCGCCGCTTAAACAGACAGCCGGCACGGCTTTCAATATTACCGTTAGAGTGACCGACCCGTACCATAACACGGCTACGCCTGCCGGTAACCCGGACATAACCGTCCGTCTTACCTCGGATGATACTTTTGACAAGTCCTTTGACGATCAGCACCTTAACACCGGCAACAGCTATAACCTGGCCTATACCTGGACGCTTATAACCGCTACCACCAACGGCTGGACCTTGTCAGGCGATGATATCGCCCCTAACACGTACGACACAGCTTTCTCACTGCCTGTGAAAGTCAATCCGCACGGTGACGATGCCGGCAATGGTTTCCCGCGTAAATTACAGGTACTGTTGCCTGGTGAAACGGCCGTACCCGGCAAATATAACGACGGCATCAACAGCGCGCCCTACGGCAAGTCGGGCATTCCTCTGGTACAAACGGCCGGCACGGCTTACCCTGTTACAGTAAACGCCGTTGACTTCTACTGGAACAGAGTGGACGACGCCCTGTATGGTATATCGCCTCTTGAAGGCAATCCCGGCGTGCACATTGTAACTTCTGACCTTTACGATACCGACCCGGCTGATAACGCGCTCGTTAACGGCATCAGAGTTTTCTCAGCAATGGCTGTTACCGCCGGGACATTTACCGTTACAGCCAGTGATATCTATGATTCGCAGTATCTGCCATACACCACCTCCGTAGCCACGGCTATCGCAGCAACACCTGCGACTCAGCTGCAGATAATCATGCCGGGTGAAACGGCGGTGCCGGGCAAGTGGAATAACGGGCTTAACAGCGCGCCGTACGGCAAATCGGGTCTGCCGCTGGTGCAGACAGCCGGCGCGGCATTCACCATCACCGTCAATGGCTGCGATCAATACTGGAACCGCTGCCAGTCGGGGGCGGCTAATGTGCATATCGCAGCGACCGATCCGTTCTATACGCCGCCGGCCGATAAGTCTCTGGTCAACGGCCAGACAACGATCTCCCTGACCCTGGTAAGCGTCGGAACCAACACGCTCACCGCCTCTGATTCCAACGCTGTGCTGAACCCCTATTCCGTTACCGGTGTTACCGTTACGCCGAACGTTCCTGTCCAACTGCAGGTGCTGGTGCCCGGCGAGACCAATGTGGGTGGTAAGCCTTCCGGCAAGCAGGGCAGCTCGGCCACGCAAATGGCGGGGGCGCCGTTCCTTGTTACGGTGAACGCCTGTGATACTTCCTGGAACAAGACTTCAACATTCACCGTGGTTTCACTTACGGCGTCAGACTCGCATAGCTCAAACCCGGCGCCGCTCTCTCTGGTGAACGGCAGCACCTACTTTATGGTAACGCTGGTCTGTGCCACCGATGCCGTTAACTGGAATAATGCCGGCTGGACACTGACCGCCAATGCGCCTGCCTCGACTATGTCAAACTATGTTTCCGCCGCGGTGCCTGTGGCGCCAATAATGATACGAACCCTGTGAAACGCCGCCTGCTGGCCCTTACGCCGGGTGAAACGCACGAGGGCGGTAAGCCGCCGTACACGGGCAATACCGGCGGTAAAAATGGTTCTCCCGCGGGCTGTACCGCCGGAACACCGTTTACCGTTACCGCGCTGGCCTGCGATTATTGGTGGAACATCAACACGTCCTTTAATCCTAACGTCAATCTGACGGATAACGACCCTAACGCCGCTTATCCTGCGCCGCAGCCGCTGGTTAACGGAACGACCACGTTCACGCAGTTCTTTGTGACCCGCAATGATACCGGCTGGTCGGTCAGCGTCAACGGCCTTGGTTATGTAGGCTACGATACGCCGAATTTAGTGGTCGCGCCCAATATCGCCACGAAATTACTCGCCCTGCTGCCGGGCCAGTCGGAGGCCTGGGGCACATACGCCAGCACCCAGCCCGGCCGTTCCGGTATGCCCGCCGACATGGCAGCCGGCACACCCGTGCAGATAACGTTGAGATCCTGCGACGATTATTACAACTTCCAATCCGTTGATAATTCTCTTATCTCGATAGCGGCCACCGACCCGAACATGTCTATTCCGGCTAACCGGAACCTGTCTAACGGTGTTACGTTCTATACCATTATCCCGGTGACGGCCGGCACACAGACCATCACGGTCAGCGATATGCAGGCGCCCTTCATGGCTTCCAACCGCTCGGACGTCTACCATGTTAATACCGGACCCGTATCGCGCCTGCAGGTGCTGGTGCCCGGCGAGACAAGCCTGCCCGGCTCGGCTTCCGGCAAACAGGGCACGGTTGCCGTTCAGACAGCCGGTATTCCTTTCAATGTAACGGTTAATGCCACCGACCTGTTCTGGAATATCAAGCTTGACCATAACGATGCTGTCGGCGCGCGGCTGGATACGACCGATCCCTGGGACATAAATCCCTCAACTCAGCCGCTGACGAACGGTACCACAATATTCGCCGTAACGCTGGTCACACGCGGCGCGGCCCATAAACTGTATGCGGTGGACGCCGGCGCTTACGCCCTTGAAAAAGATACCTCGAGCATTATTACCGTTATCCCTAAGATAGATCAGCTGGCAGAACTGAAGCTGCAACTTGTCGTGCCGGGTGAGACGGCAGTTGAAGGCAAATGGAACAACGGCGTTAACCCCGTTCCTTACGGCAAGAGCGGTCTTCCCTCAGTTGAGACCGCTGGTGTTAACTTCACCGTGACCGTCAACATGGTCGATAAATTCTGGAACGTGATCAACAGCGGCGTAGCCATGCAGTATGTACAGTTGATGAACGTTAACAAATGCGATCCTTTCGCCGTCTATCCGGGCAGCACGTCGCTGACCAACCGGTACCACCACGTTCATGGTGCAACTGCGGACCAGCGGTTATGGCGCTAATCCTTCCAGCTGGACCATTACGGCCCGTGATGTTGACCCCTCTTTGCCGAACCTTACGGATTCCGTTTCGCCTGATGTCGTTGTTCAGCCGAACACCCCCAAAAACTGGTTCGTGGTCGTGCCCGGCGAAACCTGGGTTCCCGGAAAAACCTCCGGCCTTGCCGGTAAGACGGATATTTCCCTGCCGTCAAATCAGACTGCCGGCACATCCTTTAATACCACGGTTTACCTGGTTGACGATTATTTCAACGCCGCCAACCTCGGTCCGGCCATGGGTGCTGTTACCGACGATCCAAACGATATAGACCCCGGCAGCCAGCTGCTGATCGGCGGTGTAGCCACGGTCCCCGCGACGTTGGTCACCGCATCCACCAGCGGCTGGACCATAACCGCTTCGGGCGGCGCGTACACCGGCTTTACCACTCCGAAGATCATTGTCGGCCCCGCCGGCCCAAGCCGTATACTTGCACTGCTGCCGGGCGAGCAGTACCTTGCAGGCTCCGTCACGGGTAAGACGGCAGCGTTGCCCTCGGCGCAGATCGCCGGCACGCCGTTCGTCGTTACCGCGATGATAACCGACAACCGCTGGAACCTGGTCTCCTCAACATCCTCGCGCCTGGGCTGTTGGACCGAGGACCCGTATGATGTGGAGCCCGCCAGCGCCTCTACAACGAACGGACAGCTGACATTCACGGTGGAGTTCCACCGCGGCGTGGGGGAAACCTACCGTATACGGGTCTCCACTGACGACGGGAACCTCTTAAGCGCCTACACCACGCCGGCTATCGCATCGAATTTGGCGCCGCGACAAAATTGCAGCTGCTGGTGCCGGGTGAAACCGCACTGGACGGCTCAAACCTTGGGAAGTCGGGCACGCCTTCATCCTGGACCGCCGATACCGCCTATACGCTTACCGTGCGCGTGGTGGACAAATACTGGAACCTGAACTCACTGGTGAACACCACGTTTGTAACGTCGTCCAACAATACATTCTATACACCGGTCAACGATACCACCAGCAGCGGCAACAAGCTGTTCAATACGTCCTTGCCCACGATCTCACCGACGGGTTGGACCATAACGGTTTCAACAGCGGCCGGTTCTTCGAACAGTTATCTCACCGGCAACACATCGCCCAATATCCCGGTTACCGCCGGCGCACCGCGGCAGCTGCTGGTCGTGCTGCCGGGAGAATCCCCGCAGGCGGGCTCCGGCACCGGTAAGCGGCACGCCGGATCTTCAGACTGCCGGTGCGGGTTTTGCGGTCTCGGTCTATGCGACCGACAGTAAGTGGAACCAATCAACATCAACTCAGACTATTCGTATTACGACCGATGACCCGTATGATATCGAACCTGTGAGCCAGCAGCTTTCGGGCGGCTACGCCGTGTTCGTTTCAACGCTGGTCACGGGCAATGCCGGTTCCATGAACTCCGCGAACCGCGTTACGACCATAACAGCCTCGGACATTACCGGCAGCGGCTCAACGTTAACTGCCGGTCTCGCACAGGTTACGGTGCAGCCTGATAACGCTCATGCGTCTACACTGCAATTACTGTTGCCGGGTGAATTACATGTCCCCGGGAAACCTCCCTATCAAGTGCCGTTCGGAGGACGATCAGGTGTTCCACAACAATTAACAGCTGGAACGACATATTCCGTTACAGTAAACGCCTGCGATACGTATTGGAACATCAGTCCGATTCAGATGCCTTTGATAGAAATGGACAATACCGATGTATATAATGTGCCAGTCTACCGTACCCTTGCCAATGGAACTAATGTATTCCCTGTGTACATGCGGCGCGCAACATTGTATCAGGAAGGGCTGATCAATTCAGCAACGATCACGATTGTTCATTCC
The DNA here is from genome assembly GCA_963796955.1 of Endomicrobiales bacterium. Classification (GTDB taxonomy): domain Bacteria; phylum Elusimicrobiota; class Endomicrobiia; order Endomicrobiales; family JALOBY01; genus CAWCNJ01. The sequence goes on from CAWCNJ010000004.1 coordinate 154,365, forward strand.
GCGATCCCGCAGCTATATTCTGCAGCGATGAGCACATTTTCCGTCGTTCCAGAAGCGTCTGGGAAGAACTTTATTATTTTGGTGCCTGGGCAGACGCACCTGCCGGGTACAATTACCGGCACAAACGGCGGCGCAACTAATCAAACAGCGGGCATACCGTTCCGCGTAACGGTTGATTGTGTAGACAGTTTCAACAATATTGTGCCCACGGCTAACCCGCTTGTTACTATGACATCGAGCGATCCCAATGATGGCGTTGGCGCCGAAACCGGCATAGGCTGGGATCCTGTCTCTCAATCGCTCTTTGTGGGCTGTACATATTTCATGGTGAACCTTGTCACTGCTAACACAAGCCATATACTTACTGCCGCGCAAACAGATGGTAAAATACCGTACTACGGCATAACAAATTCTCTCCCGGTCTACGTAAATCCCGGCGCCCCAGCAAATTACAGGTGTTGTTGCCGGGAGAAAGTGGTCTGCCAAATACTACCGTTGGTAAGACCGGGACGCCGCTTGCACAGGTTGCCGGTACTCAGTTCTTCGTTACCGTCAACGTTACGGATATCCTCTGGAACGTGAACAATTCAGTCGGCCCCATGGTAAGTGTTCGCACCAGCGATCAGTATGATGTTGAACCCGGCACCGCATCCCTGACTGCCGGAACAGGACCATTCCTGGTAACATTGCCGACAGCTTCAACCTCACATTTGATATTTGCTTATGATACCAGCAATACATACTCTACAGGTACTGCCACCATGTTCCAGGTCTCACCGGCGCCTGCAGCTAGGTTGCACATCGTGCTGCCCGGCGAAACCTATACGCCAGGCAAACCTCCATATGACGGCACGGGTGGTAAGACAAATGCGCCTGTCACCCAGACTGCCGGCCAATCATTTACCCCCACAGTGTACTTAACCGATCTGTACTACAATATCCGTTCAGGTGATGTAAGTAACACTGTATTTATTCATTCATCGGATCCTAATTTTAGCGCGCCTTCCGGACAGAGCATAAACAGCGGGCAGGTATCAATACCTGTAAGATTGGTTACTTATAATACGCAAACGGTCGGAGCAACTTATCAGGATTTATCTATAAGTTCGACGACGTCAACACCACTGTATGTGCAGCCAAATGCTCCTGCTAGAATGCAAATAGTAGCGCCCGGTGAAACTTCGCGTCCTGGCAAATGGAACAATGGTTCTAACATACAACCTTTTGGCAAGTCCGGGACGCCCAATCAGGTTACGGCGGGTAGTTCTTTCCAAGTAACAGTTACGGCCTGTGATAATTATTATAACCCTACAACCGCTCAACCAGATGCCACAGTTACTACCACAGATCCCTATGATGTAGAGCCGGCCACCCAGACCCTGCTGAACGGGTCAACGACTTTCACCATAACATTGGTAACGCAGCGCGTTACCATAGCTTCGGCGACCGCAAGCGGCTATACGCCTGACTATACGGGTAACATAACGGTTAACGCAGCCTCGGCCTCCGGATTGCAGATCATCCTGCCGGGCGAAACGGCGGTACAGGGTAAGTGGAATGTTGAACCCGCGGGCAAGACCGGTGCCCCGGCTGCAGCGACGGCGGGCACTCCCTTTAGCGTGACGGTGCGGGCGATAGACCCGCACTTCAATCTATGCAATATAAGCCAGACCATCGATCTGGAAAGCAACGACCCTAACGATGCCAACCATACCGGCGTCCCTCAGCAGAATAATTTGTCCGGCGGATCGGCGACATACAACCGCATACTGCTGACGGCGAATACCAGCTGGATATTTACCGCCACAGACCGCGACCCGAGTTTGCCGTCCCTGAACCCGGCGGTTTCCACACCGGTATGGGTGAATGCCGGCACGCCGTGGCGCATACTGGCACTGGTGCCGGGTGAAACGTATCTGCCGGGCAATACCGTAAGCCAGGGCGGCGGCAAGGGCGGCTCGCCGCTGCAGCAGACCGCGGGTGTGCCTTTTGTTACCACCGTTATCGCCTGCGATCTGAATTGGAATAATGTGCCCGGTGAAACGTCGGTCGTGGACCTTAGGTCGACGGATAATTTTGCGGATCTGCCGGCTGGCTATCAGGAACACGGTTTTGGCGCGGACGGCCGCACGACTTTCACGAACACTATCTACACCGCCAGCACGCAAACCTTCTACGCTTCAGGCGTCGGCGAGCCGGTGCTGAACCACGGCAACATACTTAACCCCTATACCAGCTCGGTCGTTACCGTGGTTTCTTCCGACGCCGTCAAGATGCAGGTGCTGCTGCCGGGTGAAACGTACGTGGCCGGCAAGCCGCCCTATAATCTCGGCGGAGGCGGCAAGGGCGGGGCGCCGACCCAGCGGGTAGCAGGCGTGCCGTTCAATGTCACTGCCAGAGAAGTGGACCCTTACTGGAATACCGTTACTTCTATTGTTTCACAGGTGCGTTGCGATACGGACGATCCCTACGATGTGCAACCCGCTATAGCGCCGTTGGCGGGCGGTCTGCGCATATTCCCTATCGATCTGGTCACGGCATCAACCTGGACAATAACTGCCGTCGATACTGATGATGCCGCTATTGCCGTGAATGTTTCTTCGCCGGTCTACGTTGCGCCTAATAGTGCCGACCGCCTGCAGGTGCTGTTGCCGGGTGAAACCGCGGTAGCCGGAAAATTCGACGGCAAAACGGGATCGGCAACACCGCGTACCGCCGGAGTGCTTTTCGCGGCCCAGGTCAGACTGACAGATGCCTACTGGAACACTATTTACGCCGGCGCGATGCCCACAGTTTCCCTCGGTTCTACGGACGTCTATTGGAGTACCCCAACCGCGAAGACGCTGGTGGCGGGGGTGGTCAATTTCTCTGGTGTGTCCGGCCTGACGCTGGTCACTGCCACGACAACCACCATTTTTGCGGATGGCGGCGGTTACACCACCGGTGTTTCATCACCGGTACTGGTTATGCCTAATACCGCTACAAAAACGATCGTTGTCGTTCCCGGTGAAACACAGGTTAACGGAAAGAACGTGCCGCCTCTGGGCCGCAGCGGAACGCCCGCCACCGAGACGGCCGGGCAGATGTTCACCATAACGGTTTATGCGGTGGACGGTAATAATAACTTCGTCAATACCGTGAATATAAATCCGGTGAACATCATAACATCCGATATTTACGACACCGATCCGGGTAATTTGAACATGGTTAACGGATTGATAACGACTAACGTAACCATAAAGACGGCTAAAGCAACCGTTGTCTCGGCGCTTCCGGGCGGCGCACCTCTTGCTCAGGGCGATTCTTCCAGCATCCCGGTGGTAAGCGGTGTGGCCAGAAGGCTGCAAGTGTTGTTGCCCGGCGAAACCGCGGATCCCGGCTCAGTAAGCGGCAAGATCGGCTCTCCAGGCAACCAGGTTGCCGGTTACAGCTTCAATGTAACCGTGCGCACCTGCGACGATTATTGGAACGCGGTGTCGACCAATCCGATGATCAGCGTTTACAGCGACGATATTAATTCACCCTTTAATCCTGCATTCAGCGGCCAGATGGTGTCTAATGCCGTGGTAAGCGTTATGATGGTCACGGCATCTACCAACACCTACACGGTGCGGGCAGACGACATAGACGGGGTCTCGCCCGACCTTATCAGCGGTATTTCTTCGGGTGTTCGCATTGTCCCGGGCGCGCCAAACCAGTTATTGGCGATAGTACCGGGCGAAGAATTCAACGGCGGTACGCTTACCGGCAAGACCGGTTTGCCGAATGTTATTACCGCCGGTACCCTGTTCTCCGCGCGCGCTGCCGTTTGTGACCCCTGGTGGAACCGTGTGTCCAATATCGGCGTTACCATTATCGCTACCAGCCCGCTGGACCCTTACGACGTCGAACCGGCGCAGGGCGCTGTTGACCCGACGGATGGCACCGCCTCGTTCCTGTTCACCCTGCACCGCGCGGTAACGCAGTATATACTTGCAACGGACGCCAATACGGTCGGCCAGACGTTTACGGCCAACAAATCGTCGGTATTCAGTTGCGTGCCCGCCCTGCCCATACAGTTGCAGGTGCTGCTGCCGGGTACGACCGGCGTGCCGGGTTCCGTCAGCGGCCGCATCGGCATGCCAGCCGCGCAGACCGCGGGCGCCGGTTTTTACGGAACCGTCAATGTCGTTGACCAGTTCTTTAACGTCGCGACGCAGCTGGATCCGCAGCCGCTGGTGCATATCAATACGTCCGACCAGTATGATGCGGAACCTTCTACTTCCATCCTGGTAAGCGGTACGAACCAGTTCTATATTAACCTGCGCACCGCGGCCACCAGCCATTTCGTGGTCGCCTCGGATGTGGACTGGTATCGCGCCGCTCTATAACCCTGACACGAGCGACGTCTTCACCGTTAACCCTTCCAGCGCCAACCAGATACATGTTATTTTGCCCGGCGAAACAATTCTTGGCGGATCGTTCACGGGTAAAGCCGGAACGCCCTCAGCATGGATCGCCGGACAGTCCTTTACAGCGACCACGTACCTGACCGACCAGTTCTTTAACCGCATTCGCGGTGGTGTTACCATGCCGACGGTAGCGGTGCAGACCTGGGACCCGCAGGACCCGGAACCGCCCTCAAATCAATTGAGCCAGGGCTCTAACGTTTTCGCCCTGACACCGGAAACCGCCGCCTCTACCTGGACGGTAACCGGCATCGACACGGGCGGGCAATACGTGAGCGGAACTTCCAGCATGATCCGCGTATGGCCGGGCCCCGTGCACCATTATGTGATCTCAGGCCTGCCTGCCAGCGTTATCGCGGGCGCCGGATTTGATATACGCCTGAATGTTCAAGACCAGTACTTTAACATGGTCTCTACGGGCCCCAGCTGGGATGCTTATTCGAATGCCAAGGGTGTTTCGGGCGTGGACGCGCATTTTGACGCCGAAGTTTTCCCGCAGCCCCAGAATGCCACAATGCCCGTCGATTATAATTTTGTGCAGGAAGATTGGGGAACAAAGCTGTTCGCTTCAGGCGGCGTCTTCCGCCGTTCAGGCTCACGCTGGCTGAAGGCGAAGGATATCCTTGACGGCACGAATATAAATTCAGAACTGACGAAGAACGGGATCATTTATTCCACGCGGCCGTATGTAACGGTATTGCCAGGTGACTTCTATAAGGTCATTATCTCTACCGACGCTCTGGCGCTCGGCACACCCGCAGGAGATATGGAAGTGCCTGCCGGTTCGCCCAACACCATGCTTTCTTTCGGCCATAAACAGATCTACGGACAGCTGGCCGACGCCTTTAACAATGCGATCTCAAGCGGCGGCGTTACCTTGTATTTCAACGTGGTAAGCGTTACCGGTTCCACCGGCACTGTGAAGGATAACCTGGGCAACATAATAACCTCGGCTGTTACCGATGCCCAGGGCCGGGTCGGCTATTCAAGCGCCATCAGCTACTTTGTTTCCACCAAATCCGGCGAAAGCGCCCGCGTCTGGATAGCTACCTTCACCGCGCCATCCGATATAACCGGTTACCTGCCGGAGTCCAAGAATATTTCAGGGAACTTTACGACTACCGGCGGCGATCCCTACCGCGTCGGTTTTGCGAACTTCCCTGCCCAGATCATCGCCGGTCAGGAAAGCTCGCCCATGAGCGTATACCGCTACGATGCATTCGGTAACCTTACCAAACAGGGCGCTTTCCCCGTATACCTTACGAGCAACGAGCTAACGGGTCGTTTCTCTTTCCGCAATCCTCCAGGAGCCGGTAACGAAGTAACCAGCGTGTATATAGGTCAGGGAGAAACTTCGGCTGATTTCTATTACTACGATGAAATGTCTTCCCTGCCGGCGGGCGAAGACGGCCGCCCGGGCCAGTGGACGTTGACCGGTAACGCGGGTTTAACCCTTGCTGCGACCGCCTACCTTACCATCGTACCCGCGGATACGACAAAATTGATGTATGATAATCCGCAGCGCACACTGATAGCCAACCGTCTGGTGGATGATGTCGGTGTTATACGCCCCTTCACGCTACAGCCGCAGGATACGTACGGCAACCCGACCATCTCCACCACCAATTCGATCTTCGTGAAGTTAAGCACGGATCGCCTGTCTTCGCCGACGAATGATAATTACGGCTTCTCGCTTTCGAGCACGCCATTCATACCCATAGGCAATGCGCTGGTAGAGATCACGACCGGCACCTATTACGTTAACCTGTATTACCGCGACACCCGCGCCAGCAATAGCTACAGCCCTATTAACAGCAAGCCGGTGCTGCACGCGACCGAGATCCCCACTAAAGCCTGGGCGGTAGCCTCCCAGTATGTGAACGTACTGCCCGATGCTATCACCAAGACGTCTATAATCTCGCCCGCACAACAGCTGACGGCCGGCGCCACATCGCAGCCCTTCCTGATCCAGACGCAGGATACGTATTCCAACCCCTCGTCGGTCACGCCGGTGCAGTCCGATCCGGGTGAGAACGGCGTGCGCTACGTGCTGTGGAATAACTCCGCCGGCCACGAGGAATTCTGGTCGTACGGTTATAACGACCATGCGTCAACCGGTGTCGCTAAGATCACGGTGGGCACGAACACCACCTACTTCTATATGGTGGATACACTTATGGGCAGTGCCACGGTATATGCAGATGAAGACGGCTTCCTGCCCAGAGGCTGGGCAGGCGCTGCGGAAGGTTATACGGTCGTGGCCGCGCCGCCCTATAAACTGGTCATCGGCTCGCCCGTGCGCCGGCTTATCGCCGATACCACTATTCAGTATGATCCGGATTTTACGTATAACAGCACTACCGATACCTTTATTTCCGTGCAGACACAGGATTTCTACGGGAACGTTTCACCTGTTTCTTCCGTAACCATCGTTTCCGTTAAAACCGTCATGCCGCCTTCCATGCCGGGAGCCCAGATCTCCGCCGATAATTTCAACTGGGTACCGGGGAACCCCTCGGACATGCCGCTTAATCTGAATATGGCGCCGGGAGAATCCACCGTTAAATTCTACTTTAAGGCCAAAATAGCAGGACTGGTGCCCATAGCGGCGACCGTGCCCGGTATGCAGCCCGCGACACAAAATGAAATAATTACGCCGGGCAAGATCGATTATTTCACCGTCGAACACAACTTTACCGAAGCCAACCCGCTTTCCGTCCAGCTGCCGGGCGCCGTTTCGGTGCAGGCGCGGGATTATTACGGTAACGCCGCCAGCGGCGATCCGGTCAATGGAAATTACTACACGGGCACGGCGCTCTTCTGGACGAACGGTTCAACGGATACGGTAACGCTCAATCCATTAAGCTACACCTTTACCCAGAGCACCAGCACCTATCAGCCGATCGCCGGCCGCTTTATAAACCTGCAGGCGCGTGACCTGCGGCAGGAATACCTCAGGGTCGGGGCCACCGACCAGGTGAACCCGTTGATAAACGGCTGGACCAACGATCAGCGCGGCACCTGGGGCGATGTGGTTACTGCCGGTGTGGTCGTTACGCCCACCGATTTCGCGCCGGATCCGGATGATTCATATAAGACCGGTTTCCTGGCGCAGAACCCCACCCTGCAACAGGGTGACGGTTGCATCACCAGTCGCCCTGCGCCGGTCGCCATGCTGCGCCTGCGTATGGAAATTCAGCCTAAGGTCGTGGCCTCAACGGCCTCCTGGAACTACATTACCGTTACCCGGTACGGCACTCTGCGCTGGGACCAGATACGCAGCATAGATATCTATCGCGACAGCGGCGGGGATACTTTTAACGGCGATACTGTGCTTGGTCAGCCCTGGACCGCGGCCGATACCTTTATCTCCAGCGCATCTTTCACCAACGGCAATGCGGACCTGGATATCCCCTTAAGCATTCCTCAGACTATCACGAAGACGCCTCAAACGTATTTCGTCGCCGTGCGCGTGGAACCTACCGCCGACCCCGGTTCCACACTGGCCCTGGGCATTAAGAGCAATAAGATCATACTGGCGCCGGGCGGCGTGCTGCTGGCCAGCAATAATATACCGTGCATATCCACCTATTCCGTTATCGCCGTGCGGCTTTCCGATGTGCTGGTCGATTACAAGAAGACGGACCCGATGTCCAACATTGCGGCCTATTACGACCCTGACGGCAACGGCCCGCTGCCGTCGGCTAAACAAACTTCCGCGCCGCAGGGATACTTCGGCGTCGGCATGATGCGCTTCGGCCTGTGGACGCCGGAGCTGACGGCGCATCTTAAGACGTTGAAGGTCACCCAGCTCGGCACCGCCGATGATAAGGATATTATTTCCTGCACCCTGTATGAAGATACGAACCTTAACGGCACCTTCGAGCCGGCTACGGATATAGCGGTCTCGCCTGATGTGCCGATCAGCGGCGGCGTAGCTACCCTGCCGGTTAACAGCCTGCCCTTAGGCGTTAATCTTATAAACCAGACCACGCATTACTATTTTGTGGTTTACCGCCTGGCGAACGGCGCCCAGGTCGGCCGCACCATCGGCGCTTCCCTCTCGGACTTTACGTTCCCCGACGGCCAGATAGCGGCCGCGGGTCCTGATGCCGCCAACTTCCCCGGACAGATCGCCGTGATGGCGCAAATGTCGTCGGATACACCTCTGATAGCCGCCACGCCGGACACGCTGGTAATAGACGCTAAAACATCGGTGAACCCCGGCGTTGTCACGCAGGGTGACCAGAATGTGCCGATGATAAAGCTGCGCCTGCGCACCGATACCAGATCCCTTATCTGGCAGGGCTTGCGCGTAGACAGGCGTAATCAGTACGGACTGAACGTAGACAGCGACGTCTCGAACGTGAAAGTATGGTATGACACCTGCCAGGCAAGGCTCGCGCAGAACATGACGCCGCTTACGACCGGGTTGCTGCAGCTGACCACCACGTACGGCCTGGCGCCTTCCGGTAATCTTTTTATAGATGACGAAGTGCTGACCTACGATTCCATCGTCGGCAGCGCGGTAAATCTGCCCGACGGTATCAGCACCTTTAGAGGCCTGTACAACACGACGCCCGCCACCCACAACATGAACACGACCGTAACGGGCACGGGTGACGGCATATTCAACCCGAATACCGACCAGCTTATTTCGCCGCCTTCTCCGCCGAGCATCCTGTTCTCGACCGGCGTGTCGCACATTACCATAACCGGCCCCAAGGGCGGCCAGGAACTGCTGGCCCAGGGCGTTGGTAAGGGTAAGACCTATTTCGTAACCTACGATATAGACAACTTCGCGACGCTCGGCCAGACGTATCTTGGCCTGGATATAAAGACCACTGACTACTTTACGGTGAATACGCCGAAGATGGTTTCCAACCAGTCCCTGCCGGTATTCTGCGAGGTCGTAACGGTGAGAGAGTACGCCGACAAGGTAACCTTTACCCCCAGCGATACGACTCTGAAAGCCACCCTGTCACAGGCGGCTACCAACCAGCCGATAATCTCGTTTACGGCTCATACCGATAAGTCTGAGGCCACGTTCAAGAACATAATAGTGAGCCGCGCCGGCACCGGTTCGGATTCGGATGTGACCGCGGTGCGTATATGGTACGACGGCAATAACGACGGACTGCTGAACCTGGGCACAACGCAGGATTATGTTATCGGCCAGGGCTCTTTCGGCAATGCCGGTGTACCGGGAGAAGCTTCAATAGACATATCGTCCATGTCCATGTTATTGGCAGGCTGCACTGTGACACCGGATATCTGGAGCAAGATAACCACCACCGGGCGCGGCGCCAAACATTTCTTTGTAACGTATGATATCTCAAGCGTGGCTTTGCCGGAATACACGCTCGGCGCAACGCTTGCCGCGACTTCAAAAATACAGGTTTCCGATCCGAACTTCGTGGATACGGCCAACCTGCCGTTCACGTCGACGCTGCGCACGCTGGTGCCAAGCTCGCGCAATGTTACCATAACCCCTGTGGCGCTTAACACAGCCTCGCTCGCCTCATCTGTGGGTGCGGCCGACAACCAGATATCTCTTAGCTCAGTGGCCAATTTCCCGGATATCGGCGCTCTGACGATAGATTCGGAAATAATCCTCTATACCAGCCGCGACACGCTCGCCAACACCGTCAGCGGCCTGACACGCGGCGCGTGGAATACGGTTGCAGCCGCACACACCGCCGGTTCATTTGTTTCCCGCAGCTACCTGCAGGGTACCGTGAACGCGCCGATGCTTAAACTGACCGCCGCCTGCGACGGCTTCCAGGTGCGCTGGTACCGCCTGAAACTGGACCGCATCGCGCCTACCGGCCTGAACGGCGTTGATGCCGACATTCACCAGATCCGAGTTTACAAAGATAACGGGGACGGCATACTTAACCGTGACGATTCAACGGGCCTGATAGGCGCCGACCAGCTGGTCTCAAGCGGTACGGCGGTATTCACCAACGGCTCGGTGCAAATAAACCTTTGCGGCGACGGCTCAAGCTACAACACCGATACCAAGCAGATTGAATCCTATTCATTGATAACAACGACCCCGACGGTATACTGGGTTACTATGGACATCGATCAGACCGCGACCATCGGCTCCAGCATCGGCATGGGCTGCCAGCTGTTCGATTATGTGCAGGTGGGCGCGACGCAGAGGAACGACGGCGTGCATAAGGTTGTCGACGGTCCTTCAGTGGTATACCCCGGCGACCCCTTCCCGTTCCGTTCCGGTTATGCCTTTGTGTACGGCACTATAGATAATTTAATGGTCAATTATGACGCCCCGTCGCTGGCCAGCATTATGCAGAACGCCAAGAACGTGGCCGTTATGAGCTTTAACATGAAGACCGATCAAAATACGGCGATCTGGACCGGTGTGAAGCTGGACCTGACGGGTACCTGTATCGATAACGATATTTCGATCGTCAAGGTGTGGAGAGATCTGAACGGCAACCAGGTGTTCGACGTAGCCGATTCCACGCAGGACGCGTTCGGTAACTTTCCGGGCCTGTTGTCCTACGGTACGGAAAACTTTGCCAATCATACGGTCAATATTAAATTCAAAACTCCCCAGGTCATAGGTTCCACCCAGTCCATTACGTACTTTGTAACCATGGATATGAACTCTCTTGCCAAGGTCGGCCACACGGTGGGATTGTCCATCGCTAACACAGGATACTTTACGGTAGATGTCCCCGACAAGGTCCAGCTGCTCAGGGCCGCCCCCTATACTTCGCCGGTAACGCCTATTTCGGAATATCCGGATACGGTTACCTTTGAGCCGTGGCCCTGGTTCGATCCGGTAAACAACAAAGACGTGCTCGCGGGCGTTACCACATCGCAGGGCAATAAGAACCTGACGGTGCTTAAGTTCCGTCTCAAGACCGATGTCGCGGAAGCGATCTGGGACCATATACGCATATCCCGTATCGGTATGGGCGCGCCGGGTATGCCGGTTAACGGCACGAACAGCGATGTGCAGTACGTAAAGATCTACGCAGATTCGAACTTTAACGAATCGTTCGACGCCGGCGATACGTTAATAACTTCCGGTACCGACCAATTTACGTCCGACGCCATAGGACCGACGCTGGATATACCGCTTACCGTGCCGCAGACCTTACGGCCGACGCCGCAGGTCTACTTTGTGCTGTACGATATTTCTCCCACCGCCTATGCCAACGATTCAGTCGGTATCCGCGTGCAGGATAAATCGTGGATAGCGGTGAGCACGCCCAATTTTGTCGCCCAATTCCCCATGACCACGCCGGCAACCCGCCGTTTAACGCGCAGGGTTACTTTGACAGCTCTATGTCTCAAATACTGCCGATCAGTATCAACGTGCAAAGCGCCAACGAGGCGCCGCTGGTCAAACTGCCGGGTGACACGAATGTGCCGATCTTACGTCTGCGTATGACGACCAGCATTAACAGCGCGGTGATCTCCTCCATTACGATCCACCAGACGGGCACTATTGAAACGTCGCCCGTGGATCCCACCTATTACAACGGCATGGGTGATGGCGATTTCTACCGGCTGAAATTGTGGGTGGACGACGGTGACGGCGTTTTCGATCCCACCAAAGATACGCTTGTTTCCGTTATGCCGCACCGCAAATGGGTATTGGATGCCGGCCTGAACCCGAACAGCACGCCTAACTTCGCGGCCAGTGTGGCTATCCTGCCTTGCGGCGTGACCATTGATGCCGCCGGTAAAACTTTCTATGTCACCGCCGATATCGGAACCCAGGACCTGGGCAACCGCACAACCTTCAGCCACAGTGCCGGCCTGCAGCTGCTTCGGTGGGAATCTATCACCGCGGTGCCCGCTTCCGTTGTTTCTAACGGCGGCAATACGTTCCCGTATAAATCGATCAACCTCTCCATCGCCGATGTTTCCATCACATCGGTCGACGTGAGACCTGATGAGGCGGGAGTGCAGTCAGAAGGCTGGTGGAATTCCAATACCACCCTTGCCGCTTCATGGCAGATCATTAAAGTTAAAGACGCGCAGGTAACCTCTTATAAGGCTGCCGTCGGAACACGCCCTCTCGCCCAGGATGCGACGCTGGGCATCGGTTCGGCGGGTTGGATCAGCACCACGAACCAGAGCGTGCAGATAAGCGGCCTTGCGCTGAGCGAGCCGGTAGTGGTCTTCCTTGCGGAAGATTTCCTTATAAATAATTCAAGCAGCTCTATTTCCGTGGAATACCCTGATGGACATCCGCTTAAGGGCGTTGCAAGCCCAACCGATAAGTTCGACCGCGCCGGGACCTTTGCGATCGGCTCGGAGATGATCTCGTACACCGATAAGACCTCTAATACTTTCTCGGGTATAAAACGCGGTGTTAACGGCACCATGGTGCAGGACCATTATAAAGGCCAGCAGGTTACCAACAGTGCCTATTTCTTCAAAGTTAAAGCCATGACCAACCTGGCCGGTGAAACCCCGCAGGCCTTCGGCGTGATACGCATAGACCTTACGGCACCTTCCGTTCCGACGAACGTTATGCCGGGTCCCGCGAAATCCGGCAAGCCGGAAGAAAGCGGTAAGTACGAACTTCAGTGGAGTAGTTCCAAAGATTATGAGTCAGGGGTGGCGGAATATGAGATCCAGGAACGTATGGACACGAGCCCCGTCTGGAAGACCATAAACGTGGTGGCCGGCGACAGGTTCTCAGATAATATCGGCGACAGCCTTGCCTTTGATGAAACCGGCACAGCCATACCCGATAAACCAAGATCAAAAGACCACTTCTATTATTACCGTATACGGGCCAAGAACAACGCGGGAACCTGGGGCGCCTGGTCGGCGGAATCGCAGCCGGCGGCGACAGGTTTGCCGTCTCAGGTGATCAGCTCGGTCTCCAATTTCCCGAACCCCGTAGATACTCGCAAGGGCGGCGAAGAAGGGAAAACAAATATCGTTTACATCCTCAATCAAGATGCCGAAGTGAGCATTACGCTCTACGACCTGCTCGGCTACTCAGTCTATTCCTGGACCTTCAGCCCCGGCCAGCTCGGCGGCAAGATGGGCGCCAACCGCATCCCATGGGACGGCACCAACGGCAGCGGCATGAAGGTTGCCAAAGGCGGCTATATCGCTCAGATCAAAGTGAAATCCGACAAGGGCGTGGTCACCATCATCCGCAAGATCGGTATTATCCACTAAAATTTGTACGTAACAAAGACAAAGCCGGCTTACCTTTTTATGGGTATTCCGGCTTTGTTGAAGACCCGTTTGCGGGGCGCCAGAAGCGCCTCGCCTCGGATCTTACAGCCGGACGTTTTGTACCGCCGGTTATGGCGGACGACTGCCCCGAACTGCAACCACATTTAACCATAAACGGTCCTGTCGTACCATGCGGTTTCTCTCAAATTTACTGACTTGGAGTTTTCTGCGAGAAATTTGTCGGATCTTCAAAAATAATTATATAGATACGAAAGCATGGCATAGTTTGACTTAAACTCAATTATTGAATATAATTGCGAAAAGAATATAGTCTTCTGTTGATCAAGGGGGGGAGTGTGAAACTGGTGCCTTTATGTCTGGCGCTTTTTGTTTTACAAAGCACAGTAGCGGTTTCAGCAGAAAGAATTTTAGTAAATTCAGGCGGCAGTGGAAAATCCTCACCAAAAATACTTTCTGTAAGCTTAAGTCCCTTCGCCCATGGATACCGCGCAGTTTCGAAGGTCTCCATGCAGTTGGGCGGCCCGAAAAGAGCCGGCAGTTTCCTTCCCGATGCCAGTTTTGTTCTCCGTGACGTGTACGTATTCCCCAATCCAGCCAAAACAGGAAAAATGCCGACCATTCATGTTGAGGTAGGCGTAGCCGATCAGGTGCAACTGCATATATATGATATCGCAGGTGATCTTGTTCATAGTGTCGTCTTGTCTGATGCACCGCAAATAATAGATGATGGAACAGGTAAGGATTATGCCTATGAATATAAATGGGAAGACAATATAGCAAGCGGCGTCTATTTGTGTGTGGTGCGCGCTCAAAAATCTGGCTATGGTGATATAAATAAAACCATTAAGCTGGCGGTGATACGATGAAAAAATTAATTGTTGCGATATTCACCATTGCTATAACAACCGGCTCAGGCTTTTGCGATAACACGACAGGTGCTGCCTTTTTAAAGATCGGTGTAGGCGGCCGGATCTCTGCTATGGGTTCAGCCGCGACCGCGATCGTTGACGATGCGAGCGCCATTTATTGGAACCCCGCGGGCACAGCCGATCTGCCTTTAAAAGAAGATCAGGTTATGTTCATGCATTCCCAGTGGCTGCAAGATACTACCTATGAATTTGCCGGCTTTGTTCACCCCACCTCTAACGGTGCTTTAGGCCTGGCGGTATCATACCTCGGCTGGGGCTCAATAGAAGGCCGGGATGATAACCGGCAGCTCACAAATTCTTTCTCGGCCTCGGATACGGCAGCGTATTTATCCAAAAGCGTCCGTTCCAGTTGGGGCAGTTACGGTGCAAATATCAAGTTGATCCAACAGAGAATAGAAACAGAACAAGCTTCGGGCCTAGCGGGAGATGTAGGCTGCAAAATATATAGGTCATCATCTCCATTATCTTTTGGTCTGTCTATTCAGAACCTTGGCCCACAGATGCATTTTATCAGTGATGGGTTTAATGTGCCACTCTCAATAACGGCCGGGACAGGCTACTATTTTTGCGATAACCTTCTCGTCAGCGCTGATTTGCGTCGTGAGTTGTACGAAAACCGCAATAGCATAGCCTTTGGCGCCGAATATGTTGTCGCAAGCATCGTAAGTTTACGTGCAGGGTACCTGACTAAGATAAGTGAGACTGCTTCCGGTTCAGATGGAACCGGCAATGGCCTGCTTAATTATGCGGGCCTAGGTGGCGGCATCGGAGTCCAAATCCACAACCTACATTTTGATTACGCCATGGTCCCTTACGGCGCGCTTGGTGTAACTCAACGTATCTCAATAACGGCATCTTTTAAATGAATCGGATCAAACCATACATAGCCCCGCTAATAGTATTTATTCCATCGCTTGCCTTACGGTTTGTGTATTTCTCACATTTAAGGTTAAATCAATTGTTAATGACTCCCTTTGCTGATGCCCGATATTATTACGACTGGGCGCTGTCAATTGCAAAAACTGGTGATTTGCTTGGCAAAGGTCCCTTCTTTCTTAACCCCGGCTACCCATACCTGCTTGCCTTGCTGCTAAAGATATTTGATTATAGTATACCCTCAATTATATTGTTTCAGTTTGTTGTGGGTGCGTTATCGGCAGTTCTAGTCTATTGCATTTCCAAAAAATTCCTGCCGGTGCGTTTTTCGGTAACTGCGGGCATTTTGTATGGTGTATGTTCTGTTCCGATGTTTTATGAGGGTTTTTTGCTTACCTTTGTTTGGATAACGCTATTTAACTTGATAGCGATGCTGAGTGTTCTTAATACAGAGGGCAAAAACGCATGGAAATGGTTGGCGTTGGCCGGCCTAAACATAGGTCTTTCTGCCATATTTCGGCCAAATATATTGTTGCTTGTGCCATTGTGTGTTGGTTGGATGTGGTTTTACACCAGAGAAAGCATATTTAAAAGCCTTCTTATTTTTTTTCTACCTATATTCCTGGTCTTAGCCCCGGTAATAATACGGAACGTAGTTGTACTAGGAGAACCCGTGATTTCCAGTGTGAGTACCGGTATCAATTTGTACATCGGAAATAGTGAACATTCTGACGGTTCAAATATGGCTATTTTTAAACTTGCTCCCCTTGCTAGCTCGCCTAAACATATGCTTGATACCTTCAAACAGCTAGCAGAAAAAGATTCTAAGATATCTTTGTCTTACTCTCAGGTTGACCGTTATTGGGAGAGGCAGTCTCTGAACTGGATTTATAATAATAAAGCTCGTTCTCTTCATAATCTTGTGAATAAGTTTTTGTTGTTTGTAAATGCTCGAGAAATAGAAAGTAATGTGCCGTTCTATTTAACAAAAAAAGTGGTGTTCCCACTGGCGTTTTGTCCGGGTGTCGGATGGTTCATTCCTTTTGCTGTGGTTGGTTTTTTTGTTTTCTGGAGAGATAAGAATAGTATGTTGTTAAGGGCATTTTTTGCTGTCCAGATAACAACTGTACTGATTATTTTTATGCTTAGCGAGTATCGGGCTCCTGTAATACCAGTTCTTGTAATATTTGCAATGGCAGGAGCGTATTGGCTATATGGGAAAGCTAAGCAAAAAGACTATCAAGGAATCTCAATTGCCTCGTGTTTTTTCTTTGTTCTCGTATTTATCTCTAACTGGAATAGAGCATCAGCGGCGACCGCCGGTTCGACTCTTTGGGAAGGCAGGTATGCCATGCAGGCAGGTGATTACATGAAAGCTGAAGAGCTCTTTCGTAAATCAATTTCAATTGACAGGTCGAACGTGGCTGGATATCAATACTTAGGTATCCTATACTTTTCTAAAGGACAATTTACATTGGCACGCCAATGTTTTGAAAAAACCATAAGCATTTCTCCGACAACAGAAACGTATATTAGTCTTGGAACCATAGCCTTGAGACAAAATGATGCAACATTGGCAAAGAAAAACTTTGAGAAGGCAGTGCTGCTCGATGTCGGGGATTCTCGGGCAATAGACGGTCTAGCATGTGCTGAGTTTCTGTTAGGTGCACAAGATCGCTCATACCAATTGTGGGAACATGCATTGCACATCGTGTCTGATGAGAAACAACGTTCTATGATATTGACCAATGTTGCACTTGCGGCGAAGCAAAACAAAAAATTTAATGAGTTAATCGAACAAAACAAAGGGGGGTAATGTTATGGGAGCGATGCGGCGCTTTATCGTTTTGACGATAGTTGCAATGGTGTCTTACTTGGCGTGCCTTGGTGCCGCAGATGTCCCTCAAATGATGAACTTTCAAGGACAATTCTCTAGCGGGTCTATTACTCTAGATTTTTATATCTCTTCCGGCGCAACAACCGGAATGCGGCTGCCAACAAGCAGCCCTTGGCACGAAACATTGTCTACATCAACTGCCGATGGTTATATCAGCTACCTGTTGGGCAGTCAAAGCGCGATTCCTAAATCAATTTTCACAGATAGTTCGACGATACGATACCTTGAAATTGTAGAAAATAGCTCATCCCAATTTATGCAACTTGTCTCTGTCCCTTTTGCATACAGGGCATCATTCTCCGACAACGCGATGTATGCTGAAAGTTTAGCAGGCGGCGCTACTATTTCAGGTGACTTAAATGTTTCTGGTTTAGTATCGATGAGTAGTGTAACAATCAATAGTGCGATTTTACGATCCGGAAGCACGGCATACGGCACAAATGCCAACACGCATATATGTCTTGGGGCCAACAGCATTACTGGAGATGTTAACAATTTCTCGTACTGTACGATCAGTGGGGGTTATGGTAACTATGCAAAAGGTGCGTATTCTTTCATTGGCGGTGGGCTAAATAACAGTGCTGGTTGTTATGGTTGGAGTGGTATAAACACTGTTATCGGTGGTGGTAGCTCGAATGTAGCAAAAGACGAATACTCGGCTATCTTAGGAGGCTGGAATAATTCAAATGAAGGATATTGTTCGGCGATTGGTGGGGGACGAAACAACACTATAACCTATTCATCCCCGGAAAATGGCTATTACTCAACCATTCCAGGTGGCCGCGATAATGGGATAACTGGTAGTTACTGTTTTGCGGCTGGAAGGCGTGCCAAGGCTCAATCGGAAGGAGTATTCGCTTTATCAGATTCTCAAGATGCTGATTTTGTTGTAAATTCAGACAATGTCTTTGGTTCACGCTTTAGTGGTGGCTATTGGTTTACTGGTGGGAATGTAGGTGTAGGAACAACCTCGCCTCAGTATAAACTTCAAGTTAACGGACAATTTAGTTCAGGTAATTATTCGATATTTACATCCAGTTCGCTGGTTGGGGTAAAAGAAATTATCTTTCAGGATGGAACAACACAAAACACTGCAAATATCCAATGGTCAGCAACTGGTAACGATATTTATCGGTCGGTAGGCAATGTTGGTATTGGTGTTCCCAATCCATCTGCGAAGTTAACCTTTGATGGTGGTTTATTGAGGTATGGAAGTTCTATGTTAGGCTCTGCGGCCAATACACATATTTGTCTTGGAATGGAAAGCACAACTGGCAGAACTACTGGGTATAATGGGCAATACTGTACAATTACTGGTGGTTATTGTAACCAAGCAACTTCTGATTTTGCCGTTGTGGATGGTGGGCATCAAAATATAGCATCAGGATATTCATCAAGAGTCCTTGGGGGTGAATATAATACGGCGGCTGGCGATCATTCATGCGCAATAGGAACGAAGGCTCAGGCGAACGCGCTCGGTTCCTTTGCATTAACAGATTCACAGTGGTCCTATTTTACCGTTAATTCAACTGATACATTCGGAGCAAGATTTCAGGGAGGTTATTGGTTGACCGGTGGTAATGTTGGCATTGGGATTACCCCTAGCTCATCAACTTTAACGGTGAACGGTACAATTCTTGCAATTTCAAGTATTACCGCTGGCGCATTCGTTGGTAATGGCGCAGGGCTGACAAATCTTCCGGTTCCTGGGAATATGGTTACTGTTGATTCAATACAAACGATAACCGCGCAAAAGATATTTCAGAATTCCGTCGGGATTGGAACCGCTTCCCCAAGAACTACATTGGATGTTAATGGCGGCATAACCGCCGTCTCCAGCATCACCGCCTCCGGCGGATTCTACGGCAAAGCCTCAGGCTTGACCGATCTACCTGTTTCTACAAATGTAGTAACAACTGACACCACTCAGAACATTTCAGGAAACAAGACCTTTACTGGAATAACTTTCGGTGTCGTGCCAACAGGAACAGTTTTGCCTTATATAGTAAGCATATCGACGATGCCTGCGGGTTTCCTCTATTGCAACGGTCAGGTGGTTTCACGTTCGACCTACGCTACACTCTTTGCGCTTATCGGCACTGCTTTTGGTTCCGGTAACGGCAGTACTACATTTAATTTGCCTGATATGCGGGGAATGTTTCTCCGCGGAGTGGATGACGGACGAGGATATGATTCTGAAGCTAACCGTGTAATAGGTTCTACGGAAACTGATACACTTCAAGGACATAAGCACTCAGTCCAAGCTCAAGTGGTGTCAGTAAGCAATGTTTATTTGCCCTTCACTCCTACTGCATGTCCTTTAGGAGATGGCAATACAGGTGTCCCTATATCCGATGGTATGAATGGGACCCCTCGTACATCTAAGGAAACTCGTCCACAGAACATAGCTATTGCTTATATCATCAAATACTAAAGAAACGATTTCAAACTGAAGAACTTGAAAAAAAAATGAATTCTGCTATGATTTAGTGAGTGAATTTGTTTTCATGGCAGAGCCAAAATAGCCATTGACGAAATCAGGGTTTTCTGCAATAGTATTAGTGAGGGAGTCCAGATTGATCCTTCGCATTGACGATAAAGGCAAACCAGATGAAAGTCTGGGGCGCAAAACCACGGGGCTTAAGATAGGGGCTATCTACGCCAGCCGGGTTACCGAAGCAGATGTTGTTCTGTAGCTGTTTTTCATTTTGGTGTCTCAGGTCGCATAAAGACCCCTATCTCAGGCTACTGTGGCTCAGATGTGATGAGCGATGGTAGTCTTTGTTTTTTGGTGGAACATGAAGCAATTGCTCTTTCAAACGAAGTTCCGACAAAGGCAAACCCGGTGAAAGCCGGGGACGCAAAGCCGCCTCGCATGATGCGAGGGTTCTACCCGAAAGGCGGGTGGAATACGGGTCTAAAACGACAGTCCGAAGTCCGAAGTCCGGAGTCCGGAGCATCGTTAAGACGGCCGGGTTACCGAAGAGCTGAGAATCGTTTCCCCCGAAGAATAGGGGAGCCCAGACGATTTTTAGAAACAGTTAAGAGCACGCATAGCTTATATAATAAGCTACTCGCGCGCGAATTAACGAACTTAGGTAACCGGACTGCCAGACCCACACATGGCTGTTCGGTTTTTTGTTTGAAAGGCGGAGAAGAAAATGAAAACACGGTTCGCGATGAAAATGATGCTGTTGACGATCGGCCTGCTGCTGAACAGCTGGGGCGCCCCCCGTTTCACGGCCCAGCTCACGCAGCCGCTTGTTGTCAGCGTCACCAATTACCCGAACCCGTTCGACAGCCGCTGCGAGAGGACCACCATCCTGCTCTCGCTGGCGCAGGAATCGCAGGTAAGCATTTCCATCTACGATCTGCTGGGTAACATGGTGCGGCAGTTCCCTTCGATGAGCGAGGATGCCGGCACCACCAGCATTGTCTGGGATGGGACGAACGATGACAAGGAGAAAGTGGCAAAAGGCGGATATCTGGTGCTGGTCGTGGCCAATAGTGAGGCCGGTACATCCCAGGTAATACGAAAGGTCGGCGTTTTGCATTAGTGACAAAAAAATGAAAAAGAAACTGGCAACCACCAATCTCATAGCGATCTTCAAGTCTCTGGCCTGCTGCGCCAAAGCGCTTGTGGTGGTTTGCGTTGTTCTCTTCGGACTTCTGATTTCGGACTCTGGACTGGTGTATGCCGACAACACCGGCGGCCAGGCTGGCCAGTTCCTTGCCTGGGGCGCCGGAGCCCGTTCTCTGGGGATGGGCGCGGCCTTCTTCGCTGTAGCTAATGACGCATCGGCAACATACTGGAACCCCGCCGGGCTGCCGCAGCTGGACCGCAAGGAGCTTATGGCGCTGCACGTAACGTTGTTCGCCGATACGACCTACGATTTTATTTCTTACGTACATCCGACGCCGAACCTGGGCGTTTTCGGTATAAACCTGACCCGTTTATATTCCACGGGATTTGAAAAAGTTAACATCACGTTTGATTCCACAAAGACCGACATCGTCGACATTCAAAGCATGGGAACATTTGATGATTCCCAGACCGCCCTTACCCTGGCGTACGGCAAGAATATCCGCGACGGCATTGCGATCGGCGGTTCGTTCAAGTATATAACCCACACGCTGGATACCTCAACGAACGGATTCGCTACCTTCGACGTAACATCGCTGGTGACCGGCGTAACTTCGGCGCTGCCGGACATGAAGATGGCCTTCGGCATAAACAACATCATGAGCAGCGCTTTCGGCGACACGGAAGACAAACTGCCGATGATACTTCGCGCAGGCATTTCGCAGCCGTTCCTGAAGAACAAGCTGCTGCTTGCGGCCGATATGAACAAAGGCATGAGCTCGGACATGGAGTGGCACCTGGGCACCGAATACTGGCTGCTGAATTTCGCAGCATTGCGCGTGGGCTTTAAAGGCCAGCAGGGCATCAGCGAAACAACGGCCGGATTCGGTCTGAGATACCGCGATTACGGATTTGACTATTCTTTCGGGCTGACGGATCTGGGTATGTCGCAGCGGGTGAGCGGTTCCTGGCGCTTCGGCCTCTCCGTGAACCAGAACAAGGAAGCCCTGGTTCGCCGCTACATTCAGGAAGGCATGGAAGCATACACCAAGGGTAATTTCCTTCTTGCGCTGAATCGCATGGAAGCGGCTCTTGACATAGACCCGTCCAACAAGGACGTCCAGAAAATGTCTAAACGTCTGCAGATGGTCATAGGCTTTATACCGTCCGCCAAAGCTGAGAACGAGGAAGAGACGGCTATCCGCAAGGGTGTGGCCGCCTTCACCGAGAACGATGACAAGGGCGCCATAAACGCCTTGCGCTACGCCTATTACAAGAACCCCGCGAACCTGAAAGTGCTGCACCTGTTGAACGCTATGGAAAAAGAAATGGGTATCAGTATCACACCGGTATATAAGGAAGAGGCGGCCGGCTTTACCATGCTGGATCAGAAAATTTATGATGCGCGCCAGGCTATTATTGAAGGTAAATATGATCAGGCGCTGATCAAGTGCCAGGATATAATGAACCTGGAGCCGGAAAACGTGACCGCACTTGAAATGATGGGTTCTGCCTTCTTCATGATGGACCAGCCGGAAAAGGCGAAGCAGGTATGGATGAAAGTGCTTGAGATAGATCCGTCGAACAAGGTGGTACCTGAGTTCCTTAATCAGTTGAAGTAAAATATAAGAGTATCTAAAAGGATCTGGTTTAAAAAGATGCAACAGCTTACAAAAGTTTTTAAACAAAACACGCTGAAAAGCCCGACACTCTGTGAAAAAACAGGGAGCCGGCTTTTCATTGCCTTATACCATATTCAACAGGAGCTCATTATGAAATTGGTCGCGCGGGCGCTGTTCTTCTGTCTGCTGGTGCTGATGCCGGCCTTTGCCGCATCCACCGACAACAGCGGCGGGGGTAAGACCGCCGAGATTTCATTGCTTGAACAGGAATCAAAATTTGAGAAAGACAAGTCGGACTATCTTCAGCAGAACGTGGTAGACAAGATACTGGGGCCCGGCAACGCCGTGGTGATCGTTGACGTGGAGCTGGGCATAGAGACCAAAGTTACGAACCAGGGCGCGAAAGAGAAAAAAACCGAGCGCAAGAAGCGCCTCGGTGAAGTGGAATATCTGCTGCCCGGCGTGCCGAACCCGAAGTCTGTCGCGAACGAATCCCAGCCGGGCGAATCGAAAGAAGAGACGGGAGCCGCGGAAGAAACGAAAACAGAATCAAAAACGGTCATAAAGAAGCTGCAGGTAACGGTGCTTTACGATGAAAAAATAGTCCAGGAGAAACTGGATACCGTTAAAGAAGCTATTATAAATTTCCTTAAGCTGGACCCGAAGCGCGGCGACAAGATAGAGTTCAAGAAAACAAAATTCACCAGCGGATTCTTCGAAGAAATGATGAAGCCGCTGATACTGATTCCTCTTATCATAGCGCTGCTGGTATTGTTCTTTCTGTTCGGGCCGTTGGCCAGTTTTTTCCGCAATTATGTGCGTACGCTTGCTGAACACGGCGGAACAGAAGTTACCGTCGACTCAAAATTTGAAGGTGATAAGGGCGATGAGGAAGGAGCCGGTGGCGCAGGCGGCGGTGGCGTGGGAGAAGGCATTCTCGGCGAAGGCGACGGTAAGAAATATATACCTTTTGAATATATAAACGATGACAATCTGAAAAGGCTTGTCTATCTGGTAAAGCGCGAGCCGCCTGAAACGATATCGCTGGTGGTCAGCTACCTGAAGCCCGAGTACGTTAAGGAACTGCTGAACGCCCTGACACCGGAACTGCAGGCGAAGGTGGCCACCGAAATGGCGACGATCCGCTCGCTGGACATGGATGATGTTCAGAAAGTGGATAACTACATAAAGGAAAAGATAGAGTTCCTTATCGGCGGATTGTATCACCTGCTTAACGTGCTTGATAAAGTAGACCCGATCACGCAGTCCAATATATTCGAATACCTTAAGAATGAAAAACCGGACCTGTATGAAATGGTGCGGAAATTCGTGCTGATGTTCGACGATATACCCAATTTCCCGGACCAGGCGATGCAGGTGATAATCCGCGAGCTTAAGACCCAGGATATGGCGAAAGCACTGCGCAACGCCGAGCCCGAGATCATGAACAAATTCCTTGCCAATATGTCGACGAACGCTTCCGCCATTTTAAAAGAAGAAATGGAGTACGGCAGGCCCCTTACCGATGCCGAGGTTGAGGAAGGCCGCAAACAGCTGATGGATGTGGTAAAGAAGCTGGAGGCGGAGAACAAAATATTCCTGCGCGAAAAGCCGAAGTCCGGCGTGCTGGAAGGCCTGGAGGCCGGTAGCAACGATAACACCAGCTACAACGAATATTATCAGGCAGGCGTGGGTTCTTATGAAGCGGGGGAGTACGACGCGGCCTTGCCTTACCTTGAATACTGCACACAGCTGGATCCTACACAGCCGGCGGGCTTTCAATATCTGGGCGCTGCATATTACGCGCTTGGGCGTACCGCCGAAGCGGTAGCAGCGTACGAAAAAGTGGTTGAGCTGGACCCGACCAACGAAGAACTAAAAAACTGGCTTGCTTCGCAGAGCGCCAATAAACTCGCATAAAAGTTACTTTGGGAGACCAAAAAATGGACATCTTTAAAAACAAAAAACCGGCTGAAGGGACCAACCCCCAGGTGGAGACGCCACGGATGGCAGAGCCCCAGCCGCCAACCGCGCAGCCGCCCGTTCCGGTGATTTCCGACAGCCAGGCTATGGCCGAGGCCAGGGCCCGCGCGCGTGAACAGTTGAACCTTATGGAGCAAAAGATCGCTCAGGAGCGCGAAGCCTGGTCGCATAAAGTCAAGGAAAAGGCCGAAGAGCAGGTTTCCTGCAACGCGAAGCTGGATATGCTGGTAAATCGTATCGCTCTTGAACGCGAGCGCCATGAAGCGGAGCTTGTCCTTATGCAGCAGAGCATCGACAACGATCTTAAGTCTATCGACGCGGCGCTGGAAGCTGAGACCGCAAAATGGACGGAGCGCCTTTCGTTGAAGGATAAGGATATTGAAGATGCCAGGCACCGCTCGGCCTTTGAAGAGACCCAGAAGAAAATAGAGTCTGAACAATCCCTGCGCGCTCTTAAAGTTGAAAAAGACGCGCTGGAACAAAAATTCAAAAGCCTGCAGCGCTCCATGCTGGAAGAACAAAATAAGTGGCTCGGCCAGATACGGCTGAAAGAAGAAGAGATCGTAAACCTTAAAACACAGATCGCGTTGCACGAAGAACAGATGAAAACCGACGAAGAAAAGAACACGTTGACCAGGAAGGAGTCGGAAGAAAACTGGCATACGCAGATAAAGGAGCTGGAGGAGCGCCTGGATACCCAGCGCACCGACTGGACCCGCGTGCTCGCGAAAAAAGAAGAAGAGCTTTCAGCCATCAAAACAACGCTGGAGCAAAAACTTTCCACCCTTGCGATAGAGACCGAGCGCAAAGAGAACGATATCCGCCTTCTCAAGACCCGCATGGAAGAACGCATCAAGGCCGCCGAAGAATCCCTGAACGGAGAGAACGCGCGCTGGCAGCAGCTGCTGGGAGAACGCGATGAGGAGTTTAAAAAACTGCGCGTGGAGCTGATGCTGCGCGACAGTCAGGAAAAAACCGAACGCCAGAAAAAATATCAGGACCTTAAAGACGCCGAATCCACCGCCTCCCGCCGGATCCGCGAGGCGAAACAAAAACTGGAAGATGAAAAACAGGTCTGGCAAAAGCGTATAAACGATAAAGATGAAGAGCTGAAGAACCTCAAGATCCAGGCCGAGCTTAAGCTGAAAGATATCCAGGACGACCGGGCACTCCGGCAGCGCCGCGCTGAGGAAGAAAAATCAGCGCTCTCAGCCACGCTCGCAAGCTTGCAGGAAAAACTTGAAGAAGAACGCGTTACTCTGCAAAAAAGCGTTGCGGAAAAAGAC
The DNA here is from genome assembly GCA_963796955.1 of Endomicrobiales bacterium. Lineage (GTDB taxonomy): Bacteria > Elusimicrobiota > Endomicrobiia > Endomicrobiales > JALOBY01 > CAWCNJ01. The sequence goes on from CAWCNJ010000004.1 coordinate 180,193, forward strand.
GCGGAGATAGAAACCTGCCAGCAGCAGTGGCAAAATACGCACGATGCGATGACCCGGGAAGGCGAAGCTCACATCAAAGAGCTGCGGGCGCAAAAAGACAGTTATGAAAGAGAAGTGCTTGCCCTGGAAGCCCAGCTGGCCCAGGAAAAACAGAAATGGAATACATTGATTCAGGAAAAGGACAAGCAGCTCTCTGTCGCGCGCGCCGAATATAACGCCAGAGAAGCGCTGGTGCACCAGGAACTGAATATACTGGAAGAACAGTTGCGCAAAGAGCAGCAGCCGCTGCTGCGACAGGTGCACGATATTGAAGGAAAAGTAGGGGAATTGCAGCGCGCCGCCCAGATAGAGATATCGCACCGCGAGACCCAGAAAAAATCGTTACAGGATCAATTTCAACGCCGCGAAGAGAATCTGCGCCAGCGCCTGAATATTCAAATAGAGAAGATCAAGGATTCGGAAAATTCTCTCGCGGGCCGTGTTGCCGAAATAAAGGCGCATATGGACGCGCAGGGAAAAGAGGCGCAGTCAAGGCTTGAGGCTCTCGAAGAAGAAGGACGTCTGATCTCCGGACAGATGTCGCAGGAACATGAGCGGATAGAGGCTGAGAAAGCCAAGTTGTCTGAAAAATATTTGTCTGCCAAACTGGAACTTGAAGAGAGTATTAAAAAACTGGAAAACGAATACGACCTGATGCATACGACCTTGCAAGCTGAAATAGAGGAAAAGACCTCGGAACTTGCCGGCGAAGAGACCCGTCTGCACGCTGCCGAAGAAAGGATCGCAAAAGAAACAGCACAGCGCGAAAAAGAGTTCGCGGACCTTAAGGCCCGCGGCGACAGCCAGCTGGCGCAGCTGAGCGGCGAACTGGAAGCGCTTAAGAAACGCAATGACACCGATATACGTTCCCAGGTCGCCCAGCTGGAACTGCTGCGGCGCCAGGGCGCGGCGCGTGAGCAGGAGATGGCGGCGGATATAGAGGTCATCAGGCAGAACTCCGAGTCGGAATTGAAACCCATGGCGGACCGCAAGGAGCAGCTGCGCTCACAGCTGGATTCCCTGCGCGCGCAGTCACAGACGAAACTGAAAGCCATCGACGGGCGCATTAGCGCGCTTCGGGCGCAGCATGACGCTATCGAAAAAGAATTCCTGGGCAGAAAGAACGTCGTCACGGAATCAATAAACGGTGTACAACGTGACAGTGAAGGAAAACTCCGCGCGCTTCAAAACGAACGCACGGAGCTGGAAGCTGCGTTTGCCCGCGAAATGTTGTTGAAGGAAGAAGAATTCTCAGCTCTCGAAAAAGAAGTGAACGGGCATGTGCAATTATTACAGCAAAAGAAGGATGCGGAGCGCGAAGAAGCCCGTATGCAGATGGAAAGCATGCGCGCCGACATAGACAAACTGTATGAAGAAGTCTCGCGGGTTGAGACGGAATACCCGGAAATACTGGCCACGCGCCAGGAAGAACTGGTTTCTCTTGAAAAACAGGTCAATGAACGCGCGCAATATTATCAGAAACAAACCCTTCAGGCGGAAAAATCGCTTGAGAATTATCAGCGTCGGGCCGAAAGCCGCATAGAGACCGTCCGGACGCAGCTGGACCAGATGGTGGCGCGCCATAAGACAGAACTGTCCGTGCTGGAAGCGAAAATAACGGCGGTAAAGAAACAAACGGAAGAAAAAGAGAAGGCGCTCAACGACGAACAGAACCGCGAAGGCCGCGTCTTCGTGGATGAAAAATACCGTCTGGAAAAACAGAAGGCCGAGCTGGAAGAAAAATTGAAAGATGTGACCTTCACTTCACGCGATCAGATAGGGAAAAAGGAAAAAGAGATCTCCGCCCTGCAGCTGGACCTGGCCGCCAAAGAACGCCTGTGGGAAGAGGCATGGCAGAAGAAGGAAATGGAGTTGGAAGCCGAGCGCGTCGTGCTGACCAGGGAGCAGGAAAGCCTTGAAGTCCGCCTGAAGAACGAGGAACAGATCTCTTCCAGCCGTCTGGCCCAGAAAGAGAACGAGATACATCAATATATGGCGCAGGCGGAGACACGGCTTAAGGCCCTTGAAGCCGACATCGAAGCTAAACGCGGCGCCTGGGACGAATCTAAAAAAGCGCTGGTAGAACAAATAACCGCCCATGAAGCGACGCTTGCGACACTGCAGCAGAATTGGCGCGAGAGCATGGCACGCAAGGACAAAGAACATACCGCGTTGAAGTCCAACCTCGAGTTCTGGGAACTGCGCACCAAGACCGAAGAAGAAAAACGCATGGCGGACTGGGAGAAGGAAAAATTCTCCCTGGAAGAGAAAGTAAAACACGTTACGGAGCAGATCTCTTCGCTGCAGTACGATTCAGCGGCCAAACTGGCCGAACGTGAAAAACAGCTTAACTCCGACAAAGAATCGGCACGGCTGGCGGAGGAATCATCCGCCGCGCAGTGGCGTGAGACCGAGACGATGCTGAGCGGCCAGCGCGATTCCCTGATGCAGGAAGTTTCATCGTGGGAAAAGAAGATCAAGGACGAGACCGCGCAATATGAAAAGGAAAGCCGGGAGCTGGACAAGGATATTGAAAAACTGAAGCTGGAAAGCGCCCTGAAAGATGCCGGCATCCAGGCGAGTCGCCACAAACTTGAACGCGACTGGTTCAAGGCGCTGCGCCGGCTGGAAGGGCAGCTGGAGACCGTGAGCCGCCGTTACATCGAAGAAAAAGATTCCTGGACGGGTAAGATCCACCTGATCGAGGAAGAGATAAATACCTTCAAGGTGCGTCTTGGCATGCGCGAAGACCGCCGCCAGGCCGAGATCACACGGCGCCAGGATGAACTGCGCAAGATAATCAACGAACTGGAGAACGAAGTGAAGGGTATGTACGCCAGATACAGCGACGCGGTGCTCGGCAAGAAGGAGTGGGTGACCAAGCGCAGCCAGCAGCTGGCAGAGCTTCGTGCCCAGCTGGCCGAGAAAGAAACCGTATGGCAGCGCGAGCAGTCGGCGAAAGAAGCTTCGCTGACCGGTGTCTTCGAGCAGTTCGGCTCCGATCTGTCGGACATGGAAAAGTCGCTGAAGGAAGAAACCGGTAAATTCGAAAAGCTGCTGGGACTGAAACAGAAACAATTACAGAATATTATGGCGCAGATGGCCGGCAAGGAAGAGGAGCTGGTGCGCGAGCGTGAATTCAGTCAGAACACCTTAAGCAAATTGCATACGAAAGCCGCGGAATTCAAGCAGCAGATAGAAGCTGAGTTGCGGGCTTTGTCGGCGGGCAAACAGGAACAGCGCTCCCATGTGCATATTTTTGACGAGGCGATGGAGCTGTACTCTCAACAGAACTTTGGCGCCGCCCTTGAACGGCTGGAAGCCCTGGTGAGCCAGCATCCGCGTTTCCCCGGCGCCCTGCAATATATGGCGCTGTGCAGCTTCGAACAGGGAAAACTTGCCGAGGCGGTGCAGTTCGCCGAACGGGCCTTCGAGCTCGACGGCAGCAATGAGTCTCTCAAGGAATGGATACTACAACTCAAACAAGCGGCACGTTCACATATATCAGATTCTAATAATTAACTAACCCTTCAGGGAGGATGTCATGGCCGACGAAAAGTTACCAAAAGTTCCACCGTTACCGCCCGCAAGACCAGCCGGGAGCGGACCAACCCCGCCGAAGCCGCCTATGCCGGGGGCCGGTGCCAACCCGCCCGCGGTGAAACCGGCGTTGCCGGGTAAGCCCGCGATAAATCCGGCGGCGGCGCCGCGCCCTATGCCCGGGCAGGCGGCTCGTCCTCCTGTGAACACCCAAACCCAGCGAAACGTAACGCCGGCCCAGCCGTCCACCGGCTATTCTGAGGTTGACGATGCCCGCAACGCGCTGGAAGGCCAGATAAACGAACTGCAAAAACAACTGCAGTCCGAACGCGAGAAGCTGCTGCTGCAGACCGTGCGCGCAAAGAAGAAGAAGCGATGTCGGCCAAAGTTGAAGAATCGATCAAGGATATTCAGGAACGTGTCCGCCGGGAAAAACGCGATCAGGAATTGCAGGAATCGCTGGCGAAGGCCGAAGCGTACAATAAAGAGATGGAGGCGCGCCTTGCCGCCGAGCGCCAGACCTGGGTGGAGACCCTTAAAACGCAGATCGGCCAGAAAGATTCGCAGGAAAAAGAAGTGGAATACCAGTTCGAGCTGCGCATGAAGGAGCTGGAACGCCGCTGGCATGAGGAAAAACTCGCCTGGTCGCAGGCCATCAAAGCGAAAGACGAAGAGGTGATACGTCTGCACCGTGAAAAAGAGAGCGCGGTAGGCGAAGAGCGCGCAGCTTCCGAGAAACGGGTAACCGAACTTACCCGGGAACGCGAGTCCCTGCAGCGTGAGCTGATCGATGTACGCGATGTACGCCAGGAAGAGCGCAGCTCGCTTCTGGAAAAACTTGAGGGCCGCGATAAGGAGTTCATGGGCCTGAAGGCCCAGCAGGCGATGCTGGTGACCCAGGTGCGCGAAGCTAAAGACAAACAGGACCAGATGCGCCAGCTGCTGGAAAAATTCCGCGCTGAAAAAGAGAACCTGCATTCGCTGCTGGAAAATAAGGATAAAGAGTTCTACCTGTTCAAAACGCAGTTCGCCCTCTACCAGACCCGCTCAAAATCGGAGCAGGAAAAGCTGCTTAAGGAACTGGTATTGTTCAAAGATCAGATGGGCAAGGACGCGCAGCAATATTCCAGCGTCCTGCGCGCCAAAGAAGAAGAGATGAACCTGCTGCGTCGCGCTAACGAAGGCAGGGAAAGCGAGATCCGTAACCAGTTGGAAAAGAAAGAACAGGAAGTCGCCTCAACGGCGGCGCAATACGAGGCTCGCATAAAAACGCGCGAAGCCGAACTGCGTTACGAACTGGAACGCAAGGAAACGGAACTTAAAGGTCAGATAGTCCATATTGAAGAACAGGTCAGAGCGCGCGTCGGTGAAATTGAGAACCTGAAAGAACGTCATACCGAGCAGCTGCGCGCCAGGGACGGCGATATAAAGAGCGCGGCGGAAAAACTGGCGGCTATGCAGGTGGAAGTTGCCGTTGCCAGACAAAATACACAGTCCGCCGAACAGCGTATGGCGCTTGCACAATCAGAGGCTGCCAGGCTCAAGGAGATCATAGAAGAAAAAGAAGTTGACGCGGCTTCCGCACAGGCACAGTTCACCGCCCGCCTTGAGCAGGCTGCTTCCGAAGTGCGTCAGGCGACCGAACGCGAACAGGCGCTGCGCCTTGAGCTGGCTGTCGCCCGGCAGAACATGCAGGTTTTTGAAACCCGCATAGCAGCGGCGCAGTCGGAAGTTGCCGGGCTTAAAGAAGTGATCGCGAGAAAAGACGCTGAAGCTTCTGAGCGCCAATCGGAGTTCAGCTCACGCCTGGAGCAGGCGGCATCGCAGCTGCGCTCCGTGCAGGAACGGGAGCAGACGCTGAAAGTAGAACTGGCTTCTGCGGCCGCCGTGCGCCATGATCTTGAAAAAGCGGTGGAGAGAGAACACGAGGAAGCGGAGCGCCAAAAAGCTCAGATCGTTGAAAATGAAAATCTTTACCGGAACGGCTTATCCCAGAAAGATACGGTCATCAGCGCCAAAGAACTTGAACTTGCCGGCATGCGTGAAACAATAGCGGCTCTTCGTATGGAACTGGTTAAAAACGAAAGTATGCAGCGCGAGCTTACCGTGGCGAATGACCGTCTTGACGTGGCATTATCCCAGGCAAACGCGGCCTTAAGCGATCGCGATATGCGCCTCGCCAGGGCCGGCGACAGGGAGAAGGGCCTTGCTGATACTATCAACGAACATGTCAATGAATTGTCCGCTGTCCGCGCAAGCCTTGCCGCGGTTGAAAATGAAGCGGCCGCGTTGCGCGGCGCGATAACCGAACGGGACGGCCGGATAAAGGAAGGCGACCGCAAGGAAGACGAACTGCGCGCTCAACTCCTTTCGAAAGAAGGTGAGATCAACACCCTGCGCGAGACGATGCAGCAGCGCGAGGCGATGCTGGTGACGGTGCAGACCCAGGCCGAACGCCGCGAGAACGACATGAAGATCGCCTTCGCCCAGCGTGATGCCGAACTGAACAACCGCTGCGCGGCCCTTGAGGCGACGCTGGTTGAGAAAGACCGTTTCCTCGCCGGTTCCGCCGAAAAAGAACGCGCCTTATCGAACGCCCTGGCGAAAGAAGAGGAAAAAGTTTCCGAGCAGCTGGAACACGTGAGGGAACTTGTTTCAAGAGAGAACGAGCTCAAGATGTCTCTTAACCAGAAAGAGAACGCGTATGCCGCTGAACGCGCCGCGATAGAATCGCGCATAGCGGAGCGCGACCGCCAGCTTACCCAGCAGGCGCAGGCGTTTGAGGCTGAGCGCAGAAAATACGAAGAAGCCGTCTCACGGGCGGAACGTTCATTGCAGGAAGCTTCAGCGGCCGCTCAGCTGCAGCTTGCCTCCCGTGAAAAAGAGATCGAACGCCTTAACAGCGCGGTAGCGGCCGCCCAGCATGCGGTCAATGCCGCCAAACAGGAAAACGCCCTGCATGAGCAGGAATTGCAGCTGGGCGCAAAACAGCGCGAAGCCGCTCTGCTTATTGATATAACCAACGCCCGGGAAAAAGCTAAGAAGGCCGAGCAGGTCCTCAGCGATTCTCAGCGTCAGCACCAGCATCTGCTGCTGTCACAGGAACAGAACGCGATGCAGCGCGAGGCGGCGTTGAGCGCGGAAAAGAACGCGGCAAAAGAGCTTCTGGCCGGCCTGAAAGCCGATAACGATACCCTGCGGCGCGAAGGCGAAAAAATGCTCGCCGAAGTGAACGCCAGTCAGCATCGCATGAACGAGGTAAAGGAATTATACGAGCGGCAGCTGAGAGCCAAGGAAGAAGATCTGGCCCAAATTAAGGCGAACAGGCTGGCGTTCGAAGACTCTGTGCGCCACCAGATCAATGAAGAATACCGCCGGCATCTGGAAGGGGTGCAGAGGGAAAAGCAGGACGGCGAACGCGCCTTCATGAACCAGATACAGACCCTGAGGGACACCATGCGTACCGACCTGCTGCACGTGCAGGAAACCATGACCCGCGACCACTCGCAGCTGGAACGCCAGCTGCAGGAAAAAGAGGCCCGGCTGCACGAACTCCAGCAGGCTTTAAAAGACGAAGCATTACGCGAGCAGGAACAGAAAACCGCCCTGGACAAGAATGTTGAGAGGGTGCGGGAAGAATACAAGGCATTGCTTGCAGAAGAAACAAGAAAACATGAAATGGAGCGCGATGTAATAGCGCGCAATACCAAGCATATAGACGATGAGTGTTCTTCGCTGCGCCAGAGAGCAGAGGGGCTAGCCTTTCAATTAAAACAGGCGAATGATACCCTGCAGGGGAAAAATAAGGAAGTCATGACCCTTCAGGAAAATCTTGACACCCTGACCATTCAAAACAGGAAGCAGGCACAGTATTCTTCTAACGATGCCGCCGCGAAAACGGCTAAATTCGGCCCGGAAGACACCGTTATACTTGAGCCGCATGTTCCCCAGCCGCAGATCCAGCAGCCGGCGCCAGCAAAGCAGCGTAAACCGCTGATAGGCCGTATCTGGGATAATTTGAACGAACCCGTCATAGAGATCGGCGGAGATAACATGAAGAAGAAAGACCATGAATAACGAACTGCATAAGCTTAGAGAAAAATGGGAAGCGTCTTTCAGCGCTCTGGAATGCACGGCGCGCGGTGCCGGCAGCAGCGATGCTTTCCGCAACAATGAATTCGCATTGCTGCGCGAGGAGGTGGGCGCGCTCAAGGCTGAACTGGTGGAAGCCAGGCGTGAGCGGGAAGCGTCCCGGTACGCGGACACCCGCGCGAGTGAGCTGGAAAACGCCATACGCCTGCAAACGCTGGACAACGAGAATAACAGGCGTGCTCTGGAAGAACTGTGCCGGAGCCGCGTTCAGGAAGAAAACCTTTCCGTCCAGGCGGCGGAAAAGGCGGCGAAAACGATCGCCGGTGAAAAAGAACGTGCCGAAAGCCTTGCCGAAGAATTGTTCTTTGCACGTGCCGAAAATGAGGCGTTACGGCAGCGTGTCGCGGCCGCCGATGCAGCCGCGTGCGATGCCCGCGCCGCAGCCGTGGAACGCGAGAAGTCATTTTCCGGCCTGCTTGAGCGGCTTAACCGCGCCGAATCAGAGTGTGAGCGCATCTCACAGAATTTTATCCAATACCGGATGGAAATAATCACCCGCGGCAACAAAGAAGAACGCCATCGCCGCCATAGCGAGCCGGTCCTGGGTGAGAAGATCATATCCTGGCTGTCCAACAAAGAGCGTTAAGACATAATTAAAGGGGAAGTATGGGTCGATCGAGTAACTATTTATTCATTGCCCTTATCTTGTTGCTGGCCGGCTTTGTCGTTGCGTGGGCTGCGCCCGCTCCCGTCGGCGACCTTGCCGCTTCGTCGGCAGGCTATCGCCATATTACCCTGACCTGGAGCACGCCGTACGATGCGGCGGCTTCCACCACGCCTGCGTATTACGATCTGCGCTGCTCGACCACGACCCCCATTATAACGGCCGCGGACTGGAATAACTGCCCCTCTTCTCCGGTCTACCCCTATAATATTGTTTTCACAACGCAGGGTGTTTCAGCCGGCAGCCCTGTCTCGTTTTCGGTGACCGGGCTTACGAACGGCCGCACCTATTTCTTCGCCATCAAGTCTTCCACCGATAATATTTCCTGGTCGGCGCTTGATACGTCGAGCCCTGAACCCTTTAATACTCCCTTCAATACGGTACCCTACACCCTTCAATCATACGATTTCCCGGCTGCCCGTTCTGAGGTCTATACTTCAACCCCCACGTTGACGTGGCACAGCGATACGGTAACGCCGGGTTCCGACGACAGCGTCTGGGGTGATTCCATAGTTACCTATACCGTTGAATTATCAACAGATGTTTCATTTGGTTTCCATTCATCCGAAGATGTTTCCATACCTTCTTATACCACATATCCGCTTGCTGAAAATACCACGTATTACTGGCGTGTGCGACCGCACGACAGCGAGGGGCTTCAATCTGCCGGTTTCCTTGATCAGACGGACCGCTGGTTCATGGTCAATGCGAAAAAAGACGCGCCAACTCCCTTCAACCTGCTATTGCCGGCGAACCTGGATATCATCAACAACAATACGCCGTCCCTGCAATGGTCGGCCTCTACCTGCGCCGATCCCATGCCGGAAGGCATTGTCTCGTATACCGTCCAGTACAGCACCAGCCCTACCTTCAATATTGTGTGCACCACCACGGTCGCGGCCCTGGCGGGATCTCCCTACGCGGTGCCGTCGGCCTTGATCGAGAATGCGCACTATTTCTGGCGGGTATACGCGGTCTCCGGCTCCGGTGTTTCAACGATGTCATCTTCCACCGGCACCTTTTGGGTCAATGCCATACATACGGGGCCCGGCATATTCGCGCCTGCCGGACCGCCAAACGCGTCGATCGTGCGGCTTTCCACGCCAACTATTTCCTGGAGCCCTTCGGCCGACCCGGATCCCGGCTCAGCGGTCGTTTATAACGTCATATATTCTTCCACCGATATTACGTTGAGCATGGATTATCACGTCATCTCAGGCATTGGCACTACCTGGTATGTTCTGCCGCCGCTGCAGGACGGTGTTGTTTACTGGTGGCAGGTGCAGTCTGATGACGGGGCCGGCGGCCAGTATCAAAGCACAGAATGGTCATTTTCCGTGCATGCGGTTAATGCGCCACCAACGCCGTTCGATCTGCTCAGCGCTTCAGGAACGGTCGCGACACTTAAACCTGCATTTTCCTGGCAGGCCGCCACTGACCCCGAGGGCGACGCCTTCTCCTATACAGTGCAATACACGACGACTGATTTCTCCGCGGCGGTTTCCTCAGCCGGGTTGCATGTCGCTTCTTTTACGCCGGCCGTTAATCTTACGGAAAATGCACAATATCTGTGGCGTGTGATGTCCGTAGACAGTTTCGGCGCGCAGCGTATGTCGAACCAGACCTGGCCGTTGGCTATAAATGCCAACCCCGAGCCGCCGCTGCCGTTCTCGCTTGTTTCACCGGCTGATCAGGCCCAGATAAGTTATCTTGCTCCTACGCTTATCTGGCAGGCGACAACCGATCCGGACCCGGGCGATTCTATCGCCGGTTATACCGTCAGATATTCGACTGCTCCCGATCTGAGCAATGCGGTTTCCGTAGCAGGAATTTCTGTCACCTCCTATACCGTCACGCCGCCGCTCACCGCGAACACCACCTATTTCTGGAGCGTGCGTGCGGTTGCCACGCAGAGCGGCCAGACGGACGCAGCGGCGATCCGCAGTTTTTTCGCGGTGAACCAGCCGCCGCTGGCCTTCTCGCTGCTCGCTCCTTCGGGCATCATTGCCACACGCACGCCCACGCTTAACTGGCAGGCCGCGCCGGATCCGGAAGGCGATGCCGTAACCTACACGGTCCGCTACGCAACGAATGCGGCATTTGCCGGCGCCGTGTCGGTGTCCGGTATAACGAACAATTATTACACGACCCCCGCGCTGATAGAAGACGCCAGCTATTACTGGAAAGTTGATGCCGTCGATGTATGGGGGCATGTGCGTAACTCAACGAACGTTCTGCCGATCGCCATTAACAGCATTGATTCACCCCCGGCGGTATTCGTCTTGATCTCCCCACCTGACGGCACGGTATGCGGGGTACGCCCTGTATTTTCCTGGCAGGCCTCATCGGATACCGATCCGGGCGACAGAGTTTCCTATGAGTTATGGTACTCCACTTCGCCGGTCTTTGCCTTTAAAACGGTGGTAGCTTCTCTTCCGGGAACCTCGTACACAACCGTCCAAAGCCTTATACCCGGCACGACCGTATACTGGAAAGTCAGCGCCCTGGACAACGCCGGCAACCGTACGATGACAACCGCCTGGCGGACGTACATCTCTCAGGCAGAGCCGCCGGAGACACCCGCAAATTTTACCGCCATGTCCTCGGCTGATGGTCGCACGATCACGCTTACCTGGCAGGCGCCGGGTGCGAACGCCGATGGCTCAGCGTTGACACCTCTTGATGGTTTCTGTATTTACCGCGCCTACGATCTTAACGGCGTGCTGGCCTCAGTAACGCCTCTTATTATCCCTGCTGGCATGACCTCGTATACCGAGCAAATAGCCGCCGGCCAGACCGTGTATTATCAAGTGAGCGCAAGGAATATCCTTGGCGGTGAAAGCACCCGGTCCCGCGCTGTTTCAGCCGGCGCGCAGGGAGAACTTTTAAGCTACACGAATGATTGCGATCTGATACTTTCGTGCCCGCCAAATGTGGTCCCCTCGTCCTATTCAGTCACGGTAAGCCGCGACGGCGCACTGGAATTCGGGAACGTTTTGCGTCATTATTCCGTGCACGTCGCTGCCGGCGGCGTCGAGCTGAAAAAATATGTGTTTTCAAAGCCGCTTACCATCTCGCTTAAGACGGACACCGCGATCCAGTCGCCGGCCGCCCATGCCCCGGTGCAGGCGCAACTCACCACGGGTATTTTCTGGCATAACGGCGTTGAATGGATCTACCTTGGCGGTGAAAACGCTTCCGGCGATATCAGCGTCAGGGCAAGTTCCGCGGGGGAATATGAATTGCGCGCCGTATCACGTTCATCTGAATTCCACGTTCTCTCTCACTGGCCGGCGATAATTACGCCGAACGGGGACGCCATCAACGATGAGTTCAACATCACATTTGAAAACCCCATGTCGGACGCGGTCTCCGGCGAGATTTACGACCTCCGGGGCGCGCGTATCGCGGAAATGTCGGCCAAAACCGATACCTGGTATATTTGGAACGGCAGCGATGACAACGCCCTCAGGGTTGTCCCGGGAATATATATCTATCAGCTTAAAGTAGGCGAAAAACGTTACAACGGCACGGTGGTGGTGGCAAGGTGAGATCTATGAACACTAAACGCATAACAAAGTGTTGCTTGATCCTGTTGGCAGTTACTACTGCCTGCTGCCTGCTCCCTGCTCCCTGCAGTTCCGCCTTTGACGAATATTTAACCGGCGCCCGGGTGCGCGCCATGGGCGGCGCATACGCGGCTCTTGCTGACGACGTGAACGGGGTGCTCGGTCAGCCGGCGGCGTTGGCGAACCTGGCTGATACCCAGCTGTCTGTCAGCTACGGGCAGTTATATCTGGGACTTTCTGACGGAAGCAGGATCAGCGACAGCTCAATCCTTTTCGGTATGCCTGCCGGGAAACATTTTGGTATCGGCGCCGCTTACCAGTCCCTCTCCCTTAACAGTACCTACAGTGAAAACACCGCGCTGCTTGCTGCGGGAGCGTCCATCTGTTCGGGCCTGCGTGCCGGCGCGGCCGCCAAAATGTTGACGGTTTCCTACGGCCATGACGGCTACACGGACCTCGATCCTGTTTTCGCCGGAGGAATGTCGAGATCGGCCATGGACGCTGATCTCGGTATTATCTGGCAGGCAACAGGTAAGATCTCTTTCGCGTATACCAGGAACAACCTGCTTGGCGCCGACCTCGGTCTGGCAGAAACGGCGCCGGTCACTGCGCGGGACATAGTTGCCCTCGGGTATCGGGAAGAGGATTTTACATTCGATCTTGAAGACCAGCAGGGCGGCTTGGAAAACCGCGTGGTCATTGGCATAGAAAAACTTCTTATTGATCATCTTCTGGCTCTCAGGCTGGGTTTTGGTTCCGGGAACAGGGATTACCGTAAAGTCAGCACCGGCTTTGGCTTCAATATGAAACAATTCTCCATTGACTACGCTTTTGAATATCCGCTGTCCGGCATCGAGGGAACATCCGGCACGCACTACCTTACTATCTGTACGCATTTTGGCGCGCATCAAACACCTGCGGTGGAACAATGCAAGATCATTTGCGAACCGAAAACGCCTGTACCCGTTCCGGCACCGCAAATACCGGCTCAAGCGGAGCTACAAAAGCCAGTCTGTCAGGAAGTAAAGCCTGTGCCCGTTGAAAAGACCGTGGTAACCCCGGCCCCTGAAACCTATATGGGCAGCGGCAAATTACAATTGCTCAATATGCTTCAATTGCAACAGTTCGCGGTGGCCCCGTCGACAACACCTGTGGTGCAACCGCCGGCGGTTTCCAGCGCCGCTGTCGTGCCGGCTCCGATAAACGCCGTTGCGCAAAGCACGGCGCCGGCAAATACCGAAATAAAGGCTGTTGTCCCGGACGCCGCAGAAGAGGATACCGAGGAGCCGGCCGCGATCCAAAAGATCCCAAAAGCAAAGCCTGCAATAGAAAAGCCGTCTCCTGTTGATGATGAGCTGCGCCCGCGGACGCTGAACGGCCAGGCCCCGGGCAAATATACCGCCATTCACAGGGTCGTCTACGGGGATTCCCTGCCGTCGCTCGCTGAAAAATATTACCACGCCAAAGCGCGCTGGGTTGATATATACGAGGCTAATAAAGATAAGATCGAGAAGGGCACTCTGCAGGCCGGACAAATACTGATAATCCCTTAGAAAGGAGCAGTTCAATGGACGACAACAAAAACGAATTTAACACGGGTTTTTCCGACCTCGACGCCGAGATCGGCAGGCTTAAAGCCGAGCTGGCCCACCAGGGTGACATGGTCGACCAGATACGGGTGCCCGCTTCCACCGGTGATTTTTGGGGACGCCGGATGGAAGAAGAGAAGAAATTGAACGAAAAGAAAATGCTGCTCGCCGAGGAAGAAAAGCGCGTGCTGGAAGCCAGGATGGCTTCTCAGCAGGAGCAGGTAAAAAAGTACAGCGAATCGCTTGCGGAACTTGAAAAGCGTTTCGAGCGCGAGGCTAAGGGCTGGGAAGAACGCCTTAAGGCAAAAGAGGCCGATCTGCTGCTGGAAAAGAACCGTATTTTCTGGGAAGAGAAACTGCGCGAAACCGAACATGAGAATCACTCGCTGCTGCAGCAGGTAGCCCGTCTTAACGAAGCCATTACGCAGCTCAAAGACGAACAGAACGCCGATAAACTTAAATATGAAACATCAACGACCGAGGAAAAACAGCTTAACGAAACGAAACTGCATGGCATGCAAAAAGAGATGGACGCCCTCCGGGAACGCGCCCTGGACCTGCAGTCTCAGTTAGCCTCCGCCAGCGATCAGCTGCGCACGGCGAAAGAAGGCTACAACGCAATAAAAAGGGAATTGGAACAAAAAATAAACGACCTGATAGGCGAAAAGACGTCGCTCGGCGAGAAAATGAACCTGGTCATAAAACAATCCGATGAGGAACGGGCGAAGGTGGAACTGTGGGTGCGCAATGTAAATACCGGATTCGTGCAAAAGATCCGTCATTACATCGGGTCCCTGGAAGGCCTGGCCCATTTTATTTCAGACAGGCCGCCCAGCAAAGCGACGACCAGCTATCTGGAAAGTATCATTCAGGAACTTGAGGGTGAGACGGAAATGCACGCCACCAGCCTGAAGCTGGAATCGTATCAGCGCTCATTCGTGGCTGTGGACCTGCTGGTAAACGACGAAGCCGCGATGTGCCGCAAGATCCTTTCGGTTACGGTCTCTGAGACGAAGATCGCCACGCCCGGTAACTTGATGGCGATGATAGAAAAAGCCAAGCCGCAGGTGCTGCTGGTCTCAGGTATCTATTACAAAAAAGCTCTGGCCGTCAACCGCCGTTGGCCTTTCCTGCCGATCCTTATTTTCGGCTCGTTCGACAAAGAGGCTGAGCGCAGGCTTAACTCGGCCAGCATCAAGATCATCGCGCCCCCGTTCATGAGCGGTGATATCGCCGATATCATTTCGAGCGTAGCCCGTCACAGCATCGCCAGACCCGAATATTGGGAACGCATTCAGTCGAAGCGCAGTTACCTGGGAACCATTGTCATGGCGGGCGCACTGGCGTGCGGCCTGCTGGGCGGATATTACTTCAAGGATATCACCGGCGGGATCGGCGCCATGGTCTATACCGCGCGGCCATCCACCTATATTCCGCCCTATACGAACCCTTCAAATATTTCCTTTGACGGCAAGAATATCTGGGTCTGCGACTGGTTCGGCCAAAGCATTTACAAGCACAGCGCCGACAGCAAGTTCAAGGTGGAACACATTTATTTCTATCCTGGTAAGCATTTTACCGCGATCACCTGGCACAACGGGGTTCTGTGGACTGCCGACGCGTGGGATAACAAAGTCTACCGGCATAATAATGACGACGACCTGTCTGTGGCCGAGACCTTTACCGTGCCGGAAATGTCCATTACCGGCCTTGCCTCTGACGGGAAATCGCTCTATTCCTGCGATACGGCCAGGGGTCAGATCTATAAGCACCGCCTGGACGCCACGTTGTCCATAGATGCGGTTTACGACACACCGGGCAAGAATCCCTGCGGCTTATTCTACGACGGAAAGAATCTCTGGAGCGTTGACAGCAAAACCGACCGGATCTACCGCCATCGCATGGATGCCAAACTGACGCCGGAAGCCTCTTTCCTGATCCCTGAACTGTCGCAAAAACCCGGTATGATATCCGGCGTGGCGATCGACAACGGCATTCTATGGCTGACCTCGGAAAAATATGGAAAAGTGATGAGCTACCCCCTGAGGCTGGCGAAGCAGTAACGGACCTTATATTTTCAGTTTTGTGCCTTCCGAGTAAATTTTATCAAGGTTATAGAACCCCCGGGATTGCGGGGACATGATATGTATGACTACTCCGCCATAGTCCAGCACGCTCCAGCTTACTGAATCCCTGCCGTCACAATACAGCGGCAGCAGGCCTTCGGTGTCTTTGAATTCCTGCATGATGGTTTGCCTGATGGCATTTACCTGTGTGGAACTGCCGGCTGAGGCGATAACTACGTAGTTGGCTTCCGAGGTGAGCTTTTGGATGTTAAGCGCCACAACCTCTTCGGCCTTTTTGTCATCCGCGATCTTTGCCGCAAATTTTGCCAACGTAAGAAAATTTCGTTTCATTTAGTATTCCTATAGGTCCGTGCGCGCGCGGTTTAGTTTCTCGCGGTTAACTTCGTTCTCTCTGTTCTTTAAATTCTGGATCGACTCCGCCAGCTGTCCCGCGACAGCGGAAGTAATCAGGAATTGGTTCTTCCCGAAGGCGCCGGTCACCTGTCTGTTCCAAAGCCCTATAAAGCCGAGCATCGAGCCTTTCTTCATAATGGGTACTATCAACAGGGACTTCGCTCCCGCGAATGGCGGTAATTCCATTATCGTACCGGTATGGCACTGTTCCTTAGTACAGTCCTGTATCTCCTTAATGGCCGGCTCATTTTCCGGTATCGGCGCAGCAGCGGGGCCCGCGGCGCTGGGTCGAAGTCGTTGTTGAATTCATTGTGCAAATAAATAGCGCCGTCGGTAGCAGCGGGTATGGCCAGTTTCAATTCATCAAGCACCGCGCTGGTCATCGCGCGGATAGTAAAACTGTTGGCTATGATATTGCCGGTCTCGTAGACGGTCGCAAGCTCACGGCTGGTGTATTCAAGCCTGTCCATGGAAACCTGAATAAGCCCCGAAAGTATCCGCAGGCCGGCCGATGCGTTCCTCGCTATGAACTCCGTAAATTCCGGGCGCGTATCGCAAGCAAAACGGAATCCCTGGTAGTTCTTGCTGTCGCGGTACGGGGGGCGTCCGCGAAAAAAGCCATCTCCCCGAATACCGAACCCTGTTCAAGTACCGCCAGCACCTTGCCGCTTTCAGGGCCGCGCTGTTTGGCTATCTCTATCTCTCCTGCTTCAATAATATAGAAGGCGTCGGCGGTCTGGCCCTCTTTAAAAATGGTGGTGTCAGCGTGCAGTTCAACGCGCTTTAATAACGTCATCAGCTGTGAAAGGAGCGACGGTTCTATGCCACGGAATATCGAAACGGTTTTCAGTAAAGATACAAGATCCATACATACCTCCGCATGCGATTATTTGTCTTCCAGCGCGGGACAATCTTCGCCCAGGATCACCGATACATCTATCAGTCTTTTAGCGTCGTAGCGCGTTACCACTTCGCCGCAGGCAAGGCAGTCGCTGATCTTCTGCGCGGCCCGCAGGTTGCCGGTAAGGTCCTTAATAAGGGTCTTCTTCTGCCGGGTCGCGAAGTTACCGTAGTCCATCACGTCAAACCCCTGCTTGCGCAGCAGCCAGGCGACCTTTTCCGCGACATGGGGCCGGCCGGAAGCGTTCCAGACCTCTACTTTCATCTGCGGCCCCTGTGACACCGTCGCGGCGCCATTTTCAGGGAAAATTTTCGCAAGTAGTCCCATCGTGTTATCCTGATCTATTTCCCAAAAATTACCGTTCGTTGTGCCGGGCAGCTGGGCCAGGCGTAAATTCTTCTGCGAAAAATGCCGCGCCTCCAGCATGCAGACAAGAATATCCCAGGTATTAAGGTTTGTTTTTATATCTTTCGTGACGGTATAAACGATCTTTGGCATTGAAGCCAGCACCACCGGATTTTTAAGGCGGTCCAAAATAGCCTTGAAAAAATACTGCTGACGCAGCACGCGGCCAAGGTCTCCCGCTTTACTGCGGAAGCGAACGTATTCCAGCGCTTTTTGTCCGTCCAGGTGCTGCACGCCGGGTTCAAAATGTATGTGCAGTTTGCCGGCGGTGTCATCGTAATGCATCGGCTCTTCCACGTCGATGGTAACCCCGCCGATCATGTTTATAAATGTGCGGAAACTGGAATAGTCTATTTGCAGATAATAGGGCACCGCCACTTTGTTGGAGAACAATTCCTCTATGCCGGCCTGTACCTGCTGGCAGCAGTAGGCGTCATCCTTGCTTTTGCGCCAGTTGTAGGCGTATATCTCGTTTATCTTGTGCAGATTGTAGCCCTTCGGCGAGAAATGTGTGTCTCGCGGGATGGAGATAATATCCAGGAAGCGGCTCCGCGGATCGTAACTTGCGAACATCATGGTGTCCGTATGCCTGGCGTAATCCACCAGGTCCGTGCCGAGGATCACGGCGTTTATGCGCTCGCCCCTGCGGATAGCCCTGGACAGCGGGCTTGTGTAACTGAAATAAATAGCAAATGCTATCAGCAGCGCGAAAGCAAGCAAAATGTAGTGAGGTGTTTTTAATTTCATGTCAGACCGTTTCATTCCATGTTAAGATCGCGGTGGGGTGCAGCCAGGCGTTTTTTTTAATACAAAAATCAAGTTTTACCTTTTCCGCCTCGCGCATCGCCAGTTCCAGATTCCTCATCGCCAGGCGCCGCAACTTGCTCACGCTCGCATAGCGGCGGTCCGGCGCTGTAATATCGGCAACATAAAGTATTTTCGCGAGCTTCGTCATACTCGGCCCGCCGAGCGTATGCTGGGCTATCGCGTCAAGTACATCACGTTTTGTTACCTTAAACTTCGTGCGCGCGATATGGGCGCTTATATAGCCGTGCAGCAAAGAGGGGTTATGTTTAATTATCTCTTCCCGGCAGGGTGCCTCCACCCGATGCTTTTTTGCGTACGTTATCATCTGGTCTTTGCTGTAACCTTTGCCGGCGTCATGCAGCAGCGCCGCGAGCACCGCGTCTTTAATATCAACGCCGTGCTTTTGGGCAAGTATCGCGGCCACTTTGGCTGTCCCGATGGTATGCCGGTATCTGGCTGGTTGCAGATGCGAACTTAAATATTCAGCGATGGTTTCATGCAATGTTTTCATAAAGTTGATGTTTGGTGATATATTCAGCTACAGGCTTTGCGACAAGCGTCTCAATGCTTTTGCCCGCTTCTATCCCGGCCCGAATCCCGGTTGAAGAAATACCAGGTATCTTTCCTGAAAGTTTAACTATTTTCCCGTCGAATATACGAGGCACTGTAAATTTTGTTCCGCTTCTCATGCCTGCCGCTACCGTACAGAGCTTCGATATCAGCTCAGGCCGTTTCCACCCGCCAAGCTCGTTAACGGAATCACCGCCTACAATAAAGAATAGTTTTCCGCCAGGGAACCGTGCCCTAAAATATTTCAGTGTCTGCCACGTATATGTTGTCCCATTCCTTTCTAATTCAAAGCGCGAAACGTTGTCTTTTGTGTCGATGCACAACTGTAACATTTTTACGCGCTCACCTGCCGCGGCCAGCCTTCTCTCCAGCTTATGGGGCGGGCATTTCGCCGGCACAAAAAATATCGTATCCAGCCCTAATTGCTCCCGTGCCAGTTCCGCGAGCGCCAGATGCCCCACATGCACCGGGTCGAACGACCCCCCGAAAATACCGATCCTTTTTGTTTCCGCCATACCCACATTTTAGCAAATTCTGCACGCACCGCCAAACAACCCGTATAGCGCTTAATTATACTACTGTAATAATGTGAAAATAATAGATACATAATGTGAAAAACGTGTGAAATGTAACGACAAGAAAATTCGTAGTATGATTAACAAACGACGTTGCCGCGGTGGATTTAAACAGTGTGTGAGCTCTCTGCCTGTTTGTTCAATCAAAAAGTATTGACAATGAAGAAATTTAATTGTATATAATATATGTACATATGTATATAAATTATGTACAAATAGGAGATTGATGTATGCTGGAATCGCTGTTTGGCAATAAGATTATCGAGAAGATCTTTTTTTACTTGCTGGTGTACGATAACGGATATATCCGGGGTATTTCCAATACATTTGAAGTTCCTGTGACTGGTGTTGTTCAGCAGTTGGATCGTCTTGAGAATGGTGGAGTCGTGGTAAGCCAGAAAAAGGGGAAGATACGGCTTTATCAGTTTAACCCGCGGTATCCGTTTTTGACCGAATTGAAAGTGTTCCTTCAACGGGCGATGGATGTGATGCCTCAGAGTGAGATAGAGAAATATTACCGGATGCGCACAAGGCCGCGCAGGAAAGGGAAACCGTGATAGAGTGGAAAACTATCGATATTGAAGGTTTGGCGGTAGTAGTAAGCGCAGAACTCTCAAAGCACAATGTCGACGCCGTATTGGTTGGCGGCGCCTGCGTTTCCATATACTCGCATAACAAATATGAGTCTGCAGACCTGGATTATATTTCACATGCCGAGTTGAAAGAATTGGAAAGAATAATGCATGGAATAGGGTTTTACAAAAAAAGCGGCAGACATTTCGAGCACAGCGATTGTCCGCTTTTTGTTGAATTCCCGCCTCCCCCGGTGGCGATCGGCAAAGAAATGCCGATAACGAAGTTTAATCGTATGAAGACTGTGGTGCTGCTGACGCCGACTGACTGTGTTAAGGACAGGTTGGCGGCTTATTATCATTGGAATGATCCCCAGTCCCTTGAGCAGGCGCTGATGGTGGCACGGGCGCAGAAAATAGATATGAACAACATACGGAAGTGGTCGGAGAAAGAAGGCGCTGTGGAAAAGTTTACAAGATTCGAATCGTTGTTAAAATAGCGCTCGTGGGCACTCAGCGGTTACGACTTCTTAAAGAGTTTGTCCCATTTGGCTCGGGCGGTTGCAGCTGCATCTGCGGTGTTTTTAAGTGGCGGCGCACTTGTTTCCTTGAACTGGAATTCTTCGCAGAAATTGGCGCGTTCTTTGTTTAATACCGGTTCTATGCCGCGTTCTTTGCAATATGAGGCCGCGTGTTCGTCGAAATTTACGCAGTTGCGGCAGACGTGCAGGTCCTCGTTGCAGCGTTCACACGTTGCTCTTGTTGCGGGTTGACTTACGCCGTTCCATTCTGTGTTGCACTTCCAACAGAGTTTCATAGAACTATTATAGCAAAATTCACAAAAGGCATAGTATATGATCCGCCGTATCCTTGTATTGGTGATCGCCGGTGTTTTAGCTGCCCTGCTTATCCGGGCTTATGTTGTTGAAGGTATTTATGTGGCGTCGGCTTCCATGGAGCCGACCCTGCCGGTGTGTGCTAATTTTTTTCTTGAAAAGATCACTATCAAGCTACATAACCCCGTGTATGGCGATATCGTTGTCTTTCCTTCACCGATAGCTGAAAACCATGATCTTATTAAACGTGTGATCGCCCTGCCGGGTGATACGATCGAGATAAAAGAGAAAGCGGTTTTCCGTAACGGTGTTCGCCTCGTTGAACCGTATGTGAAACATACCCGGCCGGGTGAGATCCTCGAGGGGGACAACCTTGGCCCGCTCGTTATTCCTAAAGGCATGATCTTTGTTATGGGTGATAACCGTGATGAATCGGGTGACAGCAGGGATTGGATAGATAAGAATACCGGCGAGCACATCTATTTTGTAGCGCTTGCAGCCATTAAGGGTAAGATTCTACAATTTCAGAACTAGATCGTCTGAATGTTCTTTGTCGCGACCCAGCCTTTTAACCCTTCCGCTTTTATCGAGATCGCCGTCCAATCGCCTTGCACGCTTAACACCTCTATGCTGCGTCCTTCAGGAAGGGAAAATCCCACGGTTTCGTTCATGTCGGGGCCGTTACGCACTTCGGCGGGGCCCGCGGTAACTACGGCGTGGCGGGTGATAATTTCGTCCTGCACTTTCAGGGCTAATATACCGGCGCCGGCGGCAAACAGGATCGCAGAAAAGAAAACCGACCACAGGGCGGCGCGATAACCGCGGAAAAGCCATATCGTCCCAAGGATCACGCAAAAATAAAGAAGTATTATAGAGGCGACCGCGGCTTCGTTCAGAGAGACAAAACCGGTCAGGATAGAGAGCATGTACTGGGCAAATCCGGGATCGGGCTCACCCGCCGTCTGCCGGATGAAAGCGGCGTTGTAACGGATATCGCTGTCCCTTGGCGCCTGCCGCAACGCCCTTTCGTATGATATCAAAGCGAGACCCGGTTTCTGGGCCCGGTAATAGCTGTTGCCCAGATCGTACAACAATGCCGCGCTCGGTGTTCCTTTCGCGGCCAGGGCCTCATACATGGCCACCGCCTGATCGAACTTCCCTTCCTTATAAAACCCTGCCGCCTGATTAAAATCTGCAAGAGGATCTGCTATAGCCGGTTTGGTATCAGGTTGGGCATGAGAGAGTCTTACTCCAGCCGTTGCGATCATCAATAGTGCAGCCAATAGAGTGATTATTTTTTTGTTATTCATTTAAATGCCTTGTCCAGCTTGCTTAATAATTTCGCGGTTTCGTTATAGGACGCCTGCATCATTTCCGGCGTAGTTTGCGTTGGGGCAAAACGCACCAGGTCGCATTCTTCCAGAAGTTTTGCCATGGAAACGCGCAGCTCTTCCGGAATGTTTCGTCCAGCCATCGCTTCGGAAAGTGCGGCGACAGTGGCGCCTTCAGGGGAAACATTCAATTTGTGCGCGATATATTCAGTCACAGAGCGGGAAAGGGCCGCATAAAATTGCTGCACGTCTTTATTCTTCAGTTCAACTGCCGCAGACTTAAGATATTTTTTCGCCACACCGGAAGCGCTCAGGCTGCGGGCGAAGGCGACATCTCCTCTCAGCTTGCGCTGCCACAGATAGTAGCCGAGGGTAAGTATCCCAAATGGCAGCGGCAGCGCCGCAAGAGCGAGATACAGATTATTTAACACCAGCGGGCCGGTGCCTTCCTGCCATTTGTTCAGCGTTTTAAGAAAGCGTATGTCACGGTTCACCAGCGTTACGGACGGCATGCCGAGTGAGCTCGGGGCGGCGTTCTGGCCGGCAGGCAGAGTGCTTTGCGCCGATGATGCCGTTGTTGTGTTGCCGGGTGCCACATCAAGCGTTATCGGTTTTGTAGAGGCTGTGCGGTATGCCTTTGTTTTCGGATCGAAGAAAGTAAACGACAATGCGGGTATTATTTTCTTGCCGGGGGATAACGGCGAAAGCACTGATTTAAATACCTTTGAACCGCGCGCAGAGCCTGAGGTTACGGAATAATCGGCATTCGCCGTCGTATCGTATTTCTTTATGTCCTGCCAGTTCGGCAGCACCGGCTCGGGGATGGTTTTTATATTGCCTTCTCCTGAAACTGTAAAGCTGAGCGTTATGGCGTCATTAACCTTTGTTTTGTTCTTATCGGTAACGGCGGAGACGGTATAATCGCCGACGGCCCCGTTGAAGTCAGCCGGTTTGCCGTCCGTCGGCAGGGCATGCACATTTATTGTGATCGGCAGCGTTTTTAACGTAACGGTTTTGCCGCCGAACGCGTTCGCGAAAAAATCGTCCGAGAACGGGTCGCCGTTCAGCGACATCGCCTGTACCTGTATCAGCGCGGGGTCTATAGTTATAAGGCCGGCCTTAGTGGGGAACAGCAACACCTTCAGCTCGCTTACCGCGTAAGAAGTGCCGTTAACGGTAGTCTGGCCGTTAGTAGGTTTAAATTCTTCCATCCAAAAACCCTCGAAGGACGGCTTCTGGAACGCAGGATTGCTGGTAAGGCGCGCGCGGTAATAAAACCGGAAGGTGTAGGTAAGCTGCTCGTTAACAAAACAGCTCTTTTTATCAACGTTAGCTTCAACGAAGATCTCTTTGTTCTGGGTGCTTTGCTGCGCGTTCTGCGTGCGCCTGTGGTTGTTAGAGTACTGTTGCTGCTGCCCGCCCGCCGCTGGCGCATTGCCGGCAGTCACTTTTATTCCTATGGGCTGTGTTTGCCAGGTCTTACCGCTGTCTTCCACAACGATCGGCGGAATAGTAAAGCTGCCCACGGCATTCGGCGTAAGCATATAATTGAATGTAATAGAGCCGGACATGTGCCCGTTAACCACGGATATGCTCTGTGACCTGCCCGATCCTGTAATAGTAAAATTGGAAAGTGCCGGGATTTTTGGTTCAGGAATAGAAACCGTATCGCCGCTAACCTGCACCTGCAACACCGCCTGCTCATTCCTGCCAATAACAGTCCGGTCAAGCGAGGCCTCAATAGAGAGGTTTGCTGCTTGGACAACACTGACAACGGATATTAAGAGGAGAACGGATAAATGAATTTTTGTCTTCATAAAATGGGCTCGCACCCAAGCATCGTCAAACTCGAGGCTGTGTTGTTGTAAATGCTACCAATCCTCTTCAGTCTTAGGCATCGGAGGCTGAGCAGCCCTCTTTTTCTTCAGAGAATTCTTATCCGCGTCATCAAAAGACTGCAAAATTCGCTTTGCATCTTCCTTGCTCATGCCGCCTTTTTTTTGGTCTTGCTGTTCTTCGTTTTTGTCTTTGTTCTGCTGTTTCTTATCCTGATCTTTCTTCTTGTCTTTCTGGTTCTTTTTTTGCGGCTGATTTTTTGCTTTTGAGATATATTCAAGATTGTATTTAGCGTCTTCGTCTTTAGGGTTAAGCTTCAAGGCTTTTTTATAGTAGTCCGCGGCCTCATCATTCTTCTGATTCTTAAAGGCGCTGTTGCCCAGATTGTAATATGCCCTTGAACGTACTATCGGGTTTTTGCTGCTAAGAGCTTTGTTGAACTCGCTCTGCGCGTCTTCAAGGCTGTTCGTTTTATAAAGCGCATCCCCAAGGTTGAAGTGCACTACGGAGTTGTTGGGGTTTGACATTTCGGCGTCGCGGTATTTTTTAAGCGCACCGTCGTAATCGCTTTGTTTGTACAGTTTATTGCCGTCGTTTATGCTGCCGCCGGCACCGGCGAATGCGGGCGACGCAGCAGCAATAAACAATGATATCATTAAAAGACTTGGTTTTAAAAGTTTAAATTTCATTTTTCTTCGTTTCCGGTATCATAAATTCCACCAGCAACAGCAGCAGGCCGAAGAACAGGAAATACTGATAACGGTCTTCCAGCTGGCGGTTCATTTTTGATGAGCGTTTAGAATGCTCCAGGGCGCCAAGGTCGCTGAGCAGACGGCTGTTGTCAATATTGCCGTCGATAGCGCGGAAATATTCGCCGCCGGTACTTGAGGCCATCTTAAGCAGCAGGCTTTCGTCCATCTTGGACATTACGACCGTTCCCTTCTTATCTTTTTTGTAGCCCGCGAATTTTCCTGATTCATCCGTGAGTGGTATCGGTTCGCCCTGCGGATTGCCAAAACCGATCGTATAGATCTTTATGCCCTGGCTGGCGGCGGTCGCCGCGGCGCCTTCGGGGTCAGAATGATGATCTTCACCGTCTGTCAGCAAAACTATCGCTTTTGATTTCGGCGCCGTTTTTTCAAGCCCTTTGGTAGCCAGGTTTATTGCGCTGCCAATGGATGTGCCTGGCATCGGTATAAGGTTCGCATCCATTATCTGCAAGAAAAGTATAGCCCCCGAGGTGTCCAGCGTTAAGGGGCACTGCCAGAACGATGTGCCCGCGAAGGCAATAATGCCTATGCGGTTGCCCTGCAATTGCTGCACCAGCTGGGAAAGCAGCATCTTCGCTTTTTCAATACGCGAAGGTTTTGTGTCCTGAGCCAGCATGCTGGTGGATACATCTACGCAGATAACGATATCGGAAGTGTTCTGTGTTACCTCTACAAGCTTAGTGCCGAACTGCGGGCGTGCGAGCGCCAGTATGCAAAAGAAAAGCGCTGCGGAAAGAAGGATAAAACGAACAAGCCTCAGGCGCGGGTTCGTGTTAGAAAGTCTGCGCACCAGGGGTAGCTCGCCCCAGACAGCCAGCGACTTGTTCGTTGACCCTATAATATAAATGTAGAGAAATCCCAGTAAAGGTATTGTTATCAGCAAAAATAATGCCATCGGGTTCGCGAAATCCATGTTACGGTAAGGTCCTCAGCCAGGTGTAGCGTAGCGCAAGTTCCAGCGCCAGCAGTATAGCTGCAAGAAATAGATATATGTGGAACTTTTCGGTATAACTTGTATGCTTCAGAGCTTTGATATCCGTTTTTTCCAGGCTGTCTATCTGGTGGAAAATGTCCTGCAGGGAACGGGTGTCCGTGGCGCGGAAATAGCGGCCGTTCGTAGTTTCGGCGATCTTCGCGAGCATATCTTCGTCAAGGTCGTTGTCCGGCAGCCGCACCAGCTGCCTGCCGAAGGGGGTGTCCACCGGGTAAAGCGCGCCGCCGGGCGCGCCGCAGCCGATAGTGTAGATCTTAATGTCCAATGCGGCGGCGGCCTGCGCGGCGGTCATCGGGTCTATCTCGCCGCGGTTGTTGCGGCCGTCGGTAAGCAGTATCATCACCTTGCTCTTGCCGGGTGTGTTCTTTATGCGGTTAGTTGCTGTGGCAATGGCGGAACCTATCGCCGTGCCGTCCACCTCCGTCATATCAACTTCCGCCTGGTCCAGAAAATTAAGCAGGGCTTCGTGGTCTATCGTCAAGGGGCACTGGGTATAGGCCATTCCGCCGAAAACAACTATACCGATACGGTCGTGGCTGCGGGAATTAACGAATTCTTTTGCCACATCCCGTGCTGCCTCAAAACGGTTCTTCGGCTGAAAATCCAGCGCCTTCATGCTGGAAGAGGTGTCCAGTATCATCATGATGTCTATGCCGCTGTTAGATATCTCCTCGGTATTCTTGCCGACCTGCGGGCGGGCCATCGCGATGATCAGCAGTGCCAGCACGCCATACCTCAGATAGTCGGGCACATTGCGCAACCTGGCGCGCAGCGACGGAGCTATGCTCTCCAGTGGTTTGGTGTTTGAAAATACCATGCGCGCCTTTGCCAGATACTTCCACCGGTACCAGAAGATCAGCGGCAGGGCCAGCAATAGATATAGGAAATTAGGGTTTGCGAAATGCATGTTAGATACCGGTGCTTTCAAATATAAGATTCACTATCGTTCTGGCGCGTGCCAGCTCCGCGCTGCATTCGGCGGCTTCCGGGCGATATTTGGCGAATTTTACCAGATCGCAGTTATCAAATAATTCTCTTACGGGCATCGTAATTTTAAGTTCTTTAACGGCACCTCTTAGCTGGGAAAAGATCTCACTGGTGGTCCTGTCCAGCGTTTCTATGTTGTAAACAGTGCCCAGATAGGTGCGCACGATATCAGACAACGCACTATAGTATTCCTTGATACGTCCTTCGCCGACCGGGCCTGAATTCTCAAGTTGTGCAAGTTCCTCAAGCGCCACCTCATGAGGCGGCCGTGCGGGAACCGCGGGTTCCGTGGTGCCTCCGGCGGCAGCAAGACGTCTTTGGCGGAGATAGAACCATATGCCGGCTATCGCCAGAACTAGAATTAAAATTATGAACGGCCACAGGTTTATCAGCGCCAGCGGCGGCTTGATATCGCGGATATCTCCCTGATCGCCGTATTTATCCAGCACGCTCTCTACGGGTATTGTCGTCGAGCTTGTCGAAATATTTGAAACAGCGCCGGTTGAGCTGGTAAAGCTATACGCCAGCTCCGGCACCACAATGGCGCCGGTGGAAAACGCAATGAGAGAGTAGGTGATATCCTGAGAAGTGTTACCTGATTTTGTTTGCGCCGACGCTACTTTCATGTCGGCGACCGACCATTGGCCGATCTCCACAGGTTTTTCCGGGGGTGTCAGTTTTGAGCCGGCAGGGTACGTGAGCGTTACAGTATAATGGATGGGGTCGCCGACGGTAATGACTTTTTTCTCGGCGGAAGCGCTGACCGTTATATCTGATGCGACGGCGAGAGATAGGGATAGTATTAACGCTACTATGGCCAACAATGATCGTTTCATGGTCATCTGCTCTGTCTTTTCTCGCGCTTTCTGAAAAATTTAACCAGCGGCATTATGTAGGGTACGTTCGTGGCAAGGGGTATCATGTCCACGCGCGCGCGACTTATCAGGGCGCTGGTCTCTTCGTCTTGAAGACGCCGTAACTCTATATATCGATCGGTAACGCGCCGGTCTGAAGTGTCAACGCATACCGTCGTGCCCCGTTCGTTATCGTAAAGGTCTATCAATCCCACGGGCGGCAAGGTTTTTTCCCTGGGATCGTCTATTTTCACAGCTATAAGATCGTGGCGTTTACCGGTAACACGCAGCGCTTTTTCATATCCCTGGCCGTCAAAATCCGAAAGCACGAAGACCACGGCTTTGCGACGCCATATCTCGTTAAGGTATTGCAGTGCCATCTCCAGGTTCGTTGCGGTCCCTTCGGGTTTAAAGAAGAGTATCTCCCGCACAAGGCGCATAATATGGTTGCGGCCTTTTTTGGGAAGCACAACTTTTTCTATACGGTCGGTGAACATTACCATGCCAACCCGGTCGTTGTTCTTGATAGCAGAAAGTGCGAGGATGGAGGCGATCTCGGCCGCAAGTTCGGCCTTAAATTTATTCTTCGTGCCAAAGCGCAGGCTGGCAGAGGCGTCCACCAGCAGTATCACCGTCATCTCACGCTCTTCAGTAAAGCGTTTTACAAAAGGATGGCCGTATCGGGCGGTCACGTTCCAGTCAATAGTGCGTATATCGTCGCCGGGAGTGTATTCGCGCACCTCGGCAAATTCCATACCGCGGCCCTTAAAGACGCTCGAATACTGCCCGGCAAACATTTCGTTAACCAGTTTGCCGGAACGTATTTCTATACGGCGTATTTGTTTGAGAATTTCTTTTGGAATCATATTACTTAAATCCCCGTGATGGCGGTTGTCACAGGGGAATCGGGCTTCCCCTCCGGGGACTTGGTCGCTGTCGTGCCTATGCGGCACGCCATGACGCTCGGTCGCCGCCCATCCGAATATCCAGTTTCGCTGGCCAAACAATGCAATTTCTTCACCCGACACCCCTGCGCCAACCTTGGTTTGGGTGTTAGGGAACTGGAACGCCGTCAAAAACCTGTTTGACAATATCGTCACTCGTCATATCTTCGGCTTCAGCTTCATACGTCATGATAACTCTGTGTCGAAGAACGTCCGGGCCTATTGTCTTTACATCTTCCGGTGTTACGTAACCCCTGCCTTGCAGGAATGCATACGCTTTGGCTGCCTGCGCAAGATAGATCGTTGCTCTTGGCGAACCTCCGTAAGCTATTAACGGTTTCAGGTTCTCAAGGCCGAAGGAGGCCGGCTCGCGTGTCGCGAAAACTATGTCTACGATGTAATTCTTAACTTTATCATCAGTATATATCTTGGCAACGGTGTGGCGAGCTCTCTTGATATCTTCAGGGCCGATAACAGGACTTACTTTGAGCATGTCATCAGAGGTCATGCGCTCCAATATCATTTTTTCTTCATCGCGCTTCGGATACGTTATCTTCAGCTTCATCATAAAGCGGTCAACCTGCGCTTCAGGCAGCGGATATGTTCCTTCCTGCTCTATGGGGTTTTGCGTCGCCAGCACCAGGAATGGTTCTTCCAGAGGATACGTTGTATCGCCAATCGTTACCTGACGCTCCTGCATAGCTTCCAGCAGGGCGCTTTGCACTTTAGCCGGAGCACGGTTAATTTCGTCGGCAAGTATTATATTGCTGAAGACGGGCCCTTTTTTTACGGAGAATGAAGCCGAGGCCGGGTTATAAACCAGCGTACCCACAAGGTCCGCCGGCAAAAGGTCGGGGGTGAACTGTATGCGCTGGAATTTGGTTTTCATCGCCGATGCAAGCGTCTTAACCGCCAGCGTTTTTGCAAGGCCGGGCACGCCTTCCAGCAGTATGTGTCCGTTCGCCAGAATGCTTATCACCATGCGCTCCAGCAAATACTGCTGGCCCACGATCACCTTGCTCATCTCGTTCATCAGCTGAGCGGTGAAAACACTTTCCTGTTTTACCAGCTCGTTTATCTCTTTAATGTCCATCGCCATACCGTCCCTCCGGTTTTTACTTATATGCATTCTGTGCTTTCGGTTGGGCATCCGGTTTTTCGGCGAGTATTTTCAGAGTGTGTCGCTTCTCGAGGCCCTCGTCATGAAACGCAGTTTCAGAGGGCCGTTCTGAAAATATCGAGCCGGAAAACAGCATGCTCAACCGTTATACTATAATTTAAGACAAAAGTTTTTAAAAAAAAGTTTCACTGCCGTATCTGCCCTGTGCCATGCACGATGTATTTTGTAGTCGTAAGTTCTTTTACGCCCATGGTGCCGCGGGCGTGCAGTTTTTGCGTAGACGTCCCTATCTCGGCGCCAAGGCCGAAAACGCCGCCGTCGTGCATTCTGGTTGAGGCGTTGTGCAATACGGCCGCAGCGTCCACATCCCGCAGGAACTCGTCGGCAGCCGCCTGGTCGTTCGTTACTATGGCTTCGGAATGGCCGGAACCGTGCGCGTTTATGTGGTCAATGGCTTCTCTCAGCGAACCGATTATTTTTGCCGAGACTATAAGGCCCAGATATTCTTCATCCCAGTCCTTGTCGGTCGCCAGCTTCACGTCCGGCACTATCTTTTTCGTCAGGGCGCAGCCGCGTACTTCAACGCCGGCATCGAAATATGATTTGCAAAGGTCAGGCATCAGTTTGTTGGCCACCGCTTCATGCACCAGCAGGGATTCCATGGCGTTACAAACGCCGGGCCTCTGGCATTTCGCGTTCAAGGCAATGCTTTTTGCCATAGCAAGATCGGCATCTTTATCAATGTAGACGTGGCAAAGTCCTTTGCCGTGGGCAAGCACCGGAACGGTAGCGTTCTCGCGCACCGCCCGTATCATCTCTGCGCCGCCGCGCGGTATCACCAGGTCTACAAGGGAATCCAGCTTGATCAGATCCATTATCGCCTGCCGGTCGGTCGTGGGAATAAATTGAATCGCGCCTTCGGGCATGCCGAACTTGTACCCGGCCTCGGTGATTATTTTCACCAGTATGTGATTGGAGTTCACGGCTTCGGAGCCGCCGCGCAGTATTATCGCGTTGCCGGCTTTAAGGCACAGGCCCGCCGCGTCTACGGTCACATTCGGCCTTGATTCGTAGATCATCGCTATTACGCCAAGCGGCACGCGCACTTGCTGCACGTGAATGCCGGAGGGCGGGGTCCAGTCCTTTATTATCTCGCCTACCGGGTCTTCCTGCGCGGCTACTTCACGAAGGCCTCTCGCCACATCGTTGAGACGCGCTTCATTGAGCGTCAGGCGGTCGATCAGCGCCTCGCTCATGGATGATTCTTTCGCGGCTTCAACATCTATCTCATTTTGAAACAGTATCTCGTCTTTTTGTTTTATCAAAGCATCGGCCATGCCTTTAAGAATGGCGGCTTTCTTTTCCGATGAAAGAATACCCATGTGGCGGCTCGCCGCCTTGGCGTCGGATGCGATCTTGATTATCATTTGATGCAATTCTTTTGTATCCATTAAGCCCCCTTGATCCAATTCAATAATCCGCCTGCCAGTAATATTTCTTTCTGCCGCGGCGTCAGGTCGTATATCGCTTTTATTGTCTTAGAACCCGACTTAAGCAGCAGTTTGTTGTTCTTGGAACTAAAGGCGGCCGGCACATCTCCAAAATCCAGCGTATCGCCGACGGTTATTTTGTCGTAATCAGACTGCTCTTCAAAGGTCAGCGGCAAAATGCCGAAGTTTATCAGGTTCGCCAGATGTATGCGGGCAAATGATTTTACCAGTACCGCGCGTATACCCAGGTACCGGGGGGCAAGGGCGGCATGTTCGCGCGATGAACCCTGGCCGTAGTTCTCTCCGCCTACGATAACACCATTGCCGCCTTCCTTTGCCCGTTTCACGAAGTCCTTGTCCACTGCTGTAAAGCAGTATTCAGAGATCGCAGGTAAATTGGAGCGCAGCGGCAATATCTTCGCTCCTGCCGGCATTATGTGGTCGGTCGTAATATTGTCGCCAACTTTCAGCATGACCGTTGCCGACAGGTCTTTCTCCATTTTAGGGAACTTTGGCAGCGGCGCGATGTTCGGCCCGCGCAGCACCGCTATCTTCGCCGGTGTTTTTGAAGGCATTTGGAACAGCTTTTCATCCACAAGAAATGAAACGGGCAGTTTTACTACCGGTTTTTTGCCGAGTTTGTTCGGGTCCGTTATTTTTCCGGTCAGGGCGGCAGCGACCGCTACTTCCGGCGAGCAGAGGTACACTTGCGCGTTCTTCGTGCCGCTACGGCCTTCGAAGTTGCGGTTGAAGGTACGCAGGCTTACCGCGCCCGTTGAAGGAGCCTGACCCATGCCGATGCAGGGGCCGCAGGCATTCTCAAGGATACGCGCGCCCGCTGATATCATATCGGCAAGGGCGCCGTTGTCGGCAAGCATGGTGACTACCTGTCGCGATCCCGGGGAGATAACCAGGCTTACCATCGGGTCTATCTTTTTGCCTTTAAGCACCTTGGCCACCAGCATCATGTCCGCAAGCGAACTGTTGGTGCATGAGCCAATGGCTACCTGCTGCACCGGCGTGCCCGCAACCTCGGAAACTTTCTTAACATTGTCGGGGCTGTGCGGCAAAGCTATAAGCGGCTTAAGAGTGTTAAGGTCGATATCAATGCGTTCGTCGTATGCGGCATTTTTATCGGCAGCCATGGCTGTAAAGTCTTTCGTTCGTTTTTGCATGGTCAGGAATTTTTTCGTAGTGACGTCAGAGGGGAACAGGGTAGTTGTTGAACCCAGTTCGGTTCCAAGGTTTGTGATAGTTGCGCGTTCCGGAACGGAAAGAGTTGCTACGCCGGGCCCTGTAAATTCAAATATTTTTCCGCGCCCGCCTTTTACCGTTAAACGGCGCAGCAGTTCCAGCATAATATCTTTCGCGCTGGTCCAGCCCTGTAATTTTCCTGTTAAACGTACCTCAACGATGTTCGGCATAGTTATATAGAACGGCTGGCCGGCCATGGCGCATGCCACATCTAACCCGCCCGCTCCAAAGGCAAGCATGCCGATACCGCCGCCCGTGGGGGTGTGTGAATCCGAACCAATTAATGTTTTGCCCGGTACGCCGAAACGTTCCAGGTGCACCTGGTGGCAAATGCCGTTCCCGGCGGGGGAAAACCGGATGCCGTATTTGGCCGCGATGCTCTGCAAAAAGCGGTGGTCGTCGGCGTTCTCAAAACCGGATTGTAATGTATTATGGTCAACGTAGCTGACGGAAAGTTCAGTTTTAACTTTTGGTATACCCATAGCCTCGAACTGCAAATAGGCCATCGTCCCGGTAGCGTCCTGCGTAAGCGTCTGGTCAATTTTCAAACCGATCTCGCTGCCAACGTTCATTTCGCCGCTTACCAGGTGCGCTTTAAGTATTTTCTGAGCCAAATTCATCCAATTCTCCTGTGCTTGTCTTATAGTAGGCGCGTTAATTATATCATTTTTGCTTAGTTGAGAATACCATCTGGTTTTCTCTTACGTCGGCGACAACGGTTGAGCCTTCTTTGATATCGCCTGAAAGCAGTTTTTGGGATAGCGGGTCCAGTAAACTGCGCTGCAGGGCTCTTTTGAGCGGGCGGGCGCCGTATACCGGATCATAACCCTCTTTTGCCAGAAAGTTATGGGCGTTCTTTGTAAGTTCCAGATGTATCTTTTTGTGGTCAAGCCTGGTTTGCACCAGCGCCAGCTGTATGTCTATAATGTGCTGTAATTGTTCGGCGCCAAGGCGGCCGAAGATAACTTATATCATCGATCCTGTTCAGAAATTCCGGTTTGAATTGCGCCTGCAATGCCGCCATGACCTGTTTTCTCATCTCTTCCGGTTTTGTGGTTTCCAGAATATATGATGAACCGACGTTGGAGGTCATGATAATAACGGTGTTCTTAAAATCAACGGTGCGACCCTGGCTGTCGGTAAGCCTGCCTTCCTCAAGAATCTGAAGGAAAATATTAAAGACATCGGGGTGAGCTTTTTCTACTTCATCAAAAAGCAGCACGGCGTAGGGGCGGCGGCGCACGGCCTCCGTTAACTGGCCGCCTTCCTCAAAGCCGACATAGCCCGGGGGCGCGCCGATAAGGCGGGCGACGGCGTGCTTTTCCATATACTCGCTCATGTCGATGCGCACCAGGTTCTTTTCATCGTCGAAAAGGAATTGTGCCAGCGCCTTGGCGAGTTCTGTTTTACCGACACCGGTGGGGCCCATAAATATGAATGAACCGATAGGCCGGTTCGGATCGGAAAGGCCCGAGCGGGACCTTCGCACCGCGTTGGCCACGGCATTTATCGCTTCCTCCTGGCCGACAACACGCTCTCTCAGTCGTTCTTCCATCTTAAGCAGCTTAGCCGTCTCGCCTTCCATCATGCGCGACAGCGGTATTCCTGTCCACTTACTTACAACTTCCGCTATATCCTCGTCGGAAACCTCTTCTTTAAGCATGCGGGTATCTTTTTGAAGGGTCTCGAGTTTTGTATTAGCATCGTCCATGGCTTTTTGGGCCTGCGGTATTTTGCCGTAGCGGATCTCAGAAACAGCGTTAAGGTCTCCGCCACGCTCGGCTTTCTGTTCTTCAAGCTTCAGGTTTTCCAGCTCTCCTTTCATCTTCCTTATTTTGCCTATGGCCTCTTTTTCTTTAAGCCAGTGTTTTTTCATCACGGCGGAGCGATCTGTTAAGCCTTTCAGCTCGTCTTCTATTTTTGCAAGGCGTTCTTTTGAGATCGCGTCCGATTCTTTTTTCACGGCCTGGCGCTCTATCTCCAGCTGCATTATCTTGCGTTCCACTTCGTCCAGCTCCAGCGGCATGGAGTCTATCTCTATGCGCAGGCGGCTGGCGGCCTCGTCGATAAGATCAATAGCCTTGTCCGGCAGGAACCGGTCTGCGATATAGCGGTGGCTCAGGGTTGCTGCGGCTACCAGCGCAGAATCTTTAATGCGCACGCCGTGATGGACCTCGTAGCGTTCCTTCAAGCCGCGCAATATCGCTATGGTGTCGTTCACCGTCGGTTCGCCGACGTATATAGTCTGGAATCTGCGTTCAAGTGCCGCGTCTTTCTCAATGTGTTTGTGGTATTCATCAAGCGTGGTCGCGCCCACCATGCGCAGTTCGCCGCGCGCCAGCATGGGCTTAAGCATATTGGCGGCATCTACCGCGCCTTCGGCGGCGCCAGCCCCCACGATAGTGTGCAGTTCGTCGATGAAAAGTATTATACTGCCGCCGGCCGCCTGTATTTCTTTTAACACCGCTTTAAGACGATCTTCAAATTCGCCGCGGTATTTGGCGCCGGCTACCAGCGCTCCCATATCCAGAGAGATAACTTTCTTATCTTTAAGCGTTTCCGGAATATCACCCGATATTATCCGTTGCGCAAGGCCTTCAACGATCGCTGTTTTGCCGACGCCCGGCTCGCCTATCAGCACCGGGTTGTTCTTGGTCCGGCGGCTGAGCACCTGAATAGTACGCCGTATTTCATCGTCGCGGCCGATGACCGGGTCAAGCTTGCCTTTGCGGGCAAGGTCGGTAAGGTCGCGGCTGTATTTTTCTATAGCCTGATATTTCTGTTCCGCATTCTGGTCGGTAATACGCTGGCTGCCGCGAATTTCCTGCAGCGCCTCCAGCACCGCCTGCTTAGTTATGCCGGCCTGTTTTAAAATGGCGGCCGCGTACGTAGTGCCTTCTTCTATAATGCCCAGCAGCAGGTGCTCGGTGGCAACGAACTCATCCTTCAGCTCCGTCGCTTCTTTTTGTGCCTGGGAAAAAATAGTGTTGGTGGTGTTCGAAACATAGAACTGGCCGCCGCTGACCGTTGCCCGTTTAGCAAGGTCCTGCTGCAGCAACGCGGTAAGTTTTTCCGGTGTCTGCGGGGAGAGGGTGGGTATCTTTCCCAGCAGCGGGGCCACGACGCCCTCATCCTGTTTCAGCAGCGCACTGAGTAGATGTTCCGCCGTAAGTTCCTGGTGGTGGTAACCTCCGGCGATATCCTGGGCTTCGGCAATGGCTTCCTGGGCCTTTATGGTGAATTTATTGAGGTTCATAATATTCTCCGTCACTAAAATGTTATAATTGGCACTCACATACCACGAGTGCTATTTTAGCACAGCAGCTCTATTTTGTCAAGAGTTCGGCAGGGGTTCAGGAAGGTTTTACAGGGATGACAAGGGCGGTATATTTTTTTACCAGGTCTATCAGCGTGCCCGGATCAAAGGGTTTTTGAAGACAGAGATAGCCGCCTTTGTTGACTATGTTGGCGGTATTCTGGTCGCTCTCTGCGCCATTCATCATGACGACGCTGGTGTCAGGATTGATATTTTTGATCTGCTGGTAAAGTTCCAGGCCGTTGACATCCGGCAGCTTCATGTTCAGCAATATAACTTTGTATTGGTCGCCTTTCATTTCATTAATAGCCTGCGCGCCAGTCGGCGCGGTTTTCACCGCGAACCCGTTGCCCCCGAGTATCTTCGACAATGATTCGGCGAAGCGCACATCGTCATCAACTATTAAAATAGCATTTTTGTTCTTCAGGTTCTTTATGGTCTCTATAATGTTCTCAATGTTTACCGGTTTGCTCATGCAGGCATAGGCGCCTTCACGCAGCGCTTTTTTGATCAACTCTTCTTCGGCGAACGCGGTCATCATGAAAACTACGGTTGTGGGGCTGGATTGTTTTATATGCATGAACAGATCAACGCCGTTCATTCCCGGCATGCGGATGTCAAGAAATGCGATATTGAAGGTTGTCGTTTTGGCTGCCTCTACCGCCTTCAGGGGATCACCAAAACTGGTAACGGTATAGCCTTCCATCTCGAAGATGCCCGCCATCGTCTCGCGCATGGATTCCTGATCATCTACCACCAGAATGTGTATGGAGCTGTTGTCGGTCATGTGGTTCCTCGCAGGGCAAAATTATGGGAGCGTTTCCTCGAACTCTTTTTCTACCGCCTCTTTCTGATCTGCCAGCGGGTCCGTCGAATTTTTTATGCCGTCGCACGATTCCAGCAGGGCGACGCGCTTTTCCAGTTCCTTCTGTTCCTTCAGGACCAGCCGTATCGCATCGGCCACAGGGTCGGGCAGGTTCGCGTGCTGCAACAGGTCTGACCCTTTGACGTTATTCTTAATGCCAACCCGGGCCGGTATGCCGACGGCAGTTGAGTGCGGCGGCACGTTATGCAACACGACCGAGCCCGCCCCGACTTTTGAATGTTCGCCCAGCGTTATCGCGCCCAGCACCACCGCGTTCGTGCCCACGATAACATGGTCGCCCAGCGTCGGGTGGCGTTTTTTCTTTTCGGACGATGTTCCGCCAAGGACCACGCCTTTGTAGAGCAGCACATCATCGCCTATTTCCGCTGTCTCGCCGATAACCACGCCCATGCCGTGATCAATAAAGAACCTGCGCCCGATAGTGGCGCCCGGGTGTATCTCTATACCGGTTAAAAAACGGCCCAGATGCGAGACCATTCTTGCTAACAAAAAAAGTTTTTTCCCATAGAGCCAGTGCGCTATACGGTGTGCCCACAAGGCATGAAGCCCCGGGTAGCAGGTCAGCACTTCTAAATAGGAGCGTGCCGCCGGATCTCTATGGAACACATTATTAATATCTTCAATTATATTCAGCATACCCAGAGTTTAATACATATTAACTATATTTTCAACAGGTGCTATTGCGTTATGGGATAAAAGTTGCTATATTCCTTCTAATATGGTTAACCAAGACGACAGTTGCGGCATAAAGAGCTCGCGTTTTGCGCGGCTGAAAGATCTGATAATCGGCAAGTCCCATAATCCGTACGACTCTTCTCTGTACGAGAAACTCTCCCTTATCGCCTTCTTTGCCTGGGTAGGTCTTGGCGCCGACGGCCTGTCCTCGTGTTGTTACGGCCCCTCCGAAGCTTTCGCGGCGCTCGGCAGCCATATCTATTTAAGCATATTCGTCGCACTAGGTTCCGCCGTTACTATCCTGGTCATCTCTGCCAGCTATTCCCAGATCATTGAGCTTTTTCCCCATGGCGGCGGCGGTTATGTGGTTGCCAGTAAGCTGCTGACCCCGGAGCTCGGCATGATCTCCGGCTGCGCCCTGATGATAGACTACGTACTTACGATCACGGTTTCCATTGCCAGCGGCGCCGACGCTATTTTCAGTTTTCTGCCCATGTGGATGCTTTCGATAAAAATGGAATTCGCCATCTGCATACTGCTGGTGTTGATAGTGCTTAATCTGCGCGGTGTCAAAGAATCGGTTTTACCGCTGGTGCCCATATTCCTTACTTTTATCGCGGCGCATGTGTTCATCGTAATTTACGCGCTCTTCACCCACGCCGGTTCGTCGGTCGCTATTACCCATTCTATTGCTAATGATATCCGCGTCTCCCACTCGCAAATAGGTTTATGGGGAATGTTCATAATCCTGCTGCGTTCCTACAGCATGGGCGCGGGAACCTATACCGGTATAGAGGCCGTCAGCA
Source organism: Endomicrobiales bacterium (assembly GCA_963796955.1). Lineage (GTDB taxonomy): Bacteria > Elusimicrobiota > Endomicrobiia > Endomicrobiales > JALOBY01 > CAWCNJ01. Next base: position 218,155 of record CAWCNJ010000004.1, read on the forward strand.
ACGGCATGCCGGCGCTGAGGGAACCGCGTGTTAAGACCGCCAAACGCACTATGCAGTATATGGCATTTTCTCTCACGTTCATGGTGTTGGGCTTGATGCTTGCCTACCTGTTCTACAATGTAAGCCCTCAGGTAGGAAAGACCCTGAATGCCGTCTTGTTCGAAAAAGTAACTACCGGCTGGGGCGGGTGGGGGCGAACCCTGGTGCTGGTCGCCCTTATTTCAGAGGCGGTTCTTCTTTTTGTCGCCGCGCAGACGGGTTTTTTAGGCGGGCCCATGGTGTTGTCCAGTATGTCTTTGGACCGCTGGTTCCCTACCAGGTTCGCCATGTTGTCCGATCGTTTTGTCAATCAAAACGGGGTGATAATTATGGGCCTTGCGGCCCTGGTGGTGCTGGTGGCAACCCGCGGCTCGGTTACCTTTCTGGTGGTTCTCTACTCCATCAATGTGTTCATCACGTTCTCGCTCTCACAACTGGGTATGGTGCGGCATTGGTGGTCCGTGCGGTCTAAAGAGAAAGGTTGGAAAAAGCGCATTATCATCAACGGCGTCGGCTTGCTGATGACAACCTTCATACTGATATCCATGGTCGTGATAAAATTTGACGAAGGCGGCTGGATAACCCTGCTTATTACCGGCGCCTTGATAGGTATCTCGGTTTTTATAAAGAACCATTATTTCAAGACCGCCAAGCTGCTGCGCCGTCTCAATTCGCTGGTGACGGCGGTCGGACCCATACCGGGCACGAATGCGGAAGGGGACGTAACCGAGATCCCGCAGCCCAAAAGTGAATTTGACGCCAATTCTAAAACGGCCATCCTGCTGGTCAGCGGTTTTAACGGCTTGGGGCTGCATACGTTGTTCGCGCTGATCAGGCTTTTCGGTGCAACCTTCAAGAACATCATCTTCGTACAAGTCGGTGTTATAGATTCCGGCAATTTTAAGGGCGAAGAAGAGGTGTGCCGCCTTGAACAGGAAGTCAACGACGACATTGCAAAATATGTTAATTACTGCCGCTCGCAGGGCTTTCTTTCCGACGGTATAGCGCTGATAGGGACGGGTGTTGCCGACGAGGTAGATAAACTCATGCCGCGCATACAGGAACAATTCCCCAACGCGGTATTTTTCGGCGGCCAGCTGGTGTTCCCGGAAGAAACCTACATTACCCGCTTGTTGCATAACTATACGGTTTTCGCTTTGCAGAGAAAGTTTTACGCGCAGGGCATACCGTTCGTGATGCTGCCCATACGTGTCTGATCTTTACACAAAACCGTTGTAAATTCAGTGTTAAGTGGTATAATACTAGTGTTCGATGCCAGTGTCCCATGCAGAGGAGACCGATCATGTGCCCGTCATTGCTGATCCGTAAAATTGGGAGTTGCGCTCTTTTTGTTGTTCTGATCTCCGCCGCGTGCGGGTGGGCGCGGGAAGACGCGTACACGACCCTGGCAACTGAACTTTCTACCGTATCTGAAACCATTCAAAATCCCAAGATCGCTATTATCCCTTTTACCTATGTGGACAAACGCCAGTCTCCGGCGGGAATTGTCATCTCCGAGCGCCTTACCACCAGAATGGTCAGGCTGAAAAAATGCACGATCGTGGAACGCCAGATGCTTGAAGATGTTATGAAGGAACTTCACCTTGAAGCGACGGGCGTCATAGACGCTGCCCACACCAAAGAGATCGGCAAGATGCTGGGCGTTGACGCCATTATTTCCGGCTCGCTGATGGATATTTCCGACAACCGCGTTGAGGTTAACGCACGGGTGGTAAAGACCGAGACCGCGGAGGTCGTGACCACTTCTTCCGTCGACCTTGACCGTGATTGGGAGAATACCCAGGGGCAGGCGCCGCAACCGGAATACCAGCAGGCGGTCTACAAAAAGAGCGAGGCAGCCGAAGTATCCGAGACTTATTCTGCACCAGTGCGCTCTTCGCGTCCGTCGCCGGTTGACGGTTTCTTCGATATTTTTACGGGCGGCGGCAGCGGCACAATAGACCTGACACTGTCAAATAGCGCTTCTCCTTTGACCACCGCGAACATCGGCTTTAACCTGCCGGCTCCCACGTATTCGCTCAAACTAACCGGCGTAAAAACCGAGGCCGGCTCTCCTCCTCTGATAGGTTTGCGCGTGGGCGGTTTCGGGAAATATTTTGGCGGAGACTTGGAAATGTCGTACTATACTCAGCACATCGCTATCCAATCGAATTCGTCATATTATTTTACGAAAGACGATTATTTGACGGTGGGGGTATTCAATTTGCTGACCGGCGATATCTTTCTGCGGTATCCCGGTAAATACTTACAGCCTTATGTCGGCATGGGTTTTGGTATGACATTGAACTCTGTAACATCGCCGTATATGTACGGCTATAATGGCTCCTCTACGTACACGCGTGGCATGAACGATATAGGTATCGGCTTCACGTTCAGAACACCGATAGGGATCAGGCTTATGCTCGGTGATTTCGGCTGCGTGTTCCTTGAAACCCGCCCCACCAAGAATACCTTCACTTTTGACCGGGGCATAAATAATGAAAAAGATACCGTTTCAATGGATACGACCTTTACCATTATAGGCTACTCGGCCAGATTTGGCACTCCTTCCCGTTAAAAAGATAGTAAACTAAAAATTAAAACCACTCTGTCAAAAGACGGGGTGGTTTTTTTATCAGTGATAACGGGACGCCGGATAATCGCAAGGTTGGGAACATTTAGTAAACTATACTTACGAATATAGTGCCAAAGGAGGAATTATGGCTACCGAAAAAATGACGGTGCTGGATAAGAAGGCCGCGGCTGATGAAATGATGAAAAAGTATATGCAGCTTGGTACGCCGGTGGCGGAACATAGGCTGCTTGCGAAGATGGCGGGAAAGTGGACCGCTAAAATTAAATCGTGGATGGAGCCGGGCGCACAAGCCATGGAAGGCACCGGGACCAGCGAAGGCAAAATGATACTTGAAGGACGTTTCCTTGCGCACACCGAAACCTGGGATCAGGAGATGATGGGCAGACATTATATGGGCATGGGCGTTATGGGCTTTGACAACCATACAAAAAAATACGTCTCCACCTGGTTCGACAACATGGGCACCTCGATCCTGTTCTTTGAAGAAGTGCCCACGATGGACAAAGATTCCATGGTCATGGAAGCCCGCCACATGGACGCTATCCAGGGTCTGGTGACCTACCGCACGGTAGAAACAACGATCGATAGCGACAACTACCGGCTGGAGCTGTATGTGGTAGACAAGAACAATATGGAATTCAAGATGATGGATACGTTGTACACAAGAATGCAATAGGAATTAGTTTAAGGTTTCGGCGGCTCAGGATATTCGGTCGTCCCCTTCGGGGACTCCCTCATTTCGCTCGCCGCTAAACTGCATCGGCGGCTCAGGATATTCGGTCGCGGAAGCGGATGGCGGCGAGGGAAGTTACGGCTACAAAAAATACCACGGTAATGGCGACGTTCGTCCAGACCAGTTCGGGGTTGGCGCCTTTAAGCATGACGTTGCGTACTATCTGGACGAAGTAGGTGAGCGGGTCCAGATGTGCTGTGGCCCGTATGAACGCGGGCATGTTCTCTATGGGGAACATGATGCCGGACAATAATATCGCCGGAAAGATAAACAGGAACGAGCCCATCATGGCTTGCTGCTGATTTTTCGCTATGGTAGAGATGAAGATACCGATCCCGACGGCGGTGCTCACGAACATCAGGGCCGCCAGTATCAGCAGCAGCAGGGAACCTCTCAGCGGCACGCCGAATATTAAAAACCCCCCGGCCGTTACCAGCAGCGCGTTGACCACGCCCATCACAATGAAGGGGAAAGATTTCCCGAGGATTATCTCCAGCGGGCGCACGGGTGCTGCTATTATGGTCTCGAAGGTGCCCAGCTCTTTCTCCCTGGCAAGCGACATGCTGGAAAGCATAACGGTGGTAATGCACATGATCATAACAATAATGCCCGGTACCATGAAAAACGCTGTCTCCATGGTCGGGTTATACAAGAACCGTGTGTCAAAAACTACTGCCGGGCGCAGCCGGGCCTGCGAGAGTTTGTCTTGAGAGAATTGCAGCGTTATAAGGCGGAAATAATTTTCTATCGCCCGTGCCTTGGTCGTGTTCTGGGCGTCTATCAGTAGTTGAATGCGGGCTGCATGGCCGGAGCCAAAGGGTTCGCCCCTGCCGATGGCTTTGGTAAGGCCGCCCGGCGGCATGATCGCTACGGCATCGGCGGCGCCCGATCTCAAATAATCTTGCGGCGTTGTTTTTGAAGAACTCGGCAGAATGAACCAGCCTGAGGCGTAAAGCCGGTCATGCAGCTGGCGGGCCACAACATCACTTGGTTCAAAAACAAATGAAAGTTTTAAATTCTTGAATTCGTTCGAGATCGCGTAACCGAAAAGCGTCAGCTGCACCACCGGAACCACCAGCAAAAATATCCTCATCACCGGATCGCGCAACACCTGCGCGAATTCCTTCTTAAAAAATCCTTTAATAACGCGATGGTCTATATTCATGTTCATGATTAAGGTTCAATATCCCTTTTAAAGCGTTTTGAGGCGGCGACTAACAGCAGTACGCTCATGAAGGCCAGCACAAGGAAGGGGACCATAAGGTCCAGAAGGCCGGCTCCCTTAAGCATGATACCTCGTACTATCTGCATGAACCAGCGCTGAGGAAGCAGCATGGTAAGGCCCCTGAAAAACATGGGCATGCTTTCTATCGGGAAAATGAAGCCCGATAAAAGCAGCGACGGCATAAGGCCTATTATCAAAGATGCCTGCATTGCTTTTTGCTGCTGGCGGGCGGTGATGGATATCATGAGACCGATCGCCAGGGCGATAAATGTGAACAATACGCAGGCGACGCCAAAAAGCAGGTAGCTGCCCTGGAACGGTATCGAGAAGACCATTTGCGCCATGGCCAGCACCAGTACTATGCCGCTTAAACCCAGGACCGCATAAGGAAGTATCTTGCCGATTATAACCTCCAATGGTGTTACCGGAGTCGATAGCAGCATCTCCATGGAACCATTCTCCCATTCCCGGGCTATGGTAAGAGCGGTCAATAAAATAGAGAGCAAACCGGTGACTACTACAATTAGGCCGGGTACCACGAACCATTGAGTATTGAGTTCCGGATTATAAAGAAAACGCGTGATCACGGGGATCGGGTCGTGAGTCGTTACTCCGGTCAGCTTTGAGGAAGCCGCTACCTGCAGCTGTGCCAGATAGCCGCCGATAACCCCTGCCTTTGTATTGTCCGAACCGTCCAGCAGGATCTGCACGTTCGCCGGCGCCCCTGTTTGTATCTTTTTTTCGAACTCCGGCTCTATGATCAGCGCCGTCGAGACCCGTTCGGATTCTATAGCGCCGATAGGGCTCAGTCCCTCCGGCGTGCCGGTCGGGATGAAATATTCGCTCGCGGCGAAGGTCTGCACCAGTTCGCGGGACTGCTCGGTGCGGTCCCTGTCGAAAACGGCAAGTTTTATATTACGAAAATTAAAATCTATCGTAAATCCAAAGAATGCCACCAGTATCACCGGAACGCCCACCGCCATGGCGATGGTAAAAGGATCCCGTAACACATGCATTACTTCCTTGCGGGCGATGGCGAGCGCTCTGGCCGGAACGAAAGAACCGTTCATCTTGAGTCTCCTTCCACTAACCGCATGAAAACGTCTTCCAATGATGGAGTAATGACCCCTGAGCTGTAACCCTGCGGCAGGGAGCGCCGTATCTTTTCGACGGAGTCTTTGCTTTTCGTGACGGCATGATAGCGTAATCCCATGGGCCAGAAACGGGCGACCTCGCTGTCTGCCGACAAATGAGCGGCGATACGCTGATGACCAACACCGGGAGCAGATATCTCCATCACCGGTTCCGGATAGGCCTGCGCTTTAAGTTCGGCCGGGCTGCCCATGGCGATAACAGAGCCCGCGCGCATCAGCGCTATCCTGCCGCATTGCTCCGCTTCGTCCATATAATGAGTTGTTACTATAACCGTTTTGCCTTTGCCTGCCAGGTTTCGTATCAGTTCCCAGAATTTCGCCCTGACCGACGGGGAAACGCCCGAGGTAGGCTCGTCGAGAAAAATGATCGATGGGTCGTGCAGCAGGGTGGCCGCGAGGGAAACTTGTTGTTTTATGCCGGAGGGCAGATCCCGGACCATGGTGGCTATGGGATAAATAAAACCTATGAATGAGAATAATTCTTCCATACGCTGCTTCGCCAGGATCGGTTCCATACGGCGCAAGGACGCCTTAAAGGACATATTTTCCGCCACCGTAAGATCATCGTACAGCGTGAATTTTTGCGACATGTAACCGACGATAGATTTGATATCGCGGCCGTGGGCGGCACAATCCTGCCCGCCAACGCACACCGAGCCCGAGGTTGGCATAAGCAAACCGCACAGCACGCGAATAGTGGTGGTCTTGCCCGCGCCGTTGGCCCCCAGAAAACCGAAGATCTCTCCCGTTGCGACAGAGAAACTCACGTTGTCAACGGCCGTGAAATCGCCGAACTTTACGGTTAATCCGTTCAGTTCTATCGCAGGACCGTTCATGCTTTTGCCTTCTGTAGGAATATCTCGTCGAAACTGCCGGCAGCGGCATCCTTGAGCAGCGCGCCCGGTTCGCCGTTGAGCAGTAGTTTTCCGTTGTCAAGAAAGTGCACTCTTGAGCAGCGTTCCGCCTCATCCATATACGCGGTTGAAACGATCACGGAAATGTTGTCGGCGATAAGCGCATAGAGCAATTCCCAGAATTCCCTGCGGCTTATGGGGTCGACCCCGTTGGTGGGTTCATCCAGAAGAAGTAATCCGGGCGATTGCAGCAGCGTACACATCAGGGCGGTTTTTTTGTACATCCCGCCTGATAATTTTCCAACGGGTCTTTCCACAAAGCTTTCCAGCCGCGTTATGGCAAGCAGTTCCTGACGACGCTTGTGATACGCGTCCGCCGTCAACTGATAGAGATCTTTAAAGAACTCCAGGTGTTCGTTAATGGTTAGATCGGGGTACAAACTCGCTTTAGAAGGCATATAGCCTATTTTTGCGCGAATGTCGTTAAAGCGTGCAGGTGCGCCCTTAAAGGTATAATTTATTTTGCCGCTTCCTGCGTGCAGCAGCCCGGCCATGATGCGCATAAGTGTCGTCTTTCCCGCGCCATCGGGACCGATAAGCCCGTGCAGAAGTCCCGGCTCAAATGATACGGTCAGGTCGTTGAGTGCCGTGGTTTTATCGAATGTTCGATATAAATGTTCTGTTTCAATGCCTATCAAGGCAGTTTCACCTCTACCGTCATGCCGGGTTTCATGAACCGGTCTGCATTATTGAAATTGATCTTGACACCGTACACCAGTCTGGTGCGCTCATTGCGCGTCTGCACGTTCTTGGGGGTGAACTCGGCTTCCTCGTTGATCTTTATTATGGTACCCGGTATGGTTTTCATGTTCGCTTCAGCCACGACGCCCTCCACCGTCATACCGGTTTTGATCTTCGCCAGACCATCATGCGCTACATATATATACGCCCATACGGTAGAGAGATCTTCCAGCATTAAAAGTTTTGTGCCGGGGTTCACCATCTCGCCGGGTTCATGGTACCTGGTGATCACGGTGCCTTCCAGCGGCGAAGAGATCGTACACCAGCTTAAGCGCACCATCGCGTCATCGTATTTAAATTTAAGCCGGTCGAAGGTTTCACGGTTCATCGAGCCGTCCGCCAGCAGCTGCACCGCCCGCCGGTAATCCCGCCCTGCGGCATCGGCGGCCACCCGCACGTCGTCGCCCGAGATGGAGACCAGCAGATCGCCTTTCTTTACGTTGTCGCCCTCCTGCACGGTCACCTTTTCGATGGTGCCCATCAGCCGCGATGACAACTCTACCGTCGTCGCTTCCACCGTTCCTGCATACAGGAATTGACTTCGCTTGCCGGCCACAAAAGCCACTATCCCCGCGAGCACCAGCACCGCAATAATGACCGGTATCCGTTTTTTCATTTTGTTGTTTCTCCTTCTTGTGTTGAAGCCAGTATCGCCTCGTTTATCAATAACTGTATCTGTACCCGTGCCAATTGCAGCTCGGCCTCAAGCACCTGGTAATTTGCAGTCTGTAATTCCAGATACGTAAGGGCGCCGGCCCGGTAAGACCGGTAGGATATGCCGGCAAGCTCACCGGCCTCCGATGCCGCCTGAGCCGCCATCGTCCGTTGACGCTTTAACGCTGTTAACTGGTCGTGTGCCTTTGCCCAGTCGCGGAAGAGGCCGCGCGCGATCTGTTCCCGCCTGGCCTGCGCTGAAAGCTCCTGAGAGCGATAGCCGGCAGCGCGATCTTTATCCGCATTACCTTCGAACAATGACCAGCTGAGGTTGGCGCCCAAGGTGTTCTGATTTATGGTTTCAAGCACCATGGTGTTCGGGTAATCTAACGATGTCCGGGCGGTTAATTGCAGGCGCGGCCAGAAGGCTGCATCCGCTGCGGCCGCGGCGTAATGGGCGGATTCTATCAGTTTCTGCGCTTCCATCAGCGTCGGGTGCGCCTCCCATAATGTACCTTCGTCGTAGCGCGAGAACCGGGAAAGCAGGTCGTCTACCGGATCGATCTGGGTGATGATGTTCGGTTCAACGGTATCTTTTAATGTTAAACCGCTGACACGTTTGTCCAGGGGAATGCACGTTCCGGGCAGCGCCGGTGTGCCGCCCGTAAGCGCCGCAAGCTCGCGCAACGCGCCTGCCATATCAGCCTGGGCCCGGGTTAGCTGCTGCTGCCGTGAAAGCAGTTCCTGGTGCGCGGAAAGTTGATCGATGCGGCTTTTCGCGCCGGCCTTCACCTGCTTGGTTATATCGTCGTACTGTGTGCCGGAAAGATTAACGGAGTTAGAAAGCACTACCAGTTGTTCGCTGGCCAGTGTAAGTTGAAAATAGAGGGTACGGCATACCAGCAGTTGCTGGCGCTTGACAGCCTCGGCTTCCTGCTCTTTTGCGTTTGCATCTGACATGGCGCTGCCGTAAGAGTTGCGTACGGCCCCGCCGTCAAAGGCTGTCCAGGCGAGTGTCGGACCGACAGAATAATTGGTGTTATCGCCAAGTTTTTGATCGATTGCCAGGGGACCGGCTTTTACATTGAGCTGGGGCACCACCGTAATGTAACGGTAACTGCCTTCTATGCTCAGGCGCGGATAGACCGGCCCGTGCAGAGCGTCGGCCCGGTAGTGCGCCGCCTTTGCGTCGTTGAGCGCTGCCTGATATTGAGAGGAATTTTCCAGCGTTAGCTTTTCCGTCTGTGCCAGAGAGACCATCACCGTCGCAGGTTCGGCCGCGTACAACGGCAGACTGATAACATTCAGCAGGGCGACCAGCACGGCTCGTTTTGAAGATGTGCGCATGGTGTGCCTCTTTATGTAAGATGTCGGTCGAAGTATAGTTATACAAACGTATCAATAATGGTGTCAATAGTTATTTCGACCTCGCCGGCATGGGGTAAATGTGAAAATATTGTGAACATCCTGTGAAATAAGCATGGAATTAGTCGGCTGGTTTTGCTATAATAATTGGGAAGCACAGAATATCTAGTTTAATATGCGCAACTCCCCCCGGAGATACATAATGGTATTGCAGAATGTTTTGTTATCATTGCTTGGGTCTGCGTTTTTCCTGCTCTTATGCGCCGGGGCATATCTCTACGCCGGTCTGCGCCGTAAGAACGGTGCGCTGAAAGACTTAACCCTTCAACTGGAACAGAAATTAGTAGACAATACCCGGGAACTGTCGCAGACTATCAGCGACCTGAAGCGCAGCGAAAAGGCCAGAAAAGAATTTATCGCGGGCATTACCCACGACCTGAAATCGCCGCTGGCGGTCGTTGTGGGCCACACCGAACTGATCAAGTACGCCGTTCAGCCGGGTTCCGACATGTGGAAGTTCTCTGAAAATATTTTCGCCTCGGCAAACCATCTAAGCCGCCTGGTAGACCGGCTTGTTTCCACCGCCCTGCTGGAGAGGGAAGAAAGACCCATCCTTGACCTCTATGATTACGCGTTCTATGTCCGGACATTTTTCAATATGTTTCAGGATGCCGCCCGCAGGAAAAACATCCGTTACGAACTGGTCATAGCGCCCGAACCCATCATTATACAGGCGGACATCACCCTGCTGGAAAGAACTCTTGCCAACCTGGTGCAGAACGCGTTTAAATTCACACCGGAAGGCGGCAGCATCACCATGCAGGTGCACAAGCAGGGCTCGCTCGTTTACACGCGGGTGATCGACACGGGCGTGGGAATCCCTGCCGACAAACTGGACCGGATCTTCGAGAGAGGTTTCCAGGCGAATGCCGATCATAAAGACCTTGGGTTCGGCCTTGGTTTGAACATTGTAAAAGAGACGCTGGTTAAACTTGGGGGCGACATAATCGCCACCTCCACTGAGGGAAAAGGCAGCACGTTCACGTTGTCGCTGCCGCTCCACGCAAACCAGCAGGCCGATGTGCAAAGGACGACGGCACGTATCCTCGGCGCCTCTACCGATCCCAAAGACAGCATTATTCCGATGCTGAAACAGGCGATCGAATCGGAATCAAAATATCCCGCCTTCAGGAACGATCCCAGGTCGTACGAAAACAAATCGCCGGAAAAACTTACGCTGATGCTTGTTGACGACACCCCGGGTCAGCTGTCGCTGACCATCGCCTCCCTGAGCAAAGACTTCAACCTGCTGATAGCGCAAAGCGGCGCCGAAGCTCTTGAAAAACTTGCGAAGCATAAAGGTAAGGTCTCAATGGTCCTCTCCGATATGAGAATGGACGGCATGTCCGGCCTTGACCTGCGCCGTGTATTAGCCGAGAACGTAAACTACAGCCACATCCCCTTCTTTATCCTGACCGCATACGCCAATGATGACGACGCGCTTAAGTCTTACAAGATAGGCGCATTCGAATATCTCTCAAAACCCGTAAATTCTTACATATTGAAAGAACGCATCAACCTGTGGCTGAATAAGACACAGGGGCATTGCTGAACCCGAACAACCCTGATATATTCTCTTAACATTAACTGGCCCCGTTTATAATCCTGCGATGCAAGGGAGTTCGAAATGGTCAATCGATCAAAGCAACGCGTAGAGATCACGGTAGACGCCGGCATGAAAGTACGTTGTCTGAACCAGCCTAACCTGGCCGGAAATGTGATACTGGTAGACGTGTCGATCAACGGTATGAGCCTGATCGCCGGACACCCTCTCGAAAAAAAAATAGATGCCGAAATACAATTGCCGGACAGGTATGTAACCAAAGGTATAGCATGTAAGTTCTCCGTGAAAGCGGAACTTATGTGGATGAGGTATAGCGAGAATGATAAAACATATATACATGGTTATAGATTTGTAACCCTGGACGAAATAGCAGAGCGCTGCCTGGCCATGCTCATTGAGTATGAAATAGAAGAGGACAGGAAATCACTGAAGCTGTTGATACCCAAAGAGCGGCATGACAACTATACAAGGAGCGCCATTAAGGACCGGCTCCAGTGGCTTTCACACAAAACAAAAACAGGTTTTGCGCATATTCCGCGATTCTCCGTAGATCCCGCCACTTACAAGGGTAATGTTGAAAATATGATCGGAGTCTGCCAGGTGCCACTGGGGATAGCCGGTCCATTAAAGATTAATGGACAGGAAGCACGTGGTGAATTTTATGTTCCGCTGGCAACAACAGAAGGCGCGCTCGTCATGACCTACGATTTAGGAATGCGGCTTATCACAAAGTCTGGTGGAGCCACTACCAAGGTGATACGAGATGCAATACAAATATCTCCGATATTTCACATAGGACGCATGTCAAAATCCGATGAGTTTAGCGAGTGGATAAATAAGAATTACGCGACGGTTAAAGATAAGTTCGAAGGGACAACACACCATGGAAAACTCATTAGTGTAGTGCCCGTTACAATAAACTCGCATGTTGTGGTCAAATTTACTATGTTCACAGGAGATGCACAAGGTCTAAATATGATAAACCGCGCCGTACGCGAGGCGTGTGAATATATCTCACAATCGACGGGTTACTCCTATATCCAGCGCGCTAATTATTCAGGTATAAAGAAAGTAAATATGGATAATATCTTTAATGGTTTGGGTAAATCTGTCGTTGCAGAAGTGACAATACCAAGGTCGATACTGAAACTATTGCGTGTGACACCTGAACAGGTGTGCGCATACTACAATAACTGCTTGCTGGCAAGTGTGTATTCGGGAATGATAGGTATGAATGCTCATGTTGCAAATGCCCTCAGTGCAATATACATTGCATGTGGCCAGGATGTCGCTGACATTCATGTTTCTAGTATCGCATACATATCTTATGAGATGACGGAATCTGCCGACCTGTACGCCAGGCTGTATATACCTAATCTTCTCGTTGGTACTGTCGGTGGGGGGACATCGATCGGCACTCAGAGGGAATGTTTGGAAATACTGGACTGCCATGGTTCCGGAAGATCAAAGAAATTTGCCGAAATTGCCGCGGCATCAGCTTTGGCAGGTGAAATCACCGTTGTTGCTGCACTAATAAATGGCGAGTATGTTGGAGCACATGAAAAGTACGGTAGAAATAAGACCAAGCATTTGAAGGCGGTCGCTTGATAAAGTATTTCCTATTCGGTTGTTATTTAAATAGCTTGGTCAGCGCTCTAGTGGCTGTATTTGTACTTATAAAAGCGCCGTCTAAAAAAATAAATGTGCTATGGTGCTTGTTTGGCATCAGCGTTGCACTATGGAGCCTCGGTCTGGGAAGAATGTCATGTTCAGTAGATCAACGAACCGCGACCTTCTGGCTCGAAAAAGTACATTATCTTGGCGCCATATTCATCCCGACTCTCTTTCTCCATTTCGTACTTGCGATGACGAAAATGGATAATGATAAACGTGGAAGGCTCATAATATTATCGGCCTACATATTCTCAGTGACTATGCTTGTTGCTAACTTCAGCCATGCACTTGCTACAGTAGTTCCCAAGGAACCTTTCAATTATTACACATACCCCGGGCCTTTATACAATGCATTTTCTGTCGGTTTTTTTGTATACATAGTTTATTCTCTTTACGTGCTGTATCACGAATATAAGCATCTTTCAGGAATAAAAAGGAACCAATTTAAATATCTGTTTTTTGGTATGGGTGTCGGATTCGCGGGTGGATCGACTGCATTCTTTCCAGTGTATAATATTCCGATCCCGCCGGTCGGTATTATATTCGCATCATTGTATATTGCGATAGTATCGTATGCCATCGTAAAATATCACCTGCTGGATATCAAGGTCGTCATCACCAGAGCGAGTATGTTTGTGGTTGTGTATGCATTCGTGATGGGCATACCTTTTTTCCTTTTATATCATATAAACTCGCAAATTTTGACATTGATAGTTGCCATGGTTTTAGCGACCATCGGTCCTATCTTGTATCGCAAGCTTCAGCAAAAATCTGAAAACCTGCTGCTTGCAAAACAGAGGGAATATCAAAAGCTGTTGCGTAATGTTTCGAAGGAAATGCTCAGGGTTCGCGATCTTGATAAGTTGCTTCCGTATATTGTGGAAAGCGTTACCAATGCGGTCAATCCGGAGTTTTCCGCTATATATCTGGCGCATGAAGGGGAATACGTTTTAAAGGCGTGGCGCAAGGTCAATCCCGAACCGGCGTACAGCTCTATTTCTGCCGGTCATCCCATGATAAAAGTGCTTAAGAACGTGGGCCCCATTGTTTTTTATGATGAAATGAAGGAGAATATATCTGAGATCGCCCTTCCGCTTCATTTATTGATCTCTCTTAATGTCGATAACCGGCTGGTGGGCATATTGCTGCTGGGCAAGAAGATGGACGGCGATATGTACAGCAGCGATGACCTGGATGTATTCGAGATACTGGCGCGCCAGGCGGCTCTGGCCATAGATTATTGCATGTTCAATAAAGAGTTCCAGAAGAACGAACGAAAAATCTACGGCGATGAACTGCGTGCCAGCGTTACCGGCATGGCGAAAACCGTGGCGCACCAGATGGTCAATCAACTCAGCAAGTTCTCCATGCCGGCGCAGTACCTTAATATGGAGTTCGAAAAGTTCCTTGAAGAGAATGCAAGCCTCGTAAAAGCGAACCCCAATTTGAAAGAGGCGATAAATAACGTTTTTAAAGTTTCAGGCGAAATAGAGATCAACGTGCAAAAAGCGCGTAACATGCTTGATAAGATGAGCTATTTCGTTAAATTCCAATCCGAAATAGCGCATGCGCACGATTCTTTAGATATAAAGCCGTTGATGGATATGGCCATGAATGAGGTACGTAATAAACATTCCCTGCGCGATATACAAATTAACATTTCGATCCCGGAAGGCGCAAGAATATACGGCATAAAATCCATGGTTTATGATACCTTATACAATCTGCTGGATAATGCGTACGATGCGGTAGAACATAACGCCGAGGCCCGTTCCCAGAAAGAAATAGCTGAACCATATATTCCGTCGATAACTATTGCGCAATTGGACCATGCGGACAGGGCGGTTATCTCCGTCACTGACAACGGCATCGGGATGAACGGCAAGATCTACGATAAGGTATGTAATCCCTTCTTTACCTCGAAGTCGTCTGCCACCGCTTCGATAGGAATCGGACTGTATATGGTTAAGTGCATGGTCGAAGAGATACATAACGGCAAATTATGGTTTGAATCTGAATACGGTGTGGGCTCGGTCTTTTATGTGTCGTTCCCTCACCGCAAGGCTTAAGGAGCGCTGATGAACGAAAATACTCAGATACAGGTGCTTGTTGTTGACGACGATAAAAGTTTGTGTGAAACTACCGCCGCGCTTATAAACGCCGGGAATGGGTATCATGCGGAGTACGTGCAGTCCGGTTCTGGAGCGCTGCACTATTTGGACGAACATCCAGACACCGATATTGTTTTGCTGGACTTCAACCTGGGACCTGACCAGATGAACGGTCTGGATGCGCTTATGCAGCTAAAAAAGCAGAACAGCCGGGCGCAGGTTATCATGCTTACCATTGAAGATACGCTCACGACAGGGATAGCCTGTATGAAGGCGGGCGCCTTCGATTATCATGACCAAGCCGTTCCATATTAAAGTCTTCGACGAAAAAGCAAAGACCGCGCTGGAAAAACAGCGGGCTCACGAACTTTCTGAAAGCGAAAAGAATGCCATGATCGCCGGTATGGCGGAAGGATTATCCCACTCTATCAATAACAGGTTGAGTGATTTCTCTCTTTCATCCAGCGTCCTGATCCTTGAGATCGAAAAGATGATGGAGTGCGGTTTTCGCGGGATCGAAGGCAATCCCGAGGTGAAAAGATCGATGGATAATATCTTGAATGTGGCCTACGGCATCAGCAACAATGTCGTCAAGACGGCGGGCATCGTTCGCGGCATTGCGAATTACGCACGTATGAAAACAGAAGGGCGCTCGAACGATTATTTTAGTTTTGAAGACAGCGTGGAAGCCGCTCTCAGGGTGCTGCGGGTTAAAGACGGTATCGGGGATTTTCCACTGGAGGTATCGGTGGTCGGCGGCATGACGGGGAACATCGCGGTGTTGACCGAAATACTGATCGCGTTGCTGGAAAACGCGTATGAGGCGACTCAAGAGAAGGCGAATCTTGGTTCCGGCGGATATTCGCCGCACATAAAACTTTCCTTCTCAAAAGAAAAAGATACGATCACGCTGCAGGTTACCGACAATGGCATCGGCATAAAAGAGGATGTAACGCATAAAATTTACGCGCCGTATTTTACCACAAAAGCATCGGCAAGGAATTATATCGGCAGCAGTCTGTTCATGGTTAAAAAAATGATAACGGAAGAATACAACGGGCGGATCCTTTGCAGCTCGGAATCGATGAAGGGAACTGCTATACTTATAGAGATACCTGATAATGGGAGACATTAAGTCAGTACTTATCATAGACGATGTTGAAGGGTTGAGTTATTATCTGGCCAGGACCTTTGAACGGGCCGGCGTAAAACCTTACGAAGCCCGCGGCGGCGAGCAGGGCATACGGTTATTCAGGGAGGCCGCCCCGGACCTTGTTCTGCTGGATATGCATTTGCCCGATATGAACGGACTGGATGTGCTGTTGAAGATCAGGGAGCTTGGTCCCGCGGCCCGAGTCATGATAATGTCCGGTGACGCCGGACTTGTCGCCCAGCTGAGGCAGACAGTCCCCGCGATAGAATTTGTTGACAAACCGATCGACATGCGGGATCTTTTCGAAAAACTTGGACTTTCGCACAGGTAGCTGGCGCAAATGAAAAATAAGGAGGCTTGCTATGGATGAACACACTGAAGCCGGTCAAAACGATTTTGGAGGCAGGCGCAGCGCGCCGCGGGCCTTTGCCAACGACCTGCTTTGCAAAGTTTCGACCGTCGATATTCCCAATAGCGTGCATGCCAATATTTTAAATATCGGCACCTACGGCCTTATGGTGGCCCTTAAACTTAAACTTGCATCGGCCATGCCGGTTATAGTGAATATTTTCCTGCCGGTGCCGTTCGGCGAAATAGCATTAAAAGGAACCGTTTCCTGGGTGGCGAAAGAACAGGAACATTATGTGTGCGGGATTGATTTCACTGAAAATGATGAGGACGGCAATCTGGCAACGATGAGGAGATACGTGACCAACGTCATCAAGGACACGAATATTGTCGAACGCAGGAAAAGCCGCGGGCGTGGCGCAAAAGTATCGGTGGAACGAAGGGCCAAGCGCCCCCGCTGACGCCTGATATCAGCCTCTGCGAGATTTAAGCCGCTTTCTTCACGAAGGCGGTTTTTTCTTTTATGGAACCAGGTCAGCGTTATTATGAAAAACACGATTATGTTTTCCAACGAATTCAGCTATATTTGTGATGAAGGTTGAGTTAATGGAGGGATCATGCGTAAAATAGTCTATTCGATAATACTGCTGTTAATTTCTATAGTGCCGGTATATGCGGGCGGGACCGACCTGAGTTTGTGGGGCGGTTACGCGACGTTCGCCATGAATGATGTTAATAATTTCCTCAAAGACAGCGTGGGGTCGGGCGGATCCGTTACAAAAGTAAGCGATGGCTATCTCTTCGGTGCTGATGCGTTGTTCCAGGTTAACGGAGCGCCCATGCTTTGGCTTGGTCCCCGCGTAGAGTACCTGGGCTGTACCCGGGGTAAGGCCTCAAATGCGACCGTGGATCTTAAGGAAGATCAGTACCTTATCCCTATCCTGGTCGGTGGAAAATATCAGCTGGCTGAAAGCGGCAAGTTCGGGCTTGATGGGAAGGCCTTCCTCGGAGTCGGTCTTGGGTATGCGACCACTAATTCTACCAGTTATTCCGGCACGGGTTTTGTAGGAGAATTGGGCGTCGGCGGAACATATAAAGCGTCAAGTGTCATCAGTATTGGCTTGGACGTGGGCTATCGGTTCGCCGATCTCGGTTCGATGGGTTCCGGCGGGTATGGAAGCAGCAGCAGTAGCACCGGCACCGGGACGGGCACGGGGACTACGTATGCGAAAGGACTTAACAACACACCGCCTTTGGTAAACCCGGTCACCGGCTCCAATGTTAAGTATGATTTCAGCGGTATGATCTTGAATCTTGGCGTAACGTACCATTTTAAATAAGTAACAGTTCTTTTAGGTGCTCAGGGGGCGTAAGAGTTGTAGCGGCTTACTCTGAAAGGTCAAGGCTTGCGACGCTTTCGATGTGAGTGGTTTGGGGGAACATATCGACTGGTTGTATAGCGGTGGCCTTGTAGCCGAGGGTTTTCAGGACAACGAGATCCCTGGCCAGAGACGCAGGATCGCAGGAAACATACACGACCCTGCGAGGTTTAAGCCGTGCGATCTCCCTGAGCACCGATATTTCACAGCCCGCACGCGGCGGGTCCAGCACAACGATATCAGCGGTTATACGGCGGGCTCTGGCAAGCGCGGGTAATATGGCCTCTGTTTTACCGGGAAAAAACTGAACGTTGGTTATATTATTGAATTTCGCATTGCGCCTCGCATCATCTATCGCGGGGACCACCTCTTCTATCCCGAAAACTCTTTTAACCTTTCCTGCAATGTACAGTGTTATGGAACCGGTGCCGCAATAAAGGTCCAGCACTGAATCCTCTTTCGTGAACTTGCCCAGTTTTACGACCGTATCATACAGAACCTTTGTCATTTCCGGGTTAATCTGAAAAAACGATACCGGCGAGATGTTGAATTTAACATGGCCGATGGTTTCCCTCACCGTGTCGGCGCCGAACAGATTATAGGTTTGCCCGCCCAGTATCGCGTTACCGCGTTCCATATTAATGTTAGTGAATATGCCTGCCACTCCCGCGATCGCTGAAAGCTCTTTCGCGATCAGCGCGGCCCGCGGCATTCTTTCCGAGTTTATAACGAAGCATATAAGGGCTTTATTCTGGGCTGCAGAAACCCGGATAAGCACATGGCGTAAAATGCCGGTGTGTTTTTTTTCGTTATACAGCGGCACGCGGAATTTTGTGATCGCGTCCCTGATAGGTGCTATTAGTTTGTTCGCCAGAGGATGCTGGGTAAGGCATTCTTCAATGCCGATAAGCTCGTGAGTGGCTTTTTTGTAAAAGCCAAGCGTAGGCTTGCCTGAAATATATTGCGCGGGATATTGCGCCTTGCAGCGGTAATGCCATGGTTCCTTCATTTCGATGACCGGTGCCACCAGGGAATCGTCGAGGCCGACCTTCTTCAGAGAATCTACAACGCTTTGTTTTTTATCCAGAAGCTGGGAGGGGTAATCCATAAGCTGCAACTGGCAGGAACCGCAATCGGCGGCGTAGCGACAGAGCGCCTTCATGAATGCGCTTTCAAATATTCGTCAATGGCGCGCGCGGCTTTTTTGCCCATGCCCATGGCTCGTATCACCGTGTCGCCGCCTACAATGTCGCCGCCGGCGAAAACACCGGGGATCGAGGTCATGAATGTATCGTCAATCTTTAGGTGGCCGTCCGGCAGTGTTTCAAGGCCCTTGGTCAAAGAAGGCAGCACGGGATTCGGCGAAAGGCCGATAGCGATTATCGCCATATTGATATCCAGCACGAAATGAGAGTCCAGGATCTCTACGGGGCTTCTGCGCCCTGTCTTATCGGGTTCGCCCAGTTCCATTTTAAGGCATTCCATACCGACAACGAATCCTTTTTCATCACCGATCAAACGCACGGGAGCGGTTAAAGCATCCAGTTGCACGCCTTCCTCGATCGCATGTGCTATCTCTTCAACGCGGGCCGGCATCTCTTCCCTGCCCCTGCGGTACACAAGATGAACTTCGGCGGCCCCGAGCCTCTTGGCCGTGCGGGCTGCATCCATCGCGGTATTACCGCCGCCCACAACCGCCACTTTGCTACCGGTATAAACAGGTGTATCGCTTACCGGGAACTTCCAGGCTTTCATAAGATTAACGCGCACAAGGAATTCGTTCGCAGAATAGACGTTGTTAAGATTTTCGCCGGGAATGTCCAGGAATTTTGGCAAGCCGGCGCCGGTGCCCACGAAAATAGCCTTATAACCTTCGCCGAAAAGCTCCGGCACCGTCTTTGTGCGCCCTATGAGATGGTTAGGCAGTATTTTTACGCCGAGGTTTTCAAGGCTTTTCAATTCGGCGTCAAGCACGCGGCTCGGCAGACGAAATTCTGGGATGCCGTATCTTAACACACCGCCCGCGGCGTGCAGCGATTCATACACTGTTACCGCATACCCCATTTTAGCAAGGTCTCCTGCCGCGGTAAGGCCTGCGGGGCCTGAACCTATAACAGCAACGGCGAGTTTCGAGTCTCGAGTTTCGAGTCTCGAGACTGGCAAGGGATCGTTAGTTGAATTTTCTCGAGACTCGAGATTCGAGACTGAAGTTTCTTTGCCGTGATCTGATGCGTATCTCTCCAGCCAGCCGATCGCTATGGGATTGTTCTTTTTATTAAGGATACAGGCCTTTTCGCACTGGTTCTCCTGCGGGCAAACACGCCCGCATACGGCGGGAAGATTATTTTTTTGTTTTAAGACAGCAAGGGCTTTGTCATTATCGCCTTTTGCTATGGCATCTATGAAGCCGGGAATGTTTATTTCAACGGGGCAGCCCGAAACACAGGTGGGATTTTTGCATTGGAGACAGCGCTTCGCCTCAGCGAGCGCCTGCTCGGTCGTCAGGCCAAGGTTAACTTCTAAAAAATCTTTATTGCGTTCGTTCGCCGGGCGTTCCGGCATATGAGTTGTTTTAGCCATTTTTATTTTTCCGGTCCAGAGAAGCTTTCTCCTGGGTTTTAAATGATGCCTGGCGGGCTATCAGTTGGTTCCAGTCTACCTGGTGGCCGTCGAATTCCGGGCCGTCCACGCAGGCAAACTTGGTTTTGCCTTCTATGGAACAGCGGCACACGCCGCACATGCCCGTGCCGTCCAGCATGATGGGGTTTAGGGAAACGATGGTTTTTATACCGTATCCCTTCGTCAAATTGGCCACTGCCCGCATCATAGGAACCGGGCCGATGGCATAGATCATGCCGACCGTTATCTTTTTGGCGAGCAGTTCCTGCAGTTGTTCGGTCACAAAACCCTTCTTACCGTAAGAGCCGTCGTCCGTCATCACAAATACTTCGTCGCAGGCGGCTTTCATTTCAGCCTCAAGGATTATCAGTTCTTTTGTCCTGGCACCTGTGATGCCTATAACCCGGTTGCCTGTCTTACGCAGAGCATCCGCTACGGGGAGTGCCTCGGCAACGCCTACGCCGCCGCCCACGATTATTACGGTGCCGTAATTGATCAACTCGGTAGGGTGGCCAAGCGGGCCCACAATATCAGCGATATTGTCGTTTGCGTTCAAAGCTCCCAGCAATTTCGTGGTGGTACCTACTTCCTGGAATATCAGCGTTATGCTGCCAGCCGTCGTGTCTTCCCCGGCGATGGTAAGGGGAATACGCTCGCCGTTCTCGTCCACGCGCAAGACTATGAATTGGCCGGCTTTCGCGTGAGCCGCTATAACGCCCGCCTCCACTTCAAGGCGCACAACATTCTCAGACAGCCTGGTCTTCGCGATTATACGGTTCATGCTTTCACTTTCGGCAAATGGTGCAGCGCATCCTGTACCCTTTCCGCCGGGTATTCAAAATCCACCAGCTTGCCGGAAAGATAATTATCGTAGGCGGTCATATCAAAGTGGCCGTGCCCTGAGAGGTTGAACAATATCGTGCGTTTTTCTCCACACTTTTTCGCGTCCAGCGCCTCGTCGATAGCCGCGCGGATGGCGTGCGAGGATTCCGGCGCCGGAATAATACCCTCGGATTTGGCGAACATAAGCGCCGCCTCAAAACAGGGGACCTGTTTATAGGCTTTCGCCTCAATAAGCTTCTGGTTATAGAGCGCCGAGACGATCGGTGACATGCCGTGGTATCTCAAACCGCCGGCGTGGATGCCTTCCGGCACAAAATTGTGGCCGAGCGTATACATTTTCGCTACCGGCGCCATACCGGCGGTGTCGCCGTAATCGTAGGCATAGTGGCCCTTTGTTAATGTCGGGCAGGCGGTAGGTTCCACGGCGACCGCGCGTACTTTTTTGTGTTTACCCTGCAATTTGTCCATCAGGAAGGGGAATGCAATGCCGGCGAAATTCGAGCCGCCACCCACACAACCGATCACCACATCAGGATACGCATCCAACTTCTCCATCTGTTTTTTTGCTTCAAGGCCGATAATGGTCTGGTGCATGCAGACGTGGTTCAGAACGCTGCCAAGCGCGTATTTCGCGCCGGTCTTAACCGCCATCTCAACGGCTTCGGAAATAGCTATGCCGAGCGAACCGGTTGAATCCGGGTCTTGTTCAAGTATTTTTTTGCCTGCGTCGGTATGGTTGGTCGGGCTTGCGTGCACTTCGGCCCCCCAAATATGCATGAGCGAACGGCGATAGGGTTTTTGCTGATAAGAAACTTTCACCATGTAGACGTCGCACTTCATTTCGAAATAATTGCAGGCAAGCGCGATAGAGCAGCCCCACTGGCCGGCGCCGGTCTCCGTCGTTATCTTTTGCACGCCCTGCATTTTGTTATAGTAGGCTTGTGGTATGGCGGTATTCGGTTTGTGCGAGCCGGCCGGGCTCACGCCTTCATACTTGTAATAGATCTCCGCCGGTGTATCCAACAGTTTTTCAAGTCTGTATGCCCGGTGCATGGGGGATGGGCGCCACAGCTTGTAGATATCCCGCACCTGCTCCGGTATGTCTATCCAGCGTTCAGTGCTTACTTCCTGCTTGATCAATTCCATAGGGAACAAAACGGCAAGATCCTCGGGTCCGATGGGGTTCAGCGTTCCGGGATGCATGACGGGCGGTAAGGCTACCGGCAGGTCAGCCTGAATATTGTACCACTGCGAGGGCATATCTTTTTCAGACAAAAGTATCTTGGTTTCTTTCACCATGGCCTCCTGATATTGTTTTGGTACTGCTTAACGGGCAGAGTTATTGTTCTCGGTGATCTCGTGGTCCAGCTCCATGTTCCAGTACATTGTATCAACAAAGCGTTGCCAGGAGGTTTTCATCTTGGCAGGTGAGCTGAACACCAGGGACATTGGGCCGCGCCAGGCGGGTTTGGAAGGTTTTACCAGCAGCTTCATATTCGCTTCTTCGGGAAGGCAGCTGCCTTTTTTCAGGTTGCAGGGAATGCAGGAGGTAACGATATTTTCCCAGTTGGTCTTGCCGCCGCGGCTTCTAGGCAGTATGTGGTCCAGGTTAAGTTCCACGCTGCCGAGTTTTTTGCCGCAATAGCAGCAGCGGTAATGATAATGCTCATATATGTTGCGGCGGGTAAATTTCACTTCGCTGGAGGGAAGACGGTCGTAGCAGCGCAGGGCGATGACGTCCGGTATCGCTATTTTCAGGGCCGGCGTATGCACAAAGCCGGAGGGATTTGTTTCGATGATCTTTGAAAGTTCCCGCCAGTCCTCAAAAGAATAGCAGCGATAATCTTCATCCACCACGTGAGCGTGATCCAGATAAACCAGCGACAGCGCCCGCTGCCAGGATATTACCTGAATGGCATAAAAACTTCGATTAAGTACCAGTACGTCGCTGCCCATAATAAAGTAATTATATCCGTTTGTGCTTTTATTGTCAAATATGGTAGAATTTTGTAGCGATTATGGAAAATAAGAATGTTGAAAAACTAATACTGGTCGGGAACGCGAACGTAGGCAAATCGGTGATCTTTAACCGGCTTACCGGCAGCTACGCCGTTGTTTCAAATTATCCGGGGACCACGGTTGATATCAGCCGCGGCAGCGCGACCGTTAACGGGAAGACCTTTGAGGTCATTGATACTCCCGGCACCGCTTCCCTTCTGCCGGATTCCGAAGATGAGCAGGTAACCCGGGATATACTGTTCAATGAAACTGATTATGCAGTTGTGCAGGTTGCTGACGCCAAGAACCTGAACCGTTCATTGCTCTTAACACTGGAGCTTGCCGAGCTGAAAGTTCCCATGGTGCTGGTGCTAAACATGAGTGACGAGGCCAGGGAACGCGGTATAAAAATTAACCGTGAAAGGCTGGAAAAACTGCTCGGCATACCGGTGCTGGAAACGGTAGGGGTTACCGGTGAAGGTGTTGCGGAATTTAAAAAGCGCCTGGCACAGGCCGCCGTTGCGGCAGTAAAAGTTGATTACGCGCCTGAATTAGATCGGCTCATTAAAGCGGTTATAGAGGCTGCTGGAAATGTGACCGCGGCGCGCTTGCTTGCAATGATGTTGCTGTCGGGCGATGAAAGTTCTTACCGCTTTGTGCCGGGGCAGGTATATCAGCAAACGCGGGAGACGGTGAGCCGGCTTCTGGGCACCTTTGCCGCCGATCCCAAATTCCTGTTCTT
This sequence comes from Endomicrobiales bacterium, assembly GCA_963796955.1. Classification (GTDB taxonomy): domain Bacteria; phylum Elusimicrobiota; class Endomicrobiia; order Endomicrobiales; family JALOBY01; genus CAWCNJ01. Next base: position 242,067 of record CAWCNJ010000004.1, read on the forward strand.
TGATCACCGTAACGGTGCTGCCAGCGAGATCGCGGCGCAGGTGTTAACTATAGAATCTGTCTCCGGCCGGGGTGTCTGGGCCTGGCTTGGGCAGGTAAGTCTTCTTCCGGTGCCCGGTTTCATTATAGCCGCTCTCGTGCTTGTGTTAATGTATGAGTTCGTGGGCGTATTCGGCGCCGGCTATCTGGTAGATCTGCTGGAACGAAAATTTTTCGGCGAATTAATGAACCCCTGGCTTATTACCTTTGTTAATAACACCGTGCCATGGGCGCATGTCAGGGACTTTCTTATAGGCCGTTTCGGCCTTATAACTATGGCGGTAACCTACGCGCTAGCGATGTTATGCCGATAGTCGCGACCTTCTTTTTCATGTTCGGCCTGTTTGAAGATTCCGGATATCTGCCGCGCCTCTCGGCGATAATGGACCGCTTTATGCGCTTGATGGGACTGAACGGCAAAGCGGTGCTGCCCATGATACTGGGTCTCGGCTGCGGCACTATGGCCACGCTCTCTTCCCGCGTGCTTGAGACGAAAAAAGAACGTTTGCTGGTGATCCTGCTGCTGGCTCTGGGGGTCCCCTGTTCGGCGCAGCTGGGCGTAACGCTCGGTATACTTTCCGGAATGTCGGCCTCGGCAGCTCTGATATGGGTTATCTGCACGCTCGGCTCCATGATGGTGGTCGGGGTTGTCGCTAACCGTATATTGCCCGGCTCACGTTCCTGCTTTATTATAGAAATACCGCCGCTGCGGCGTCCTTTGATCGGGTAATGTGCTGGTAAAAATAAAGATGCGCATGCTCTGGTATCTGCAGGAGGCGAGTGCCCCTGTTGATCCTGGGCGACAGCGATCTCTTTACTGGATTCCTTTGGAACGCTGCAGATAATAGAGCGGCATTCCACGCCGCTTATTACCGGTGTGCTCGGCCTGCCCCCTGAAACCACCGGCAGCTTTATAATGGGTTTTCTCAGGCGGGACTACGGCTCGGGCGGGGCTTTACATGATGGCAAAACAGGGTTTACTTACCAACCGCCAGATGCTGGTAAGCATAACGGTGATAACGCTTTTTGTGCCCTGCGTGGCCCAGTTCTTCATGATGATAAAAGAACGCGGATGGAAAACAGCGGCTTTGATACTGCTGTTCGTTACAGCGTATGCCTTCTCGTTCGGCGGAGTTTTGAATATGGTGCTTGCGGCGATAAAATTCTAAAAGGGTCCGCCTGCGCCAAGGCTTCGGCGGATTTCGCCTAATGATAAAACCAAGGGGAGTTCAAGATGGATTTAATGAAAATGCATGATACCGAGGAAGCGCTGGGGGTTGTCTGGCGCAAACGCGAGCTTGGGGAACGCGGCGTTGAGACGATCCGAAAAGTTATAGAGGAAGGCGTTTGCGGCGATGTGTATGATTCCCTGCGGGAACGCGGGTATCTGACGGAAGCGGACGGCCTTATAACCCTGACCGAATCCGGAGAGACGCTCGCGCGCAGTATAACCCGCCGCCACCGCCTGGCGGAGCGGCTGCTGACGGACGTGCTTGAAATACATACCGAGGAAATAGATAAGAACGCCTGCCAGTTCGAACACGTGCTTTCCAGCGATGTTGCCGATGCAATCTGCACGCTGCTTGGACATCCGCGCATGTGTCCGCATGGAACGCCCATACCTCTTGGCCCCTGCTGTGAGAAATCTCAGTCGATAATTGAATCCATCGTATCGCCTCTGTCTGCGTTCCCGGTAGGCCAGACCGGCCATGTAGCCTACATCGTTACGTCTAACCATCCGTATCTGCACAAAGTGCTTGCCATGGGTGTTGTGCCCGGGGCGGAGATATCCCTGCATCAGAGAATACCGTCATACGTTATCCGCGTGGGCGAAACTCAGATAGCTCTAGACAAGGAAGTGGCAGGCCAGATATACGTGCGCCGCCGCTAAATACATTATGACCGACAGAATCAATAGTGATGCCGTAAGGGCCGCCTGGGAAGATGTTGCGCAGCTGACACCGTTGCAGCTGGAAGTCGAATTCGGCCTTTTTGAGACGGCCCAGCCCCAGATCGCGCAGGCCATCGACGAGATATGCCGACAGCTGGAGATCGAACAGGACGAACAGATAAGCGCCGCCGCGATCGCTGTCTGGAAGGTGTTCCCTCTGCATATGCCGGTTATAGAAAAAATCGAGTTTATGAAGGTTTTTGAAGAGATAGAGCACAAATACAAGGGGCTTGCAGCGATAGAGCCACAACGAAGGGATAAAATACTTGAGCTGACCGTGCCGTATGAACGCCAGCCGGCGGTCTTCGGTTTTATTCTCGGCATTGTCCATGAGCTTATCATGGCGAAAGCTGATCCAAGGAAAATAGCTTTTCTGATAGTTCTGCTGGACGCCGAAGCAACGGTTTTCGATCAGGCAGCCGGTTGAATGTGGTACCTATATATAGTCGAATGTTCCAATGGATCGCTTTACACAGGTATAACAACCGACGTTAAACGCCGGTTCAAAGAACATGCACTCGGAAAGGGTGCCCGCTATACCCGGGCCTTCGGCGCTGAACGAGTAGTACATACCGAACTTTTCCGAACAAGGCCGACTGCCTCGCGCCGCGAGGCTGCCGTGAAAAAATTGACCAGGAAAGAAAAACAATCGCTTATCAAGAAAAAGAAAATAAGGCGGGGATCATGAATATAACAAAGTACGCAGTGGTTTTGTTTTGTTGTACGGTTTGTTCTTCAATCGTCTATGCACAACCTAAAAACGTCGCGGTGGTTCCTGAAGTTATCCTTTCAACGGCGCCAGCCGCCCCTGAGCCACAGGTAACGGTCACCAAGGATTCCTTGTTCATCATCCATCCCGGCGCAGATGCCCACATCGGCGCGGTCCCTTCCACTTTTGTGTGCGGCCATGCCGATCCCCGGGGCATGCTCACGATAAACGGCCAACCCGTCAAAGTGGAACCTTACGGCGGATTCATGGCGATGGTACCCTTAAAACCGGGAAGCTTCACCATAAAAGCCGACCTCGTTTTTCCGACAACATCGTGCAGCTTTACCAGGCATGTTGATGTTGAGGGTCCGTATGAGCCGTTGCCCGCTAAGCCGCTTGCCATCGGCCGCGTCTGGCCGGATGCCCAGCTGGAAGTGCTGGCCGGCGATGAGATCTCCGTCGGATGCACCGCAAGCCCGGGTATGAAGGCATATATCACCATGAGCGGCGCCACGCGCAAGATCCCTCTGGTAGAATCGGGCGATGGCGTCTACCACGGAACGCTCGTAGTACTTCCGTCGGACAATTTCAAGAAAGCAAAGATCAAAGCAACCGTTTCCACAAAAAAAGGTCAATCAAAATCTAAAACCTCCGAAGGCTCGTTAACCTCATTTGCGATGCAGGTACCGTATATGGTCACGGTCTCCAGCCCCAATGTCGCTTTAAGGGCCGGCCCATTGCTGTCTATGGAAGACAAGGCCGGCTATGTGCTTTATCCGCCCGTCGGCACGCTGCTGCGGGTGACCGGGCGGCGCGGCAGTGAATACCGCGTTCGTCTCAGCAAAAGCCGCGATGTCTGGGTGAGCCTTGCCGAAGTAACAGCGCTGCCGGCCGGCACGCCAATTCCGCATGTTACTGCCGGCGTGGTCACGGTTACCGGCGACGACCGTTCCGCCAATGTGCGGGTATTCCTGGGCGCAAAATTGCCGTTCGAAGTTATCCCTGACGTGAACGGTAATTATATGGACGTTAATATTTTTGGCGCATATTCCAACACCGACTGGATCCATTACCCGTCCAGCGGCACGGTCATTGAGCAGTTGAAATGGTATCAGGATGATGACGACACGTACCGCCTGCGCATTCAGACAAAACCCGGCAAATGCTGGGGCTACGATGCCAGATACGAAGGAGGCTCCTTTGTGCTGGAAGTGCGGGCCGCTCCGAAAATGGATGAGGCGAACGATGCCGCTCCTCTTGCGGGGCTGAGGATCGCCGTTGATGCCGGCCATTGCCCCGACACGGGCGCTATTGGCTGCACGCGCGTAGTTGAGCGCGATGTGAACATCCTTATTGCCAAAGATCTTGCCCAAATGCTGAGAGATAAAGGGGCAACGGTGATCATGACCCGCGAATCCAATGAATGTGTTGCCCTCTACGATCGCCCCAAGATCGCCTGGCAAAACCACGCAGACATCCTGATAAGCTGTCACAATAACGCGCTTGCCGACGGCGGAAACCCGCTGGTAAACAACGGGTACGGTGTTTACTACGCCAACCCCTGGAGCTTCGCTCTGGCAAAAGAGATCCACGCCGCTTACGATGACGTGATCGGCGCGAAAAGCACCTTAACGCCTCCACTTGGCGATGACGGCCTTCATTACGGCAATCTTGCCCTGCCCAGGACCCCGGAAATGGTCTCGGTGCTCACGGAATCCGCCTACATGATAGTACCGCATGAAGAATATTTGTTGACCACGGACGCCTTCCAAAAACAATGCGCCCAGGCCATGGCCACCGGCATAGAACGTTACATCAACAAACTGCGCCCGCAAAGAGTGCAGGTAAAGAGTAAGAAGCAATAAGGAGATCGCATGTCCCAAAAAGGTATCATCATGACGTTTATGACCATTGGCTCCTTCATAGGCGGCTACGTCCCCTCAATGTTCGGAGCCGGCATCCTCTCCTTCTGGGGCATTTTTACCAGCGCTGCCGGCGGCATCCTCGGCATCTGGCTGGGCTACAAGATCTCCCGGGGAAGATGACTATGTATCACTTGCACGGTATGTGTTAATATAGTATACTATGAACAGAATATATGATCATATCCTTTAAAGACAAGGCTACTGAAGATATATTTAATGGCAGCAATACAAAGGCGGCCAGGTCCATACCTCAGGCGATCTGGCCTGTTGTGTGCCGTAAATTGGATATGATCAATGCCGCTCACGATATATGTGATTTGCGTGTGCCGCCAGGGAATATGCTTGAGCGCTTAAAGGGTAACCTTGCGGAGCATTACAGCATAAGAATAAATAATCAATATAGAGTGGTGTTTGTCTGGTCTCAGGGCAACGCAGGGGATGTATTGGTCACTGACTATCACTAAAAAGGAGATTATAATGTTACCCAAAAATAGAATGCCGTCACATCCTGGGGTGATATTGCTTCAGGAGTTCCTTATGCCGATGGGAATATCTCAAATGGAACTTGCCCGGAGAATGAAAGTACCTGTGCAAAGGGTGAATACGCTTATAAACGGGCGCCGTGATATGTCCGCAGAAACAGCGGTTCTTCTTAGCCAAGTATTGAAAACGACCCCCGAGTTTTGGATGAACCTTCAGGTTGCCTGCGACCTGTACGCAGCAGAAAAAGCGTTGTTGAAGGTTGCGTAGGTTTGGAAAATTTCTTGACTTTTCTGGCGAGGATTTGTATAATCTAAACATAATGAGTTATACATTTACAAACATTATTAAACGTTCCCGCGTATGCATGGGTCTTGTATTGGCACACAAGACTGATGGAAGGGGTGCGTTTTAACTCATTAAGGTAGCAAAAACAACTTTTTGAATTTTAACCACCACCGCAAGGACAGGTGGTTTTTTTATTTTCTAACAGGAGGGAATCATGTGCAACCAGATCAAGTTTAATGCAGTTTCAGTGCCGTTCTTTACAGAGGTTTTTGAATCAATAACAAAAAATGGTGTTTATAAGGTTATGTTCGAGCATTGGCATAGCCCGCGGATTCGCCCGCATACATTAGAGGCATGCCGAAGCTTCTTTGAGGACGCCGGGTTCGGGACAAGTCATATAGCTGTTGAGCGCGAATCGCGATGTTGCACCGTTGATGAGGCATTTGATATCTACCGATCCGATGAGTACCATGGAGCAACGATAAAAGAAGGTTTTGATATCGATGTCAGCGAAGAATTCATCCAAACATTCAACAAAGAGGTCAAAGAGGAATTCTCGCGAAGGGCGAAGGACGGTAAAGTGGTGCTGGATCTTAACAGGCTGTACTATATAGGAGAAAAAACATGACGAATATATTTCAAAGGTTTCAAGAGTTCAGGTTCGCGTTAGAGAATTACAGGACATTCAGGACAATAAAGGCCGTTGTGGCGCAGTATCTGGAATACGAAAGGCTTAGCAGATAAACCGCAGGAGCTATTTGACTTACAGGCGGTATTAGAAGTAAAATCATCTACTGGAAATCGGAGGGAAACTATGAAATACAGCACGTTACAAAAGCTTGGCGGCATCGCGCTTATCAAAGGCGCGGTATTATTGACGGTTTACGCCGTCGCCTTCATGACCTTGCTGCCTGCATCTGAAGCAAGGCACGACTTTACGCAGCTGGTACAAAACTCTAACTGGGTCTGGATAGCGCTGGTTGCGTTTGGCGGCGTTTTAGCTATGATATTCGGCTTCATCATGGTATATTCAAAGATATATGTTGAGGCCGGGATCACTGGTTTGATAGGTGTCATTTCTATAGTCTTTGCCTATATCCTGCAGGCCTGCAAAGTAACCTGGGAAATATTCCTTTACCCGGTGATCTGCGCCAGCCAGACATACGCCCCGCTGCTTAAGGACCTTGTTATCCAGCACAGTACCGGTGTGGTGATCTTCAGATACGCGGCAAGCCTTTCCATACTTATAGGCATAGTGTTTTTTTGCATAGCGCTTATCCGGTCAACGGCATTCCCGAAAATAGCGGGTATCCTGATATTTACCGGTGCTCTCGTATACGGCATCGGCCCGATGCTGAATGTATTTATCGCCATAGGCGGCATAGTAGTATTGTCTGTCGGCTGCTCTATAATAGGTCTTGATATGGTAAAGGCTCAGGAAGTTTAAGGATAATAATGGAAACAATCGTAACGTCCAAACTTACAAAAAAATATGGGTCACTAACGGCTGTTAACGGCATAGACCTAACCGTCAAAAAAGGCGAGATCTTTGGCTTGCTTGGGCCTAATGGCGCGGGTAAAACTACCACGCTTATGATGCTTTCTTCCCTGCTGAAACCTACCTCTGGAACGGCCTCTATCAATGGTTTTGACGTTTTAACGCAGGCGCGGCGCGTGAGAGAATCTATCGGTATGGTTTTCCAGGATCCAAGCTCCGACCCTGTGCTTACGGCCTATGAAAATCTGAAGCTGCACGCGCTCTTATATGATGTGCCGATGAAATTGATAGATTCAAAGATCGACGAAGTGTTGAAGCTGGTTGACCTGGAAAAGCGTAAGAAGGATGTGGTAAAAACCTTCTCCGGCGGAATGCGCCGCCGTATGGAGATTGCCCGGGGGCTTTTGCATCAGCCGCATGTTTTCTTTCTTGACGAGCCAACGCTGGGCCTTGATCCGCAGACCAGGGACCATATCTGGCAGTACATAAAGGATCTCGCGCAAAAAATCGAGATGACCATAGTCCTTACGACCCATTACATGGAAGAGGCTGAAAAGCTTTGCCACAGGATAGCGATCATCGATCACGGCAATATTGTGGCGCTTGATACCCCGCAAAACCTTATCCGAGGCCTTGGCGGCGATACCGTGCTTTTGCGCGGTCGGATCGATATTGAAAAACTCAGCAAGCTCCCCTTTGTTAAGGATACACGTGAGGCGGACGGCGGCTGCAGGTTGTCCGTCGAAAATTCAGGGAAGAACCTTCAGGCGCTGCTTGGAGTCGCCGGTATCGTTGAATTTGTGGAAGTGCATTCTCCCGACCTTAATGATGTTTTCCTGCATTATACCGGTCGTGCCATGCGTGAAGAAGAAGGCGATGCGACCGGCTTTTTACGTGATATGAACCGGGCACGGGGGAACAAATGAAGATCAAAACAGCCCTCAAAGGCATTTATGCCGTCTGGTATCGCGAGTTCAAGGTCTTTACCCGCGAAAAAAGCAGGGTCATATCGGCGTTGTTCCTGCCGCTTTTCTGGTATTTTATTTTCGGCGGCGGCGTAGGCACCATCAGCAACGTGCCGGGCAATTACCGTCATTTTATTTTCCCGGGCTTCCTTGCAATGACAATAATTTTCACTGCCCTCTTTAACGGCGCCTATATTGTGTGGGATAAAAAAATAGATTTCCTGAAAGAGGTGCTTATCGCGCCGCCTTCAAGGACCACTATCTTTATCGGCAAAATGATAGGCGGCATGACGGACGCCCTTCTGCAATCCTACATACTGCTTTTCATAGGCCTGATACTCGGCGTGCCATTAACCGTTAAAAGCATTGTGCTGAGCATGGGCATGCTTTTTATACTGGCGATGGGCCTCGTTAGCCTTGGCCTAATAATCGGTTCTTTCCTCGAAAGCCTGGAGGGGTTCGGTCTAATTTCCAGCTTCGTCATCTACCCGCTCTTCCTGCTTTCCGGAGCGCTGTATCCGCTGGACAAGCTTCCGCCCTGGATGAAAATACTGACGCACCTGGACCCCGCCACATATGCAGTCGACGGCCTTCGGCAAATTATAATCGGCGTTTCATCAATGCCGCTCATTGTAGACATAACGGTAGTTCTTGGTTTCGATGCGCTGCTGATAGTTGTGGGTACCTGGGCATTCGGTAAGTTGAAGTTATAAAATGGGAGGATCGTATGAAGACAATTCTGTATTATTTTACCGGCACAGGCAATTCGCTGAAAGTGGCAAAAGATATCGCGGCAAAGCTTGGCGATACCCGGCTTGCAGCCATCAGAAAGCCTTTTCCCCAGAGCTTCGATGTTTCCGCCGACAGGATCGGTATAGTATTCCCAGTCTATATGTGGGGCCTGCCTATAATTGTTAAAGAATTTGCAGTGCACTTAAATGCCTCTCCCGACAAGTATATTTTTGCCGTCGCCACCTACGGCGGCTTCCCGGCCGGCACATTAAATATGCTGGACGAAGAACTGCGCTCCCATGATATGAAACTTTCCGCCGGTTTTGGTGTGCAGATGCCCGGCAATTATACGCCGATGTACGGCGCCATATCTGATGAAAAACAAAAAGCGATGTTCGACAAGGTTGCCGCCAAGGTAGAAGAGATAGTTGAAGTGGTAAAAAGCGGCAAGCCCTCGAAGATCGAGAACAATTTCTGGCTGGTGAATAAACTATTTACAGGTTTCATCTATAACGGCGGAAGCAAACAGATACCAACCGCCGATAAAAAATTTATCTTGCAGGACAGCTGCACCAAATGCGGCATCTGCGCCAAGGTCTGTCCGGCGGAGAACATTAAACTTGTTGAGGGCAAACCCACCTGGCTTAACCACTGCGAGCATTGCCTTGCTTGCCTGCAATGGTGCCCTGTAGAAGCCATCCAATACGGCGAAAAGACCATAGGCCGTAAACGTTACCACCACCCGTCTGTATCTGTAGTAGATATTTTCAAGCACTAACAACAACTTGTACCGGAGCCATTAATGAAAGCAAGGAAACTGGCGGAGCCGGAGATACACACCTCGTCGTTTGTGCACCCAACCGCTGTTATCGCCGGGAACGTGCGTATCGGTAAAAATGTTTTTGTCGGGCCCTTGGCTCGTTATCCGTGCCGATGAAAAAAACAGTTCCGTATCTATCGGCGACAATTGCAACGTCCAGGACGGCGTTATTATTCACGCGCTGGGCGGCACTGATGTGCGCATAGGCTGCCGATCCTCCCTGTCCCACGGCGTGCTTGTGCACGGACCGTGCGCAATAGGCAACAGGTGCTTTATAGGTTTCCGCACAGTCGTTTTCCGTGCCACCGTGGCAGATGGAGTCTATGTAGGCGCGGCCGCCGTTGTACAAAATGTGACACTGCCTGCCGATCGTAAAGTTAGCGCCCAGTGCCTGGTAAACCGCGAGGGCTTCATCAGCGGCCTGAAAAAATGCGGCCCGGAAGATATATCGTTCGCTAAACAGGTAGTAAACGCAAACCTGGACCTGGTGCGCCTCTACCGCCAGGGTGAGATAAAGTGATCTACCTTTTTGCCGCAGCAGCCACATTAATACTGGTATTATCCCTTGAATCCCAAAGCCCGTCCCGAAAATATCCCATAGCCATCGGCGTTACGCTCTGGCTTGGCTCCGTCGTGCTGGGGTTCGTATATTTCCATCTCTTCACCGGCTTTTGGTTCTTCTCTGCCACACTATTAATGGCAGCCGCATGGCGCTGGCTATTGCATGTGTTGTTTCCAAAGAAAAGTAAATAAGGTTTGCGATCATGGAAAAAATAACCCTTAAGACGCAGAAGCATTCACAATTTATTGATATTACCCGCCAGGTGCAGGGAGCTGTGGACAGGTGTGGGGTTATAGACGGTGTTTGTACGGTGTTCGTGCCGCACACAACGGCCGGCGTTACTATCAACGAGAACGCCGATCCGGATGTGGTATCGGATATCCTAGGTTCTCTTGAAAAACTAGTGCCTTGGAAAGCCGGCTATGCCCACGATGAGGGGAACTCCGCGGCGCATATTAAGGCCGGTTTGCTTGGATTCTCGCAAAATATCATCGTTCATGGCGGAAAACTGCAGCTGGGTACCTGGCAAGGGATATATTTTGCCGAGTTTGACGGTCCCCGTTCCCGCGAATTTTGGGTAACCATAAAATAAGCCTTTGCCCGTCGTTGACTGCGTACCTCCCTTTTTGGTAAAATATACCTACGAATTTCAATGTTTTGTGCCCGCCCTGGCGGACACTTTTTTGCTTTTTATTACTAGCAACGGGAGAAATGCATCTTGAAGAGAACTAACTATTGTGGAAGCTTGAGAACTGCCGATATCGGGAAAAAAGTCGTTGTTTGCGGGTGGGTACACTCTCGTAGAGACCACGGCGGTGTTATATTCATAGACCTTCGCGACCGCGAGGGTGTGGTACAGGTAGTTTTCAGCCCCGAGCAAAAAGAAATATTCGCCCAGGCCGAAAAGATCCGCAGTGAGTATGTGCTTGCGGTAACCGGTCTGGTGCGGGTACGCCCCGAAGGAACAAAGAATCCTCACTTGCCTACCGGTGATATAGAGATAGCCACCGAATCGCTCGAAATAGTAAATGCCTCCGCTCCGCTTCCTTTCGAGATATCGGATTACAAAGAGACCAACGAAGATCTTCGCCTGCAGTACCGTTATCTGGATATGCGCCGGCCGGCTATGGCGCATAACTTTATTTTTCGCCATAAAATGCTGCAGGCCGTGCGAACCTTCCTTTCCAACAGCGGATTCCTTGAAATAGAAACGCCGACGCTTATCAAGACCACTCCGGAAGGCGCGCGCGAATTCCTGGTGCCGTCGCGCCTGAACCAGGGCCACTTTTTCGCCCTGCCTCAATCGCCGCAGATCTATAAGCAGATCTTGATGGTTGCCGGCATGGACAAATATTTCCAGCTGGCCCGCTGCTACCGCGACGAAGACCTGCGCGCAGACCGCCAGCCGGAATTCACACAGGTTGATATGGAGTTGTCTTTTGTAGACGAAAATGACGTGATGGGTGTTATCGAAGGTCTTCTCGCGGCTATATTCAAGGACGCTATGGACATAACGCTTCAAACGCCGTTCCTCCGCATGCCTTACGCCGAGGCTATGCTGCGTTTCGGCTCGGATAAGCCGGACGTTCGTTTCGCTATGGAGATAACCGACCTTACCGAGGAACTGAAGAATTGCGGTTTCAAGGTGTTCGGCGATGCTGCTAAAAAAGGCGGCGCTATCCGCGGTCTGTGCGTGAAGGGCGGCGAGCAGTTCTCGCGTTCCAAGATAGATGAAATGACTAAATTCGTTGCCAACTACGGTGCCCGTGGCCTTGCCTGGATGAAGATAACAGCCCAGGGGCCGGAATCGAACATAGTTAAATTCTTCTCGGCGGAAGAGCTGTCCGCCATGCAAAAGAAAATGGACGCCGTTGCCGGTGATATCCTGCTTTTCCTTGCCGATGATGTTTCCGTTGTTGCGCAGGGCCTTGGCGCACTTCGGTTGAACCTGGCTAAAGAACTTAACCTGATACCGAAGGATGTCTATAATTTCCTCTGGGTCGTGGATTTCCCGATGTTCGAGTGGGATACGGAAGAAAAACGCTGGAACGCCATGCATCACCCCTTCACGGCGCCCAAGGTGGAAGACCAAGCCATGCTCGGCGATGACAAAACGATGGGCAATATCCGCGCTCGCGCCTATGATGTGGTGCTGAACGGCGTTGAACTGGGCGGCGGCTCTATCCGCATACACACCCAGGCAGTGCAGGAAAAAATATTCCAGGCGCTTAATATTTCAGACGAGGAAGCATGTGAGAAGTTCGGCTATCTGCTTGAAGCCCTCACCTTTGGCGCACCGCCCCACGGCGGCATTGCCCTCGGTTTTGACCGCCTTTGCGCTCTGCTGCTTGGCGAAGAATCTATCCGTGAAGTGATAGCCTTCCCCAAGACACAAAAAGGTACGTGCCCGTTATCGCGCGCGCCGGGCCAGGCCAGCGAAAAACAGCTGAGGGAGCTGGGCATAAAGATGCGCACTCCTGAGAAACCGGTCATCGGGCAGGCATAAGAGGTTTGTAAAAAAGAACTATGGTAACAAAACGCATCTACCTTAAAAGTTCCGATGAAAGTGCTTCGCATCCTGGGTGAGCAGGACGCGAATATGCGCTTATTGGAAAACAAATATGGTGTGCAGATATTCGTTAAACAGGGCGGCGCGCAGGGTGATTTCTCTCTGGTCGTGCGCGGGGCCGGCATTAAGGTGGATCGCGCCGTAGGGGAGATAGAAGGCTTGCGCTCTGCACCGACGGCTCGGGTCGAGCAGGTAAAGCCTGTGCCGGCCGCCGTGCAAGCAGGGCGTTCCCTGGAACCCGCGTTCTTTGCTGTTCCCTCCAACGGCCCAATGAGCCCGGATACGATCTATGTTACCGTCCAGGGAAAGCGCATCGTGCCCAGGTCAGCTCATCAAAAGAATTATGTAGAAAGCATACTTAAACACGATATGGTGATGGCTATCGGCCCGGCCGGAACGGGAAAAACCTTTCTCGCCGTCGCCTGCGCTCTTCGCGCCCTGCAAAACGGTAAAGGTTAACCGCATCGTTCTGACCCGTCCCGTCGTCGAAGCGGGTGAACGTCTGGGTTTTTTACCGGGCGATCTCTATGAAAAGATCAATCCGTACCTGAAACCGCTTTATGACGCCTTTTACAGCATGATAGGCCCTGAACGCTTTCGTTTTTTCCGTGAGGAAGAAACGATAGAGATCGTGCCGCTTGCGTATATGCGCGGACGTACCATTGATAACGCCTTTATTATCCTTGATGAGGCGCAAAACACTACGCCTGAACAGATAAAAATGTTCCTGACCCGCATGGGCTCTAACAGTAAAATGATAATTACCGGCGACCCGACGCAGACGGACTTGCTGGATAGAAAGCAATCGGGCCTGGTGGTCGCTGAAAAGATCCTGAACGAGATAGAGGGTATAGATTTTGTGCGTTTCGGTGAAGAGGATGTCGTCCGGCACGCGCTGGTTAGAAAGATCATTAACGCCTATGACGCCGCCGATAAAAAGTCGGCCAATGGAAAGACGCCCGGAGCTTCAAGATGATAGCCGCCTTGCGCAGTTTTGTTCGCAGCATACTTCACTTTCTTCTCAGGTTGACTGAAGAGCATCATGTATCCGCCCAGACTGCCCGCGGAGCCGCAAATATTTTAAAACATGAGATAAACCTGCCGCCGATCCTCACGGCAATGGCTAGTGTCGGGGTTTTTTTCATGGTGTTGTTGTTCGAGGTCGGCCTTTCCTGGACGAAGATCGTGGCCCTTATCCTTTTCCTGTCCATAATATATTTTTCACTGCTCGCCTACCTTAAATTCCAGCAGCCGGAGATCATCGAAGACAGTGAATCGGTCATGCTATTGGGTTTTCTTTTCACCAGCGCGGTGCTCTTTATGCAGTTGCTAAAAGACTGGCACGCGCCGTTAGCGACGCCGATAGCCGCATTCCCCATGCTCGTGGGGCTGTTGCTTTCCAAAAGGCTTGCCTTTATCACAGCCCTTGTGCTGGCTCTTTTTGTGGGAGTACTGAACGATTTCTCTCTGGAATATTTCATGGTGCATTTCTTCGGTTCCATTGTGGGAATATTCGCGCTCGCGAAGATACGCAACCGCTCCGACATCGCTTCCGCCGGCTTGAAGGTGGCGGCGCTTAACGTGGTCGTTGTCATGATAATACATCTTTTCCGCATATGGCCGCTGCACACCCTGGAAGCGCATATCGGCTGGGCCGCGTTCAGCGGCTTTTCATCCGGCCTGATAGTGCTGGGCGCGCTGCCGTATCTGGAAAGCTTCTTTTCCCGCACCACAAATATAAAATTGCTTGAACTGGCCGATTTTAACCACCCCCTGCTTAAGCGACTTATGATAGAAACGCCGGGAACGTATCATCATTCGCTGATCATGGCTTCCCTCGCCGAACAGGCGGCCGCGGCTATTGGCGCCAACCCGCTGCTGGCCCGCGTCGGCGCTTATTATCACGACGTCGGCAAACTGGTTAAACCCGATTATTTTATTGAGAACCAGCAGGCTCTGGGCAACCCGCACGATCCTCTCTCGCCGAACATGTCCAGCCTTGTGGTTATGTCGCATGTCAAAGAGGGTGTGGCCCTTGCCCGTAAGTATAACGTGGATAAGGTGATCACCGATCTTATAGAACAGCATCACGGTACGTCCCTGATCCATTATTTTTATCACCGGGCGCTGGAGAAAAATTCCGATACCAGCGAGGCGAGTTTCCGTTATCCCGGCCCGCGCCCGCGGAGCAGGGAAGCTGCCATTTTGATGCTCGCTGATTCAGTGGAGGCGGCCAGCCGTTCTATAGAAGAGCCGACCCCCGAACGATACATGGATATGGTAAAGAAGATCATAAATAATAAATTTACCGACGGGCAATTTGCAGAATGCCCCATAACGCTTAATGATCTTAACCGGCTGGCGGAAAGTCTGGTCAATACGCTCAGCGGCGTTCATCACGCGCGGGTGGAATATAAAGAAAGTCCTGCACGCGAGGAGAGATCCTGATGGTCGTTGAATTCCACCATTTTCCGCCCATAGTGCTTCCGGCCATGACTCAGGCCGCGCAGGCAGCTCTCAAGCGGGAACGGGTAAAAAGTGTCGGCGATATAAATGTTATTATGGTCAACGACCCTGAGATAAAGAAATTGAATATCCGCTTTCGAAAAGTGCGGCGTATAACCGATATTATCTCCTTCAAATATGCCGATAAACCGTTGTCCGGCGATCTGTATATTTCCGCCGGCCGTTCACAAAAGCAGGCAAAGCGTGTCGGCAACACCTGGCAGCAGGAATTGTGCTATCTGGTGATCCATGGTGTGCTTCATCTGCGTGAATACACCGATTATACGCCGGCTGAAAAAGCTAAAATGTTCACGGTGCAGGATTCTATTTTCGCGTCATTGGAAATACGTTGATAACGATCGCCGTCTTCGTGCTTATATTTTTGTATTTCCTGTCTGCCTTCTGGGCATCATCAGAGACGGCATTGGCCTCGTTGTCCAAGTATCGCATCAAAAAAATAATCGCGCTTAACAAGGCGCTGGCTGACCCTCTCGGCGTCTGGCTGCGTTCCCCGTATTACCTGCTTATCACTATATTGGTCGGTAACACCATAACGGATCTTTTGATCTCCAATATTTCCAGCGTAGTCGTCTTGCGCGGCTTTGGTTTTCTTTTCCATCTCATACCGCGCGGGGCGGTGGAAATAATCACCTGGCTGGGGGTTACAGCCCTGATCATTGTATTCGGAGAACTAACGCCAAAGATTTACGGCCGCCGCTATCCTGAGAGAGTAACGCTGTTCGTGCTGCCTATCCTGTCCCGGATCATCGCTATCGTGCAGCCATTCGCGCGGCCGGTGGTCGCGCTGCTTAAATTCATTTTTCCCCGGCTTGATGTGCGGCCTTTCAGCAGGTTAAGCTATTTATCATTGGAAGAGGTGCGCACCCTGATAGGGGAAGCCAACACCTCCGGCGAGCTGGGTGCGGAAACCAGCAGCATGCTTGAGCGCACCCTTAACCTGAGCGACCGCGAAGTTTCAAAGATAATGATACCTCTTGAAAAAATGGATTCCGTGGATGCCGACCTGCCCGAGGAAAAACTTTTGGACCTGATTACGGAAATTGGCCGCAGCCGCGTGCCGCTGTACCGCGGCGATCGCCGGAACATTATCGGTTTTATTTACGCCAAAGACCTGCTGGGCGCCTGGCAGGAGCACAAGGGTATAAACGTAAATGAGTTCATCCGCCCGGTATACAGTATCACTGCGGGTAAAAAGGTCTTTGATCTATTGAAAGAATTCCAGACCGGGAAGACGCATATAGCCTTTGTCGCGGATACGTCCGGGAAGGTGACGGGCATTGTAACTCTGGAAGACGTCCTTGAGGCGATCCTGGGTGAGATCCTGGATGAATACGACCTTAAAAAACCTCAGGCGGCGAAAGCATGACACCTTTGATACATTTTAAATTAACTGCCTTTTGGTGCAGCATAGCGGCGATAGCCTTCTTTTCCGCCGCCGAGATATCCCTGACCAGCCTCAGCACGGTCAATCTGCGTAATCTTAAAAAACGTTATCCGCATTTTGCGGGGCTGGTGACTTTCTGGGAAGAGCACCCCAACGACCTGTTGGCCGCCATTCTTATCGGCACCAATCTCGCGATGGTCGCCATAGGTGTTGTCGGCACTTCTATCGCGCTGGATATTTCTCAGCTACTGGGTGTTTCGCACGGTAAAGTGCTGGTTATTACATCTGCCTTAGCCATCATGATAACACTGATCGTCGGCGAAATGGTGCCAAAGGTGCTCAGTCGTTACTTTGCAGAATTTATTTCCATCGTGACCCTGCCGGCGCTGACGGTCTTCAGCCGCATAGTCGCGCCGTTCTCAAAGATGCTGATAAGTGCTTCAGAGCGTATTATTCACTTTCTCGGCGGCAGCAAGGTGGCAAAAGAAACCCCGTTCATCCAACAGGACGAACTGAAGGTTTTGCTGACCATGGACGATACCATACCGCTCTCCGGCACCGCCCGTCATATCCTCGGCAAAATGCTGGATTTCGGCACGACCAGGATCAGCCGCGTCATGGTGCCAAGGTCCGAGATACAGGCGGTGAACATTGAACAACCCCCGGAACTGGTGATAGCGCAAATAATCGAAAAGGGCTATTCCCGCGTTCCTGTGTACAAAGGCAACCTGGACAATATCGTCGGCATTATTTTCAGCCGCGACCTTGCCCTGGCCCTGCGCGGCGGCTCACTGTTCTTAATAGACGATCTTATCCGCCCGGCGTATTTTGTACCCGAGACCGCGATGATAGACCACATCTTACGTGATTTCAAGGCCGGCCACTACCACATGGCCCTGATCGTGGATGAATTCGGCGCGACGATCGGCCTTGCCACTATTGAAGACCTGGTTGAAGAAATAGTCGGCGAAATATGGGATGAATACGACATCCAGGCTAAAACCATATTTCCTCTGCCGGACGGTTCATGGATGGTAAAAGCCACCGAGTCCCTGGTTAAAGTAGATCAAGAACTGAAACTTAACCTGCCGCCCAACGATTTTAACACCGTCAATGGCTGGGTACTGGATCTTTTCGGCCGCATCCCGAAAATAGGCGAGAAGACCTCCTGTAACTCAACAGAAGTAGAAGTAGTCGAAGCCGATAAACGCAAAGTCATCAGGGTAAAAATCAAGAAAACCTGAAGTGCCATTTTGGCACATCAAGTGTGATACAAAAGAGTTATTTATGTACTACAATATTAACGCTCTTGTTTTGAACGCAAAAGTTGCCGCGGAGGCGGATAAGGCGCTTTTGCTTTATACGCGGGAGTGGGGAAAAATATCAGTTGTTGCGCCGGGCGCCAAGAAAATAATTGCTAAGATGGGCGGGGCGACGGAGCCGGTAATGGAATCTCAGTTCATGGTTTATACAAAAAGCACTGCGGCGCGGCCCAAGCTTACCGGCGCCCGGATAGTTAACGGTTTTCTGGAGTTGCGCGGGAGCTGGAAGCGCATGGCCGCAGCTATGTGCTGCGCCGAGGTCGTGGACGTTTTGTCGCCGTATAACGCCGATAACGAACAGAAATATGACCTGCTGGCCCGCACCTGGCAGCTTTTAGGAACGGCAGAAAACCCGGCCCGCATATTCGCGGCTTTTGCTCTTCGTTTCCTGAAGCTTTCGGGATATAGTTTTGTCGAATTCATCAAACAGGAAAATGTAGGCTTAAGCGTTAAAGAGTCGGGAGCTATATACCACTGCGCTACGCAACGCGGTGAAGATATTGATTCCTGTGAGGAATTCGACAGCCATATTGAACGCCGTATGCTGATGCATATATCGAACTATATCTGCACGCACAGCAACAGGCAGTTAAATTCCAAATCTTTTCTGCGTGCGATGTTGGACGATACGGAACCGGCGTATAGTTTATAGTGCCGCTATAGTTACAATCCCGCTTAGCGGGATTTCACGGTGAGACAATAACAAAGACAAGGGGTGTTCAACATGAATTTTCAAGACATTATCATGACTCTGGAGAAATTCTGGGCAAGGCAGGGGTGCCTTATCTGGCAGCCGTATGACCTGGAAAAAGGCGCAGGCACTTTTAACCCGGCCACATTTCTGCGGGCGCTTGGGCCGGATCCATGGTCTGCAGCTTATGTTGAACCTTCCCGTCGGCCGACGGATGGGCGCTATGGGGAGAATCCGAACAGGTTGCAGCATTATTACCAGTATCAGGTAATTATGAAACCGGCCCCTTCCGATATACAGGCGTTATATCTGCAAAGCCTTAAGGCTATCGGCCTTGATCCGAAACGTCACGACATCCGTTTTGTAGAAGACGATTGGGAATCGCCGACGCTGGGAGCCTGGGGCCTTGGCTGGGAAGTATGGCTGGACGGCATGGAAGTGTCGCAGTTCACGTATTTTCAGCAGGTGGGCGGTATAGACCTGAACCCGATATCTGTCGAGATCACGTACGGTCTTGAACGTCTTACGATGTATTCGCAAAAGAAAGACAATGTGTATGACATCGCCTGGAACCCTGAAACTTCCTATGGTAAAGTTCACCTTGAAGATGAAAAACAGTGGTCAAAATATAATTTTGAGATCGCGGACGTTGAAATGCTGAAACGTCATTTTGCCGACTGGGAAAGAGAGGCGAACCGCTTGCTTGAGGCAAAACTTGTTTTGCCGGCTTACGACGCGGTAATGAAGTGCTCCCACCTGTTCAATATGCTTGATGCGCGCGGTGCCATCTCTGTGACCGAGCGTACGCATTACATCGCGAAGGTACGCGGCGTGGCAAGAAAAGTAGCTGAACAATATGTGTCTACCATTGCTTCCCCAGAGGTGAAATAATATGGCAAAACACGCGTTGCTGGAAATAGGAACGGAAGAATTACCCGCCGCATATATTGAGCCTGCGCTTAAACAGTTAAGCGAGCTGACACAGAAAAACCTGGCTTCCATCGGTCTTAAGTACGAAGGCATAAAGACCTACGCGACTCCCCGCCGCATAGCTTTGCTGATAGAAGGTCTTACGGAAAAGAGTGAAGACCGCAGGGAAGAATGCAACGGTCCCGCGGTGCGCGTCGGTAAAGACGCCCAGGGCAATTTTACCCAGGCGGCCATCGGTTTTGCTTCGCGTTTCGGCATTGAACCGAAGGCTCTTGAAGTTAAAGTTACCGACAAGGGTGAATATTTTTGCTACACGAAAAAGATCCCCGGGGAAAAAGCTGAAAAAGTCCTGATAACGCTTTTCCCTCAACTGATAACACAGCTTTATTTCCCCAAGACCATGAAGTGGGAACCGTCTGATTTTCGCTTCCCGCGGCCTATACGCACTATCATTGCCATGTTCGGCGAAAAGGTGCTTAAGTTCACATTGGCCGGTGTTAAATCCGCCAATTGGACAACGGGTCTGCATACTATCTCATCGAAAAAGATAGTCATAAAGTCGCCCGAAAAATATGTAACCACGCTGCGCAATAATTGCATTATCGCCGATGCCGCGGAACGCCGCGAGATCATCAAAAAGATAGTCGAACAGGCGGCTAAACGCGCTAAAGGTACGGTCATACCCGATGAGGATTTAATTGACGAAGTGAACTATCTTGTTGAACATCCCGTAGCCGTTCTTGCGGAATTTGACGAGAAATTCCTCAAGCTGCCGCCGGAAGTGCTTATTACCTGTTTGAGGAAAAAGCAGAAGTGTTTCGCTATCAACGACGAAAAAGGCACGCTGACTAATCATTTTATCGGCATACGTAACGGTATGTCGGAACATCAGGATGTGGTGCGCGAAGGTTATGAACGTGTTAACACGGCACGCCTTGCCGACTCCGAGTTCTTCTACCTTAACGACCGTAAAACACCTCTGAGCGACAAAGCTGAGAAGCTTAAAGGCGTGGTTTTTCAGCAGAAACTTGGCTCTATCCATGATAAGATCACTCGTATCCGCACGATCGCTGAGCAGGTGAATAGCACGCTCAAGGGAACTGAAGATGCCGCTGAGACCGCACATCTGGGTAAGACGATAACAATATCCAAGGCCGATCTTGTAACTGAAATGGTTTTTGAATACGCGGAATTACAGGGCGTGATGGGCCGCATTTACGCCAAAGCCGGCGGGGAACCCGCCGAAGTCTATAAAAGCGTTGAAGAGCATTACTGGCCGCTTACAGCGGACGGGAAGCTTCCTACAACCGCTACCGCTATAGTGATCTCTATAGCCGACAAAATGGACACGTTGGCTGGCGATTTCGCGGCCGGCCTTTTGCCAAGCGGCTCCGCCGACCCATACGGGCTGCGCCGCGCCGCGGTAGGCGTAATAAGGATAATAAGGGAGTGCAAACTACCCCTTGCGCTGTCAAAGCTCGTGGAAACAGCCTTCGCCGTTCAGCCTGAGAACGTAAAGAGCAACACCGCCGCCCCTGGTCAACTAAATGACTTTTTCCGTCAACGTCTTGAGAACATTTATCAGACGGAAGGCTACCGTTTCGACGAGGTTCGCGCCGTGCTTGCCAACGGCTTTGAGAGCCTTGCCGATGTTACCGCTAAACTGGAAGCCCTGAAAGCGATGCGTTCATTAGAAGACTTCACGAAGCTCGCCGCCGCATTCAAGCGGGCCTCGAATATAATCAAACAGTCAGAAAAATCTAAATGCGTTATTCCGGCAATTGTTGACGAACAACTTTTTGCTGAAGAAGCGGAGAAGAACTTATTTACAGATGTGAAAAAGATAGAAGACGAGGTCAAAACAATGCTCGGCAAAGCCGCTTACGCCGATGCATTACGAAAAATGGTGCAAATAAAACCATCCGTAGACGGTTTTTTCGAGAAAGTAATGGTAATGGCAGAAGACGAAAAAATTAAAGCCAACCGTCTGGCATTGATAAGCTATCTGATAGGCGTTTTTAAGTCGATGTTAGACTTTTCTCAACTACAGGGATAAACAAAATAAAGGAGTTTGTAATGAAATTCAGTGGCGATGAAGGCAAAAGAATTGATAAGTGGGTTGGTTTCAGACCGGAGATAAAAATACTTGATTGTACTGTACGCGATGGCGGCCTGATAAACGATTGCAAGTGGGACAATGCTTTTGTTAAGGCTATATATGCCACCTGCCTTGCCTCGGGCGTTAATTATATGGAGATGGGCTACAAGGGCTCAAAAAAGATCCTTTCCCCGACCGCATATGGCAAATGGAAATTCTGCGAAGAAGATGATCTTCGCCGCATAATCGGTGAGAAAACCACCGACCTGAAAATATCTGTTATGGCCGATGTGGGGCGTACCGATTACCATACCGATATAATCCCGAAAAAAGACAGCGTGATAGATACTATCCGCGTTGCCGCCTACATTCACCAGATACCGGCTGCCATAGACATGATAAATGACGCCCACCAGAAGGGATATGAAACAATAATGCAGTTGATGTCTGTTTCAGTTGTGCAGGAGCATGAGCTGGACGCCTTTTTGATGGAAATTGCCAAGACCCCGGTCAGCGCCGTATACCTCGTCGACAGCTTCGGTTCCCTGTATACAGAACAAGTGCGCTACCTTATAACAAAATACCTTAGCGCCCTTAAGGAATCAGGCAAAGAAGTCGGCATACACGCTCACAATAATCAGCAGCTGGCTTACGCTAACACTATTGAGGCGGTAGTTGCAGGAGCCAACCGCCTGGACGCCACGATATCGGGCCTTGGCCGTGGCGCTGGCAATTGCCCGTTGGAACTTATAATCGGTTTCCTTCATAACCCGCGCTTTAACCTTCGTCCGGTACTTGAATGCATAGAAGAAATCATGCTGCCTATGAAAGATAAGCTCGATTGGGGTTTCTCCATTCCCTACATGATAACGGGCCTGCTGAATATGCACCCCCGTACCGCCATGGACCTTCGGGCCGGGCCTGACAAAGACAAATATGTCAAATTCTACGACAGGACTATCGAATAACAGGAAATATTTTCCAATGACCAGAATTCTGGCAGTGATCACGGCATTGTGCATGTCGTTGTCATTTTCAGGGTGCGCTACCATGCTTTATATGAAAGGCAAGCCCACTGACTGGAAACTGGAAACTTGGGTAGAAACGGTTCCTTTAAAGTCCGGTACTCAGTATCTTAAAGCAAACCTTATTACTACCCGGTCAGACAGGTATGTGTATGCCGCTAATGATATTGCCTTTATCGGAGCCTTGTTCATGGAATTTACACCGCTGGGCTTTGCCGCCCCTTTGTTTGGCTATCCGGATATCATCGATCAGGACATTGTCGGCGAACTGGCCGTAAAAATATCACGGCCTATTAACAGGGTCGAGGTGAGCGGTGGAACACAAAGGAGCGATTCGATATCCTTTGATTTTCCTACTAACGGCATTTCCAGCGGCGTGCACAGGGTTCGTATGAGCCTTGCCCAGGGGAAATCGACGGTGGTGGTGCCTGCCCAGGTTGATTTTAATGTTTTCTATGATAAAAAGAATTGTTCCTGCGAAGCCAACCCTCCGGTCGTTTCAGATGACGGTATGATACCCGTAAAAGTTGAAGTTCTGAATTCACAAGAATTTCACAAATAATCATTGAATATCACACAACTATCTACTAATATATAGTGACAACCGACACTTACCCCCTGTAACTGCGATAACCCTGTTCATAAGGATCTGGCTGAAAATGAAAAAGAGTATCATTTTCATTGTTCTCACATGTTTTTTTATGTCACAGTTACCTGTCTTTGCGCAACAGGCGGGTACGGTTTTTAAGCGCTCGTCCACGCTTTCTGCCCTATTCGATCCATTCTGTCTTGTAAATAATGCCTCGCAGGATGATGTTCCCTTAACCTCGCAATACCGTGTTCCTCCAAAATCCGGTCATGATCCGGTTGAAAATACCGCTCTGATCCAGGAATTCAGCTCGCTCGTTCGCATGACTTCTCAGGTAGGATCTGCTTATAATAGTTCGAAGTTTTGTCTATGGAATTTGTTCGCGCTTTCGGATCCATCACCCCCGAATACTCCATGGAGTGTAGATAATGGGGGATTATGTCTTATACTGCTAGCCTACATAGTGCTCCTTCACCGGAGTAATTTGCCCTGGCGTATCATGAACGCTCAGGCCTCAGTTAGTTATGTCCCGACCCTACGACTTACTCAGGGCCGGGTTTTTTTATGAATAAAATAATTTCCATTATCATCCTGGCTTGTTTTACTCTTACTTCGGTGGGCGGGCAAGCGCTGAATGCCGCCGCTGCCGAACTGCGCGCGCCGGCAGCTTCCAGGCCGATAGCGCCGCTTTTCGATGTGGTCATTCCGCAGGAATTTGGGCGTATCACAGACGGCGCCCTGGCATCATCCGGACAAAAACAAATTGTTATCAATATTCAGGACCTGCATTGCAACCCGGAAGTACAGAGAAATATCTCCAGCATCCTTGAACAGCTGGAAAAGCGATACGGGCTTTCCGCAGTTTATGTGGAAGGCGGTTACGGCAATATTGACACATCCTGGCTGTGCAACATGTCGAACGAGGCAACTAAGAAGAACATCGCTAATGCACTGGTAAGCGGCGGGCGGCTTACCGGAAGCGAATATTATTCGGTCACGGCCAACAAACCTCATTTGTTAAAAGGTCTGGAAGATGAAGCTGTCCATAAAGCAAACATCGTGCGGCTTGGCGAGATAATTAAACGAAAAGAAAGTGTCGGGCGTATATTAAAAGAAATGGAACATGAGCTTTCGTACATGGAAGCGAACGACTGCTGTCGCCAAAGCCGGAAATTCAACGAAACTGTGCAGCAGCATACCGCCGGCCGACTGTCGACCGAGAATTACTACCGGCTACTGCAGGGGTATGTCGAAAAAGTCTCCGGCAAACCAAAGAACTACCATGCTTTAGGAAACATTCGCATGGCAGACTTCCCAACATTAAAGGCATACATCGAACTTACGCACATTGCCAAGGACCTGAAGTACAAAAATATATCCCGTCAGCTGCGCCCTTTTATGCAGGTCGTAAAATCCAACATTTCGTTCATGGAATACAACGATCTTTCCGATAAAACCGATAACTTTTCAAGAACGAACGAGCTCTATTTTTATCTCGGCGCCATAGCTCAAAACCCTCGCATTGCGCAGCAGTGCCGGCCCCGCTACCCGGAGCTCTACACTTTTTTTGACTACACCGCCAGGAACAGACAGATAAACCCGCTAAGCCTCATCACAGAGGAAAAGCGTTTGACCGAAGCATTACGCATAGCCTTCGCCCAAAACACCCCTGACCTGGAGGTTTCCTACCTCGCTGATTTCATGGTGTATTTTAAACAATACCTCTCCGGCAGTATAGCCGCCGACGATTATCAATATGTAAGCAGGCAGCTACCGGCATTCGTGAAAACATGGAAAGATCATTCGATCACCGGCCGCATCGACACCCTTTCAGATGACCTTGACCGGGTAAAAGAGTATTACGATACCAATTGCCGGCGAAATGAATGTTTCTTGACAAACGCGAACATCGCACGGAGCCCATGTTCATCACTTGCCTGCATCCAGGATGTCCCTCCTGATGCATTGTCTCGTGCGTTGAAATCCTCACAACTTACCGTCATGGTTACCGGCGGCTTTCACTCTGAAGGATTGAAAGCTCTGCTGCAAAACAAGGGCATAGCCTACATAACGATCACGCCCAATGTGACATTAGATACCGACCCCGCAAAGCAACTATACGAAATGCTCGCGCAACAGCAAGCTAAAACCTTCGCCAAACAATCCCTGGCCCTCGCCCTCGGCTCCACCAATGCCAAAGTCATTACCTCCGGCAACGACAAGTTCGTGGTAGAACTGAACGACGATCAGGTAACGTTGATAAGAAAAGGAGAGGGTTTTGTCATCTCCGGGTCATCGGTCCGCCGCGGCGGAAACTCAGCGCGCAGTTCTGCCGTAACGAGCGGCGTTAAAGAAGCCCTTGCCATCACGAATAAATTTCTCCACACAGAAAGCCTCATGTTAAACCCCGCTCTCAGTGCTGAACTTATTTATCAGCTGGTAAAAACCTTCTCGCTCTGGTCCGCCCGTGAGGGGATCTACACCGGCAACGGGTTAATATGGTCCATTGCCACGGATCCTGCAGTGCAGGATATTATTAACACCAGGGAGGGAGTCACTCTCGAAGATTTGAACCAGCTCCCGGATATCATCCAGCGGCTCACAGCCGGCCATGCATCACAACCAACAATTGATGCCCAGGTTGTTGTCTGTGCATTAGCGATATTACAAGAAAAAACTGCTCATGGGGCCACTGGGGTCGGGTCTCACAGCGAACAGAAAATTTCTTCGGCTGATAAGGGAGGTTCTTACGTAGACTTTAAAATTGGGTCACGTAAGTTCAGGATAATGCACGCGGACGGGGTAGTAAAAAGTAATTATTATGGGGACTTTATGGTTGAAAGTGCCCCGATGATTGTTGAGGACCTTAAAAGAAGAGGAAACAAACTGAAACGGGTTTTTGAAGTGGGTTCCGGCAAAGGTGCAATGATAACAGCTTTCGGGCTGCTTACCGGCGATGATACAAAACTGATAGGCATAGATATAAACGATAAGGCTGTCGCTTTAATTAAACAAAACGTCACGCTCAACGGTTTGGAAAACAAGGTAAAGGTTAAGAAAGGTAACGTAATAGATGACTGGGACACCGAGGGGCCGGTGGATCTGATTCTTGCGGACTTTCCTATGATCCCGGTTGACCCGGTAAAATACAAAAGCCAACTGGATGAACAGGCTTTTAAAGAGATTAACGGCGGCGCCGATGGAAGATATTATACGGATATGATAATTCGCAGGGCTTCGAGATATCTTGCAGATGATGGAGCAATTGCCATTGTCCAGCCGGATTTTAACGGAGTCGAAAAAACCTTGAAACTGCTCAACGAAAATGGTTTTGAAGCACATGTGATAGCTAAAAAAAAGCAGTACCTGGATGAAACCACTTTTACTAGAAATAACAAGGACTATATAGAAGGATTGGGTAACGATTATCGTTTTGCCACAGACGAAACTGGTCGATTGTACTTCAATATAGTAATAATTGAAGGCATAAAAATAAAAACTGGGGCATCTGGGGCCGGGACTCAATCGATAAGTGGGGCCAAGTCTCAACCGTTGATAGATAAAGATACAGGGGAGACCTTTAACTATAAGCCTCATCAGAAAGCTTTTAGTAGTATAAAAGTCGGTGGTCATAAACCGAAGCTAAGCGGAACAGTGGTGTCTGTTCTGTATCCGTCAACGACAATAGATGGGATGAAGGTAAAAACTTTTAAAAGTGATGGTCCTTCCGGAAGCATGAGAATTGCACAAGGTGTATATGATTTCGCGATTTACGATGCTGATAGTGACGAATATTTGGTCAGCGATGGGTTCTGGCAAAATTTCCGGAATGCGGGTGAGCATGGCGCTTTGCTGCGTTTTGCAAGGAAGAAGCAACGGTGGGAGGCCGCTAATAAAGAAGCAGTTATAGGATACGGGGAACAACTTAAGTATGAAATAGATGCGATCAGGCGCAGCAAAACAAATATTGATTCGTGGACCGACGATGAAAAAGGGCTGATTCCCGAGGCTGCTATGATGGAGAGATGTAGACGTCTGCTTGGAAATTCTGTGGTAACCGCTACATCTGAAAACCGGAGCACGAATGCTAAACTCGTTGACATGCCACGCACCAGTAATGCTCAATTCGTTGCCGGTTTGCAACAACGTATATCGAATCGCACTTCATTAACCGTTAATGAAGGCGAAAAAATTATTCGTGAATTATTGGCATTGCGTACCGATAGCAGCGTACGAAGGAATAAAATTGATCAACTTATAGAATCAGTTTTGAAGATCATGGTCCGTGAAGGTGAACAACAACCTCTTTTTGCTCCTATACCGTATGCACACAAGATCGCATTTCGTGATGATCTTTTGGATAGGTTTGGATTGTTATTTGCGCTTATTTCAGAGACTGACAGCAATGGAACATACGCATGTAGCGGCTCATTTATTAAAATGGTCATGGACAGGCCCTCTATTGATGGGAAAATACGTGTGCTGCTGACACTACGAAAAAAGGTGCTGAGCGGTGAGCTCCATAAGATTTCGGAAAGCATAAGTCTGATCCGTAGTCTGCGCGCGCTTGAGTCCGGCCGTCCCATTACAAGTATCTATCTTACTAGTATGATAGAACAGGTTTTAAAGGATACAGTCCGAGATGATGGGGTAAGGCTTTTTGCCGATGGACAAAGAACGGTAGCTACCGCGGGTTTATATGCAAACAAGATTGCTTTGCGCGGGGATGTTGACAAAAGGATCGATCTGTTGTTTATGCTCATAAGTGAGCCGGATGGAAAAGGTGGTTATGAATTCAGCGATTCGTTCATTGATATCGCCATGAATGACGCTTCGCTGGACAGCAAGACACGTGCATTGTTGTCATTAAGGAAAAAGATCGCTAACAGCGGCTCGTTTGAGGTCTCTGAAAGCATGGGGTTGATCCGAGAACTGCTTGCGCAGGTGTGCGAACGGCCAATTTCAAAAGTTTATCTTACCCCGCTTATCGAACAAGTTTTAAAGCGAACTGTCCGCAGTGATGGGGCAATGGTATTTTCTGCGGATATATACCCTCTCCACATAGCACGAAAAAAGGATTTATCGGACAAGATAGATATTCTGCACTACCTATTGAACGCAAGGGATGAGCACGGCGTATATACTTATAATCAAAGTAAAATACTTCAAATGCTTAACAGGGATACTGCCGAGTTAAAAGATGCCATGACAAAACAAATTACATCATTTGCCATGATCTCTCAATTGAAAAAAGAAGTTCAGAGCCGGGATACAATTGATGTGACGGCTGCCGAGAAGTACATTCGGCGCGCATTGTCGGTTGTTGACGGCAAAAGTATTGTTAGACCGAGGGTTACGCCAATATTAATGGAGATTCTGGACAGATTGGCGCGCGACGGTGAAAAAGTATTCGCCGGCAGCCGGTATTACAGCCGCCATCTCGCGGGTAACATTGAGTTGCAGAACTTAGACAACTTTGTACGGTTGGTCTCAGAAAAAAAGCGGGGAGGGGGGTATCAACAAGCCGAGGGAACCAGCAAGTATACAGGTTCATACATATACAAGATAATGATGCATATTCCTGACGGCAGCAGGATCAATCAATTGCGGGACCTGGAGCAGGAGGCAACGGAGTCGGCAACATTAACTGTCGGCGAAGGGATGAACCTTGTTCGCCGTATTCTGGGTATGGTTGATGGGCGTAACATAAATCGTAAACAGGTCAGCCGGGTTTTAGAAACTATATTTGCGAAGATAGAACGTAATGAAGTCATGCTGCCTCGATACGCCAGGTTGCTAAGTGGAAAGTACGATATAGCGGATGTTCTAGATGCTATTCAAACGATGTTGTCACTAAAGGACCTATCCGGACGTTATGTGTTCAGTAACTCCTTTATTACAACGAACTTAATAAAGGATGATATTGCTTTAAGGCAGGTCATTGCGGAGAGATATCATAAAACAATTACCGCTCAGCTGCAGCAGATAAGCGATATATCAGTCGAAAATGGTAATAGTGCGATCCATAGCCTTCTGCTATCAGTCGTTGGTACGATTATTAGTCGGGACCAGATTGAGCCATACGTTGAAAGTATTCTCTCAAAGATGATGCGTGATGGTCAGCGAATATTGCTTGCACAGAACAGCCAGGTCTTTGCACAAAGAGCCGATCTGTTGGATGTTCTTGATATATATGAAAAGATAGCCTCTGCGCGCGATGTAAATAATGAATATATATTTAGTAAGGATGAAATCAACGGCCTTCTTACTGAAAGACAGGGTTCTGCACCAGAAGATTTGAAACGAGAGTACTGTCAACGTGTGATCGCAGTTACAGAACGTCAGATCCCTACTCTGCACCCGGTTGATATGCAGCTGGGGATGCAGATTGTTTCTCAAATTGCAGACTCATATGAAATGTACCCACAGAAATTTGAATGGGGACATCTCAAACTGGTGATAAAGGATATTCTTGCCCATATCACTCGGAACAATGAGCTCGTTTTTGTTGATGCTCAGCAGCTAAATGAAATTGTAGGTAACCGTGGTTTCAGGAAAAAAATACCTTCTCTCATGGCACAATTATCTGATAAGACGGGAAACGAATATAGCTACTCCGCCACGGAAATATGGGCAAACCTATTCGCGAGAAAAGGTCATGTACCATCCATGGTATCTCTGGACGCGCAGCGGGGCGAGTATGGCGATTATACTATGTACGATCGGGTGCATGAATCAGATGAAATATCGATGGAGGACAGCGCGGCCCTTGCGGAAGCGGTACTCGTTTTTGCCCGTCAGAGAGGAGTGAACCCCTATGAACCAGATCAACTGGCAAAATTGCTAGATGATTTGATTCAAGAAGGCACAATTACTGATCGATCCGTCCGTAAAGGGAATCAATCCCTGGGAGTCGTCATAAAAACATCACTAGATCTTACTCTTGCCGAAGATGGTGTAAAGCAGTTAGTCGCTGGTAATGTACAGAAAGCGGCAACGTTGATAGCTCAAGCGATAGCGAAGAAAAATCCGTTCGTGCCGTTTGCGGAGCGGACGGTGTTGAACAATGATCCCAAGATCGCGCCGAAGCTTGAGGCACTGAAAGCCAGATTGCGTCAGATGCCGGAGTTCCCGCAGAAGATGATCGATAAGATCCGGGTGTATGACCGCGCCGGGCCGGATAAGCCCTGGATGTTGACGGCGGAAGGCAGTATCGGCTTTGCCACTGTTGAGCTCGGCGGTAATGACGGCGAAACCATTACCAGCATTCCCATATCCGCCGGCCTGCTGGATGAGAACCTGTTCAGCCTGGACGAACAAGCAACCGCTATCATGCATGAACCGTTCGCCCTTAATTGGCGCAAGCTTAATCGGATGGGCGGAAAACTGCCTGCTACTGATGAAGGGTATCATCTCTATTTAAAAGCTAAGGTCAATTCCGGCATAGCGACCGATGATGAAAAACGTGAAGCAGCGCTGCTTGCGAAAGTAGATCCGCTGCTGCACGAGGTTGTCAACAATCTTCCGTTCGAGCTTACCGGGGAGATCACCGAATTTTTCCCCGGGATTCAGCTTGCGGGACACGTGGCTCTCAATGATATTCTAGGACTTCAAACCCAGGCCAAAAGGGCCGCAAGATTTAACGGTCTTTCTGTTACCGGGGAAAATACAAGAAAAGCAAAACAGGTGATCTCTGCCGCTATAGGCGGTTTTAAAGGCAGTGGCAGATTCTCGTTCATTATGATCGGCAGCGGCGGCCGCGGTGAGATGTGTTACAAATCCGATATTGATTACATATTGCTTCATGATGATAAAATGACACCCAAAGAATTAGAGGAAATAGCCTCGCGTGCCGGGGCGGCTGTGAAAAAAGCCGGATTTAACCCGGTTTCGGCTTTTAAGGTGGGCACCATCAGCACCATAATGGATAACGCTGAGATCAGCAATATAGATAAATGGGTAATGTATGATATGGCATACGTTTGCGGGGATCAGGAGTTGTACGGTGATCTAGAGTCATCTTTTAAGGCATCCCTCGCGAATAAAACACAGGATGACCGGGACAGGTTCGCGCTCAAATGGTATTTGCTGGAAAAAAGACTGCAGAATTTACATAGCGACGATCCTGCACAGCCCAACGTCAAAAATAGCAAGGGTTCCCTGAAAGATATTCAGCATATAGAACTTATGGCAAAAATGCTCTACGGCATTAGCGGCACTGATATAACGGAGATCGCTTCAGGCATGGTCGACAAAGGCGTTTTAACCCTGGCTGAAGCTGATTCTCTTGTCGGATCCGCAAAATATATTTTTGCGGTTAGAAATCAGCTGCATCTGCTTGCAGATGAGGAGGCCGATGTTTTAACTGAGCCGGTTCAAAAGCAGTTAGCCCAGATATTCGGATACGTGAACGGCGCCGATTTTTTAGGTGAATACAAAGTAAAGGCCGGCGCGTTATATGAAATTGCTGAAAAATTAAGGAATAGCATGATCAAGGAAGTGGGGGAACGCAGGGGCCATTCCTGGGCAGGTATGTTAAATATGGCGCTGCAGCCCGGGCAATCCAGAGAGAATTATTCGAGTCTGCTTGCTAACGGAGACGATATAATCTGGCTGGCTATTGCCTGTAATTGCAAGCATGGCGATGTTCTTGAACAACTTTTAGAGCGAATAATGGCCGGGAAACTGGATTGGAGTCTCCTGTTCGGTTTAGCAAAGTCTCCGAATTCAACGCCGGCGATATTCAAACGGTTGCTCGAGTTCAAAGACAAAGGCAACGGTTACCGGATGGTCGTGCGGGATGTCGGTTTGAACCGGTCTACCCCGGTGGAAATGTTGCTGACCATCACAAAAGAAAACGGGTATGATTATATGGCGGTAGATTTTGCCGAGGCGAACTTAAAGGCACGACCCCAGGAAAGAAATGCCTTTCTTGAAAAAGAATATCAGCTGGCGATGGTTGAACCGCTGGCTAAAGCACGGGCGCTTGGGAAAGCGGATATCGTAATAGGTATACCGTACTACATGGAGCAAGACACTATAGAGAATGTATTCCGTAAAATACTGGATGGCCTGAACAGGGATTATCCCGGTAAAAAATGCGTTATTTTGTGCGCCGGGAACCCGGATAACCAGCGTACACGGGACATACAGGCTTTGATAAACAAGATCGGTCTTAAGGGGCAGACCCAGGCGATCGCTTATCTGGTGCCTATAGCGGGGAAGGGCATGGCCTTAAGGTCAATGATGGAGATGGCTGAAACCATGGATAGCGATGTCTGTGGTTTTATCGATGCTGATGAACGTGCCATAACAGAAGATTGGGCGCCCAGTTTGGCCGCGCCCGTGCTTTCGGGACAGTATGATTATGTGTCGCCCCGGTATACGCGCCACCACCACACGGCAACTATAACTAATCATTTCGGGTTTCCTCTCGTCAGCACGGTATACGGCAAGCAAGTGCGCCAGCCCATGGGCGGTGAATTTGCGATGTCAAAGGAAATGATAAAGGTTTTCCTGAAAGATCCCGACATCTGGTATACCAATGTCGGAGGCTATGGCGTTGATAACTGGCTTACCATAACCGCTATTACTAATTTTAAACAGGCAAGGATATGTGAGGTCGATCTGGGTACCAAGATACATAATTTAAGTTCTTTCGAAAAACGCGGGTCCATGTTCAAACAGGTCGCAGGTCAGCTGTTTGCCACGTTCAAGCAGACTGCGCTATACTGGATGGAAATTATGGACGCTATGCCAAACCAGATAGTAGGGAGTTTCCTGGGCATCCAGCCTGCCGCTAACAATGCCGACTACCGGATCTGGATCGATAAGGCCAGGGAAAACTATAAAAAATGCAACGGCGTACTTTCAAAAGTGTTGGGGCCCGACGAAGGCAAGGCCATAGCGGCAATGTTCTTATCCGAAAACCCAGAGGATATAGAATTGTCGAGTGAAAAATGGATAGGATATGTCTATGATTTTATAATCGCCTACGCTTTCAAGGGACTGGGTGATACAAAAGAATTTTGGAACGCCCTGGAGGCATTGTGGGAAGTGCGCGCAGGTACTTTTATAAGGCAAACGCAGGATTTACCGTTCCAAGACGCTGAAAAACTGGTGAATGCTCAAACGGCTGCCTTTATCGCCCGCAAACCCGATTTTGTCAGTAAATGGAAACAAAGCGAACTCGAATTAAAAGCCAGGCGGCCACGGCTGGAAATTATTAACCCGGAGCTGAAGGCAGATGTTAAAGTCGTCGTATTTGATTGGGACGGAACCATAATGAACCTGATCCCGGAGTGGAAAGACACATTGCGGGATGTCCTGACAAAAGAGTTAGGCGCGCAGGTGGCAGATTTCCCGACAAGTCACGGATCTGTGGGCGCTATAGGCTGGGCGCTCAGGGAAGCGGCAAGGCTTGGTATTGTATCAAAAAAACGCGAGGTGGATTTTACAGCGCAATACGTTGCGGCTATGAATCGTCTTGTCGAAGGAATGAAGGATTCAGAGCTGCTCATAACAGGCGCTCAGGAGGTTGTAGCCTCGATACATGCGACCGGCGCGAAACTGATAGTGCTTTCCGCGGGGTATCATAAAGAAAAAGCGCCGCTCGTTAAACGTTTCGGTTTGGACACCTATTTTGATGAAGTTATCGCCAGACGCCCCGGTATTCTCAAAGAACAGAACACAAATAAATTCAAAATAGATAAACTTGTAGAAATAAAGCGAAAGTACGGTTTAACCGGCGCGCAAGTAGCTATCGTCGGTGATAACGTGATAGATATAAGAGCGGCAAAAGCAGCGGGCGCCATAGCCGTCGGTATAGCTGCCAACGATGTGATCAGGGAAAAGCTCATCAATGAAGGGGCCGATGTAATCATTAACGGCGATTATGAAGATGTAAAAACCCGGCTCGCCGATATTCTACATTGCAATGGTTTGCAAAACCGGGACGTAAAAAGAATTTTAAAGCAACCCATGAAGACATGTCTTCGGGTGTACCCGCCCAATCCCTCGGGATCGTGATCGAAACCTCACTGGAGCTGGCGCTTTGCGCCGAAGGTGTGAAGCATTTCGTTGCCGGTAACGTGCAAAAAGCGGCCGGGTTGTTAGCGCGGGCAATAGCAGAGAAAAATCCATTCGTGCCGTTTGCTCAAAGAAGGTTAATGAACACTCAACGTCGAGGTCGCACCCAAACTTGAGGCGCTGAAAGCCAAATTGCGACAGACACCGGGCTTCCCGTCGGAGCTGATCGATAAAATCCAGGTTTATGACCGCGCCGGGCCGGAGAATGACGAATGCTGGATGTACACGGGCGAAGGTAGTATTGGCTTTACCACCATTGAGCTTGGGGAAAAAGACGGCGAAACCATTACCGCCATTCCCATCTCTGCCGGCCTGCTGGACGGGAATATCTTTAGCCTGGAGGAACAGGCCGCCGCTATAACACACGAACCGCATGCCCTAACCTGGCGCAAGGCCAATCGGATCAAAGGTAAACTACCCGCCACCGATGAAGGTTATCATAAATATCTGGGGAAGAAAGCAGAGGCTGATAAAGCGACTGAAGAAGAAAAACTTGAAGCCGCCCTGATGGATAGGGTCAAGCCAATGCTTGATCGCGAAGTAACCAGCCTGCCTTTTGTTATTTCAAAAGAAATAGCGGAATACTTTCCCGGAGTTGAACTCGCAGAAGGAGCTGTAAGTTCGTTGGGCGAAATATTAGGGTCAACCCAGTCGCAATCTCGCGACATGGAAAATGTCTCTGGGGTAGATAATACCGTGAGCCCGGCGAATAGTACAAAACTCAAGTCTGACGCCGGTAGCATTCTGGTGCATACCGGCGCGGCGGGGGCCACAGCTGACCGGGTGGTGCGCATGATTCGCGCTGCACTTTCTGCAGGAGGGATAGTGCTGGATGAGGGAACAGAGCTGGCTCTTACTGCGGGGATCTCTGCCGGAGTTGTAAGCGCTTCGTCCGATGTTACCGGTATCGGACAGGGGCGTTTGCTATGGTGGGATGGCTGTGAACGTCCGTTCGAGCAGGAAATAAAAGAAGCGACCGGACTTGACGTTTCCGTGACAACCGTGCAGGGTACGGGGCCCGCAGATATGATGTTCGTTGAGAAAGGCGTGTGGGGGTTTCTGACGTATGACCCGAGAAACAAGACGGTCGTGGTTTCTGATGGTATATGGAGGCCATTCCTTGCCCCCGGCGTCGGCGAGTTTGAGGACGAGGAACGGCTGTCTATGTTCACGCTTGCAGCGGGAAGCGACAGGGCGCTGAACGAGCCGGCCTCGCAGGAACAGGCCGAACTGCTGGGGTATTTATCTAAAAAACTGTCCCACAGAGAACTTTTTGACGATGCGGAAATGAAGCATATCGGCGATGGCGGCGCCGGTGCAAAAGAGCTCTATGATCGGCTGATGGTTGCCCGGGGCAAGGAAGCCATAGATGTTCTTGACCAGTTATTGCGTGCAGCGGGCATCACAAAAAAAGCATTTGAGTACTGGTATGATGCTATCAGGGAATCAGTGCATTCCGGCGATACCACGCATAAAGCTGAGGTCGAGGTACTGGATAGAATAGAAAAGGCGGCAAGCCTCTCTCAGTTCAGTACGTTCGACGATAGTCTTCAAGGAAAGGTTACGGCGCTGGTCAACGGAGCGCTCGATGTCGTAGCCAGGGGGACCTTAACGACCGGTCTTATAACATCAATAGCCGGCCTCGCTGACGCGAAGACAACGGTGCATATGCCCGTGCCCTGTGTGGTGGAACTGAGCGCATCCGGGGTCAAGCTGTCGCGCGCGGTCAGGATGCTTGATATGGGTCTTCCATTTAAACCGAAGGAGCAGAAAAGTTGGATGCTGCGGCGGCAGGAATCGGGTCTTGTTCAAAGGTCAGCACAACGCAGGCTGAAACTTGGCGCTCCTTCAATTCCCGCACAGGAAAAAAGAGATGCCCAGCCGCCGCAAAAAGAAGCGCTGCTTTTGGAGCCTGCGCAGCAAATGCCTGAAACCGGCCTTATTCCCGGCGCTCCTCAACAGGAAACACCGGCGCTGAAAATGCAGAAGGATGGCCTTCCCTTAGAAAATACAAAGCGGAAAGCTGAAACGGGACAGATGAAAAAAGCCGAGCCTATCGGTGAGCCAGTGGTGATCAACAGCTGGCTGGATGACGGCAGGCTTGTGCTTGCCGGTAACGGCGAATGCTTTTTCGGGTATCTGGACCAAGAGGGACGCTGCGCTCTTCAAGGTTCGCCATACATAAAGATCCAGGGGGCGTTCGGATTAAACAACACGAACGGCGAGATCCCTGTATTGCATGGTGATGTCTTTGCGGGAGCCGCGGCTGAGGTATATAACTTTGACGAGATGCAAGGCGGATACCGCAGGGAGCCGGTATTTGGCGATGACCAATTCTATTCATGGGGGTACTACCCGCGCCGGATAAGCTGCGCGATGAATGGAAAATATCGAGGCAAATTCGCGGTTTGCGGCCCTCATGGGACTCTTAACGTTGAAGTATGGTGGCAGGGCCAGCGGCGGCTTGAGCCAATAAAATTGACGTATTTTGGCGGGCCGCAGGTTATGACTGACTTTTACGCGCTGGAATGGTCGCACGACGGCAAAAGGCTTGCGGTCTGCGGTGACAAAGGAGAAGTGTGGATACTGGAACGGAATGAAGACAGAACGTGGAAGTTTATGAAGCTTGAGGCGCAGGACGAGTCGGGAAAAGCCATTGGCGAGTTCGCCCGCACGCGGATAACCCAAAGCCATTGGTCGCCGGACGGGCGCCTGCTTGTCTCGGGTGAAATGAAAGGCGACAAATCCCGCGCATGGA
Source organism: Endomicrobiales bacterium (assembly GCA_963796955.1). Lineage (GTDB taxonomy): Bacteria > Elusimicrobiota > Endomicrobiia > Endomicrobiales > JALOBY01 > CAWCNJ01. The sequence goes on from CAWCNJ010000004.1 coordinate 279,015, forward strand.
TACTGGACTTAAGAAACACCGCTGGTTATCAGGTAAAAGCGCATTTGCTTACCAATACGCACGGTCAACCTCTGTGCAGTGTGAGTGATGCGGCATGGTCGGGCGATAACCGGCTTGCGATAGGAGGAAGCACGGACCGCGATGGAGCGCACTCTGTATATGTTTATGCCCCTGGCGAGACAACGTATGAAGTTCAACAGGTGGCGCTTCCAGGCGCGGATAAAGCTGAACAAGTCCGTTCACTTGCTTTTTCAAAAAGCAACAGGCTTGGCGTTGTGGGGTATCATGATGTTGTAATAGAAAATGTGCCGGACAAAGTATGGGTCCTGAATCTTAAGGGCGACGGGGTTTTTGCAAACACCGTAAAACTGGAAGGCGTTAATATAAGGATAGCCAATCTTTCCTGGTCGCCGGACGGACGGTGGCTATGCGGTTCAGGCAGCGCCTCCGCGGCAAATATATGGGAGGTCGGCCCGCTTGCTGAGCTTGCCGCACAGGGCCGTCTCGAAAACACGGGAACGGCCGGTGACAGGCATGAACTGTTGGCAAATAGGGTAGCCGGGGCAGCTGGGGTCGGATCTCAAGTATTGGTAACTGCGCAAACTGAGACGAATGAATCCGCTGCTACAAGTGTTAAACCTAATAACCTAAGAATGCCCCCTACTGCCGATTCCACAGATCCGCAGATATCAATTGCAGATGAGCAATTACTGCAGAAGTATTTGGCAAAACTGGGGAAGGGCCCTCGCTTGTTGTTTGAATTCCCGAATATGCCTTTACTGGATCGGCAGCTTAATAAAACTGAATTCAATGAATGGAAAAAACAAAGGCAGGCGGTATGGTCCCAAATTTATGTTGTTGTAACTTCTTTGCCATGCAAGATAATGGATGCTAAGCTCGGCTACGGCGACCGGATCCGCTATGTGTTAAATGAAACTTTTCATAACTCATGCGATGCCATTTTCTCAAATTATGACGCTCGTGTGTTGAAGAATTCAGGTGTGCCGGTTCGGCCGGCAAACTACGTCGGAAAGATATGGGTTGACGTTTCTGTGGTCGGAAACAATCTAGTTTTCAAGGTAATGGACAATGGTTTAGGTATATATGCCGCAAATACCAATCAAAAGAAAAACCTAAGAAAAGCGCTTGCCTCGGTGTACTTTGGCGACCTTGGGGAAGGGCTCGATAATATCAGTAAGTACGTAGCTGATAAATCACTAAGTTATGAGCAAAAGCTTGCCTTCAGCCAAGAAGATCGTAAGGTGAGTGAGACGGTTATAACTGTTCCTTTAGCAAATGTGACATTTGTTCAAGAATCTCTCGCCAGATTACCATCTTTGCAGGCAGCTGAAGAAGATTATTTGCAGGAGCCGATTGGGACCAAATCCAGCCTTTCGACAAACGTGGACATGCGGGATGACAAAAACGGGAAACACGAACAATCTCTTGGGGTAGTGATTAAATCCTCGGCGGAGCTTGCGCTTTCTGCTGAAGGGGTAAGGCAGTTAGTAGCGGGCAGTGTTCAGGGTGCGGCGAGTTTGATAGCGCTGGAAATTGCGAAACAGCATCCGAAACCATACAAGTCGTTTACTGATCCCGAGCGAGTGGCGGATAGCAGTCCGGAGGTTGTCGCGAAATTGAATAAGCTTATAGATGCGCTGCGCGATCGCGGTGTCAGTGAGGATATCATTGCCAAAATACAGGTTTATCCGCGCGACGGGCCTGAAGGGTATATTTGGACCGATGAAGGCAGTATCGGTTTTGCCGGCGCGTTGTTCGATGGAACGCCGCAGCATAACCTTACACTGCTGCCGGTTTCCGAAGGGCTTTTCACGCGCTATCCCAATGTGGAAGATCAAGTTATCGCTATTCTCCATGAGCCGTATGCCGCCGATTGGCGACGCGCTAATGGCTGGCCCGCAACCGATGAAGAATACCACAAAGAACTGCTCGGTGGCCTCAGTAAAGGTACCTTGCCCTCCGAGAAAATCCGCGAGGCTGAACTGATCAAAGATGTTGAAGATCTGCTGAATAAAGTTATTCCTGCCCTGCCGTTCAATGTTACCGAAGATATCGCGGAATACTTCCCCGGAGCTAAGTCAGCGATAAACACCGAAAAATCAATAACCGAGTTGCTTAAGTTAGTTAAGTCTGACACCAGGTCCATTGGTGTGGATACAGGAGCCTATCCCGTGATACCCGGATATCGCATCACCGGGAAGGCGGGTTCCGGGACGACTGCGATAGTATACAGCGCTACAGAGAGCGCCACTGGTCTGAAAGTCGCTGCAAAAGTCGCCCGTTCGACATGTTTAGAGAAGAGTAAACCGCAGCTCGAAACAGAATCGAAGTTCTTCGCGATGTCTACGAGCGGGCGTTTTCCACGCTTGATCACACATGGTGTTACGAAACTCGGCGAGCCCTATGAGATCATGGGATTTGTTGCTGGTAAAACTCTTGAGAAATGGATATACGATAATAGAAAAGCAACCGGTACTGCATATTCTATCCGTTGTCTTTCGATTATTTTCCAGATAGTGCAGGCGTTGCAGGAGGCTCATGTTCAGCACAATGTTATATACCGGGACCTGAAGCCTTCTAACGTTATGGTTGAAGATATTCCCGGCGGAGCTGTTAAAGTTACGCTTGTTGATGCCGGCCTCGTTACTGCCGTGGGTGAACCTCAGGACGGCAGCGGTACATACGCTTTTTCCGCGCCGGAACAACAGCCGGGGAGCATCGCCGATCTCCGTTTCGACTTCTTCCCGGCAGGCTTGCTCCTGTTCCGCCTGCTTATACATAATGATTGGGCCCTTTCTGATCTCCGGAAGAACATGGACCTGGTCAGGCTGGACGAAGGACTGAAGCGGGAGTTAACGAATATCATAGAAAAGGCCGTCGCACAACAGCCGAAAGACCGTTATCACAACGACAAGGAATTCCTGGACGAGGTAGATCAAGCTTTGGCCTTGGCGAGGCGAATTGAGTCTGCTGAAACGGCGTGGGCCGATCGTTACCGTTTTGAACACCCGGTTCTGTCGCATCTGCCTATTCTTGGTACTTATTTAATGCGCCGCATTGTCGCCAACTCAGTTAATCCCGTATCTTCACAAAAAACAACGCGATTAACAACCGGTGAAACGGTTAAGAATTATATAGTTAAGCACTCCGCTATGCGTTTTATTTATACCCATAATATCCTTTGGCTAGGCAGAGGTTTTGTAATTGCATGTGTCTCAATTTCGCGCAGCGAGCTTGGGGCGTCGGTGGCGGAGCTTGGGATGTTCGCCGAGGCTATCGCGGCAAGGCTTACGAATGATAATACCGCGTATAATAAGCTGGTATTAGCCCACAAACCCGAAGGCATGAGTGAAGAAGATTGGCTGCAAAGTGCTGCGAAGGAAAAAGTGGAAAGCGGTTTTCTTGCCCTGGAAGCTAAGCTATTGCGCAACTTCCCGGGAGTAACGCCGGCAGCTGTTCTAACCAACAAAATCGTCCACGCCTGGATAGTGGAAACCCACCGGAAACACAACCTGGCCGTGCTGATGAACTTTAAACTGCACATTATTAATCTAGGCAGAATTTTAACCTTGCGCAAACCCCTCCCCTACGGCTTGCTGACGACAAATGGGGAAGATAAGTCAAATGCCGTAGCGCAAGACCTGGCCCCATTGGTACTGCCAAAAGAGCCGGAAATATCTGCACGTATGTCTAATTTAAAGAAAGCGCGTGTGCTGAGCGAATATATACTGTTATTGAGCGACTTGTTTTATCAAGTGTGTCCGGATGGGAAATCGGTATATGTGGAGAAAGTGGTTAGAAATACGTCCATATCGGTAATGACAAATTTCTCTCAGTGGATCGGCCATGGAGTGTTTGATCATTCGAAATTAATTCAGATACTTAGCTATTACGAGACAGATGGATACAAAATATTTGAACACGATGATCTGGAATCGCTTTATAAAGATATTCGTGACCATGTACAAGCAATATCAGATTATGCGCAAGACGATAGTTTCCTTAAAAATTATTCCATCCCTGATGTTAGCAAATATACCAAGGAAAACCCAATGTCGCGTTCGCAGGCTGTGATGTACTTCCTGAACGAAGCCTTCGGCGGTAGTTCGCCGGAAGCCGCCCAGCGCTACGCGCGGTTCAAACGAATAGTCGCTCAGATGGAAAAAGTAGAACCCGACTTTGAAAAATACATCCAGGCCGTCATAGCCGATTACAACAACTGGAAGGCCGCCCAAACTGCCGCGACTAGTCAAAAAGACAAGTCTGACACCGAAATATCAACGCTATCCAATGTTTCATATAGCAGCGTAATGCATGTTTCATTGTTCGATAAGGCGTTGAAGGATCTTGAATTTGTTTATAGCGATAGCGTTGAGCGGGCAGTGAAGGATGGGTTGGATCGTACCGCTACGGAAAAAGGCAATCCCGATGAAGTGACTGTGGCGAACGTGCGGTTTTTTAAAGTATGGTCCGGCGTACATCGTATTTGGGTCTGTGCGAGGGAACAACATACCGGAATGCGGGCGGTGCTGGACGAGCTTGGGATCGAATACTGGTTAAAGTACGATGACAAAGCCCAGATCGTGATCTCGCAGCACAGTTTAAAGGCGCTCTCTATAACGAATCCTGAAAGGATCGCCAGGGAGTTGGATTCTGCGCTGGACCGTAAGGCCGCTGACGATAAAACGCCCAATTCAGTTGTGTTGTGCGGTGTCAGGTTCTTCAGAGTCCAGGCCGGCAAATGGCCCAGGTGGGCTGCTGAGCGTAAAGAGCACGACGCTTTTATTAAGCTCGGTACAAACCCGGGAAGCCCCGTGCAGTTTATCGTAAAAGAAAATAGGCAGCCAGAGAATGAAGCCGTATCACTGGATTTTCATAATGTCCCAGCGGCGAAGCTTCGCGAGATCATTCAATCGTATCACGCTGTTACCACGGATGATAACGGCGGATTACATACCAATATCTATCTGCTGGATGCCCCGACTCCTGATATGGAAAGCTGGGATTGGCACAACACGGGTATGGTCGTGAACGGTAACCCGGTATGGTTCAGCGCGAAAGCGAATGCGCTGGTGCTGTTTTCCGAAGGAGCGCAAAGCTCGGAAGTTGCAGCGCGTATCGCAATGACAATGACGGATAGGAATGGCGTGAAAGAAGGCCGGCTGATCCGTCAGGCATTTGAGCGTCTGGGCCGGGAGCAGGAGATCGATCTGAGCGCCCGGGGCTATCAGGTGGGCATCCGCATAGATCACTCCGCGCCGGGGGAAACCGTGAATTATATCAACGGTGAAATGGTGGTGAGTGCGGGCTATTTCGAGGCGGGCGGAAAGACGACACCCGGCAGGATTTCCCTAAAGCTTGGCGGATTAGAAAAATTTCGCAAAGCTGAAAGCAAGGCGTTGCAGCAGGAAATATATATCGGCATGGATGATGTAAACGACTTTAACGGATTGCTGGAAGAACTGGCTTTGTTCGACCGGGCAGGCAGCGGGCAGATGGTAGTAAAGGCTGCCGTATTTGACGGGAAGAGTGAAACGCAGATACGCGCTGTCACAGATCTTGCCCGTAGGGCTGGTATTAAAATAATGATCAACACTGTCCAGGGTTGTCAGCGCGATTGGCAGTCGCTTGGTTTTGCAGGATATTATGACGGACGCAAAATGTATGATTTCACGGCGAAACCAGAGGGGGACAGTGCGGATGAAATAGGCGATTTCAAAACGCCGGATGTATTAAAAAGCAAGCTTGCCGGATCAAACGCGGCTTATAAGATAGTTACATGGAGCAACTTGAAGGGGTTGCTTGCCGAGCGATCCATTGTTGAGCGTGTTGCGATAGGTGAAATACTGAAAACTTCCGTGTTGGGCCTGTATAGGGCCGAGACGACGCTGACAGAGAACTATGTCCGGGACGTGGGGTATAATTTGGAACGGGATGCATTGCCCACGGTGATAAACGACTCCGCGCTGGCTGATGCGGTGAAGAGCGGTTCCGTTGAAGAGATACAGGAAGCGCTTCAAATAAACGGGCAGGAACATGTTGTCAACGCATATCTTGCTAAACTGGCCGGAGACATTGGCGGGAAGAATCAGCAGAAGCTAAAGGAACTTCAACTGGCGTTCTTAACCGCGGTCGTTGAAAAAGCTCTGTCTAAATCAAAACTTGATAGCGTCGGTAAGACCGATGGCCTTGCGGATCAGGGTTTTGAGATAACTCTTGGCCAAAAACTGCTGAAGCAAAAGCAGGATAATACTGCCGGGCCTGTTGATGTAAAAACGCTTACGATGTTTGCAGGTCTGGAAAAAGAAAAATTAGCGGGTGAATTCTTCCGCTCTCTTTCAACGAAAGTAACTGAATTAAACGCTCGCAAAGATCCTGAGGCAATAAACACCGTAATAGAACTAATAGCCGCCCGCGCTGAAACGAAAATACGTTTTGATAAGGATTCTCTGCAGACCAAGTTCGATGCCGAAGCCGTAACCGCCGTCCTTGAAGCCGGATAATGCACTATCCCGCCTGCTGTCTGTTCGCAAAAAAAACCACGAAAGTTTCTTTTCGTGGTTTTTTTTTGTTCGTTACTATGTTTATTTTTTGTGTTTTTTTCCGGTCAGGTCAATGATCAGCGGCACTTCGCCGCAATCGGGGAAATGGGGGCAATTAATGCACTCGCCCCAGACTTTGTGGGGAAGTTCGTCGCGGGATATTTGCTTGTAGCCTAGTTTCTCAAAGAAGCCCGGTCTGTAGGTGAGGCAGAAAACCTTGTGAATACCGAGCATCAGGGAATTTTTTTGACAGGCTATCACCATTTTAGTGCCCACGCCTTTGCCTCTTACGCTTTGATCGACGGCCAGGGCTTTTACTTCGGCAAGATCTTCCCATGATACATGCAGGGCGCAGCAGCCGACCATTTTTTTCCCCTCGACAGCGACGATATATTCCTGCAGATTTTCGTAAATAGAGTTCAGAGACCTCGGCAGCATTTCCCGTTCTTTGGCGTAATGGTTGATAAGAGCATGCATCGCTTTAACGTCCTGCGCTGTGGCGGGCCGTATTTTAATGTTCATATTTATCCTTTGAATTATTTGTGAGCGTAGCCAAGTTCAAGGGCGCGCTGGTTGAGTGGTATCAGTTTCGGTTTGTCCGCGAGCACTGTCTCGCAGGCCTTCTGGGCTGAAGCGAGTTTCAGCAACTTTGTGGAGTTTAGGTACGCGCCGATGGCTATCAGATTAGCGACCCGTGTATCTCCGAGCTGTTTGTCGGCTATTTCGCTGGCCGGTATCTCGGTGCATACTATACCTTTCGGTATATTTAATTCACTTCGTCGTACAAGAGAAGAGTTAAGGATCATTGTTCCATTAGCGGTCAGGCGTTCCATGAACCGTTTAGTGGCTATCTCATTGAGTGCTATCAATGCGTTCGGGCGAAAGGAAACCGGCGAGCCGATCTCTTCATCGGCGATCATGATGGTAGAGTTGGCCGAGCCGCCGCGCATTTCAGCGCCATAGGCCGGGAACCAGGAAGTTTCTTTGCCTTCTTCCAGCGCGGCTTGGGCGAGCAAAAGCCCGGAAAACAATACGCCCTGCCCGCCAAAACCAGCTATTATTATTTCGTTTTTCATTTGTATTCTATAACCTTTGAATTGTCTTTGTATATGCCAAGCGGATAATATTTCATGAATGTTTCATCTATCCATTTCACTGATTCCGCCGGGGTCATACCCCAGTTCACGGGACATTGTGAAAGCACTTCCACCAGTGAAAAGCCCTTTCCGCTTATCTGTATCTCAAAAGCTTTTTTAATCGCTCTTTTCGCGGCTAAAATGTTCTTAGGGTTGTTTACCGCTACCCGTTCCAGATAGGTAACACCGCTAAGAGACTGAAGCAGTTCGCAAACCTTGAGGGGGAAGCCGTCCCGGTTAGCATCCCGGCCGAACGGCGATGTAACTGATTTCTGCCCGATAAGCGTTGTCGGCGCCATCTGTCCGCCGGTCATGCCGTAAATACCGTTGTTCACGAAGATCACTGTTATGTTCTCTCCACGGTTGGCGGCATGTACTGTTTCAGCGGTGCCGATAGCGGCTAGGTCGCCGTCTCCCTGATAGGTGAAAACCACCTTGTCCGGGTTAGTGCGCTTTATCCCGGTAGCCACAGCAGGCGGCCTGCCATGCGGCGCTTCTGTCACGTCGAAATTGAAATATTCGTACGCAAATACCGCGCAGCCTACCGGTGCCACGGCTATTACTTTTTCACGCACGCAAAGCTCGTCGATAACTTCGGCAACCAGCCGGTGTGTTATACCATGTCCGCAGCCGCCGCAGTAGAGGTGCTGAACGTCTTTAAGCGCATCCGGTTTGCCGTAAATTTTATTCATATTATTTTGCCTGTAATCGTTTTATTATTTCTTCTTCATCGACAACTCCGCCGCCGGCCCTGCCGTAAAACTCCACGGGGGACTTACCATTGACGGCCAAGCGCACATCTTCTACCATCTGGCCGGCGTTCATCTCTACCACTAAAAACTTTTTCGAGGCTGATGCCGCCTTTGAGATCACTTCGCTGGGGAACGGCCAAAGTGTAATAGGCCTTACAAGTCCGGCCTTAATGCCAAGTTCCCTTGCCCTGCGGACCGCTGATTTGGCAATGCGCCCGGCAATGCCAAAGGCAACAACTATCTGGTCTGCTTCTTCAAGGAACTCAGTTTCAACTCTTATTTCATCTTTAGTTATCGCGGCGTATTTCTTTTGTAGTTTAAGGTTGTGGTTCTCCAGCTCTCCTTCCATCATAAGAAGGGAGTGCAGCGATCTCGGCTCTCTGCCCTTACAGCCGTCCAGTACCCAATCGCGGTCTTCGCTGCCGTTGGCGCTTGCAGGGCAGTGGTCTTTAATTTCTATCGGTTCCATCATCTGGCCTACTATCCCGTCGCTCAGTATCATTACCGGGTTACGGTACTTTTCTGAAAGCGCGAATGAGGCATAAGTCAGGTCATACATTTCCTGGGCATTTGATGGGGCAAGCACTATCATTTTGTAATCGCCATGACCGCCCCCTTTAACAGCCTGGAAATAATCGCTCTGGGAAGCTGCGATATTGCCAAGGCCAGGGCCGCCGCGCATGACGTTAACTATTACGCACGGTATTTCCATGCCGGTAAGATAAGAAATGCCTTCCTGTTTAAGCGAAATCCCGGGGGAAGATGAAGATGTCATGGCCCGAACGCCCGTTGCGGCGGCGCCAAGCACCATATTTATAGCCGCAAGCTCGGATTCGGCTTGTAAAAATACGCGGCCAAGTTCCACCATGCGTTTGCTCATATGGGCGGGCACTTCGTTTTGCGGGGTGATCGGGTAGCCGAAATAGGCTTTCACTCCTGCCGCGATAGCGCCTTCACAAAGCGCGATGTTCCCTTTGATTAGTTGTTTCACGGTTTATATACCTCTATACACACATCAGGGCAAATTTGATAGCAAAATCCGCAGGAAGTGCACTTGTCCTCTCCAATAAAAATAGCCGGATGGTATCCGGCCTTATTGAATTCTTTGGACATTTCCAGCGTCTTTTTGGGGCATATAAGAACGCAAAGGCCGCAGCCTTTGCATTTCTCTGAATTGATATTCACTCTCTTAGTCACGATAAGAAATTGTAACTCTTTGAAAGTTCTATGTCAAATAACAGTTTTCCGAGGTTGGTACGGTTGGGCACAAGTGCCTTTCCGGTTCTCTCATTGCAGAACGCCCCGCCAATGAAAACGGAATGACCCAGCGGGACTCTAGAGGCTAAGATTCTGCACTGAGTTCACCGGAAAGCCCCTCGCGCCCAACCTTAGTTCTATATAAGCTTTCGCGCTCAGCGTTCCTATTTTGATTGTGAAACTAATTCTTCGGCGTGTTTAAGGGCGGCGGGGGTTACTTCGGAGCCTGAGAGCATGCGGGCTACTTCTGTTATGTGTTCGGACTCGTTCAAGATCGTTGCGCGGGTGAAGGTTCGGCCGGCTTTAGAATCTTTTGCCACGTTGATGTTTCGTTCGCCAAGGGCCGCGATCTGGGGAAGGTGCGTTATAGTGATAACCTGATGGTGTTTTGCAAGGTTTTTCATTTTAATGCCTATCACCTGGCCCATGGGGCCGCCTATGCCGGTGTCTATCTCGTCGAATATCAGCACAGGGATCTTATCGGCCTTGGCAAGCACGGTCTTTATGGCCAACATTACCCGGGATATTTCGCCGCCGGAGGCGATGTTCTTCAATGGTTTAATGTCTTCCCCGGGATTAGCGCAGAACATAAAGTTCACTATATCCTGACCGGTACTGGTGGGTGCGGCTTCTTTTTGCAGGGCAAGCTCGAAGCGCGCTTTTTTCATGCCGAGGTCGCTCAATTCTTTTTGTATATGCAAGGCAAGTTTGTCGCCAGCTTTTTTACGCTGGTTGGTGAGTCTGTCGCAAATACCATTCAGCTCTTTGGCGGCTTTTTCGGTCTTTTCATCAAGCTCAGCGCGGTTTTGATCCGCTTTGGAAAGTGCGTCAAGCTCTGCCGCTATCTTATCCCGGTAGGCAAGTATATCGATGATAGTTGTTCCGTATTTTCTCTTTAGTTTATGGATAAGGTCCTGCCTTTCCATAAGTGTGTTAAGTCGATCAGGATCGGAGCTGAGTTTGTCCCGGTAGGTTTCAATATCGGAAGCGACGCCTTCTATTTGATAGACCGCGTTCTTCAAGTTTTCAGCGGTCTCGCCAAGCTGGCCGCTGATCGACACTATGCTTTCCAGCAGCTTTTGCGCCCGTGCCAGTTTTTCCATTACAGCGCCGTCGCCGCAGTAGAGGGTACTGTAAGACTCCTCACTCATGTTGCGCAGCTTTTCCGCGTTCTTCTGCTGCGGCAGGGCTGCCTCTATCTCTTCTTCCTGTCCGACAGAAAGCTTCGCGTCGTCTATTTCAGTAACTTGAAATGTGTAGAGGTCTACAAGCCTGGCACGTTCCTGTTCGGACATCTGTTGCGATTGCTGTTGCGCCGAAAAGTCTTTCCAAATGCGGTATTTCTCGCCTACCTGATCCCTCAGTTCTTCAAGTTCGCCGAAGCTGTCCAGAAGTGAGCGCTGCTGCGTGCTTTGCATAAGCGTCTGGTGCTCGTGCTGGCCGTGCAGGTCTATAAGGAATTTTCCAGCGGTTGTAAGGGTTGTAAGGCTTACCGGGATATCATTAATAAAAGCGCGGCTTTTACCGGAGGCGTCTATCTCTCTGCGTATTATCAGGCTGCCGTCGGAAGAAAGGCCGGTTTCCTGCAAAAATGCGTCCAGCTCTTTGATCTTTCCGTTGTCGAATTCCGCCGTTATAAAACACCGTTCAGCGCCCTTGCGGATACCCTCGCTGGAGGCCCTGCCGCCCAGGATCAAGCCGATGGATTCAACGATAATGGATTTGCCGGCGCCGGTCTCGCCCGTAAAAACATTAAAGCCCGGCGCCAGTTCAAGGCGCAGGTCTTCTATCAAAGCGTAATTTTTAATGTGCAGGCTCAGCAGCATGGATTGATATCAGCCTCTCTCGCCCCAGCGTAGTTTTTCTCTCAGCACTTTCAGATATTTTCGTTTCGGGTTCGTTATCAGCCTAAGCGGTGTTGGCAAAAGCGTTACCGTTACCGTATCGGAGTCGTTTATCTCATGCCGTATCTGGCCGTCAACAAAAATAGCAGCTTTTTCCGTTCCGTAGGTCTCAGCCGTCATGCGCAGGGTATGCGAGCTGGAAACGATTATGGGGCGCTCTGTCAGTGTGTGCGGGCAAATGGGCGTAAGGGTGAATACCGAAAGGTCCGGGTGCACGATGGGGCCGCCCGAAGATAGGGAATAGGCCGTTGAGCCGGTAGGCGTTGCGACGATCAAACCATCACCGGTATAGTCCGCGATAAAATCCTCGTTCAGCCAGGAGCTGATGGTAATGACGCGACCGTTAGTCCCCGAATGGAAGATAACATCGTTCAGGGCGGTCTCAGTTATCGTTTTACCGTTGGCACGCTGCACCGAGATGTGCAGCATAGCGCGTTCTTCAACCGTATATTTGTCTTTAATTATGTCGGAAAGGAAGGAATACAGTTCTTTCGTGTTGGTCTCGGCCAGAAACCCCAGAGAACCCAGGTTAATGCCCAGCACCGGCACGCCCCTGATAGCAAGAATGCGGCTGGCCCTGAGCATGGTACCGTCCCCGCCGAGCGTGATGGCGCAATCTATCTCCGGGAACTTCTCTTTTTCAGAGTCAATGACAATAGCCTTGCAGCCGCGCGCCGTAAGCCATTTCTTCAGCTTAGGCAATTCGGCAACCGCTTTCTCTTTCTGATCATTGTAGATAATGCCTACGGTTTTCATAGTCACCTCTCTCTGGGCTTATTATATCACATATTGAATATATTTTGTATAATGTGTTGACGTCAGTGTTTTTAAGAAAAAGGATATATTATGCCATTATCAGTCGGTATCGTCGGGTTGCCAAATGTCGGGAAGTCTACTTTTTTCAATGCTATTACGAACGCGGGGGCCGAGGCGCAGAATTATCCGTTCTGCACTATCGAGCCTAATACGGGGATAGTTCCGGTGCCGGACCCGAGGCTTGAAGTGCTGGCACAGATCAGCGGAACAAAAAAAATAATCCCAGCGACTATTTCCTGCGTCGACATAGCGGGGTTGGTGAAGGGCGCTTCCAAGGGGGAAGGTCTTGGCAATAAATTCCTGTCTCATATACGCGAAGTTTCGGCTATAGCGCATGTGGTGCGCTGTTTTGAGGATGAGAACATTGTGCATGTGAGCGGAAAAATAAGCCCCGTCGATGATATTGAGGTGATTAATACCGAGCTGACGCTGGCTGACCTTGAGATGGCCGACAAGATGCACTCCAACGCCAGTAAGGCGATGAGATCCGGCGCCACGGCCGAGGCTAAAGACCGGTTTGCCGTGCTTGAAAAAGTTAAGGCGGCTTTAGAAGGCGGCAAGTGCCTTCGCACCGTCCCTTTTAACGCCGAGGAAGCGGCTATCCTTTTTACTATGAACTTTATTACCGCCAAAAAAGTTATCTACGTGGCGAATATCAGTGATTCTATGATAGGGCAGGCAAGCCCGCAGGTGGACGCCGTTAAAGCCTACGCAGAACGCGAAGGCGCCGAATTTACCGTCATCTGCGCTAAGATCGAAGATGAGATCGCCAAGCTTGATAAGGCGGAAAAAGTTGAGTTCCTTAAGGAGCTGGGCATCGCCGAATCCGGGCTGGATATTTTCGCTCACAAGTGCTACCACCTGCTCGGTTTGCAGACGTATATGACCACCGGCGTTCAGGAAACCCATGCCTGGACGATAAATAAGGGTGATACCGCCCCGAAGGCCGCCGGGGTGATCCATACGGATTTTGAAAAAGGCTTTATCCGCGCGAATATTATGTCGTATGACGACCTGGTAAAGTACGGCTCGGAGAAAGTGGTTAAAGAAAAGGGCCTTATGCGTCAGGAAGGCCGCGAATATGTGATGCAGGAAGGCGACATAGTTGAATTTCTGTTCAATGTTTAATGCTGAAACTATTTCCTGCTATATAATGTCTAATAAAATGATGTTAAATAATACTATTGGGATGCCATCGTGAAAAACTTTATAAGACCAAAGGCTGCAGCATTGTTTTTGTCGTTGATATTCTGCGCCGGGATAGCTTCGGCTGATGGAATTAGATCACTAACCCTGCAGGAGTGCTGCAAAAAAGCCAGGGAGCAGCTTGCAACGGTGCTTGTGCAGGGCGAGCGCATTGTTCAGGCAAATGAACGGTTGCGCCAGGCAAAAGCCGCCTTCCTTCCGGATGTCCACTTCCTTGCAAAGAAAACTTTTCAAGACAGCGCCGATGGCGCTGTCGCCGGTGAATTTACCCAGACGAACCTGACCGCCACACAATCGCTTTTCAACGGCTTCAAGGATAAGAACCTTACCGCCATCGCTTCGCGTGACATTCAGGTGCAGCAGCTTCTGTATAAATCCTCCATGCGGGATGCCGGCGGACAGGCTGTTCGCGCGTTCTATTCTGTCTCCCTGCCGGAAGTTTCAATTTCTAACGATAGCAATAATATATCAATGGTGCAGGATCGCATAAGCGAGCTGCAGTCCAGGGTACGCCTCGGCAAATCCAGGGAAACCGAACTTTTCAGCGTGCAGTCGACGCTTGCCTCGGTCAGGGCGGACCTTGCAAAGTCGCAGGGCGACAGAACGTCCGCTATCGCAAACCTTGCGTTGCTTATCGGCGGCGATGTAGCGGCTATAGATGCTGCGGCCGAAGCACAGGACAGCATGAGCGTGCCTTCGCTCCAGGATGCCATTTCTGCCGTAAAGAACCGCTCCGACCTTGTGGCGGCTCGTGAAGCGCTTGAAGAACAGGAAATTCGCGTAAAGTTCGATAAGGGAGCATTCCTTCCGACGCTTAACGCCACAGGCAATTATTATCTTGACCGTCTCTCCGGCGCGCCATCCCAGTGGAGCGCGGCCCTTGCCCTTGACATGCCCTTGTTCCAGGGCGGCAGGGACCAGGCTCAGTTGAGACAAGATCTATCACTGTTACGCGCCCAGCGCATAGCGCTTGATTTCGAGGAACGTCAGGCCGAGACAGATGTGCGCACGGCTCACGCGGCCCTGGCGGCCTCTATAGAACAATTCGGGTTTTTAAAAGAAGCTAATGACAAGGCGGAGGCGGCATACCAGTCGCTGGTGAAGGAATATCGCCTGGGCCTTGTTAATAATCTTGATGTCCTTGCCGGTCTGGGTACATTATTGACGGCGAAAAGCGCCTACACTCAAACCGCCGTCCAGGTCCGCCAGAACAGGGCCCTTCTTCTTGTAACATTAGAACAGTTGTAAAATTTTGATCTGACGGATCCGTCTGATCAGACAGATCCGGCTGATCGTCTTTGGGAGTCTTATGTCATTATCCGATAACGCTATAAAAAATCCCGTATTCGCCTGGATGCTCCTGGTAGGAATGGTGGTCTTCGGCTTCATCGCTTTCTGGCGATTAGGCCTCAGCCAGCTGCCGGATGTGGATTTTCCTGTGCTTAACGTTCTCGCTACCTGGGAAGGCGCCGCACCGGAGGTAATGGAAACAGAGATAACAGACCCGATCGAAGAGGCCGTGCTCGGCGTGCAGGGCGTTCAGGAGATCACTTCCAGTTCCAAACAGGGAATTTCGAATATCACCATCCAGTTCAACATGAACGTAAATGTTGACGTTGCCTTGCAGGAAGTGCAAAGCAAAATTTCCACCGCGCAGCGCAATATGCCCAAGGATATGGACCTTCCTATTATCACAAAAACAAATCCGGAAGATTCTCCTATCATGTGGATAACGCTTTCCGGGACCAGAGAACCGAGAGAGCTGATGACCTACAGCCGCGATGTGCTGAAAGACCAGTTCTCCACCGTCCCCGGCGTCGGTGAGATCACCCTGGGCGGCTACCTGGAGCCCAATCTCCGCGTGTGGCTTGACGCGGAAAAGATGCACAGTAAAGAGCTTACCGTTGATGATGTCACCAATGCTATCAACTCTGAGCACTCCGAAGTGCCTGCCGGCTATATAGATTCCGGTCCTCGCGAAAGCAACATACGCGTGGCTGGCGAGGCTTCCACAGTGCAGGAATTTGGATCCTTGATCATACCGGCACGTAAGGGCACGCCTTTGTGGAAAACCTTTCGCATTAGAGATGTTGCAAGCGTCGAAGACGGCTTGGAAGACGTCCGGCGTATTTCCAGGGTTGCCGGCAACCCGTCGGTAAGTATCGGTATACGCAAACAGCGCGGTACAAATTCTGTGGAGATAGCTAAAGCCGTTAAAAAGAAGATCGTAGAGATGCAGAAATTCCTTCCCAAAGGAATGGTGCTGGAAGTCAGATTTGATACCACGCGTTTTATAGAAGCTTCAATGAAGGATATGTATTTCGTCCTTATTCTTTCGATCGTTCTGACCGGGCTTGTCTGCTGGTTGTTCCTCGGCTCCTTGAGCTCTGCTTTCAATATTTTCTTGACGATCCCGATGTCTTTGTGCGGCACATTTTTTGTCATATATATCATGGGTTTCACTATTAACACCTTCACGCTGCTGGGCTTATCCCTGGTTGTCGGTATCGTGGTTGACGACGCCATCATGATGCTGGAAAATATCGCCCGACACCGGGAGAACGGCGAGCCCAGGGTCAAGGCCGCCATAATGGGCGCGCGCGAGATCACTTTCGCCGCGGTCGCCGCGTCGGCTGCCATACTCGCTATCTTTATTCCTGTCATATTCATGTCGGGTGTCATCGGTAAATTCTTCTACCAGTTCGGCGTTACCATTTCCGTTGCGGTGGCGATCTCCCTTCTGGGGGCCCTTACTTTGACGCCGATGTTCTGCTCGCAGTTCCTGAAAGTCGGCCATGCCGAACGCGGGATAGGCGCCTGGATGGACAAATTTATGGACGCGCTGCGCGACCGTTACGCCCTCATGCTCGCCTGGTGCCTGAAATATCGGTGGTTGGTTATTGTTGGTTCTTTCTCGGTATTTGCCGCCTCGCTTCTAATTTACACGAAGGTTAACAAAGAATTCGTCCCGCCACAGGATCAGAGCATGCTTATGGTAAGCATTACGGCGAAAACAGGGTCAGCTCTGGATTATACAAGCGAAGTTTATAAAAAGGCAGAGGCAATCCTTGCCACGCGCAACGAACTGGCCGGTTTCTTTAGCGTTATAGGCGGCGATGATGTCAGCACGGGCCGGCTTTTGATAACACTGAAAGACCTGGAGGCCCGCCCGATAAACCCGAAGACCGGTAAACATATAACACAGCAGGAGTTCATGCCCGTATTGCGCAAGCTGCTTAAGGGCGTTCCCGGCGCAACGAAGGTGGTTGTGCAGGATCCGTCCCTGATGGGCCTTTCGGCGAAGCGCGGCTTCCCGATAGAATTCACCGTGAGCGGACCCGATTGGGATAAGCTTGCGGAATTGAGCACGACCGTCGGTGAAGAAATGGGCAAGACCGGCCTTATGACGGACGTGGATACCGACTACAACATGGGTCCTCCTGAGATCAGGGTCGTGCCGGATCGCACTAAGGCCTCTGAACGCGCGGTAAGCGTGGACAATATAGCTAACACAATAAACGCCATGATCGGCGGGCTCAAGGTCGGGAAATTTACCAAGAACGGACACCGCAATGATATTCGCCTGCAGCTGGTCGCAAAAGACCGCAGCGAGAAATCCGCTATCGGTAAACTGTGGGTTCACAACAGCAGGGGCGAGCTGGTGCGCCTTTCTGATGTTGTGACCATTGTTGAAAAACCCGCCCTGCTCTCTATAACCCGCGACAACCGTCAGCGCGCCATCAGGATGTTCGCCAATGTTGCCCCGGGCAAATCGCAATCTGATGCTATGAAGGCCTGCGAGGACGTCGGTAAAAAGATGCTCCCTGAAGGTTATAAGCTGGTTTTCTCTGGCAGCGCTCAGAGCTTTAAAGATTCATTCGCTGATCTCGGTCTGGTGATGATACTGGGTATTTTTGTCGCCTATATGGTACTTGGTACGCAGTTCAACAGTTTCGTTCATCCGTTCACGGTGCTGCTGGCCCTGCCTTTCAGCGTTTCAGGCGCCTTTATGGCTTTGGCATTGACCGGCCACTCGCTTAACATTTATAGCGCCATAGGGCTGATATTGCTGATGGGTCTGGTTAAGAAAAATTCTATTTTGCTGGTAGATTTTACCAATCAGCGAAGGGCTGAAGGCCTCTCGGTAACCGACGCACTGCTGCAAGCCTGCCCTGTCAGGCTTCGCCCCATTCTTATGACCTCGGTCGCGACCGTTGCGGCAGCTGTTCCGCCTGCCGTTGCCGTCGGTCTGGGATCGGAAACAAGAGCGCCTATGGCCATAGTCATCATCGGCGGCGTAACGCTCTCGACTCTTTTGACATTATTCGTGGTGCCATGTGCTTACAGCCTGCTTTCAGGGTTGGAAAGCCGCACGCACCAGAAAGATGTGCATGACGCTATCGCTGAGCTTGATAGCGAAAAGACAGCAGCCGGTCTTGACATGCCGGCCCTGGAATTGCAAAATAATGCGGTAAGCGTGCCTAAGGAGACCCTATGATAAAAAGAATGTGGCTTGCGTTCGGTGTTGCCGCCTTGATACTGACTTCCTCATTACTATCGTCTTACGGTGAATTACCTGTCCTGAAAGATGCCATGGACCTCGCGCGCGATAAAAAATATGACCAGGCTATTGAGAAGGTTCAGACGGCTATTGTCACGGCGACCCCTGAGCAGTGTAAAGAGTGCCGTTTAACGCTCGGACTGCTGTATTATAAATCGGGCCGCTATGATAATTCTCTCAACGAGTTTAAGGCCATCGTCGCACAGGACGAGAAGAATGTTATGGCATGGTTCTATATGGGCTATATCTACGAACAACTGGGCATGCGTGAAAATGGTGCGCAGCCAATAAAAGACACAACTCGCAAGGCTCTTGAATGCTGGAAGAAGGTTGTCTCTTATGCCAGTGATACCTCTGCCGTACAGGCAATACATCATAAAATAGATCCTAAGGAGTTGATCCAGCGGGCTCATAAACATATAAAGCTGCTGTCAGAGGGGCTGTCGGAGGGAATTAACGATGATAAATAACATAAAACTCATAGGGGCCGCTCTTCTTGCAGGCGTGTTGCTCGCGTCATGCGCTACACAATCGGTCGTGCTAAAACCGAATTACGATTTCTCAAAGATCAAGAAGGTGGCTGTGCTGGAATTCAGGGATGCGCCGTATGTCCCGAATTCAGGCGCCATGGTCTCTCAATTATTCATAAAACATTTGCTGAGCGCGGGCTATAATGTCATCGAGCGTGACGAATTGCAGGCCCTGTTAAGAGAACGCCAAATGACGATGCAGGGCATTATCGAGAGCCCCAGCGAAGCCAAGGAGTTCGGTAAGATATCCGGTATCGATGCCTTTGTGGTAGGTTCCATTACCCAATGCGTGCCGCCTCAGGATATTTTTGAAGGCGGCGGCATGACCAGATACATCGCTTCTCAGGTCGGGATGGTATGCCGCATGGTCAGTGTGGATACCGGCGAGATCCTTTGGGCGGGCTCAGATACGTACGATTCCATGAATATGCAGACGGCGTTTGATTACCTGATCTATTCATTGGTGCATGAGCTGGTTTCTGACATAAGGGAAGCAACGCCAGCGGTTAAATAGCCTGAAGACAAAAAATATGACGGCCGCGTATACCTGGGGGAGAAGTACCGTTTGGCCGTCATATATTTGTAGCAAATTTTAAAGTTTATTTATCTTTATCTTCGTCGCCGTGCCTGTGTTCCTTCATTTTCTTTTCCATCTTCTCGGCACGCTCCTTCTGCAATGTATCGAATTTAGCCGCCTGGTCCGGTGTAAGGATGGCTTTTATCTTCGCATCCTGCGCATCCATTCTGGCCTTCATATCGGCGCGCATCTTTTCCATCTCGGCCTTTCTTTCCTCACGTTTCTTGTCCATCTCCGGCTTCATGGCCGCCGCGTCTTCTTTCAAGATCGTTTCCAGCTTTGTTTTCTGCTCAGCCGTCAGGTCAAGCTTCTTTGAAAGGTTCTCAACCCTTTTGGCCTGCCAGTTCTCAGCTTTGTCATCCTTGTCTTTGCTATCGCCGTAACAGGCGCAATCCTTGCCGCACTGCTTGTCGCCCGCCACTGCCACACCGCAGACCTGAGCCGCCAACGCACACGCAAACCCCAATACTAGCGCCTTTTTCATGGACAACCTCCTATGGTATTTCCGGCTTCCTTCTATTGGTTAGACATCCGGGGCCTTGAAAAGGTTTCAATATAACTATATCCCGCCGCGTTAAATTAGTATAATACTTACTAGGATTATCGCAAGTTATTTTTATATTATTAATTGCTGAAATCGTAAAAACGCTGACATTAAGGCCATGACCAACAACAAAAATTTCTTTTATATCTCTATCATCGGTTTCTTTGGTATCTTTTCGACTACCATATCCAAGAACCCGGTTCTACCGTTGTTCGTTCATGCGATGAACGGCAGCGACTCATTGCTTGGGATCATATCCGCGATCTCGCCTTTTGCCGGCATCTGCCTGAGCTTTCCGGTCGGATATTATTCCGACATCCTCGGGCGAAGAAAATTACTGTTGATCTCAGCATCCTTTTTTCTTGTGATACCGTTATTGTATCTGGTGATCAACAGCCCCGCCTGGCTGATACCGATCCGTTTCCTTCACGGTTTTGCGACCGCGATCCTCAATCCCGTCGGTCTTGCGATAATCATGGCGGGCTACCCCGACAGCAAGGGCGTCAAACTGGGCACCTATTCTTCTATCACGCTTGTCGGCCGTACTATCGCGCCCGCGCTCGGCGGTTACATCATAGGGAACTGTTTCGCCTTTGGAGGCCTGTGGAATTATAAACTTGTTTACGCCGCCGCCTTCATAGCAGCACTGCCGGTTATCGCGGGAGCCATCCTTTATAAAGATCCGCCCGCAAAAGTCGAAATGAAGAAGCCGACGTTCAGCGGATTGCGTACCTCATTCAAGGAGGTCTTCGCCGACCTTCGCCTGCTTTCCACGGGCGTGGCAGAACTTGCCACCTATTTCGCATTCGGTGTTACAGAGACATTCGTCCCTGTCTACGCCATGCATCTCGGCATAAGCGCCGCCAAGATCGGCATAATCTTTTCACTGCAAATATTGTCCATCGCCATAACCAAGCCTTTCTTCGGCAAACTCGCCGACCGCATAGATAAACGCGTGCAGATACTCGCGGGCCTTGCCTTCCTGGGAGTATCCATCGGTATATTGCCCTACTTCAATAACTATTACGCCCTTACGGTAGTCAGCGTTCTATTTGGTGTAGGGATGTCATTTTGCACGGTAGCCACCACAACCTACGCCGCCGAAACCGCCAAAAAAGAAACGCTGGGCGCCGCCGTCGGCGCACTCAGCTCCATAATGGACATAGGCCACTCCAGCGGCCCCTTCATCGCCGGCATCGTGATCACCGCCCTGAGCCTGAAAGCCGGCTTCCTGACCTGCGCTGTTCTGTGCGCCGTTGCCTTTGCATTCTTTTTGTCATCAAATTTGACAAGACAATACAAATAGAGTAGTTTATGTGTGTAGATCGAAGTTTGCAGAAGGGAAAATGAAACGATACAGTATATTTTTCATGTTGATGATCGCAGCCGTTTGCGCACGGGCGGATGTGGTGCGCAAGGTTACGGTAAATGATAATACCGGTGTTACCGCGGTATACTATAACGGGGATGTTGAATGTGCCCGCGAGGTGTTCGATAAAGACAGCAACCTGGTACGGCGTACCGGCTCTATCCCGGACGGAGTGGTAAAACAATTTGCGCCGAACGGAACGTTGGTTGGCGAATTCAATTACAAGAACGACCGGAAAAACGGGTCGGTTAAGAAGTTCTCTGAAGGTGGAAGGCTCCGGCAGGAAATGTCTTACAAGGCCGGCCGCAAGAGCGGTGCTACCAAAGATTATTTTAATAACGGTAATCTCAGCCAGGAATCGATGTATGAGAACGGTAAATTGAACGGTGTTACAAAAGTATATACAGCCGACGGAAAATTATTTGAGGAAATTACGTACGCCAATGATGTGCGCGAAGGTCTCTGCACCACCTTTTTTGAAAGCGGCCGGCCGGGCGAGGTTTCACTGTACAAGGCCGGGAAAAAAGACGGCATAACAAAAGTCTATTTCGACACTGAACTCCAGCAGCTGCAATACGCATATACCTATCATGACGGCGAACTGATAAAGACCGTAGAATACAATCCTGATGGTACGCTGAAAGCCGCCCCCGGCATTCCTGCCAGGTAACCTGCCGAAACTAGGAATAAACCTTGAAAAAACCAGAAACATGCACTACTATTGAAGAAGTTCGCGAACAGATAGACGCGCTGGACGAACAAATAATCGGCCTGATAGGCAAGCGCGGTGAGTATGTGAAGGCCGCCTCAAGGTTCAAATCTGACGAGGCCGCAGTTCGCGCCCCGGAAAGGGTGCGGGCGTTGCTCCAATCGCGCAAGGGGATGGCAGCGCGCGCAGGTCTTGATCCGGATGTGATAGCGAATGTGTACAGATTACTGGTCGACTATTTTATAGACGAAGAGCTGCATCACTGGAAGCAGGAGGAAAAGTAGATGGAAGGAACAACGGTTGTATTAGAGACGAACCAGGGTATCATTGAAGTGAAGCTTATGCCCGATGTCGCGCCGAAGGCCAGCGAGAATTTTGAAAAGCTCGCCGCCAAGGGCTATTATAACGGTATTATTTTTCACCGTGTAATAAAAAAATTCATGATCCAGGGCGGGGACCCTACCGGCACAGGTACCGGCGGTAAATCGATCTGGGGAAAGCCTTTCAAAGACGAGTTCGTTGAAGACGTGGGTTTTGACCGTCCGGGCCTGCTTGCCATGGCCAATTCCGGTCCGGGCACCAACGGCAGCCAGTTCTTTATCACCACGCACGAAACACCGTGGCTTAACAACCATCACACCATCTTCGGCGTTGTTACCGAGGGTATGGATGTGGTGCACAAAATAGAGAACGCGGAGACCGGTTTTAACGACGATCCTCTGGAAGAGCAGAAAATTATTAAAGCGTACGTAAAAAAATAAGCCGCAACAATTATGCTTGAATACAGAGGAACGGTTATCAGGCCGCCGAGCGAGGCGGAGAGCGTTATAATCCAGGTAACACTGGGCTGTTCCGACAACGGGTGCGTTTTCTGCCCGGCATTCAAAGAAAAGACATTCTCAATTAAACCTGTTGAACGTATCGAACAGGATATAAAGACCGCCGCGCGATGGTATCCCGCCGCACGGCGGCTTTTCTTTGCCGACGGGGATGCTCTTATCCTGCCCCAGCATCACCTAGTCCGCGCGCTGGAAGTGGCGCAGCAGTACTTTCCAAAGCTTGCCAGGGTAGGTATCTATGGCTCCATTAAAAGCGTTGAACGTAAAACTATTCATGAATTGCAAAAGCTTAAAAGCCTGAAACTGGGAATAATATATCTTGGTTTTGAGACCGGCTCGGATGAAGTGTATCAGCGGATCGGGAAATACGGTTCGCCCCAGGGAAATGTTGACGCCTGCAGAAAAGTAAAAGAAGCCGGCATTCGCACCAATGTTTCAGTGATCCTCGGTCTGGGGGGGAAGGAGTTAACTTCTCAAAACGCGGAGTATACCGGCCGGATGCTGAACCTGGCCGGTCCTGATCAGATAGCCGCCTTAACGCTGATGATAGCGCCGAACACGCCGCTATTTGAGCAACGCGCCGCGGGTTCGTTCGTTGAGATGGATGAATTCGCCATGCTTCAAGAGCTGCGCAGCCTGATACTGCACATGAACGATTTTCGCTGCCAATTCTTCGCTAACCACGCTTCTAACTACTACCCGATAGCCGCACGATTCCCTGCTGATAAACCCGCTGTGTTGAACGTGCTCGCCGATATTATCGGGCGCAGGGACCAGTCGCGGCTGCGCCCGGATAACATACGGGCGCTGTAATGCTTTCAATCCTTTAATTCTTCCACCTGTATGGTCGTTCCCTGCATTAAAACATGCTGCGCCGCATTGTTGGTGCTGATTATGCGATACCCCGCAGCAATGGGCAGTTTCTTCTTACCCGTGGACGCGATAACCAGCGTAGGCTGCACCGATAATAGAAAATCATCATCAAGTGCGACCTTCCCATGGGCCGGCAGGGTCATTATATCGCACTTCAGTCCGGAAGCCGCCAAAACAGCCAGTCCCTTCTGGGCTCTTTTGCTTATATCGCCGCAAAACAGCATTGAACCTTGCGGTGTTGTTATACTGGTCGTCAAAGAAGTTCGCTCTCTCTTACCTGAAACCTCAGTTACCTGCCATATTTTTACCGTGATGCTGTCTTCGCCGATCTCATAATACGCGGCTGGCCGAACGATCTTTGTTTTGCCGTTCGTATCTATCTTGATGCCGTTCGGCAGTATCGCCCGTCGAGGCGAGAAATTGTCGATCACTTTCAACAACCCGCCCGTGCGGTCATGGCCGGTGCCTGTTACGATAACGGTATCCAGGCCTGCGATGCCCTTATGCCACAAATATTCGCTGACCGCATCTTCCTTAGCCATCCTGCCCCCAAGGCCGGCATCTATAAGCCAGTACGTGCCGTTCGGCATGGAAAGCACCATAGCATCGGCGCTGCCAAGGCGGAGCGCGGCTATCTCAACCGCCTGCTGCTGTTTTGCCATGGGCAAATGGTTCCCCAGTAAGCCGAATGCTGCAAGCATCATCCCCAGGGAACCGGCGATCCAGCGGATCCTTACTTTGCTGTGAAAAATTCCCCACAGCGCGATATAATAGCCTGTTAAAGTCAATGGTGAGGGCGTTGGTACGCGGATCGATGAATGCGGCAGGCCTGCGAAAAAAATAACGATAGCGTTTTGGATGTGCACCAGCCAGTAATTAACAAAAGTTGAAAGGGGTAAAAGCACCGGCGCTATCTTAAATACACCGTAATGCACTATTCCGGTTATGGTGATTATTCCTGCAAGCGGTACTACCAGCAGGTTGCAAAATATCCCGGCTATAGATATGCGGTTGAAAGTATAGGCTATTATCGGGCTGACAGCCAGCTGGGAAGAAATGGTAACGGCTGCTACCTCCACGATGCTTAAAGGTATCGTGGGCAAGCGGGAGAATGGCTTTATGATCGGTCTGTAAAAATACAAGATGCCTGCGGTAGCGCCGTAAGAAAGCAGGAAGCTCGGCGTAAATATAGACTGCGGGTTGATATATATCACCACCAGTACTGAGGCAGCCATCGCGTTATATACCTCGCTTTCTCTCTCCAGCGACATGGCGATAACGATCATAATAGCCATAATGCTTGCGCGCACTACCGGAGGATTGGCTCCTGTAGCGAGTGTATAAAGGATAATAAAAGGTATGGTAAGTAGTTGCGCTGTTTTCAGAGGCATGTTAAAAACTTTGAAGATAAACACTATGACAAGTATCACGTAGGCGACGTTCATGCCGCTGACGACCAGCAGGTGCGTTGTGCCTGAGTCGCGGTATGCCGATTTTATGTAATCTGTCAATTGCGAAGCGTCGCCGATGACCATGGGCGCAAGCACGGAGGCTTCCTGTTGAGGAAGTGTCGAATAATAACTGTCCGTAATGTCAAAGAACATTTTGTCGGCCCATCTGCGCAAGAAAGGCTGCGCAGTATGACCGCTTATAACAGCTGAATTCGTATACATGCTGCCATAAATACCCTGGCGGCGAAGGTAGAGGTTGTAGTCGAAGCTGCCCGGGTTCTTCGGCACTTTAGGTTTTGTGATCCGGCCTCTAAGTTCTACTATGTCGCCCCGCTGAAGCTCCGGGTCTGCATGGAAAAGGGATATTATAAGTGCGCCTGTAACCGGCTTGCCGTCTACCAGAGAGGCAGCGAGGGGAAATTGTGTCTTGTTGTTACGCAGCGAAGGAATGTCGTCGACTATCCCTGTTACCGTTACGTCGTCATGACTCGCGAAATTAGATACATCTCCGGTTTTTGGGGAAACAAAAAAACCGGCATGGTCCGCGATTATAATTCCCGCGCAGGCCATGCCGGCTATAAGTATTAGAAAGTATTGTCTTAAAAAACCGACAAAGCTTCTCAATGGTATCCCCAAAAAAATAGACGACGCACAGAGTGATCCGCGCGCCGTCTAATAGTATCGTAACACAGCAAAGTCAATTTTGATCCGGATGCAAGGCGCGACGAGTGTAGTGTGCTAGTGCACATAAGCGAGAAGCAACGCAGCAGCCGGACAAAAGTGCCTTTGCTAAAATTCCTGCGATGGATCCAAGCGGATGCCGGGCCCCATTGTGGAGGACATGGAAACGCTCTTAACGTACTGTCCCTTGGAGGCGGCAGGTTTCGCTTTTATCAAAGTTTCCATAAGGGTCTTGGCGTTATCGCGCAGCTTGTCGGCGGTGAAAGATGCTTTGCCTATGGAGCAATGCACAATGCCGTAGCTGTCGCATTTATATTCGATACGGCCGAGTTTAAGTTCTTTTACTGCTTTGGCAACGTCAACGGTAACGGTACCGGCTTTAGGGTTCGGCATCAATCCCTTGGGACCAAGTACTTTACCGAGCTTGGTAAGGTTCTTCATGGTGTCCGGCGTGGCCACAAGCACATCGAAATCAAGCCAGCCTTTGCTGATCTTTTCGATCAGGTCATCTGAACCGGCAACGGATGCGCCGGCAGCTTCCGCTTCTTTTATTTTGTCGCCGTTGGCGATAACCGCTACACGCAGGGTTTTTCCCGTGCCGTGCGGCAGGCTTACCGTACCGCGCACCATCTGGTCGCTTTGTTTCGGGTCAACGCCCAGGCGGATATGCAATTCTATCGTTTCGTCGAACTTCGCCTTCGCGGTCTGCTTGACCAGGCCGACAGCATCGTTCAACACGTACAACTTCATTTTGTCTACCAGTTTTGCTGTTTCATTAAGTCTTTTGCTCACGTTAAATCCTCCGAGTGGTATTCGCGTCTCTATTTAAAGAGGCTCCCACTATATTTTATTTTACTACTTCAATGCCCATGCTGCGGGCGGTGCCTTCGACCATAAGTTTTGCGCCTTCGATATTAACAGCGTTAAGGTCGGGCATCTTGGCCTTAGCTATTTCTTCAACCTGTTTGGCTGTTATCTTGCCGACCTTGTTCTTGTTCGGCTGGCCGGAAGCTTTGGCCACCGCGGCGGCTTTCTTAATAAGGGAGGCGACAGGGGGCATCTTTGTGATGAACGTGAACGATCTATCGTCGTAAACAGTGATAACGACCGGTATGGTCATGCCCTGTTCAGACTTCGCCGTGCGGGCGTTGAACTGCTTACAGAAATCCATAATATTAACGCCCTGCTGGCCGAGCGCCGGACCCACTGGCGGGGCTGGGTTAGCCTGGCCTGCCGGGATCTGAAGCTTTAACATGCCTTTTACTTTTTTTGCTGCCATTTTGGTTTCTCCTTACGGTTTTAGCGCCGAAGTCGGCTCCCGTTTATTGTTATTTATATTTTTTCTACTTGCAGATAATCAAGTTCTACCGGTGTCGGGCGGCCGAATATCGTGACCATGACTTTCAGCTTGCCTTTTTCTTCGTTAACTTCTTCCACCACGCCCACGAAGTGTTTGAACGGCCCTTCAATGATACGCACATTCTCTTCTTTTTCGAAGGTAATGGAGGGGCGCGGCTTATGGGCTGAGTCGGGGTTCATATTCTCAAGAAGGTTGGCTACTTCGTCATCAGGCATCGAAACGGGCTTAACGCCGCCCAGGAAGCCTGTTACGCCGGCGGTGTTGCGCACCAGCCAGTAGGTCTCATTGTCTATGGTCATCTCGGCGAAAACATAGCCGGGGAAAAATTTACGTTTCTTTACGCACTTTTTGTTGCGCTTTATCTCCACCACTTCTTCGGTCGGCACGGCGATCTGGGAGATCCTGTCATTAAGGCCAAGGTTGGCAATTGCTTTGTCAAGGCTTGACTTAACGCGGTCTTCATGGCCTGAATACGTATGGACTACATACCACTTATTAGACATGTTGTTAACCTCGACTAGAGTAAGATGCCCATGATGCGGGAAAGGATAAGGTCTACGAAACTGACGAACAGTGCCATGATAGATACAAATATTATGATAACCACTGTCGAAGCGACAACTTCTTTCCTCGAAAGCCAGCTGACTTTTTTCAGCTCGTTATACGCGTCTTTTAAGAACTCGATAGCCTGATGATACCAGTTCATGACCCATCCCTTTTCAAAAGTCTTGGCGGGAGCAGAAGGATTTGAACCCTCAAAACCGGTTTTGGAGACCGGAAGTTTACCATTAGCTTATGCTCCCGTAAACGTCAAACCGATTTCGCCGTTATAATATTGTCGTTACTTTGTTTCTTTGTGCGGCGTGTGCTTTCCGCAATTGCGGCAAAACTTCTTAACTTCAAGCTTCTGGTCGCGCTTCCTGCCGCGGCTGAAGTAGTAGTTACGATTCTTGCATTCCTGGCACCCCATGGTGATAATAACTCTGTCGCCCATATTTCGATTCCTTTATATATGTATGTTATTCCGTTATTTCTGTAACGACACCGGCGCCGACTGTGTGGCCGCCCTCGCGGATAGCGAAACGCAGCTGCGCTTCCATCGCAATCGGGGCGATAAGCTCTATGTCCATCAACACATTGTCGCCGGGCATTACCATCTCTACACCCGCCGGCAGCTGGGCAACACCCGTCACGTCGGTCGTTCTGAAATAGAACTGCGGACGGTATCCTTTAAAGAACGGGGTATGGCGGCCACCCTCTTCCTTGGTCAGGATATACACCTGTCCTTTGAATTTCTTGTGCGGCTTTATGGTTCCCGGGGCCGCTATGACCTGCCCGCGTTCTACCTGGTTCTTCTCTACGCCCCTCAACAGCATACCCACGTTATCGCCGGCCTGCGCGTCGTCAAGCAGCTTGCGGAACATTTCAAGACCGGTCGCAACAGACTTGCGGGTATCGGTCAATCCTACGATCTCTACCGCGTCGCCTACTTTTACTTTGCCGCGTTCCACACGTCCCGTCGCCACAGTGCCGCGGCCGGTGATCGTGAAGACGTCTTCCACTGACATAAGGAAGGGTTTGTCTATTTCACGCTGCGGAAGCGCTATGAACGTATCGCAGGCTTCCATCAGCTTTGTTATTGAATCTTCGCCGAGCTCAGATTTTTCGCCCTGCATAGCTTTTAATGCTGAACCGCGGATGATCGGCGTCTTGTCGCCGGGGAAACCGTACTTCGTCAGCAGGTCTCTTACTTCCATCTCCACAAGGTCAAGCAGTTCTTTATCTTCTACCGCGTCGCACTTGTTCAGATATACTACTATGCCGGGCACGTTCACCTGTTTGGCAAGCAAGATGTGCTCGCGGGTCTGCGGCATCGGGCCGTCTATGGCTGATACCACCAATATCGCTCCGTCCATTTGGGCGGCGCCGGTGATCATGTTCTTTACGTAGTCGGCATGGCCCGGGCAGTCTATGTGGGCGTAATGCCTGTTGGCCGTTGAGTATTCAACGTGGGACACGGCGATCGTTACGATCTTTGAATCGTCGCGGCGGCCCTGGGCTTCAGAGGCTTTCGCTACCATGTCGTATGATATGAATTCAGCAAAACCTTTGCCGGCCTGTACCTTCGTGATAGCCGCGGTCAATGTCGTTTTGCCGTGGTCGACGTGGCCTATGGTTCCGATGTTCGCGTGCGGCTTGGTGCGGTCAAATTTTGTTTTTGCCATCTTATTCCTCCGTTTTTAACTTCAGCTTATTATATGTTCTTATTTATAGCCGGCTTATAAGCCGCTTTACATTTGGAGCCCAGAATCGGATTTGAACCGACGACCTCTTCATTACCAATGAAGTGCTCTACCAGCTGAGCTATCTGGGCGTTAACGGCAACTTCTACATCTAAAGCGTTATCCGGGGAGACGGGAATCCTTCTCACCCGCCTTCGGCTCCTTCGAAGCCGGCTGCCTCGCTGCCGGTCGCCTTTGGCGACCTTTTCCGCCTACGCGGCGGCGCTTCGGTCAGCTTCGATTCCCTTTTTACTGGAGCGGGAGACGGGAATCGAACCCGCGTGGCCAGCTTGGAAGGCTGGAACACTACCATTGTGCTACTCCCGCAAGGTGCAATCGCTATTATTCAAAGTGGGCAGAGATGGATTTGAACCACCGAAGGGCGTAAGCCCGCCAGATTTACAGTCTGG
Source organism: Endomicrobiales bacterium (assembly GCA_963796955.1). GTDB lineage: Bacteria > Elusimicrobiota > Endomicrobiia > Endomicrobiales > JALOBY01 > CAWCNJ01. Next base: position 308,835 of record CAWCNJ010000004.1, read on the forward strand.
TGCAATAGACCGCTCTGCCATCTGCCCATTTATGTCAATAAACCACAAAATAAAAAAAACTTAAGAAAGCCTTAAGTTCGTCTATTATACACCAAAACTATTATCGTGTCAACAACTTTTTTATTCGGTGAAGAGACAACTGGATTATCCGTAAATCTCATGAGTTCCAACATCAATATAAATCACATTGGAATCGCCAGCGAACTTAAATAGTACCCGGTAATGATAGTTTACCGAATAGGACCAGTAGTCTTTTAGTTTGCCTCGTAGTTGATGTGTTTTTAGTTTTGCGTCAAAAGGGTTTTCTCTAAATAGAGAATCCTTTTTGACAAGCATTTCTTGAATTTGTTTGGGAAGGTTGTTCAATGCTTTGCTAAAGTGTGGAGTGTAGCCGACTACTACAGGGCCCTTGACCATGGTTAGCGTTTAATTGCTTCGGCGATCGTTTTTTTTGTGTATTTAACTTTTCCGGCTCGGATATCATGCTCGGCTTGCTTTATTACCGAAGCAACTTCATCGTATTCGGTGGCACGCCGCCGCAAAGCTTCATACTCCTTGCGCCGCACCAATACAAGATCGTCACCATGTGAAAAATGTCTCGGAATTGCAATAGTCATTCCCATAGTCTTCTCCGTTGTTATATGCATAATAGAATTGTAGCGTAAATTTAATGCACAGTCAATAAGACCCTCCAAAAAAATCCAAAAAAATCTATTTGAAAAGCAGTTAGTAAAGAGATACAATGACTAAATCAATGTCTCAGGGGGTATTTAATGCGCCGCGAACGAACAGGGCAGGAGGATTCATAGTGAATTCTATAAGAAAGAATATTGTACGAAGTTTTGCGGTGCTTTATGTTTTGGCGGTGATCTTGCCACGCTTTTTTATCGGCTCAGAACATCAATACTTTGCACTTCCAGGTATGCATTTGGGTGCGCACAATGGGATTTGGTCGGTTTTTCTTATGTGTATATGGCCTGTTACTATTTTGGCTGAAGTGTTAATGATATTTGCCGGGATTCGACTGTTTGTTTTTGATGAAATTGGAAGGAGAATGGTGCTTGTTTCTCTTTTGGTGTCAATTGTTGCCGCGTTAGTTGATTTGGTTGTAGATGTGTCCAATTTTATGAATTTGATCTTTTTCAATTTGAATGAGGTTCTAAGTACTTTAATAGGTAGTAGCGTTTTTGCGATTATGTGCATAGGTGGTATTATATTGCTTAGTAGTCCATCGGTTCGAAAGGGGTTTTATCCGAGCTCACTATCTGAAAAGTGAAGCAAGATTTTAACGATCACCCTGGCCGGTCTTTTGATCACGACAGGCGTATATTCAAACATTATGCATATCCAGAATGTTAAGGCAAAATCAGTTTTTGTGAGTGCGGATGCTCTTTATCGGGCCAAGATGTTCAGCGCTGCGTTGTCCCGGCTGGAACCTATACAAATTGCTGACAGGGATGTTTTTTGTAAAAGCTATTTTCTGGCGGGGGAATGTTATTTCGCCCTTGGTCGCTTCCCGGAGGCCGTTGAGATTTACAAAAATTGTATATTTGTAGCTAATAATGAATGGAAACAAGCTGCTTATGGCCGCTTGTATGAAGCATATAGGGTTTTAGGAAAGCCCGACGAGGCGGCTAAATATAAGGCGGAGGCCTCAACCATTTTGAGAGACAAACGCTGAAAGTAATAGCTTTTAAAGGCAGGGGCGCGTGGGAATACGGCTATCTTGCTCGTTGCAGTTTCTAGGGAGCTGAAGGCAGCATAGATAGCTTGATAAAAAAGCACAATAAGAATATAATCATTCAAACGAAACATTTTCAGGGAGCGATATGGTATCGAAACGGCTTATTGTGATTAAGGTTGGCACTAATCTGCTTACTCGGGCTGATGGAAAACTTAATACCGCCCGCATAGGCCTGCTTTCCCGCGAGATCGTGGCTCTTCAAAGGTCCGGCAAGCAGGTTATACTGGTTACCAGCGGGGCTATCGGCGCCGGCATGGGGAAAATGGGTTTAAAACAGCGCCCGACCATGCTGAAAGACCGGCAGGCTCTGGCCGCTGTGGGCCAGCCGCTGCTGATGGAGTTGTATCAGGGAGCGTTCAAAAAAAGTAAGGCCACGGTAGCGCAGGTACTTTTAACGCGTTACGACCTTGAAGACCGCCAGAGATCCGGCAATATCCGCAACACGCTTAAAACCCTGCTGGATCAAGGCATTATTCCTATTATCAATGAGAACGATACCGTTGCGGTTGAAGAGATCGGCGCGAATTTCGGGGATAATGATACCTTGGCCTCGGTCGTCGCCTGTGCCATGAATGCCGGATTCTGCTTTCTGCTGACGGACGTGGACGGCCTCTACAGCGGCGTGCCGGGTAAAAGCCCGCTCATTCCGCTGGTTAAAAAAATTACTTCCGATATAGAGCATTGCGCCGGCCCGGCCTGCTCCTCGGGGAAGGGTACCGGCGGGATGGTCACAAAGCTTAAAGCCGCCAAGGCCGCCACCGCCGCAGGCGTTACCATGGTTATTGTTAACGGGGGAATTCCGGAGGTAGTCACAAAAGTGCTTGCCGGACAGAAGTTGGGAACTACGTTCCTTCCATCGTAGCGACGCGGAATTTTGCGTTCCTGCCCTTCATTTATCCCCTGTCGGTAAATCCCCTGAAACTTTTCGCGCGGGAGCGCTGTCTAAACTATGAGTGCAAAAAAAATGAACGCTATCGCGACGGCCATCATAGACAATAAGGCCGCTGCGGCCACCTTCGAAGAAATATACCGGGAATACGCCGATTATGTTTACACCGTGGCCTACGGAATAGTTCTTCACCATGACGATGCCAGGGAAGTATCCCAGGAAACATTTGTAAAGGTCTATAAAAATCTTTCAAATTTCAGGCATGACTCCTCCCTTAAGACCTGGCTGTACCGCATAACCGTCAATGAAGCCCTCAATTATGTGAAGAAGTACCGTAACAAACGTTCCGTGACGATCGATCTGGAGCAGGCGGACGGCGAGCTGTTGGCGCCGGCAGAAGATCCGGAGGCCGCGGGCAAGCACGCGGATGTCATGAAAATGCTTACGGAACTAAAACCGGATTATCGCGCCTGCATGGTGTTGCGAAATATCCAGGGTCTCAGTTATCAGGAGATCGCGGACATCCTGGGCGAAAATATAAATACCGTGCGCACCCGGTTGCGCCGTGCGCGCGAACAATTACTGCAGTCTCTTAAGGGAGGTGATGGGAAATGAACTGTACCGAGATGCAAAAGATCATCATAACAGATTTCTCCGACCATGAAACGGAACCGGCACTTCGGGGGGAAATTACCCGTCATCTGCTGGATTGCGCAGCCTGCCGCGCGCTTGAACTGCGCGTGCGCACGCAATTAATGCAGCCGTTCGAACACATGGTACTGAAAGCGCCCGCCGGCATGTGGAACAATATACAGGAACAAATAGCTGCTCAGCCCGCGGATCAATGGTATTATCATTTTCTTCCAAAAGGGGTATCGTTCCCCAAAATAGCGCTCGCAGCCGGCTTGATCCTGATGCTTGCGGGGGGCGCGGAAGTGGTGTATCAGAAAAAGACGGTTTTTCAGCATGAGGCAGCGGTGTGCGTGCTGGAAAACATGAAGTATATGGAAACCCTTATAAATAATGAGGGTGCTATCGAAAATACCGAGATCGAAGAATTGATTTGAACGGAGGACGGGTAATGAAAAGAAGGGTTTTAGCGGTCATGTGCAGTGCGGTGATCATGTTCGGCCTGTGCGGTTCAGCCCGCGCCGACCGGCCGGATGAAATGTCGGAAAAACACGAAAAGATGGCTCAAAAGATCGACAAAGAACTTAAACTTACCGCCGAGCAAAAAGAACAGCTGAGAACGTTCCGCGCGGACCAGCAGACCGTGATGAAGGACATTAGACGGCAGCTGAATGAAAAACGGCTGGCCATGAAGGAAGAGCTGGAAAAGCCGGAGTCCGACAAAGACGCCGTCGACGAATTGTCATCGGACATAAAGCAGCTTACCAGCCAGCAGATAGACCTGCATACGGCGGCCATGCTTAAAATGAAAGAAGTGCTTACCCGGGAACAGTTCAAGAAGTTCCTTGAGATGATGGATAAGCACATGAAAAATATGCCGCCCCCGAAAGACTGATGTCCTGCGAAATGAAAATAGCAAAGGTCCTTCTCATGGTTTTTGTTCCTGCGTGCCTGTCCTCAGGCGCTGCATTTGCCTACGGCGGCGGCCCGGGCCCGGGCCGGCACGGACATCCGCAGGTTGCCCAGGAACAGGGTTCCGAACATTCCTTATCGGACATCGCGGGTGTGGGCGAGCAGGAAATACGCCGCATCTTAAGCTATAAGCCGGAGCTAGAACTGACGGCGGATCAGGAGAGCGCCCTTCTCGCGGTCCGCGCCGAACTGATAAAAAACCTGGCTGTCGTGGTTAAAAGCTATATGCAGTGCCAGTACGAATACCTTGGGGTCGTAGACGCTGAAAACCCGGATTTCAAGGCGATACGTGATAAAGCCCGTGAAATGACGACGATAGAAACATACGTCACCGCGCTTTCCGTAGATGCATTCGATAAGGCGTTCGCGGTGCTTAACGAAAAACAAAAAAACATGTGGGCCGTTCTCGCGAAAAAACGTCATGAAGAAATGATGGAACGCATGGCGCGTCAGGCGATGCCTTAAAAATCGGGAACAGGACTTTGCGAAAGGAAATATGATGCGATACCACAAGATCGTTGCCCTTCTTGGTGCCTTGCTTATACCGGGGCTGGCACAGGCCGTAGATCTAACCTGGGACGAAGCGCTGGCACGTACAAAACAAAGCAACCCGACCCTGATCAAAGCCTCTCAGACGGTGCGCAACGCACAGCTGAACAGCCGCAGGTCTAACAGCGCTTTTCTTCCTTCCCTCAGCGCCTCGGCAGGCGTTTCACGATCTCAGAGCGATCCGCTGCCCGTATCAAAACAGGCGTCGGCCGGATTGAGCGGTTCACTATCTATTTTTAACGGGTTTGCCGATGTAGCCGCAATGCAGCAGGCGGATGCGGACCTGCAAATAGCGAGACAACGTTATCAACGTGCCCTCTCCGATGTCACGTATCACTTAAAACGCGATTATATCACCTTGTTGTGGGCCCAGGACCAGGTGGCATTATTTAAACAGATACAGGAAAAGCGCGACGAGAATATGAAGTTGATACAACTGAAATACGACGCCGGTATCGAAGACAAAGGCTCGCTGCTGCAAGTGCAGGCCGATAAGGCGCAGAGCGACTATGACGTAGACCGCGCCGAACGTGCAAGAACACTTGCCCTGGTCAATTTAAACCGCAGCATAGGCCTGGATGAGCCGGCGCCGTTCGTGGCTACCAGCAGCTTTGCCATCCCTTCTGAGGCGGCAGCTGCTCAAATAGAGGCCGCCTTACCGCAAACCCCCGAATATAAGATCGAAGCTTTCACGCTCAGTAAAGCCGCCGCTCAACGCACCGCCGCGCGCAGCGGTCTCTACCCTTCCCTTAATCTTAACGGCAGTGTAAGCCGCAGCGGCGACAGCTGGTTCCCCGCTGATAACAGCTGGAGCGCCGGCCTTTTCCTGTCGTACCCTTTCTTCACCGGCGGCCGCAATTTTTACGATGCCGCCATCGGTTCCCTTGCCTACGAGATAGCGCAACAGACGTTCCGTGAGAACGTGCAGCAGCTGCGGTCCGCCATTTCCGAAGGATACAACGGGTATGCGGATACCGTCGAGGGTGTTTCTGTTGCCATCAAATCAACCTACGCCGCGCAAATGCAGTCGGATATAAAGACCGAGAAATATATGAACGGCCTGGTCGCGTATTTCGAGTGGTATACCGATGTGAATAGCAATATAAACGCCCAAAAAAATCTGTTAAATACCAGACGCGACGCCCTGCTGCAGCAGGCGGCCTGGCAAAACCTTCTAGGAGAGTGATACGGCATGAAAAAAATTATAGTTATCGTGGTCCTGCTGGCAGCGGCCATAACGACGGGGTTTTTAATGCCCCGAAAGAATAAATCCAAGCTGGTGGAGACTATCCATCCAGAGAGAGGCACTATCGCCGTAGAGCTTCATTTGAATGGTTCCGTGCAGCCAAGGAACCGCCTGGAGATAAAACCCCAGGTTGCCGGAAGGGTGGAAAGCGTACTGGTGCAGGAAGGCGACCGGGTGAAGAAAGGCCAGGTGCTGGCCTGGATGAGCTCTTCTGACCGCGCGGCTTTGCTGGACGCCGCCAGTGCCAAGGGAGAGCAAGAGGTTAAAAAATGGGCCGACATATATAAGCCGGCCCCCGTCATGGCGCCGATGGACGGCTTTATTATCGATAGAAGCAAAGAGCCCGGGCAGACGATCTCCGTGGGAGAAGACCTGCTGGTGATGGCCGATAACCTGATCGTGGAAGAAAATGTCGATGAGACCGATCTGCGCTACGTGGCATTAGGCAGAAAAGCCAGTATTTCTCTTGATGCGTATCCGGGTAAGTTATTCCCCGGGGTGATAGAGCATGTTGCGTATGAGTCCACGGTATTGAACAATGTGACGGTCTATCTGGTAAAGGTCCGTCCGGAGCGCATACCGCCCGCCTTCCGTGCCGGCATGACCGCCACCGTAGACATGGAAGCCGAGAAAAAGGACGACGTATTGATGCTGCCCATTGAGGCCATTGTTGATAACGGAAAAAAGAAATTCGTTATGGTCAAAGTTGCCGGGACCCCGAAGCCTGAGCGCAGGCCGGTAGAGACCGGGATAACCAACGGTAAGCAATTCGAGATAGTTTCCGGCGTCACCGAGGACGATGATGTGATAGCCGTGCCTTCCAGGGGACGCGGTGCGGGAGCTTTGGCGGCCGGCGGCGGACCGCGCGGCGGTATCGGCGGCATTTTCGGGGTACAGTCTAAATCTTCGGCGCATTGAACCGGGAATAAATGAATATTATCGAAATTCGCGATATTAAAAAAACGTATTATATGGGAACGCAGGAACTGACGGTATTGTTCGGCGTTTCCCTGGACATCGCCGAAGGCGATTTTGCGGCTATCATGGGGCCTTCGGGCAGCGGTAAATCCACACTGCTGCATGTTCTTGGGCTGCTTGATAAACCGACCAGCGGTTCGTATCGCATAGAGAACCGCGAGGTCGCGCGCCTGAATGATTCCCAGCTGGCTGCGGTGCGCAACCGCCACATCGGCTATGTGTTCCAAAGTTTTAATCTGCTACCCCGTCTTACGGCGATAGAGAACGTTATGCTGCCGCTGGTGTATGCCGATAAAGCCCATGATGCCGCAGCCTCCAGGAAAAAAGCCGCCGGCCTGCTTACGATGGTAGGCCTTGCCGACCGTATGGACCATAAACCGAATGAACTCTCCGGCGGCCAGCAGCAGCGCGTCGCCATAGCCCGCGCCCTGATGAACGATCCGGACCTGATACTGGCCGACGAGCCGACAGGCAACCTTGACAGTAAATCTGCCAAAGAGATCATCAGCATCCTGACAAAACTGAACGATTCCGGTATCACGGTGGTGATGGTAACGCATGAGCCGGACCTTGCCATGCTCGCAAAACGCACGATCCGCCTTCAGGACGGTCTTGTCGTATCCGACGAACGGGTAGGCGGCGCAAAAACGGTCGCGCGTCCCGCCGTTAACGGTAATGATACCTTGCACCACGTGTTCCAGTTCAAGAGGGTAAAAGATTATTTTTCACAGGCGTTGCGGGCGTTGTGGTCTAATAAAACACGCTCGGTGCTTTCTATCCTCGGTGTTCTTATAGGCGTCACGGGCTTGATAGCCATGCTCGCCCTCGGCAAGGGCGCCCAGGAAGAAACAAAAAAGCAGATGTCCACGCTTGGTTCAAATATTTTGATGGTCATGCCGAGCAACGCCTCCCGCGGCGGCGTCTCTCAGGAATCCGGCAGTCAGGTGCGGTTCACGCTGGAAGACGCACAGGCAGTGAAACGCCAGATAGATGGTGTAACGGGCGTCTCGGCCTATTCCAACGGCAGAGGCCAGGTGGTTTACGGCGGCAGGAACCGCAACACCCGCGTGGAAGGCACCTCGCCCGATTATACATTCATGAGGAACGCCCAGCCGCTGATAGGCAGGTTTTTCACCAATGACGAGAACACTTCCCGGGCGAAGGTGGTGGTGCTGGGCCAGACCGTAGCCACCGACCTTTTCGGCGATCGCAGCCCTATCGGCGAATTCGTGAAGATAAACCGCATAGATTTTCAGGTCATCGGCATCATGCCGGTCAAAGGTTCCAGCGGCTGGCGCGATGAAGACGATAAAGTTGATATTCCCGTCAATACCTCCATGTACCGCCTTCTCGGGCGGGACCATATAGATAATATGGATGTGCAGATGGCAGATGAAAGCATCATGGACCCGGCTATCGATAAAATCAAGGCCTTGCTGCTGCGCCTGCACCGCCTGCCTCCTGCCAGAATAGAATTAATAGATGTCCGCAACATGGCGGATATCCAGGCGACGATCTCAGCCACGATGAATATCTTTTCCACGCTGCTCGGTTCGGTCGCTTTCATCAGCCTGCTTGTAGGCGGCATAGGCATAATGAACATTATGCTTGTTTCCGTGACGGAGAGGACCAGGGAGATCGGCCTGCGCAAAGCTCTTGGCGCCGACAACAATGACATACTGTTCCAATTTGTTATAGAAGCGGTTGCTATTTGCGGCGTCGGCGGCTGCATCGGTATCGCGCTTGGCTGCACCATTTCTATTCTGCTGGCCGTTGTCGCAGGCTGGAAAACCATGATCGTTCCGTCCTCGATCGTCATCTCTTTCGTGTTTTCCGTGCTCATAGGCCTGGTCTTCGGCACCTGGCCCGCCAAAAAAGCCGCCAGACTCAATCCCATAGACGCCCTTAGATACGAATGAAGCTTCCGTCTGCTGCAGCGTGTGTGCTTATACTTTACGCGCTGCCGGCGTTTGCAGATTCTGTGGTAACCTCTATTACCATTACCGATAACCGTGTTCTGGAAAGTATCGTCAGACGAAAACTCGCGTTTCGTGCGGGCGATACCCTTACCGACGATAAGTTAACCCGGACCCGCAAGGACCTGTATGCCATGGGCCTGTTCAAGCAGCTGGATATACAACAACAGCCGGACGGCCGGGACGGAGTTGCCGTTACCGTAAAAGCCAGAGACGGCTGGTTCGTTCTGCCATGGGTTATGGCCGGCAGCCGGGGCGGCGACCGTTACACCGGTGTTATGCTGATGGAACAAAATTATTTCCGGCTGTCAGAAAGACTGATGTATTTTGGTATGTTCCAGAACAGCATACAGTTCAATAGTTTTGCCGTGATGTTCCCGGATATTTCCCTGAGCGCTGCTTTTGACAGGCGCGGCTACACGGAGTATCGCTACGTCAACGGCTCTTACAATTCAACCGTCCTTACCGGCCGCGATCTGGACAAACTGCTGGAGCTCGGCCCGATAAGCGATTCCTACGATCTTGAAAGCGAAAGTACCCGCTTGTCGGCAACAATACCGCTGGATCGCACGATCAAGGTTTCCGCCGGAGTGAACCTGAGCAGGGCGGATTACAGCCCGATCTCCGGCGCGGCGCCCATGATGCCGGTTCATATAACGCGTTACAGGCCGGTGTATCGTACGGCCGGACTGACGGAGGCCGCGACCTCGCAGGCTCTTTCGGCCGGATCTTCGGCATGGGCATGGCTGACTTTCAGGAGAACTTCAGGCCTCTTCCTTGCGCGGTAAGCGAGTGGGGCATGCAAGCTTCCGTTGAACCTGCATTCAAGGCATTGGGTTCCGAACATGATTACGTAAAAACAACGCTCTCTGCCGGCCGTGAGACGAAATTTTGCAACTACAGCCGTCTTCTTCTGTCTGCCCGGCTCGGAGCGGGTTCAACGCTTCCCTTCGGCCAGCTTTTCGCCAGCGGCCGGCGCGACGGCATGATGGGTGTGTACGCCCGGGAATTCCGCGGCGACAACATAGGTATTGTTCAGGCGGACTATCGTTACCCCTTTGTGCGAAATCACACCGGAACGCTCAACGCCGATTTTTTCGCCGAGGCGGCAGCGCTTGATGGTCAGGTAAACAACAACTACGGCAAGCAGGGCGCGGGCTGTAACCTTTCCTGGCAGTTCTGGCGTTTTCCTTTGCCGATAGGTATCGGCTATACGTACTGCGTCGATGATCATAACTGGCAAACTTCTTTTGCTATCGGCGGTATGTTCTGATGCCTGTCATAATCGGTTTTGGTCCTGCCGGCATGTTCGCTGCCCTTGAACTTATCGAAAAAGGTGTTAAACCCGTTGTTTTTGAGAGGGGCCGAAAGATAGAGGAACGCACGGTCGATGTGCAGAGGTTTATTGCTGAGAGGGTATTGAACAGTGAATCTAACATTCAATTCGGGGAAGGCGGGGCGGGCTCATATTCAGACGGCAAGCTTTTTTCGCGGCCGGGGAACAATAATGCGTACGTGCAAAAAGTTCTGGGAACGCTGATCAAATTCGGGGCGCCGCCTGAAATAGCATATATGAAGAAGCCGCATCTCGGCACGGATGTGGTATGCAACATAGTCCGCAATGTGCGTGAACACGTTCTGCAAAACGGCGGCGAGATACACTATAACGCGAAGTTGACCGGCTTGCTGATCGCACATAAGAAGGTCGCGGGCGTAATAATAAACAATGCCGGGGAATATCTTTCTTCGTCAGTTTTTCTGGCGGTGGGCCACTCAGCACGCGATACTTTTGCACTGTTGAAGGCTGACGGTGTTGCCCTGGAACAAAGAGCGATCTCTATCGGTGTAAGGCTTGAGCATCCTGCCGAAACTATAAAAAAGATCAGGCACGGTGAGCCGACCTATTCCTTTACATATACCGACCGGACCGCACGCAGGGGTGCCTATACTTTTTGCATGTGCCCGGGCGGCGAGATAGTGAACGCATCATCTGAAGAAGGGATGCTGGTGCTTAACGGCATGAGTTACGCTGCCAGGTCGTCTCAATTTTCAAACGCGGCGATCATCGTTACCTGCCATGAAGAGGACTACGCCTCAAAAGATCCTCTGGCCGGGATAGAATTTCAGCGGGCAGTAGAAAGAAAGGCTTTTACAGCGGGCGGAGGAAGTTGGTCCGCGCCGGCCCAAAATCTCGAGGATTATCTGTCGGGCAGGGTGTCTGACCGTCTGAACAAAAATTCTTTTAAAATGGGTGTCGTGCCGGCTGACCTGAACCAAATTTTTCCGCACCCGGTCAATGAGGCATTAACGGCGGCTTTTTTGAAATGGCGGCAGGAAGAGCCTGCCTTTGTTTCCCGCGATGCTCTATTGCTGGCCGCGGAAACCAGACCTTCTTGTCCGTTAAGGATCAAGCGCACCGCCGACTATGTTTCCGAGAACATCGCAGGTCTGTACCCGATAGGGGAAGGTTCCGGGTACACTGGCGGCATAACGAGCTCAGCGGCGGATGCGATCAAGGCTGTGGAATGCTGCTTAGCCGCGGGTTGTTGAATTATTTTGTTGTCGTGGTCGGTGTTGTCTCGGTTTTTTTCTGCGGTGCGGTGTAGGTAACAGCGGTGACGTTGAAATACCCTATCGGAGTGCGCGCTTCCATAGCCTGGGCCAGCATGACATTCGCCTTAACGGAAAGCGCGTGAAAGAACGTAAGCTTTACTCCCAACCCAATGCCGATACTGCCCTTAACCGCTTCCCACGTATGGTATATATCAGTGCCGGCCACTTTTCCGCCCTCCACCAGCAGTTGCGCCGTAAAAATATTCAATAATTTCGTCGGTTCGCAGTTTTCCGGGCTGCACAACAGCGACAAGTCGTATTCAAGCCTGGTATAGGCCATGGCGTTGCCGCTCAGTTCGCGGTAGCGGTAGCCGTGCATATTGTCGTAGCCGCCAAGGTAGTAAGTGTCGCTGAGCGGACGGAAGGTATTCTCCACAGGGTAGCCCAGCTTCAACGTGGTTTTGATCAAATGACGGTCAAAAAACCGCAGGGTGCTTACAATGGATCCGTCGGCCTGCGTATATTCGTAATCGCTGCCCCAGCACCGTATCGCCCGTTTCAGGGAAACGGTAGAGAGCATGCCGCTGGGCTCGTCAAGGTCTTCGTCCAGCGTATCGAAATTCGTCGTGAGTATGCCGAGCACGGGCCGCCCGCTGTCCAAAACTATTTTCGTATCGCCGGTCGCAGTGATAGTCTGACCGAATGAAACACCGAACTTTCCCGAGATCTCCGGCGTGAACTGGCGGCCGACATACGGCATGGCGTAGCGCGTTTTCTGCAGGTAATTGCTGTTCGTATACAGCGCCGAGTAGTTAAGTTCGTCGTAAAACTCCGTGCCGACGAACAACAGGGGAAAACGGAGTTTGAAATTAAGCCGGTTGTTGGTGAAATTGTTCAAGTAGTCGTACCTGGCGGCATACTCCGTATCGCTGATGCCGATGCTGTTGAGAACCAATATATCTATAACCCCGTTCGGAACATAAAATTTCAGTTCGGGGGACGTAGAGATAGAGGTTTGTTCCACCTTCGCCTGTGTCAGCTGCTTAAAATCCGCCTGCAGCGGCGCGGCTATAAGGCATATGCATAAAACGGTCAACGATTTTTTCATGGGCATAGTATAACAAATATTTCCATGACAAATCACGCTGAGGGATGACGCGCTGGTAACGCGTTGTTGTTTTTAAATGCGAATTATTGGTATATATGGTATACTATGGTGGTCGCTATCGATTACCGGAGGAATCATGCTGCCCAAACTCAATGGATTGATGGCCAGTGTCGGCATTTTTTTTATGTTCTCGTGTCTTCAGGTGGTGTACGGGCAGGGGATCTTTGTTTTACCCGGGGCGCGGGGCAACGGGATGGGCGCGGCTTTTACGTCCATAGCCGATGATGCGAGTGCGATATATTGGAACCCCGCGGGACTGGCGGCCCAGAAAAATACGCAGCTAGAGGTTTCAGGATTTTATATGTCCGATCCGACGAGATCAAATACATCGCTGGCCAACGTGCCCTCGCCAAACAGCGCGGACGGTGATTTTCCGCTGTTGAAGATTTATCCTACCGAACCTGCCTTATATTCAAAAAAAACAATGTCCGTGGATGTGTTTTCGCCTCTTGTCGCCGTTGTTTCTTCTTATAAAGGTTTTGTCTACGCTATCGGCATGTACGGTATCGGGGGCGGCTGCGGCAAATTCAACGATACCATCGCAGACACGGTAACCGGCGCGGATAGTATACACGCTGCTTTGGACGCCAATCAGGCCATAAGCGTCTACAATATTTCCGTGGCTAAAGATGTTGCGGATGGGCTTTCACTGGGTCTTGGGTTGGATATGTTAAAGATAACGGATAAACTGACGGTAGATAAAGAATACAATATAAACCCCGGCTCGCCGCTAACGGGCACCGGCCTGACGTCGTATAGCATAAACGCCGGCAATGATGCGGCAGGTTCTGCGATCCAGGTGGACCTGGGCGCAAAATATAAAGCCGGCGAAAAGATGGATATAGGACTTGTGCTGCGTTCCGGAGCAACGGTAGACCTTAAAGGAAAAGCTACCTACGATCAAACCGGCCTCGCGGCCGTGGGCAGCCCTGATGCCAGCCTCAGGTCTAACTATGACAAATACTATGCGTATCCCGCTACCATCGATCTGGGGTTGTCGTATAAAGTGTTGCCGCGTCTGGTGGTTGCCGCCGCGGTCTCATACGATATGTACTACACAATGAAGAATGACGTCACGTACGCAGATCCGGTTCCCGGGGTATTTGATAATGTTGACCAGACCTCGCACTGGAAAAGCGAACCGCTTTACCGCGCGGGCGCCCAGTACGCCTGCAGCGACAGGCTGCAGCTTCGCGGCGGCATCAGCACGGACCCAACCCCGTTCGCCGTTGACGAAATGACGTTTCTGAATATCAATCAGTTCTCCATGCTCCAGTTTGCCGTCGGTGCAGGCTATGCAATGGGCAAAGTGCGGCTGGACGGCGAATATACCTATTCGATGTCAGATGATCCGTCGAAAGGCGACAGGACCTCTCAATTCCCGGTGAATGCTTTCAGGCTGGACCTTACGTACGGTTTTTAATTTCGGATATATATTTATCGGAGCACTGTGATGAAAACGTACGCCTTTATATACTGCATGGCCGGATTTATTTTAGGTTGCCTGGTTCTATTTGTATTGAAAAGAAATTGCCGGTTGTTGCTTAATTGGAAAAAGCATAAAATACTGTCTGGCACGGAGAATGATGGCGTAAATGTCAAAGATCTTGAGCGTGTTGCTGAGAACGCTCGTGTAAAAGCTCTGGAAGAGGCGCGCGCCGAACTGGAGTCTATCGTTGATAAGCGTACCGCCCAGTTCAAAGCCAACTTCGCCGAGCTTTCGCGGAAAACGAATACACTGGCGCGTTTCCAGAAGATCACTGTCGGAAGGGAACTGGAAATGATAGCCCTTAAGGCCAAGATTAATTCCCTGCTTAAAGAGCTGGGCCGCAAGCCGCTCTATACCCTGCCGGAAAATAGTAACATGAAGGATTTGGAACAATGAACATACTCGCGTTCGCCCATCTCATCTCATTCATATTTTATGCCTGGGCGATGGTCTTTATCCTGAGCAGGAATCCCGCGGGAAAATTGAACCGTATCTGTTCCGCGTTGGTATTCGTGATGGCGGTCTGGTCGCTGGCATACATTTTCAGGGAAAGCGCGTCTTCCGCCGGGACGGCTTTGTTCTGGTCCGGTGTGGGCTCGCTCGGCTGGTGCACCTTTCCCAGCCTTGCTCTATGGTTCGCAATAGTGCTTTCAGGCAGGGATGAAAAGATAAAACGCTGGTTGTACGCCCTGATATTTCTGGTACCGGCGATATTTTTTCTGGCTCAGATAACGCATACGGCTATGCTGCGGTCTTTGTATAAGCTGCCTGGAGGATATTACTGGAACGAACGCTGGGCGAATAATGCCTGGACATACCTTTATTATATGTATTTTCCTTCCTGCACGCTGATCTCCGTATACCTGCTCGGTTCCTTCGCAAGGAAGGTTAACGACCCGCGAAAAGCCAGACAGGCAATGATCGTGGCCGCGATGACATTGTGTTCCATCGTGATCGGTTCATTCACGAACGTGATACTGCCCAATGTTGGGATCCACACGCCGATCGTGGCAAATATTATCTCGCTTGTTTGGATGCTGGGTGTTGTCTACGCGGTAACAAAATACAGCCTTATGACCGTAACTATGGCGATCGCGGCAAAAGAAATAGTAGCTACTATGCCGGAAGCGATCTTTGTTATTTTGATCGACGCCACAATTATGGACATAAATGAAGCGGCCTGTGAACTGACGGGCTATACCAGAAAAGAATTGTCGGGGAAGCCGGCTAAAATGCTTTTTACAGAAGATGGTTACGAGCGCAACGGCAAACGTATGTACCGTGACCTGCTGGAAAAGTCTACCGTGCGCAATTATGCCGTGAGCATCAGGGCTAAAGACGGCTCTGAAATACCGGTGAACTTTTCCGGATCGGTTATACGTAACAGGCAGGGCGTCGTTATCGGGATGGTCGGTATCGCCCGCGATGTGCGGGAGATGGTGCGGCTGCAGGAACGGGAAAAAGAACTGTCCCTGAAAGCCGCTGCCGCCGAAAAAATGAGGATCGTCAGCCTTGAGGCCTCGCAGGCTGAACTTGAGAACAGGGTCGCCCTCAGGACCGCCGAACTTGAGCAGACGCATCTTGCCTCGCTTAATATCATGGAAGATCTGGAACTCAGAAGAAGCGAGCTGCAAGAGGCGTATGAAGAGTTGAAGACCGCGCAGGCGAGCCTTATTCAGTCGGAGAAGATGGCTGCCATGGGCCAGCTGGCGGCCGGGATAGCGCACGAGATCAATAATCCCATGGGTGTGATCCTCGGTTTTGCCCAGTTCATAACCAAAAACCTGCCTCAATCCGACTTGTGTTATAAGCCGGCGAAATCCCTTGAGGCGGAGGCTGCCCGCTGCCGCCAGGTGATAGTAGATCTGTTGAGTTTCTCCAGGACCGGCCAGGTTGAACGGGAAAGCGTGCATATTAACGAGTTGATAGATCAAACCGTATCGGTTATCGGCGGACAGGCGAAAATAAAAAATGTGATAATAGAGAAAACCTACGACGGCTCGCTTGGGGAAATACAAGCTCACAGGAACCAGATACAGCAAATACTGATAAATCTCTGCAATAATGCCATGGATGCGATGGCCGAGGGTGGTACCATTTATATCCGTACCAAAAGAACGGATGACTTTGCCGCCATTGAGGTGCAAGATACCGGGACCGGCATGCCCGAAGAAGTGCGCAAACATATTTTTGAGCCTTTCTATACGACTAAGGAAGCCGGCAAAGGCACCGGCCTTGGATTGGCCTTATGCTACGAATTCGTAAAAAAACATAACGGAAGCATTGAAGTTAAAAGCGAAGTAGGCGCAGGAACCTCCATAACCATTCTTTTACCCGCCTGACAACCTGTTAACCTATGGCTACCACTGTTAATGCAGGCTTGACAAAAATAATGTTTTAGTTTATAATACAATTCAAAGGGGAATGCATGAGCATTATCGGTGTAAACATCAAACGGTTACGCGAAGATAAACACATTACGCTTCGCTCATTCGCGAAAAATGTGGACATCAGCCCAAGCTTTCTCTCTCAGGTTGAGACCGGCAAGGCGCTGCCTTCCCTGGATACGCTGAAAAGCATTGCCAATAACCTGGGCACCACGGTAGGTAACCTGATAGGCGAAGATCAGGTCGTCAGGTCATCGCCGGTGATCAGGTCGCATGAACGTATTAAGCTTAACGAGATCAGCAGCGGGATAAACCTGTACCTGCTTACCGCGCCGGACCCGAACAAGCAGATGGAGCCGCTTCTTTTTAAACTGAGCGAGAAAGCAGATTCCGGTGCCTCAATGTACAAGCACTTCGGTCAGGAATTCGTAATGGTCATTAAGGGCAGCATAGAGATAACGCTTAACGACGCGGTGTATGTGCTGAACAAGGGAGACAGTATTTACTTTAATTCAAGCACCCCTCATTCGTTCAAGAATTTGATGGAAGGTGACACAGAAGCGATCTGGGTGGTGACCCCGCCGACATTCTAAATTTTTTTTGCCTCGGGTGTTTAGTATAAGAATACAGTGTATTGTATATATGAACAAAAGGGAGTTTTTATGAAGGACTTAATGAAGGGTAAATTGGATGGCCTTACTGAACAAATGACGACTTTCAGTAAGAAACTGGACGCCTTTGATGTTAAAAAAAGCAATGTAGCCCAGTTCAACAAACTGTTGATGGATGAGATGAAGTTGTTGAGTTTTGACGATTGCAGCAACGACCGTTTTGACAACACCGTCGGCGTAGTTAAAGGCTTTCGCCACGAACGCGACATGGCGCTTATTTACAACATAGATTACCCCAGCGATACCGCGGGCGAAGACCAAACGGGCGAGACCTACAAAGCCGGTGTTATCTGCGCCTTGTATTCGGCCGCGCTGATGAAAAGAACACTGCTGCCAATGACGGGCGACATAGTAGTTTGCGGCGTGCCGAGATCCGGCTGCAGCGCCTACGGAGCCAGGTACCTGTTTGACTACTATTTAAACCAGCGGGTAAAAGACATTATGGGCATTATCTTGTGCGAGCCGACAGACCACAATGTCTACCTTGGCCACCGCGGCCATATGGAATATGAGATAGTGGTAAAAGTAAAACTCAGCGAAACCTTCGCCGCCAACCGCGGCATAAATATGCTGGGCACCATGTTCCCGCTTATCCACGAGCTGGAAACCTTGTCTCGCAGCCTGCCCACCAGCCAGTCGCTGGGCAACTCCAGCCTGAAAATAAAAGATGTTCATTTCTGCGGCACAAAACCAAAGGGATCTGAAAACGAATTTAAAGTTATCGTAGACAGGACCTTCGGCACCGAAGAGCAGGAAGAAAATATCCTGGAGCGAGCCAAGATGATAGCCCAATCGGTATACAAAAGCGAGTGCAGCGTGCAAATTGAAACCGATATTTCCCGGGAAGACATTAAAACCCTCGCCGGCACACTCCTTCGCTCCTCTAAGCACACCAAGCCCTGGATGATAGAAAGCCACCATCCGTTCGTCGCGAATTCCATTCAGGCGCTCAACGACGCCGGCCATAAAACCGGCTGCGGCTACTGGAAAAAGAATATTACCGCCGGCTCCTATACCTTTAGCGAACTGGGAATACCGACCATAGGCTATGGCCCGGGCCTTGAAACCGCCACCCAGGACCTTTCCGACCCAGCCACCCTGGCCGCCATAAAGAAAGCCGTATTGGGCAACGCCATGATACTGCAGCGCAATATTGGCGTGCCGACCTTCGGCTGGAGCTCTGATGAGATCTAAGGCCCCTGTAAATATACTGGTAATAAATTGCGGCAGCTCGTCGCTAAAATACCGGATAATCCGTATGCCGGAAGGGCGGGAACTTGCCGGCGGCGAGGCCATACGGGTGGGCGCGCTCACGAACAAGCCCTCGCAGATAAACGCCTACCGGGGCGCCGAGAAACAAACCATCGTTACGCCCATGCCCGACCACGCCGCGGCATTTCGCGCCGTTATCGCGCTGCTGGACGGTTACCGGGCAAGTGATCCTGCCATAACCTACGATTGTTTCGCGCACCGGTACGTGCACCCGGGCGCGGCCTACAATAAAACGGTAAAGATAAACGCTGCGGTTACCGCCAAACTGAAAGCGAACTTAAGCCTGGCCCCCATTCACAACAAGATATCGCTTGGCCTGATAGAAAGCTGCGCCGGGGAATTCAAAGATATTCCGCAATACGCCGTATTTGATACCACCTTCCACAAAAACATACCCGATGAATATGCCGCCTACGCCCTGCCGGAGCATTTAGTTAAAAAGTACAAACTTAAAAAAGTCGGCTTTCACGGCGTATCTCATAAATTTATCATGGAAGAGTCGTGCAGATATTTAGGCCGCGACTACGAAACGCAGAAAATAATCAGCTGCCACCTGGGCAGCGGCGGTTCCAGTATTTGCGCCATTAGAAACGGCGTTTCTATCAACACTTCTATGGGCTTCACCCCGCTTGAAGGCTTGATGATGAACACCCGCAGCGGCGATATGGATATAAGTGTGCTGTTCCACGTTATGGCGCAAAACAACCTTTCTGTGGCCGACGCCGAAAACCTGCTTAACTACCAAAGCGGCGTCCTGGGCGTCTACAACACGTCGTCCGACATACGCGACGTCGCCAAACAGCGCAAGGTAGACCCAAAAGCCAATATGGTATTTGAAATGTACGTACGGCGGGTGCGAAAGTTCATTTGTTTTTACTCC
This sequence comes from Endomicrobiales bacterium, assembly GCA_963796955.1. Lineage (GTDB taxonomy): Bacteria > Elusimicrobiota > Endomicrobiia > Endomicrobiales > JALOBY01 > CAWCNJ01. The sequence goes on from CAWCNJ010000004.1 coordinate 328,239, forward strand.
CTGATACTGCAAAAAGCAGACGTTCTTGTTTTCACCGACACCCTGGGCGTAGAAATGCCGGAACTTCGCCAGGCCATTTGTAGCAACCTTACCGATGTCGGCATAGCGATAAACAACAAAAATAACAACGTAACAACCTACACCAATTCAGATATAACCGGCGACAGCTCGGAAGTGAAGGTTTTGGTAATACCAACCAACGAAGAACTTATGATTGCCAGAGACGCGTACAAGGAATCCCGCAATGATCTTAATAGTTGAGCCTAATAATAATACGGCCGCGATACAGATTTTCAGCGAAGAAGAGAACCGCTCTACCATCTGGCAGTACAACAACTCTGATGACGAAACAGCTCGCGCTAAAAGCCTGCACTGTATGTTAAAAGACCTCTGCGGCGGCAAAACCCCGCGCGCGGTATCATTCCGTCTACACTTCGGCCCAGTAAACGTTAAAGGCCCCGCCAGAATAGACCGCAACTTCCCTGCCAAACTTATGGATATCGCCGACGACTTCCCAATGTACATACCGCCAGCAGCCGAACTGATACGTTTTTTCCTAAAAGAGTTCCCGGAAGTACCCCAGTTCGCCTTCTTTGAGACCTCGCTCTTTTCCCATATGTCTAAAGACAACAGCCGCCTGCCGATAGACAACAAATACGTAGAAAAAGGCAACTTCACAAGGCAGGGCTTCCATGGCATATACCACGGCGCCCACGCCAAAATGTTCCCCAAAGATAAGAAAGTAATTTCCGTAGTTTTAGACCGCCACACCACGGTCTGCGCTATAGAACAAATGGTGCCGCTTACCATAAGCCTGGGCTCTACCCCGCTTGAAGGCATAATGTCCGCCAAAAGCTGCGGTGATATAGACCCCGGCATAATAGTCTACCTTATGAAAGAACACGGTTTCTCCATGTACCAGATAGACGAGATCCTTAAAAGCCAAAGCGGTTTCTTCGGCATGACCGGCTACAACCTCTCCATGCCGGAACTTATAACGCTCGTAAACAAAGACCAGAAAGTTAAGCAGGCCTTCGACCTTTACACCAACCAGATACTAAAACACATCGGCGACAGCATAGGCATGCTGGGCGGCTTTGACACGTTAATATTCGCCGGCCGCTACGTAAAGCCCTTCAACCAGGTGATCTTCGACCTGCTTAAAACCATCTCCTGCATGGGCCTAAGCCTGCGGGAACACCCCTGGGACTACAAAGTAGACCTCCTGAGAATATCCTCCGACAACTCAGCCCGGCAGGTATACATAAACAACCTGAAAGAATCCGACATAATCCACATGGAAACCCGCCGGATCCTGGGCAACAACCGACATACAACGTCCGATCCTTGCGCAGTTTGAGAGGGGTATGCGCTACTTCGCTAACCCATGGTATGCCACCACTATCTTTACTCCGCTATTGTAAAACTATTTTCTTAGCGGTATAATGTGCGAGTAATAGAACTTTATCTCCATGGGGGAGATTTGCACCACCCAAAATACAAAAAACCCTCATGAAGTAAATTTTGCTGCCAAACTATACACGGCATAGGTGCGTTGGTATGTAAATGGGTTTGGGCGTTAAGTTGGCAAATTGACTCGTCCCCTATACCACACAACTGTTTCCAAAAAGGAAACAGTTCTAATGGGCTAACTGAAAAGTAGTGTTGATTGTGTGTGTCGTTTCATTTATGCCACTACCGTAACAGCCAACCTGTAATGAATTCTTACAAGTTCATAAAGAAGTCGTCGCACGCGCGGCAACATGTTCCAAAATAGAACAAGTTCAAATCGAAGTGTCGCTCGAGTGCTGTGAACAAGAACTTCCTGAACTTTCAACTGCCGAGAAATCCTCGGTATTTCAAAACCGGTCGGTTACTCGTGAAATCAAATTTTACAATCTTGATAGCAATGTGCAAAATTTGCACAAACTGCCGATACCAGGGGTTTTCAATATGCACAAACACAGGGGTTTTGATATGACGTATTTCATGGGTTTCATAGGCGCGGCCATTTACCTTATCCAACATTCAAAAGGCTTCTGGCCAGCAGTCGTAGCAATCCTCAAAGCCATAGTCTGGCCGCTGATCCTAACCTATAAAGCCTTTGGCATGATGGGTATGTAGAGGGGGCTGGGCGTTAAGTTGTCAAATTGACTCCGTTCCCTTATCGCTATAGTCTGGCCGCTGATCCTGACCTACAAGGCATTTGGCATGATGGGGATGTAAAGATGCAACGCATCGGATGTGAGTAAAATTATTGGGAGGAGAATATGGCAACATTGCCGTACATTACAGCTCCAGGGAACATTGAAAAAGCGCTTCATGGTATTAAAACTGCTGCTACGCCTGAACGTGTTAGCCAGGATTTTGTGAAAACGATACTTCAAATTCATGGGGGGTCGGGTGACCAGGTGACATCCTACCTGAAGAAGATTGGTTTTACAAACCAAGATGGAAGTCCATCTGATGTTTATAAAAAATTCCGTAATCCTGCAAGTAGTGGAGCTGCTGCTTCTGAGGCCTTAAGGATAGGGTACTCATCTTTGTACAGACGTAATGAGTATATGCATCAGCTTTCTGACGAGAAATTGAAAGGGCTAATTATAGAGGAAACTGGTCAAGGTAAAGATTCAAGCGTAGTTGGACTTGTGCTTGCTTGTATCAAAGCAATTAAAAAGAACGCTGATTGGACACAGCCAATCAAAGGTCAGGATGAAATAAATCAACCTCTTGGTGACAAACAACTCACCAGTCAAGATATTCCCCAGCCGCCTCCACACCCTACAGGAGATTTAGGATTGAATTTGTCCTACACGATAAATCTTAACTTGCCCGCTACGTCAGATATTGCGGTTTTCAATGCAATTTTTAAAAGTCTGAAAGATAATTTACTTAGGAAATAAAATGACAAACACAGACGACTTCGTTCGGTCTTTTGGTATGTCGGGATTTATAATTACCACCGAAATTAAATGTTTAGAAAAACAACTCAATATTGAACTTGGCCACACGCCGGGAACGGTTTCTCAAGACCCCCTTGAATATTATCCGCAATTCGAGCGTAGTGTTCGAAAAGAGGCTTGTGATATGGCACGTCACTACGAACTCTTTTACTGTCTCGAACAGGCGATCCGCAAACTAATTTCTGAGACGCTTGACGAGGAAAGTAAGGGCGCTGATTGGTGGGTAACTGGAAAAATACCTCCAGATATTGTGAGAGAAGTAAAAGGTCGAATCCAGAAAGAGACCGATGGCGGAGTTACAAGACGTTCAGAAGCATTAATCGACTATACTACATTTGGTGAACTGTCAATTATAATCACATCAAACTGGAATTTGTTTGGTACTATTTTCACGAGTCGACGTGCTGTTGAAAAGGTGATGAACAGTCTTAATATACTACGTTCGCCGATTGCGCACTGTTGCCCTTTATCTGAAGATGAAGCTGATAGACTCCATCTAACCGTAAAGGACTGGTTTCGGATAATAGGATAAATTCCCTTAGGGGATAACGGGCTGGGGTCAGACCTCAACTATTGACAGAGACTGACAATCTAAGACATTCTAGATGTATGACTTATCAAAAGAGGCATCCAATAATTTATCCGACATTTCATCATTACAGGTTCTGCATCAAAAAGAAAAGATGTGTCCCGGTTGAGAAAATTGAAAACCGGAACAGTGTTGAAGTTGTTTCTTTCCAAAATCCTGTAACTAATCAAAGGCCCAAAATTTACATTGTAAAACATAAATATCAGATCGTGTATGTTGGCATCACATCGCAAAGCGTGATCAATAGACTGCGCTACGGGCTAATCGCTGATGGCAAAAACGGGTATCACGGCTATCATTGGAAAACTCTTAAGGGCAAGTTCGATCTGTTGGTCTGGTGCTTCAAAAAAAATGAGAAGGAACTGGTTGAGGCGATAGAAGCTGAAATTGTATATTTGGTACGGAAGAATACAGACAGGTGGCCTGAGCATCAAACTGAGATACACTTCACTAACAATTACAAACAAGCGTCGTTTGTCGCAAAAAACATATACTCCATTGCCCAGAAAAAGCGCGTCGGGAAAATACGGGACGTCCTGGACTTGCCCCGGTTTAGTGGACACAGAAAAGGGTATAATATGAAGACCCTGGAGGTGTCCGATGCAAAAGAGAGACCGGATGCGTTACAATCGGGAGTTCAAGCTTGAAGCAGTTCGCCGGACGCAGGTAAGCGGCAAAAGTGTTGCCGAAGTAGCCCGCGAGCTTGAGTTGCCCGTACATCATCTTTACAAGTGGCGAACCGAGGTTGATAAAAAAACCACTGAAGCATTTCCCGGTGTTGGCCACAACACCCCCAACACAGAGCTAGAAGATCTTCGCCGAGAGAACAAACGCTTGCGCGAAGAGCGGGACGTTTTAAAAAAAAGCCTAATTTACTTTGCCAAGGACGCATTGAACGATTCCGGTTCATCAGGGAACACGAACGGGACTTCAGAATAGCAACAATGTGCGATGTTCTGTCGGTTTCCAGATCCGGATATTATGCATGGAAATCGCGCGGTCAAAGCAAGCATAGCCGGACAGACACCGTATTACTGAGCAAAATTCGGGGCATTTATGATAAAAACCGGAAAGTATACGGAGCTCCCCGAATTCATGAAGCGCTGAAGTCCGAAGGTTTAAAGCTGGGACGAAAGCGCGTAGCAAGACTGATGAGAAAGAACGGTATCGTTGCAGCGCCACATCGCCGTATGCGATGGAAACGAGTGTTTAAGACAGCTATAGCAGCTGACAACCTGGTGCAACAACAGTTCAATGTTCCTGAACCAAACCGGGTCTGGGTCGCAGACATGACGACGTTCTGGACAGGTTCCGGATGGGTTCATCTGGCGGTTGTGCTAGACCTTTATTCGCGCAGGGTCGTTGGTTGGGCCATTCACGGCCAGATGACGGAGCGCCTTATAGTGAATGCCCTGGAAATGGCCATTGAGAGTCGCAGACCGACGGGGCCGTTGATTCATCACTCGGACCAGGGTAGCCAGTATAAGAGCTATGCGTTTCAGGCTAGATTAAAAGAGCATAACATTCAGATGAGCATGAGCCGCAAAGGAAATTGCTGGGACAACGCTGTTGCAGAGAGCTTCTTCAAGACATTGAAGTACGAATTACAAAACGACGCCAGATTCAATTCTCGCGAAGAAGCGAGAGCACAGTTGTTTGAGTACATCGAAATATTTTATAATCGCAAGAGAATGCACTCAACGTTGGGGTATCTTAGCCCCACACAGTTCGAGGCAAAATTACCCGCTCTTGTGTCCACAAAAACGGGTTAAGTCCATCCTTAACTAATGATCTATTGCCTGGGCGGGATGTAGACAAATCGATAGCCGCAAACACAATAATTGATATGAACCTTTCAGGGATTTCTAAAAGTAGGATCATAAACCAACAGCTCTCGGGGACTAAAATTAAGACCGTGAAGGGGATTGTTGGTTGGATGGGCGCGATGCAGGCGCAGGATCTTGAGATGGCTAAATGGGCTGTTGGCGTACGGCTGCCGGGCTCTACTGCCGCGATGGTGCAAACCGCGCTGGACAATGCCGAGATCATTCGGACTCATTTGTTAAGGCCTACCTGGCACCTTGTTTCGGCGGACGACATTTACTGGTTGCTTGCTTTGACCGCGCCGCGCGTAAAGGCAAAGATACGCTCACGGCACGCCACCCTGGGGCTCTCGGAAACCGTTATCCAGAAAAGTAACGCGGTTATTGAGAATGCCCTGCGAGGCGGGAATCACTTAACGCGGGAGCAATTAGACGCCGTGCTCGAGAAAGCGAACATATCTACCGGTGAGTACCGGGACTGGCATTTTTTTCTCCGGGCGGAGCTGGACGGCATTATGTGCAGCGGCGCGTCGGTGAACGGCAAACAGACTTTCGAGCTGCTGGAGGAGCGGGTTCCAAAGACCAAGCCTCTCAGCCGGGAAGAATCTATCGCAAAGCTTGCGAAAATATATTTTACCAGCCACGGGCCTGCTACGGTGCAGGATTTTACCTGGTGGTCGGGTTTACCGGTAAGCGATGTAAAGAGCGTGTTGGAAATGCCCGGGGCCGGGTTCGTGCCGGAAACGGTCGGCGCGCAAAAGTACTGGCACACCGGCGCCAGTACCCGTTCTTCAAGACTCAGCACGTCGGTTTACCTTCTACCGGCATTTGACGAGTTTTTTATCAGTTACGCGGACCGGAGCGCGTTATTAGTTTCCGATGTGAGACGAAAGCTTATATCCAGCAACGGAATATTTCGGCCTATTGTACTTTTCAACGGGCAGGCCGTTGGCAAATGGAAACGGACGATAGTAAAAGATACAGTGACCTTAGAAGTAGAATATCTCAAAAACGACGTGAAAATACCCGCAAGCCTGATCAAAGAATCAGTCGCGCGTTTTGGCGATTTTTTGAATAAAAAAATTGAGTTTATAGTGAGAAACTGAATGACAAAACTTCGGCCTGCCGGCGGTTATCGTACCACTTGTAGTTTTCAGACCTCGACGCTGATATATGACGCTACTTTCTGGTTCTGCGGTAAATTCATTGACTCTCGTTCCCGACTTGTTGACCAGATGATACAGGCCGCCCGTTCGGGACGACAAAACATTGCTGAAGGCAGCCGTGCCTCCGCGGCTTCGTCGCAGACGGAGCTTCGGTTGTTGCACGTGGCTCGGGCAAGCCTCGAAGAATTGTTGCTGGACTATGAAGACTTTCTTCGCCAGCGTCGTATTTGCCAATGGAAAATGGAAAGCCCGGAAGCGTCTGCAGTCCGCCAGGTACCATCGAAGTTTAAAAAGGATCGGACGGATCAGTCGGATCTGACGGATTTGACCGATCAAGAACGCCACCGCCTTTACGCGCCTTGGCTTGAAAATGATGACCCTGCTGTTCGGGCAAATGCTATAATTTGTCTAATTCACCAGACGAATTTTCTGCTTGACAGGCAGACAGCCGCGCTGGAAAAACGTTTTATTGAAGAGGGTGGCTACACCGAACAGCTTGCAACCGCCCGGATCGTCGAGCGCGAACGCCGGAAACAAACAACTCCGCACGAGAAAACGCCTGTATGCCCAAAGTGCAGCGCCGCTATGGTTGTGCGTACAACTAAGAGCGGTGCGAACACAGGTAAACAGTTCTGGGGCTGCATAAAATACCCTGGCTGTAGAGGGACTGTGGCGGTTTAAACCGCGGATGTTATTAATTAAGATCTAACAGGAGCTTACTATGCGCTGGTATCACTACGTTTCTTACTTCTTTGGCGGGTTCATACTTGCTAACGCCTTGCCGCATTTGGGTACCGGGATATCGGGGCATGCGTTCCAGAGCCCGTTCGCGAACCCGCCGGGGCAGGGGTTGTCTTCGGCGCCTGTTAATGTTCTGTGGGGCTTGTTCAACCTTGCGCTTGGGTATGTGCTTGTTTTCAGGGTGGGCAGTTTCGAGTTGCGCAAGAACAGCCACATCCTTACCCTGGGGGCGGGGATTGTGTTGTCTTCATTGTTTCTCGCATACGCATTCGGGCGTTTCCACGGCGGTTTGTAAACCCGTATTTTATGGCACCAGCATCTCTTCGCGGAACAGCGATTTGCGGTTGAGTATCCTGCCTGAGGTTTGGAATATGCCGTCGCCGGTGTAGTGCAGTGTGTCAGGGTGGGCGGGGGTCGGGGCGGCGTGGGCTTTAACTACCTCGAAGATGAAGAAGTTGTATTTGTTCACCATTGAGTCGTCGTAGAGTTTGCATTCAAAGTTGGCGTGGCATTCGCGTATCAGCGGGGCTTCAACTTTAAGCGCCTCGCCGGGTGTCAGGCCGAATTCTTTGAACTTGTCTATTTCCGAACCGCTGGAATTCCCTATCTTAACTACCGTGTCTACCATGTCCGCGGTGGGCAGGTTGATAACGCATTCCCCGCTGTCGCGAACCAGATTAAACGTGTAATTGCTGCTGGCTATCACGCAGCCGACCAGCGCGGGTGTGAACTCCATAACGGTGTGCCACCCAAGCGTCATGATATCCCGCTTTTCCTCCCACCGTGACGATATCAGCACAATGGGGCCCGGCTCCAGATACCTGCGGACCTTCTCAACGGGAAAATCTTTCTTAACGGCGTACTTTTTCATATAACCTCCCTGATGGCGCGCCAACCCTTCAAAATTATGAAACTCTCAGTAATTTGGCCATTGACGCACTCCCACGGACGCTGACAGATCTCTCACCGGTTACTAAAGGTCGTTGCCGCGTTTGGGACAGTGCGCGCTGTTGACACCTGGTAAAGCGTTTGAGAAAATAGAGCGGTTTAGTGCACTTAACGTTTTGCAGGGGGTAACATGGATAAATACAAATGCAGGGTATGTCCCTATATTTACGATCCTTCGGTCGGCGACCCTGACGGGGGCATTGCCGCGGGGACAAAATTTGAAGATCTGCCGGATGATTGGGTTTGCCCGATCTGCGGTGTTAAGAAGGATATGTTCGATAAGATCCCGTGATATACACGATCGGGCACGGCACCCGGTCTATAGAATGTTTTATCGGGCTGCTGACATTGCATGGGATCAAGAAATTAGCGGATGTACGGACCATACCGGCTTCAAGACATAATCCCCAATTCGGCCAGGTCCCGTTAAAAGAAAGTTTACGGGAGGCCGCGATACGCTATGCGCATATTAAAGAACTCGGCGGCCTGCGGCATACGTCGAAAGATTCACCGAACACCGCCTGGCGTAACGCCTCATTCAGGGGATATGCCGACTATATGCAGACGGAGGGTTTCGCGGCCGGCCTTGCCAAACTGTTGCGGTTGGCCGCCGGTAAGAACACAGCCATTATGTGCGCGGAAAGCGTGCCGTGGCGCTGCCACCGCTCCCTCATCGCGGACGCCTTGACCGTTCGCGGTGTGCAAGTGAAGCATATCATAAGCGAGACAAACGTTTACGACCACAAATTAACGCCTTGGGCAAAGGTAAGCGGCTTGCTCATAACGTACCCTTAGCCAGTAAAAAGTGGAAACCGGTCACCAATGCGACGGTCATATTCAGGTAAAATTAGTTTTTATTGCAAACGGGAGGAGTAACGTATGGGACGCGCTATTTGGTCCGGGATGGTATCGTTCGGGCTGGTTAATATTCCTGTGAAGGTTCAGACGGCGGTAACGGCTGATACGATGTCTATGAATTATCTGCGTAAGGACGATCTGTGCCCGATCCAGTACAAGAAGGTTTGCCGCAGTACCGGCGAGGAAGTTCCTTTTGAAGACATCGTGCGCGGCTACCAGTACCAGAAAGACGATTACGTGGTGCTTAAAGACGAGGATTTTCAGCAGGCGGCTTCAAAAAGAACCTATTCGATAGATATAGAACAATTTGTCGCTGAAAAGGAGATAGATTTTAAGTACGTGGAAAAACCGTATTTCCTGGAGCCGGAAAAGAAAGCGCACACGACCTACGCGCTGTTTCGCACCGCGCTGGAGGAGTCGGGTTTGGTAGGCATCGGCAGGTTCGTTTTGAAGGACCGCGAGCATCTGGTGATGCTGAAAGCGGATCACGAAGTGATCATGCTTCATGTTATGCGGTTTCCGGCGACGCTGAAAAAAGCCTCTGAGCTGGAGCTGCCTAAAACCATGGAGATCCCGCGCAATCAGAAGGAATTGGCCCTGGAGCTGATAAACAAACTCAAAGGACATTTTAAGCCCGAACAATATAAAGATAATTATAACGAGCGTCTTAAGCAGATAATAGATTCCAAGAAGCAGGGTAAGCCCGTGCACGCTGCAAAAGAGGCGGCACCCCGTGAGACGGCGGCAGCAGACATCCTGGATAAACTTAAAAAAAGCCTGGAGCAGGTACATACGCCCGGGGACATACTAAGGAACGCGAGATCCGATAAGTCCCGGGGGCGTGCCTCGGCCGGGAAGAAGTAACATGGCTGAGAAACTTAAGGATTACCGCAAAAAGCGTAATTTTTCAAAAACACCGGAACCCTCCGCGTCAAAGGCTGACGCCGGGGGTTTTCGTTTTGTGGTGCATAAGCACAATGCGAGGAACCTTCATTATGACCTGCGGCTGGAGCATAACGGCGTTTTGAAAAGCTGGGCGATACCGAAAGGCATATCTTTTGATCCCGCACAAAAGCACCTGGCGGTGATGGTGGAAGACCATCCGTTCGATTACAAAGATTTTGAAGGTGTTATCCCGGAAGGCAATTACGGCGCCGGCGAAGTTATTATCTGGGATGAGGGGACGTACGCCCCGCTTGGTTATAACGGTACGGATCCCGCGGAAGGGGAAAAATTGATGGCGCAGGGCCTGGCGAAAGGGCATGTGACCGTTATTTTCTCCGGCAAAAAGCTGAAAGGCGAATTTGCCCTGGTGCGGTTCAAAAGAGAAGATAACCAGTGGCTGATAATTAAGAAAGCCGATGAATATGCCAATAGTCCCAACAGCGGCGATGAACGCTCCGCCCGTTCGGGCAAAACCATAGAAGACCTGAAAGAGGATCCGCCGGGAGACAGCAAGATGCCGGATTTCGTTGAGCCCATGCTCGCCACGCTTGTTGAAGAACCTTTCGACAGGCCGGGCTGGATATTTGAAGTTAAGTGGGACGGGTACCGCACGATCGCGATAATACACGAGGGTAAAACCAGACTTTTGTCGCGGAACGGAAAGGTGTACACCGGCGAATTTCCCGATATCGCTGCGGCACTGTCGCGTGGCCCCAACGCGATATACGACGGTGAAATGGTAGTGCTGGATAAAGACGGACGTTCCGATTTTCAATTGCTGCAGGAATATTTGAAGACGGGTAAAGGGACCGCTGTCTATTATGTTTTTGATTGTCTGTATAAGGGCTCTGAAGACCTGCGCGCCTCGGCGCTTGAAGAACGCAGGAAGGTTCTGGAAAGCGTGCTGCCGGTTTCAAACATTGTGCGCCTGAGCGGTTACGTGGCTGCCAATGGGACGGGTTTTTATCGCGCCGCCGAACAAAATGCATTAGAAGGAATAATCGCGAAAAACTTAAAAAGCCGTTACCGTTCCGGAGAAAGATCTCGCGAGTGGCTGAAAATAAAGGCGCTTAGACAACAGGAGGCTATCGTCAGCGGCTTTACCGAGGGCCGCGCTTCGCGAAAATATTTCGGGGCGCTGGTGCTGGGGGTATACCGCGACGGCACATTGTCTTTTGCCGGCCACGCCGGCGGCGGCTTCGACGACGCAGGGTTAAAAGAAATGTATGCAAAGCTTAAGCCGCTGATAACGGATAAGAGCCCTTTTGAGCATACGCCGAAAACCAATATGCCGGTTACCTGGGTGAAACCGGAACTGATCGTGGAAGTGAAATTCAGGGAGTGGACGACTGACGGGTTAATGCGCCAGCCCATAGTGCTGGGCCTGCGGGACGATAAGAACCCCGGTGATGTTGTGCAAGAAATGGCGGACAAGCAGTTTATTAAAACTAAAGCGGTACTGACACACCTTGAGAAGGTGTACTGGCCCGAAGAAGGATATACCAAAAAAGATGTTATAGATTACTATTGGCGCATGGCCGATTGCATGTTGCCGTACTTGAAGGACCGGCCGCAGTCGCTTAACCGCCACCCGAACGGTATTACCGGCGAGAATTTCTTTCAAAAAAATATTGGAGATACAGCACCCCCCTGGGCCAGTACCGTTAAGGTGCCCATGGAGGAAAAAACCATCACGGCCCTGTTGTGCCAGGACCGGGACACCCTGATATACATAGCGAACCTGGGCTGCATAGAGATAAATGTCTGGAGTTCCAGCGCCGGCAGCCTGGATAAACCCGATTACATGGTTTTTGATTTTGATCCGGTGGAAGTGCCGTTCTCTCGCGTGGTTGAGGCGGTGCTTGAGACGAAAAAAGTGCTGGACGATCTGGGCGCGCCCGCGTTTTGCAAGACCACCGGCGGCAAGGGTATGCATATATATGTACCGGTAAAGCCGGGTTACGATTATGAGCAGACCAAGAACGCGGCCAATCTTATCGGTATGGCGGTAAAACGCCGTCTGCCGGCTCTGGTAAGCCTTGAAAGAATGCCGGCCAAACGAAAGGGTAAGGTGTATATGGATTACCTGCAAAACCATTGCGGGGCGACCATGGCCGCGCCCTATTCCCTGCGGCCGAGGGAAGGCGCGAAAGTTTCTACGCCGCTTGATTGGAAAGAGGTTACTTCCAGGCTTGATCCCGCCGACTACAATATTAAGACCATGCTCAAACGCGTGGAGGAAAAAGGCGACCTGTGGAAGGGTTTATTCAAGAAAAATCTGGACCTGAAAAAGGCGCTTGACACATTACAAAAATTGCTATAATATCGATGTAATTGAATGTTGCACAGGAGGCACCATGTTCGGCTTAGGATTTCAGGAAATACTTTTATTGCTGGTTATCGCCTTGTTGTTGTTCGGCTCAAAACGCCTGCCGGAAGTGGGCCGTTCTTTCGGTACCGCCATACGCGAATTCAAGAAAGCGATGAGCGGTGAAGAAGAAGAGAAAAAAGAAACGGCTGTTCCGGGCGATGACAAAAAATAATTTAGCATTGTTAATGCCGTTGACGGATCATCTTGAAGAGCTGCGCAGCCGTCTTATCTGGTGCCTTGTCGCGATATGCGTGTGCACGATAGCCGGGTTTTATGGTGTCACGCACGTGGTCGGCTATTTGAAGGCCGCGGGGGGCGTAAAAGACGCCCTGATAGCGATAAAGCCTGTTGAGGTCGTTTCGGTTTACGTCAAGATAGCGCTTTCCATAGGCACCTTGCTTGCAAGCCCGGTCATCGCCTGGCATGCCTGGCGGTTTATAGCGCCGGGGTTAAGTGAACAGCTGCGTAAATACCTGCCGCTGTGGATCATTTCGATCGTAGCGCTTTTTATGTCGGGCATCGCTTTTGCCTTGTTCGTTTTGATACCCACCGCCTATGTGTTTTTGATCAACCTGACCCGCTCCCTTGCTGAGCCTATGATCACTCTGAATAGCTATATCTCGTTCATTCTGGCTATGATGCTGGCGAGCGGCATTGTTTTTGAGATGCCGGCGCTGGCTTTCGCGCTCGCACAGGCCGGGATCATTAACGCCTCTATGATGAGGGCGCACCGCCGCGAGGCTATCTTCGGGCTGGCGGTAGCCGCGGCCGTTATCACACCGACGACGGATATATTTAATATGCTTATATTCCTTGCGCCGATGCTGGCCCTGTACGAGATCAGTATTTTGGTGGTCGCGCGCGTCGGGCGGCAAAGGCCGGTAACAGGAGGGGATTATGGATATCAACAAAATGACTGACAAACTGGCTGAGGTTCTTAAAGCCCGTTTCTCTCGCGGCTCGTTCCTGAAATTTGCCGCCGTGACCTTCGGCTCTCTTGCCGTACCACCCATGTTCAAACGAAAAGGCCTGCTGCACGCGGCGACGACCCTTGACCCGCGCCCTAAAAAGAATATCGCTACCGCATGCGCCCTTGCGGTGGCTAACCATGCGGACCCGGCCGCCGGCACGCGCGCGGCGGTTAACGCTCTCGGCGGCATGAAGCTGTTCGTTAAAAAAGGCGATACCGTCGTTGTAAAACCGAACATCGGCTGGGACCGCGCCCCTGAATTTGCCGCCAACACCAATCCCGCGGTCGTTGAGACACTGGTGAGAATGTGTTTTGAGTCAGGCGCGAAGGTGGTAAAAGTCTTTGATTATACCTGTAACGATTCGCGCCGTACCTACGCGAACAGCGGAATAGCCGCGGCGGCGAAAAAAGCCGGCGCCGACGTATATTTTGTCGACGACTGGAAATTTTTCCCGGGCAAGTTCCCGGCGGGCGCCATGATGGCGGACTGGCCGATCTACCGTGACGCCGTTGCCTGCGATTGTTTTATAAATGTACCGGTAGCCAAACATCACCGTCTGACCGATGTGACGCTTTCTATAAAGAATTTGATGGGAGTTTGTGGTTCCGGCAGGGGCCAGATGCACCAGGATATCGCCCCGAAGCTCGCCGAGGTGCTGGCCTTTATGCGGCCTGAACTGACGGTGATAGACGCCTGCCGCATATTGCTGCGAAACGGCCCGACGGGCGGCAGCGTGGGGGATGTAAAGAAAATGGATACCTTCATCGCTTCCGCCGACCCGGTGCTCGCCGACGCCTACGCCGCCACGCTGTTCGGCCATAAACCGGGCGATATAGGCTACATCAAAGCCGCCGCCGACAAAGGCCTTGGCAGCCTGGACTTGAAAGCCGCTAATATCAAAAAGGTAACCGCGTAATGACCGTTGTCCGCCGGACTGTTCAGATACTGGTTTTTACCGCTTTTGCCGCCATCGTCTGGATGACCCGTTATCCGCTGAGCGTTCAGGTGAACCCTTCGCTGTTATTTAAAGCCGACCCGTTAATAATGACGATAACGTCCGTCGCGGAACGTGTGTTGCTGCCGGGCCTGTTGATCGCCGCAGCTATCCTTTTGCTGACGCTGCTGTTCGGCCGGGTCTTTTGCGGCTGGCTCTGTCCGCTGGGCTCGCTTTCCGACGGCGTCGCTTTCGTAACACGCCGCTTCCTTAAGCTTTTCCGCTTCAATTTGAAAGACCATCCCCTGCCCGCCGGGCTTTTCTTAAAATATATCCTGCTTGCCGCTATCGCGGCGCTTGCTGTGGCAGGTATCCAGTTCGTCTGGCTTTTTGATCCGCTGACAATAGTTGTGCGCAGCCTTTCCTTCAGCGTGATACCCTTAGCGAACCATATTTTGGACTCGGTAAGCGCGGCGCTTATTCAGGCAGCGAATTTCTACCAGCCTCTCGATAATCTGTACCATGTCCTTAAAGAAGCCTTGTTCGATCCGCGCCGTCCGGTTTTTCCTCACGCGCCGGTAATCAGTATAATTTTCACCGCTATCCTGCTGCTGCCGTTCGTTGTGCGGCGGTTCTGGTGCCGTTACCTGTGCCCGCTGGGCGGTATGCTGGCCCTGGTCGCGAAATTCTCTTTCCTGAAACGCCATTCCACCGTCTGCGCCGGAAAATGCAGGTCCTGCAAGGATATTTGCCGCATGGGCGCCATCCGCGAAGACAATTCTTATATGCCCTCGGAATGCATTGTCTGCATGGACTGCGTGCGCTACTGTCCGTCGCAGAAAACTTCTTTCAATTTTGGTGTGAATGCCGCGCTGCCCGCAAAAGCTGCACAAGACACTCAGGGGAATAAAGGTATGTCGCGCTCCCAGTTCATGGGCTGGGCAACGGCCTCGCTTGCCTTGCTGCTGCCGAAAGCCGCCCAGGCAGCCATTAAATATAAAAAGAGCACGGTCTTACGGCCGCCTGCCGCCTTGCCGGAGGCAGCGTTCGTACAGCGTTGCGTACGGTGCGGTAACTGCATGAAAGTGTGCGTTACCAATTGCCTGCAGCCGGTGTTGCTGGAAAGCGGCCCCGAGGGCATCTGGACGCCTAAGATCAACGCAAAGATCGGTTACTGTGAGTACGGCTGCACGCTCTGCGGTCATGTGTGCCCGACCGGCGCTATACCGCCATTGAGCGTTGAGCAAAAAGCCCGCACCAAGATGGGCCTGGCAGAGATACTGCCCGATACCTGCATACCCTGGGCCACCGGGCAGGACTGCCTGGTTTGCGAAGAACACTGCCCAACGGCCCGAAAAGCCATACAGGTAAAAGAAATGAATCGGAACGGCAGGAAGGTATTGGTGCCCTACATTGATACAGAAGCTTGCGTCGGCTGCGCACTATGCGAGAATGTCTGCCCCGCCTCACCGAAAGGTGTCGCTGTAAGGCCTTTCGCCTGATCAGGAAAAATAATCATGTCATTTAAAGTTTGCGTTCTGGGAAGCGGCAGCAGCGGCAATTGCACGGTTGTCTGGACGGAAAAAGATGCGTTGCTGATCGATTGCGGCAGGCTCAGCTACCGTTATATTATTGAACAGCTCTACGCGATTGGCCTTCCCGCGAACCGCATTACCGGCATGGTGATAACCCATGCGCACACCGACCACATCGGCCGTAGCGCTGTGCGGCTTGCACAAGCATACTCCATCCCTATTTACCTTCACCAGAATATTTATAAAGATGTGGTCTCCGGCGGCAACGACTGCGGCCTGGATGCGTTGGACAAAAAGCTGGTGCGCTTCCATGCGGCTGAAAAGTTCGAGGTTGGCTCTCTGTCGGTGCATCCCTTTAAAACCTATCACGGCCTTGGTTCCGTTACCATGTCCCTCGGCTTTTGCGTTTCACACGAAGGCGCGAAGATATCTTACGTGACCGATTGCGGCAAAGTAGACGACATGATAGTGCGGGCCATGAGCGGCTCGCATGTGGCGGTCATAGAGGCAAACCACGATATTGAGATGGTTAAAAAAAGTAAACGCCACTGGGCGGCAAAACAATGGGTGCTCAGCGATCAGGGCCATTTGAGCAACGAGGCCGCGGCCGAACTTATTAAATGCATCGGCGGCGGAAAAAGCCCCCTGCGCCACGTGCTGCTGGCGCACGTGAGCGAAGAGCACAATATTCTGGAAGGACTGATACAAGTTATCGCCGGACATATACAGAACGAGACCATTCAACTGCACGTTACCTACCACCACGCCCGCAGTGAAATAATCGAGATCAAGTAATGTATACCGTAAAAGTTTCCGTCGGAGACCTTATCACCTTCGTGCTGCAAAGCGGCGACATCGACAGCGGCTTTACCAGCAGCTCGCGCCTTGCGGAAGGTATATGGCACCATCAGGCGATCCAAAAGGCGAACAAACTTGCTTCCAACCGGGATAAGGTGTATACCGCCGAAGTAGGCGTCGCCTATGGGATAACACGTAAAGGAATCCGCCTGGAAGTGGGCGGCCGCATTGACGGTGTTTTTGATAAAGGCGGCGAGATAACGATACAGGAAATAAAATCCACCGCGCGCGAACTGCATGAGATCGATGAGGAAAGCTTTCCGCTGCACTGGGCGCAGGCCCAATGTTACGCCTATATGTACGGCCGCGAACACAAGAAAGATGCGGTTACGGTGCAGCTGGTATACTCCCAGCTGGATACCAGGGACACCAGCGTTTTCGAGAAAAGATTTTTGTTCAGCGAGCTCGAAAACTTTTTTGTGCCCGTAGCCGAGTCTTATATCGAATGGGCACGGGTCTTAAAAGAATGGGCCAAGACCCGCAACGCCTCAATAAAAAATATGGCCTTCCCATTCGAAAGCTACCGCGAGGGCCAGCAGGAATTGGTTAACGGCGTCAGCGACGCCGTGCACTGCGGCAATCACCTGTTTGCCCAGGCACCCACCGGTATCGGCAAGACCATGGCAACGCTCTACCCCTCCATACAGGCTGTTGGGAAAAACACTGTTTCGAAAATATTTTATGCTACCGCCAAGACCGTAACCCGCGCTGTCGCGCAAAAAGCCGTCGATACGCTGCAGCGTAAAGGCCTGCGCCTGAAAACCGTGACCATAACCGCCAAAGATAAGATCTGTTTTAACCCCGACGCCGAATGCAAACCTGAAGACTGCGAGTTCGCCAAAGGTTACTACGACCGCCTGCGCCCCGCCATAAAAGAACTCTTTGAGCAGGATGCCCTCGACCGGCCTGCCATAGAAGCGATGGCGCGAAAGCATTCTCTGTGCCCTTTTGAACTGACGCTTGATATGTCGCTGTGGGCGGACTGTATTATCTGCGACTACAACTATCTTTTCGATCCCCGGGTCTACCTGCGCCGTTTCTTCTCAGAGGAGGAACGCAGCGATGAGCGCGAATACGTTTTTTTAGTCGATGAAGCGCATAACCTGGTAGACCGTTCGCGCGAGATGTTCTCGGCCCAGCTTGCCCGCAACCTGATACTGAACGTGCAAAAGTCAGCCGGTAAACCAAGAAATGTTAAAGATGTTGGCCGTATGTTGAAGCTCAACAGGATCCTTGAGGGCCTTGCCTTTTTTATGGAAGAAGCCTCCGGCGCCTGCGGCCGCGAAGACGAAGCAGGCACTCGCCAGGATTTTGTGGTAAAAGAAGACGCCCCTTTTGAACTGGTGCCGATGTTAAAATCCTTTATAGTGGTAGCCGGCAAGATACTGGAAAAAACCAAGCCCTCCGTTTTCAGCGAAAAACTGCTGGAACTGTATTTTATCGCCCACAACTTCCTGCGCACCGCCGAATATTTCGACCACCGTTACCGCTGCTATTATCAGGAAGCCGAGGGCGACTTTACCGTAAAACTTTTTTGCGTGGACCCATCGTATCTTATGAAGGAAGCTTTAGAACGCGCCCGCTGCGCCGTATTCTTCTCGGCAACGCTGACGCCCATCCCGTATTTTCAGGAACTGCTGGGCGGCGGCGAGAACGCCGACCGCCTGAAACTGGGTTCGCCCTTCCCGAAGGAAAACCTGCGTGTGCTGGTAGACGACCGGGTGGCGACAACGTACCGCATGCGGGAATTCTCTTATGATCGAATCGCCCGCGAGATCGCAGCGCTCTGCGCCGGCAAGGTAGGCAACTACATAGCCTATTTTCCGTCCTACAAATACATGAACGAGGTCCGCGGCCGCTTTATACAGGAAAACCCCGCCATTTCAGTTATCTCGCAGGGACAGGGCATGTCTGAAGCCGCCCGCAGCATTTTTCTTGAAGAATTTTCCCGCTACGGCGAAACAACGCTGGTAGGCTTCGCCGTAATGGGCGGCGTATTCGGCGAGGGCATAGACCTGGTAGGCGAACGCCTTTCAGGCGTTATCATCGTCGGCGTCGGCCTGCCGCAAATTTCTTTGGAACGCAACCTGATAAAAAATTATTTCCAGGAAAGCCACGAAGCCGGCTACGAATACGCCTACATATACCCCGGCATGAACAAAGTCCTGCAGGCCGCCGGCCGCGTTATCCGCACAGAAACCGACCGCGGCGTTATCCTGCTGATAGACGAACGCTTCGCCCGCCCACCCTACAGCGACCTGATCCCCGACCACTGGCACCCCCTGCACCACCTGAAAAACACCCCCAAAGGCCATACCCTGGAACTGGTACAAGAATTCTGGCGAGGGTGAGGTCTCCTTCAATCGGAGTGTTTTTGTCAGTAGATGGTTGAAAGCGGTGGATGACTTCCAGGGAGTTTAAGCTACAATATAATTACAGAATAAAAGTAAGAAGGGGGAATTATGAAAGGATCTGCAACGACCGAAAAAATAGATGTTGAGAGCGGAAAAAACCGGCTGGAGGCCAACAAAAAGCTGGTGCTGGCTTTTTATGACGGCGCGTTCAACCAGAGAGACCTCAGTGTGGCCGATACATACGTCTGGGACGATTACATACAGCATAATCCCATGGCGCGCACGGGGAAGGCCGGTTTTGTAGAGGCTATTGGCGGGATGCTTAAACAGTTCCCGAACATGAAGGTTACTTTTAAGGAAGTGGTAGCAGAGGGAAACCTGGTGGTGGTGCACGTATGGCTGCAGACCGATACGACGAATACCGGCGACCGGGGTTCGGCTGTATTTGACATGTTCCGTATCAAAGACGGCAGGATCGCCGAGCACTGGGATGTTGTTCAGCCTATCCCTGAAAACCCGGCCAACGCTAACGGCATGGTTTAATCAATTACCGGAAGACTTTGTCTCAGTCTTGGACAAGGTTTCCAACTCTTCCCAGCGTTTAAATGTTCTGGCGAGCTCGCTCTCGATCTCGGTAAGGCGAGTTTTTGATGAAGTTACAAAGCCCGGCTTTTGGCATTGCGTGTAGTCCGCAAGTTGGGCGTTGATGACGTGCTGCTCGGCTTCAAGAGCCGCGATCGCCGCAGGAATAGCTTCCAACTCGCGTTTTTCCTTCATAGACATCTTTCGGGGGGCTTTAGCCGCATACGCCGGTTCGGCTATTATTTTTTTCGGGACCGGCACCGGTTTTTCGGGCTCAGCGTTCTCCGATATCTTGCTTTCCCAATCATCGTAGCCGCCCATGTATTCTTTTATCGCGCCGTCTTTGCCGTACACCAGCGCTGAGGTTACCACGTCGTTAAGAAATTCTCTGTCGTGGCTTACCACGATCAACGTTCCCTCGTATTGCAGCAGCACTTCTTCCAGCAGTTCCAGCGTTTCCGTATCAAGGTCGTTGGTGGGTTCGTCAAACACCAGCAGGTTGGACGGCATTGTAAATAATCTGGCCAACAGTAATCTGTGGCGCTCTCCGCCAGAAAGGAATTTGGCGCGGGTTCTCGCCCGTTCCGAGGTAAATAAGAAATCCTGCAGGTAGCTGATCACGTGGCGCGGCTTGCCGTTTACAAATACGTTGTCGCCGCCGGGGGCGACGTTTTGCTGCACGGTCAGTTCCGGATCCACGCCTTTTCTCAGCTGATCGAAATACAGGGGCTTCACATTTGATCCCAGTTCCACCCCGCCTTTCTGCGGCGTAAGGCTGCCCAGCATAACGTTCAACAGCGTGGTCTTGCCGCAACCGTTGGGCCCAATAATGCCCACGCGCTCGCCGCGGGAAAGGAAATACGTAAAATCTTTTATTATTTGTTTTTCGCCGTAGGCGAAGGAAACATTTTTAGCGACCAGCACCTTGTCGCCGGAGCGCTCGCCTTCGCTGATCGCCATGGTAACATTGCCGACGCGTTCCCGGCGTTTTTTGCGCTCTTCACGCATTTTTTTCAGCGCGGTAACACGCCCTTCAGCCCTGGTGCGGCGGGCCTTCACGCCTTTGCGTATCCACACTTCTTCCTCGGCAAGTTTTTTGTCGAAGAGGGCGTTGGCCCGTTCTTCATTGTCCAGCACCGCCTGCTTGCGCGCCAGGAAGGTGGTGTAATCGCAGCTCCAGTCTATGATGCCGCCACGGTCCACTTCAACTATGCGGGTGGCCAGCACTTTCAGCAGGCGCCGGTCATGGGTAACGAACATAACGGTAAGGCGGGAGTTCAATAAGAAGTCTTCAAGCCATTTAATGGAAATAAGGTCAAGATGGTTGGTAGGCTCATCCAGCAGCAGAATATCAGGGTTGTTAACCAGCGCCCGCGCAAGGAAGACCCGTCGCCGCAGCCCGCCGGAGAGGGAGGAGAACTCCACCTCAGGATCAATTTGCACCTGATCCAGCACCCGCTGGATATCGGCGTCTATCTGCCAGCCGTCGTGCTCGGTAAGGTCGTGCTGCAGCGTATGTATGAGGTCGTCATTAGTAGGTTTAGCCAGTTCCCGGTGATAGGCGGCAAGCGTATCGCCTATCTTACCCGCGCCGGAGGCCACAACGTCAAAGGCGGAGCCGGTGATGTTTTCCGGCACATCTTGAGCGAGAAATGAAACCTTTAATCCAGGGGTTTTAATGACATCGCCGCAATCCGGTTTCAACTCCCCGTTTATGATGCGCATCAGCGTGGATTTGCCTGCGCCGTTGCGCCCAAGTATACAGATGCGCTCCCCTTTGTTAATGTCCAGGGAAACGCCGTCCAGTATTTTCGGCCCGTCGAAAGCCAGATCAATGCTGTGCAGACTTATTAATGACATGGAATGCATTATACCACAAAAACTGTTATAATACGTAAAATGATTATATAAGGAGCTAAAAATACTTATGTACGAACAGAAAAGCCTTCCCCTGCTTGCGAGGCATTTGTTTTATAGAAGGTTGTTTTTTAGCACCTTGCTTGGGCTTTCGCTTGTGGCGGCTTCTTTGATCGTTGGGATGTTCGGCTACCATCATTTTGAGAATATGTCGTGGATAGATGCGTTCGTTAACGCAGCCATGATACTGTCCGGTATGGGGCCGATGGCGCCTATTAACACGTACGGCGGAAAATTGTTCGCCGGGTTTTACGCGATATACAGCGGGATAGCGCTGATCAGCGTTGCGGGCATCATCTTCGCGCCGGTATTCCACAGATTTTTGCACAGATTCCACATGGAGAGTAAATAACTATGACCTTGTCAGACCTTTCTATCAAACGGCCGGTTTTCGCCTGGATGCTTATGGCGGGGCTTATTGTCTTCGGCGGCATTTCCTTTATGCGCATGGGCATCAGCCAGCTGCCGGACGTTGATTTTCCGGTGGTTTCCGTGAACATCCGCCTTGAAGGCGCGGCGCCCGAAGTTATAGAAACCTCTGTCGTGGATATTGTCGAAGATGCCTGCATGAGCATACAGAGCGTGCGCAGCGTTACTTCCGAGTCGGAAGACAGCGAAGGGACCGTTACGATAGAATTCGAGCTTAACCGTAATATTGACCTTGCCGTGCAGGATGTGCAGGCAAAAGTGGCTTCGGTGATGCAGAAGCTGCCGAAGGATGTTACGCAGGCTACCATCCGCAAAACAAACCCCGAAGACCAGCCGATAATGATGTTGACGCTGGAGAGCGACCGTTACCCGGCCAGATATTTAATGACGTATGTAAACGACAGGGTAAAAGACCAGTTCTCTACCGTGGCCGGCGTAGGCGATATTACGCTTGGCGGCTATACCGATCCCAATTTGCGTATCTGGGTCTCCGACAGGCTGCTTAACAGGTACAATTTTTCCGTAAGCGATGTGGTAGACGCGGTTCAAAACGAGCATAGGGAAGCCCCCGCGGGCCAGCTTGAGACGGGCAACCGCGTGCTGAACGTCCGGACCATGGGCGAGGCGGCAAGTATCGAGGAGTTCAATGATATTTTCATAAATAAGAGGGCCGGCCAGCAAAACTACGTCCGCACACGCCTGAAAGACGTCGCCCGCATTGAAGAAGGGCTCGCCGACCGTACCAGGATAAGCCGTGCCATGGGCGTGCCGTGCGTCGGCTTGGGAATACTAAAACAACGCGGCTCCAATGCCGTTGCGGTCGCAAAAGCTGTAAGGGCCCGTGTTGCCGAGATCCAAAAAGGCCTCCCCGAGGGCATGCAGCTGAAAATTAATTACGACGGCACCAAATTTATTGAAAAGGCCGTGAAGGAACTTAATTTCACTCTTTTGCTTTCCGCGCTGTTAACCGCATTTGTTTGCTGGATGTTCCTTGGTTCATGGTCGTCAACATTGAATGTTATATTGGCGATCCCCACATCGGTCGTCGGTACGTTCATAGTTCTTTACTTCGCGGGTTTCACGCTTAACACATTTACTTTGCTCGCGCTCAGCCTTTCCATCGGTATAGTTGTGGACGATGCTATCATGGTGCTTGAAAACATCGTGCGCCATCAGGAAAAGGGTGAGGACCGGTGCACGGCCGCTATAAATGGGGCCAGAGAAATTACGTTCGCGGCTGTAGCGGCCACTGTCTCGATCGTGGCTATCTTTCTGCCGGTCGCATTTATGAGCGGCGTTATCGGCAAATTCTTCTTCCAATTCGGCGTAACCATTACGGTCGCGGTGCTTCTCTCCTTGTTGGAAGCGCTTACGCTTACCCCGATGCGATGCTCTCAATTTGTCGATGTAGGTAAACGCACCACGCGCATCGGCAAAGGTATAGAAGCGCTTATGGAAGGCTCTACGCGGCTTTACGGCAGAACACTGGGTAAGGCATTAGACCATAAATGGAAGGTCATGTTCGGTGCGCTGATAGTCTTTGCGGCCGGGTTCTCTACCTTCTGGGTTTTGAATAAAGAATTCATTCCGTCCGAAGATCAGAGCCGTTTCAATATGCGTCTTAAAACGCCTGTCGGCTCGGCGCTTTCGTATTCAGATAAGCGTTTTGGCGAGGTGGAAAAATTCCTTTCAAGCAGGCCG
This sequence comes from Endomicrobiales bacterium, assembly GCA_963796955.1. Taxonomy (GTDB): domain Bacteria; phylum Elusimicrobiota; class Endomicrobiia; order Endomicrobiales; family JALOBY01; genus CAWCNJ01. The sequence goes on from CAWCNJ010000004.1 coordinate 351,924, forward strand.
GAGATAGAGCGCTACGTGCTGCAGGTTGGCGGCGGCTCGCCGGGAGACTCTAACAGCGGCAGCGTGCTGGTGACTATGAAAGACAAAGGCCATCGCGGCATTGATCCCGAAGCAAAACACGAACTGAGCCAGCAGGAATTCATGATGCTATGCCGCAAACACTTCAAGAAATCCGAAGGCTTGCGCGTGGTGATACAAGACCTCTCATCGAAAACATTCTCGGCTTCCCGGGGATTTCCTGTGGAGTTCGTTATCCAGGGGCCCGATTGGGGCGACCTGGCGAAATATTCCCAGCTGATAATGGACGGGCTGGAAAAGACCGGCCTGGTGACCGACCTGGATACCAATTATGCCGTCGGCCAGCCTGAACTGCACGTGCTGCCGGACCGCAAGAAGGCCGCGGAACGCGCTGTCAGCGTTGCAAGCATCGTGCAGACGGTGAACGCTATGATCGGCGGGGTAGTTGTCGGCACATACGAAAAAGGCGGCCACCGCTACGATATTCGCCTGAAGCTGGAAGAGGGGAAAGAAGACCCGAGAGAAAAAGTTAAAAGCCTGTATGTGCGCAACAACGCCGGCGAACTGATACGTCTTTCCGACTTGGTAACCATGGAAGAAAAATCGTCGATGGTGGCTATCTGGCGTAGCAACCGCGAACGTTCCATTTCCGTATATGCGAACGTAAAAGCCGGGGCCTCTCAGCAGGATGCGCTTGACGCGGTTTCCCGCGTGGCGAAAAGCATATTACCGCCGGACTACCACATAACCCTGAGCGGCAGTTCCCAAACATTCATTGAATCGCTGCAAAGCCTGTTCTGGGTGCTTATCCTGGGTATATTTGTTGCCTACATGGTGCTGGCGTCGCAGTTCAACAGTTTCAGCGACCCGCTCGCCGTATTGATGGCGCTGCCGTTCAGCGTTTCAGGCGCATTTGTCGCCCTGTTCCTGTTCCACCGGTCAATAAATATTTACAGCATCATAGGTCTGATCTTATTAATGGGTATCGTTAAGAAAAACTCTATTTTGCTGGTAGATTTTACGAACCAATATATGGCCGAAGGCAGCTTGTCCGCCCGTGAAGCTCTTTTAAAAGCCTGCCCGGTGCGCTTTCGCCCGATCATAATGACCTCGGTAGCGACCATTGCCGGCGCCATTCCTGCCGCTCTCGCAATTGGCCCCGGAGCCGAAAGCCGTATCCCCATGGCTATCGCCGTGATCGGCGGTGTTTTTGTCTCAACATTGTTAACGCTCTATGTTGTGCCGTGCGCTTATATAATGTTATCGCGTTTTAAAGGAAAATAAATGAAGAATTTCACCAGTGGCAGTATCCCCCGGGCAATGCTTGCCTTTCTTGTGCCCTTAATGGTAACCAATATTTTGCAGGCTTTGTATATGGTCATAGACGCGATGTGGGCGGGGCGCCTGCTTGGCCCCACAGGTGTTGCAATTGTGGCCACCGGGATGCCTGTGGTGTTTTTGCTTTCGTCGTTGTTCATTGGCTTCGTTGTCGGTGCTTCAATACTTGCGGGTCAGGCTTTTGGTGCTCACGATAAGGAAAAGCTGTCCGACATAGTATCCAGCTCTGCCCTGGCTACGTTAGGTCTGTCGTTAGTTATTTCGCTGGCCAGCGTTTCATTCATAGGTAAGATATTACTGCTTATCAACACACCGGCCCCGCTTTTTAACGGAAGCCGCATATTCCTGTCGCTGATAATCCTTGCGATGCCAATAACCTCCATGGTGGGCTGGTTCAACGCCATAATGAACGCGACCGGCGATTCAAAAACTCCGCTGCGCATAATATTGACATCTTTGGTGGTTAATGCGGTGCTTGCCCCCGTCCTTATAACAGGCGCCGGAATTTTCCCGCCGCTGGGGGTGGCGGGCTCCGCCGTTTCAACGATCATTGCCAATATTATCGCGCTGGCTGTGTGCATTATCTCGTGGCGTTCTCATCACCTCTCAGAGATCGCGCCTTTTCGTCTGCGCATACATACGCCTACCATCAAGCGCATCATCGCCCTCGGCCTGCCGCTTGGCATGCAGATGATCGTGGTCTCATCAAGCTTCATATTTATTCTGTCGCTGGCCAATAAATTTGGCCCTACCATAACGGCAGTTTTCGGCATAGGAAGCCGCGTAGACCAGTTCGCCTTTCTTGCCATGTTCGCCGTGACCGCCGCGATCTCCGCCATGACAGCCCAGAATTTCGGCGCGGGCAAGCTGGATCGCATAATATCCGTCTCAAAATGGGGGGTCTTAATTTCAGCCTGTCTTTCCCTGATATTCTTTACCGCCGTAACCCTCTTTCCGGACCGCATAACCGGCCTGTTCACCAAAGACCTTGAAGTGATCAGATTGACCAGAAATTATTTCCATTACGTAAGCTTCAGCTATCTGGCCCTTGCGGTTCTCTTTACGTATCAGGGCGTCCTGCGCGGCGTTGGCGACACCATAACTTCATTTATCATCGTCTCCTGCAGCATGGTTGTATTGCGTGTCCCAACCTGTTACTGTCTTTCTCACTATACCCCCATGCACGAGTCCGGCCTGTGGCTTGGCATAACCATAAGCTCCACCGTCGGCGCCATGACATTTTACCTCTACTATGCCGCCGGCCGCTGGAAACGCCACCCCAACCTGAACCGCGTCCCGGTAGACACTATTCCAGTGGTTCCAGAAGAGACGATGTAAATGAAAAACCGCATACTGCAAACACTTACCCAGTATTGGGGTTATAACAGCTTCAGGCCTTTTCAGGAAAAAGCCATTCTCTCTATTATGGATGAGCATGATACGCTTACGGTGTTGCCGACGGGTGGGGGCAAATCTGTCTGTTTTCAGCTGCCGGCGCTTATTTCTGACGGGATGGCGGTTATTATTTCGCCGCTTATTTCTTTGATGAAAGACCAGGTAGATTATTTAAAGGATATGGGTATCGCCGCTGAATGCCTGAACTCCAGCCTAACCTCGAAAAAACAGCAGGAAGTGGTTGATAAGATACAGGCCGGGGAACTGAAACTGCTCTATATATCTCCGGAACGGTTGTTGATAGAGCATACGGCCGACTTGCTGAAAAGCGTAAAGCTTTCCTTCTTCGTTATCGACGAAGCGCATTGTATAAGTCACTGGGGCCACAATTTCCGTGCGGAATACCGGATGCTCGGCATGATAAAATCGCAATTCAAAAACATAAGTGTGCATGCATTCACCGCTACTGCTACGGAACAGGTGCAGGAAGATATTATAGCTCAGCTGAGGCTTGAAGAGCCGCACATTTATGTGGGCAATATAGACCGGCCGAACTTGAATTTCCGTCTTATACAGCGCACGGGCTCGGCGTTGAGCCAGGTAGTGGATACTATCAAAAAACACCCCGATGAACCTGGAATAATCTATTGCCTGCGCAGAAGCGATGTTGATGAAATATCTAAAAAGCTTAACGGCATGGGTTATAAGAATTTGCCCTATCACGCCGGCCTTGGCGATAAAGAACGCAAGAACAATCAGGAAGAATTTTCTCAGGAAAAAGTAAATATTATCGTGGCAACGATCGCCTTCGGTATGGGTGTGGATAGGTCCAATATCCGCTACGTGATACACGCGGCGATGCCGAAATCCATTGAGCATTACCAGCAGGAGACCGGCCGCGCGGGGCGCGACGGATTGCCTGCCGATTGTTACCTGTTCTACTCCGGCGCCGATTACCGCATCTGGGAATTCATGCTGAAAGATTCATCCGACCGGCTGGTGATGTTGCAAAAATTACGTGCGATGTACAACTTTTGCACACGCCCCGTGTGCCGTCATAAATTCCTGGTGGAATATTTCGCCCAGGAATACGGCGACAAAAATTGCGGTGCCTGCGATTACTGCCTCGGAGAGATGGAGATGGTGGAAGACCCTTTGATAGTAGGGCAGAAAATAATTTCCTGCGTCGCGCGGGTTCAGGAAGGCTTTGGCGCCGACTATATTTCAGATATATTGAATGGCAAAGACACTCCGTCCGTTCGCCAGCGGGGGCATGAAAAGCTTTCCACATTCGGGCTTATGAGCGCTGAAACCAAGGTGTATATCCGGTTCATGATCGAGCAGCTGATTGGACAAGGTTTTCTTAAGCGTGTGGGCGAGTACCTGACTATCGCTATAACCGAATCCGGCCGCAGCCTGCTTAAAGGCGAAGTTACGCCGGTGTTGGCCAAGCCCATCGTTGCCGCCAAGAAGAAAGATATAGAGCGCAAGAGAAGATCTAAGCATTTCCAGGAGTGGGACGGTATCGACCAGAAGTTGTTCGATCTTCTGCGTGCCAAGCGTACTGAGCTCGCCGGCGCCAAGAGCGTGCCTGCCTACATTATTTTCAGCGACAAGACGCTGCGCGATATGACGGTGGTAAAACCGGTATCGGTAGACCAGTTCGCCAATGTTTTTGGCGTCGGCGCGGCCAAGCAAAAGGAATACGGCCAGGTCTTTACCGAGCTGATAAGGGATTACATTGGATAATATTACCGACAGGGATATGGGCGTGCAGCCCCTTGATGCCCTGATGAACGCCCATGAAATGACGAATGCCATGCTCGCCGGGCACTCGAAAGAACAGCTTACCATCAAGGAAGTTAACAAGGCGCGTAAAGGCCGGCTGCTTACCTGTAACATACAATCGAAAATAGTAAGGGCGATGAATGCGGCGCTGCCCGAAAGTGTTTTTATGATCAAAGACCTTTTTACATACGAAGGGCGTAAAAAATAACGGAGAACTGAACTGATAAAGAAGATCAGGTTGATATTATGGCTGGCGGCGTTACTGTTGTGCGTTTCCATCGGGCTTATTTTCTGGTTCAATACCATATTTGACCGGCTGGACATCGTTACTGCCCGGCGGGTGATGAACAACCCGGTACGGTATTATTCCGATATAACTTTCATTAAACCGGGACAGATGCTCTCCGCGGCGGGCCTTGAGACCAGGCTGCTTGAGCGCGGTTATAAGAACCAGAAAGAAGGCGCATTAGTAGAAGGCCGTTACCAATTTACAGAGGCAGCCGCCGCTGCTCATCCGGGTCAAGGTATTGAAGTATTCTTCAAACCTTTCCTTACACCCGCCGGGATCGCTACCTCCGGAATGTATCGCTTTGTTTTCAGCGGCGATGCACTTGCGTCCATAGTGCGGGTACCCTCCAATACTGCTGCGAATGAAGTTTTACTGGAACCCATGGAGCTGGGCGATACACGCCGCGGCGAGGCCGGTATCCGCCCCTGGGTATGGATCGAAAAAGTTCCGGCCTGCCTGAAGGACGCTATCCTTGATTCCGAAGATAAACGTTTTTATCACCATCGCGGCATAGATCTGACCGGCATTGCCCGGGCGGTATTCGTAAATGTCACGAAGGGGGACGTCCGCCAGGGCGGCAGCACCATCACCCAGCAGTTGGTACGGAACGCCTTTCTTACCCAGAAACGAACTTTCAGAAGAAAGTTCACCGAGGCCGTCATGGCCGTTATACTGGAATTGCGCTACAGCAAAGACAGGATATTTGAGCTGTATCTTAACCAGATATATCTGGGCAAAAGCGGGCTGCACCCGGTCTATGGTGTGGAGGACGCGGCCCTCTCCTATTTTGGCAGGCATGTTTCAGCCCTTTCTCCCTCGGAATGCGCGGTTATCGCCGGTTTGATACCGTCCCCGAACAGGAACAACCCCCGGACCAATCCCCAGGGCGCTCTCATACGGCGCAACATCACCATTAACGCTATGGTGAAGAACAAGCGGTTGGATGCAGCGCAGGCACGGGTTATCTTGTTGGAACCGCCTGTATACGCGCCGGTAACGAACCTGGGGATCGGCAGTTATTATATCGATTACGTCCGCCAGCTGCTGGAGGCTGAATGCGGCGCCCGGGCGATGGAAGTGAGCGGCTATAACGTTTACACCGCCCTGGACCCCGAAGTTGAAAAAGCTGCTGAAAAGGCTCTCTCTAACCAGGGCTATGAGGGCGCCATAGTGGCCATGGATGCCTACACCGGTTACGTTCGCGCTTTGGCAGGGGGAAAAGATTTCGGTAAGTCGCCGTTCAACAGAGCGGTCCTTGCTAAAAGAAGTCCCGGCTCCGTATTTAAACCTCTGATATTTGCCGCCGGCCTTGAACAAAAGATCTTTAAGCCCGGCACTATGGTGAAAGATGAACCCTTTACCGTTACTATAGACGGCAAGAAATGGCAACCGCGCAATTACGACGGCAGGTATATGGGCGCGATAACCTACCGTGATGCGCTGGTCTTTTCCAGAAATATTCCCGCAGTACGGCTGCTGCAAAAGATCGGTCCCGCGTATATCACCGAGTTTGCCCGTAAAATGGGCTTAAGCAGCGAGATGAAGATAGTGCCTTCGCTGGCCCTTGGCACCTCCGAGGTAACGCCGCTTGAGATGACGGCTTCGTTCGCGCCCTTCGCCAACGGCGGCAATGCCGTTAAGCCGGTCTTTATCCGCTGGGTTACGGATGCCTCCAACCGGGTTATACAAGAGAATAAGCCGGAGCTGACACCCGCGATCTCGCCTAAAACCGCTTCTCAGATCACGCTGATGCTGGAAGACGCGGTCAACCGCGGCACCGGCAAAAACGTACGGAAGCTTGGTTACAGGGGGCCGGCCGCGGGGAAAACAGGGACCTCTGACGATTTCAATGATGCCTGGTTCATCGGCTATACGCCGGACATCCTGTGCGGCGTGTGGCTTGGCAACGATATGCCCTCATCTCTCGGCGGTGTTGCGGCCGAGGTCGCCGTGCCGGTCTGGACCGAGTTCATCAGCTCTCTGCCTGCGCCCACCAAGGACGCCACATTCGGTAAAAAATACCCGCCAGGTATAAAAGGCTTTTTGCTGAAACTTTTCGGACAGTAACTTCACACCGATTAACCTTGCGTAAAATACCCTCAACAGTTATAATTATTCTAAGATTGCTAGTTTTACTATCTTAAAGGTAATAAATGGCTATAGACAGGGCTAAATTCCTCCATCAGTTCCAGTTAGAGGTAAGCGAACATCTTTCTAATCTCTACCGCGGGCTTGTTCATCTTCAAAATAATACGGCGGATATAAATTTGGTGAAATCCCTTATGATAGATGCGCATACTATCAGTGGGACTTCTTCTATGATGGGCTTGCAGGATATTGCAATGGTGGCGCGCAGCCTGGAAAACGGTTATATGAGAGTTTTTCAGCGTTCAGGTGAGATGACTGGCGCCCAGTTTGACGTATCATTCAGGGCGTTGCTCAGCATCTCTTCAGTAATGGATCAACTAAGCCGTTCTCCCGAGAGCCATTCTGAAGCCCTGGAACTCGGAGCTCTGAGCAGAATGATCAATGATGTCTTCATCGATACTTCTGAACCCTTAGCCCAAGATATAAATCGCCGCGCAGACGTTGTGCGGTCTGGCAGGCGTTGCTCTCCAGCCCGGACAATAGCGGTGCTTATAGTTGATGACGCGCCGGTGATCACTTCCTTTGGAAGGGAAGTATTGGAGGCTGGTGGATACAAAGTATTCGTCGCATGTGACGGTGAAGAGGCCATGCATTTGCTGGAGCATCTTCATTTCGATCTCATAGTCACTGATGTTTCTATGCCGCGGATGGATGGAATAACTCTAACCCGAAGGGTAAAGCAGGATGGCCGCTTTAAACACATCCCGGTCGTTATCATGTCGACACGCTCATCGCTGCAAGAAGTTCAGTACGGCCAGGATGCCGGCGCCGACGCGTACATGGCTAAAAAAGATTTTACCATAGAAAAACTTTTGAATGTTGTATATTCCCTTACTCACAAGGAGCCGTGCAATGAACAAAAAAATTCTGGTTGCTGACGACAGCGCGACGGCGCGAAGCCTGGTGGCCTCATTATTAAGGGAGCAGGGGTATCAGGTAATAGAGGCTGAAGACGGCCTTGAAGCGGTTAAACAGGCGTATCAAACCTATCCTGACCTGATAGTTCTGGATATATACATGCCCAAAATTAACGGTTATCAGGTGTGTAGAATGTTAAAAAATGATGAACTTACAAAAGACATACCAGTTCTGATGCTAACTAGCGCTGCGTCCAGGGAAAACAGGTTCTGGAGCCTGCGAACGGGTGCAGACAAGTTTGTTACAAAAACTGATGAATCACTGAATGCACTTGGATCGGTGGTGGGTGAAATGCTGGCGGCAACCATATCTCGGAAGTTTACGAAGGAACACGTGGCGAAAGTGGTTCCCTCGGACCCGTCCGAGATCTTTGAGAAGCTGGCAGGCCTGCTGGATAAGGAATTGTACACGGCAACCCTGGATAAAATGAAATTGGAAATAATTCTACAGGGCATCGGCGACGGGTTGTTCAGTATTAACCGTGAAGGCGGGGTCACTGAATTCAACGCGGCTATGGAAACGCTCACCGGCATTGCCAGGGCACAGGCGCTCGGAAAGAATGCCCGCGAATTGTTTAAAGACACTCTTTGCTCGGAGTCATGCCTGTTCGATGAGGCGTTTAACACCAGAACTGATATTGTTGACCGCGAGCGGTCTCTTTCAGTGCCAGGGTGTAATGAAACAATACCGGTTGTTGTAAGCGTCTCCCTGATAAAAGAGGATCAGGATAAGATAGAAGGCGCCATCTGCGTTATCAGGGATATCTCAAAAACGAAGGCTGCGGAAAGGATGAAGGAAGACTTTGTTTCAATGCTTACGCATGAATTGCGCAGCCCGATCGCCATTGTCATAGAAGCCATTGATGTTGTGTTATTCATGGGTCAGCTTACTGAGGCCCAGAAAAAATACTGTCAGATGGCAAAAGATCGCGCGAGCGGCCTTCTGGGGCTTGTCAACAACCTGCTTGATATTTCGAAAATGGAGTCAGATGTTCCGGTGCTGAACATTGCAGCGACAGATATAGCGAATGTGGCATCCAAGTGTATATTGGAAATGAACATACTAGCCAACGAGAAGGGTATCACAGTGCTTTCCGATGGTATGGAACAACCGGTAATGGTGCCCGCGGATGCATCGCGTATTGAACAGGTGTTTATTAATCTTCTATCGAACGCCATAAAATTCACTCCTGAGCAGGGAACTATTACCGTACGCATTAAGGACGGCCCTCAGATGGTTGAATGCGCGGTTGTTGATACCGGCATGGGTATGAAGCCCGATGCCGTAAGCAAGATATTCGATAAATACCACCAGATACATGATACGTCCGTTCGTCAAAAAGGCGGCACTGGTCTTGGTCTTTCAGTAGTGAAAAGCATTATACTGGCGCATAATGGCGTTGTGTGGGCAGAATCTGAAGCAGGAAAAGGCGCACGAATGCTATTTACCCTGCCGAAAACTCAGGGAAGCTCTGCGTGCCAGTTGCCAAAAAGGGTTTAATGTGCTAATATCATTCCTGTTAGCTTACACCCTGTAAGCTATTTTGCTCTTCCAGTCGAGGAAGGGCTACCCCGCGCCGCCAACGGCCCGGGAATCCAAAAAAGGAGGTCATAATGACCTACGAAAGCACATTTATCTGTTCCCCTGAAGTGCCGGCTGAAAAGCTGGAAGAGATCGTCGAAAAAGCCAAAAAGATCGTAGAGACCAACGAAGGCAAACTTACGCTTCTCCAGCAGCTGGGAAAAAAGAAGCTGGCATACCCTATCGCCAAACACCGCGAGGGCAGCTACGTCTATATGGAGATCACCGGCCCGGGCAAGATCGTGAACGCCCTGGAGACTTTTTACAAGGTCAACGAAGCCGTTATTCGTTCCCTGACCATAAAAGTTGAGAAGAAAAAGAAAGTAGTTAAAGAAGTGAAACCGGAAGAAGTAAAGCCGGAAGCTGCCGCGGCTCCCGCCGTGGAAGCAAAACCAGAGGAGAAGGCCGATGTCAACACAGAATCTGCGGCTTCCTGAACAGAACAGCATAACCCTTGTGGGACGCCTTACCCACGACCCTGAAGTGCGTTTTACGACAAAGGGACAGGCGGTCTGCCGTTTTTCCATAGCCGTTAACCGCCGCTACAAAGATCAGGCGGGTTCCTGGCAGGACGATACTTCTTTCGTTCCGGTAGTGGTCTGGGGCGATAGCGCCAACCGCTGCGGAGAACGCCTTAAAAAAGGTGGTCCGGTGCACGTGGAAGGACGTCTGCAAAGCCGCGCCTGGGAAACCAAGGAAGGCCAGAAACGCACGAGCCTGGAAGTCATCGCGCGCCGCGTGCAGTTCCTCTCCAAAACAGAGGGCACAGCGGATTCAGGCGCCGAAGCTTCAGAGGACGCGCCATCAGCGGCTCCTGCAGCGCCGGCAGCCTCAACCGACACAACCGACGAAGACGAAATACCGTTTTAACTAAAATCAATCAAGGAGATATAATATGACACCAACTGGTCCTTCATCTCATTCTCGTCCTTCAAGCGGTCCCGGCGGACGTCGCCCGGGTCCCGGCGGAGCGCGCCCCGCGGGCGGCCCCGGCGGAGCAGGCAGGCCGCGCCGTCCCGGCGGTATGATGGCAAAACGCAAAGTTTGCCGTTTCTGCGCCGACAAGCTGGACATAGATTATAAGAACATAAATATGCTTCGCACATTCATAACCGAACGCGGCAAGATAGTTTCAGGCCGTGTAACAGGCACCTGCGCGAAGCATCAGCGCGGACTTGGTGAAGCCATTAAACGGGCGCGCATGCTTGCATTGCTGCCCTTCGCCGTAATATAATCGGAGGTTCTATATAAAATGAAAGTTATTCTTCGTGGAGATATCAAAAGCGTAGGACGCCTTGGCGAAATTAAATCAGTAGCCGACGGCTTCGCGCGTAATTACCTGCTGCCCAGAGAGCTGGTCTGGGAAGCGACCCCCGGCAACATGAAACGCTGGGAAAAAGAAAAGTCTAAGTTCGAAAAAGAACAGGAAAAACAGCTGGCTGCCGCAAAGATCCTCGCGGAGCAGATCGAAAAGACCGCTATCACCTTGTCAGTTAACGTCGGTGAGAACGGCAAGCTTTTCGGCGCCGTGACCAGCCTTGACATAGTTAAGGCCTTCGCGGAAAAATCCGTAAAAGTATTGAAGCAGGATGTGGTAATGGAGCCTATCCGTGAAGTTGGCGCCTATACCGTGGAGATCCGCCTGCACCACGATATTACGGCCAAACCGAAGGTTTGGATAGTTTCCAAGAAAGACAAAAATAAGCACGAAACGGCCGAGACGGAAGAAACCGAAGAAGCCGCCAAGGAATAGTAAGCTCTGACAAAAGAAGGCAGTGGATATGCAGTTCCTGTGTAGCACTGCCTTCTTTTATATAGCCGCACCCCGGGATACTTATGGCAGAACTTATTGATAAGATTCCACCCCGTTCGCTGGACGCGGAAATGGCCGTTCTCGGTTCTATGCTTATCGAGAAAGAGGCCATCATAAAAGTTGTGGATCTTATAAAAGACACCGACTTTTATACCGACGCCCACCGTTATATATTTCGCGCCATACGCGATATGTATATAAACAATGCTCCTGTTGATGCCATAACGATCTCTGATGAGATGAAAACGCGCCAGCTGCTGGAAGCCGTCGGCGGCGCCGCCTACCTTACTTCCCTTATCCATTCCGTAGCTACCGCCGCCAACGTGGAACATTACGCCGGCATAGTCCGTGAAAAATCAATTTTGCGCCAGCTGATAATTACCGGCACCGATATGGTGACCGCTGCCTATAACGAGAAGAATTCCCCCGAAGAGATACTGGATAAATCCGAGGCGATGCTGTATAACGTTTCGGAGCGCAATGCCTCAAAAGGCTTTTCTTCAGTGCCGGATATGATACATTCGACATTGGAATTTATCGAGAAAGTCCATAAAGACAGAAAAGATATACCGGGCCTGCGCACCCATTTCGACGATCTTGATAATATGCTGGCAGGGCTTCAGCCGTCAGAACTTATCATTCTCGCCGCCCGCCCGTCAATGGGCAAAACATCTCTCGCGCTGAACATGGTGGAGAATGTCGCGCTGTATGAGAAAAAGCCGGTCGCCGTTTTTTCCCTTGAAATGTCAAAAGAAGCCTTAATGATGCGCCTGCTGTGCTCTACGGCAAAAGTTGATCTGCAAAAAGCCCGCCGCGGCTACATCGCCAATGTCTGGTCAGACCTTACCACGGCCGCGGGAAAACTCTCGGAAGCGCCGATATATATTGACGACAGCTCAAGCCTGAGCGTGCTGGAACTGCGCGCCCGGGCCCGCCGTCTTGCCATGGAACTTAAAACCCAGGGCAAAGAACTTTCCATGATCATGATAGACTATATCCAACTGATGCGCGGCAGCGGTAATTCGGAATCGCGCCAGCAGGAAATATCTGAAATTTCCCGTTCCCTTAAAGGCCTCGCCAGGGACCTGAACGTTCCCGTGGTCGCCCTTTCGCAGCTGTCGCGTAAAACCGAAGAGAAAGGCCGCGAAGGAAAACCAAAACTTTCCGACCTGCGCGAATCCGGCGCCATCGAACAGGACGCCGACGTCGTTATGTTCATTTTCCGCGAAGGCTATTATAAACCCGAAGATCCGGACCTCGCCAAACTCGCGACTATCATCGTCGCCAAACAACGTAACGGCCCGACGGGAGATGTGAATGTGGCCTTCCTGAGGGAATTCACCCGATTCGAGAACCTGGAGCGCCGCCCGACCTAGTATGGGGAAAATCATATGAAAAAAGCTGTGCCTGCCATGAATGAAGGGCGCATATCGTCTTGGAAGTGCCGCTGTGACGAGACGGCTTTTTATCGCCCGACATGGGCGGAGATCAACACTACCGCTTTCAATCATAACCTTTCTTTTATTAAATCCCGGCTGCATTCAAAAACTAAAATTCTTGCCGTTGTAAAAGCCAACGCCTACGGGCACATGGTGGTGCCGATAGCGCGCCTGGCCGAGAAGGCCGGTGTGGCTATGCTCGGCGTTGCCTCCATCGAAGAAGGTATTTATCTGCGCGAGCACGGCATTAAGATGCCGATACTGATACTGGGCAGCATTTACCCGCTGGATAATCTGGCGGTAGTGGTGAAACATAACCTTATTCCGTCTATCTCCAGCGCGCAGGGTGTTATAGAGCTTATGCGGCTTGGTTCCCGTCTTAAAAAAACTCTGCAGTTCCATCTCAAAGTTGATACCGGCATGGGACGCATCGGCATTTTGCCGCAATCGGCGCTGACCCTGCTTAAAAAGATCGCCGGACGCAGGGAAATTTCCATGTCGGGAATGTATACTCATTTTTCCGAGGCCGACTCTGATCCTGCATATACACGCCTACAGTTCTCCAAATTTATGGAAGTGGTAAAAACAGCGCGCAAACTGGGAATAAATTTTACGGCCCACTGCGCCAACTCTGCGGCGCTGCTTAAATATCCGGAGATGCAGCTGGATATGGTACGCCCCGGCATAGCGCTTTACGGCCTTTCGCCCTGGCAGAAAATAGATAAAAAGATTGATCTTAGCCCCGTGCTCACATGGAAATCGGCGGTAGTTTACCTGAAAAATGTGAATAAGGGAACTCCCATTAGCTACGGCCGCACTTTTACCGCGAGAAAGCCGATGACAGTGGCGACCCTGCCCGTCGGCTACGCGGACGGTTATCCGCGTTCGTTGTCCAATAGGTCCGAAGTGCTGATCAGGGGGCGCAAGTGCCGCGTGCTCGGCCGCGTGACCATGGATATGATGATAGTGGATGTTACGCGCGTTCCAAACCCCGCCATAGGCGATGAAGTCGTTCTGGTCGGCACGCAGGGCAAGGAACGCATACGCGTAGAAGACCTTGCCGCAATCGCCGGTACCATAAGCTATGAAATAACGTGCGGTATAAGCCACCGCGTGCCAAGGATCGAGACAAAATGATCCTGAGTTCCTTAGAGTTCATAGGAAAAAAATCGTCCGATATTGCGACCAGCGTGGGAAAGTTCACGACGCTGGTGACAGAAACTTTCTACTGGGTTTTGCGCGGCAGGATAAATGTAAGGAACACGGTCATCCAGATGGTGAAGGTGGGCTGGGATTCCATGCCGGTGATCTGCCTGACCTCTTTTTTTACGGGCATGGTGCTGGCACTGCAGGCCGGTTCCTCTACCAGAAATGTTTTCAACGAGCCGGTGTATGTCGGTACGCTGGTAGGTTTTTCTCTGGTCAAGGAACTGGGTCCGGTTATGACGGCAATAGTACTTTCCGGCAGAATGGGCGCTGCTATCGCCGCCGAGCTTGGCACTATGAAGGTAACCGAGCAATTGGACGCTTTAAGGACCCTCGGCACGAACCCGGTTAAATATCTTGCGGTGCCCAGATTTCTGGCTTTTATCACGATGATGCCGTTACTTGGCGTGCTCTCAAATGTGGTCGGCATCGCGGGCGGTATGCTGGTGGCTTCTTCAGTCTTGAACGTGCCCACAACGGTCTTCTGGGAAGATATTATAACGTTCATGGACACCGGTGACTTTTTTCACGGCTTTATTAAAACGGTCGTCTATGCCGCGATAATCGTTTTTATTTCCTGCTACAAGGGGTTTGAGTGCGAGGGCGGTGCCGAGGGTGTCGGGAAGGCTACAACCGATGCCGTGATGGTTTCTATGATACTGATACTGGTATCGGATTACTTCCTGACGGCAACGCTACGGGGCATTGGTATCGGCGGATGATAAGTATCGTAGATCTCCATAAGAGTTTCGGTGATAACCATGTGCTGAGAGGCACCAACCTGGAGATCCAGGACGGCGAAACGGTCGCTATTATCGGTGGTTCCGGTACCGGCAAAAGCATATTGCTGAAAAACATCATCGGCCTGGTGAAACCCGATTCCGGGCAGGTTTGCATAGACGGCAATGAAGTGACGTGTATGGACGACCGTGAATTATTATCCGTACAGAAGAACATCGGCTATTTGTTCCAGGACGCAGCGTTGTTCGATTCCCTTACTATCGAAGAGAATGTCGCCTTTGGCCTGCGTACCGTTGATAAAATGAAAGATGAGAGAAAGATACGCGACCGGGTGAATGACTGTCTGGCGATGGTGGGTTTGAAAGGCGTCAATAAGCAGCTGCCGGGCGAACTTTCAGGCGGCATGCGGAAACGCGCCGGCCTTGCCCGCGCGATAGCCTACAAGCCTAAATATCTTTTGTACGATGAGCCGACGACCGGCCTTGATCCCATTATGTCGGACGTGATCAACGACTTGATCTTGCGGATGCAAAAGCAGATAAATGTTACATCGATAGTCGTATCCCATGATATGAAGTCCGCCTACAAAATATCGAACCGCATAGCAATGTTGTACAAAGGCACCATTATCGAGATCGGTACACCCGATGAGATAAAGCATTCGAAAAATCCGGTCGTCCATCAATTTGTGGAAGGGTTAAGCGAAGGACCCATTACCTTAGATCTTGAAAAGAGCAATTAGGAGACCGTATCTATGAACCGTGAAACGAAACTGGGGATGTTCGTGCTGATGGGACTGGCGCTGCTGGTTGCCAGTATCATGCTGCTGGGCGACTTTCATATACGGCGTTCATACGAGATCTCCGTGAGCTTTAATGACGTTTCAGGGTTGCCGGATAAAGCAAAAGTGAAAATAGCCGGTGTGGTCGTCGGATCGGTCAGAAAGATAGTTTTGCAGGGTGATAAAGCGATCGCATACGTGAGGATAAACGCCGGGGTGCGCGTTCACAGGGACACAAAACCCTGCATTGTTTCAACCGGTATTATCGGCTCAAAATATTTGCAGTTGACGGCCGGAACCGACCAGGCACCTTTGCTTGAAGAAGGTGACGCTATATCCGGCGAAGAATGCGTTTCTCTTGAGCAGATGGCCTCAAATCTGGTTAAAAAAGTTGATGAGTTATTTTCTTCTTTCAAAGGTAAAGAGGGGCAGGGCAGCCTGGGCGAGAATCTTGGCGACACGGTTGCCAACCTTAAGGCTGTTTCGAGAACGCTTAAAGTTGCCATCGGCGACCAGGAAGAAAAGATCCGCAGGATAGTGAACAATATCGACGACTTCACCGCTGATGTCGCGGAGATGACCGCAGAGAATAAGCAGGATATCCGTGATGCCGTCGCCAACATTAAAGAGCTGAGCGCCAAGATGGACCGCGTGATGACGAAGGTGGATAAAGGGGAGGGCACGATCGGCAAGCTGCTATCCGACGAAAAAATGGGTAACGACCTGAAAGACACCTTTGCTGACGTGAAAGAGACCGCGAAAGAGGCCAAACGCGTGCTGAAACGCATCAATTATATAGAGACCAGCTGGGACTATACCCAGCGCTATGACAGCACATACAGCACTTTTCGTTCTGACGCAGGGCTTCTTATCAATCCCCGTCCTGACAAATTTTATTATGTAGGCGCCTCGAATGTTGGTGACAGTACGAATTCGACGGACATAGAAAAGATGAATACGATCAACTTTTTAATAGGAAAAAATCTGGGACCGGTAACGGCCTACGCCGGGGTGATCCGTTCCAAAGGCGGCCTTGGCGTGGTGATCCGCCCACTATGGCATTGGGAGCCGTGGCGCAAACTTGAAATTACAGGTCAGTCGTATGATTTCTCAAGGACCACCCCGAACAAGCCTGTCGTTACCGCTGGCGCGCGGGTGCAGTTGACCAGGTGGGTCGCTATCGGTTCACAGGTAGAAGATATGAGCAACCGGGCGAATGTGAACAGCTATATAAACTTTACCGTCCGCGACGACGACCTTGGGTATGTTCTCGGCCTAGTAGGCCTTGCCAGGCCGTAGCGTCCCAGGAAATCATGAAACAAAAAAATAAAACGATATTCAGGTGTCAGGAATGCGGCTATGAGTCATCAAAATGGCTCGGCAAGTGCACTGATTGCGGTAAATGGAATACTTTTATAGAAGAAAAGCAGGAGACCGTCGCAGGCATACGCCATAGTTCTCACCTTACTGATTTCACTTCTGAAGTGACGCTGCTAAACGATGTCTCCACAGCCCAGTGCGACCGCTGGCAGACGGATATCGGTGAGTTTGACCGCATAGTCGGCGGGGGTCTGGTACCGGGCTCCCTGGTGCTGCTGGGCGGTCCTCCGGGTATCGGTAAATCCACGCTCATGCTGCATATCAGCGCGGCCCTGGCGCCGCAGCACAGCGTGCTCTATGTTTCCGGCGAGGAATCCCTTGCGCAGGTAAAGGCGCGCGCCGACCGGCTGAACATTAAAAGCGATAATCTGTACCTGCTTTCTGAAACAAATCTTGAAAGCATTCTTACCGCGATAGATAAGATAAAACCTTCCGTCCTGGTGATAGATTCCATCCAAACGACGTATCGCGGCGATATGGTGGGCGCCCCGGCGCCGTCGGGCAGGTGCGCGAGTGCTCTGCCGAATTCTTACGCATCGCGAAATCCCGGCATATCTGCATTTTCCTTCTCGGCCATGTCACTAAAGAAGGTGACCTTGCCGGGCCCCGCATTCTTGAACATATCGTTGATACCGTGCTGTATTTTGAGGCCGAGCGGCAGCAGATCTACCGGGTGTTGCGTGTGTACAAGAACCGCTTCGGCGCGACGAACGAGATAGGGGTTTTTGAAATGCGGGAACAGGGTCTGATAGAAGTCCCTAACCCTTCGCTCATATTCCTCGGCGAGCGTTCCATGAACGCGCCCGGCAGCGTGGTAGTGCCGACCGTTGAAGGCACACGGCCGCTATTGCTTGAGATACAGTCTCTGGTCAGCCGCACCAGCTTTGGCCTGCCGCGGCGCATGGTGACGGGGTATGATGCCAACCGTGTGATGCTGCTGATCGCCGTCCTTGAAAAACGTGTCGGCCTGCATTTGGAGACACAGGATGTTTTTGTCAATGTCGTCAGCGGTATTAAAATAAAAGAGACAGCCGTTGATCTGGGCATAGCCTGCGCGATAGCTTCGGCGAACGGCAATTACGTCTGCCCGCCGAAAACACTTATTATCGGAGAAGTGGGTCTGGCGGGTGAAGTGCGTTCGGTAAGCCGCATAGAGGAACGCCTGACTGAAGGGGAAAAACTGGGTTTTGAAAAAGCGATCGTGCCGAACAGCAATGTAAAGTCATATAATTACAAAGGCAGTATGCAGGTGGCGGGTGTTGACACCGTAAGCGCCGCCATTGAACATCTGCGATAGGGGTTATCTATGATCCGTTTTGTCACAGCCGGTGAATCTCACGGAAAACAATTGACCGTCATCATTGAGGGGATCCCCGCCGGACTTTCGTTTACCGCCGCAGATATCGATACAGACCTTGCCCGTCGCCAGAAGGGTTTCGGCAGGGGCGCGCGCATGAAGATAGAGAATGACACCGTGGAATTTGTCGCCGGGGTTCGCGATCAGGAAACCACGGGCGCGCCGGTTTGTATGATCGTGAAGAACCTTGATTGGGCAAATTGGGAAAAACTTATGTCACCGGCGTCCGCCGCTATAGCGCCCGGGGACATTCAGACAAAACCGCGCCCCGGTCATGCCGATCTGCCGGGTGTATTGAAATACGACCGCGAGGATATCCGTGATATTCTGGAACGTTCTTCCGCGAGGGAAACCGCCATGCGTGTGGCGGCAGGCGCGTTGTGTAAAAAATTCCTTGCCTCGTTCGGTGTTGTCATCGGCTCCTTTGTTACGGAAATAGGCGGCATTAAGGCGGAACATTCAACCGTGTCCCTTGAGGATGCCATCAATACGGCAGAGAATTCCGAGGTGCGCGCGCCGGTTGCGGCGGCGGGCGAAAAAATGAAGGCAGCCATTACCAAAGCCGCTCAGGAGGGTGACACTCTTGGCGGCGTTTTCACGGTGGCGGCTCGCGGGGTAGTGCCGGGTCTGGGAAGCCACGTCCAGTGGGATAAAAAGCTTGACGCCCTGATCGCTTATGCTATGATGTCTATACAGGCGGTAAAGGGTGTTGAAATAGGCGCCGGGTTCGGCTCCGCTGCCCTGCCCGGATCAAAAGTGCATGATGAGATATATTTTCATGAAAAAATAGGTTTCCACAGAAAGACGAACAACGCCGGCGGGATAGAAGGCGGAATTTCAAATGGCGCAACTGTAGTTGTGTCTTGCGCCATGAAGCCGATACCGTCACTTAAAAAACCTTTGAGCTCCGTTGACATTCACACAAAAGCGGTGGTAAAAGCTGAGGCCGTTAGATCTGATGTTTGCGCTGTCCCGGCAGCCGCCGTGGTTGGAGAGGCCGCACTCGCGATCGCCCTGGCCGCTGCTTACCGCGAGAAATTCGGCGGCGATTCCATGAAAGAAATACTGCGTAATTATCAAAATTATCGTCAGCAGATAGCGGCATATTAACGGAGGGGCTTTGGGAGCGATCACTTCGACTCTGGGTAAACGGTTCTCATTGAACGAAAAAACAATACTGATAGTGTTGCGCTCGCTGGTGTTATGCGTTTCGCTTTTCCTGGTGTTCTACAACGCGGATGACAATACCCGCCTGATGCCGGTGTGCGTCACGATAACGCTGATGTTCCTCTCTATTGCGGGGCTGATCTTCGTACGGCGTTCATACTTTTCCGCGCGCTGGTTCCGCAATACCATATTCGTGCTGGATGTGGTCCTGATTTCAGCGATCATTTATTTCGCCGGCGGCATGGGTACCGACCTGTACCTGGCGTACTTCCTGATCATCTTTATGGCGAGCTCCGGCCAGAACGTAACCAATGCATTCTTCCTGACCATCGTTGTTGCCTCGGTTTACGCCATGCTTCTTTTTGCCAGGGGCATGACGTTCTCACTGGCGAATCCCGGTATTTTGCTGCGCATCCCGTTCTTTTTCATAGTCTCTTTTATTTTCACGCATTACGCCCAGGAAGACCGCAAGCTGCTGCAGGTACAGTCGGCGAGGATGGAAAAACTGTCCGTGCTCGGCGAACTAATGGCGGGTGTTCTGCATGAGCTGAAGAACCACCTTACGATAATTATCGGGTACGCGCACCTGCTTGATGAGATAAAGGAACCCGAGAAACAAAAACTCGTCTGGGACAAGATAGTTAAGGCGAGCGGCGAAGCTAACCATGTCATGAAAAATATCCTGGCTTTCGTTTCTTCGAATTCCGAAACCGAACAGGCTAATATCGACGTAAATCAGATGGTCAACACGACCCTTGAGATGCTTAACGAGAACCTGAAGATGGATCAGGTAAAACTGGTCAAGGTACTGGATTCAAATTTGCCGCCGGTCCTGGGCACCGCCTCTCAGCTGCAGCAGGTGATCATGAATCTGGTCACCAATGCCCGTTACGAGCTGGTAAAGTCCCGCGACACATCAAATCGAAATATCATGGTCACGACGATACAAAAAGGCCGCGATATCTGCATACGGATACAGGACAATGGTGGCGGAATAAAGACGGAGAACCTGGAAAAGATCTTCGACCCGTTCTTCACCACCAAACCCGAGGGCGAAGGTACCGGTCTCGGCCTTAGTATTTGTTACCGCATTATAAACCACCACGGCGGGGAAATAACACTGGACAGCAAAGTAGGCGAAGGGACGAGCTTTACCATCAGCCTGCCCGCAGCCTCAAGGCCGGAAAATATACTATGAATCTGGCATTAACCGGTTTTATGGGCACGGGGAAAACCGCGGTCGGCAGGCTGCTCGCCGGACGTCTTGCCTGGCAGTTCATTGATATTGACGCGGAAATAGAAAAACTGGTGGGTATAAAAATATCCGATATCTTCGCAAAAAAAGGCGAGCCCTATTTTCGCAATGCCGAAACGAACGCCATTAAACTGGTCAGCCTTTTGAACCATGCCGTTATCGCCACCGGCGGCGGCGCCGTTCTTCGACCGGAGAACATGACCGCCTTAGAAACAACAGGCCAGATAGTCTGCCTGCGCGCCTCCGTAGAAACGATCTGTGAAAGAGTAAAGAACGACACCAATCGCCCCCTGCTGCAAGTCCCCGACCCGAAAAAGAAGATCGAAGAAATGCTATCCTCCCGCGCCCGCGCCTACTCCCACTGCACCTTCGCCGTAGACACCGACGGCAAAACAGTAGAAAAGATCGTTGATGAGATAATAGAAAAAGCCGGGGTGTAGGTTATTTCTTTTCGAGGGTTTCAAAAATTTCTGGGAGGTTTACGTCGGTGTTGGCGCAGCCGTCTTTGGTGAGAGGAACGAATTGGACGGTCAACTTATGTTTTTCGCACAGTTCCATGCCCTGGGCGCCTTCGAACGAGCAGGCGACGCCGATTATCGCGCCGGGTTTTTGCTCAGCGATCAGTTTTTCTATTGTTCTGCCGCCTTTCAGGATGTACAAGCCGTTATAGCCGAGCTGTTTGCATTTTTTGCTGATATCGGCGATCTTGCATTTGCCGCATTCTATGCAAATATAGTAGCTGCCGTGGTCTTTGGCCTTGCAAACTTCATGGTTGCGCAGGCAGTGGGGGACCAGGGCAATGCGCTTGTCCATGGGAACGGCGCGGTATTTCGCGTCCATCGCCTTGTTCCGCCTGGTCGTTGCGGCAGCGTAGGCAGCCTGCCTGGTCTTCTTCAGCACCTTGCATAATTTCATGAATTCATTGTACTAAAATCCGATCAAAAATCAAAACTTTTCGTCCCAAAACCCTTGATAAATATGCTATAATACCCTTCGGGTAATATTGTGCAGAGGATCATTTTTTTGAAAAAAATAATTGTTAAACTGAAAGAACGCTCATATGCCATTACCATCGGCGGTGCTTTGGCCGGTGTTGGCAGGGCAATGTCTTCCGCAGGGCTGCGCGGGAAGGTGTTGCTGGTCACCAATACTACCGTGCAGAGGCTGTATGCCAAAGAGGTTCAGGATAGTTTAAAACGGGCCGGTTTTACGGTCGCTGCTATCGCGCTTCGCGACGGAGAGGAATATAAGGATCTCACGTCGGTATCAAATATCTACACCGCGGCCCTGAAAGCCGGATTGGACAGAAAGTCCACGATAGTCGCCCTTGGCGGCGGGGTTGTGGGTGACATCGCGGGTTTTGCCGCGGCCACGTATCTGCGTGGTATTTCGCTGGTACAAATACCCACGACGCTGCTTGCCATGGTAGATTCATCTGTCGGCGGCAAGACCGGGGTTGACCTTAAAGAAGGGAAGAACCTTGCCGGCGCTTTCTATCAGCCCAAACTTGTCTGGATAGATCCCGCCGTACTTAAGACCTTGCCCCCCCGGCAGCTGCAAAACGGCATGGCCGAGGTCATAAAATACGGCGTTATCGCGGACCTCCAATTGTTTTCTTTCCTCGAAAAGAAGTTAACTCCGGTCTCCGGTCTTCGGTCTCCGGACCTGGTTGGCGTAATTGCCCGTTGCTGCGGTATAAAGGCAAAGGTCGTGGAAAAAGACGAATTTGAAACAAAGGGTTTGCGTGAAATACTGAACTTTGGGCATACGTACGGCCATGCGGTGGAAGCCGCTTCCGGCTACAAGGTTTTGCATGGCGAGGCGGTGGCCATTGGTATGATGGCGGCCGGCAAGATAGCTGTGAAGCTTGGGTGCCTGAAGCTGAAAGATCTGGCAAGGCTTGGTGATCTTATTCAAAACACCGGTTTGCCGGTTCTGTCAAAGGTGAAATACCCTTTTTCCACGATCGAAAAAATAATGCTGAAAGATAAAAAGACGCGTGACGGGAAATTTCGTTTTGTGCTGCCAAATAAAATAGGGCATGCCGCCGGTGGAATAATGGTGCCGGCCAATGTCCTGCGCGAGGTGCTGGAATGAAAAAAAAGATACTGGTCATCCATGGGCCAAATTTGATGATGTTGGGCGAGCGCGAACCGGAGATATACGGAACCATAACGCTGGACAAGATAAACGACGAGATATGCGCCCTTGCGATAGAACTGAATATTGACGTCGAAATATACCAATCCAATATTGAGGGAGAGATCGTAACCAAGATCGGCGATGCCCGTAAACTTTTCGACGGCCTTATAATCAACCCTGCCGCCTATACCCATACCTCGGTCGCCATCCGCGACGCGATAGCGGCTTCAAAGCTTCCCGCGATAGAGGTGCACATCTCTAACGTTTACGCGCGCGAAGAGTTCAGACAAACATCCATCACCGCGCCGGTATGCAAGGGCCAGATAGCGGGCCTCGGCATAGACAGCTACCTTCTTGGGCTGCGCGGTCTTTCTAAACTGCTTGCCTGAGATCATGCCTTCCAGAATAACAAAATTATCCCAAAGCCTGAAAACCGGGGCCTTGCTGCTTACCGGCAAGACTGATATTTTCTATTTAACGGGAATAGAGCTGGAAGGTTTCTGGCTGGTGGTCACAAAAAGAGGTTGCACGGCGATCGCTTCTCCTATGCTCGCGGGCCAGCTGCGCGCCATGAAGCCCGGGTTGGAAGTCATAGAATCGGACAACATGGCAAAAACTCTTGGGGAATACTGTCGAAAACGCCGCATTCGTTCTATCTTTGTTGATATGGATGTTACCACAGTGTCATTAGCCGCACGGCTGAAGAAATTCATTGCTGTAACACCTATTCCTTCCCAACTGTCGTCTTTGAGGCTTATTAAGGATGTTCAGGAAGTAAACGCGATCAGAAAAGCCTGCCGGATAGCTGTCGACGCCTGCAATTATGCGCGCACGTGGTGCAAGCCGGGAGTAACTGAACACGAGGTATATTTTAAAATAGAGGAATATTTCGCGCGCAACGGGGTAAAAGCCTCATTTCCAACCATCGTGGCTTTCGGCCCGAACTCGGCAAACCCGCATCATGTGCCGGGGGCAAGAAAACTGCGTATAAACGATACGGTTTTGATGGACTTGGGCTGCGTCTGGAAAGGCTATTGTTCCGACTTGACACGCACCTTCTTTTTGGGTAGAATTACAGGGTTACAAACGCGTGTATTTTCATGTGTAAAACGCGCCCAGCATGCCGCTTTAAAGGCGGTCGTTGCTGGTGCTTTTGCATATACGGTAGACGCCGCCGCCCGGGACCTTATAGGCGCCGACGGCTATGGGCCGAACTTTATCCATACCACGGGGCATGGCGTCGGTATAGATATTCACGAAGCCCCGCGTATAAGCGCGAAGGACAAAACCGTACTGAAGGCCGGTATGGTAGTTACCGTTGAACCGGGTGTGTATCTTCCCGGAAAGTTTGGCGTAAGGATAGAAGATACCGTGCTCGTTACTGGTAAAGGTTTCGAGATTTTAACCAAGGAGTTTCATAAATGATTTCAACCGCAGATTTTAAGAATGGTTTAACGATCTTCGTAGATAAAGAACCCTATCAGATAATCTGGTTCCAGAACCACAAACCGGGCAAGGGCGGCGCCGTTATGCGCACCAAGATGAAGCACCTGCGCAAAGGCAGCATTATAGAGCGCACCTTTAAATCCGGCGAAAAGTTCGATTCTGTTGACGTTGAACGCCGCAAGAAGCAGTTCATGTACGGTGATGGAACGGATTTTCATTTTATGGATATGGCCAGCTTCGATCAGGTGGCGGTCTCAAAAGAAAAACTCGGCGACAGCGCCCTCTTCCTGATGGAAAACATGGAAGTTCAGGCCATATATCTGGAAGGCGAACTGGTGGAGATAGAAATGCCCCTGAGCGTGGTGCTGACCGTTACCGAAACGGAGCCCGGCTTGAAAGGCGATACGGTTTCCAACGTAATGAAACCTGCCAAACTTGAGACCGGCGCTAATGTGAAGGTGCCAATATTCATCAAGCAGGGAGATAAGATAAAAGTAGATACCCGTACCGGTGACTACGTTGAACGCGTAACAGAATAAGGTTGCATTATAGAGTGCCCGATCCCGCCATTGTGAGGCACACACGCCGTTGACGGCGGGATTTCGCGGTACGGCAATGATAACAGCAAGAGGTGCTCCATGAACACTGATTCCCTGAAAAAACTGTTGTGCTCCCTGAGGGAGACGGACGTCGAAGAATTGAAATATGAAGCCGGTGAAACCAAGATATCTTTTCGCAAAAGCAACGTAAAGGCCGCTGCTGTTTCCCAGTCCGCGGTCGCGGTTGCCGCTCCAGTTGAACTGGCAAAGAAGATGGTATCCATCAAGTCCAACATGGTCGGCACCTTCCATCAGGCCGACAAGGCCAACCGCCCGCCGTTCGTTATGGAGGGTAACCATGTGCTGCCCGGCAAGAAAGTAGGCGTCATCGAAGCAATGAAGATAATGAAGGATGTTACCAGCAACGTAAAAGGCAAGATCGTTAATGTTCTTGTTAAAGACGGCCAGCCGGTAGAGTACGGACAAGAACTTTTTACCATTGACCCCAACGACGTGAAAGAAGAAGACGATAAATAGTAGCTATCAAATCGACATTGAGAGGCCAGCATGTTCAAGAAAGTTCTTATAGCCAACCGCGGTGAGATCGCCTGCCGCGTCATCCGAGCCTGTAAAGAGATGGGCATGAAGACGGTAGCTATCCATTCCGAACCGGACCGGGATTGCCTGCATGTACGCCTAGCCGATGAATCTATTTGCATCGGTCCGGGACCTGCCTCTGAAAGCTATCTTAACATTCCGAGCATTATTTCCGCCGCGGAAATAACCGGCGCAGATGCGATACACCCGGGCTACGGTTTCCTCGCAGAAAATACCTATTTCGCGGATGTGTGTGAATCGTGCCACATCAAGTTCATCGGGCCGGATAAATCTTCCATTGAACGCATGGGCGATAAGATCCGCGCGCGCGAACTGATGATTAAACGCGGCGTGCCCGTGGTGCCCGGCTCGGACGGCCCGGTAAGCGCGGATGATCCCGATCTTTTCAAGATCGCGAAAAAGATCGGCTATCCGGTCATCATCAAGGCGTCGGCGGGCGGCGGCGGTAAGGGCATGCGCGTCGTTGCGTCAGAAGAGGCGTTGAAGAACGCTATCGCGATGGCTTCATCCGAGGCAAAGGCTTCTTTTAACAATGAACAAGTGTACATGGAAAAATATATTGAGGAACCGCGCCACATAGAGTTCCAGATCCTTGGAGACAGCAAAGGCAAGGTCGTGTACCTGCCGGAGCGCGATTGCTCTATTCAGCGCCGCCATCAGAAATTGTTGGAAGAAAGCCCCTCGCCGTTCGTTGACGCGACGCTTCGTAAAAAAATGGGCAAAGCCGCGCGTCTTGCGGCCGAGGCTGTTGATTACGTTACTGTCGGCACCATAGAATTCCTGGTTGATAAACACGGGCATTATTATTTCATGGAAATGAATACCCGTATCCAGGTAGAGCATCCCGTCACGGAAATGATAACCGGCGTTGACCTGATAAAGGAACAAATTCGCCTTGCTGCCGGAGAAAAGCTCAGCTTTGATTCCGAAGACATAAAGATACTCGGCCACGCCATAGAGTGCCGTATAAACGCCGAAGATCCGGATCGCGATTTCATGCCGAGCCCGGGCAAGGTCACCCAGTTCATAGTGCCCGGCGGACCCGGCGTACGCGTAGAAAGCCACGTCTACACCGGCTACACCATACCGCCCTTTTATGACAGCATGATCGCCAAGGTCATTGTGCTGGATTCAACCCGCGAGGCCGCCATCACAAAGATGCAGCGCGCCCTTAAGGAAATGGTGGTTGAAGGCGTAAAGACCACCAAGTCGCTGCACATCAAGATCATGGATAATGAGGTATTCAAGAGCGGTGATGTTGCCACTGACTTCCTGCCCAAACATTTTTTCGGGCAGAAATAAGGGGAACACGAGTGGAAAAAACAATAGCAGGTTTTATCGGCGACAGTATAGCGGCGAAGCAGGGAATGCTTGCCCCTGAGCAGATCGCCATGGTCAAGGCAATAACGGAGATGATCGTTAAGGCTTACCGCGCCGGCAAAAAGATAATCGTTTGCGGCAACGGCGGCTCGGCTGCGGACGCCCAGCATTTCACCGCTGAGCTTGTGGCCCGCTTTGAACGCGAACGCCCCGCCCTGCCTGCTATCGCGATAACCACTAACAGCTCTACCATTACAGCCATCGGCAATGATTATGGCTATGACGCCACCTTTCGCCGCCAGGTGGAAGCGTTCGCCCAGGAAGGCGATGTTGTTATAGGCATTTCCACCAGCGGTAATTCTGTTAACGTTCTCCTGGCGCTTGAAGAGGCCAAGAAACGCAAAGCATTCACCGTCGGCATGACACGCAAGCAGGGCGGCAAACTTACAGGCGCTGCTGACCTTTGCTTTTGTGCGCCCTCAGACCACACGCCAAGGGTGCAGGAATGCCACATTCTGGTAATTCACATTATCTGCAAGCTGGTTGAGGAGTCGTTGTTTGGCGATAAATAAGCCCCCTAAAATTCAGCCCCGCGCGGCTCTCCGCAGGATACTGGTTGCGCTCAAAAAAAGAAAGCAAAGCATCGTTATTACGAATGGTTGCTTTGATATTTTACACGCCGGTCATATTAAGTCTTTCGAGACGGCCCGTTCCAAGGGCGATGTGCTGGTGGTCGCCATTAATACCGACGCCTCGGTGCGGCGCCTGAAGGGTAATAAGCGTCCCATCGTCGATGAAATGAACCGGGCAAAACTCCTTGCGGGCCTTGCCTGTGTGGATTTTGTTACTTTTTTTGAAGAAGATACGCCTGAAGAGCTGATAAAAGAACTAAGCCCGGATATTCTGGTAAAGGGCGGGGATTATAAGCTGGAAGAAATAGCCGGCCGGCAATATGTAAAAAAAGTCGTCCGCGTGCCGTTAGTGAAAGGAATTTCCACTACAAAGATCATAGAGAAGATAGTTAAAGCGTATGGTCCCAAATAAAAAGTTTCTCAGGCTTTTCGACGCGAATGTGAACCGATGCCGGGAAGGGTTGAGGGTGCTGGAAGACAGCGCCCGGTTCGTAATGAACAAGCCGGCGCTCTACAAGAAGTTAAGATCTCTGCGCCATAGTGTTGATAGATTGACGAGAAATATTTATCCTGAAATGCTGGCGGTCAGGGATTCTGTTTCGGACAGCGGTCGTTCGATGAAAGAAAATAGCAAAAGATCCGGACTTGGAGCGGTCCTTGCGGCGAATTTTCGCAGGGTTGAAGAATCTCTCCGGGTCCTTGAAGAGTATGGAAAGATAGTTTGTCCTGATTCCGCAAAAGAATTTAAAGCGATACGATACGCCGCATATACCATGGAAAAAAAGGTCAGCCTTGAAAACGAAAGCTCTGACGTTGGTTGAAGCAGCAAAAGCACATAAACAACACCCATCAATAACAGCGGCCGCAAAAAGCGAGAAGCTTTCCGCCTCATTTATCAGCAAGGGTGTGGCGGATGGTACCATCGTTATACCGCGCAACCGCAACCGCAAATTAAAACGCGTCGTCGGCGTCGGCAAGGGCCTTGTTTCCAAGGTCAACGCCAATATCGGCTCATCACCAAAACATATTTCAATAGAAAAAGAACGCCAAAAGCTGCAGGCGGCCATCTCTGCGGGCGCTGATGCTGTTATGGACCTTTCCACCGGCGGCGACTTGAAAAAGATACGCCGTATGGTGCTGGACGAATGCCCCGTGCAGGTCGGCACCGTGCCGCTGTACCAGGTTTCCTGCGAGACGATGAAACGCGGGAAAGGTCTTTCGGACCTTGACGGTGAACATTTATTCGACGTTATAGAGCAGCAGGCCGAAGAGGGCGTTGATTTTGTGACCGTGCACTGCGGCATAACGAAGCGTACCGTGCAGGCATTGCACAGCCGCAAGCGCCTGGTCGGTGTTGTCAGCCGCGGCGGCTCTATGCTCAGCAAATGGATACTGGCTACCAAAAAAGAAAATCCGCTCTTTGAGCAGTTCGACCGGCTGCTGGCCATAGCAAAAAAACATGACATGACCTTAAGCCTCGGCGACGGACTGCGCCCGGGCTGCCTCGCGGATGCTAATGATGCCGGACAGCTTTCAGAATTGTCGGTGCTTGGCGATCTTGTGCTGCGCTGCCGTAAGGCCGGTGTGCAGGCTATGGTAGAAGGCCCCGGTCACATGCAGCTGAATTATATCGCCGACCATGTTAAAGCTGCCAAGAAAGTAATGCACGGCGCGCCGTATTATCTTCTTGGGCCACTGGTATGCGATGTCGCTGCCGGCTACGATCATATAACCGGTGCCATAGGCGGCGCTATAGCCGGCGCCGCTGGAGCCGACTTTTTGTGTTACGTTACACCCGCGGAGCACCTGCGGCTGCCTAACGCCGACGATGTTTATCAGGGAGTGATCGCCAGCCGTATAGCGGGACACGCTGCCGACATTGTTAAATATGGACAGAAAGCCCGTCAGTGGGATGATACCTTTTCAAAACACCGCAAGGCCTTCAACTGGAAAGCCATGGGAAAGCTGGCTTTGGACCCGATAAAATTCAATAAAGAAAAAGAAGTTATAGTAGGCGAAGGCGCGGAAGTTTGTACGATGTGCGGCGAATTTTGCGCGATGAAGTAAATTGAAACGGTCGTACATTTCGGCCATCTTTCGGATTCACACTTTCAGAACGGCCTCCTGAGACTGCGTCTCATAGCGGAGGCCTCTAGAACCAACACACTCTGAAAGTGTTCACCCGAAAATAGCCTCGTGTACGCCGCATTAAGAACAACTGCTGTTCTGTCAACGAAAAACCGCTATGTACGAGGGTATTTTCGGGGAGCATTTTCAGAGTGTGTCGCCTCTCGAGGCCCTCGTCATGAGACGCAGTCTCAGAGGGCCGTTCTGAAAATGCGAGTCGAAAGATACCCGAGATGCATAGCACCTTAAGGGAAAAAGTATGAATATAGTGTGTTTAGACCTTGAAGGTGTGTTAGTGCCTGAGATATGGATAGCTTTCTCTGAAAAAACAGGGATTGCCTCCTTGCGGGCGACGACCAGGGACATCCCTGATTATGATGTTCTTATGAGACAGCGTTTAAAGATACTGAAAGAAAATAACCTTAAGCTGAAAGATATTCAGGACGTGATCGGTACGTTGAAGCCGCTTGATGGGGCGCTGGATTTCATTAACTGGCTTAGAGAGCGCTTTCAGGTGGCGATATTATCAGATACATTCGATGAATTTGCTTTGCCGTTAATGCGCCAGCTTGGCTACCCGATGTTGTTGTGCCATCGACTGGAGATCGACAGTAACGGTATGGTAGCAGGTTACTGTCTGAGGCAAAAAGAGGCCAAACGCGAATCGGTCAAAGCTTTCAAGAGCCTGAAGTACCAGGTGATCGCCGCAGGCGATTCTTATAATGATACGGCTATGCTTTCAGAGGCGCACGCGGGGATACTGTTTAAACCTCCCCAGAACGTGATAAACGATTTTCCTCAATTTCCGGTAACAAAGAGCTACGCGGAACTGCAGGATACTTTGCTGAAAACTCAAAAACGCTTAAGTGAGGGTAGCATATGCCTTTAGTGGTCATGAAGTTCGGTGGTTCATCGGTAGCGAACGCGGAGAAAATTCGCCACGTGGCCGGGCGCGTTATTGCCAAAAAGAAGGCCGGTAACAAAGTCGTCGTAGTGGTTTCGGCACCAGGCGACATGACCGACGATCTGATAACAATGTCCGAGGGCGTGACGGATTCACCCGACGAACGTGAGATGGATATGCTGCTCGCCACAGGTGAACAGGTTTCTATAGCGTTGTTGTCCATGGCCATTAAACACATCGGCGGCAAAGCGATATCCCTTACGGGGCCGCAGGCGGGAATTTTCGCGGATGCCTCTCACACGAGAGCCCGCATTACCAGTATCGTGCCGACAAAGGTGCACCGTGAACTAAAGAAGGGAAATATAGTCATAGTAGCGGGTTTCCAGGGTTTGAACCCTAATGAAGATATCACGACGCTCGGCCGCGGAGGCTCTGACCTTACCGCTGTCGCGCTCGCCGCCGCCCTTAAGGCGGACATGTGCGAGATATATACCGACGTTGAGGGCGTTTACACGACCGACCCGCGCGTTGTGCCTGAAGCGAGAAAGATAAATTACATTTCCTACGAAGAAATGCTGGAGATGGCGGGCCAGGGCGCGCAGGTAATGCAGGGTCGCAGCGTGGAGGTAGGTAAAAAATACGGGATAGAGATACATGTACGTTCCACGTTCTCAGACAACAACGGCACAATAATAACGACAGAAGAGATCGCCCGGAGGAAGAATATGGAAGAAGTCGTCGTTTCATCAATAGCGTTCGATAAAAATCAGGTTAAGCTCTCTATCGTTGAAGTGCCCGACCGCCCCGGAATAGCCGCCAAGGTGTTCGGCGCGATGGCAAAAGGCAACGTCAACGTAGACATGATAGTACAGTCCGCCGCAGCCGACCGCACGAACGACATTTCCTTCACGGTAAACCGCAGCGAGCTGAAAAAAGCCATGCCGATACTTGAAAAAGCGCAAAAAGAGCTCGGCGCCAAAGAAATACTGAGCGAGGATAAAGTTGCAAAACTCTCTATAATCGGCGTAGGCATGCGCAGCCACCCCGGCGTTGCCGCAAAAATGTTCGAGACCCTTGCCGATGAAGGCATCAACATAGAGATGATCTCCACCAGCGAGATCAAAGTAGCCTGCGTAGTCCGGGAAGATCAGCTCCACGACGCCGTAAAAGCGCTGCATAAGGCCTACGGCCTGGATAAAAAGAAATAAGAATGAAAAAAATACAGTTGTTCGATACGACGTTGCGGGATGGTGCACAATCCGCGGGGATATCTTTTTCCATCGAAGATAAACTTAAGATCGCGAAGGCGCTTGATGCTTTCGGGATGGATTATATCGAAGGCGGCTGGCCGATGGCCAGCGCCAATGTTGAACAATTTTTCAGGGAAGCCGCCAAAATTAAATTCGGTCATTCAAAACTGGTGGCATTCGGTTCTACGCGGCATAAGGCGAACAAGGCGCACAACGATCCGAATTTGAAGTCCATAGTGGCTTCAAAGGTAAAGGTGGCCTGCATATTCGGAAAGACGTGGGCCTTGCACGTGGAACACGCCCTGCATTCGACGCTTGACGATAATTTAAAGATGATCTCGGAGAGCGTCGCGTATTTGCGTTCGAAAGGTCTGAAAGTTGTTTATGACGCCGAGCACTTTTTTGACGGATATCTGGATAACCCTGATTATGCCATGGCGACACTGAAGGCAGCGGCAGACGCCGGCGCCTTTAATTTAACGCTGTGCGAGACCAACGGCGGTAAGCTGCCGGGCGATATCAGGGAACTTGTTGGTGTAGTGCGCAGGGCTTTTCCTGAAATGGAGCTTGGCATACATACACACAATGATTCCGATTGCGCCATAGCAAACTCCATAGTCGCCGTTCAGGAAGGCTGCACAATGGTGCAGGGCACCATAAACGGGCTTGGCGAACGCTGTGGTAATGCGAACCTTTGTTCTATAATACCGGCGCTGCAGTTAAAACTTGGTTACGGTTGCGTTCCGGAAAAGAAATTGCGCCAGCTTACTGAACTTTCATATTATGTGGATGAGGTTGCCAATATCGTCCCGAACGACAACCAGCCCTACGTCGGGCGCAATGCCTTCGCTCATAAAGCCGGCATCCATGCTTCCGCAGTAGCGCGCTTGTCAGCGACTTACGAGCACCTTGACCCTGCCTGCGTTGGCAATGAACGCAGGATACTGGTCAGCGAGATGGCCGGGAAAAGCAACGTCTCCTTTAAGGCCAAAGAGCTGGATCTGGATTTTGAGAAAGATCCTCAGGCAGCAAAAAAAATAATAAGCGCCGTAAAAGAAATGGAGAACAACGGTTATCAGTATGAAGACGCCGATGGTTCCTTTGTACTGCTGACTAAAAAAGCTCTGGGTACCTATATACCAAGCTTTACCCTGAAAGGTTTTCGTGTGAGCGTTGAAAAAGACGACCGGGGTGAAATAGTTACCGAAGCGACCGTTAAGCTGGATATTAACGGCCATATCGTGCACACCGTCGCCGAAGGGGACGGACCGGTGAACGCGCTGGATAGCTCGCTGCGGAAAGCGCTGCTTAAATTCTACCCCGAGATCGGCGATGTTTCATTGATGGACTTTAAAGTTCGTGTTATAAATGCAGGCGCCGGTACAGCGGCCAAGGTTCGCGTTTTGATAGAATCAAAAGATGCGCACAGCACCTGGGGCACGATCGGCGTATCAGAGAACTTGATAGATGCTTCTTGGAAAGCTTTAGTTGATGCGGTAGAATATAAACTTATTGGAAAGAAAATAAAGAAGAAAAAGTAACAGTTAAAAGTTTTTATCCCGCCACTGTGAGGCACACACGCCGTTGGCGGCGGGATTTCGCGATGAAGCTATGACAAAAACAAGAGGTGCTACATGAGAAGCGATGCAATAAAGAAAGGGGCGCGACGCGCGCCGAACCGCTGCCTTATATATGCTACTGGTATATCAGATCGTGACATAAACAAACCTTTTATCGGTATAGCCTCATCTTTTACCGACCTTGTTCCGGGCCACATAGGCATGCGCGACCTTGAACGTTATATCGAACGCGGCATCGCTGCCGGCGGCGGAGTTCCATTTATTTTCGGAACACCCGCTATCTGCGACGGTATTGCTATGGGCCACGGCGGCATGCACTATTCCCTGCCCAGCCGCGAACTAATTGCCGACATGGTTGAATCCGTCGCTAACGCTCATGCGCTTGACGGCCTCGTGCTGCTCACCAATTGCGATAAGATAACCCCGGGCATGTTGATGGCCGCGGGGCGCCTGAATATTCCGACGATCGTCGTTACCGCCGGCCCCATGATGACCGGCCGGTACGGTGGCAAGCGCCGCAGCTTTGTGCGCGATACCTTCGAAGCTGTCGGCCAGTATCAGGCGGGAAAAATGAAGGGATCCGAGCTGACCGCCCTTGAGATGGCGGCCTGCCCCGGTGCAGGTTCCTGTCAGGGTCTTTATACGGCTAATACAATGGCCTGCCTGACCGAGACCATGGGTATGTCCTTGCCCGGCTGCGCTACGGCTCTTGCGGTTTCGGCTAAAAAACGTCGTATCGCCTATGAATCCGGTATACGCGTTGTTGAGCTCGTAAAAGAAAATATTACTCCAAGAAAGATAATGACGGAAAAAGCCTTTCATAATGCCGTTATGGTAGACGTTGCACTCGGCGGTTCATCCAATACCGTTCTGCATTTGCCGGCTATCGCCCATGATGCCGGAGTGAAACTTGAACTGGATATGTTCGATAAGGTGTCTAAGAAGACTCCACATATAACCTGCATGGAGCCCGCCGGAGACCATTACATGGAAGACCTGGATTACGCGGGCGGCATACCGGCTGTTCTTTCAGCGCTCAGGGCAAAACTGCTGCCCGGTCTTACGGTGAGCGGGAAAAATATACTTGATATAGCAAAAAATGCAGCCGTGCTTGATACAGATGTTATCCGCGCGAAGAACCCGTATCATAAAGAAGGCGGCATAGCCATTTTGAAGGGCAATATATCGCCAGATGGCTGCGTAGTGAAGCAAAGCGGAGTCTCGGAAAAAATGATGGTCTTTACCGGCACTGCCCGCGTTTTTGAATCCGAAGAAACAGCGATGAACGCCATCCTTGGCAAAAAGGTCAAGAAAGGCGATGTCGTGGTTATACGCTACGAAGGTCCCAAAGGCGGCCCGGGTATGCGCGAGATGCTTGCCCCGACGGCAACGCTGCAGGGCATGGGCCTTGCCGATTCAGTGGCACTTATTACTGACGGCAGGTTCTCAGGCGGCACCAGGGGCCCCTGCATAGGCCACATTTCGCCTGAAGCAGCGGAAGGCGGACCTATCGCCGCTATACGCGACGGAGATATTATTAAAATAGATATACATAAACGCCAGCTGAACGTTGAGCTGACGCCGGATGAGATAAAAGCGCGCATGGCCAAATGGAAGCCGCCTGCGCCGAAATTCACCACCGGTTATCTGAGCCGATACCAGAAGATGGTAACATCGGCGAGCACGGGCGCCATTGTCAAATAATACCGTGTTAACGCCGCTGGGCGCCCACGGGCGCATAAACTCGGATAATTCAGGAGAAGTATAATGATAAAAACAGGAGCAGAGATACTGGTGGAATGCCTTATGCGCGAAGGGTCGGATATGGTTTTTGGCTATCCGGGCGGCCAGGTTATTCCGATATTTGACGCAATATACCGCAGTAAGCTTAACCTTGTGCTGGTGCGCCATGAACAGGGCGCCGCCCATATGGCAGACGGTTTTTCACGCTCGACCGGCAGGGTCGGCGTTTGTCTTGCCACATCAGGGCCGGGCGCCACAAACCTTGTTACCGGTCTTGGCACGGCATACATGGATTCTATACCCATGGTCGCTATTACCGGACAGGTGCCGACAACATTGATCGGCAACGATGCTTTTCAGGAAGCCGATACGACGGGCATAACGCGCCCTGTCACAAAACATAATTTCTTGGTGAAAGATGTTAAGGACCTTGCGCGTACGATTCGCGAGGCTTACCATATCGCTTCCACCGGCAGGCCGGGTCCCGTCCTGGTGGATATTCCCGCTGACGTTCAGCGGGCTTCTACGGAATTCATTTGGCCAGAAAAAGTCGATATCAGGTCGTATAAACCGAATCTCGTTGGACATCCCGGACAGATAAAAAAAGCCGCGCAGGCTATAAACGAGGCGAAACACCCGGTGCTCTACATCGGCGGCGGAGTTATTACGAGCAGTGCGGAAAAAGAGTTATGCGAGCTGGCTGCCAAGGCTGAGATCCCGGTTACAAATACGTTACTTGGGATCGGCGCTTTTCCGCCTCAGTCGCCGCTTTATCTGGGTATGCCGGGCATGCACGGAACATATTACGCCAATATGGCCATACAAAATTCCGATCTGATAATTGCCGTAGGCGCCCGTTTGACGACAGGGTTACCGGAAAGGTCTCGGCTTTCGCACCGAAGGCAAAAATAGTCCATATTGACATCGACCCGACCTCGATCTCTAAAAGTATTGTGGCAAATATTGCCATAGTCGGAGACGCAAAAGGCATACTGAAAGAATTGCTTAAAGATGTCCGCAACAATAAGCATGCCGAGTGGATGAAGACCATCGCAAATTGGAAAAAGACACATCCTCTCACATATAAAGACACAGACAACAGGCTGCGCCCGCAGTACGTGATCGATCAGATCAGCGAACTGACAAAAGGCGAGGCGATAGTCGTTACCGAGGTGGGCCAGCATCAGATGTGGGCGGCCCAATTCTATAAGGCCAGCAAGCCGAGGAATTTCTTGAGCTCAGGCGGTCTTGGCACCATGGGTTTTGGATTTCCTGCCGGTATAGGCGCGAAAATGGCCAACCCTAAAGAGCAGGTTATAGTTATAGCGGGAGATGGTTCCATTCAGATGAACATTCAGGAAATGGCTACCGCCGTGCTTAACGGGGTGAACGTTAAAATAGTTATACTTAACAATTCATATCTTGGCATGGTGCGCCAGTGGCAGGAGATGTTCTGGGACAAGCATTATTCTTCCGTCTGTCTGAAAAAGAACGACCAGTGCCCGTTCCGCTGCAACAAGCGCACCGCCGACTGCCCGGGCTATATACCGGACTTCGTGAAACTTGCCGAGGCCTACGGGGCGGTGGGTATGCGTGTCACTGATAAAAAAGATGTAATCTCGTCATTGAAAAAGGCATTAAAACTCAACAAGACGGTTGTTATGGAATTTATAGTTGAAGAGCAGGAAAATGTTTATCCCATGGTGCCGGCCGGCCACGCTCTGGATGAAATCGTCACTCTTACAACTAACCTCGCATAAGGAGAAATAGAATGCGCCATACCATATCAGTCCTGGTGGAAAATAAGTTCGGTGTCCTTGCGCGTATATCAACATTGTTCGCGGCGCGGGGTTTTAACATAGATTCGCTTTCAGTCGGTGAGACGGAGAATCCTGATGTTTCACGCATGACCATCATCGTTCAGGGCGACGACCGCATACTTGAGCAGGTGGAAAAACAGCTTAATAAACTTGTCGATGTTATCAAGGTGCTGGACTTTCAACAGACCAAGCACATTGAGCGTGACCTGGCTCTGTTGAAAGTGAAAGTTGATAAACATAACCGCTCTGAGATTATGCAGATGGTAGATGTCTTTCGGGCGAAGATAATCGATGTCGCCCAGGATTCTATAATAGTAGAGATAACGGGCACGGAAGATAAAGTTGACGCTTTGATGGAGCTGTTCAAGCCCTTCGGCATCAAAGAAATGTCCCGCACCGGTGTTATCGCCATGGCTAGAGGTTCTAAGCTTGGTAATAGTAAATAGAGTACACGAGGCTATTTTCGGTGGGCATTTTCAGTGTGTGTCGCCTCTCGAGGCCCATGTTATGAGACGCAGTCTCTGAGGGTCGTTCTGAAAATGCGAAGCGAAAGATAGCCGAATGTACGATAATGATCGAGATGTAGGTTTTTGAATTAAAGTAATATACGTTAAAACAGGAGGAAGTAAAATGGCAGCCAAAATGTATTATGACAAAGATGCGAATCTGGATCTTCTTAAGGGTAAAAAAATAGCGGTGATCGGTTACGGTTCACAGGGCCATGCACAGGCGCAGAACCTGCGTGATTCAGGCTTGAACGTTGTTGTCGGCCAGCGCGAAGGCGGCGACAATTATAAGAAGGCGATCGCCGACGGTTTTAAGCCGGTCAGCGCTGCTGATGCTACCAAGGGTGCGGATTGGATACATATCCTTTTGCCCGACGAAGTACAGGCGGGCATCTGGAGCAATGACATATTGCCGAATTTGAAAAAAGGCGCCACCGTCAGCTTCTCTCATGGTTTTAATATCCGTTTCTTCCAGATAGAGCCGCCCGCGGATACGAATGTGGTGATGATAGCTCCCAAGGGCCCCGGCCATCTTGTGCGGCGCCAGTATGAGGAAGGCAAGGGCGTTCCCTGCCTTATAGCCGTGCATAACGACGCGACCGGTAATGCCAAGGATCTGGCACTTGCGTTCGCCAAAGGCGTCGGCGGAACACGCGGCGGTGTGCTTGAAACAACGTTCTCTGAAGAGACCGAGACGGATCTTTTCGGCGAGCAGGTGGTACTGTGCGGCGGACTTGTTGAACTGATCCGCGCCGGATTCGAAACGCTTGTTGAAGCCGGCTACCAGCCTGAGATCGCGTACTTTGAATGTCTGCACGAGTGTAAGCTTATAATAGACCTGATATGGGAAGGCGGCATCAACCGCATGAATTATTCCGTTTCAGATACCGCGGAATACGGTGAATATAAAGTCGGCAAACGCATTATTACCGACGAGACACGCAAAGAAATGAAGAAAGTGCTTGCCGATATCGTTTCCGGACAGTTCGCGCACGACTGGCTGCTGGAGAACCGCCTCGGCCGCCCTAAATTCAAACATTCACGCAAAGTCTGCAAGGAAGAGCCTATTGAAGTCGTCGGCAGCAAGCTGCGCGCGATGATGCCGTGGCTGAATAAGGGGAAATAAATGCTTAAGCCGTTCTTTAAGCCTAAGACGGTGCGGCTTGGCATTATCGCCGCTGTCGTGCTGGTATTGGGCGGCGTTACGGTTGACCTTGTTATGGACACTATCGTCCATTCCCGCAAGGATGTGATGGTGCCGGACTTTAAGGGAAAATCCCTGGGCGAAGCGATGACCATGACCGCCTCCATGAACCTGGGCATTAAAAAAGAAGGGGACGAGTTCGCTCAGAACCTTCCGGCGGGCACCATCATACGCCAAAACCCGCTGCCCGGTATGACGGTGAAAGAAGGTAAGATCATAAAGGTCACGCTCAGCCGCGGCGGAGAAGTGCTGTTCGTCCCTTC
Organism: Endomicrobiales bacterium; assembly: GCA_963796955.1. Classification (GTDB taxonomy): domain Bacteria; phylum Elusimicrobiota; class Endomicrobiia; order Endomicrobiales; family JALOBY01; genus CAWCNJ01. The sequence continues at coordinate 390,632 of CAWCNJ010000004.1, forward strand.
GCTTACCGGCCAGCCGGTGCGGACTGCCGAGATCGCTATTCGCCAGGCCGGGCTTGCCCTTGGTGAAGAGGGAACGCGTTTTTCTCTCAAGGTTGAAAAAGGCGATGTTATATCACAGGATCCGCAGCCCGGCGCGATCGCCGATAAAGATTCTATCGTGAGCCTTGTCGTTTCAGCAGGTCGCCCGCCGGAAGGCACCCTGCTGGTCCCGGATTTTTCAGGGAAAAGCATCGATGAGGCAAAGTCGTGGGCTTCCTCCAACAAGATCAGCCTGCAGATAGCGGAAGAAAAATCTACTACCGCAGGCGCGGGCACCGTATTACGCCAAAATCCCACGCCAGATCAGGAAATAACCGGGGGGGGCACCGTTTCGGTAGTGATAGCGTCCGGCCAGTCATCCGGCAACGCACCGTCAATAGGGCGTAATTTCTATTACGAGATACCCCAGGGCGGCGAAACCCGTAAAGTACGCATCACCATGCTTGACGATACGGGTGAAACCGAGATATTCAAGGGTGAACGCGCGCCCGGCAGCAAAATAGAGATACCGATCAATGCACGGGGTGCGGCCCGGGCAAGAATATACCTTAACGGCATATTGGTTGAGGAAACGGATATTAAATAAATGAATAAGATAAAGATAGCTGACTACGTAAGGCCGGAAAGCAGCAAGTTCGAGCCGTATATCGCCGGCAGGCCTGTTTCCCAGATCAAACGGGAACTGGGTCTTAAGAAAGTCGTTAAGCTCGCTTCTAATGAAAATCCGCTTGGTCCTTCCCGGGCCGCGATCACGGCAATAAAGAATGCCGCACGCGAAAGCTATTTTTACCCTGACGGGAATTCTTTTTTATTGAAGCAGGCTATCGCGGAAAAATTCGATATACCCGTGTCGCAGATAATACTGGGCGCCGGTTCCGATGAAATAATAGAGCTTTTGGCCAAGACGTTCTTTAAACCTACCGACGAAATAGTGGTCTCCCAATACGCCTTTATCCGTTATAAGATGGCGGGCGACCTGATGGGCTGCAGGGTAGTGACGGTTCCCATGAAGAATTACCGCCACGATCTTCCTGCGATGCTGCAGGCCGTTACTAAAAGAACGAAGGCTGTTTTTATCGCGAACCCCAATAATCCCACCGGAACCTATAATTCGGCGCGGGAATTGGAAGCGTTCCTGAAAGGCCTTTCAAAAAAATTCGGCGCGCACGCGCCGCTGGTCGTGCTGGATGAAGCTTATTATGAATTCTCGAGCATAAACCCCGATTATCCTCAGTCGATGGAATATCTGGAACAGTATCAGAATCTAGTCATCACGCGCACGTTCTCAAAAGTTTACGGCCTGGCGGGCATCCGCGTCGGCTACGGCTTCGCATCTTCCGAAATAGCGGGTTTCATAGACCGCGTGCGGCCGCCATTCAATATTAATTCCGCGGCACAGGCAGCGGCTGTCGCCAGCCTTAAAGACAGCGGCCAGGTCACCAAAAGCGTACGCCTGGTTGAACAACAGAAAAAAGTCTTGTACAGCGCGTTCCTTAAGCTCGGCATAGAATATATCCCTTCTGCCGGAAATTTCATGTTGTTCCGCTCAAAGCCGTACGGCAGTTCGGAGCTGTTCAAGCTGCTGTTGAAAAAAGGCGTCATAGTAAGGGCCATGGACGAGTATTGCCTGCCCGACTGGGTGCGGGTGAGCGTGGGCCTGCCGTCGGAAAATGCGTTCTTCATCTCAAAACTAAAGCAGCTTTTTAAGGAAGGCCGGTAACCATGATCATAACACTGAAGAAAGGCGCCGACAAAAAAAAGGTTGAGGCAGTTATAGCACGGGTCAAGAAGCTTAAGTACACACCGCATGTTTCCCGGGGCGCCAACCTGACCGTTATAGGCATGATCGGCGAGCGGGCTGAACGCTACCGTGAGATGTTCGAGGCGATGGAAGTCGTAGACCATATCAGTGAAATTGAAAAGCCGTATAAGCTGGCAAGCCGTGAGTTCAAGAAAGATAATTCAGTCATCAAGATCGCCAAGGGCGTTGAGATCGGCGGCAAGAAAATAGTCGTTATGGCCGGGCCCTGTGCGATAGAATCCCTGCACAATTCCCTGCTCACCGGCGGTCTAATAAAGGAGGCGGGCGCGACTATGTTCCGCGGCGGTGCCTTCAAGCCCCGCAGCTCTCCCTACGCCTTTCAGGGCCACGGCGAAAAAGCGCTGAAATATATCGCGGCCGTAAAAAAGAAACTGGGGTTGGCGACGATCAGCGAAGCGATGGCTGTCGATCAGATAGGCCTGGTGGCGAAATATTGCGATGTGCTGCAGATAGGCGCCCGCAACGTGCAAAATTACGATCTGCTGAAAGAAGCCGGCCGCCAGAAAAAGCCCGTGCTGCTGAAACGCGGCATGGCGACGACTCTCAAAGAGCTATTGCTTTCAGCCGAATATATCATGGCGCAGGGAAACTATAACGTTATCCTGTGCGAACGCGGAATCCGCACATTTGAAGACTCGACCCGTAACACTCTGGACCTGAACGCTGTACCGGTGCTGAAAAAACTAAGTCATTTGCCGGTCGTTGTCGACCCTTCTCACGGCATCGGCATCCGCGAACACGTAGCCACCATGGCCAAAGCCGCCGTGGCTGCTGGCGCGGACGGTCTTATCATTGAAGTTCACCCGAACCCGGAAGAAGCCCTCTCGGACGGACCGCAAAGCCTGCTGCCAACGCAATTCAAGACCATGATGGACGAACTTCGGCTGATAGCCGCCGCAGTTGGCCGGGAAATTTGATCATGAAGTCCGCTAAGACAACTGTTGCGATAATCGGTGTCGGACTGATAGGCGGCTCACTGGGCCTTGCGCTTAAAAAACGTAAGCCCTGCAAATACCGCGTTATCGGTATCGGGCGCCATCCTCAAAAACTCTCGCAGGCTAAAAAATGCGGCGCGATAGATGAGGTTTTCACCGACATTTCTTCCGGTGTGCGCGAAGCTGATATTGTTGTTGTGTGCTCTCCGGTTGATACTATCGGCGCCATCGTCGGCACGATCGCACCGTTCATTAAGCCCGGTGCGGTTATTACTGACGTCGGAAGCGTAAAAGGGAATGTGACCAAAGAGGCTCTTGCCGCTTTGCCTAAGGCCTTAAGGAAAATATTCGTCGGCGCTCACCCCATGGCGGGTGCGGAAAAATCGGGTATAGCGGCCGCCGACTGCTCGCTGTTCTGCAATAGTTCGGTTGTTATCGATCCGGCTAACAAAACAGCTGCGGCAGTAGTAGCAGCTCTCTGGAAGGATGCCGGAGCTATACCCGTATGGCTTTCTCCCCGGACACATGATACGATAGTCGCTGTTACCAGCCACCTTCCGCATATACTCGCTTACGCGCTTTGCGCCCAGGCTTCAAAACTGGATCATGACGGCGAGGTATCCAGGATAATTTCGGGGTCTTTCAAGGATCTCACCAGAGTCGCCGATTCCGACCCGGATGCCTGGGCAACTATATGTTCTTCGAACGCAAAACAGATCGCTCTTGCGATCGACAATATGATAACGGCGCTCAAAAAAAATAAAACGCTATTGTTTTCCAAAACGTCCCATAAAAAACTTCTTACGCACGGCCACTTATGCCGCTCTAAACTGCTTAAAGGTACAAGGTAGATAAATTTTATGGAATGGACGATCACTCCCGTCAGCAACGTTTTCGGCGAAATTTTAACCCCGCCGGACAAATCCATCACACACCGGTCTATCATGTTCGCCGCTCTGGCTGAAGGTGAATCGGTCATCGAAAATTATCTCGCGGCGGAAGACTGCATCAGCACCCTGAACGCTTTTAAAGCGATGGGCGTTGTTATAGACCGTTCCCCGGGTAGACTTTTGATCAGCGGCCGCGGTCTGAAAGGCCTGAAAGCGCCGAAAAAAGATATCGATGCCGGCAATTCGGGCACGACCGTGCGTATGTTGTGCGGCGTAGTGGCAGGCTGCGATTTTTCTGTAACTTTTATCGGCGATAACAGCCTCTCCCGCCGCCCTATGAAGCGCATCATGGAACCGCTGCGCCGCATGGGCTGCACGTTCACCGCACGGGAAGATAATTTTTTGCCGCTGACCATAACCGGCAACCCGCAATTGAAGCCGATAGATTGGAAAAGCGAGGTTGCCAGCGCTCAGGTAAAGTCTTCCATACTGATCGCGGGATTGCAGGCTATAGGCACTACCAGTGTTACAGAGCCGGTAAAATCGCGTGACCATACCGAACGCATGCTTGCCGCGCAGGGCGCCCGCATTACCGACAAAGGTCTTACGGTTTCAGTAGAAGGCCCCGCCAAACTAAAGCCCCTTAAGATCAAAGTACCGGGCGATATCTCATCGGCGGCGTTCTTTATGGCCGCGGGTCTGCTGGTGCCGGATTCAAAGATCATCCTCTATAACGTCGGTATTAACCCGACCAGGGACGGCATCATCGAAGTGCTGCAGCGCATGAACGCGCGCATGACCATATTGAAGAAATATAACGTCTCGGGCGAGCCGACCGCAGATATCCTGTTTGAATCGTCTCATTTGAAAGCCGTTAAGATCGGCGCGTCTCTGATACCCCGGCTTATTGACGAAATACCGATACTGGCTTTGCTTGCGACCCAGGCAAAGGGCACCACGGTCATTTCCGGCGCCCAGGAATTGCGCGTTAAGGAAAGCGACCGGCTGCGGGTCATAGCAGTCATGCTTAAAAAGATGGGGGCAACGGTCGGCGAGACGACCGACGGGCTTATCATAACGGGCCCCACAAAACTGAAAGGTATCACGGTAGACAGCTGCGGCGATCACCGCATCGCGATGACAGCCGCTATCGCGGGCCTTATCGCCGAGGGAAAAACTACCGTACAGAAAGTGGAATGTGTGAACACATCGTTCAGTTCATTTCATTCCAAACTAAAAACTATTTGCAAGGACTGCAGAGACAATGGCTAACAAACATCCGTCGCATTTCGTTTTTATTTTTTTCCGGTTCATATTCTGGCTGCTTTCTTCTACCATCTGGCGCCGCAAGATCATCGGTATCGAGAATATCCCGAGAACAGGCGGGGTTTTAATAGCGCCCAACCACCGCAGCGTTGCCGATCCGCCTATCGTAGGCTCAGCGGTTAACCGCCCGATGTTCTTTATGGCGAAACAGGAACTTTTTGACGTGCCGGTTTTCGGCTGGATAATGCACCGGACGAATTCTTTTCCCGTAAAGCGCGGAGCGCAGGACATGGGCGCGTTCCGCAAGGCGCTTAAACTGCTGAAGGACGGCATGCCCGTGCTTATATTCCCAGAAGGGGGCCGCTCTAAAACGGAAGGTTTCAGAGAAGCGAGGCCGGGCCTCGGCATGTTCGCCTGCATGGCGCAGGTGCCTGCTATACCGGTGCGCGTTATCAACTCTGACCGTCTTTCCAGTTTCAAGCCTATCAAGATCATTTTCGGGAAACCGATCTATCCTCCCAGGGAATGTACCAAGGACGATTATCAAAAGTTCTCGGAACAGGTATTGGAAGCGGTGAAAAAACTTGCGTGACAATAAACGGCGGGTTAAGGCTCAGGTTAAGATCAAGACAGCGAAAACCGCCGGGTTTTGTTTTGGGGTACGGCGTGCTATAGAGTTGGCGGAAAAGACAGTACGCGGTAAAGAAAAGATATATACGCTCGGCCCTATAATTCACAATCCTCAAGAAATAAACAGGCTTTCAACACTGGGTATTAAAGCGGTGGAGCGGCCCCGGGGTTTAAAGAACGAGACGATCATAGTGCGGACCCACGGCATTCCCGCCGGCCTGAATGAAAAATTAAAACAGAATTGTCTGACGGTAGTTGATGCGACATGCCCGTTCGTTAAGCGTGCCCAGGAAATTGTGAAGCGCCTGTTCGCGAAAGGTTCCCAGGTGATCATCGTTGGGGACAAAACGCATCCCGAGGTGGTGGGCCTGGTATCGTACGCGAAAGGCAATTGCCGTGTCGTGGAAAAGAAGACCGATCTTAAAAAGATATCCCTTGCCGCTCAGGTCGGGGTGGTCTGCCAGACGACCCAGTCCCCCGAAAATTTCAAAGAGATCATGGCGGAAATACGCAGGCGCAGGCCCCTTGCCGAGGCGCACAACACGATATGTCGCGCGACGGAAGACCGGCAAAGCGATGTGCGGCGCCTGGCAAAAACAGTTGATGTCATGATCGTGGTAGGCGGGAAAAATTCCGGCAACACCCAGCGCCTTGCCGAGATAGCCCGCGAATATGTTCCTACGCACCATATAGAAACGGCTGCGGAACTCAAAACAGCCTGGTTAAAAAATGCTATAATAACAGGCATCACGGCCGGAGCTTCTACGCCGGATTGGATAATAAAGGATGTTCAGTGTCGTATTCGCGCACTTGTGCGCGCCCCGCTAAAGGGAACTTTTAAATATAAGGAGCAGTACGATGGCAAACACAGACATTAAGCATGACGATATCGATAACGATGAAGAGATGACGATGGAACAATTGCTTGGCCCTGAAAAAACGATGGAACAGGGCAAGGTCATATCCGGCACGATCATCAGTTTCAGCGATGAGGGCGTGATGGTGGATCTGGGCACTAAATCCGAGGGGCTGATCCCTAAATCGGAATTCGGCTCCAAGGCGATGCCCTCTGAATTCGTGGCGGGTGCCCGTGTGAATGTCAGATATGTAAAATACGATCCGGATCTCGGCCACGCTATCGTTTCTTACCGTCAGGTGCGCGATCAGGAGATATGGGATACGCTGGATACGGCTTTTAAAGCCGCCACCCAGGTAGAAGGCACTATTCTGAGAAAGATCAAGGGCGGTTTTACCGTCGACATTGGTGTGGAAGCCTTTTTGCCGGCGTCCCAGCTGGAACTGCGCATGCCGAAGGACCCGGATAGTTATGTGGGTAAAAAATTCACTTTTGCTGTTGCAGAGTTCAACCGCACACAGCGTAACGTCGTGCTTTCCCGCCGTACCTTGCTTGAAAAAGAGCACAAAGAAAAAGCCGGTGTGATCATGGCCACCCTCGTCGAAGGCAGCATTCTGGACGGTGTGGTTACCAATATTACCGAATTCGGCGCTTTTGTCGACATCGGCGGTATCGAAGGCCTGTTGCACATCGGCGATCTTGCATGGTTCAGGGTCGCGAAAGTTACCGATATATTAAAGCCGAAACAGACCGTGCGCGTGAAGGTGCTGCGCGTAGACCGTGAGAAAGGCAAGATCTCCCTGGGCCTTAAGCAGCTGGCTGCCCGCCCCTGGGAAACCGCCGAAGAGCGCTACCCCGTGGATGTGGTCGTTAAGGGCACCGTTTCTTCTATCACGGATTTCGGTGTATTTGTGGCGCTTGAGCCGGGCCTTGAAGGCCTTTTGCACGTTTCTGAAATTTCATGGAACGAAGATTCCCGCAACGTAAAGAACCTGTTCAAACCGGGACAGGAAGTTGATGTAAAGGTCATCGGCATAGACAAAGAGAAAGAAAAGATCTCTCTTTCCATTAAGCGTCTGCACTCAAACCCGTGGGACGATGCCTTTAAGCATTATGTTCCCGGTACCAGGGTAAAAGGTCCCATAACCCATCTCGCGCCGTTCGGTGCTTTTGTTAAGCTTCCTGAAGGGATAGAAGGCCTGATACATGTGGGCGATATGTCCTGGACGAAAAAAGTAAACCATCCGCAGGATGTCGTCAAGGTTGGCGAAGAAGTGGAAGTGGTCGTTCTTGAAGTAAAACCCAAGAGCGAAAAGATATCGCTTTCCCTTAAGCACGCTAACGAAGACCCATTCAAAAAATATAAGGTAGGCAAGGCTGTGGAAGGCGTGGTTACGCGCATCACCGAGTTCGGCGCTTTTGTAGAATTAGAGCCGGGCATAGAGGCGCTGTTGCGTATCGGCGAGATCAGCAGTGAAAAACGGCTGGAAAGCGTTTCAGAAGCATTATCCGTCGGCCAGAAGATAGAGGCGAAGGTCATCAAAAGCGATACGAAAGACCATAAGATAGATATCTCCATGCGCAAGCATGAGCGCGACCAGGAACGGGCGCTGGTAAAGAAGTACGCTAATAACACCGACGAACGCCCGACGCTCGGCCAGATGCTGCGGGACGATTCTGAGGAAGGGGATTAACAAACCGCATGCCCCTGTTCGAATATGTATGCATGTCATGCGGTAAAAAAATAGAGTTGCTGCTTTCCGCCGGTGAAACGCCTTCGTGCAAACACTGCGGCGGAAAGCAGTTGGAAAAACAGTTCTCGACGTTCGCATCCTCTTCGGGCGAGCATAAAAGCGGCCATAGTCATGGCGGCGGCTGCGGTTGCTGCTCTAAAAGAGAAGCCTGCCCGGGAGCTGAATAGTCTCTAAAAAATCCGCGGTCTGTGAGCGACATGAAAAGCCTGTTGCGCCGCCCTTTGTTGGCCGTTGTCCTTCTTTCCTTGCTGCCCGTCTTTCTTTATTCGCAAAACAAAGTCATCACCCACGATATCCGCTGGCGGCTCAGCGCAATACCTCATTTTGATCTGTACCACTACGACACCGGCGGCACCGTTCTGGAACCCGTGGTTTCCCGCTATCTTGAAGACGCCTGGCAGCGTTCCACCATCATTCTTTCGACACAACCTGCCCAAATATATCCGTTCTTTCTGTATAATAACCACAATGATTTTGAAGGTTCTAATATCGTCGATATTACCGATAATACCGGCGGTGTCACCGAAGCCTTTAAAGACCGGTTCCTTATCGCCCAGACCGGCTCCCAGCGCACGCTGCAGCATGTTATAGCCCACGAATTCACCCACGAGCTGGAGTTCGAATATCTGTATACCGGTTTTTGGAAGTCCTTCAGACTGCTTAAGACAGTGCTGTACCCGTCGTGGCTTATGGAAGGGCTGGCGGAATACACCAGCGGTGATCTGGACTGGGTGCTGAGAGAGATGATCGTGCGCGACGCCGCCACCTCCGGCGGGCTTTTAAGCCTCGATGACCTGCATAATTTCAATCATTTGCTGCCGCATCAGGTAACGCTGGCTTATAAGGAAAGCGAGCTGTTGATGCGCTATATCGCCCGTGAATACGGACAGGAAAAATTTGCCGTCATACTAACGCTCTTTCACGACGCCTATGCGGTAGACCCGGTCTTAAAAAACGCTATCGGGATCGGCTTGAATACTCTGGACTGGCGGTTCCGTGAAAGCCTTGAGGACTATTATAAGACGCAATCAGCGCAATTGTTCGAGCCGGAGCATTTCGGCCGGCGGCTTACCAATGATGGTCCCTATCCGCGTTTTTACAGCGGTCCCGTGTATTCCGGTGACGGCGCACATATCGCCTGGCTTGGCGATGATAACGGCGCGCAGGAGTTGTACCTGGCTGACGGTGACGGCCGCAACGCCCGGCGTTTATGGCGGCAGAGCGGTGCTATAAAAGAAGAAGCGATCTATACGGAAGGAAGCTGTGTCAGGTTCTCGCCGGACAATACCACGCTCGCTTTCGCCGGGAAATATGCCCAGCGGGACAAGATCTATCTGTATTCGATCAACAGCGGCGGTCTCAGAAGCTTTCGCCCGGGTACCGACTCGGTAACCGACCTGTGCTATTCCCGGGATGGGGAAAAAATATATTTCTCCGGTCTTGCCGACGGCATGAGAGACCTCTACGGGTATTCTCTGAAAGACGGTTCTCTGCGAAAGTTAACGAACGGTTATATGGACAAAACGAACTGCGCCCTTTCGCCTGACGGCAGCACGCTGGTGTTCGCTGCTGAACGCCTGAACGCGCGCGGACGTATCGAATACGACCTGTGCGCTTTGAACCTTGGGACGCTGGAAAGGCGCTGGCTTACGGCGATGCCCGGGGATGAAACGCAGCCCTGTTATTTTCCTGATGGGAAGCATCTTGCTTTTATCTCCGACCAGGACGGAGTCAAAGATATGTATACCATAGATCTTTCGAACGGTGAGACGCAGCGGCTTACCAAAGTTATCGGGGGGTGTTTTTCTCCGAAAGTCTCGCCTGATGGGAAAAAGGTATTGTTCACATCATACCGCAGAGGGCAGCGGCATGTTTACGAGATGCTATTAGCTGAACAACCGCCGATGCCGGCCGGCGCAGTCGTCGCATTTGATGTCGCGCGCGCTTCAACGACCGTGCCTGCCTTCGTTGCAGCGCAAGCCGCAAAGCCTTACAAAACCAAGGCTTCCCTTGACCTGTTCTTCCCGTTCGCCTTCTATTCTTCGGTAGACGGTTTTATCGCCGCCACCTATGCTCAGGGTTCCGATTACCTCGGCAACCATCAGGCGGCCGGCCTTGTCAGCTACACCAGTGCGGCGGACTCCCTGAACTACGACCTTACCTATTCATATTTGCGCTGGCGTCCCAAAGTGTATTTCACGTTCAACGGCAAGGCCTATTACGACGATCAAGCGCTTTCTCATAGAATAAGCGAGGACCGTCAGGGCCTGCAGGTCAATTATCCGCTTAACCGCGAACAAAGTGTTTTAACCGGCGCTTCAACGATCGACCGGCGCGATACCTATTCTCACACTCCGGCTCTGAACGCGCATTCCAGGGAGAACAATGTTACGCTCGGTTTTTCTCATTCCAACGTTGAAGGGCCGTATTTGGAAATAACTTCGGGCTTTCAGGCGTTGATCCTGGGACAATATTCCGGACATGCTGTTTCAAGCGATCTTGAATACCAAAATTACAGCGCTCAGTTAACCGGCTATATTCCTGCCGGATGGGGAAGTGTTGTTATGGCGAATTTATTCACCGGGGAGAATTTTGGCCGTAATGCCGGAACGTTCCGCCTGGGAGGCGTCGACCGTATCCGCGGTTTGTCAGATAAGGTGGCCGATACGGGTGTGGCCGTTGCCAACGTGGAACTGCGCTTCCCGCTGTCGTACAACCTGAACTACCATGCCTGGTATATTTTCCCGGATCTCTACTGCAAAAGTCTGTACGGAGTGGTTTTGCCGACGGTGGATGCGGCTGGCCGGATAACGCCCGATTGTCCGGCGTTGGTTTTACCGACACGTATGCCAGTTACGGCGTAGGTCTCAGGCTTAACACCTATGTCATTGAAACCTTTCCGCTGCTGATAAAGCTTGATCTGGCCCGGCGCACGGATTCCGGCGCCGGAGCCGTATACATCAGCTTCGGCGCGATCTACTGAAGTGAGATTTACCAGAATTTAGACGGGAATTGTTTCAGCGTGCCGATCGAGATCGTGTCGGCCACGTTCATCGCCTGGTTGAAGGTCGCATCAAAGCCCGCCACATCCACCGTGCCGGGGTTAGGGTACTGCAGATTGATCTCAGCGATAAGCAGATCGTCGTATTTCTTTAACGAAGCCGTAAGCTCGTCTTTGTTCCAATACATATTTTGCAGGCATAGCAGGGATGCCAATGCCGTGGCATTGTCGTAAAACGCGGTAATGATCTGGGTCTTATCGCCGCCGCCGCTGCGCACCATGTTGGCGTAATCATCAATTGTCTGCGCATTCTGCTTTAAAAGCATCGAGGCCTGGTTTCCGGTATCATCGCCGTAATAGGTTCTGATCAGGTTCGCAATTTCGTCCTGGCTTGCCAGCAGGCGCGTCTTCGCTTTATCCGTATCCGGCGTGTTCGCGACGCGGTCAACGGCAAAGATTCTCGCCCATGTCAGGTTCTGTGCGTACGTTGCTCTAACGGTAGACATGAACTGAACTTCTTTCGGTGAATAGGAAGTTTTGTCCAGGGTCATTTGCGCGAAGGCGGTACTGCCGAGGAAACAAAGGGTGAGAGCGAGCTTCAGAGTGCCGAAAACGTTTTTCATAGGTCCTCCGTTGAGTTAGTGAAAATATTCTACCTGATTTTTAGATGTTTGTCACGCCTGCAGCCGGTAGATGAGTGGGTATAATAAATGATACAATTTAAACATGACCTCTAAACGCGTCGCATTAACGATCCTGTCGGTGTTGTCGTTGCTTTGCGCGTTGAGAGTTCTGTCCCCTATTTTCAAACAATCGGCCACTTTTGACGAGGGCGTGAAGATCGGGGCAGGTTACGCTCAGTTCAAACAGCACTATTTTCTGTATGACCACCGCAGCCCTCCTTTTTCCAAGTTCCTTATTTCATGGCCGTTGCTGTTGCTGAACCCGTCCATTCCCGTGCCCGAGCCCGCACTCGCCGCACAGGATCCCGCGTTTTTTAAAGACCACTTCCCGTTCGGTTATCGGTTCCTTTTCAACAACCGGTTGCCAGCTGATACCATGCTGGTCTACACCCGGCTGGGCGTTTGGGGTGTATATGCATCAGGCGGGATATTTCTTTTTCTTTTTCTGTATAGAAAATACGGGCTTTCGGCCGCGGCTATCGGCAATGTCTTGTATTTTCTGTGCCCTGATATCGCGGCCACCGCCGCAGTCGCGACAAGTGACATTCTTGCCATAGTCTTCGCCATACCCGTGGTGATAGCAGCCATATCTCTATATGAAAACCCATCCCGTAAGAATGCCGTTATTGCCGGGATCGCGCTGGGGCTTGGCGTCTGCACAAAATACTCCCTGCTTATATTCATACCGTTGTTCGCCTACATCCTTTTTAAATTCTATCTGCGAAAGGCAAAAGCATCGGAACTGGCGGTATACGGTACCATCCTCATTGGCTGCCTGTTGTTCATTATCGAAGCGAATTATCTTTTCATGGACCCGTCGGCGATCTACGGCATGATACACGAAACCCTGGATGTGGTGACCGGCGCACGGATGTCCTATTTCCTCGGCCAGTACACGACCGGCGGCTTCCTGTATTATTTCCCGCTGGCGATACTGCTTAAAACCCCGCTCCCCGTGCTCGCCGCGGCCGCCTATGCCGTGTATTTGTACGTGACAAAAAAGGGATGCCGCGAACCCGCTGCAGAGATAACGGGCCTGGCGATAGTGCTTTTGGCGGGTGTTTCGATATTTTCAACGCTGGATCTGGGTATACGCTATATATTGCCCATTTATCCTCTTGTCTTTCTGTTCATCGCAATAGTCCTGCACCGTTCAGTAGTAGATCACAAAAAGCTGGCGGCTATTTTTCTGTGTCTCGTTATTTCCAACGTTATGGTACATCCGCATTACCAGTCTTATTTCAATCTGCTGATTGGGAAAAATGAGAATGCCTACAAATATTTCGCCGATTCAGCCGTCGATTGGGGCCAGGACCTGAAAGAGCTGGGTGAATATCTGAAGAGCGAAGGCAGCCCGGAATTAACGCTCTCATATTTTGGCACCGCGAGCCCGAACTACTACGGTATTCAATATCAGAACCTTGAATCCAACGGTTTGGACGCAGTCTATGATAATACCCGGTACCGGCAGATCAACAGCGACACCCCGAGAAGGGAACTGCTTGCGGTCTCGGCGACCTGCCGTATTGGCGTTGACTACCCGAACCACCATTGGTTCGATTTCCTGAACGAACTTAAACCCATAAGGGTCATTGGAAACTCCATATTCGTTTATGACATAACCGGCAACGTCAGCACATATAAACATATCGCGCAGATCTATTACGAAAGCAGGCATCAGGTGCATCTGCTGCGGTGCGGCAGGGTCATAGCAGGTCTTGATCCAGCCGATCCGTTCGGAAAGTCCGCCGTCGAGGCCTCGCAGGCAAAATACCGGACGTATTACGATCTTGGCGTACGCTACGAAAGATCGCATGATCTTACCAACGCCCGTAAGGCTTACATTGCGGCCCTTGCCTTTAAGCCGGGCGACGCGCAGGCTATCGCCGGTCTTCAAGATGTTCAAGCATCCAAAGAGGTTAAATGAACAAACGTAATATCTTTATATTTATTTTAGCTCTTGCCGTGGCAAGCAGCTTCAGATTAGTAGTGCCGTTGGTGCGCCAATCCGCGACCTTTGACGAGCCCTTTAAAATAGCTTCTGCCTATCTGCTGGTAAAAGACGGCGCTTTCGATTACGCCACCTGGGACCCGCAGATAATCTTCAACCCGCCGCTTTATAAATACCTGATCGCCCTGCCCCTGCGCTTGCTGGATCCTGAGATACCCCGCCCTTCTCCTCAGATGGAGATGAAGGGCCGCCCCGGCTATTTCGCGAACGCCTTCGCCTTCGGCTATCGCTTCCTGCACGAGAACAGGGTACCCGCTCAAAAACTGCTTATCTATAGCCGCGTCAGTTCTCTGGCGCTCTATATTGCGGGCGGCATTTTGTTGTTCTTCCTGCTTAAGATCCTTTTCGGCGCGGAGCCCGCCCTGATATTTATGGTATTATATTTTCTATGTCCGAACCTGGCGGCCTCGGCGGTCCTCGCGACCAACGATATCCATGCCGCGGTGCTTGCCGTTGTGTACACCGCGCTATTGCTGCTGTTCATGAAAAAGCCCGGCCGCCTCTACACTGTCTTGATAGCTGCTGCCTTTACCCTCGGTATCTGCACAAAGGTCACGTTTGTTTTGCTTGCTCCCTTATACGCGGTCGCGTTGGTGCTTATGTTCCGACATAAAAAAGTTACGCCCCGCCAGGCTGCTATATTTACGGCCTACGCCGCCATAACCTGCGCCCTTCTGCTTGAAATAATATTCCAGTTCCTGGAACCCGCCGCTATTATCGGTATGTTCAACAGCGCCATGCACATAACGGGCATCAAACTGCTCTATTACGCCCTCGGCAAATATTCTTTTGAGGGATTTTCCTATTACTTTCCGCTCGCGTTTTTGCTGAAAACTCCGCTGCCGGTGCTCGCGCTGCTGGGGTACAGCCTCTACCTTATTTATCGCGAGAAGGCATATAAGGAAGATGCCGTCATTATTATTTTCGCCGGTATACTTACTTTCTTAATAACAGGTATCAACTCCCGCTTGAACGCCGGCCTCCGGTATATATTGCCCGTGTACCCGCTATCCTTTATGCTGATAGCAGCAGCCATGCGCTACAAGCCGAAGATGCGCCTTGAACTTGCGGGTTCCTTGCTGGCCGCCCTGCTGGTCTCAAACTTTCTGGTCCACCCGCACTACCAATCTTATTTCAACGTGCTGATAGGAAAAAATGACAACGCCTATAAATATCTAGTCGATTCTTCTCTGGACTGGGGGGAGAACGTTGGTGACCTGGCGAAGTATTTGAACGAGACCGGCTCGCCGGAACTGCTGCTTTCATATTTCGGCAGCGCCGATCCCGCTTCCTACGGCATTACCTATCAGGACCTGGGCTGCGACGGCCTGGACCTGGCGCAGGACGATAAGCGCTTCATGCACGTAAACTCCGACAACCCCGCGAAAGAATACTGGGCCGTTTCCGCCACCAGCCTGGTCGGCTTAAATTATCCCGACCACAACTGGTTCGCCTTCCTTAAAGACCGCGAGCCGGTAAAAGTGATAGGCAGCAACATCTTTATTTATGATATTACCGGCAACGCTGCCATTCACCGCAGCATTGCGGGGGTATATCTGCAGATGGGCCGCATGGCACAATTTCTGCGGGAAGGCCGCACCATCCTTGCGCGCGCACCCGGTGATACTCTGGGCATGCTGTGTCTTTCGATCTCTGAATACGGCCGCGACAAAGCCAAAGCCGCCGATATCCTGAAAGGAACAGCGCTTACGCCGGCCACCCTGGTCGCCGATAACGCCCTTCCAATGAATGCTGCCATGACCTACACCGGCATCATGGTACAAAACAAAGATTTCAAATCCGCCCACGCCTTGATTACCAGACTGCTTGACGCCAAGATCTCACCATACGAGACCCGTTTGTATAATTTAAACGGCGTCGCCTACCTGCGGGAAAAAGACCTCCCAAAAGCAAAAGAGAATTTCGAAAAAGCGATAAACAACGAACCAACCTATCCGGTTTCATACTACAACCTCGGCCTGGTATCTGAAAAATCGGGTAACCTGGAACAGTCAGTTGGTTTATACCGCAAAGCCCTGGCCTACAACCCAAAGTTTGTCCCTGCGCTTAGAAAACTGCGTGCCCTGCAACAACAATATTCCAAGAACCATCCCGCTCCCCAGCGCCCAGAAGGCTCTGCGATCGCTCCTGATTCTGAAATGTTGCAATAGTTACGTCTTTCTGCTGGGTTGACTCTTAGCTCAGGATTTCTAGGATGCTCTTTTTGACGATATTGACCATGCGGGATATTTCCGGATTGGTAATGGTTATTGGTGGCATAAGCACAAGGGTATTGCCGAGGGGGCGGATGATAAGGCCTTTGGGGCGGCATGCTGCGCAGATACGGGCACCGATCCTTTCTTTAGCGGGGAAATCTTTCAGCGTAATGCGGTCCTTTGCAAGTTCAATTCCAGCCATTAAACCAACTTGCCTTACATCAACGACATTCGGCAAATCCTTAAGTGAAGTAAGTTGCTTTCCCAGGTGTTCTACCTTGGCCGGCAGGCTTTCAATAATTCTGTCTTTCTTAAGGATGTTGATGGTTGCAATGGCAGCGGCGCAGGCAAGCGGATTTGCTGTGTATGTGTGGCCATGAAAAAAAGTTTTAAATTCCTCGTAACATCCTAAAAAACCTTGGTATATCTTTTCATCGGTCAGGGTAACGGCAAGAGGCAGGTAGCCTCCCGTGATGCCTTTTGAAAGGCACATGAAATCGGGCTTAACGCCTTCCTGCTGGCAGGCAAACAATGTTCCTGTCCTACCAAAACCCGTTGCCACTTCATCGGCTATTAGCAATATTCCATATTTTCTGCAAAGTGCGGCGAATGCCTTAAGATATCCCGTAGGCATTTTTATCATACCGCCTGCCGCTTGCATAAGCGGCTCAATAATAGCTGCTGCTATATTTCTTCCGTTAGTTTGTAATATCCTTTCTACGTCCTGAAGGCACTGATGCTTGCAATTCCCCTGGTGTTTGCAGCGCAGGCAGTAAGGCGACTGCGCAAAGTGTGTTTTAAAGAACAGCGGCCCGAATTTGGCGTGGTATATATCGATGCCGCCGACGGCTGAGGCACCGATCGTGTCGCCATGGTAGGCGTTGCGCAGGGCAAGAAAAGTTGTTTTACCTTTGTGGCCTGTTTGCAGCCAATACTGATACGCCATTTTAAGAGCTATCTCAACGGCGGTAGAGCCGTTGTCGGAATAATAGACTCGGGAAAAACCTTTTGGCGCGATAGCAATGAGCATTTGTGAAAGTACGGCGGCGGGTTCGTGCGTAAGACCAAGGAACGTGGTGTGCGCAACCTTGTCCAACTGTGTTTTTATTGCCTTGGTTATCGCAGGGTGGCGGTGGCCAAGCAGATTGCACCAGAGAGAGGAAACTCCGTCTATATATCTTTTGCCGTCAGTGTCGTAAAGATAAATACCTTTAGCACGGCTTATGGCCAGAACAGGGGAGGGCGCGTCTTTCGCCCAATCGGCCATCTGGGTGAACGGGTGCCAATTATATTTTTTGTCGAGCGCTACGATCTCTTTTGAATTCACAGGGGATGTGTTATGAGCCTATCAGCCAGGAGTTTTGTTTCAGGTTGATCTTTGCCTTGGCGGGAACCTCGAGCACCGGCAATCCGGTGAGCTCTCTCAGTATCTCCGGGTTTGTTTTTTCAGCCAGCGTGGAAGTTTTCCTGCCGCTGAGTATAATGCCGGCGATCTTTACTTTTTCGCGGCGCAGTTTTTCGACGGTTAAAAGCGTGTGGTTTATAGTGCCGATGTTGGGTTTGCCGACAACAACCACCGGCAGGTAAAGTTTCTTTATAAGGTGCAGCATGGAGGTATTCTCGGTGACCGGCACCATAATGCCGCCCGCCCCTTCAACGATAAGGAACTTATATTTTTTCTTCAGCAGCGCGAAACCTTTCCATATTTTACCAAGGTCCAGTTTCTGACCGGCGATGCGCGCGGCCACCATAGGCGCCAGCGGGTACTTAAGGAATACCGGGTTTACTACTTCAATAGAATCGTCTACTCCCGCGGCTTTTATCAACGACTTCGCGTCCGATCTATCACCGGACGATATCGGCTTCATTACCCCCGGCTGTATGCCGTATTCTTTTAACGCAGCCGCGATAGCCGCCGCGATATACGTTTTGCCGACCCCGGTATCCGTCCCCGTAACAAAAATCCCTTTGAACATTGAGCACCCCTTGTTGTTGTAATTGCCTTACCGCAAAATCCCGCTAAGCGAGATTGATACCTTATCTAAAAATAATTATAGTCGATATGTAACCCAGGTAAAACAGCCCCAGAAAAAGCGCTGTGTAAGGTGATAACTTTTTACGGAATTTAACTTCGGCCAACATGATCAACGCTGATGAAAGGGCTATTATCGCCGATAACAACGGAAGGCCTTTTACCTGCCAGTCGGTAAGGAGCAATCCTACTGAAACGGGGAACGTCGCCTGAAATACCATGGCTCCCGTAATATTGCACATCGCCAACGTGTCTTTGTTCTTCAGTGTCCAGGTTATGGAGTTGAATTTTTCAGGCAGCTCGGTGGCAATGGGTGCGACGATCAAAGCGAAAAGCATCGGGTCAAAACCGAAATAAGCACAAACGTCAGATATCGAGTTTACAAAAACCTGGGCGCTGCCGACCATGATAGCCAGGGTGGAAACTCCCTGGATTATTATCAGCCACATCCGGCTGTGTTCGGGCTCGGCCATTCCTAACTTCCCGAGTAAATTGCTAAGGTGCAGGTTGCCGTCATGCTCTACATCCGCGCTGTCGGCTTTCGCGGTTAAGTGAATGTAGTAGCCGTAGCCAAGGATAAGTAGAACAGCCAAAGGTATTTTTATGGAGTGCCCGAGTACCATCGGAAGAAGAACGGCTGAGCCGTACAGGATAACAAAGAACGTCAGATCCCTTTGAACGGATCTGTATTCCAGGTTCAACGAAAATTTGCGGCGGCCTAATAAATAGGTTACCAGCGCGGTCACGCCGACAAGGCAGGTGGTAAGCGTTGACAGCATGAACGGGGCGCCGAGAATAGCGCCGACACCGATCTGATCGCTGGTCTCTTTTGAGTCCATCAGTATGGCCACGAGCGGCAATATGGTTTCCGGTAAGGCGGTACCGACAGCCGCGAACACGCTGCCGACAACAGCCTGCGACAATTCCAGTTTTCTGCCAAGGGCCTCAACCGAATTCGTAAATCCCTCGGCGGCGGCAAGGATGGCAAGAAGGCTGACGATCAGCAGCACTATCGAAAATAGCACGGTTACTCCTTGATCAGACCTATCAACGTATCGATATGTTCGTCGGTGTGGTCGGCGGTTACGGAAAAGCGTATGCGGCACTGGCCGTCGGGCACCGTGGGCGTCCGGATGGCCGGCGCGTATATAGTATGCTCTTGCAGCAAACCGGCTAACTCCTGCGCGCTCGCCGCGGTCCCTGTTATAAGGGGGATGATCTGGCTTTGGCTTCCGGCTATGTTTTTACCGGCGAGAGTGAAAGCTTCTCGTACGCGTCGAGCGTTAGAAAGCACCCGCGCTCTCAAATTCGGTTCTGTTTTGATTATCTCGATGGCTTTCAACGCCGCTGCCGCGTTCGCCGGAGCCAGGGCGGTGGTATAAATAAATGAACGGGATTTGTTGATCAGATAGTCCACAAGTTCCGTGGAACCGCAGACGTACGCTCCCTGCGAGCCTATTGCCTTGGAAAGCGTTCCCATTATTATATCAATTTTTTCGCTGAGATTGAACTGCTCCGCAAGGCCCGCGCCATTCGCCCCGAAAAGGCCGGTGGCGTGCGCTTCATCAACCATGGTCAACGCCCCGTACATCGCAGCAAGTTCGACGATACTATCAAGCGGTGCCATGTCGCCGTCCATGGAAAAGAGTGTGTCGGTTATCACAACCTTCTTTTTATAGCCTTTGGCCCGTTTGAGCACTTTTTCAAGGCTGTTCATGTCGGTATGTGCGTACGGGAATATGCGGGCGCCCGAAAGTTTCGC
Organism: Endomicrobiales bacterium; assembly: GCA_963796955.1. Classification (GTDB taxonomy): domain Bacteria; phylum Elusimicrobiota; class Endomicrobiia; order Endomicrobiales; family JALOBY01; genus CAWCNJ01. The sequence continues at coordinate 410,529 of CAWCNJ010000004.1, forward strand.
GCCGTCCCAGAGGGATGCGTGGTCGAGGCGATCCATAATAATGCAATCGCCGCTGTTGAACAGAGAACTGATTATGCCAAGGTTCGCCTGATAACCGCTGGGGTACACCAGCGCCGCCGGTGTGTATTTGAAGGCCGCCAGTTCCTCTTCCAATTGCCGGTGTATCGCCATAGTGCCGGAAATAAGGCGGGAAGAAGTGCCGCCGGTCCCGAAGGTGTGCAGGGCATCAACAGCAGCAGCGATCATTTTGGGGTGGTGGGAAAGGCCCAGGTAGTCGTTCGAGGAAAAATGTATGTCTGCCGGTCGCGCGTGTCTAAGGGTGCGGTACAATCCTATCGTTTTAGCTGCTCCAATTCCTGGCGCATGAAGTTTTGCACGGATAGCCTCAAAGTCTGCGCGCGCTCAGCACGCCGATCTGGCCGCCGAAGCCGAAGGAGAGCGACATAGCGGTTGTGACGGCGCGGCGGCGGCTTAAGTGCGGCGTATAGTCAAGATCGCAGTCAGGGTCGGCAAAATGCAGGTTCAGTGTCGGGGGAATGGTGTTATCCCGCATGGCAAGCAAAGAAATGCCGAACTCTACGGCGCCCGAAGCGCCAAGCAGATGGCCGGTCGCGGCCTTTGTGGATGATACGGAAATGCCCGCTGCGTTCTCGCCAAAAGCCTGTTTGATCGCCAGTGATTCGGCCCGGTCGTTTTGTGTTGTCGCGGTGCCGTGGGCGTTAATATAGTCCACCGTGGTTTGGCCGGTCATTTTAAGGGCGTTGCTGATAGCGCCGGAGATGCTTGTACCATCCGGTGTGAACGAGCAGGGCATATGGATATCGTTAGCCATCGCCCAGCCGTTAAGTATGCCATACACCTTCGAGCCCCTCAGCAAGGCGTGGTGTTTGTTCTCCAGTATCAAAATGCCGGCGCCTTCGCCTATGGCGAAACCCTGGCGGTTCCTGTCAAAAGGCCGCACCTGGTCTTTTGCCAGCACGCCCATCTTGTTAAAGCCGGCTATGTATAACGGGTGCAGGGAAGATTCCGCGGCGCCGGCGATAACCACATCGCACACACCATCGCGTATCCACTGGGCGCCCAGCATTATGGAATGTGTTCCGGTCGCGCAGGCGGCGCTGATAGAGCGCAGGGGGCCGCGCAGCTTCAATATTCTGTAGAGCTGTTCGCCGACGGCGCCCGGATAGTAGGCTTCATTAAAGGGGATACTGCGGACATCTGAACTCGCTAAGTTTGGTTTGCTGGCGCTTACGGTGCATCCTATGCGGGCGGCCGCGATCTCATGCAAATTCATCTTTGCATCATCAACGGCCTCAGCCGCCGCCAGAAAGCTCATGGAGAGCAGGCGCAGTTCGGGGGGAAAAGACAGACCCTCGACAGAGGCCGAAACAATGCCCGGAAAAAGAGGATTATCCTTAACGGCGCTCGCTGAGGCAGTAAGCGCGGCCCAGGTCTTTTCCCGGCCAATGCCAAGCGGCGTCACCATCCCAATACCTGTTATCGCTACTTCGTTCATAATTTCCTTTACGACCATTCGCAATCGCTCATACTACAACAGCCTTGAATCCCAATTAAAAGTTTGACCCGAAATTGTTTTTGTTGACGCCAGCATTACTACGAACTGTGCCAGTTCGTGTATATCTGTTGTCGTTTTGAGTACGCTGTCTTCCCTGCTTTGTTTTATATAATTTTCGCTGGCATGAGCGCCCATGCCGGACAGGTGAAAGCCGGGCATTACGGAGTTGACGCTAATTCCGTGTTCACCGAGCTCAACAGCTGCTTGCCTGCTTAGTTCAATAAGCGCGCCTTTCGCGGCGGCATAATTGGCCGAGCCCGCCATGCCTTTGATGCCGCCTATGGAAGCAATGTTTATTATGTTGCCGGAGTTTTGAGAGATCATAGCCGGGGCGCAGGCGCGGATCATGTTCCAGGGGCCCTTCAGGTCTGTCTCTACTACCAGGTCCCAATGCGCCTCGTCCATCCTTGAGAGGGAAGAATTATGGCATACGCCGGCGTTGTTGATAAGGGCGTCGATACGTCCGTACTCATCTAAAACAGATTCTATCATTTTATGTACCGTATTTGAATTCGAAACATCCGCCTGAAACGGTTTCGCTGTGCCGCCGAGCGTCTTGATCTTCCGGCAGAGAGCTTCCGCCTGTTCCGCCGAGGTGTGATAGTTTACCGTTACCGCCCATCCTGTCCGGGCAAATGTTTCAGCCAAAGAGCTGCCGATACCCCGGGCTGCGCCGGTAATAATGACCGTTTTCGCATTATTCATTTATTGTTAAACCAAGATCGGTTATCATTTGAATATCGGTTTTGGGTGAGCGTCCGGGTGTGGTAAGATAGCCGCCGGTCATGGTGCCGTTCGCGCCGGCGTAAAAGATCCAGGAAAGGCAATCCCGCAGGTTCGTTTCCCTGCCGCCGCAAACGGCGATGTCCTTGTCCGGCATGATGAAACGGAAAATGGCGACAGTGCGCAGGATATCGGCGACAGGTAAGGGGCTGGTGTTCGCCAGAGGAGTGCCTTCGATGGGGTTGAGTATGTTAATGGGAATAGAATCAACATCAAGCTCCCTGAGCGTTAAAGCGAATTCCACCCGCTGCTGTGCGTTTTCTCCCATACCGATTATGCCGCCGCTGCAGATTTCCAGGCCTGCTTCTTTCGCCAGGCGGATCGTGCGCAGTTTATCGTCGATCGTGTGGGAGGTGCAAATGGAGGGGAAATAGCTGGGCGCTGTTTCCAGGTTGTGGTGAAAACGGTACATGCCGTGTGATTTGAGTTTTTCAAGGGATCCTTTATCCATAACGCCGAGCGAGCCCGAGATACCTATCTTAAGATGCTGTATCTTGTCGAGAGCCTTGCAGACGACCTCCGTTTCATCATCGGTCAACGAGCGGCCGCTGGTAACGATGCCAAAACATTTCGCGCCGGCATTGGCCGCCTGCGTGCAGGCTTTGACCAGTTGTTCTTCGTCGACAAGCGGGTAGGTGGCGACAGAGGTCTTATTATGGGAGGATTGGGCGCAATAACGGCAGTTTTCAGAACAACTGCCGGATTTGGCATTGATGATGCTGCACAGGTTGATGGCATTGCCTTTGAAGTGTTTACGCAGGCGATTGGCCTGATATAACAGCTCGTCATAGTCGGCGCTGAGGAGCGCTGTTGCTTCGGTCTCACTGATGCGGTGGCCGTTAATGATCCTGTCTGCTAAAGCTGTTGATCCTGTCATGTGTTGTTAACCTCTAAAAATGTTGTGGTTGACAATGACTGCATAAAAATGCGGGAGAACGCCCGGCAAATGCTAGGCGATGACCCGCAATTTCATAGATGGTTCTTTGGTGAAATTTTGTTTGTCGATCTCTTTTATCGCTTTCGAGATATTGCCTTCCATCGCGATATGCGAGAGCATAACCACCGAGACTTTTTTGCGGGCCGGGTTGAGCCCTTCCCGTTGATAGACGCTCGCGATAGAGACTTTGTGTTTGCCGAGTATGCCGGCGATCTTGGCGAGCACGCCCGGCTGGTCCGCGACGGTAAAGCGCAGGTAATAGCAGGATTCTATTTTTTCGGCCGGAAGGAATTTTACTTTATTGGCCGGGTTGTACGTCACATCGGGCAGTATGCCGGCGGTGCCGTGCGCGACGTGGCGGGCCAGGTACATAATATCGCTGACGACGGCGGAGGCGGCGGCAAGCTGCCCCGCGCCTTTGCCGTAGAGCATGACATCGCCGACGGAATCGCCGGTTATGGAAACGGCGTTATATTCTTTTTCAACGTTGGCGAAGGTATGTTTCTCGCTGATCAGGCAGGGTTCAACGGAAAGGGCGAGCCGGCCGTCCATCATCTCGGCGGAGCCTATCAGCTTTATAACGTGGCCGAATTCTTCGCGCGCCGCTTTTACGTCTTCGTCGGAAATTCTGGTGATGCCGGTGGTCTTAATATCCTCTATCTTGATCCAGGTGGACCAGGCGAGCGATGAAAGAACTGCCAGCTTATGGGCGGTGTCTATGCCGTCCACGTCGAATGCCGGGTCTGCTTCCGCAAATCCCGATTTCTGGGCACGGGCAAGGGCTTTTGCATAGTCCAGTTTGTTATGCGTCATTTCTGAGAGAATGAAATTGGTTGTGCCGTTAAGGATGCCGGTAATTTTCTCAATGCGGTTAGCGGCGAGGCCTTCGTTCAGGGCCTGTATCACGGGTATGCCGCCGCCGACGGAAGCTTCAAAATAGACCAGTTTCTGGTGTTTTGTGGCCTCGGTGAAAACCTCTCCCCAATATTTCGCGAGCACGGCTTTGTTGGCGGTAACCACGTGTTTGCCGGCTTTCAGCGATTCCATTATGATGGTGCGGGCCGGCTCATAGCCGCCGATAAGTTCGACGATGATCTCTATTTCGGGGTTTTCAAGCAGGTCCTGATAACGTTTCGTGAATATATCTTTACGGCCTGCAGGCGCGGGGCGCAGGTCGCAAATACCGGCGATCTCTATGGGAACGCCGATCCTTTCAGATATGCATTTTTCGTTGTCCTCAATGATCTTGTCGACACCCTGGCCGACAGTGCCGTAGCCTATCAAGCCCACTTTTATTGAATTGGTCATCTATAGATCCTTATCCTTTTTTCTATTTTCCGTGAGTTTTTATGAATTGTTTCAGGCGCAGCAGTACGTCGTGGAAGCGCTTGTCGTGCGTAACCAGCGCCATGCGGATATAGCCTTCGCCGCATTCGCCGAAGCCGGTACCGGGGGAAACCACCACACCGGTCTCTTTCAGCAGCAGCTCGGAGAACGTCATACTGTCCATGTGGCACAATTGTTTCGGCAATTTAAGCCACAGGTACATGGTGCCTTTGGTCATCGTGCAGGGCCAGCCCATTTTGTTAAGGCCGTCCACCATCATTTTAGCACGGTGCTCGTAGATCTTTGATTGTTCCTTCACGCAATCCTGCGATCCTTCCAGGGCGGCGACCGCGGCCAGCTGAATGAACGTTGGGGCGCCGTAATCAAGGAAAGACTTGAATTTTTCTATCGGGTACAGAAGTTTTTGATCTCCGCACGCCCAGCCGATGCGCCAGCCGGCCATGTTGAACGTTTTAGACGTCGAGTGGAATTCCAGAGCGATATCGCGGGCGCCGGGTATCTCGAAGATAGAGGGGGCAACGTAATCGCCGAACGTGATCTCAGAATAGGCGTTATCATACACCAGCAATATCTCATGCTTTTTGGCGAAGGCGACGGCTTCGTAGAGGAACCCGATATCTTCGACCACGGCTGTCGTCGGGTTGCTGGGGTAGCTGAGGAACATGAGCTTGGCTTTTTTTGCCGCGCTTTCCGGTATCTTTGAAAAATCGGGCAGGAATTTGTTCTCTTCTGTAAGAGGCACGGAGTGCACGACGCCGCCGGCAAGCACCACACCGTTAAAATGCACGGGGTACGTGGGGTTGCAGACCAGCGCGGTATCGCCCGGGTTCAGGTAGGCCATGCACAGGTGCGCCACGCCTTCCTTTGAACCGATCAGGGAGATGATCTCTTTTTCGGGATCCAGTGTTACGTTGAACCGGTTTAGCATCCAGGTAGCGACGGCCTTGCGGAACCGGGGCATGCCTTTCGCCTGCGGGTAACGGTGTGTTTTAGCGTGATGTTTTACGGTGTCCACCAGCCGGTCTACCACGTGCGCGGGCGTCGGCAGATCGGGGTTGCCCATGCCAAGGTCGATCACATCAAGTTTCTTGGCGTAAGCATCCATCTTAAGCGCGTTAATGCGCGCGAAAAGATACGGCGGCAGAGAGGCAAGTTTGTCGGACGGTCTAATTTTTTCCATTAAGGGATCCTATAATAAAGTTTTTTGCGTAGTTTGACGTTCTATGAACAGCGGCAGCCTTTTAGCGTAGTGAAAAAGTATTAATGCGGTTAAAATGCAGGCCGCGCCGTATGCTATCTCAAAGCCCGACCAGGTGAACCATTGCTGGCGGGTAACGAACTCCCATTTGTGCTGCGAAAAGTAATTCGCCTCAGGTTCCCCTATAAAAGCGTCCCATACGCCTTTCAACGATACGAAAACACCCCAAATGAAAAATATCCTTCCAGCTATATGTAATAATCCGCGTATCTTGATCTTTTCCATGGTTGCCATATTATAACAAAAAACTCCCATGAATGCACTCATAGGAGTCGAAAATAGGTGCTATTTCAAATTACTGGATCAGTTTGCGTAAGGTGGTTGTTGGCTTGAATGAGACCTTTTTCCCGGGAGGGACGGGAATGATCTCGCCGGTTTTAGGATTTCTGCCCTGGCGCGCCTTGCGTGCCTTGGTGCGGAACGAGCCCAGGCCGGAAAGGGAGACGACTTCGCCGGTCTTAAGGTTGTCCTGGATAACATGCACCAGCGCTTTTATCGCCTTGTTCGCGTCTCCAAGAGTTAAACCTGTGAAATCCGCAACTTTTTTAACCACGTCCGGTTTCTTCATTGCGTCTCCTCCTGACGAACTACAACACGCTAATCGTCTCAGACAAGTAAAATATTCAATTTTAGGTTGAATTCTATATCACTTTCACTTTATATATAACATACGCATCTATCTTTGTCAAGGGGAAAATGAACTGTTATTTCAATGAAAAAAAGAAAACCACGCTTGTAAGCATGGTTTTCTTTGTATGGTTTTTGTAATTCCTACTACTTATATAACAGGCAGCGAGCTCTTTCCCATCAGATATTCGTCAATAAAACGGGCCGCTTTGCGCCCTTCCGATATCGCCCAGACTACCAGAGACTGGCCTCTTCTCATATCTCCGGCGGCGAAAACCTTCTTAACGGAAGTCATGAATTTTTCATCGGTTTTAACGTTGCCTCTGGCGTCGAGCTCCAACGCGAGGTTCTTGATGAGACCGCCGTGTTCGGGATGCAGAAAACCTATTGCAAGAACAACGATATCTGCCTCTATTATGAATTCAGATCCCGCAACTTCTTTCATGACAGGGCTGCCCTTGGCATCTTTTTGCGAGAAATCTGCTTTAACGCAGTGGACTTTAGTCACCTTGCCGTTGGCGCCTTCAAACTTTTTAGTAAGAATGGCCCACTGGCGATCGACACCTTCTTCATGGCTTGAGGTCGTTTTCAGCAGCGTCGGATATTTCGGCCAATCCTGACCTTCCGGACGCACTTCTCCAGGCTGCGGCATCACTTCTATCTGTTTAACGCAGGAGGCACCCTGTCTGTTTGCCGTTCCGACGCAGTCCGATCCGGTGTCACCGCCGCCTATGACCAGCACTTTCTTGCCTTTAGCGTTGATATCGGCGCTGTAACAGAAGGTCTCACCGCAAATTTTGCGGTTCGTCTGCATAAGGTAATCCATCGCAAAGTAGATGCCGTCCAGCTCCCGGCCTTCTATTTTCATATCGCGCGGGGTTCTGGATCCGCCGCTCAGGCATATCGCGTCGAAATTCTTCAAAAGTTGATCGGTGGTCATATTAACGCCGACGTTCACTTTTGTTGTGAATGTTACGCCGGCGTCCCTCAAGAGGTCTATTCTCCGGGAAACGACTGATTTTTCAATTTTGAAGTCGGGAATGCCGAAACGCAGGATACCGCCGGGCTGCTCATCTTTTTCGAAAACCGTTACGGTATGTCCGGCCTTGTTCAGTTGGTCGGCAGCCGCAAGACCTGCGGGGCCTGAGCCCACGACGGCAACCTTTTTGCCGGTGCGCACTTTGGGAGCGTCAGACGTTACATAGCCCGCTTTGAAGGCATGCTCAATAATGGCAAGTTCATCTTCACGTATGGTAACGGCATCGTCGTTTATACCAAGCACGCAGGCGTATTCGCACAGCGCCGGGCACAGCCGGCCCGTGAACTCCGGGAAATTATTGTTGGCGGCAAGCAGTTCGTAGGCCTGTTTCCACTGTTTGCGGTAGACCAGATCGTTCCATTCCGGTATATAATTACCTACCGGGCAGGCGCTGTGGCAGAACGGTGTGCCGCAGTCCATGCATCGGGACGCCTGTTCAATACTTGCGGCGTCGCTGCGTGCGGCCACCACATCCTTATAATCTTTAACCCGTTCGCAAACGGGGCGATAGTCAGATGTCTCTCTGGTAACCTTCAAAAATCCTTTTGGATCGCCCATAATGTATCTTCCTTAATTAGTCCGGAGCTTGGAGTCCGGTGTCCGGAGTAAAATCCAACAACACATTTGCTTCATTCTCCGGACTCCGGTCTTCGGACTCCGGTCTGTTGTTCAGTCTGATCCCTGGTCGAGGTTCAGCTTCTTTTCCAGGGCCTGTTGTTCCAGAATGCGTTTATATTCAAGCGGCAGAACTTTAATGAAGTGTTTTATCTGCGCATTGAAATTGTCCAGTACGCCGCGTGCGATGGGGCTTTGGGTGTGCAGGTAATGCTGGTTAAGCAGATGGCGTATGGTCACGGCATCTTCTTCGTCAGGAACGGTCAGCTCTACCATTTCCATATTGCACTTATATTTAAAATCACCCTGCTTGTCATAGATGTAGACGATACCGCCGCTCATGCCGGCGCCGAAATTGCGGCCGGTGCTGCCGAGTACCACTATCCTGCCGCCGGTCATATATTCGCAGCCGTGGTCGCCCAGGCCCTCTACAACGGCATTCAAGCCGGAGTTGCGGATGCAGAAACGTTCGCCTGCGACGCCGCGGATATAGGCTTCGCCGCGAATAGCCCCGTAGAACGTGGTGTTGCCGATCAGGATGTTCTCTTCGGGTTTATACGTGGCTTCTTTGGACGGATATATTATTATCTTGCCGCCTGAAATTCCTTTGCCCACGTAATCGTTGGCCATGCCTTCAAGCTCGAAGGTTACACCTTTGGCAAGCCAGGCGCCGAAGCTTTGTCCGGCGTAGCCGTTGAATTTAAAGCGTACCAGGTCTTCGGTCAGGCCGTTATCGCCGTGCCTTGTGCAGATAGCGCCGCTGAGCATGGCGCCGGTCGTTCTGTTTACGTTCGTGATAGGCAAGGTATGGTTCACCGGCAGTTGTTCTTCAATAGCCGGTTTTGCCAGTTCTATCAGTTTGCGGTCCAGTACGCCGTCGATGTTGTGGTCCTGTTTCATAGTGCAATACGGCTTATCGCCGGAAGGGGAAGCAGGTTTGTACAATATCTTTGAAAAATCTATACCGTGCGCTTTTTTAGGAAGTATTAGGTCGTTAACCTCAAGCAGGTCGGTGCGGCCGATCAGCTCATCCATCGTTTTTACGCCGAGCTGTGCCATGGTTTCCCGTAACGAGGTGGCAATGAAGGTCATCAGCGTAACAACGTATTCCGGTTTGCCGCCAAAACGTTTCTCAAGGGCTTCGTCCTGCGTGGCTACGCCGAGCGAACAATTGTTCAGGTGGCAGTGGCGCAGCATTACGCAGCCGAGAGAAATAAGGGCGACCGTGCAAAAACCATATTCTTCAGCACCGAGCATGGCAGCTATGGCAACGTCGCGGGCGGTGCGCATCTGGCCGTCCGTCTGCAACCGCACACGGCTTCTCAGGTCGTTCAAGACCAGCGTCTGGTGCGTTTCCGAAAGGCCCAACTCCCAGGGCAGGCCGCAGTGTTTAATGGAGCTCAGGGGCGATGCGCCCGGTGCCGCCGTCTCCGCCGGAAATAAGTATCATGTCCGCGTGGCCTTTGGCTACGCCCGCGGCTACCGTGCCTACGCCGATCTCGGATACCAGCTTCACGCTGATGCGCGCTTTCGGATTGGTGTTCTTAAGATCGTATATAAGCTGGGCAAGGTCTTCAATAGAGTAAATGTCGTGGTGCGGGGGAGGGGAAATAAGCGTAACGCCGGGTGTGGTATAACGGGTGCGGGCGATAGTAACGCTGACCTTGTGGCCGGGCAGCTGTCCGCCTTCGCCGGGTTTGGCGCCCTGGGCGATCTTTATCTGTATCTCGTCGGCGTTCACCAGATAATTGGTGGTAACACCGAAGCGGCCAGAGGCGACCTGCTTGATAGCGCTGCGGGCGTTGTCGCCGTTGGCGCGGACTTTGAACCTTTCAGGATCTTCGCCGCCTTCACCGGTATTAGACTTGCCGCCCAGTTTGTTCATGGCTATCGCCATGCTTTCGTGAGCGCCGCGGCTGATAGAGCCGAAGCTCATGGCGCCTGTGGCAAAGCGCTTAAGTATGGTTTCCAGCGGCTCCACCTGTTCCAGGGGTATCGCGTTCGTTTTCTTGAATTTCAACAGGCTGCGCAGCGTCGTAGGGTTGGCGCTTTGGTCGTTAATAAGGTCTTGGAAGCGCTTGAATTTTTCATAGTCATTGTGCCAAACAGCGTCTTGCAATGCCGCGATGCTGTCGGGGTTCCACAGATGGAATTCACCGTCGCGCTTCCACTGATATTGGCCGCCGCTGCGCAGCGTGTTCTGGGAATCGCCGCGTTCCGGGAAGGCGCTGCGGTGGCGTGCCAATGTTTCCGAAGCGATATCGGCAAAGGTAACGCCGCCGATGCGCGAAGGGGTATTGGTAAAGCTGCGCTCGATCACTTCACTGCTGATGCCGAGAGCTTCAAATATCTGGGCGCCGGTATAGCTTTGCAGCGTCGAAATACCCATTTTCGACAGGATCTTTTGGATGCCTTTATATATGGACTTCATATAGTTAAGCTGGGTTTTTTCAAACGGTAGTTTGATCTCGTCTTCACTAATAAGATATTTCAGCGTATCATACGCCAGGTACGGGTTTATAAGGTTCGCCCCGTAGCCGAACAGCACCGCGAAATGGTGTACCTCGCGCGGTTCAGCGCTTTCAACGATCAGGCCCACTCTTGAACGGGTGGAATTCTTTACCAAATGCTGATGCACGGTCCCTACCGCCAGCAGGGAGGGAAGAGCCGCTTGCTCCGCGTTGGTCCCTCGGTCGGAAAGGATTATAAAAGTAAATCCATCCTTTATCGCGTAATCCGCCTGTGTGCAGATGCGGTCCAGGGCCTTCATGAAATCTTTGTCGTTCTTAGAATCAAAAAGCGTTGAGATGACCTTGGTCTTAAAGCCTGCGGTGTTGATGCCGGCGATCTTCGCTAGATCGTTATTGGTAAGTATAGGGTACTTCAGGTACAGCTTGTGGCAGGCTTCAGGTGATTCTTTCAGCAGGTTCTTTTCTGTTCCCAGATAGCACTGCAGGCTCATAACGCATTCTTCGCGTATCGGGTCTATGGGCGGGTTGGTTACCTGTGCGAACAACTGCTTGAAATAGAAGAACATCTGCTGGGGCGCTTTTGAAAGCACGGCAAGCGGTGTGTCGTTGCCCATGGAGCCGACGGGTTCCTGGCCTGTTTCGGCCATTGGCTTAAGTATGGTTTTCAGGTCTTCCCGGGAATAGCCGAAGGCCTTCATTAATGAAACGGTGTCGCAGGCTTCCGTCGATTTATTTTCAACTTCCGGCAGCTTGTCAAAATCCAAAAGATGCTTTTCAAGCCAGGCGCCGTAGGGCTGCTCTTCAGACAGTTGTTTTTTAATTTCCGCGTCTTCTATCACTTTTCCGGCTTCGGTATCTATAAAGAATATTTTGCCCGGCTCTATTCGCCCGGACTTCGCGATGTCTTTAAATGCTATATCCAGCACGCCCACTTCAGAGGACATAACCACCGTGCCGTTCTTGGTGATCAGGTAGCGCGCCGGTCGCAGGCCGTTGCGGTCCAGCACCGTTCCTATGCGCGTGCCGTCGGTGAAAGCAACGGCGGCGGGGCCGTCCCACGGCTCTGTCAGGCAGGCATGGTATTTATAAAAATCGCGGACTTTTTCGTCCAATTGAACGTTGTGCTCCCAGGCAGAGGGAATAAGCATCATCATGGCATGGGGCAGGCTTCTGCCGGTAAGCGAAAGCAGTTCAAAAGCGTTGTCGAGGGCCGCCGAATCCGAACCGCCCGGAACGATGACCGGCATAAGTTCCTGAATATCTTTAAAATCCGGGTGCGCCAGCAGTGATTCGCGCGCGCGCATCCAGTTAATGTTGCCTCTGAGCGTGTTTATCTCTCCATTGTGCGCTATGAAACGGAACGGCTGCGCAAGGTCCCAGGTGGGAAAGGTATTGGTGGAGTAACGTGAATGCACCAGGCAGATGGCGCTGTCTATTGATGGATCTTTCAGGTCCGTGAAGAATTTTTCTACCTGATAGGTTATCAAAAGGCCTTTGTAAAGCATGGTTCGGCTTGATATATTGGTAATATAGAAATAGGATTTTTGAGTGATGGTGGAAGTTCTGACGGCGTTTTCTATTTTTTTGCGTATCACATACAGTTTGCGTTCGAATGTTAAGGGGTCTTTGCTTTCAGGAAGTGTGCTGCCTATGAATATCTGTTCAATAACGGGCTCTGTCTCACGGGCGGTCTTGCCGATGTCCGTGTTGTCTACGGGAACCGCGCGCCAGCCGAGCAGCGTCTGGCCTTCGTCGGTGATGATCTTTTTGAATATATCTTTTACGGTCTGGTATTCATTCTTGTCTTTGGGAAGGAAAATGATCCCGGTGCCGTAGCTGCCGGCCTTGGGAAGCTCAAAACCTTCCGCCTTCGCCGCTTTCTTGCAGAACTCGTGAGGTACTTGTATAAGTATGCCGGCGCCGTCGCCGGTTTTCGGATCCGCGCCCGTTGCGCCGCGGTGCGTAAGGCGGTCAAGTATCTGCAGGCCTTTATTTACAATGTCGTGGGATCTCTGTCCTTTGATGTTGCATACGAAACCTACGCCGCACGCATCTTTTTCGTACTGCGGATCGTAAAGCCCTTGCGCTGCCGGAAAGCGGTTGTCCATGATCGTTACCTTTAATGTTTAATCGTGCTGCGTACCCTTATGTGCGAAAAGCGTCCATCTGGCGGCCGTTCATCTGGCCAGAAGGACGCCTCCGCATATAGGGAAATAGTAATAGTCTAGCGTTTTGAGAACTGGAAACGTTTGCGGGCTTTAGGCCTGCCGGGTTTCTTACGTTCAACCATGCGGGAATCGCGTGTAAGGAAACCTTCTTTTTTAAGCGCAAGGCGTGCCGTAGGGTCAAGAGCGATGATCGCCCTCGCTATGCCGTGGCGCGCTGCTTCTGCCTGTCCGGTGACTCCGCCGCCGGTGGCGTTAATGTCAATGTCATAACCCTTTGCGGCGGCATACACGTCTATGGGTTTGGTCACTTGTTTTTTCTGGCGCTCGTTGCCGCCGAAAAATTCGTCAAGGGACTTGTCGTTGAATGTTATCTTTCCGCTGCCGGAAACCATGGTGATGCGCGCTATGGCGTTCTTGCGGCGGCCGGTCGCTGTTATTGCGGGAACTGTTTCGGTCATTTAAATTACTCCTATTTCGATTCGCCGGCTATCTGAGCCGCGTGAGTGTGTTCGCTGCCGCGGAAAACCTTAAGACGCGTAAGCTGCCGTGCCGCAAGGCGGTTGTCGGGCAGCATGCCCATAACCGCTTTCAAAACGGCTTTTTCCGGCTGCTCAGCCATAAGCTTCTTATACTGGGTAAGCACGCCTCCGCCTGAATATCCGGAATGGCGGTAGTCGGTCTTCTGTTCCAGTTTGTCGCCGGTAAGGCGTATTTTAGCTGCGTTGAGCACCAATACAAAGTCGCCGCAATCAATATTGGGCGTGTATATGGCCTTCTGCTTTCCGCGCAGCAAATCCGCTGCTTTGGTGGAAAGGCGGCCAAGCACTACATCTGCACCGTCAATTACGTGCCACTTGCGTTTGATCTCATTTGCCTTGGGCAAATATGATTTTGTCATCTTCATCGTGTGATCCTCTTTCAATTATTCAGCTTTAAAACGCCCCGATGCACGGGGATGCCGTGACGTTTTGCAGCATAAGTCCGTAAAGTATAAGAAATTACCCGGCCAATGTCAAGAAATTTGCAGCGCCGCGAGGAAAGTTGAACAAGAAATGAATGGCAGGGGTGAGGATTGAACTCACGACCAACGGCTTATGAGTCCGCTGCTCTACCACTGAGCTACCCTGCCGTGAGGAACAGATATTAGCAAATCACATCATCAAAAGTCAAACCGGCCGGGCCGGATCATGTCCGGGGCTTTGCAATCGGATTAATATTTTGTATAATCATTCAATAAATTGCATCAGATCTGGTAGTAGGTTGCCGGCAACGCGGTGTGCCGGCGGCGGCTGTTACCCTGTCTAGCTTTAAGGAGACCGCACGTGCTCAGGTACAATGGACATCGCCGCATGCTGGAACCAGAAGAATTCCGCTACGAGCTGCAGGATGTGACGGAGCCGAACCTTTTCCGTGATATCTTTCCTTATTCAGACATTCCCAAGATCCCATTCAACCACCGCGTAGTGCCTATGAACCCGCCTGAAGATATCTGGATAACGGATACGACTTTTCGCGACGGCCAGCAGGCCCTCTCGCCCTTTACCGTTGAACAGATAGTTCAGCTTTACGATTACATGCACCGGCTCGGCGGGCCTAAGGGCCTTATCCGTCAGACGGAATTTTTCCTTTATTCGGATAAAGACCGCGCTGCCGTGCGTAAATGTCAGGAGCGCGGCTACGAGTTCCCGGGCATAACTTCCTGGATACGCGCGACGAAAAGTGATTTCAAGCTGGTAAAGGAAATGGGCCTTAAGGAAACCGGCATACTAACTTCCTGCTCCGACTATCATATTTTTTTGAAGCTGAAAAAGACTCGTCGTCAGGCTCTGGATATGTACCTTGATATAGTGAGGGCGGCTTTGGACGAAGGTATCAGGCCGCGTTGCCATTTTGAAGATATTACGCGGGCCGATTTTTACGGATTCGTGGTGCCTTTTGCCGCTGAGCTAATGAAACTTTCAAAAGAAGCGAAAATACCGGTAAAGGTTCGCGCCTGCGACACTCTTGGTTTCGGCGTTGCCTACCCCGGCGCCGCTATGCCCAGGAACGTCAGCGGCATTATTCACGGCCTGACACAGATCGCCGGTGTGCCAAGCGAAATGATGGAGTGGCACGGCCACAACGATTTCCACCGCGGCCTTACCAACTCAACGTTCGCCTGGCTGTACGGCTGTTGTGCCATTAACGGTACACTGCTCGGTATCGGCGAACGCACCGGCAATACGCCGGTTGAAGCTTTGGCTATTGAGTATACTGCGCTCAGGGGCGCCAGCCAGGGTATGGATTTCTCGGTCATCACCGAGATCGCCGATTATTTTGAGAACGAGATCGGTTATAAGGTGCCGCCCATGCAGCCGTTCGTCGGTGCGCATTTCAACCTCACCCGTGCCGGTATCCACGCCGATGGGTTGCTTAAAGATGAAGAGATATATAACGTATTCGATACCCAGGGCATACTTAACCGCGCCCCCGACGTTGCGCTTACGGACCGTTCCGGTCTTGCCGGCATAGCCTTCTGGCTTAACACCCAGCTGCATCTGCCGAAAGACAAAAAACTCGACAAGTCGGATCCCGGCGTGGCGAAGATAAAAGAATGGATAGACGGTCAATTCGCGGCCGGCCGCGTGGCTGTTATATCGGACGACGAGATGCTGGAGCTGGTGCAGCAGCATCTGCCGGAGCATTATCAGTATTCAAAAAAAGCACGGGAACATAATGATCAAGGCTGTAGCGCATAAAGAAGCGACCGTTGAAACGAATACATTAAAAGACCCTTCGGCATGCCGATGGGTCTTTTTTCGTCAGTTCCTTACCCGTCTGTCGCTCAGGTACAAAATAATCACGCTGGTAATAGCGGCGATCGTGCTGCCTTCGCTGCTGTTGAGCGTTATCATAACATCCGTCAGCCGCAGGACGCTTACCGAATCTATTTTCTACCAACAGCAGGAGACCCTGCGCCGCGTCGCCGACCGTATCACCACGCAGCTGGAGCGACATCAGCAGTTGCTTAAATTCAACGCCGATATCGGTTCTTCAAAAAAACAGTCTCAGCTTGCAGCGTGCCGGGCGATACTCAGACAAGGCGAAGCCTTCTCCGAGGTGGCCGTGCTGGACAACAAGGGCCGCGAGACGCTGAAGGTGCAACGCGGTTCAGCCCCGGCCAAAGCGTTGGTTAACCGTTCCGGGCGGCCGGAATTCAGGGAAGCCATGTACGGCAGGAGTTATACCGGCCAGATCGCGATCTCGGGCGAGCGCCACCCCTACATCATTCTTTCCATCCCCCTGGAACACAAAGCCGGCGTGCTGGTGGCCAGGATGGAGCTGGACCAGGTCTGGCAGTGGATCTCGCAGGTAAAGATCGGCGAATCGGGTTACGCGTTTGTGGTCGACCGTAAAGGCAATTTGCTGGCACACCCGGATACCGAACGGGTCTGGGCGCACAGCAATTTCGCGAGCCTGCCGATCGTTAAAGATTACATAAACAAAACTGAGCCCGCCTCTGAAAAATGGAGCGGTTACACGGACGAGCGGGGCCGCAAAGTGGTAGCATTATACGAGGCGATGCCTGCGCTCGGCTGGGCTGCCGTTATTCAAATGCCGTCGCAAGAGGTATACAGACCTATATATAAGATGTACGGCGGCATATTGTTCTGGACGCTGATCTGGATAGCCGCGTTTTCATTCCTCGGTTATGGCATTGTCCAGCGTATCGTGCGCCCGATAACCATCCTGCAGGACGGCGCCCATCTTATCAGTCAGGGGAAACTGGATATCAAGCTGGACATCCATACCGGCGATGAAATTGAGGAACTGGCGCATAATTTTGAAAAGATGGCGCTGGGCCTTAAACAACTGAACCAGCTGAGAGAGGACTTGGTGCGCATGATCGTGCACGACCTTAAAAGCCCGCTTAGCGGCATCATGGGCAGCCTTGATTTTTTGGGATCCGGTATGCTCGGCGATATGAGCGAAGAGCAGCAGGTGATACTCAACACCGCGAAAAAATCGTCGGAGAATCTTCTGGGCATGATTCAAAACCTTCTGGACGTCGCGAAAATGGAAGAAGGCAAAATGGATCTGCACAAAGAGAATGTCGATCTGCGCTCTGTGTTGAGCGATCGCCGCACCCAGCTGGAAGCGCTCGCCGCGACCGAGCGTAAGACTATAACAGTGGAATCCTCAGTCAAGACTGCGCCGGTGCAAGCCGACAGGAATCTTGTGGAACGGGTGATAAACAACCTGATAAGCAACGCCCTGCACCACACCTCCGGCGGCGGTCATATATGGCTTGGGCTGAAGTCTCTGCCCGGATACTACGAGGTCGCGGTTTCCGACGACGGCGTAGGCGTGCCAAAAGAATATCTGGACAAGATATTTGAAAAATTCGTCCAGGTAAAACGCGCCGAAGCAAAACTGCGCACCGGCGCGGGCCTCGGCCTTACCTTCTGCCGCATGGCCGTAGAAGCCCACGGCGGAAATATCCGCGTAGAAAGTGAACTCAACAAAGGAAGCTCATTTATATTCTCTTTGCCTCTATGAAACGAATAATTTGTTCGCTCACTGCTCTCTGCCTGCTGAGCGCTTCTTGTTATAGCGCGTCCACAAGGGGTGCCGGTACTAATAATACGGACGCGATCTATTTCTGGTTCGCCATTAATCAGAGGGCTGAGGGGCCCGTAGTCGGCGATGGTAAAACAAATTTTTCCGTAGAAGAAGAGGCGCTATCTGCGCTCGTGTTTCTGCGGCGGGGGCATGTGCCGCGGGCTACAAAGATCCTGCGGTACTTTGCGGATATTGCGTCCCGGGATTCGGATTTCAGAGGTTTTTGCCGCTACTATAATTTAGACGGTACGCCGGCCTCGGAAGAGATATTTGCTTCAAATCAGTTGTGGATCATGCTGGCGGTAAATTACTTTACGCGCGTTACCGGCGACAGAAGTTTTTTGGGCTTGTCGAAAAAACTTGCAAGGATACTTGGGGATATGGAAGGCGACGAGGGGGGTATCGGAACGGGGTATTACGGAAAAGAACCGCTCGCCTATGTTAATGTCGCAGACAACCTGCTGGCTTCATCGGTTTTTTTGTCGTATAATGATCTGGTCGGTAATAAAACCGACTTTTTAAGCGCTCGCTGCCAGAGATATTTGTTGCGGTATTACTGGGACGCTCAGACGAAAGGGTTCAGAAAGATCGCCGGAAAATCGGAACGCAACCTGGTAGAGAACCTGTGGGGAGCGTTGATATTTTCCGACCTGCCGGTAGAGTGGCGCGATCTTTTTTCGCAGGAAGACTTGTATGCCCGGGCGCTGGAAGCCGTGGTTTTGATAGAGCGGGGCGAGAAGACCGCCTACCACCGCGCTATCCTGAACCTTGAAAAAAATATGGTGGTCTCAAAACGCAGGGCTGATGCCATGGGCATTCCGGCCCTTTCCCTGGGACATGAGATCGATATCGCGGCCTCGGCCTGGTACCTTTTCTCTCTGGAAGGTTTCAACCCCTTCGCGATGGATATGGACCTGCTGATGGAAGTGAACAGCAACTATCAGTCGCAAGCGTTTACCGGCGATGATTTTGAGACGAATCGGTTGAAACTGTTCCTGACGTACCCGCAGGATATGCTGCAAACGAACGAATGCAGGGCTGTTGTCGATCTTGAAACAGGTTCGAATAATGTCGCCTCCGGCAATGGCGCGCTCAGCATCGTGTTCTCGCCCGATCCGGGCGCGAAGTCTCCGCGCGTAGTTATGGGCCAGGAAGTTCTTGGACAATCAGGATTACAGCGGGTGTTACGATGCGTGTCTGGGCAAAAGTCGTATCGAAGGTCTCTACGTATGTAACCCAGCTTACAATAAAGCTGTCTTTCGTAGATCTGGACGGTGAAGTCTATACTCGCCTTCTTTTACCCTCTGGGAAGCAAAGGGTGCATGAACAGGTCAGTTTTCCCATGTCGTTTACGCTGGAAGGGCCAAGACAAACGGTGTTTTTGATATCGGCAACGTCTCGGAAATGCGCATCGTGGTAACCCAGCAGGGAGACACCCCGGCGGTCATGATATAAACGGGATATCATTCAAATGAAGATCAAAGTCGTCGCGACATGCTTTGTGTCGTGTGCTATTTGTCCATGGCGCGGGCCCGGGATATATTCGGGGCCCGTTCGGCCGGTATGGGTAACGCGGTAACGGCGTATAGCGATGATGTGAGCTTTCTTTTCGAAAATCCCGCCGTAATCTCGGGATGCAATACGGCGAATTGGGTTTGCTGGGTGGACGTTC
>CAWCNJ010000005.1:0-264597 GCA_963796955.1 Endomicrobiales bacterium
GTCTTCCTGTTCCAGTACCTTTGCCGCAAGAACCCCAGCTATCCGTTGAAGCACGGAGATGTTTGTAACTATAGGGTTCCATCCTGCGATCATATCCACCATGCTCTCTTTATCCATTGCATACCGCGCACCAGCGTTGCGCGCACCGCCTGCCATTGTTCGGGGCTCATTTCAGGGGTGCGGTGACCATCAATAAACTTACGGAAGGGCTCGCTCTCAACATTATCACTGATACCGCCTTCAAGGGCCGCAAGCGTCTCGTTTTCGCCTGGAAACCGCGGCCTGAACGGCTTCTTCCGGCTGCGCCCACGAATTGCGCAGCAGGTTGATAACAACTGAATCCTGGCGAACACTGTAGCCTTTCGGCATGGAAAGACCCAGGATATGTTCGACAAATCCAAAACTGTCTAGGCGAAGCGAGGCCGCTTTGATCTCTTCTACACCGGACATTTCCGAACTGTGTGCCTGCGGCGGGATTTGGCTTGGCCAACTCACCTTCGAAGAAGAAAGTCGTCTGCCGTTTACCTTCCTTCTCCCAGAGAAGGGCCTGCGCGTAAGCAAATTTTACGAAACCAGCGGGTGAGAAGCCAGCTTTGTTTACCATATATCTAAGCCGAACCGTTTTAAGCGACAGCCACTCGAGCAGCAGCGGCATATCGCCCTGACGTCTTATCTGGCGCAATGTGTCGCGCACTTCCTGGTAACCCGGATCGCCCGGCGCAAGGGCGTCGGCCATTTGAAGAACCGCTTCCTCTGGCGTACCGTTAAAATCGCCGAGCCGCGTGATGGCATCATGCAGCTGCATACGCTTTTTCGGGTCAACAATGCGTCCCAGAAAACCGTAATAGAGGCGCGCCAGCGGCCAGTACCGCTGCAGTTTGCGCAATTCCTGAATGCTGCCGAGGTCGGAAATGTAGAGGAAATCACTGATATCCGCATCAGCCAGCGTGCCCCTGCCGCGAGAACCGTAATACAGGAAGGCGCGCATGGCGGCGATCTTAAAATAACGGTTAATGTTTATAAGGAAACGGTTATCAATAATACAGGTATCATTGCGCACCGCTATGCTCAAGCCCTTCTCTTCAAGGTAGCTCTGAAGGTCGCCAAGGCTCGTCATGCCGGCGATACGGACGATGTCATCTTCTTTTACCAGCTCGCCCAGGCACTGCCGGCTGAGCGGTCCGATGCTGCGCGACGACGTGAAATTAATGTTCGTTACTTTGCCGCCGGACAGGCGGTGTATCTGGTTGAACAGGTCGAGCATGACCACGATCTCATCCACCGGCAAGCTGGCAAAGACGTTCTTTCCGTATTCCGTTATCATGGTATTGACGAAAGATTTGAACTGAGCGAAAGCGGCGGGATCGGCTGCCTGGCGGGCCTGCATGATACTGGTGAGCGTCTCATGGCGCGCGATATCGACTATACCGTCTTTACTGCTGCAGAAAGATTTCAGGCGGTAATCAAAGAAGTTGGCGTCGAAGGCGTCCAGGGATCAAAGCTGCATCAGTCCCGCCAGGAACGCGCCTTGCTCTCGGTAAACAAACTACCATCACGGTAGGCAAGGATATCGGCGGCGGTTAACACCATAAGTAGTTCCTGCAGCATCTGCCGCTCTTCGGGATCGTCGAATTGCTGAGCGCGTCACGAATAGTTTTGCCCACCCGCTCGCCAAGGCCGATGCCGCCGAACTCGGCATGGTAGCGAATAATGAAGGAAGCCCATTTCTGCTGGCGCTGATCATGAATGCCGAAAGCCTTAAAGACAGCCGGCACCAACAGCGAGCCGCGCAGGGTATGATCGCCGTAATCGTACATATCTCCTACGTCGTGGAAGAAGGTTATCATGTTGATAAGCGCCATAGGGTCGGCGATACCGGTTTTTTTCATATACTCTTTCGTGTGTTGTAATGCATTGCAGAACTGAGAGAACTCGCCGTTTTCCTCGATCACTTCCTTGCCGGCGCGCAGCCGCTCGAAGGAGGCATAATCACGACGGTCGAACTGGTCCATGAAAACATTCAACAGGATGCAATGATCCAGGATGCTGGAACCGTTATATTTTTCGCGCGACAGCGGCTGCAGGTAGGACATCGAGGCGGCCAGCTCGCCCGTGCGATTCATAGCCTGAAGCCGGGCGGCAACATCCGGCGCCTGGAAGTCTTCTTTCAGGCGGGCAAACAGCGCAGGCTCGGTCGTTAAAGGCGGCAATTGCTCTCGTGCCTGTTCCGGCATTTCGCGGGTGCGAAGGCGGTCGGTAATTTCCGACAAACTGCCGTCGGCGATATAGGGCAGCATGCGCAGGTCGCGGTGCCCGGTGGTAACGGCAAGCACCATTTCAACGTCTTCCTTTTTCATATGAAGCTTTTGCAGCAGCGGCAACAGTATTTCTGCGGCGTCTTCCTCATCGTTACCCAACAGGATGCGCGCATAGTCGGCCAGAATGTTACAAAGGAACAATACTTTCAGTATGTCCGGGTCCTGGCGGTCCTGGTTCAGCGCGGCATACTTGCGCCACATTTGCGCCACCAGCTGCGGGTTCAGATCGGGAGTGCCCTGAACCCGGCGGCTGTTAAGATAGTCATAGACTTGTTTTTCCGATAGAAACCCATTCGAGCCGGAAGAAAGATAGCTGAGCATTTTGCAGGATTCTTTCAGTTGATCATAACGGCTATTGCCGGCCCAGAAGGCGTCGCCGGAATCGACAAAGAAGTCCAGATCAGGCAAGTTCGTATATTGCTGCGCCCAGCCTAGAAACTCTTCTATTGGCGGATTGGGCGAGGCCCACATCGTTTGAAATGCCGTAACACCCTTTTGCGGCATCGCGGCGACACTGTTCCTCAGCGCCTCCAACAATCCTCTGCGGATCTCCAGGTGCTCGTCTCCGTGGATAAGGTATTGGGTATACGATTGAATGGACTCATCGTAGCGCACGCAGCGCAGCGCGTGGAAATAACAGGTCACGGCATCACGATGCCGCCCCGCCAGCGTGTTCTTCTTTGCTTCCTTCACCAGCGCATTGCGCAGCTCATCCAGCGAGATCTTTTCAACACCCAACTGTGTACTTATAACGTCTAACTCCTTGCGGATGTTGCCGCGCACGATGTTGTCAGTTCCTCTTTTCTCGATGATCTGCTGCCTTAGATCCCTGCGCTGTTCCAGGTTACGCCCAAGGATAATATCCACAAAAGCATCCACCGGGGAGGTATAGCCGATAGGCTCCAACGGTGCGACAACAGGCTTATCCGCATTTTGTGCTATTTCGGCAATTTCAGGATCATCATTACGCAACCTCAGATATGATCTTATAAATGCGTTGTCATCAAATGTTAATGAAACGGGTATTTCTCTCTCCAGAAGTTTTTCGTATATTTTGAATAATTTATCAGTTTTAGTCTCGTTAGAATATCTGGACTGATATAAACAGAACCTTACTGCATCACCCTGTATCGGTAATCTCAGCTCGGCATAATTTTCAACGAACTCAATGCTGTTACCGCCGAATTTGGCGTATCCATCTACATCGAGGAACGTTTCTCTCTGTTCCTGTTCGCTGCTTTGTGCAATGCGCCTATGCCTGACCAAAGTTTTTTTCTTGCACCAAGTTTTTTTTCGGCATTTTCATCCGAATAACTTTGATTTATCATCCACAAGCTGCCATATCTGGACTTATGGTGCTGCAGCCATTCCAAGTCAGGTATGACTACTTCAGGATCATTGTCCACTATCTGAACTGCAACTGATATAACGTCCAAAAACAGCCTCATATTCACTTTATCTTTTGCAATACCCGGAATAACGTTATTTTTTGCGATCATTTTGAGCAGCTGTTGTTTCCTCTGTGCATATTCCTCGGATTCCTTCCATGTTTTGTAGATTTCGTCTTTCTGCCGTTGTTCCGCTTGCTTCATTCGTTCAATGGTTTGAGCAGTTGAATTATCACTCAGCCCTTGTCTGATAATCTCGATCAACTCATCCAATGAAAATTCGGTAAACTTAAGGTGGTCATCTGCGACAGTACCGTCTTCCAATAATGTTACGACCGACCGGCCATTAACAACTATTGCAAATGCTATACCCATAGGGCTATTAGGCCGCGTGGATTCATAAATAGATATAACGCTGCCATTATGAACGGCAATATTGTTATAAGACCGGTCGCCCCAGTTCTCCTCAAACTTAGCGTTCCGCAGTAGTTCCCTAACGACCTGATACGGGTTACCAGCTGTGCCATGCGAACCACTATCCGTAGTCAGCGCATCGGGGAGCAGACCGTTTTGGATTTTGTCTCTGTTTGATTCGGCTTTATCGGTGTTATGGGTGCGGTGCATTTCTATTAGTTTTGCCCTGTTCGTCACTTCGCCGTTGAGGTTGAAACAATAGTTTGCCATTTTATCCATTATGGCGATGCGTGCGGGGGTGGGGCCGCCTTCGTGGGCGTTCATGAAGGCATCGTATTTGGGATGCTCGCCGGAGGAGGGGTGCAATATAAAGTCTGCTATCGCTTCGGCAAGGCGTTCTGTTTCCCATTGCCAGGAAAGTTCCATGGATACGTGGACATAAACAGCGGCATAGCCCGCCTTGCTGGTGGTGGCTATCGCGTTCAGCGCCGGGTTTTCCCTGCAGGCGCGCTCCATTGAGGTTTCGGTGGCGGAGATATACGCACCGGCAGTTCCCTGCGCCCAGCCCGTAGAATTTGCTTTATCCAGGGCCAGCTTGCCTTTATCATCAACGGTGAACGTTACAGTTTTGTTCAGGGTTTTAAATAACAGCGTTATCTTTTTGCCGTCAGCGCTTTTCTCTACGGCAACATCATCCGGCATGGTGCCTGCTTCTTTGCCAAGCAGGTCTATGAATATTTGAGGCGTCATGCCTTTTTCTTCAAGCGCTATTTTTGCGATCACGTATAAATGTTCGGGCTGGGTTAATGCGGGCGACAAGGCGGAGGTTTCAAGGTCTTTCAGCGTAAGCTTATTAGCCATCAGGCGCTCGTACAAACCGCCGTCGGTTTTTTTGCTTACGTTCGGGGTAATGGTTATATAGGAAATACCCTGTTCTTTAAGGGCTTTGGCGGTCTCTGTGTGGAAGCCGCCGGTTACGACGGCGTCTATTTCGGTGAATTCGGAGAGATGCTTAATGACCTCTGCGTACTCGTTAATTGCGGAAAACGCCCTAACTCCCCTAACGCCAACTCCCCTCTCATCCCCTCTTGAACGCAAGAGGGGAAGGACTTCCATTGTCTCCCCTCTTGTTGGTAAAGAGGGGCAGGGGGAGTTCTTCATAAGTTCGTTTACAAATACATCATTTCTCTGCAAATTCACATCGTAATATGCATAAAGCTCCTTGTTTTCAAGAAGCGCGCGGACCGCGGCGGTCTTTTCTTCGCCGTAGTACTTCATCAGGTCTATTTTGTATTCTTCGGCGTGTTCTTTAAAATATGCGTAGTCGGCAGGCGTCATGCCAAGATTCACAAAGCCCTTAAGCATATCCGTCATGGCCTGCATAAATACCATTTCATGGTCAATAAGCGTCTGTGCGCTGTCGCTCAACACTTCCTGTTTGAAACGTGCTTCTTCTTCTACCAACGCGACAGGGTTTATCGAATAATTGAGCCTTACGTATTCCAGGAAGTTTGCCACATTGCCGTATTTCTCTAACAGGTCAGGTGCATATACCTGGGCGGTTTGTTGAAGGTTCAAGTAAAACTCGCCGTCCCTGGCTTCATCGTTCAGCTTGTCGGCAATCGAGCGATATACGCCGTATGGCAGCTTCGCCTGCATTGTTTTAAGAAAAACCTGCAGATCTCGCGGCAGACGCTTGAATCTAATATGTGTATTTAATTTTGTAACCTCTATTTGGCGCTGTAGATTGGGATAGCGGTACAGGGATACCCTTGTCTTTTCGGCTAGCTTTGCAAACTTGTCGTATTTGTCATTACTTTTTTCGTAATTTTTAATTTTATAATCTTCAATTTTTAACCGACTGGAGGAATAAAGGCCCATGGTCTGCTGCAGCATGGCATTAAGTTCACTGCACACCATGGACGAGCTGGACTTGCTGGACAACAGCCTGGACATACGGCTTGAATTCTCTTTGTACAGGTTCCACTGCTCAAGGCCAAAAAGATTATCTTTGTTGTTCTTTGCCCCGTAGTATACCGCGCCGCTCAGCAAGCCTTCGCTTAACAGAGACTCAATGGTTTTTTCTTTTATTGCAGGGTTGTTAATGCCGGTAAACAGCGAGAGATCAGCCTTGCCGGCGGGAGCCCCTTCCACGAATATCTTTTTTAAGCCGTATTTTGTGTCGAAGAAGGATAGGATGTCGTTAATGTTTCGTTGCACCTCGGGATTGCAATGCAGGTCTTGAATAAAAATGACCAGACGGTCATTTTTAGTCCGAAGACCGGAGACCGGAGACCGGAGTAACTGACCCTGTCCGTTAGCTGTTCGCTCCGGACTGACGTAGCAGCCATCGCTGATACGTCCTTTGTTGGCCGGCAAAACAAATTTATCCAGCTGCTCCGCAAGCTCGGCTGAGGCTTTGGACTCGCTTTGCATGGTGGTAATGCCGTACAGCGGCTCAAAAACCACGAATGAATATAGGAATGCGGCCAGTACTATCCGGGCGACCGTTTTGATAACAGTATTGTTATTAAGCAAGGTCAACCCCTTGGGAAAGAAAATCTCCGTTAACCCTGAGACGGATCAACGGAGATATCGTGAACAAACAATAATTACCTGCCGCGAAGGCGCAAATACCTTCCCGGGCTCGCGAGAATAAATGTCGGATGCGGCATATCACCATGCCTTCCGGGTGGTTCCGTATCAGCAGCAGAACAATATAGGTGACTAGTAGAGCAATAACACCTGCGCCCGTGCTAATAGGCGTATCCGATTTCACCAGCTCGGGTGTGGGTGATACGATAAGGCTGGTTTCCAGGGGCTGTTGGCGGCTGTCATTTTTGGCAGGCGCGACAGGTGCTGTGGTATCGGCCATGTGTTTGGAAACATTAAGGAGTGTTTTAACGGGGTTCAGCTGGTCGCGCAGGCTGTGGTCTACCAGCGAAACCGCGGCTATAAAATTCACAGCCGTGCCGCCCAGGTCCACAACGTCAAAAGACGCCAGGGCCGAGGCAAGCCGCACAAATTGAAGACAAATAATGCCCACAAGCAGTGCTCGTTTAAGCATACGTTCCTTTCGCGCGTTAATGATAACCGTACTCTATTGTACTATCGCCTTGTGAAGCTTATCAGGAACAATTGTGAAATATTTGTGAAATGCGAACAGGGTCACTGCTCAACAATAATATTGTATTCCGACCATTCCACCTCGGGACCGCTTTGAACCTCTATTTTTTCGTGGGCGGCCTGCTGCAGGCGGCCGATGCGTTCTTTAAAGTAGGTCGCCACAACGGGGTTAAGGCGCAGGCGCACTTTGCCGGCGTGATGGGCCAGCTTCATCTGCTGCAGTTCCTGAACCACCTGAATGAACAATGATTCGGCTGAAACCACCTGGCCGGTGCCGCCGCATTCGTGGCAGGCCTGGCTCATCAGTTTTGAAAAGCTTTCCCTGCGGCGCTCCCTGGTCATCTCTATCAGACCGAGCTTGGTTATGGGCCAGATCTTGATCTTGGCCTTGTCGCCCTTGCAGGCGGCGCTCAGGGCTTCCAGCACTTTCTGGCGATTCTTGGCGTGCTTCATATCGATGAAATCTATGACGATAATGCCGCCGATGCTGCGAAGGCGCAGTTGACGCGCTATGGATTTTGCGGCTTCAAGGTTGTTTATGGTAACTGTTTCTTCCTGGCTTTTGTTACCGGTAAAACGGCCTGTGTTAACATCTATAGCGCACAGGGATTCGGCTTCCTGGATAATAAGCGATCCCCCGGACGGCAGGTCTACGCGGCTGGCATACAGCTTATTGAGCTCCTCATCGATCTTAAAGGCTTTAAAGATGTGCGTTCGGCCGGAGTAATGCTGAACCTTTTCGATGTATTCCGGGGAAACTATTTTAACGAACTCTTTCACCTCTTTAAATTCCGCGAAATTATCTATCAGCATGATCTCAACTTCTTCATTGAGATAATCGCGTACCGTCTGGAAAACCACGCCCAGGTCACGGTGCAGCAGCGCGGGCGGCTTAACTTTTTCGGCGTTTTCCTTAATTGATTGCCACATGCGCTCAAGGTACTTCATCTCGCGCTTAAGTTCCACATCCGTTGCCTCTTCGGCCTCGGTGCGCACAATAAAGCCGCCATGCTCGGGGCGGTGGGCGTCGATTATCTTTTTCAAGCGGTCGCGTTCCGCGCGCTCTTCAATATTCTTTGAGATGCCGATATGATCGTTGAAAGGCATATACACCAGCAGCCGTCCCGGCAGAGAGACATCCATAGTGGTTTTCGCGCCCTTGGTGCTGATGGGCTCTTTGTCTATCTGGACTATAATGTCCTGATTCTTGGCGATCATCTTTTCAATCTTGCGTTCGTGACCTTCGCTCATCACGTCATCGACGAACAGATAGGCGTTCTTTTCCAGGCCGATATTGACGAAGGAACTGGATATTCCCGGCAGCACCGCGTTGACTTTGCCCTTATAAATATTGCCCACGATCTTCTCGGACTCGCGACGTTCGATGAACAAGTCCATCAGCACGCCGTCTTCCAAAATAGCGACCCTGGTCTCTTCGTTAGTACGATTTACTATTATCTCTTTCTTCATGTAAAACCCCTTGCATCAAAATTTATTAACATCACGGACTAAGCGGACTTCACGGACGATACGGACGTGCGTCCACACAGTCCACCTGGTCTATACTGTTGTCCAGGCCATGTTTCATGGTTCAGTTAAAGTATTGTCGCGTTTTTCAACCAGTAATCTCAGCCGTGTTATCGGCAGCATCTTTGCCTGGTCGTCCGACAGGTTTGCTATTAAAGCTATTATGCGTTCCGGTTTAACGTTCTTTTTCGGGCCAAAACGCAGCACTAATTTTGTCTGCCCTGCGCCGCTTTCCAGCGTGATGATAAGCGGTTTTACGTCAATGCGTTCGGTTTTGCCCTTCTTTTCCTTGATAATTATTATCTCGGGGGCGGCCAGAAATTTTTCAATGGCTTGTTTGTCCAGTTCAAGGCCTATGCGGTATTCCGCAACGTTGGCAAGGGCATCTACCGAGGGAAAGAAGACCGGCACCTTGCGCACGCTTAAAATGGTAAAACCATTCGGCAGGGCCGCGCTCATGCGGGCCTGCACCTGGGCGGGATCAACATGGCTCACCAGGTCAACCTCGGCATACTCGCTTTCCGATTCATAGCCGACCGAGATCGCCGGACCGAAGGCCATTTTAGGCTGCGCGTGAAAGCCGCTGGTAAAGGCGATAGGCAGGTCGCAGCGGCGCACCGCCCGGCGGAAAAGCTCTATCTGCTCCAGATGAGAGATAAAACGTACCAGCCCTTGACGGGCAAAACGCATGCGCAATTTCTGTATGGGTTTCGGCGAAGGCGAAATGCCCGGCACCGGCAGCGCCGGGATAGAAACGACGACCGGTTTGGCCACGCTTTCCTGCGGCGCTTCGGCTAACGCCTTTGCCGCCTGCAGGTCTGCCCAAAGCAAAGCTTTTTCCTGGCCGAACTGCAGGTGCTGCCAGGGCAGAATTTCATTTTCGCCGCGCTCGCGGTAAAGATAGAATGCAGTATCTATCCCGGTAGCGGCAAATGCCTGCTGCCAAAGATCGTTGCGCAGATGTTCTTTCCACTGGTCAAAGCGGCACCCCAGTTCCCACGCTTTGATTATCGCCGTGCCCAGGCGGCGGTCGCCGCGGGCGAAAACGCCTTCCAGCACGCTTGCTTCAACATGGTAGCTCTTGATGGAAGCCGGCATGGATTTGCCCAGTTTTTGCAGTACTTCCAGCAGGTAGTCGGGTTTTGCCATAGGCGCCCACTGAAATGCCGTCTGAGCCTTGGGAACAAAAGGAGAGAGCGTGACGCCGAAGTTAAGCGGCGCGGCTTTTCGCAGCGATACCACCAGGTCTCGGATACCGGTAATATCCGGATCGGTCTCAAACGGCAGGCCCACCATAAAGTACAGCTTTATCTGACGCCAACCGGACTGATAGGCAAGCACCAGCGTGGCGCGGATCTCCGTGCCCGTAAGATCTTTGCCGATGATGTTGCGCAGCCGGTCCGTACCTGCTTCCGGCGCGAAGGTAAGATTGTTACGTTTCCCTTCCGTCAGCGTGCTGGCTACCTTCAGCGAGAACTGATCGCAGCGGAGCGACGGCAGAGAAACGCTGATCTTTTTTCTCCCAAATTTTTCTTTTACCGAAGAAAGCAGCGGCTCAAGATATTTGTACTGCGTGCAGGAGAGCGATGAGAACGAAACCTCGGCGTAACCGGTAGCTTCCAAACCTTCGCTTACCAGCTTTTGCACATGCTCAAGGGTTCTCATACGCCAGGGGAAATAATACTTTTGCGCCTGACAAAACCGGCACTGTCCGGGACATCCGCGCGCAATTTCAATATTCAGACGGTTGTGCACCGTTTCCGCAAAAGGGACGATTTGTTTTGCGGGAAAGAAAAGATCGTCCAGTTTTTCCACGCGTTTTTTTATAACGGTTTCAGCCTCAGGGGCGTTCGGGGCAAAAGCTGCTATCGTGCCGTCGGCATTGTAGCTTACATCATAAAGCGAAGGAACGTACACCCCCGGTATTTTTGCAAGCTGCTTAAGCAGTTCCCGCCGTTCTCTCCGGTCTCCGGACTCCGGTCTCCGAACTTGTGCAATTATCTCCATTATTGCACACTCCCCGTCGCCTAGAACGAAGGCGTCGAAAAGATCCGCCAGCGGTTCGGGGTTGGCGGTAACCGGACCGCCGCCGATAATCAGGGGCTGATCAACACCTCGGTCTTTAGCAAGCAGCGGGATGCCGGACAGGTCCAACATGTTCACGATATTGGTGGCGCACAACTCGAATTGCAGGGTAAAACCTACTATATCGAACTGCTTCAACGGCGTACTGCTCTCAAGCGAATGCAGCGGAATGCCGCGAGCGCGCATAAGGGCTTCAAGGTCGGCGGCCGGGCAGTAACATCTTTCCGCCGAGAAATCAGGAACCCGGTTAACGGTATGATACAGTATTTCCAGGCCAAGGTTGGAAGCGCCGATCTCATACATATCCGGAAAACAGAGCGCCACTTTCACGGCTGCGTCCGGTTTGGCTGGGACCGCATTAAATTCGTGGTCCATATAACGGCTGGGTCGCTGGACTAACGGCAAAAATTCTTCTGGTTTTATCATTTTTTCCTTTATCTGTAGGGGCGAATAATTATTCGCCCCTACGATTTAATGCGTAAAACGACGTATGTGAACCGAAAACAACAGCCCTATCGCCAGCAAAGCCGACACGGTACAGGAACCGCCGTACGATAAGAGCGGCAGCGGCATACCCGTGCAAGGCATCATGCCCATGACCATGCCCATATTGATCATGCCGTAAAACGTAAAGATCGTTGCGACACCCATTGCGATAAGGGAGCCGAACCGGTCGCGTGCTTCACGGGCAACTATCATAGCGCGCCAAACTAAAATGAAATAGCAGATGATCACAGAGGCGGTGAAGAAAAACCCGGTTTCTTCGCCTACGACTGAAAAAATAAAATCGGTATGCTGTTCCGGAAGAAATCCGAGCTGGCTTTGCGTGCCGCTGAACAGACCCTTCCCCAACAGCCTGCCGGAGCCTATGGCGATCTTGGATTGAATGATATTATAACCCGAACCCAGCGCGTCAATATCAGGGTTAAGGAAGACGATCAGCCTTTTGCGCTGGTATTCTTTAAGCGAATGCTGCACGCCGCCGGAAGCCGTCACACCGCCTATGAATATCAGGGAAAGGGCGATCGCGTAGATAATGGGAACATCGACGCGAAATTGCCTCAGGAACCACCAGATAATAAAGAAAGCAGCGACAACACCGAGCACAATAATAACGGCCGGAAGACCGCCGTTCGTCGCAGCGACAATATATGAAAGCGCATGGCTCTTTGCCAGCAGGGCGGGCTGCAACCGCAGGAAAGTCGCCATCAATGGTATGCCTGCCGCCAGCGCACCGATAAGACATAATCCGAGCAAATATAATGGTTCAATACCGGCAACATATAACAGGACCAGCGTTATCGGGAAGTACACCAGCGACGAGGAAAAATCCGGCTGCAGCAGGATCAGGAAGATTTGGCCGAGCAGCAGTCCCAGTACGGCAAAAAAAGTCGACCAGCGTTTCAGGTCACGCCAGCGCATATCCAGGTATCCGGCGACGACCAGTACGAACAATATCTTTGTCACCTCCACCGGTTGAAAAGCAAAATAGCCCAGGTTGAACCAGCCTTTGGTGCCGCGGATCGTCGAGCCGAAGATCAATACCGCAACGAGCATGCCGGTGGCTAAAATATACAGCGGATAGGCGGCGCGGGTGAACATCTGATAGTTAAGACCGGCTAAAAACATCATGCCGACCAGACCCATGATGATAGAGGCTCCCTGACGGGTAAAAAACCCGGTCGTGCCGTAACGGAGCGTCGCCGAATAGACGCTTATCAGGCCGGTGCCAAGCAGGAATAAGACCACCCCCAGCAGGATCCAGTCCATATTTTCCACCAGGCGCCTGAGCAGCGGCTTGTCTTCGTTCGTTTTATATAGTAAAGATTCTTTCATAATTAATCTTCTTCCGGTTCGTTCTGATTGGTGTCGTCTATAGTGGTCGGCGGCGGCGCTGCTTTGGACCTCTTGAAGTAGGCTTCCAGAACGCTGCGCGCTATGGGGCCCGCCACGACGCCGCCGTGGCCGCCGTTCTCCACGATCACCGCTACCGCTATCTCCGGATTATCGGCCGGAGCGTAACAGGCCATCCAGGAATGGTCCTGGCCCTGGGGATTTTGCGCCGTGCCGGTCTTGCCGGCCACCTTCATGTCCGTGAAGTACACCGCGTGGCCGGTGCCTTCGTTTATCACCATCTGCATCGCGGTGTGCAGCAGCTGCCAGGCCTCGGGTGTCGCCTGCACCGTGCGCTTCTTTTTGGGCTTTGCCTGGTAAAGCAGTTCGTTCGCGGGTGAAACTACTTTATCCACCACGTACGGCTGCCACACTTCGCCGTTCATTGATACCGAGGCGACCAGCTGGGCAACCTGTATGGGTGTTACCCACAACGGGCCCTGGCCTATAGCCATGTTAATGGTGTCACCTTGCTGCCAGCTATCATACATTTTCCTCTTTTTCCACTCGGGGCTGGGAACCAGACCGCTTTTTTCCGACGGCAATTCTATACCGGTCGCTGAGCCGAAACCGAAATCACGCGCGTACTTAATAAGAGATTCCTGGCCAACGCGCAAGCCCAGCTGATAAAAATACACATTACAGGAATTTTGCAGCGCGCCCATCATGTTCAGCCGGCCATGGCCGCCTTTTTTCCAGCATTTAAAGACCTTGTTACCGTACTTAAAGGAACCGTTGCATTCAAACGTAAGGTCGGGGCTTATCTTTTTGTCGGACACCGCGCCAAGGAATGTGATCAGCTTGAACACCGAGCCCGGCGGGTACAGGCCCTGCACGGCCCGGTCGAACAACGGCAGTTTCTTATCGATAAGATTATGGGCAAATTCTGACGTAAATGATACATTCGGATCGAAGCCGGGCGACGACACGAACG
This sequence comes from Endomicrobiales bacterium, assembly GCA_963796955.1. Lineage (GTDB taxonomy): Bacteria > Elusimicrobiota > Endomicrobiia > Endomicrobiales > JALOBY01 > CAWCNJ01. The sequence goes on from CAWCNJ010000005.1 coordinate 13,686, forward strand.
CCCTTACGGCGCCCGTCCGGGGGTCCAGCGCAACGACCGCGCCGCGGCCCGTGGTTGTCGCTTTCAAGCCTTCGGCAGCGGCCACCTGCATATCTTCATCAATGGTTGTATAAAGGGTGTTGCCTATCAGCGGCTGCACATGGCGCACCAGGCGAGTCTGGCGGCCATAGGCGTCTACTTCTATCTGCCAGCCGCCATCGCGGCCCCTGAGCATAAGATCATACGATTTTTCCAGCCCCCTGCGGCCTATCCAGTCGCCGGTCTTATACCCTTCGGGAGAAAGGTTTTCCAGCTCATTTTTTGTCACTTCGTTCAGATAACCGACAAGATGAGCGTTCGCTTCCGGCGCGTGGGCCTCGCGGCGGGACTCTTCCACGACGGAGAGGCCCGGCATGACCAGGCGCTGTTCCTGCAATTTCAGCATCTGCACCCGAGAAATGTTTTCGGCGAGCCGCACCGCCCTGCCCGTGCGCCACCCCTGAGAAAGCCGGTGCGCCAGGTTGGGTACATCCACCATTCCGGCAAGGCGTTCTATCATCTCTTTGGGCGGCTGGTTATCCTGTGAGAACGGATAGAACAATGCCACAAAAGCGGTTTTGTTACCGACGATCACCTGGCCGTTGCGATCCAGAATAACGCCCCGGGGAGCGCGCTCCAGCACCAGCTGGATACGCTGCTGCTCGGACAATTCCCCATAATGCCTGCCCTGCACAACCTGCAGATGGAACAGCCGCAGCAGCAGACACAGGAATACCAGCGCGAAAAGACCCAGTATCAGGCGGTAACGCTCGAGAAATAATTCAAATGCTAATCTTTGTTCCTGCTGCCAGACCATAAAAAATCCTTACCGCTATTCTTCTCTGCGCATGCCTGATAAAAGCAGGCACCCGGCGGCAAATATGACCGGGGCAAGCATTACATTATAAAAGGGCTGCAGGATAGTTATGTAATTTGGTTTAAAGGGTATCTGGTCGGGGCTGAAAACCTGGAAGGCCGCCCAGAGCAGCAGCGTATACAACACTGACGCTGCGAGCACGATCACACCCTGGCTGGAAGGTTTGGTCTCGTCCAGCTGACGGCTGAGCATACCGGCCAAATAGCCTATCACCGTAAGAGCGAAGGCCCTGCCGCCGAACATGGACACCGACATCGCATCCCAGGAAATGCCCCATAAAAAACCCATCCACTGGCCTGCAAGGGGTCCGTCCGTCAGAGCTGAAAATATGACGAATATTAAAATAATATTCGGCGCCAGTCCCCAGAAAGACAAATATTGGCTCCACCCGAACTGCAATACCAGGCCGAGGAAATAGAGAATGAGGTAAAAAACTATCTTGTTTCTCATAGCTATTTACTTCCCTGGTCAATAAGCACCACAACTTCCCGCAGGCTGTTTATGTTAACGGCAGGTTCTATGACGGCGGACTTGAACGGTTCGTTCGCAAGCGGTGTGATATCTCGGATAGTGCCTATCGCGATCCCCTGCGGGAAGACCGAGCTTAAGGGGCTGGTCACCACTTCGTCGCCGATCGCAGCTTTTCCCTCGATCAAAAGATAATTCATTTTTAAGTACGGTGAATTCTGGCCTTCCAGCAAACCGTCTTCAGCCGTTGACCGTATCTGCGCCGGTGTGGAAAACAGCGGGTTGGTAAGAAGCACTATTTCGGAGGAATCACCGTGCACTTCGCTGACACGCCCAAGCACTACCGGCTTTGAGCCGCGCCAGGCGAGAACCGGCGCGTCTACCACGATCCCCGCGTCGGAACCGCGATCGATGATGATCGACTGGAACCAGCTTTCCGGCTCCCTGCCGCTGACCCTGGCGGACACCGGCTTTGTGCCCGGCGGCGCGGGGAATTTCACCAGCGCGCGCAATCTCGAATTCTCTTCAAGGGCCCCGTGATATTCACTGTCCAGTTTTTCGTAATCCTGCAGCATTTTCCGCAGGGCGGTATTCTCCTGATGAACGCGCACCAATTCCTTTATGGTGGAACCGACATCCTTTGAAGACATGACTACCTTTGACGCCGTTACAGGCGCGGGGGAAATGACATAAAAGAGGAAGTTTTTAAGCAGGTGTATATAGCCGGTTAGATGGGCGGTAAGCAGAAAAACGGTCAGCGCCAGCAGAAAAGCGAAACTGAGATTTGAGGCACGTCGTGTATGAAACAAGTCTTCCATTAAATCCCCGAACAGTCAAACAGCAGTCTCGAGTATCGGGTCTCGAGTATCGACAAAATCAAATGCGATTTTGACGTTTTCGAGACTACCCACTCGAGACTCGCGACTGCAGTTAAACAATGCTTTTCTTGGCTGAGCGGATATTATCCAGCTCTTCCAGGTATTTACCGGTGCCTCTGACCACGCAGGTCAGCGGATCTTCGGCAAGGTTTACCGGCAGTTCGGTTTCCTGCGAAAGCAGGTCGGGGAAGCCTCTTAAAAGCGATCCTCCGCCGGCCATGACAATACCGCGGTCAACAAGGTCGGCGGAAAGTTCCGCCGGGGTCTCTTCGAGCGCGTTCTTGATAACTTCAACAATGGCCTTAACGGGTTCCGAAAGCGCTGAGCGCACTTCTTCGGAGGTAATAGAAATCGTTTTGGGAAGCCCCGTAACCTGGTCGCGGCCTTTTACTTCAAGGCTGGTCTCTTCAGGCAGCGGGAAAACCGATCCAATCTGTATTTTTACGCCCTCGGCGGTATTTTCACCGATGAGGAGGTTATATTTTCTGCGGAAATACTGTACGATAGCTTCATCCATCTCGTCGCCGGCAACGTCCACCGATTTGGAAACCACCATGCCGCCCAGCGAGATCACGGCCACTTCCGTGGTACCGCCGCCGATATCAACGATCATGTTGCCTTCCGGCTCCTGGATAGGGATGTTGGCGCCGATGGCAGCGGCCATCGGTTCTTCAATAAGATAGACTTCGCGGGCGCCGGCCTGTTCGGCAGATTCCCGTACCGCGCGGCGCTCAACTTCCGTTATACCGGAGGGCACGCCGATCACGATCCTCGGGTGCAGCAGGCTGCGGCGGTTATGCACTTTTTTAATGAAATATCTGATCATCTGTTCGGTTACTTCAAAGTCTGCGATCACGCCGTTACGCAGGGGGCGCACGGCAACGATATTCGCGGGCGTTTTGCCAAGCATCCTTTTCGCGTCCGCGCCGATTGCCAGCACCTTATGCGAATCTTTTTCGATGGCCACCACAGACGGTTCGCGCAGCACAATGCCCTGGCCTTTAACATACACCAGCACCGAGGCGGTGCCCAGGTCTATACCCATATCGTTTGAAAACAGACTAAAGAAATAATTGAACATGTTAGTACCCTATACTACCAGCTTTATCATGGCCATTTCTGACCGGTCACTGGTGCGTGTGCCGAGTTTATATATGCGCGTATAGCCGCCCTTGCGGTCGGCGTATCTGGGCACCAAAACCTCAAACAGTTTTTTCTTTACATTTTTATCCGTCAGCTCGGCTGAAACAGCCTTCTTGGCGTTCATATCAGCAGGCTTTGCTTTGGTGATAAGTTTTTCTGCATACGTGGAAAGCTCTTTGGCCTTTGCAAGCGTCGTCGTGATGGCTTCGTGCTGGAACAAAGACGTCGCCTGATTACGCATAAGGGAACGGCGGTGCGAGCCGGTGCGGGACAGCTTACGTGCTCCAAGGTTCTTAATCATTGTTAGCTCCTGCTTTCATGCCCAGGGACAGGCCGAGTTCTGCAAGCTTCTCTTTAATTTCCGTCATAGAACGCTTGCCGAAGTTCTTGAAACCAAGCAGTTCTTCCTCGTCTTTAGAAACAAGCTCGCCGATAGTCTTCAGGTTCGCCGCGGTCAGACAGTTCGCCGAACGGACCGAAAGGTCCATTATCGACAACGGCTGGCTGAGCAACTCGCTCTTTTTGTCACCGGCAGATTCTTCAGCGGCGGCAGGGGCGGCTTCTTCCGCGTCCTGGCCGGTGAATATGGTAAGCGTGTTCTTCAATATCTTCGCGGAATACGTCAGCGCGTCCGAGGGCGTTACGGAACCGTCGGTGAATATTTCCATTATCAGGCGGTCGTAGTCGGTTATCTGTTCAACACGCGTATTCTCCACTTCGTAATTTACCTTTGTTACCGGGGAATAGAGCGCGTCCAGCAGTATCGTGTTAACGGGGTACTTGCCTGATCTTGATTCTTCGGCAAGCACATACCCTTTGCCGCGGGTCACTTCCATTTCTATTTCAAGGTCGCCCGAGGTTGAGACGGTCGCTATGACCTGGTCCGGGGTCAGGATCTCGATATTCGAATTTTCTTTTATATCTTTCGCGTAGACAACACCCGCCTTCGTGGAATGCAGATGCAGTGTTTCCGGCCCGGCGGTGAACATTTTCAGACGGACCTTTTTAAGATTAAGCACTATGTTAGCCGCGTCTTCCTTTACGCCGGGAAGGGCGGTAAATTCGTGCAGAGCGCCCTTGATGCGAACGGAGCTTATCGCCGCGCCTTCAAGGCTGGAAAGCAGAATGCGGCGCAGGGCGTTGCCGATGGTGTTGCCGTAACCGCGGTCAAAAGGCTCGGCAATAAAACGGCCATATGTGCCCGATGAGGTCTTTTCATCGAGCGTTAATTTACGGAGCTTTTCAAGATCTTGCATCTTCATAAGTAATATAACCTCTCTTTAACTTAATTAACTCTATTTCGAATACAGTTCAACGATGAGCTGACTGTTGATGGAAACGGCCGACGGGACCGGCATACTTGCTACCGTTCCTGTAAGGGTTGCCTTATCAACTGACATCCACGCGGGGAAACGATCGGAAGATTCCGAGGCTTTCTTGACGAAAGGATTCTCTTTCAGGGAATCCTTGAAAGCGACTTTATCGCCAACCTTGCAGCCATATCCGGGAAGGTTAACGTTCTTTCCGTTAACCCGTATGTTGCCATGGTTTACCCACTGACGGGCGGCTTTGCGCGAAGTGGCAAGACCGCTGCGGTAGAGCACATTGTCCAGACGCAGTTCAAGCATGGTGATAAGATTTTCACCGGTGAGGCCTTTCATACGTTCCGCGCGGCGGAAATAATGACGGAACTGTTCTTCAGTAAGGCCGTACACGCGGCGGGCCTTCTGTTTTTCACGAAGATGGCGCGCGTATTCTGAAACCTTGCCGCGCATATTGGTACCATGCTGTCCGGGAAGGTTTTTGCCCCTCTTGCTTTCAAGAGTGCATTTTTTGACGCATTTTTCGCCCTTAAGGAATAATTTTTCTTTTTCGCGGCGGCATTGTTTACATACTGAACCTAAATAACGAGACATCTATGAAACCTCCATAACATCAGTGTAGGGAATATTATACTCTTCTCGGCTTCGGCGGACGGCAACCGTCATGCGGCACGGGTGTGATATCGCGTATGGCTGTAATGACGAGACCGGCGCTTTGAAGACCGCGGATGGCCGTTTCACGTCCGGGCCCGGGGCCGTTCACCAGCACCGTAACCTGTTTGACACCCGTATCAATTGCTTTGCGGGCGCAATTAGCAGCGGTCATCTGGGCCGCGAAAGGCGTGCCTTTCTTGGTTCCCTTAAAGCCGCATCCACCGGCTGATGCCCAGGCAAGCGTGTTGCCTCGCTCGTCGGTGATCGTGATTATCGTATTGTTAAATGATGACTGTATATATGCCTTCGCCATGCCGCCTGCAAAACGGATCTTGCGTTTTCCGCGGGGCGCCGGTGCTTTCTTCTCATCTGACATTCGTGTTCCTCCGATGTAGTTAGCTTTCAGCTTTCTGCTGTCAGCCTTCAGTTTACAACTATATTACTTTGTTTTGCCTTCGCTGAGAGCTGATCGCTGACAGCTGATGGCTGATCTATTTCGCTGCGGGTGCCGCTGCCGCCGCTGCCGCCTTGCCTGCCGAGCCTACCGTCTTACGACGGCCGCGACGGGTACGGGCGTTGGTCTTGGTGCGCTGGCCGCGAACCGGCAGGTTCCGGCGATGACGGTAACCGCGGTACGAGCCGATATCCATCAGGCGGCGAATATGCTGCTGTATGTCGCGTCTGAGATCGCCTTCCACCTTATAATTTTTCGCGATGATGGTGTTAAGTTTGTTAACATCGTCTTCGTTAAGGTCTTTTACGCGCTTGGCTGGGTCCATCTGGGCTTCCGCGAGCACTTCGTCGGCGATAGCGGGCCCGATGCCGTAAACATATCTCAATGCGATATCAATTCTTTTGGTCTTTGGTAAGTCAATTCCTGCAACTCTTGCCATTGGTTCTGCCTCCGGTGTGTTTTCGCCAAATCCAAGCTATATATGTAAATGCGAGTAAACATTATAGCATTTATTTGGCGCTGCTTTAGATAAATTTATCCCTGGCGCTGTTTGTGGCGCGGGTCCGCACAGACCACACGCGTTACACCCTTGCGCTTGATAACCTTGCATTTCTGACAAATTGGCTTTACTGATGCACGTACTTTCATGGAACACCTCTTGTCCTTGTTATAGCCTATCGTGACATCCCGGCGTCAACGGCTTTGCCTTAGAGTGCCGGGATATACACTCTTCGTTTTATTTTTCTCTATATGTTATGCGGCCCCGCGTCAAGTCGTACGGGGACAGCTCAACTTTCACTTTATCACCGGGCAGGATCTTGATGTAATGCATACGCATCTTGCCGCAGATGTGCGCCAGTATCTTATGGCCGCCTTCTATTTCTACGCGAAACATAGCGTTCGGTAAAGCCTCTAATATGATCCCTTCTACAAGTATCTTGTCTTCTTTTGTCATGGAGCCCCTCTAGCTTTTATCATTGCCGCTTGCGACATCCCGGCGTCAACGGCGGGTGTTGCACACAGTGCCGGGATATATACTTTCCCTTTATCTTGGCGTCAATATCTCACTGCCGTCTTCGGTTACCGCGACCATATGTTCTTCATGGGCGCACAGCTTGCCGTCGGCGGTCACTACCGTCCAGCCGTCAGACAGCGTCTTTACATCCCGTCCGCCTTCATTTATCATTGGTTCTATACAAATGACCATCCCGGGGACCAGGCGAACGCCTGTTCCGGGAGTGCCGAAATTCATTACCGGCGGTTCTTCATGAAGCTGTCTGCCTATGCCGTGGCCTACGTATTCACGTACTACGGAAAATCCATTTGCTTCAGCGTGTTTCTGTATCGCGAACGAGACATCACCAAGCCTGTTGCCGGGCCTTACCGCTTCTATCGCCCGTGCCAGACATTCCCGCGTTACTTTCATCAGGCGCAGCGCCGTCGGCGAGACGGTGCCGACCGGAAAAGTCGCGGCGCAGTCGCCGTAAAAACCATCGGCGATCGTACCCAGGTCAATGGTGACCACATCACCGTTCTTCAATTTTTTTCCGGAACGGGGAATGCCATGCACCAGTTCTTCATTTACGGAGACACAGGCAGTCGCGGGGTATCCACGGTAACCAAGGAAGGCGGGCTTCATACCTTTTTTGGAAATGGCCTCGAACGCTATATCATCCAACTCTTTTGTAGAGATGCCGGGCTTGATCGATTCAGAGATCTTTTTTAGCACTTCCGCGGCGGCTGTTCCCGCCACACGCAGCTTTTCCATATCCGACGAAGACTTCAATTCTATAAGCGGCTGATTATTTTTCGATCGATTCACAAATGGCCTTGAAGATGCCGTCCACCGCACCGCTTCCCTGAACCTTTCTGACTATTCCGGATTTAGAATAATATTCAATGATCGGGCTGGTTTGATCTTTGTATACCGACAGACGTTTGCGGATCGTTGTTTCATTGTCATCGGCGCGTTGAATAACTTTGCCTTTGCAGGTGTCGCAGACATCGGCTGTTTTAGCCGGCTGTGTAATGGTGTTGTATGTCGCGCCGCAGGCAACACATACCCGGCGGCTTGCAAGGCGTTTTACTATCTCTTCGTCCTCAACAATTATCGCGACAACCTTCTCTATCTTTTTACCGGCAGAAGCTCCTTCGGATCGGGCTTCCGCAAGAGCCTTATCAAGGGCCTCGGCCTGCGGTATAGTGCGCGGGAAGCCGTCCAGCAGGAATCCTTTTTCAGTATCCTTTCTGGTAAGGCGTTCCATGACAAGCTTAATCACCAGTTCATCCGGCACCAGCTTGCCGGCGCTCATGTAGCTTTGCAGTTCTTTTCCAAGCGCCGAACCGCTTTCGGAAGCTTCGCGGAACATATCCCCTGTGGAAATATGAGGAATGATATATTTCGCTGCTATTTTTTTTGCCTGTGTGCCTTTACCTGCGCCCGGGGGACCAACCAAGATCAAGTTCATTATATGCTCCGTTATTTAATGTTAAACCAGCGGCCTTTGATACGGCCGTCTTTTACGAAACCGTCGTAATGGCGCATGATCAAGTGAGACTCTATCTGGCCGACCGTGTCCAGCGCTACGCCGACAACGATCAGCAGAGAGGTGCCGCCGAAAAAGAAAGGCGCATTGAACAATCTTCTCATATAATCAGGCATCACGGCTATACAGGCCACGAACAGGGCGCCGCCAAGGGTTATGCGCTCGAGTATTTTCTGTATGTGCAGCGCCGTCGGCTCGCCCGGGCGTATACCGGGAACAAAGCCGCCCCATTTTTTCATATTTTCGGCAAGCTCTTTGGGGTTGAAGGCGACCGAATTATAGAAGTAGCAGAAAAATATAATAAGAGCGGCGTACACCACTTCATAGGTTACCGTTCCGCGGTTCCACCACTCGGAGACCATCTTGGCCATAGGGTTGTTCGGAAAGAACTGAGCCATGGTCAACGGGGCTGAAAGCAATGAGATCGCGAATATTACCGCGATAACGCCCGACTGGTCAACCTTCAGGGGCAGGAACGTGCTGGCACCGCCATACATTTTACGGCCTACCATTCGTTTAGCATACTGCACCGGTATTTTTCGCTGCGCGGTTTCCACCCAGACAACGGCTGCCATTACCGCGAGCACGATCGCCAGCAAACCGACGACCGCGAAAATAGATATTTCATCCAGGCGCACCAGCCTGATAACGTCTTTTACCGCGCCCGGCAGACGGTCAACGATACCCGCGAAGATCATAAGCGAAATACCGTTGCCAATACCCATCTCGGTTATCTGCTCGCCGAACCACATAACTACGATGGTACCGGTAATAAGCGTAATGACCGTCATGGTTATCCAGGCGGTGGTCGCATCTTCAACCACGGAAAAGCCCGAGGGGGTCGGCATGCGGCTCATTGCCAGCGTAAGCCCGAAAGACTGTATTGCGCCCAGCAGCAAAGTGAAATAGCGTGTATATTGGTTCAGTTTCTTGCGCCCGAGATCCCCTTCTTTCGCAAGCCGGTCCAGATAGGGTATCAAATGCGCGCCCTGTAGCAAGGACATGATAATAGAGGCGTTGATGTAGGGCATGATACCCATGGAGAAAATGGACAGTTTGCTCAGCGCTCCGCCCGAAAACATATCCATAAAACCAAGCAGAGAGTTCTGGTGAGCGTCAAAGAGCGAACGTAAAGCAACCGCGTTCACACCCGGCACGGGTATAGCGGCGCCTATGCGATAGGCGGCTATCAGGGCCAGCGTGAAAAACACGCGTTTTTTAAGTTCCGGCACTTTAAAAATATCTGCGAAGGTTTTTAGCATAATTTCGTATTATCCCATCGTTGGGACGCAAGATCTTGCGTCCCAACAAGAATATTTACTTCTTTTTAACAACCTTTTTTACACCTTTAACAACAGGAGCAGGCCCCTTAAGCACTTCAGCTGTCCCGCCGGCCTTTATTATACAGTCAGCGGCCATTTTTGAATATGCGTGCACTTTAACGATAAGCTTTTTCTTGATCTCACCGTTGGCTAATACTTTCACGCGGTCGCCTTTGTTGACCAGTTTCGCCTTGATCAAAGCACCAAGGTCAACGGTCGAACCATTGTCAAAGGCCTTTTCAAGTGCGACAAGATTCACCGGTGTGTAGGCTTCACGCTGTTTGTTATTGAAACCGCGTTTCGGCACGCGGCGCACCAGCGGCATCTGACCGCCCTCAAAACCTATCATCTTTCCGTCGCCCGATCTGGAAGTCTGGCCCTTCATGCCCATGGTGGCCGATCCGCCGTGACCGCTGCCTTCGCCGCGGCCTATTATTTTGCGGCGGTGGCGTGCACCGTGAGCGGCTTTCAAATTGTTTAATCCTATCATTGAACACCTCTTGTATTTGTAATTGCTTCTTGTGAAATCCCGCCGTCAACGGCGTGTGTGCTACACAGTGGCGGGATGGGTTATATAACGTCCTTATTTCTCATTTTTGCTATCTCTTCACGGGTCCGCAGGTTCAACAAACCATCCATGGTCGCGTAGACCACGTTGAAGGGATTGCCGGAACGCTGCGACTTGGTAAGGATATCGGTTATGCCCGCGGCCTCAAGCACTGCGCGCACGGCGCCGCCTGCGATAACACCTGTCCCGGGAGCGGCCGGTTTCAGGAAAACCCTGCCCGCGCCGGACTTGCCGGTGATCTCATGCGGTATAGTGGTACCGACGCGAGGCACTGACACCATGTGCTTCTGGCCACGAGCGGTGCCTTTGGCGATCGCCGACTGCACTTCATTGGCCTTGCCAAGTCCTACGCCGACTTTTCCGGCTCCGTCGCCTACGACAACAAGCGCGTTGAAGGAAAAGCGTTTACCGCCCTTAACCACTTTAGCAACACGGTTAATGGCCACTACGGTTTCTTTAAAGGGACTCTCTACTCTTTCCGGCCTGCCGCGCCCTTCACGGGGGCGGGATTCTCTGGTTTCTTCTGCCAATGTATCCTCCGAATTATTAAAATTCCAGCCCAGCCGCACGGGCGGCATCGGCGAATGCTTTTACACGTCCGTGGTACTGATAACCGCCACGGTCGAACACTACTTTCTTCACGCCCTTTTCCTGGGCCTTTTTCCCTACCAGTGTTCCGACGGCTTTCGCGGCTTCTATCGTGTCCGAGGACTTAAGAGTACCCTTAAGTTCCGGCGACAATGTTGATGCTGCGGCAACAGTAACGCCAAGATCGTCATTGATGACCTGGGCATAGATATTGTTCTGTCCGCGATACACGCACAGGCGGGGCCTTTCTGCCGTACCGTTGATCTTTGCGCTGGTGCGCGATTTGCGAAATGCGTGTTGTTCTTTACTGGTCCTCATGGTATCTTCCTTTGAGTTGTTCGACTGTATTCGAACAGAGTTATTCGTTATTTTTTGCCACCGGCGCCGCCGCCTGCCGAGCCTGCCGCTGCCTTACCGGCCTTGCGGATAATGTGCTCGCCGACGTATTTAATGCCGGATGCTTTGTACGGCTCAGGCTTGCGAATGGAGCGTATCTGCGCGGCCGTTTCCCCAACCACTTCTTTATTGACACCACTCAGTGTCAACTGGGTGTTCTTTTTCAACGACCCCTTTAATTCCGGCGGGAAGCATGTATATTTGCGGCAGAGAATAACCGACGTTCAGTACCAGTTTCTGCCCTTCAACGGACATCTTATAACCAAGGCCTGAAACTTCAAGTTCTTTTTTATAGCCGGTATTTACGCCTTCAAGGCAATTCTTTATAAGGCCTCTGGTTGTCCCCTGCATCATATTGGCTTCCTTGGACTCCACGCGCTGGAACACCGAAACCTGCTTAGGCTCTATCTTCACATCAAGCAAGCGGTGGATGTTCAAGCTGAGCTTTCCAAGGGGGCCTTGAAAATGCATTACTTGGTCTTTGAATTCAACTTTTACTTTTTCAGGTATGGCAAGTGCTACTTTTCCCATGCGGCTCATGATTATTATTCCTCTTTACCAGATATATCCAAGTATTTCGCCGCCAACTTTTTCGGCGCGCGCAGTTTTGTCAGACATCAGCCCACGCGGCGTGGACACTATGACGGTGCCCGTTCCGCTTGCTACCTTCGGAAGGGTAGAATAGCCGCTGTACTTGCGTACGCCCGGCGTAGAAACGCGGCGCAGCCCTACGATCACTTTCTTTCCCTCAGGAGTATATTTCAAATAGATCCGCAGCACTCCCTGCTTATGATCTTCAATTGTCTTGTAGTTGGAGATATAACCTTCTTCCTTCAACAGCTTCGCTATCTCTACTTTCAGCTTGCTGGAGGGTATATCCAGCTTTTCCATCATTTTCGCGTTCGCGTTGCGAATACGGGTAAACAAATCTGCAATTGGATCTGTGGTCATGTGTCCTCTTTAGTTGTTTCATTCCTTCAAAGATAAGTATCCGGTTACGGACTTTATCCCTGAAACTGCCGCGGTACGCTTACCAGCTTGATTTTGTGACGCCCGGGATCTCACCCTTATGGGCAAGCTTGCGGAAACAGATACGGCACAGGCCGAAGTCACGGTAAAACCCGCGGGGGCGGCCGCAGATGCTGCAACGATTGCGGTGGCGCACTGCATATTTCATCGGCTTGGCCATTTTTGCTATTGCGGATGTTGTTGCCATTGAGCACTCCTGTTGTTGTTATTGCTTCTTGCGAAATCCCGCCGCCAACGGCTTTGCTTCATAGTGGCGGGGTTTATTTCTCCTGTTTCTGTTCGCGTTTCTTGAACGGCATGCCGAGCAGCGTTATCAGATCACGTGCCTGTTCGTCTGAATCCGTCGAGGTTACTACCGTTATATTCATGCCCCGGGGTTTGTCTGATTTCTCTGCGTTGACTTCGGGGAATATATACTGTTCGGTAAGGCCCAGGTTCAGATTGCCTTTACCGTCAAAAGCGTTCGGCTCAAAACCGCGGAAGTCCCTGACGCGCGGGAACGCGACGTTGACCATGCGGTCAAAGAATTCGTACATCATATCGCCGCGCAGTGTAACTTTGGCGCCTATCGGCATACCCTGGCGCAATTTGAAGTTCGAGATGGATTTTTTGGACTTGCAGATCTTCGGTTTCTGGCCGGTGATCGCCGCAAGTTCTTCCATAGCGATATCTACTATCTTAACATTTTCCTTGGCCTCGGAAAGGCCCACGTTAACCACTATTTTTTCAAGGCGCGGCACCTGATTGATGTTGGAGTACTTATACTTTTCCATCAAAGCGGGCGCTACACTATTGGTGAACGTTTCCTTCAACCTGGCGGCATTTTCTTTCTTCATAGTAACTTCCTTTATATGATCATCTCGCCGCATTTGCGGCAGACGCGCACTTTTTTCCCGTCGCTCAGGGTGTCCGTCTTAGGGCGCATGGGCTGGCCGCATTTCGGGCACACCAGCATCAGCTTTGACAGGCTCATCGGCGCTTCTTTTTCAAGAATACCGCCGGGGTCCGACTGAGTGGCTTTTTTGTGTTTTTTCACAAAATTGACTTTCGCCACGATCGCCGTCATTTTACCCGGGTCAACCACCAGCACTTCGCCCTGTTTTCCCTTGTTCTTTCCAGACAGTACAACCACTTTATCTTTCTTCTTTATGTTGAACATTACAGTATCCTTTATACGACTTCTGGCGCAAGTGAGATTATCTTAAGATAATTCTTTTCGCGCAGTTCGCGGGCGACCGGCCCGAAAATACGCGTGCCTTTCGGCTCGTTCTCTTCGGTGATCACGACTGCCGCGTTATCGTCGAACTTGATATACGTTCCGTCAGCGCGCTTATTCTCTTTAGCGGTGCGCACTATCACGGCGCGTACCACATCGCCTTTCTTTATGGCGGCGTGCGGGATGGCGTCCTGGACCGAGGCGATAACGATCTCACCAAGGCCTGCGTATCTGCGGCGGCTTCCGCCGAGCATACGGAACACCCGAATCTTGCGGGCGCCCGAATTGTCTGCTACTACTAGTATTGACCTTTCCTGGATCATAGCGTTCCTCTATTTAGCCTTTTCAACTACTTCCACCAGGCGCCAGCGTTTCAGCTTGGAGAGCGGCCGGGTTTCCATAATTTTTACTTTATCGCCGACGTTCGATTCCTGTTTTTCATCGTGCGCGTAGAATTTAGTGCGGCGGCGCATAACTTTTTCATAAGTCGGATGACGGAAGGTTCGGATAACTTCCACCACGATCGTCTTATCCATTTTATCGCCCGTTACTACACCTACGCGGACCTTGCGGTTATTTCGTTCCATTCTGCTGCTCCTTCATAAGCGTCTTAAGGCGCGCTATCATACGGCGGATACCGCGTATTTCCAGGCCGTTCTTCATCGGCGTGGTCGCGTGCTTGAATTTCAGGCGGAACAGCTTTTCTTCGTTCTCGCGGAGCTTCAGCTGCAACTCAGCGTCCGTAAGGTTCTTAATTTCCTGCCAAACTTTTGTTTTCATAATATTTTACATCTCCTGACGCTGAACGAATTTGCATTTAATAGGCAGCTTGTGCTCGGCAAGGCGCATTGCGCGTTTGCCTTCAGCTGCGTTCACGCCTTCCAGCTCGAACATGATACGGCCGGGCTTCACCACGGCTACCCAATGGTCCGGCGCGCCTTTACCTTTACCCATGCGGGTTTCCGCGGGTTTTTTCGAGACGGGCTTATCCGGGAATATGCGAACCCAGAGCTTGCCGCCCTTTTTAATGAAGCGGGTCAGGGCAACGCGGGCCGACTCAATTTGCTGGCCGGTTATCCAGTGCGGCTCCAGAGCCTGCAGGCCGTATTGGCCGAAAGCTATGGTGGAACCGCCTTTTGCGCGGCCCTTCATTCTGCCTCTGTGAGACTTACGATATTTAACGCGTTTTGGCATCAACATATTTATACCCTTATTTTTCTGTTTTTATGTCGGCAATGGACAGAACGTTCTCTACCTTCAAGGCGGCTTCGTCCAGTTTTTCCTTCTCGACCAGCCTGACTTCATCCATCAGTTCTTTCTCGGATTTCATGAAAAGTTCTTTCTTGAAGATCCACACCTTGCAGCCGATCTGGCCCATGGTGGTCACGGCTTCGGTGAAGCCGTAATCTATGTCTGCGCGGAAGGTCTGAAGGGGCACGCGGCCTTCCTTCATCCATTCTACGCGGGCTATTTCGGCGCCGCCAAGGCGGCCGCCTACCATTATCTTGATCCCGTTAGCGCCGCTGCTCATGGTCTTTTCCATAGCGCGTTTCATGGCGCGGCGAAAGGAGACCTGTTTTTCCAGCTGCATGGCGATACCTTCGGCCACCAACTGGGCGTCCAGTTCGGGGCGTTTGATCTCCATAACGTTTACGAAAGTCTTTCTACCGGTGAGAGATTCCATTTCCGTCTTAATGGTCTCTATGCCGGCGCCGCCCTTGCCGATAACTATACCGGGGCGTGCCGTATAGATATTGATGCGCAGGTACTTACCGGCGCGCTCGATGGCGATCTTGGAGACCGCTGCCAGGCGAAGCTTCCCTTTCAGGATCTGGCGTATACGGTAATCCTCTTCAATGAAATTGGGCATCTCTTTGAGATTGAACCACTTAGAGTCCCAGTCCTTAATGTAGCCGAGGCGAATGCCTTTTGGATGAATTTTGTGACCCATACTTTTCCTTTTTCCCTTTTTATTTAGCTTTGGTCTCGTCAGAAATAACGATCGTCAGATGGCACGTCTTGCGTTTGTAAGGCATGCCGCGGCCCATGGGGCCCGGGCGCATGCGCTTAAGAACAGGGCCTTGTCCGACCCAGCAATTCTTAACTCTCAACCCTGCCTGCGATTTCAGCTTACCGGTATTGGAAACTGCGCTCTTAAGCGTTTTAGTGATAAGAGTCGTCGCTTCCTTCGGGGTAAATTGCAGTATCTCAAAGGCTTTCTCTACCGGCTTATTGCGGATAAGGCCAAGCACCTGGTTAACTTTGCGCGGCGCGTATCTTGCGAATTTGCTAATTGCGATTGCGTCCATATTGTCCTCTCTAGATCAAGTAAGTTCTGCTACGCCTTTTGTATGAGCTGCACCGTGGCCTTTGAAGAAGCGCGTCGGAGAGAATTCACCGAGGCGGTGGCCAACCATCTGTTCGGAAACGAAGACCGGCAGGAACTTGCGGCCATTGTGCACGGCGATCGTGTGGCCCACGAAATCGGGGGCGATCATGGATGCGCGCGCCCAGGTCTTAATAACTTTCTTCTCACCGGACTGGTTGAGTTTCGTTATTTTCTTTTGAAGTTTTTCGTCAATGTACGGACCTTTCTTTGTTGAACGACCCATCGTCTACTCCTTTGCGATTAAAGTGCTGTTTTTTCAGCTGAATTCTTTCCGCGACGTTTAACTATCATCCAGTCCCAGACTTTCTTGGGACGGGTCTTAAAGCCCTTAGCCGGCTGGTTCCAGGGGCTGCGGGGCTGATTGTTGCCTTTTGATTTACCGCGACCGCCGCCGTGCGGATGGTCTACGGCGTTCATGGCAGTACCGCGCACAGTCGGGCGTATGCCCATGTGACGGCTGCGGCCTGCTGAACCTATGGTGACGTTTTCGTACTCAATATTACCGACTTGTCCGATCGTTGCCATGCAGCGCACATCGACAAGGCGAATTTCGCCGGAAGGCATGCGCAGGTGCGCGTAAGCGCCTTCCTTGGCCAGTATCTGGGCTGAAGCACCGGCAGAGCGCACCATCTGCGCACCAAGACCGGGCCGCATTTCAAGATTATGCACAAAAGTACCGACCGGGATATTGATAAGCGGAAGGGCATTGCCCACCGTGATCTCGGCGTCAGGTCCGGACATAACGGTGTCCCCTACCTTCAAGCCAAGCGGCTGCACGATGTAACGTTTTTCGCCGTCCGCATATTCAAGCAGGGCAATGCGGCTGGAACGGTTGGGGTCGTACTCAATGGTCATTACTTTGGCAGGTACACCGATCTTATCGCGTTTGAAATCTATGATACGGTAATGCTTCTTATGGCCTCCGCCCTGATGGCGGACCATGATCATACCGGTATTGTTACGGCCGCCTTTTTTACGGAGCGGGGTACACAGCGATTTTTCGGGTTCGTTCGTGGTTATGTCTGAGAAGTCTTCAACGGTAATAAAGCGGCGTACCGGTGTATACGGCTTAAATGTTTTTATCGGCATTTCTTATTCCTGTTATCGGGCGGACCCCGCTGAGCCTTTGGCGGCTGCGACGGGATAAGGTCCCATAATTACTTCGAAAGCGCTACGCTTCCTCGACGGTTTTTAATTATGCTTCTTCGGCTACTTTTATCTCCTGGCCATTCTTGATCTTTACTATAGCTTTTTTCCAGTCCGAACGAAAGCCTGAATGCGCGCCCATGCGTTTTAACTTGCCCGGCACGATAGAGGTATGGACAGTGTCTACATCAACTTTGAACAGGGTCTGTACGGCATCTTTTATCTGGCCCTTGGTCGCTTCTTTTGCGACAGCGAAAATATACTTATTCTCTTTTTCTTTAAGCATGGCGGCTTTTTCAGTCACCAGCGGCCTTTTGATAATGTCTTTAAGTTCCATCTCGGTATCCCTTTATATTTACTTAAGCAGATCTACAGCGGCCGAAGTTATGACCAGCTTCTTTGCCCATAGAACTTCGTAAGCATTGATATGCCCGGCTTCCGCTACGACGACATCCGGTATGTTACGGGCAGCTTTCTTAAGATTCGCTGAGGCTTTGTCGACGGTGATCAAAACATTGCCGCCGGTAACGTTCAAACCCTGAAGCAGGCCGAACATAACTTTTGTCTTTGGGGCTTTCAGGTCCAGGCTTTCCAGCACCACAACGTTATCGTTCTTCGCTTTTTCCGCAAGCGCCATAGCAAGCGCAGCCTGACGTTTAGCCTGGGGCAGGCGCTGATAATAATTACGGGGCTTCGGCCCGAATATAATACCGCCTTTTCTCCACAGACCGGAACGGTTGGAACCGGACCGGGCGTTACCCGTGCCCTTCTGCTTCCAGGGCTTTGCGCCGCCGCCGCTTACTTCGCCGCGGCTTTTCGTGGAAGCCGTGCCTGCGCGTTTATTTGCCTGCAAACCGACCACCACTTCGTGCAGCAGCGATTTTTTTACCTTGGTATCAAATACCGCCGGAAGTGTCAGCTTGCCGGATTCTTTACCTTGAGCATTATAGAGTTTCGTTTCCATTACGGCTTCCTTTGTCTTTTATATTTCTATTTCTTCTTAGCTGCTTTTTTCTTATCGGCGACTACGGCTTTCACCGGAGCGACGCGTTTAAGCTTCTTTACGGTACCGCTAATTACCACAATACCTTTATTGGCTCCGGGAACGGACCCGTTTATGAGTATGTAATTTTTTTCGGCGTCCACCGCAACGACGCGCATATGCTGAACGGTGATCATCTCATCGCCCATATGACCCGGCCTGCGTGAGCCTTTCAGCACGCGCTGCGGGCCCTGGCTTCCGGAAGATCCGGGTGCGCGCAGCCTGTCGCTTTGTCCGTGCGTTGTCGGGCCGCCGCGGAAATTGTGGCGCTTCACCGCGCCGGCAAAACCCTTACCCTTGCTTCTGGAGGTAACGTCCACGAAGTCGCCTTCCTGGAACATATCGGCCTTAAGCTCCTGGCCTACCTGAAAGCTTGCAACGTCGTCAAGGCGGAACTCTTTGAGCACGCGCTTAAGGGTGAGGTTCTTTTTCTTGAACTGTCCAAGCTCAGGCTTCGTAAGGGCTTTTTTCTTAACTTCGCCATAGCCCAGCTGAACCGCGGTGTAGCCATCGCGTTCTTTGGTGCGCACTTCGGTGACAAGGCACGGGCCCGCCGCAACAACGGTAACAGGCACGATGTTGCCCTTCGCATCGAATATCTGCGTCATCCCAACTTTTGAACCAATGATTGATTTTAGCATATTTTTCCCTTATTAGACAGTCATCCCCGAACGCCTCTATCAGGGATCTGCTGTTTGTGCGAAGCAGATTCCCGATAACGGCTTTCGGGAATGACAGTTCTCACGTCGACAAACACGACCAATTTACATTTTTATTTCAATATCCACACCCGCCGGAAGATCAAGCTTCATAAGTTCTTCGACAGTTTTCTGAGACGGCTCAAGAATATCAATAAGCCTCTTGTGAACTCTCATCTCGAACTGCTCGCGCGATTTTTGTCCGCGTGAACAGAACGGTTGACGTAGTACTTCTTAATAGCAGTCGGAAGAAGCACCGGGCCCGTAATACTGGCGCCTGTGCGCCGGGCCGTTTCTACGATCTTCGCGAGCGAATCGTCAAGCATCTTGTGGTCATAGGCGCGAGCCTGATTCTCAACCTTTGCGTGGTATACTTTTTCTATTGACCATTGTTTTAGCTCTCAGCTCTCAGCTTTCAGCTTCCAGCTTCAGTACTCAACTAAGATTTGTCTCTTTAGCTGACCGCTGATCGCTGACTGCTGATTGCTCGTATTTGTTATTCTACAATCTCTGTCACTACTCCCGCACCGACCGTGTGGCCGCCTTCGCGGATCGCGAAGCGCAGCTGCTTCTCCATCGCTATCGGAGTTATCAGCTCTATGTCCATCAGAACGTTGTCCCCGGGCATCACCATCTCCATCCCGGCCGGAAGCTGTCGCAACTCCCGTAACGTCTGTCGTTCTGAAATAGAACTGCGGGCGGTATCCCGTAAAGAACGGTGTGTGCCTTCCGCCTTCTTCTTTGTTCAATATGTAAACCTGGCCTTTGAATTTCTTGTGCGGCTTTATTGATCCCGGCGCTGCTATAACCTGCCCGCGCTCCACCTGGTTCTTTTCTATTCCGCTCAGCAGCACTCCTACATTGTCTCCTGCCTGTGCTTCGTCAAGCAGCTTCCTGAACATCTCTATTCCGGTCGCCACTGATTTCTGCGTGTCCATGTATTCCTACAATCTCTACTGCGTCGCCAACCTTTAGTTTGCCGCGTCTCCACCCTGCCGGTCGCCACTGTTCCGCGCCCGGTTATCGTGAATACATCTTCCACTGACATAAGGAAAGGTTTGTCTATTTCTCTAATAGGAATCGGGATGTACTGTCCAATGCATCCATCAGCTTCATTATTGAATCTACTCCGAGCCGGATCTTTCGCCGCTGCATCGCCTTCATCGCTGAACCCCTTATCACCGGTATCTTGTCGCCGGGGAAACTGGTACTTCGTCAAAGGCTCCCTGACTTCCATCTCCACAAGGTCCAAAAGTTCTTTGTCTTCTACCGCGTCGCACTTGTTCATAAATACTACTATGTGCGGCACGTTAACCTGTTTGGCGAGCAGTATGTGCTCGCTCGTCTGAGGCATCGGGCCGTCTATGGCTGATACCACAAGTATCGCTCCGTCCATCTGCGCGGCGCCGGTGATCATGTTCTTTACATAGTCAGCATGGCCGGGGCAGTCTATATGAGCGTAATGCCTTTTTTCCGTCGAATATTCAACATGGCGACACGGCTATGGTCAGGATCTTTGAATCGTCGCGGCGTCCCTGGGCTCAGAAGCTTTCGCTACTATGTCATATGATATGAATGTCGCAAAACCTTTGTCGGCCTGCACTTTCGTGATCGCCGCTGTCAATGTCGTTTTGCCGTGGTCAACGTGGCCTATCGTTCCTATGTTCACGTGCGGCTTTGTGCGGTCAAATTTTGTTTTTGCCATTTTCTTATTCCTCCGTGTTAATTTGTACGGTCGCGCAAGTAAATATTTTCGCCCCTACTTATCTTAATTATTTCTTCTGCGTTGCTGATTTTTCAAGTATTTTATCTGCTATCTGTTTGGGCACTTCTTCATAATGCGAAGGTTCCATGGTATAGTTCCTCGTCCCTGTGTAAGCGAACGCAGTGTGGTCGAGTAGCCGAACATCTCGGAAAGGGGCAACGAAGCCGTGTATATGCTGAAGCTTGTTCCTTATTCCATGTTCTCTATTTTTCCGCGGCGCGAGTTAAGATCGCCGATGACATCGCCCATATAATCTTCGGGCACGACAACTTCTATTTTCATAATGGGTTCAAGGATAATGGGGTTCGCTCTTTTGGCAGCCGTCTTTTAAGCGCCATGGAAGCGGCGATCTTAAAGGCCATTTCATTGAAGAGTCGACTTCATGGAACGAGCCGTCTATAAGCGTTGCCTTGAAATCAACCATCGGATATCCCGCAAGCACGCCGGAGGTCAGTGCTTCCGTATACCCTTTTCAACAGCCGGGATATATTCTCTGGGAACAATGCCGCCACTTAATATTATCTACAAACTCAAAACCTTTGCCCGCCTCAAGAGGTTCGATGTTCATGACACACATGGCCGTACTGGCCTCGGCCGCCGGTCTGACTGAATATATTTACCTTCTGCCTCAACTTTTTTCTTAATTGTTTCGCGGTAAGCGACCTGCGGCCTGCCGACGTTCGCCTGCACGTTGAATTCGCGGCGCATACGGTCAACAATGATATCCAGATGAAGCTCGCCCATGCCGGAGATGATCGTCTGATTTGTTTCTTCGTCGGTACGAATGCGGAACGTAGGATCTTCTTCAGCAAGACGGCTCATGGCAATGCCCAGCTTTTCTTCGTCAGCTTTGGATTTCGGCTCGATAGCTACTGAAATAACGGGTTCAGGGAAGACCATGGATTCAAGCATGATCAGGATGATCCTCATCACAGAGCGTATCACCGGTCGTTGTGTTGCGCAGGCCTACCGCGGCGGCTATATCGCCTGCACGCAACTATCTTAACTTCTTCGCGGTTGTTCGCATGCATGCGAAGTATGCTGGCAGATTCTCTCTTTGTAACCCTTTGTGGCGTTATATACATATGATCCGCTTTCAAGAGTTCCCGAATAAACTCGGAAGAATGTAAGTTTTCCCACGAACGGGTCGGTCTGGATCTTAAAGGCAAGAGAAGCAAAAGGAGCGTCGTCGCTGACATCTCTTAACTATTACCTCATCGCCGGTATCGGGGTTAACGCCGGAGAGCGATTATCTTCTCGAGAGGAGAGGGCAGGTAATCACAGACAGCGTCAAGCAGGGGCTGTACGCCTTTGTTCTTGAAAGCGGTACCGCACAGGCAGGGAACCATCTTTATCGCGAGCGTTCCTTTGCGGATCGCACGTTTAAGCTGCGCCACTGTGGAAGGCTTGCCTTCCATATAATTGCTCATAACTTCATCGTCAAAGTCCGCGACCTGCTCAACCATCTTGTCGTGATATTCTTTGGCTTTTTCTTTGTAGGCTTCGGGTATTTCTATCGTGCTGAATTTCGCGCCGAGCTCTTCACCGTGCCAGATATGGGCGTTCATCTGTACCAGGTCAATAACACCTTCGAACTTATCTTCGGCGCCGATCGGCAGCTGAATGGCTACCGGGTTCGCCGCAAGCTGGTCTTTTACCTGGCCGAGCAGCATATAAAAATCCGCGCCTACTTTGTCCATCTTATTGCCGAACACAAGGCGGGGCACGCCGTAACGGTCGGCCTGGCGCCAAACGGTTTCAGACTGGGGCTCTACGCCGTTTCCGGAGTCAAAGCAGACACCGCACCGTCAAGCACTCGAGGGAGCGCTCAACTTCGACGGTAAAGTCTACGTGGCCCGGGGTGTCGATTATGTTGAACTGGCAGTCCTGCCATTTGCAATAGGTTGCAGCTGAAGTGATGGTGATACCGCGTTCGCGCTCCTGCTCCATCCAGTCCATGGTCGTTGAGCCTTCATGGACTTCGCCGATCTTATGGATGCGGCCGGTATAATAGAGAATTCTCTCGGTCGTGGTCGTTTTACCCGCGTCAATGTGGGCAACGATACCGATGTTCCTGATCTTTTCTATTGGATATTCGCGTTTAGTTACTTCAGCCATAATCTATTCCTTATTTAATTAAAAATTTAATTTTTACCACTTATAATGAGCGAATGCCTTGTTAGCTTCGGCCATTTTGTGGGTGTCTTCGCGTTTCTTCATGGCGTTGCCTTCCTTGCGGCTGGCTTCCATGAATTCTGTCGCAAGGCGTGTTGCCATCGGGGCGCCTTTGCGAGCGCGCGCGTATGCAAGTATCCAGCGGATGCAAAGCGCTATAGAACGATCCTCAGGAACTTCCATCGGCACCTGATAGGTTGCTCCGCCGACGCGGCGGGCGCGCACTTCAAGGAGAGGGCGAACGTTCTCTACGGCCCGGGTGAATACACCGATCGGGTCTTCCTTCATTTTTTCTTCGATGTTCGCGAGCGCTCCGTACATTATGCGCTCGGCGGTGGTCTTCTTACCGGTCGCATTAAGCTTGTTAATGAACTTCGCGAGCAGGGATGAGCCGTACTTTGCGTCAGGTGTCGTAACTTTTTTTCTTGTCTTATTTTTGATCACTTTGCGCGACATGTTTATTCCTCTTTATTGTACGGGCGAAAGATTTTTCGCCCCTACCTTATTATTTCTTGGCAGCTGCGTCTTTCTTGGGGCGTTTCATTCCGTATTTCGAGCGGCCCTGGCGGCGGGTGTCAACACCGGTCGCGTCGAGTGTGCCGCGGATAATGTGATAGCGTACACCGGGCAAGTCTTTAATACGGCCGCCGCGGATCATGACGATCGAATGCTCCTGCAGGTTGTGGCCGATACCGGGGATGTAAGCCGTAACTTCGTAGCCGGACGTAAGCTTGACGCGGGCTACTTTGCGAAGCGCCGAGTTGGGCTTTTTAGGCGTCGTGGTGTAAACTCTGGTGCAGACGCCCCTGCGCTGCGGGCACTCTTTCAGCGCCGGCGATTTTGTTTTGTTGATCAGTGTACGCCTTCCGTGTTCAATCAGCTGGTTTGTTGTTGGCATTTGTTCTCTCTTTTATTTTACTTCGGCGCTGTTGGCGCCGGCTCCGGCGACCGGGGCTTTAAGGCCCGTGCCGGCCGGGATAAGATGACCTATAGAAACGTTTTCTTTCAGGCCGCGCAGGAAATCGGACTGTCCTGAGACCGCCGCTTCGGTAAGCACCCGGGTCGTCTCCTGGAAGGAGGCTGCCGAGATGAACGAATCCGAAGACAGTGAAGCCTTGGTGATACCGAGCAGGATCGGCTGCGCTACCGGCTGCGTGCCGTCTTTCTTTGTGACCGCTTTCTTTTCTTTTTCGAAACGGTATTTGGAAACGATCTCACCGTTAAGGAAGGCGCTGTCGCCGGACTCACTGATGCGGACGTTGTAGAGCATCTGGCGTACTATGATCTCGATATGTTTGTCGTTAATGGTAACACCCTGAAGGCGGTACACCTGCTGGATCTCATTGACCAGGTGTTCCTGCACTTCCTTGGGTCCCTTAACTTTAAGTATGTCATGCGGGTTTACGGCGCCGTCTGAAAGAGGCTCGCCGACACCGACGCGGTCACCTTCGTAGACCACCAGATGGCGGCCCGTCGGGATAACGTATTCGCGCATAAGCTTTGTCTCTTCGTTGGTAACGACGACTTTGAAGTTGCCTTTCGCCGTCGGCTCGCCCAGGTGTACCACGCCGTCGATTTCTGAAACGACAGCAGAGTTCTTGGGACGGCGGCCTTCGAAGAGTTCGGCAACACGCGGCAAACCGCCGGTGATGTCTTTAGACTTCGCTATTTCCTGAGGTATCTTGGCAAGCACGTCGCCGGCCTGTATGTTGAGCGCCGTCTTCGGCGACAAGGTTCGTCTCGACAGGAAGCGGATATTCCACCAGCACCTTGCCGGCCTTTTTGATAACTATGCGCGGGCGCAGGCGTTCAGTAGGATGCTCTATGATCACGCGCTCGATCTGGCCGGTGATCTTTGATTTTTCTTTGTGCAGGGAAACGCCTTCTTTGACGTCTTTCAGTTCCACGGTACCTTCGAGTTCAGAAATAATGGGTTTCGAATGCGGATCCCACTCGGCAAGCAGCTCGCCTTTCTCAACTTTCTTGTTGTTGGCAACTTTAAGACGCGCGCCGTAGGGCAACTGATACACTTCGCGTTTGCGGTTAGGTGTATCGGATAATACCAGCTCTGAGGCGCGGCTGACGACTATATTCTGTCCTTCACGGTTCTTAATTGTTTTGACGTTGTGCAGGCCGATAACACCTTCCTGGCCGGAATGCACTTCGGACCTTGTAAGAACGCGGCTGGCCGTACCACCGATGTGGAACGTTCTAAGGGTCAGCTGCGTGCCGGGTTCGCCGATGGACTGGGCGGCGATAATACCTACCGCTTCGCCGACTTCGGCAACGCGGCCGGTGCCCGGGTGTATGCCATAGCACTTCGCGCATACGCCGCGCTCCGCTTCACAGGTAAGCACGCTGCGGATACCGATACGTTCTA
Source organism: Endomicrobiales bacterium (assembly GCA_963796955.1). GTDB lineage: Bacteria > Elusimicrobiota > Endomicrobiia > Endomicrobiales > JALOBY01 > CAWCNJ01. The sequence goes on from CAWCNJ010000005.1 coordinate 38,760, forward strand.
TGCCGGCTGCAGCGACTTTCTTCGACATTTCAGGAGTAATAACCTCACCGCGCTTAACGATGAGCTCTTCCTGCATGTCGCCTTCTTTGGTTGTCAGGATGCCCATTATGTTATCAAGGGCAACGCGGCCTACTATACGCTCTTCCATCTTTTCGATAACTTCGTCGCCGCTGTGCAGTGTGCCGACGCGGACGCCGTTGATGGTTTTGCAATCCTCAATGTTAACGACCACGTCATGCGCGACGTCGATGAGACGGCGGGTAAGATATCCGGCGTCGGCCGTTTTAAGAGCGGTGTCGGCAAGACCTTTGCGTCCGCCGTGCGTGGATATGAAATATTCCATAACGGTAAGGCCTTCGCGGAAGTTTGAAATAACGGGAGATTCGATAATTTCACCGATACCGCCGGTTAGTTTCTTCTGCGGCTTGGCCATAAGACCGCGCATACCCGCAAGCTGGCGAACCTGCTGGCGGGAACCGCGAGCGCCTGAATCTGCCATCATGAATATGTTATTGAATCTATTGATGCCTTTCTTATAAGGAAGCACTTCGTCTTTCTTCATTTCGTCGAACATGATGTCGGCGACTTTATCGGTCACGTGCGTCCAGATGTCTATGACCTTATTATAACGTTCGCTTTCGGTGATCAAGCCCATGCGAGACTGCTTCTGGATCTCCTTAACAAGGACCTGAGCATCTTTGACCATCTTTTCCTTCGCAGGAGGGATACGCATTTCGCTGATGGAAATGGAAACCCCGGCCTTTGTGGCATATTTATAGCCCAGTGTCTTGATCTCATCAAGCAGGATCACGGTGCGGTAATGGCCGAGTTCTTTATAGCAACGCTCAACCATTTCGGCCAATTCACGTTTAGTGAACATTTTATTATAATAGCCCAATTCAACGGGAAGATGTGAATTGAATATAATACGTCCGACAGTGGTATGATTCTTCCAGTTCTTAACATCGCGCTGATCCGCATCCTTAACGCCTTCTTCACGGATCTTGGTAATACCTTCACATTTCACACGCGCGTGAAGATCTACACTGCCGGTTTGATAAGCGGTCATGACCTCTTCCGGGCTTGAGAAGATGGTGCCTTCTCCGGGAACCCCGGACTTTTCTTTTGTCAGGTAGCAGATACCAAGCACCATGTCCTGGCTGGGCACCGCTATAGGCTTACCGGAGGCAGGGGAAAGGATATTGTTGACGGAAAGCATCAGCAATCTCGCTTCCAGCTGGGCTTCGGCGGATATAGGAACGTGCACGGCCATCTGGTCACCGTCAAAGTCAGCATTGAAGGCGGAACAGGTAAGCGGGTGAAGGCGGATGGATTTGCCTTCAACCAGCACCGGTTCGAACGCCTGAATACCGAGGCGATGCAGGGTCGGCGCGCGGTTAAGCATGATCGGGTGATGTTTGGTCACGCGTTCAAGTATGTTCCATACGCCGGCGGCGCCGCGTTCAAGCATCTTGCGGGCGGCTTTAAGAGTAACTTTTTCTTCTTTTATAAGCTCGCGGATAATGAACGGTTTGAAGAGTTCCAGCGCCATTTCTTTCGGCAGTCCGCACTGGTGCAGCTTCAGTGTCGGGCCGACAACGATAACGGAACGACCGGAATAGTCTACGCGTTTACCAAGCAGGTTCTGGCGGAAACGGCCCTGTTTACCTTTCAACGTATCGGAAAGGGATTTCAGAGGACGGTTGCCTGCCCCGGTTACCGGCCTGGAACGGGACTCATTGTCTATAAGGGCGTCAACAGCTTCCTGCAGCAGGCGTTTTTCGTTATTTATCATAACGATAGGCGCTTTAAGCTGCTCTATGTGGCGCAGTCTGTTGTTCCGGTTTATAATGCGGCGATAAAGGTCGTTAAGGTCTGAGGTCGCGAACCGTCCGCCTTCAAGGGCGACGAGCGGACGAAGATCGGGCGGGATCACGGGAAGAACGTTCAGCACCATCCATTCCGGACGTGTCTCGGAATTAAGGAAACCTTCCACAACGCGCAATTTGCGGATCAGGCGGGCGCGTTCGGCGTCGGACTTGGTTTTCTTTATTTCTTCACGGATCTCTTTGGCCTCAGCAGCGAGGTCAAAATTGCCGAGCAGTTTACGGATAGCGCCGGCTCCGATGTCCACTTTCAATTTGTCTTTATATTCCTGACGGAATTTGTGATACTCTTCTTCCGTGATAAGCTGTGTTTCTTTCAGCACCATTTTGCCGGAAGCATCTTTAAGGTCTTCCATGACAAGATAGCGGGTGTAATAGATAACGCGTTCAAGATCGGTCAGCTTCATATTAAGAAGGATGCCGATGCGTGAGGGCGGCTTACGCAGGAACCACAAATGGGCGACAGGGACCGCAAGTTCAATATGACCGAAACGTTCACGGCGCACTTTGGATTCGGTAACCTCAACGCCACAGCGGTCGCAGACCTGGCCTTTATGTTTTACATATTTGTATTTGCCGCAATGACATTCCCAGTCCTTGGTAGGCCCGAATATGCGATCACAGAAAAGGCCGTCCCGCTCAGGTTTGAACGTACGGTAGTTTATGGTTTCCGGCTTTTTCACTTCACCATAAGACCATGAGCGGATCTGATCGGGGCTTGCAATAGTAAGCCTTACCGAATCAAAACCGGTGAAGTTAAGCGTTGGTGCGCATTTCTTCTTGCTGCCTGGTACCGCGAATGTTAGTTTTGCCATATTTTTCCCTGTAACTGATTTATATATACTTTAGTTGCCTGCGGCCGCTGTTGCTAACGCCTTCTTGCGTTTTTCTTCCTTTTCCTTCTCTTTCGACTGATTCAGTTCTACGTTAAGGCCGAGGCCTCTCAGTTCGTTGACCAGCACTTTGAAAGATTCGGGGATGCCCGGTTCCGATATGCTTTCGCCCTTGATGATGGCGTCATACATCCGGATACGGCCGGTCACATCGTCCGATTTTACGGTCAGGAATTCCTGGAGCACGTGCGCTGCGCCATATCCTTCAATGGCCCAGACTTCCATTTCTCCGAAACGCTGGCCGCCGAACTGGGCTTTACCGCCGAGAGGCTGGCGCGTTATCAGAGAGTACGGGCCAGTGGATCTGGCATGTATCTTGTCTTCGACAAGATGGATGAGCTTAAGCACATACATGTTGCCGATCGTGATTTTTTCCATGAACGGTTCGCCGGTGCGGCCGTCGTAAAAGGTTATCTTGCAGTCGTCGTCCGGCAGACATTCGGTTTCGTAATCTTCAACATATTTGTCAAGGTCTGCGCCCTTCATGCCGCGCTCGGACAAATTCTTTGCGCTTATTTTCTACCAGGGTTTTGCTGGCTTTGTGTATCATTTCCTGATCTGCTCTTCTTTGGCGCCGTCAAAAACCGGGGTTATCATCTGGATATTGAGGTTTTTGGCGCGCCCATCCGAAGATGGTTTCAAGCAGCTGGCCGACGTTCATACGTGAAGGTATGGAGAGCGGCGAGAGCACCATTTCAACAGGTGTGCCGTCGGGCATCCGCGGCATATCTTCAACGGGAAGAATGCGGGCAACTATACCCTTGTTGCCGTGACGTCCGGCGAGTTTATCTCCGACCTGAACCTTGGTCTTTGAAGCTATATATACTTTGACTACTTTATTGACCGAAACCGACAGTTCGTCGCCTTTCTTTGAGCGTTCCTTGTCTTTCGCCCTTATCTGTTTCAATATTTCTTCTTTTTTCTCGTAAAGCGCTTCTATCTTGGACTTCTCCGCGCCCTTTGCTCCGGCGAGGTGCTCTTTCCTGTCGTTTTTGATCTTATCAAAAGCCGACTTGTATGAGGCATCCATGTCGTCTTGTCTTTTCTTGATCTCTTTATCGGAAAGTTTTTCGCGGCGGACGAACGTGCGCACGCCGATGATCCTTCCTGTCGTTCCCGGAGGAACTCTCAGAGAAGCGTCCTGCACATCTTCGGCTTTCTTGCCGAACAGCACGCGGAGGAGTCTTTCTTCCGGGGTTGACTGCTGTTCGCCTTTGGGGCTGGTCTTTCCTACAAGGATATCGCCCCTCTGGACCATCGCGCCTATGCGTATTATGCCTTCTTCGTCAAGATTAAGAAGGTCGTCAGCTCCGACATTCGGGATATCGCGGGTTATTTCTTCCGGGCGGCCCTTGGTTTCGCGTGACTCGGTCTGGAACTCTCTAACATGTATAGATGTGAACTTGTCGTCCTGAACCAGTTTTTCTGACAAGAGCATGGCGTCTTCGAAGTTATAACCGTCCCACGGCATGAAAGCGACAAGCACATTGTGCCCGAGCGCTAGCTGGCCGTCTTTTGTGCAGGGGCCGTCAGCTATCGCGGCGCCTTTTTTAACCTTGTCGCCGAGCGAAACCATGGGCATCTGGTTTATGCAGGTGTCCTGGTTTGAACGGACATATTTTCTTAAGTTATAAATATCAATTGAGGGTTTATCGTCGTCATTCCATATGCATATCTCGTCGGCAGAAACCCCGACTACTTCGCCGCTTTTTTTGGCGAGTACGCAAACTCCGGAATCCTTGGCAACCTTTTCTTCAATTCCCGTCGCGACAAAAGCCGGTTCCGCGCAAAGAAGCGGGACAGCCTGGCGCTGCATGTTAGAACCCATCAGGGCTCTGTTCGCGTCGTCGTGTTCCAGGAAGGGAATCAGGGCGGCGGAAATAGAAACTACCTGCATGGGAGAAATGTCCATGTAGTTTACTCTTTTGGGTTCAACTAGAGGGAAATCTCCGCGGTAGCGGCAAGCCACAAGGTCGGGTGAAATGCCCGGTCTTGTCTATGGTCGCGTTCGCCTGAGCGATAAAAAATTCGTCTTCCCTGTCCGCGGTAAGGTATCTTATCCGTTCCGTTACCTTGCCGTTCTCAACTTTTCTGTAGGGAGACTCTATAAGCCCGTAGTCATTCACGCGGGCGTAGCTGGCAAGAGAAGTAATAAGGCCGATGTTCGGACCTTCCGGTGTTTCGATCGGACAGATGCGTCCGTAATGGCGTATAATGCACGTCGCGCACTTCAAAGCCTGCGCGTTTGCGGTTAAGGCCTCCGGGCCCAAGGGCCGACAGGCGGCGTTTATGCGTAAGCTCCGCGAGAGGGTTGGTCTGATCCATGAACTGCGAGAGCTGCGAGGTTCCGAAGAATTTGCGGATCTGCGCCGAGAACGGGGTGATGTTTATCAAGCCGCGCGGCGTGACCGTCGCTTTGTCCTGCATATTCATGTGCTCTCTGACCATGCGCGCCATCTGCACAAGCCCGATGCGGATCTGGTTCTCAAGCAATTCACCGACGGAACGGACGCGGCGGTTCCCAAGATGGTCGATATCATCAATTTCTACCTTCATCTTTTTTTGAACCTTCGCCGTATTCCGGGATGCCGTTGTAGATCATCAAAAGGTACTTCATGGAGTCGCGACGACGTCTTCGCGGCAATGCGTACGTTTGTGGTCGTTGGGCATCACGAAATCGAATTTCTTCACCTTGATAAGATCTTCAAGAACAGAACCGAGTTTCTTGTGTATCTTGTAGCGGCCGACCCTCGAGAGGTCGTAGCGGCGGGTGGATTTGAAAAGCAGTTCGTCAAGGAATCCCTGCAGCGCGTTCCTGCACGATGAATTCCTGTGTTTTGAGGATCTTGTATATAAGATTAATGGCGTCTTTCTTTGTTTTAACGGCGTCGTTGCGGAGGGTGAGCAGGATCGTCAGCGTCGCGGTGCACCAGGACGGATTTCACATGCTTGTCTTGAGCTTTTGCAGTATCTCGTCTTTTAACTCATTGCCGCTTCCACAAGAACTTCACCGGTAGATTTTTCAATTATGTCCTGGCGCTGAAGTATTCGCCAAGCAGGTACTCGCTGGCATTTTCGTCAACGATCACTTCTATGTGGTCCGCGAACAGCTCAAGAATATCGGTTGTCAGACTTCAAAGCCAAGAGCGCGAAGGAATGTGGTCGCAAGCATTTTGCGTTTGCGGTCAATGCGGACGTAAAGTATGCCGTTCTGGTCGAATTCGAATTCTACCCATGCGCCGCGGTAGGGTATTATGCGGGCAGAAGTATATGGGTTTTCCGTAGGCGGTTACGCGTTTTTCTTCGTCTTCTTCAAAGATCACTCCGGGCGAACGGTGTATCTGGCTGACTACCACGCGTTCCGCTCCGTTTATAATAAATGTCGCGTTTTCCGTCATAAGAGGGCACGTCGCCGAAATAGACTTCCTGCTCGGCAAGTTCCTTTTCCTTACCGTTTTCTTTTTTGGGTAAGACGCAAAAGAACCTTCAGCGGCGCCGGAAAAGTTCGCGTCGCGGCTGATGGATTCATCCTCGTAATATTTGGGTTCTCCAAGCGGAATAATTGACAAACTCCATCGTCAGACTGCCGTCGGAGTTGCTCAGCGGGAACACGTCCCTGAACGCGCCCTGCAAACCATTAGCCTTCCTCTTTTCAGGGGCTATGTCTTTTTGCAGGAACTCAGCGAACGAACGCTTCTGCACTTCTAAAAGCTGTGGCGGCTCTATAGCCGGCGAAATACGTCCAAAGGATTCTTTTTTCATAGTTTTTTTAAATAATAGAAATATACATCATAGTATGAACAATAGATAGAGATTCTACTTGTTTTAATACTGCTTGTCAAGCAAAATCAGTGTATTTTTAATGGCGAATGCAAGTTCAGAAAATTGAAAATTAGAAAATTAAGGTGTTGTTGTTGCCTTAATCTTCTAAATTTTCAATTTTTCTTAATTGTTAGTTTACTTAAGTTCAGCGGTCGCTCCTGCTTCCACAAGCTTTTTCTTCATATCGTTCGCGGCATCTTTGGCAACGTTCTCTTTTACGGTTTTCGGTGCGCCATCGACGAGGTCTTTGGCTTCTTTCAGGCCAAGGCCGGTCAACTCGCGGACCACTTTAATTACATTTATCTTGTTGGCTCCGGAAGAAAGAAGCACAACGTTGAATTCGGTCTTTTCCTCGGCGGCAGGACCGGCGGCAGCGGCAACGGCGGCGCCAGCGGCGGCGACGGGGGCGGCGGCTGATACACCGAACTTCTCTTCGAGGGCTTTTACCAGCTCGGAAAGCTCGATAACCGTCAAGGTGGAAATTGCTTCGATGATCTGGTCTTTGTTGAGTTTGTCTGACATTGTGCTATCCTCCGTTTTTAAAATGCTGTATTTATACCCGGCTTAGGCGGCGGGCTGCGCTTCTTTCTGTTTCTTTACCGCGTCAAGAACATACACTACACTGCGGATATTGGCCTGCAACACATTGACAAGGCCGTACAGCGGGGCCTGCATGCTGCCAAGCATCTTGCCGATGAGAACGTTCTTCGGCGGGATGGTGGACAGCTGCTTGACTTCGGCGGCGCTCAGGATCTTTCCATCCATAAAGCCGGCCATAAGTTTAAGCTTCGCATGGTCCTTCGTGTAATCCACAAGCACTTTCGTCGCACCTACAGGATCGCCCCTGTGAATAGCGATAGCCGTGGGACCGGTGAATTTCTTTGAAAATTCTTCCATTCCTAATTTCTTGAGCGCGATTGAGGCAAGCGTGTTCTTAACTACTGTGTACTCGCAGTTAAGAGTGCGCAGCTTCGTTCTAAGCTCGGAAATTTCTGCAACGGTCATGCCCTGGTACTCGGTCAATATGACACCATTTGTGTCTTTTAACTTTTCGCTGAGAGCTTCAACCATCTGCTGCTTTTTCTGGGTTGGCATTCGTCATTCACCTCGTTTTTGTAAAAAAATACTTCTCTCATAAGACACGAGAGAAGTAACTTAACAAATTTTTCTCTGTCTCGGTAAGATTTATCCGCAAAGGCGGCACTTACTGTCTTAGACTATTTAAATTTAAAATTCTATGTTCCAGCCTACTGTAAAGGCCGTCTGTCCGATAAAAGATGCTTCAACTATCAGACCGTCTTTACCGGCCATCGCTACTTTGCAGCCTGCGAAGAGCGAAACAAGGTCTTTTATGCCGCTGACAGAACCTGCGGTGTCAGTGTTGTAAAGCCAAAGGCCTTCTTTTGCTATCCTTAGTCCACTATACGGCTCAAAATGCTGGTACTTTTTGCTTGCGGTCAGGGAAGCCTGCACTTCCGTCTGCACGATCCTGTCGGAAACGACCGATGAAGAACCGGATTGTTGAAGCCTGTGCAGGCCGCATTCCAGATATTCGCCGCCCAAGTCAACCGCTATCGCGGGTGTCACGATGGTTCCCGGCATTAACAGCTTGCGAAAACCGAAACCTACGACATATCCATTCCCGTCAGACAACAGAGTGTTCGTTATCGTCGAAGATGGATATGACAGCTCGTAATTCGCGCTGCCTATTTTGAACCAATAGTCGATCTCAGGCGTCGGCTGAAAAGCCCAGCGCACCGCCACACGATCGCTTTTTACATCGGTTGAAAGATCATTGGTAACAGCACTATGGTACTGAGCGTTACCAACCGCTATCGTGTCATTACTGTTCACCAGGAGCGATAACGTCTCGCTTGTGTGCGTGTAATAGACAGAAACCGCGCCATAGCTGGAACCCAGCTGTCGCGCGGTGAATGCTGTCTCGCCCGCGAAAACCGCGGAACTAGAGAGCATTAGTGCCATGAATAAAAGCACCAACGGTTTCTGTTTCATTAAAAATCTAATCCCGGCAACGACCTACTCTCACATGACCCTGCGGTCACACTACCATCGGCCCTGGTGGTCTTAACTTCCGAGTTCGGAATGGGATCGGGTGTTTCCCCACCGGAAAAGTCACCGGGAAAACTAAATAATCGTTATATTGGTAATCAAACTAAGCATTAAAAGATCGAAAAATACGGCCAAGCCTCACGGCCGATTAGTACTGGTTAGCTCCATACATTACTGCACTTCCACATCTGCCTATCAACCCGGTAGTCTTCCGGTGGCCTTCAGGGAAACCTTATCTTGGGGCGGGTTTCACGCTTAGATGCTTTCAGCGTTTATCCCTTCCGACACCGCTACCCAGCTATGCCCCTGGCGGGACAACTGGTATACCGGAGGTTCGTCCATCCCGGTCCTCTCGTACTAGGGACAGACTCCCCTCAAGTTTCCTGCGCGCATGGTAGATAGAGACCGTACTGTCTCACGACGTACTGAACCCAGCTCACGTACCGCTTTAATGGGCGAACAGCCCAACCCTTCCCACCTGCTCCAGCGGGAGGATGCGATGAGCCGACATCGAGGTGCCAAACCTGGTCGTCGATGTGGACTCTTGGACCAGATCAGCCTGTTATCCCCGGGGTAGCTTTTATCCGTTGAGCGATGGCCCTCCCACGAGGTACCACCGGATCACTATGTCCTGACTTTCGTCACCTGCTCGGCTTGTAGGCCTCGCAGTCAAGCTCCCTTCTGCCATTGCACTCGATAGGCGATTTCTATTCGCCCTGAGGGAACCTTGGAACGCCTCCGTTACTCTTTAGGAGGCGACCGCCCCAGTCAAACTGCCCACCTGCCAATGTCCTTCGGCCGGTTTACGGCACGAAGTTAGAATCACAGATTCGAAAGGGTGGTATTTCACTTGTCGCCTCCACCCAGGGCCAAAACCCGCGACTTCAAAGGCTCCCACCTATCCTACGCATTCAAAACCATAATTCAATGACAAGATACAGTAAAGCTCCACGGGGTCTTTTCGTCTAACCACGCGCAACGAGCGTCTTCACTCGTACCACAATTTCGCCGAGCCTCTCGTTGAGACAGCGGGCTCTTTGTTACGCCATTCGTGCAGGTCGGAACTTACCCGACAAGGAATTTCGCTACCTTAGGACGGTTATAGTTACCGCCGCCGTTTACTGGGGCTTAAGTTCGAAGCTTCGCCTTGCGGCTAACCTCTCCCCTTGACCTTCCAGCACCGGGCAGGCATCAGACCCTATACCTCATCTTGCGATTTCAGCAGAGTCCTGTGTTTTTGTTAAACAGTCACGAGCCCCATTTCACTGCGACCCTCATCCTCTTGCGATACGAGGCACCCCTTCTTCCGAAGTTACGGGGCCAGTTTGCCTAGTTCCTTAACGAGAGTTCACTCGCGCGCCTTAGGATTTTCACCCCACCTACCTGTGTCGGTTTACGGTACGGTTATATTATGGACAGTCGCTACGAGGTTTTTCTTGGCAGCGTGGTTGGGTCACTTCCCGCCGGTTTGCCCGCACTCCCCTCAGGTTTCAGCTTAACGGCCCTCCGGATTTTCCTGCAAGACCACGCCTACACCTTTAGCCCGGACAACCTTTACCCGGGATCGCTTACCCTTCTGCGTCACCGCTTACATCATAACGCACCAAAACCTAGTTCCGGAATATTAACCGGATGTCCATCGATCTACGCCTTTCGGCCTCGACTTAGGCCCGACTGACCCTGAGCCGACGAACATTGCTCAAGGAAACCTTAGGTTTTCGGCGACAAGGATTCTCACATTGTTTATCGCTACTTATTCCGACATCCTCACTTCATACCGCTCCAGCACTCCTTACGGTATGCCTTCGCTGCGCTAAGAACGCTCCCCTACCCCGCCACAGATCTCGAACGATCTGTACAGCCGTGATTGCGGTGATATGCTTGAGCCCCGTGTCATTTTCGGCGCAGATTCGCTAGACTAGTGAGCTGTTACGCACTCTTTAAAGGGTGGCTGCTTCTAAGCCAACCTCCTAGCTGTTTATGAAAATCCACATCCTTTACCACTTAGCATATACTTTGGGACCTAGATCGACGGTCTGGGCTGTTTCCCTCTTGCACGTGAAGCTTATCCCTCACGAACTGACTGCCAGGTAATACGCCGCGGTATTCGGAGTTTGATTAGCGTTCGGAACGTGGGTTGCCACCCTACATCTATCCAGTGCTCTACCCCCGCGGCTTAACATCCGAGGCTAGCCCTAAAGCTATTTCGGGGAGAACCAGCTATCACCAAGTTCGATTGGCCTTTCACCCCTATACCCCAGCTCATGTAGAACCTTTTCAACGGTTAACACTTCGAGCCTCCATCACCGATTAAGGCGACTTCACTCTGGCCAGGGTATAGATCACTTGGCTTCGGGTCTACTGATGCGAACTAGTCGCCCTATTCAGACTCGCTTTCGCTACGGCTGCCGATGATGCGTTAACGCATCGCTTAACCTTGCTCGCACCAAGTAACTCGCCGGATCATTCTTCAACAGGCACGCTACTCAAGCATTCCCTACCGATTGCTCAAGGGCATAGCGCTCTAGACAGCTTGTATGTATACGGTTTCAGGTTCTATTTCACTCCCCGTCAGGGGTTCTTTTCGCCTTTCCCTCGCGGTACTTGTTCACTATCGGTCCGAGAGAGTATTTAGCCTTGGAGAGTGGTCTCCCCAGATTCCCACCGGATTTCACGTGCCCGGTGGTACTTAGGAACTCGCTTCGGAGTCGCTGAGCATTTTCGCATACGGGACTGTCACCCTCTATGGTCGGCCTTTCCAGGACCGTTCTGCTAATCCGACGATTGGTAACTCCCCGGTTCTGCACCGGACGGCCCTGCAACCCCGCCATGCAAGCCATGACGGTTTGGGCTGTTCCCCGTTCGCTCGCCACTACTAGCGGAATCTCGTTTGATTTCTTTTCCTCCGGGTACTGAGATGTTTCACTTCCCCGGGTTGTCTTCACTGCGCTATCTGAGCTGACGGCCAGGACTTTACACACGATTCTACGACCGATGAGGGTTTCCCCATTCGGAAATCCCCGGATCAAAGGTTGTTTGCACCTCCCCGAGGCTTATCGCAGCTTACCACGTCCTTCATCAGACTTCTCGGCCAAGGCATTCACCATATGCACTTGTAGCTTGGCCATATTTTTTAATCCTGCATACTCGCAGAACTGTACTGGACTTGATTAAACTAATTGCGGTCAATTACTTCTAGATTACTTCGTGTGTTTTGACGCTGATTACTTAATTACAGACGTTTTGCTGATAAGATTCGTGTAGAGATTCTGCTCCCACTTCCAGAAGGGAATTACGCGATTCACCTTAGAATTTGCCTTGAATTTTCAAAGAACAGAAATTATTTTGCCGAGTTGTCTACGATCCCTAAGGTGTGGAGCTAGCGAGGCTCGAACCGCTGACCTCCTGCTTGCAAAGCAGGCGCTCTCCCAGCTGAGCTACAGCCCTACATGCCTTACCGATTTCATTCGCTGATCAGAACTGGTGGGCCTAGGATGGAGTTGAACCACGACCTCACCCTTATCAAGCGTGCGCTCTAACCAACTGAGCTATGGGCCCATACTATGCAGTTCGCATTAAACCCTACTGAAGCCACTATACTTATGTAATTTATTTATGCAGGCAGATAGCACACCCTGAACGCTAGATTAAAGGATCGACCTATATACTCCTCGCCGAAGCGGGAAAGGATTCTCCTTAGAAAGGAGGTGATCCAGCCGCACGTTCCCGTACGGCTACCTTGTTACGACTTCACCCCAATCACCAATCACAACTTGGCGTTGCCTCCCTTGCGGGTTAGCGCAGCGATTTCTGTTGCAATGGGCTTTCGTGGTGTGACGGGCGGTGTGTACAAGGCCCGGGAACGTATTCACCGCGGCCTGCTGATCTGCGATTACTAGCGATTCCACCTTCATGTGGGCGAGTTGCAGCCCACAATCTGAACTGGGGCCGGCTTTGAGGGATTTGCTCCACCTTGCGGTCTTGCTTCCCGCTGTACCGGCCATTGTAGCACGTGTGTAGCCCTGGACATAAAGGCCATGATGACTTGACGTCGTCCCCACCTTCCTCCGCGTTATCCGCGGCAGTCTCCTGAAGAGTCCTCCCTTGCGGGGTAGCAACATCAGGATAAGGGTTGCGCTCGTTGCGGGACTTAACCCAACATCTCACGACACGAGCTGACGACAGCCATGCAGCACCTCGGCTAGCTCCCTTGCGGGTCGCCCCTGTTTCATCAGGACTACCACTAGTCGTTCGAGCCCAGGTAAGGTTCTTCGCGTAGCGTCGAATTAAACCACATGCTCCACCGCTTGTGCGGGCCCCCGTCAATTCCTTTGAGTTTTAACCTTGCGGCCGTACTCCCCAGGCGGTTCACTTAATGCGTTAGCGTCGACGCGGAAGGGGTCGATACCTCCCACATCTAGTGAACATCGTTTACAGCTAGGACTACCAGGGTATCTAATCCTGTTTGCTCCCCTAGCTTTCGCAGTCTCAGCGTCAGTATGGGCCCAGGAAGCCTGCTTTCGCCATAGGTGTTCCTCCCGATATCTACGCATTTCACCGCTACACCGGGAATTCCAGTCTCCCCCTACCACACTCAAGACGCCCAGTATCCATTGACCGCTCCCAGTTAAGCCAGGAGATTTCACAACAGACTTAAGCGACCCGCCTACACTCGCTTTACGCCTAGTAATTCCGAATAACGCTCGCCACCTACGTATTACCGCGGCTGCTGGCACGTAGTTAGCCGTGGCTTATTCGCATGAGTACCGTCAAACCCTTGCGGGCTTTCGTCCCCTGCAAAAGAAGTTTACGATCCGAAGACCTTCGTCCTTCACGCGGCGTTGCTGGATCAGGCTTTCGCCCATTGTCCAAAATTCCCCACTGCTGCCTCCCGTAGGAGTATGGCCCGTGTCTCAGTGCCATTGTGCCCGTTCGCCCTTTCAGGCCGGGTACCCGTCATAGCCTTGGTGGTCCGTTACACCGCCAACTAGCTGATAGGCCGCAAGACTCCTCCTCGAACGACCCTTGCGGGCCTTTCATCCCCTCGGAAGATGCCTTCCGAGGATCGTATGGGGTATTAGCCGACCTTTCGGCAGGTTGTCTCGCCATTCGAGGGCAGATTGCTTACGTGTTACTCACCCGTCTGCCGCTAAACTGCCACGATACTCTGCTAGCAGTTCCGCTCGACTTGCATGTGTTAGGCACTCCGCCAGCGTTAATTCTGAGCCAGGATCAAACTCTCCATTAAATGGCTAGTTGATACTTAACTTACTAATTTTGAGACTGGCCTTGATCTACACTTCTGTTTTTAGACATGGTCTCTAGATAGAAACCAGGTCCGCAGATAAGGGGTGCTTATCTGCCTGCATTTATTACATAATATGTATGTGTCTTTTCAAAGAGCTTCGGTGCTGATACTTCAACCGTTCCCCGAAGGAAGCTGCTGAAACACCATTTTGAGAGAAAAATACTCTCAGGCACTTTTTCCCCACTCTGGCGGAGTAAGTGCGTTTAAATACATCCAAGGTTCTTAGTAATTGTTTGAAGCGATACGTTTGTCTTCGTACGGAGGTTGCAATCGGACGTTTGTCCGGGTAGGCTTGCTTCGCTGGTTTGTGCAGCGTAGTTTGAGGTGCCTCCCTCCCATCATTACTGCTATGTTTTGCTGCGTTACGTTCAGCTCAGAGATCGATGCTTCGTGTTTCGGTCTACACAGTTTAGCAAACAGAAAAACTTTTGTCAACAATTATTTTAAATTATTTTCAAAAACTTTTTTCTTCACTCAACCGCTCAAGGAACCGTGCTGCAATTTCGTTTTGGTATTCTAGCAAAACAACACAACCCTTGTCAACACTTTTTTTCTCGACGGAAAAATGATTAAAATTTATTCTTCAACTAGCTTTTTTTGCACACATGCTATCCATTTGTATTGCCTTACACTATTTTCAGTTCAACTTTTTTATGGCATGCAGCAGCTATTCTGAAAATACTTCTTAGCGTTACATTCCTGTCGCCACGTTCAATTTTAGAAACAACGTTCTGCGTTGTCTGCGCGCGTTTAGCCAACTCACCCTGGGTCAAATGCTGCTGTTCTCTAAGCATCCCTATCTGAACAGCTATCTTGGAATATAAGTCTTCCTCATTATAAGACTCCCTGACTTCAGGATTCTTTAGCTTTTCGTTCAAAAAGTCTTTAAATTGAATATGTCTTGAATTTTTCATTCTATTTACCTCCATGCTTATAGTATTCTTTCATGCAACTAATAGCCCGCTCGATCTCTGAACCCGGCGTTGCCCTTGTTTTCTTACAAAAACCATGAGTAATCACAATCTTGTTACCATAGAAAAAGTAGAGCAGGCGTATGTCCAGGTTGCCAAAGTTAACAATCAATTCCCGTATCTTGTCTCTCAGCTGATCCGCGTATGGCCGGGTTAGCCCCGGGCCATATTCCTCAAGACGTGCAATAAGTTTAAGAACCTTTCCCTGCACCTTATCCGGCAACTCTGAAATAAATTCAGCCGTCGGGTTGTCTCCGCGAATAGTGGTGTAGAAACTTACCTCAAACGTATTCATAACCTCTCATTCAATTGTATATCTTAAAAGATATATTGTCAATGACTAATTGTTGATGACGTATGATTTTGCGTCTCTGCGGAGATATGTTTTGTTATTTTGATTGTTTTTGTTTACTTTTCGAGGGTTTATTATTCTTACGACCCGAACCCAAGTATTCAGGACACAAATGTCCAGTTGCATACGCTTCCAATAGTGCTCTTTCCCGGGAACCACGCAAGACAAAAAACCTGTATTCGTAGTTTCCAGATCCTATATAGAGCTTTTTTTTCGTGAAATAACCTTTTGCAAGAGTAGAACACTTGCTTCGATGCTCATTAAGACGCCCATTTAGTCCATCTGCTCTGTACATCGTTCTTCCTACATAAACAACCACACGTTTACGCTTTTTACGAAGTTTGCGATAGATGACATAGACACCGTGTTTCCATGGAACATCTTCGACAGCGATTCTTGTCCCTTTCTTAGGGAATATTTTAGGCCTATTTTTTGTAGTTAATTGTTTGAATAGTTTTTTCACATTGTCCAATTCAGATATATACTTCCGCTATGATAACGATTACGCTCGGCTGTACTGGGACACGTCGGTCAGTTTGACAGAATAAATCTGGCGTTTTGGGCTATGACTATCAATATAACTCGTGCAATCAATGTTAATCTGTCAAACTGACTACGTCTCTAAACCCCATACACAATCGTGTTCTTTAAATATGATATTCATTTCCTTTTCTTCTGCCACTTTTCCTGCAGCAACTTTCGCATCCCGAATCGTTTCATACGGACCACCCCATTGACCATTTTTATTGTCTAATGGATGTTCATGACAACCTTTCCCATTATTACAGAACCCACAATTACCGACATGAATTGTTGCTTGAATTGTTGCCCTTACTTCTTGCACCTGCCAATTTAGATAAACATAATAACTCATTCGGTTTATCCTCCACTAAATTTATTTAAGATACCAACTCAGACTATTCGTCTGAAACATTAATCTTTTTACCATAGCTGTAGTATTCGCAAATACCTTTACAATAATCTCCACACCTCAAATCATTCCCAGCAAATATGATATAAAATGGAGCTTTATCAAGATCATTTGACGAAGGAGTATTTCCAAATGTCATATCCCATACATAATATTTCACAAAACCATGCCCACCATCATAACTTCCGGATGGTTCACCAATTATCTGCGTAATCAAATCAATGACACGTGTGCTCGTTCCTTGCCCCATGTCCCGCAATGCCTGATCATATATTTGCGAATGAAGACGCTTCGCTTTTGTGCGCCAGGGTTTCCTCGCAGCATCTATTTTTATTTTTTCGGCCATACGAAGCTTAGACTCAATCTTTGACAATTGTTGCTTAGCGGCCGCACCCAATGAACTAGCAGGATATCTATTAACAACATTTTCAAATACACTTTTTGCTCCAGACAAATCTTCGCCAGACAACTTCGCTTTACCTTCTTCAAAATACAACTCAGCAGTTTTCTCTTGACCAGTTTTATCATATTCCTTTTCGATACCATTTTTCATACCTTCTTTCCATTCACATGTGCCTTCTAAGGTACCATCTGAACGCCACCACATTTCTGTTCCATCTTCAAGACCATTTTTATAGGAAATCTTATTAGCCGGTTTCCCATCCTCATCGAATTCTTCTTCGATACCATTTTTCTTGCCTTGTTTCCATCCCTATTTCTCAGCGATAGTGACCTCATCAGTGGCAGTTAATTCACTATTGAGCCTTTGTCTTTGACGTTGCCGTTGGCCGGTCAAAGACATTGGTTCAAGATGTGAAGAAGACGTGCCTCAAAGCCGTTGCCGTTTGTTCCGCGCGGCTAAAACTGAGTATAATGACCCAAAGGAGCCTATCATTGGAAAATATCATAACTGCAAAAAAAGAACGCTTAAAGCTGACACCCGAACTGTTGTTCAACATCTACCTGGAATGCACCGCTCCCGGAGCGCCAGTAAAGTCAATTCTGGCTCGCCACGGCCTAAAACCCTGGGATCTGGTAGCAATCCGCAAGAAAGTCCGCGCTGGCGCCATAGAAGCCCTAGCAAACGCCAAGCCGGGCAGAAGAAAGCACGTTGTGGCCGTCGAACAGTTCCAGCAGGTATCAAAGGAACTGGGCGAAACCAAGGATGCCCTGGCGGCAGTGGGGCACGAGCTATCATTGCTAAAAAAAAGAGTGAATTAGCTCTTGAAGGCCCGCTGCTGGGTCATTTTACAAAAGAGGTCAAAGAACAAGTGGTAAATATTATCAAAGAAGCGGTCAATTCCGGCTTAACCCAGAATCAAGCCTGCATTACTTTCGGCCTTGCGGCCAGAAAGTTCCGCAGGTGGGCTAAGCCTAAGCCCGTTAAACAGCGTTCCGCCTGGAACAAAACGCTTAAACATGAATGTGAAGCAATTGAAGCCGCTGTCTATGAGCCGGAACTTATCGGCAAGCCGTTAAGCCATGTCTTCGTACACGGCCACAGAACAGGCAAATTCTTCGTTTCGCTGGCCACCGTTTTCCGCGTACTTAAAAGCAAAGACCTTGTTAAACCGCTGAGCTTTTACAGATCACGTAAAACAAATTACGTTCCTGCTCAGGCGCTGATGGCCGACGGTTATTCGCTTCTTTGCTATGACGGCACGCAGTTCGTTACAGTGTTTGGCACTATCGTTTGGGCCATACCGGTCTTGATTCTTCCGGCACGCTATCTGCTTCATGTCGGCTATTGTATCGGCGGTGTTACATCAGCCAATCTTACAAACGCCGTTAAAGAAGCTCTTGCGTTGCTGCCGGAACATCTTATGACTAACCTCATTGCCCATTCGGACAGAGGCTCTGCCATGAAGGCCGTCAAAACCCAGAAGATTATCAAAGAGCTGCTTGGCGCTGATGTTCACTACGGACGCCCAAACACCCCTGACGATGAGGCCTGGATTGAGTCGCTTATCAATTCCCTGAAACATCACAGGGATGCGCCGGTTTCCTTCGAGCAGGTTGATGACGTCGTTCAGTGGATCAGCAGCTTTCCACAAATCCACAACAACGATCCACACAGCGCCCACAAGTACGTTACACCGCTTGAAGTCCTGTCCGGACAAAAGGAGGTTATCTTAAATCAGAGAAAGAACAATTTGACCGTAGCGCGCCTTTTGCGCTATACTGCGTGGAAAGCTGCTTCCGGAAAAGTCGCCAAAACATTGGCTCTTCCGGCCTCAGCAGTAGAAGTTGGTTGCTGATTTGAGGTCAAACTCGCTGAATTGCGCCGCCATTCGCATGTGCTGGCTAACTTGCCATTAGACAGCCATCTAGTTTCTGCTCCGTCCTCAAGTCCAGCTTTGTAATTGATTTTATAGGCTAGCTGTCCATTAGGGAAATAACCATAGCCTTCTCCAATCCTGAATCCATCTTTGACAGTCCTGACATTTTTGATCTGCTTTTCGACATTACCATCATAAAATATGACCTTCCCTGTAGCTTTTTGACCATTATCTTTATAGGTATAAATATGTGTATTATCATCCATGCTTACTTTATTTCCGTCTATCCGATTGAAACAACCGATCAGACTGAACGCGATGAAAATGAGGCAACCCACCAACAAGCCTTTTTTATACCATAAACTTAACGACATAAAACCTCCAAGTTAGTTTACTCTTTTGAAAAACCTTTTATCTTTAGCGGTTTATCGGGGCCGGCTAGCAGGATTGAGCGCAGTGTGTCAAAAACAACCTTGAAATTACTATCACTCTTCTTTTCCATCTCGTTGATCTTTTTCCAGACCTCTTTATTGTCCAGGGCCATTTGGCGAAGCCGGGTGAAGGCGCGCATTATCTGGATGTTCACATCTATGGCTCTTTTGCTCTTTAACACGCTTGAAAGCATTGCGACACCGTTTTCAGAAAATGCGTATGGTAAGTAGCCGCCTAAATGCTGGCGTGAAGGTATCACAAATTGTGATACCATAACTGTGACCTCTTCTTCCGTCATCAGAAATAGTGAAAGGGGAGTGGCAATTTGCCCCCATCCTTGGAAGGTCGTAGTATTAGCCGGATTACGGAAGGCCCCCATGGTTGCAATGTTTACAACGCGGCGTCAGGGCAATTATACCACAAGTTAATAAAACCTGCAAATTTGTGGGATTTATATATGAATGTTATTTAAATAGGTAGTTTTGGGGCGGCGAGGAGGCTTGGTAAATTATTTTGCCTTCCTTGCTGATGATTATGGTGGTTGGCACGCTGGTCAAATTAAACTTGCGGCTGGCTTTTCTGTTACTATCGGTAAGGACCGGGAAGGGATAATTGTTCTTCTCCAGGAAGTAACGGATGAGGGCATCGTTCTCCCCGACGTTTATCCCATAGAATACCGCCTTATCGGCACCGGGGCTTGCTTTCAGGGCCGCCAGAGCGGGTATTTCTTCTTCACAGGCGGAACACCAGGAGGCCCAGAAATTCAGAACTATGATCTTCTTGCCCACGAGCGCGCTAACATTAACTGTTTTGCCGCCCAATTGCTTCAACTTAAGTTTTGGAATAGCGGCAGCGCCCACCGAGACGGCAGCAAGGCACACTATCATAATTGAGAGATATATTTTATTCACGCGTTTATGGTATCCAGGTTGCATTTTACCACGGCGCCATCAGGTGCTATCATTACCGCCCGGGCATTCGTTTTTCCCAACAGGAACTGGGCTCCGTCGCGCATACCCAGCGACATGGCCGCGGTCGCGTAGGCGTTGGCGATCGTTGCCGTCGGTGCGAGCACGGTCACGCTTGAAAGGTCGTCGCGTATCTCGCCGGTCCGGGCGTCAATAATATGATGATAGCGTTTTCCCTGGTGGCTTAAATAACGCTCATAATCACCTGAGGTTACGACCGCTCCGGTTGACACCTCTATTACTCCACAGGGGGCTTTGTCCTTGCGCATCGGGTTGGTGATACCGATTTTCCATGCGCGTGGCGCGCCACGGGCAGAGGAAACACGCAGGTCTCCGGCACCGTTTACAACAAAATTTTGTACGCCAAGGCCTTTCAGAACTGAGAACACCCGGTCTACTCCGTATGCTTTGCCTATTGAGCCAAGGCCCAGGCGCATTCCCTTCACAGGAAGGAAGACCTCGCTGCTTTCGATATATATATGTATGTTATTATATCCTATATAGGACTTTGCCTTCGCGATCTCTTCCGGCGCGGGAGGGGTGCCGCTTTTAAATGATTCGCGCCATAGAATGCCGACAGAAGCATAACTGAGATCAAAGGCGCCATTCGTTTGCGCTGAAATCTCCCAGCTATACAGTATCAGAGAAAGAACCTCGGGAGGTACTTTTACCGGGCGGATGCCGGCGTATTTGTTTATCTCGTTGAACGGGCTTTCTCTGTAATCGGTGAGAAGGTCTTCTATCCGGGATATCTCGGCATAGGCAAGGGTTATGGCGGCATTTAGTTCTTCCGGCGACTGAGAATCAGGGTAGGCCTGTATGCTGAAACTACCACCCATACAATTTTTATTTACCACTACCGGCCCCATTAGAATGTACCGCCAAGGCTTAACTGATAGAGAACCGCGCTCAAGTCGTTGGAACGGTTATAATATATTATGCCACCGCCAAATTCAATTTCACTGAACATCATGTTAACGTCAATGCTATAGGTGCATTGCAGGCCCAGTTCACGCGAGTCGAACCGTGCGAGGTCGGAGTCCGACGTCATATACGGCAGGCGTACCGTAAAATTGTCCTTATAATACGCGGAGCCATTCTGGGAATAATACCGGTACAATAACCGTATCAGGCCCTGCTGTCTTTCGCCGAGGGCAAAAGCAAGGGACGGTTCATAGGTGTTGGCGTAAATACCCCAATCATCAGTGTAATAGCGGTAATCCAAATGCACCGCCAGATAATCGTTGATGCCGTGTATCAGGCGAATGGTGTAGGTGTTCTTATTTCGTTTGTCCGGCAACACCTCTGCAACCCTGGCGCCCGTGAGGGCTTCACTGTTGCGATCGGTAGAAAGATGCCCGCTCTGGCGAGTAAAACCTGAACCAAACAACACAACATCATCGGGGCTCAGTATCTGCGAGATCGAAATGTCATACGTGTCCGTTACCCTGGGCGCCCAGCCGGTAAACGTGGTAGTGGGCAGATCAAAAAGGTTCACCTGATCATCGTAGTGCATTACGCCGGCGGACAACATGAAGTTGTCTTCCACGAGTGACCGTTGAAGGCTTACACCGCTATGATTAGAGTGGTAGTCCTGTTGCGTTGAAGCGCCAAAAGTTGGAATTAGTACCCAGGCGCCTGCTTTTTGTGCCAGCGAAATATCAAAAGCCTGCCGGTTCTCCCATTTCCTTTGCGGCGCGGATGTGCTCGCGCTAGCAGGGTCATCTTCATCCTCATCAGTGATTCCATGTCCCGGGTTGGTGTTCGCCGCGGGCGCCCCGCCAGAAGCCCCCGTGGCCGTATCGAAAATGGCGTCAGAGGCCCCTGAAAATGTATCCAGCGTGAAATTCAAATTCAATTTAGTACGGCTGCTTATCTGATCTTCCATATATAATACGGGCTCATGTACCGTCAGGCTTTGATCCCCGCTGCCATCGTAGACCTGCTTTCCGCCTTGGCCTGCCTGGTTTATCATGGTATATACCAAAAGCGTTTTGATACGCGCGTGGGCAACCATCTCCAGATACAAAAGGATCGCCCCGATCACAAGGGATCTTTTAATTACAGCCACAGCCTCCTCCTGCGTTTTGCCCGGTACCCCCGGAGGCGCCTTCCCGTATGGCATGAAATTCATACAGCGTTCCCTGAAGCTGAGGCTGGGGTTCAAACTGCATTTTTTGCGTCGCAAGGTCTCCGCGGTCTATCTGGTGGACCATCGCGCACGAGCTTATGCCAAACGGCAGGGCGCAAATGACAATGGACAGAAAGTAGCGTTTCATTCTAACAGTCGCCCCGTTCGCTGATATCCCTGATTATCGCCTGATAATATTCTATCCACTCTATCACAAAATGCTGCATGCTCACTTCAACCGGGAACGTGGTGCCATCCTTTCGCTTGTGGGTCGCCCTGAAAATATTCGAACCTTTTTGATCCACTATCAATAGGCCGGTTTTCACGCTTTCCAGTGAATCTGTGGTTACCAGGTCATTAAATGTCATTTCCGCCAGCTCATCGTGGGTGTATTGGTACACCCGCAGGGCTTTGTCATTGGCCTCTACAACGCGCATATCTTTGTTCATCATCATAATAATATCGTTGGCGAATTTTATCAAATAGTCGTACTTTTTCGTCATGGATTTTCGTTCCACTTCGAAGGTGTACTGTTTCCGGTAAAAACCTACCAGCTGGCCGTACCACATAATGCCAAGCCAGGCGCCAAGCCCGACCACAAAGATCACGTCGAGAACAATAACATAGTACGCCCTTTCTCTAACGGGCTCGTTGACTTCCGCTTTATCGATCTTCTCTATCAGCTGCCAGGACGTACCAGGGATGCTGCGTAGGGAAACAAGCACGGGAACACCGCGGTAATCCAACCCCTCGCCTTTTAGTTTTTTGTCGCCTACCGCCAGAGGGTCCAGGTAACCCTCTTTTGCCGAAGGCTGCCTGAGCGTAAGGGCACTGTCCTTTAAATACTTCAGTTCGTTCAGATATTGTACGCTGTCATCTTTTTCCCTGACCAGATAGGTTTCCATAGTTTTGTCCAGGCCCGGGCTTGCCTGCAAAAGCGGGTAGAGAAATTTGTATGGATTGATCTTCAATACGATAAGGCCTATTACTTTTGTAGTGTTCAGGCTTGTCTCAAATACCGGTACATAAATATCCAGGTCTATGGTCTGGTCAAAATCGTTCCGGTAGAGGTCCGAGAATATTATTTTCTTTGTTTGTATGGCCTTCAGCCCCTGGCCGGTGCCATATTTATCAAGCGGCACATGCTCGCCGCCGGAACAGCCGAAGGCGATAAGCTTAAGCGATGTATCATACAAATAGATGCCATCGTACTCAGGGTTTTTGTGGATATCGGCGGTCCATTTGCAAAAAAACTCCTGCCGCACGATGCTGTCGCCTATGTCGGACAGGTGCTTGAATTTCCGGGCATCTACATAATACGGCGTCAGCGTGAAGGCGTCGTCCAGGCGTTCCTGTCGCCAATTGGTTATCTGGTTGGCCTTTAGCTCAGATATTATCGCCAGGTCGTTCTCGCTCTCCCTGATGTTTATTTTCTTTATGCTTCGAAAATATACGTAACTGGCCGCGATAACTATAACTATCAGCAGCACATAGACGGAGGACAAACGTTTTATGGTGGTCTTTAGATTCTGGTTTATTGCGGTGAACTGGATGATGGTATTTCTCCTGTATATCAATTACATAATTGTACTTGATAAACCGGCGCTCAGGGGTAACGGCTTTCTACGTTACGATGACTAGTTTCCGGGCAAAAAAAACGGGTGCCGCGAATTTTGTCCGCGACACCCGTTTTTTATTTAATCTGCGCCCGTAGAGACGCAAAATATTGCGTCTCTACATTAATATATAAACAACATCTGTTCGTACGTCGGAACCGGCCACAGGTCGCCGGGGATCTCGGCTTCCAGCAGGTCTACCTGCTCGCGCAGTTTCTTCATGTTAGCTATAAGTACCGCGGGGTCAGCACCTTTGTCCAACGCTGCCTCAAGGGCGCCGGTGACCGTGAATATCTTATCGCCTAACGCCGCTACCGTGGCAAGAGAAGAAGCCGTGGCTTTGGATTCCGTCCCTGACTTTTTGATACTTTCGCTCAGGTTAGAAAGTTCGGCCTGATAGGAAAGGGCAGCGGGAATGAAGAGCGTCTTCGCCATCTTAAGGGCTACGCCGGCTTCAATATGAACAACTTTTTCATATAGTTCCTTGTAGATCTCATTGCGGGAATGCAGCTCTTCCTTGGTAAGCACTTTATGTTTCTCAAAGAGCTTGAAGGTCTCTTCCTTTTCCATTTCGGCAAGTGCTTCCGGGGTCGTCTTCAGGTTCAGCAGGCCGCGTTTTTCAGCTTCGGCATGCCACTCTTCGGAATAGTTGTCGCCGTCATAGACAATGCGCTTATGTTTCTTGACGATATCCTGCAACACTTTCTGCAGGTCTTTATTGAAGTTGGCCTTGCTGGATTTCTCAAGGATGTCGCACATATCGCTGATCGCGTCGGCAACGATGGTGTTAAGGATGAGGTTGGCGGCTCCCAGGCTCATGGAAGATCCCACCGCGCGGAACTCGAACTTGTTGCCGGTGAAGGCAAAAGGCGAGGTGCGGTTACGGTCGGTCACGTCGCGGCCAATCGGCGGCAACATGGTTACGCCAAGCTCAAGCGTGCCGCCTTCCTTGGAAGACTTCGCGCCGCCTTTTTCTATCTGGCCGATGATGTCGGTAAGCTGTTCGCCAAGGAATATGGAGATTATAGCAGGCGGAGCTTCGTTGGCTCCAAGGCGGTGATCGTTGCCGGCAGAGGCGACGGCTGCGCGCAGCACGCCCTGATGTGTATCAATAGCTTTTAGCAGGGCGCATATAACGGTGATAAAGATAGCGTTGTCATGCGGGGTCGCGCCGGGTTCAGCCAATTCTTTCCGTCCGGGCCGATTATTGACCAGTTGTTATGCTTGCCCGAGCCGTTGATACCGGCGAACGGCTTTTCGTGCAGCAGGCAGACAAGGCCGTGCTTATCGGCAAGCTGACGCATGGTTTCCATGACCATCATGTTGTGGTCGATGGCAAGGTTCATTTCTTCATATATAGGAGCGAGCTCGAACTGTGCGGGAGCCACTTCGTTATGACGTGTTTTTGCCGGAATGCCAAGCTTCCACAAGCCGCGGTCAAGATCTTCCATGAAATTCATGATCCGCGAGCGTACCGCGCCGAAATAGTGGTCTTCCAGCTGCTGATTTTTTGAAGGCTTGCGGCCAAACAATGTGCGGCCGGTCTGCATCAGGTCGCTGCGCTGAAGGAAATATTCTTTATCTATAAGGAAATATTCCTGCTCGGGCCCTACGGAACCGAAAGCGCGTTTGCCTTTGGTGTTTATGCCAAAAAGCTCGCCCAGGCGGTTAGCCTGGCGGGAAAGAGCGTCCATGGAACGGAGAAGGGGTATCTTTTTATCCAGCGCTTCGCCGTGGTATGAGTAAAACATTGTCGGTATGCAGAGTGTCGCACCGGTGTCAGAACGTTTAATGAAAGCCGGGGACGAGGGATCCCACACGGTGTACCCGCGGGCTTCTGCTGTTGCGCGCAGACCGCCCGACGGAAAGCTGGAAGCATCGGGTTCGCCCTGGATAAGCTCTTTGCCTGAGAATTTCCAGACCGCTCCGCCCTCACCGTCAGGGGAAAGGAAGGAATCGTGTTTTTCAGCGGTGGTGCCGGTCAGGGGCTGGAACCAATGGGTAAAATGTGTTGCGCCCTTTGAAAGCGCCCAATCCTTCATTGCGCCGGCGACTTCGTCAGCTATTTTGGGATCCAGGGTTTTACCTTCTTTTATCGTTGCACGCAGGGAATTATACGCTTTATCGGACAAATATTCCTTCATTACCTTCAGCGAAAATACATCTTCACCGTAGTTCTTCACAACCGACGAGGCAGCCTTCTTCGTAGCCATTAGAGTCTCCTTCAAATTTATGTTGCCCCAAATAAAAAAGCCCTTGCTCACGCAACAATATTGTGTGAGGTAAGGACCTCGTTGTCCTTTGCCGTGTGCTCACCGCTGATCAAACCATGATTATCGGGGCTACTTATATATACAAAATATGGAATTGCGGTGTCAAGCAAATGTGCACCTAAAAGAACAGCCTCGCATTGACGTGCAAGGCTGTTCTTGTACTAAGACGCTTCTACCGTAATTTAGAATTTATAATACGCGGTAACATCGATCGTTGCGCCCCTTGGAGCTTCAACTGACATCCTGAACGGCGCGGCCACGAGATTTCTATTATCAAAAATATTCTTGCCCGTAAGCGCAACATCTAGCCTGTTTCTAATTACATTGTTCCAGCATAAACCAAGATCTGCATAAACCTGATTGTTTATGTATGCCCATTCACCGCCGGATGCATAATTAAAATACCCGGGCTGTTGCGTAAAGTAGTGCACGGCAGGGCTCAGGAACACATTTTCTATTACCTTATACTCGCCTATTAGATTTGCCATGATCTTGGGGACTGCCACGGCATCGCCGGCCGGATCAGCAACGGAAATAGTAGAACCTGCGGCGCCCAGGATGCCGCCTACCGTACTGGAATAGGCAGTGTATGGGGTAAAATCTGTCTTTTGATAGCTCGCATTAGAGGTTAAGGTGAAGCTGTCGCTGAACTTTGTCTGTATTTCTAATTCAGCGCCGCCGCCTTGGAAGTTGCCAACGTTTGTGGCCGGGCTATACCAGGAAATATAGTTATCAAGCTTCTGAATATAAAAGTTTAACGATATCCTGCTTTTTGCCGCATACACAATGTTATCCCATTCCAACGCGCTCAAAACTTCCGGTACTTTGGCGTTCGGCTGGGATGCCCAGGACCAAATTGGAGCAACTTTCGCGCTGCCCCAAATTTCATTATATACACTGGCGGCAGCATCAGGCATGTGGGTAGCGGTATTATACAGCAGTTTGGTAATGAACTTATCAACCGGCTTATAAACCAAAGCCACCCTGGGGGAAAGATAGATTTTATCCTTGTCTTCGAGGATCGAATCTTTGTCGCCCCTGCAGGCGCCTGTCAGCGTAAGGTTATCGTTAACTTTGTACTCATCAGACAAATATAAGCCAACGGCAGGGATATCGGCGTTCTCTATCATCTGCCAGGCATCCGTATTACCGGGTGCCACCGGAGACGGGTTGCTTGCGGCAAAATCCGCTAGATAATTGTCACGCACCTGTCTGTTTTTGTATTGCAGCCCCGCCTGGAAAAAGTTACTCGGTTTTTTGTATTGAACAGAATACTCTAAGCCGTAATCTTTTTCATTCCAGTCAAGAGTTCCTGAATCATCGTTGATATCAACGCTTTGCAGTTTTGTCCGGACCGTTCGTTTTGAATCATACGTCATTTTAAAATCGCCGGTCAGTCCATCCAGCAGATCATTAAGGCTGTGGTTGTTATCAAGCACTACCGAATCCATGAATTCAAAACGATGACCCGGCGCCGCCAAAGATCCATCCGCATTACCGCCGTTTGCGGTATCGCTATTGATCGAATTTGCAAGAATGGTCCAGTTATTGACCTGCGCCTTGCCGGTAAGCATATAGCTGGGATAGATTGTCAGGACATTACTATCCAGGTTATCATTATCATTAGGGATCAACACTTTCGACGGCCTCATATTTACGCCGTTATCCTCATTAAAGGTTGCCGATGTCATAACGCTTACCTTGTCCGACAATTTAGAACCGGATACTATCGAGGTTCCAAACTTGCCCTGGTTGCCTCCATGGACGATAACTTCACTGCCATCAGGCTGCTTTGTTATTAAGTTAATTATAGCGCACAACGTGTCCGCGCCATACAACACGGAACCGGGACCTACTATGATCTCTATTTTTTCCACGTTGTCCAGGTTTATAGGTCCCTCAAGACAACCCTCATTGGCGCTTACTATCGGGTGGCCGTCTATCATTATTGTGATCTTTTCATTATCATTGGGCGCTATGCCTCTTACCTGGGCGACACTGGTAATGTCCTTGTAAAACACGTTCATGCTGGGGATGGATCTTAGAACGTCCGACAGCGTGTTATACCCTCTCTCTTTGATCTGCTGGGCTGTAACAACATACATCGCATTTGGCGCCTCGTCTATAGATTCCGCTTTCTTTGATGCCGTCACAACCATCGGGATTTCCATGAACAGCAGGTCTTCGGAACTACCTCTACTCACCTGCTCTAAACCCATAGCCTGGAACGGCAACGCACACACAGCCAGCAGGGACACCATCGCAACATGTAGCTTACACATCGATCCTCCCTGAAACTTTATAATTATTTCAATAACTACAATAATTCTAACTATTACCCTGTCGGATGTCAATGCTTTTATAATTCGTGCCAGACGGGTTCATAAAAAAGCCACTCCCCATATATACCCTATATATATGAGGAGTGGGCTGGAAGCTTTTATAGGCGGAAGAACGATTACGATGAACTATTTGCCCTGCTTTTCCTGCTCGGCATCAAGTTTGTCAAAGGCCTTGTCGGCGTTGGCTTTGATGTATTCTTTTACCTGGGCGCTAAGCTGGTTTACCTGGTCGGTCATCGATTTCAGATCGGCAAGGTCGAGAGCGGCAAGGGCATAGGTGACTTTGCCGTCATCGTAACGATCGATTATCTTTACGCCCGACAGTGTGTTAGACGAGAATGTTTTGACCGTGTTCTCGACATACTGCTCACCGCTGGTCTTTTCTGCCTCTGTGGCCGCGGCCGATGCCATGTAATCGCGCATGAGGGACGTTGACATGGTCGAGATCTGCTTGGAAACTTCGTTTATAGCGCGGTTATCGGCCGTTGTGCGGCGAAGGGCCTCAGAGCGGATCTGTTCGGCAAGGCCGACGCCGTACAGTACCTTCTTGCCGTCTTTAAATGCGGCGCTGCCTTTGGTGACCCAATCCGGACGCTTCGGGCCGCTGGCGCAGCCTGCGAACACCATAAACAACGCTACGAGAGACAATGCTAATGCTTTCTTCATACGATTTCCCTCCCGGGATGTCCGCCGCGGCGGACGAATTCTGTGGCAGCTACACCGCTACTCTCCGAATAAATAGTTTTTTACCAGCACTTCGGCGATAGACGCCGCTTCCTGTTTGCTGATGGATTGTGCCTTTTGCTTTACTGCTTCGTCGGTAAGCTGGGAGACCTGGCCTTCTTTAGAATCGCTGGCCAGTATCTTTTCATTATTGAAATAATCCAGTAGTTGCACTGAACATTGATAGGTATAGAATTTCCAATCCGGATTATTACGCTCAAGCGGCTCCAATGAAGATTGAGCGCGTATCAGCAGCAGGGTGTCCGGCCCGGAAGCCGGCACAGCCTCCTGTACCTTAAACCCCAGGGCGGATATTTTTGAACCGATCAGCTCTTTGGCGCCGGGCTGCGCCGCCTCAATAATGAACTTTAACTTATTAAGGGCGAGCCGCTGGCGTTGTTGGATCTCAGTTCTGGAGACCGCGTCAACATCGGCTACCGCGACCGGATCGACAACCCGTTTTTCAGCCGCAAGAGCATTTTTTTTATCCAGCGCCTTAAGAGCAGCGGCGTAATCACGCACCTGCTCGATGGCCGAGACCGTTTCTTTAGCCGCCTTCAACTGTGCTTCGACCGTTTGTTCCTGCTCCGCGATCTGCCCGGCAAGCGCCATGCGTAACTTTTGTTTATCCAGCACCGCGAGGGCGTATTGCGAAGCGTTCTTCGGGTCCAGCCAGGTTTCAGTGATCTCTACGCCTTCCAACTGCATGTCGGTCATGACTTGCGTATTTACAGAGGCTTCTACTGAACTCGAATTGGCGGATTTTTTTCCGGACTGAACCGTGCGTTCGCTCTGGGTTTCTTTGGCCAGCTGGCTTACCTGAGCTTTAAAAACCTTTGCAACCTCCGCGCGCGCATTACCGCGGGCGCCGTCAAGGGAATCGGCTATACCGACGCCGATAAGATATTTATCGGCGGGGTACTGGGCGCTTATGCCGTTTACCCAATCAGGGGCGGAAGATCTCGCGATAGCACATACGCTGCACAACAACAGCAACGCGACAACAGACGACAGTTTCTTCACAGTATCTCCTATGGATCATTTAGCCGAGCGGACTTCGGCAAAGGTTTTCTTTTTCGCGACTATTTTCACATTCTCCAGCAGTTGTTCCCCAACCACCGAGCCGGAACGGTTCCTGAAGGTGACTTTGATCGTGTGCGTGCCGGCGGGCAGGGGAATACGGACGGTCATTATTTTGTCCGGTAATGAACGCCAGCTGCGCTTATCGGAGGTTTCTGTACCGGTGGCAACGGCGCTCAGACCTTTTTTGGCGAGACTGGCGGCGAATTTGCCGTAGTTTTTCTCGACCATGTCGGAGACTTGTTTGGCAAGTATATGTTTTACTGCCGCCCGGGCAATGGCCTTTATGCGGACGCGGTTGATATGGTCATCAAGGTTGGTTTTGGCTATAGAGCCGATATCGTCGGCCAATTGACCCGAGACCGGAAGACCGTTCAGATCTACCACCTGAGCTTCCACGGACACGGCTTCATACGGTATGTCGTCGTATTTCGGGAAGGCGATACGGATCATATCGTCGGCAATGACAGATTTGGCGAGGCCTGCCGCCATGGCGGTTTTTTGGGCGTCTTCACCCTTCGGCTTCATCAAGGCGACGTTCGCCCAGGCTTTCCCAAAGGCCATATCGATAAAGAAATCAACCTTCTCGGGCGAGTAACCGGTGTAGGAAAGCAAAACCAGTTCTCCGGAACCCGCGGGAATGGTGTACGGGAAAACAGTAAAATTCTTTTTTATATCGGCAATGTCATCGTTCATGCCAAGCTTTGCTGCAAGGCGCAGCGCGTCCGCCACCAGCTCCGTTGGAGGTGCGCAGTTAAAGTATTTGAACCCGTCTTTATACGCCTTCAGCGCCTGGTAATAAGAAATGTAGGCGTCATTAAGCTCGCCCATGTTCTCTTGCAGCATGCCCATAAGGTAGCGGGCGAAGGCGTCTTCTTTATAAATATTCTTTGATCCGGTATCGGTTTGCAGTTTGGTAAGGAACTGGTCCACCTGGCGGGCTTCTACCAGAGCGTCGTTGTCCTTGCCGAGGAAGGCATAATTCAAGGCAGAGAAGATATTTATGAGAGCGCGTTCAAAATCCTCGCCGTAATAAGGGCGGGTGTTGTCGCTGACCAGGAAAGTCGAGAGCTCGGTGGTAACGCTTTTTGTGAAATAATCGTCGGAAATCTTTTTGGCGCGCTCGAAAGACTCATTGCTTGCATCGTACTGGCCGGAAAGGTGCTGCAGGTAGCCAAGGTCAAGGTAATAGAGCAGGGCGTTCTTCTCGCCGTAGGACGTCATTTTTTCTGATTCTATCAGACCGGCGGCCTCGGGGTACCGTTTTTCGCCGATCATTTTATTCAAGTTGTTGTAGTAAGCGGTATTAGTGGCGCAGGAGGTAAGCAGGATTGCGCCGAAAGCGGCTGTCAGCAGGCATTTGATGAGAGACTTCATAAATTTCGATCCCCTGTTCGCAAAACGACGGTAAAACAAGATCCTTTGCCCTTCTCCGCCGGAGCTTTAGCGCAGGCGGAGCGGACAAAGGATCTATAAATATAGTTTTTAGAAGCTTGAGCTGCTCTTTTTCACGACTTTCTTTATTTTCTTCTGGCCTATCCAGGCTTTTTCGCCGTTAGACATATCTATCAGTTCAAGTTCTATCTGGTAGTACTTAAGGGATATCTTGCCGGCTTCGTCCATGATCGTGTTGATCTTGCCTTTTATCATGAAGTCCGCGCCGGTTTCATTTCCCGCAGCTTTGGCGCTAGACATGGAGGCGTTCTTGGCCTGATCCTCGCGTTCTGCGCGCATCTCTTCACGTTGCGATTTTGAAGCGACGAATTTAACGCGGCCGGAATTGGTAAGTTCGCGCTCAAGGTCGGCAACAAACGTCTCGGTATTTATATGTTCATGGCTTTTGTTCAATACTTCGCCGACGATAACACGGGGCTTGTTCTTCTTGGCGGTCACAAATTCGTCCAGCCAGGGGCGGCTGAGTGAGTCATTGATCATTTCTTTGGAGACAAGCTGGGAGTCCGTATCGTTCCAATTGCCGCTGACGTCTATCATGGCATCGGATGACTCGCGGGTAACGACCGGCATACTGGAGCAGCCTGAAATACCGAACACTACAACGGCGGCTGCTGCACTTGCTGCAAGGGCGCGTACTAATTTCATTGTGGATCCTCCATTTATCTGCCTTCGTGCGGTACGAATAATCCTAACAAAAATCATCAGTATGGTCAAGGCTTTTATGCGACGCAGCTTTTAAAATTAAACTTGACGGTATTAACCGGATTTTCGCCTGCGCTATACGCCTCAAACACCGACTGCCACAACTTTTTATCCGTCTTACTATACGACAGATCTATGCCGAAGTTTTGCACGCCGATCTCTTTGAGTTTTCTTATACCCGTAAAGATACTGACCGGTTTTTCCGGTATCAGCAGACTGAGCTCCGATTCAAACACCGGGTAAAACGCCGAACGGAGCGCATGTTCGTGGGCGCCGTTCGCAGGAGCGCGGTCGGATACTTTGCCTGCGGTAAGCATTTCGCGGGTAATGAACCTTGAGCGCACGACCGGCACGAAACCATACGTATACACGACCAGATGTTTGCCAAGACCCGGGCCGCACATTTTGCGGATATTCAGGAAATCGTCTTCCCAGGAAACGGTAACATAGCGCACGCCAAGGCCCGCCCAAAATGCCGCCGTATACGCATTCCAGGTGTACAGCAGGTGACCGGCTATCAACGCTACATCCCTGCCTTTGAACAATTCAAAATGCGAAACATTATTAAGGACCCAGCCGGTCACCCCGGCGGCGATCATCGTGTCTATCGCCTGTTTATACAGTTCGATATCCCGCTGGGCGATAAAAGGCGGCAGTTCGCCTAAGAATCTGCGGCCGCTTGTTTGCAAGGATCTGCACTGATGAAGATTTTCTTTTGTAAGGTAGAGGACATAGCGGGCACCGGGTATTTCCGGTAACACAGTAAGCCAGTCGGCATTATCGAACCGTATCCACAAGGCGTCTTTCGCGGCGGCATGGACACCGGCACTCTTCGCTTCTTTCCAGATATTGGAGATCAGCGAAGTATACGTCTGTGCAAGCGGCTGGCTTTTGCGCAGGCCCGGGCCGTGTTTGGCCGTGAACGCCTTGTACATCGCGTCGATCTCGGTCGAAATATCCTGCTGGTCGCCGGCGGCATCAATAGTCTTAAAAACCGGGTTGCCAGCGGCGAATCTATCTGCTTTTTCAAAGGGGATCGTGCATAGCAGCCCTTCACGGGCGCATTCCTTGATCTTAAA
Organism: Endomicrobiales bacterium; assembly: GCA_963796955.1. Classification (GTDB taxonomy): domain Bacteria; phylum Elusimicrobiota; class Endomicrobiia; order Endomicrobiales; family JALOBY01; genus CAWCNJ01. The sequence goes on from CAWCNJ010000005.1 coordinate 72,073, forward strand.
TGAGATGGTTATATCGGTTGCGGGGTTTGAAAGACGCAGGCGGTCGCCCGCGGCGATTTGAACTGATTCATCGTTGAGTGTTATTGAAAGCACGCCGTTATTACTTGCGGTGATCTCGCCTATGCCGTTGCCCAGACACTGGGCTTTGAGGGGCTGAAAAAGATGCTCATCGCGCCCGGAAAAGAGCGCAGTGGTTTTTTCGCGTGCAGCATCGCCGGAAAGTATCTTTCCAGCCTCAGCCAGGGCGGCGGCAAAATCGCTCTCCGGAGCGTCTATCAGCATACGGTAGGCCTTCACTGTTTTATAGACGTACTCGCTGCTTCTCATGCGGCCTTCGATCTTCAATGAGGCGACACCGATCTGTTTTAGTTTTTGTATGTGTGCGGCAAGCTCCAGATCCCTGGGTGAAAATAAGTACCCCTGCCGGTTGCCGTTTTGCCACAGCCGCCGACAAGGCTGGGTACAGCGCCCGCGGTTGCCGCTGAGACCGCCGATAAAGCTGGAGAACAAACACATGCCTGAAAGAGAAAAACAAAGGGCCCCGTGACAAAAGATCTCTATAGGGATAGGCGAGCCTTTAACGATCGCTTTCAGCTCCGAGAACGTAAGCTCTCTGGCCAGTATCGCCCGCTTGAAGGAATGCCGCGCAAGAAAATCGACGCCCATCCTGTTATGCACGGCCATCTGGGTGCTGGCGTGCAACTCCAGGTCCGGGTAATATTTGGCTATGATACTAGCTATGCCAAGATCCTGCACTATAACCGCATCAGGCCGCAACCTGTTTATATATGAAATACTTTTAACTACGTCATTTATCTCTTCGTGTTTAACGAGGGTATTGAGGGCAAGAAAAACTTTAACGTTTTTTTCATGGGCGTGGTCTATGATGACCTGCAGATCATATTCGTTTATGTTGTCGGCGGAAATACGCGCATTAAAGCCGGGTACGCCCATATACACGGCGTTGGCGCCGGCGCGTACCGCGGTAATAAAAGATTCCTTGCTGCCGACGGGGGCGAGCAGTTCGATGGTTTTTGTACTCATGGGTCTAATTAGCCTCTATTAAATGAGAAATTTCAGGAAAGGAACTGCGTATATCAGATATCGAATGTTTTTAAACATGTAAAATCTAGTCAAATGTAGCGATCTCTCAGGCATGTAATAAAATTTTCTCGGTTATCAAATTAAGCTCATTTTGCAGATTCTCCGGCAACCCTCTTTTCTGATGTGCAATTTTTGCAATCTTACAAATTTTATTATGATCCTTATTAGCTTTATCATAACTGGGAATATTGATATGTTCAAGAATGTGACTCGAATAAAACCACGATATGTAAGACACAACAAAATCATTTACTGCTTTGCTATTTAATATGCCACATAAAAAAAATGCATCATTCTCATTTTTAAAAGGAACCATTAAAACATTGTGGTCCGGTATAATCATTCTTTCAGACAAAAGGGAAGTATTCATACTAGAAACCACACTTGCGATCATTCCGTTCGCCAATGCCTTCCAAACTACCTTATATTCACTAAAAGTGTACTTCCCGATATCATACAGGGCGTGTTTAGGAGCATTTGCACTTTTCAAATGTTTTTGAAATATTCCGCGGTTTTCAAGCCATCGCTCTATCGTAGGGTCTGTTCTATAAAAATACTTGTAGGCAAATGGATAATCAATTTTCAAGGCATTATCTGACAAGCATTTACCATCTAACGAATATGGAATTATTGAATAACACCTGGGATTACAACACCATCTTTCTATGTCTTTGCCTCGTAACATCGGATAGATTAGGCCCTTTTCAATGAATACCTCATAAGGTTTCATTTTTTTATCGCCGACATCGAAAAGGTTATTGAAAATCACGGTGTTTTTATACTTCGAAGGAGAAATTTTACCCCAAAATAATCCGTTTAAACTAAAGTCAACCCCTTTTCTTGCCTTGTAACTGGAGCATCCAACTAATTTTTTCAACATTCCTATCTTATGTGGTTTAGCAATCAGCCACGAAGAATTAATTTTTTCATCCTTAATTGGCTCAGCGCACAATTCTGCGCTTTTTATGAGGGGCATAATTGCAGTAATAGGTTGATCTGATTTAATTATTCCCCTATTTTTTTTTGACCACCTGAAATACTTGACGGGGTATTGTGTTTTTTCCCCCTTCTTTAAGAGAATAACGGCAGGTTTATTTGAAGCTCCCATATCGGCGAATGGCTGAACTGGAGCAAAATCATCTACTCGAATTACCTTAACATGATCATTATCTTTTACTTGAAATCTACGAAACCCATCACCGCCGCCTGAAGCCTGAAATAAATTTTGAGGCAATACAAAACCCAACATCCCGCCATTTGTCAAATATTTATCAATGACAACATAGGTCAACAAAACACTTATATCGTCATGCGCAGACCCAAGCCTTGCTCTCAGTCCCTTATGAAGAAACACACGATAATCATCCCAATACTTCTTCACAGAATTTCTATAATCTTCTGGAAGATTTTGCCAATTTATCCACGGTGGGTTGCCAACAACATAATCAAAATTATCAAAAAAAGCTGGCGCAAATATATTCTTAATTATCTTTGCCCAAATCCCATTAAGTCCTTTTTTTTGCAGGTCTAAAAGAATCTTATAAAATTCAACTAACAGCACTTCGTCAGATTCAGAAATAGTTAAGCCAAGTTTGCATAATTTAACAATAAAATCCTTACAATTAAGCTCGATCTCAACGCATTCTATAACTAAATTTAGGAATGTATCTAATTGTTTATTTGCAATTAAAGACACTGGGATTTTGAATATACCGACTTTCGTTGGCAATGAGAATATGTCTTTATCTCGTGTTTTATACTCCAGGGGGGCGAGAAGAGAATCGCTTAAATAGATTGGGATATCTATGCCACACTCATCAATATATTGGAGGTGCTCTGAAAGTGCAATCAAATAATTTGTTTTCGCCGAAATAACAGCAAGCGGGTTTAGATCAATTCCGATGACACTTTGAAGTATCTTTTTTAACTCTTCTTTCTTCTTTAGCCCACTATACGTCTTGATATTCCCTATTAAAATTGACAAGAATGTTCCTGAACCACACGTAGGATCAAGGGCTCTAAATCCCGAGGAATATTTTATGCCAAGTTTTTCAACAACAAACTCCGCCAACCAATCAGGGGTGTAGTATTCGCCCAGGCTATGTCGTAGATTTTGTGGTAGTAAATAATGATAAATGTTTTTTATTAAATCTTTTGCTTCTTTAGGCTCCAGATTCAAGGAACTAAAATCGTAATCTTTCAACTTATTAACAATACGAGCAAGTATTTTTTCAATCTTATCATTCCAGCAAAGTAAATACCAATTGAAGAAGTCACCTTCAATGAAATTATTAATACCTTCACGCCTAAACAGTTCGCCGCTTTCCAATGAAGTCATCTGAGCTTTTAAATTGGACAATGCGGTTAAAAAGCTTGTTTCTCTATGTCTAAAATATGTTAGTGTTTCGGCAGCCAATAGTTTTATGAATATTGCATAGTATGTTTGAATAGCAAATATTACTATTGCCAGCTCTATACTTTCGTGTTCTATTTCTAATAATTTCAGTAATTCTGTAATCTCACTTTTTTTAGTTTCAAAATCATACCCGCAGACCTCTCTAAACAACACTTTCCATTGCTCAAACAATAGGTTATTCTTTCCTTTATTATTTTCGATAAAATTCACAACCAACTCACGTATATCATTACGCGACTCATTAGACAAGATACTAAAATCTCTTACGAGGTTGTCAATAACAAGAGCCTTTCCTTGTAGCCCGATGGAAAATATTCGCTGCAACAACAATTTAAAAGTGCTCTCATTAACTATCGCTGGGTTTTCAATATCCCAAATATTGTTTCGTCTTCGAATAAACACTACCCTGTCACCATCAAAAATTATCCCCAAATATCGGTTTATCTGTTTATTTTGCTTTTTATTAATGCCTTCAATATGCCTTTTAACCTGATCAATTGCTTTAGAATTAGCAACAGACGAATTATCATCTTTTAAATATTTAGGTTCCTTATATTCAATTATTACCTCTCCATAAAGAGAATCGAGTCTTCCCCTGAAAACAGTGTACTCATGTCGTTCCTCGGGAATTATTATTGAATTTTCCTGGCAAATATTGTTTATCAGAGAAGAAAAGGCGACCCTTAAGTCTTCCTCACTAAAGACTTTCTCTTTCTTTGACAAAAAGAACTGGTAATATTTACCGTTCAATTTGTTTATCAATATATCTATATTTTTTATCATTTTATAATTCAGATTGGCCGTGCTATTTCTTTCCAAGATCCCGTAGCGTAAGAAGGATGCTTCCATCTTGTTGAGTTCTTCTTTGATCAAACAATTCTATTGCCTTTTGCTCTATTAGCTTTCTGTTTGCTTCAAAAATACTGTCAGGTTCATTACTCGATTGATCATAATCTCTAAGGTCATTTCCATATACCTTACATTTTACTAACCTGTTTTCGATTTCTATTGTGAATTCGAAAATATCAGACAATGAATTATGAAATACTTTCATATATTTCTTTTTTCCAGCCTGTAAAACACATTCTTTTTTTATCGTGAGCAACTTATCTTGACTAAGCCTTTCGCCGTCCATTTTCACTCCGCCCTGTTCGATTAACCGCCTTGCCTCGTTCTTGGTTCCAACTAAACCAGAATTAACGAGCAAATCGACAAGCTTAATCTGCTCGACGCCACAATTATATTTCTCCATTGTTTCTGGCATCTCTTTCTTGCTGAAGACGTTGTCGAAATCCTGGCGCGCGGCTTTTGCGGCCTCAGCGCCGTGGTAGCGAGCGGTTATCAGCTCACCCAGGTTGGCCTTGGCTTCACGTGGGTGCAGCGCTTTCACCGCTGGCATATCTTCTTCTGTCAGCAGCTCGTAGTATTTGTACATTAATATATCAGATATAGACATCAGCTTGCCGAACATATCTTTCGGCGTATCATTCAGGGCGATGTAATTGCCGTACGATTTGGACATCTTGCGAACGCCGTCGGTGCCTTCAAGCAGCGGCATGGTAATGATAACCTGCGGCTCCTGCGCGTTATCCCGCTGGAAATCGCGGCCCATAAGCAGGTTGAATTTCTGGTCGTTGCCGCCCATCTCGATATCGGCTTTCACCGCAACGGAATCGTAGCCCTGCAACAGCGGATAGAGGAATTCCACGATGCTGATCGGCTGGCCGCTCTTGTAACGCTTCTCAAAATCATCGCGCTCCAGCATTCTGGAAACCGTGCTTTGGGAGGCAAGCTTCAGCATGCCCTCGGCGCCAAGAGGTTTCAGCCAGGTGCTGTTGAAAACCACCTCGGTCTTGCTGCGATCGAGGACGCGAAACACCTGGTCCTGATACGTTTCAATATTGGCCGCAATAGCTTCTTCGCTCAACATCGGGCGCGTTTCCGAGCGGCCGGAGGGATCGCCGATACGGGCGGTAAAATCGCCGATAAGGAAAACGACCTTATGGCCCAGATCCTGAAACAGCTTTAGTTTGTTCAGCAGCACGGTGTGGCCCAGGTGAATGTCGGGGGAGGTAGGATCAACGCCCATCTTAACGCGCAGAGGAATGCCTTTAGCGAGTTTACGCTTAAGTTCCTCTTCAGAGATAAGGTCGGTGCAGCCGCGCTTTATACGGGCGATATCGGAATTTATTTTATGTGATAGCATTGCTTATAATTTAAAGCCTGCGATAGCCCCTTGCAACAGCTTCGCGGTATTGGAGAGCTCGTTGGTAACGGAGGCTATCTCTTCTATAGCCGCGGTCTGTTCTTCGGAGCTGGCGGCGGCCTCTTCGGAGCTGGCGGCTGTCTCTTCGGCAGCGGAAGCTATCTCCGATATCTGCTGCACCATTTCCTGAACGCGGTTCAATATTTCTTTGAACTGCGTGCTGGAATCCTGGGTAAGGCCGGCACCTTCGTTTATAGCTACCTGGCCTTTTTTCACGGAGATAACGGCGGTACCCGTCTCTTCCTGCACTTCCTTGATGATGCGGGCGATCTCCTGGGCGGAATGTGCCGAGCTTTCAGCCAGCTTGCGGACTTCGTCGGCAACCACCGCGAAACCATGGCCCGCCTCGCCTGCGCGCGCCGCTTCGATGGCCGCGTTCAGCGACAACAGGTTCGTCTGATCGGCGATCTTTGTGATAACGCTCACTATTTCGCCGATCTGAGTGGAGCGCGTGGCAAGGCCGTTCATTGCGGTGGCCGAACCCTGCTCAACGTCGCGGATAGCCTGGATTTTTTCTACCAGTTTTTTCATGGATTCCATGCCGGTGATACTCGCCTTATCAGCGGCAGAGGCGACCGATGCAGCGGAATGCGAGTTCTTGGCTACGGTGGCCGTTGAGGCCGAAATGTGGCTGACGGTAGTAGACAGCTGCGCGATGGTCTGCGTGGACTGCTGCGTGATCTGAGCAAGCGCCGTCGAGGAGGCTGCAAGGGTATTTGATTGCTCGATAACGCGCGAGATAAGATTCTTAAGATTTTCGGTCATTTGTTTAAAGGCCTGGCCCAGCTCGTCGCGGGTCGTGCGAGGGTTAACGGTCACGGAAAGATCGCCCTGCGCGATCTGCTTGGCCGCGTTCGACATCTGGTGCAGGTAGGCTATCATCTGGTTGGTAACCTTGCCGAGACGGTTAAAGATGTCTTCGCCGGTGTTTTCGTTCGCCACCACGCCCAGATCCCCTTCGGCAAGTTTCTGGAAGAGGACAAAATATTCATCCAATAGCACTTTCTGTTTTTCGGTAAGGTTGCGAAGGTCCCCGGAGCTGCGCTCCAGGTCTTTTACCATTTTGTTGAACGACGTCGACAAAATATCCTTGTCCGAACGCACGCGCACCGTGGCCGTCAGGTCGTTGGAGGCCACGCGATTAACGGAGGTAGCGATCTCCTTAAAATACGCGATCATTTCATTGAACACACGGGCCAGTTGAGCGATCTCGTCGTTACCGTGCGCCATTATTTCCTGCTGCGAAAGATCACCTTCTTCGCTGATCTTGCGCGCGACCACCATAACCCTGGTCAGGGGCGCTATAATATCGCGGCCTACTATAAGATTGTACGTGAATGCCCCGCCGACTAGCACCAGCAGCCCTGCAAGTACCAGCAGCAGGACTATGGTGAACACCACCGTCGTAATGCTCTTGCGGGAAAACCCGATACACAGAACACCTATCTTCTGGCCCGCCGACATAACCGGCACCGCCACATCGCTTACCCCGGCAATAGAAGACCGTGCCATGACCGTAATAGCCGAAACACCCATGATCTCGCGCTGCAGGTCCGTTTTGTTGAACAACGTATTGCGAAGGGCGTCGTCGGTTGAAGCCACGCATTTGCCCGAGACTTCCATAAGGGCGATATAGGAAACATCCTTATCGCTTGCCTGGACCCCTTTAAAGGTCTGCGTCAGTTTATCGACGTCCGACGACATGGACGTGTCCATGGCATACGAGAGGGACGTAAGCGGGTCTGCGCAGGCAAGCGACAGGTTAGCCGTTACGGAGCGGGCTTTCTGCATGAATTCGTTGCGCAACGAGGAACTGGAAAGGCCTACGGCGATGCCGGCGACCACGAGAATGGACAGCACGAAAATAACCGTGAAATACCCGATTATCTTCTGCTTAAGATCGAATTCTGAAAATTTTGGCAGCCCCATGTGTATCCTCCTGATTATCGGACAACGTCAGTGGCTTCTGAAACTGCTGAACCTGAAAGCTGAACGCCCAATTGAGTCGCGACCAGCGTGTTAAGAGAATAACGGGACTTGCGGGGACGCTGAGATTTAACCGTTCCCGGCTTTTCGCCGTTAAGGATGCGGGCTCCCAATTCACCGGCCTGACGGCCGATATCGCGGTAGTCACAATCTACCGATATAACCGCTCCGCCCTTTGTGAAAGCCAGCGCGAGGCCGATCACCGGAACCTTGTTTTTCTGACTCTCCAGCAGCAAGGTCTTTACCGCCTGTCCAAAATATACCTTGGTATCCAGTATCATCATCACACAATCCGCCTGCCCGCCCATAAGCGCCTGTACGGCCGGAAGGAAGTCCATCTCGGAGGCAACACCGCGGCCTACTGCCTTCAAACCCACGGCACTACAGGCGGCCGATATCTCATCAAAACTCGCTTGATTGTCCGGCGAATACAACACACCGATGCGCTTGACTGACGGCAGCACCGCTTTTACCCGTTCCACACGCAGCATGGGGGGAATATCAACCGAAACGCCGGTAGCGTTCGCCGTATCGTGCTCCGGGTTATTGGAAACCAATGTGTACACACCCGGTATTGCAGCCAATTCTGATTTTAAAAGGCCGGATGCTTCACCGCCAACGGTAAGTACCAGATCCGGTTTTTGCGCCTGTACCTTTGAGGCAACCGTCGCAGAATCCTGCTCTTTCAGACTATAGATCACCGGCTGCCCGGGAAATCCTTTGTCGGAAAGAGCTGAACAAAATCCGTCCTTCAGGGCTTGCACGGAATCATTATTAAGCGAAAGAATAACGGCCACCGATTTCGCCTGTACCTGCGAGACCGCTGCACAGAAGACTATTGAACATATGATCAGTTTACGGATCATCCTGGAACTCTCCCGGGCGCAAGCTCTTTCTTTTTACCTAACTACTTCTGAAGCGCCTGACACAGCAGAACCGGCAAGGGATTTCCCCAGCTGGGTTATCATCTGCATGTTAAGGGAGTACTGGGCCTTGCGCGGTCTCTGGGACCTGATAGCAGAAGGTTTTTCTCCCTTCAGGATGCGGGCGGCGATCTCCCCTGCCTGGCGGCCAAGGTCATGATAATCGCAGTCAACCGACATTGCGGCACCGGCCTTGGTGAACATCATGGACAAGCCGACAACCGGCACTTTATTTTTCAGGCTTTCCAGCAGCATCGTTTTAACCGACTGTCCGAAATATACCTTCGTATCGATTATCATCAGAATGCAATCGGCCTGGCCTCCCATAAGCGCCTGCACAGCCGGCAGAAAATCGCCTTCCGTTGCCACGCTGCGGCCCACGATCGCAAGGCCGGCAGACTTGCCGGCGGCAGCGATCTCATCAAAATTCTGAGCGGTGGCCTGCGAGTACAACACACCAATGCGCTTGACATCCGGCAATACGGACTTGACGAGCTCAAGGCGCAGCTGGGGCGGCACGTCTATTGATATGCCGGTTAAATTCGCGGCGTCGAATTCAGCATTATTCGTTACTATGGTGTACACACCCGGGATCCCCTGCAGGGACTTTACCAGTTTTGCGGCTTCACTGCCGACGGCCAGGGCCATGACAGGGGCTTGCGCCTGCACCAGAGAGGTGATCGTGGCCGCATCCTTTTCCTTCAGATTATAGACGGTTGGTTGTTCTGCAAAAGACCGGTCGGCCAGGGTAGATAAGAAACTTTCCTGCATGCCCTGCACCGAGTCGTTATTCATTGAAAGGATTATCGCGACACCGCCGGCACATGCCTGGGCGATGCCGATCAGCAGCACACATGCAGCCAAAAACAGAGAACGCACCATTACGGCCTCCTACACATTTTTAGATTTGCTTTCCAGATCTTCAATTATCATTTCCAGGTTAAGCACTATCACAAGCTGCCCATCCATTTTTGCCACACCCCTCACAAAAGCGCTGTCCAGGGTACAAATAGATTTGGGAATAGCCTCGATGCGGTCGGCAGCTACCCGTATGACCTCTGAGACGGAATCCACTATCAACCCCACAGGCTGATCCCCGACGGAGGAAACAATTATCCGCGTGGCATCGCTTACCTGCTTCTCGCCTAATTTGAAGTGTTTATACAGGTCCACTACCGGCACTATTTTTCCCCGGAGATTTATGACGCCTTCCAGGAATGCCGGCATTTTTGGGACGGGGGTTATTTCGGTTGGTTTTATTATTTCCTGCACCTGAACGATAGGTATACCGTAATGTTCGTTGAAGATCCTGGCAACGACCAGCTGGATCGCTTCATCTGCGCCTGCTATGCTTTTGTTTAACGTATTGTTCACTCGATTCCCTGTAATTGAAGTATGCTCTTGATGTATATTATACATGCATTATCACAAAATATCAATGAGAACTCAACAAGAAGTTGTAATTATGCAAAAGTGCCGCTCTATTTTGCTATAATAAAACAGTGATGATACCTTTAGTAATTTCAATTATCATTTTTGCAGCCGTGATAGCCGCCGTCTCGATCTTTTTTGCTTTGAGACAGAAACCTGATAACTCTGCCGCCCTGCTGCAGCAGCAAATGGAGGGACTCAGGCGGCAAATGGCCGACAGTATTCAAAAAAACACCGATGCCATGAACCAGCAGCTGAATAATATTACCAGCCAGCTCATGAATTCCCAAAAGACGGTGAACGAGCGGCTGGACAACGCGGCCCGGGTGGTGGGTGATGTGCATAAGGAACTGGGATCGCTTGCCAAGGCCAGCGAACAGATATTCAATGTGGGGAAAGACATAGCGGGTTTGCAGGAAATTCTGCGCGCGCCGAAATTGCGCGGTTCTTTAGGCGAGCTTTTCCTTGGGGATCTGCTGGGACAGCTGTTACCCGCTGCGCATTTTACGATACAACATAAATTCTGCAGCGGCGAAATAGTGGATGCCGCCATCCGCCTGGGCAGCGGCCTGGTACCGGTAGACTCGAAATTTCCGCTGGAAAATTTTAAACGGGTGCTGGACACGACCGACGAGGCGGAACAAAAAGCAGCCCGTAAGCAATTCGGCCGCGACGTAAAAAAACATATCGACGCGATCGCGTCAAAATATATCTTACCTGACGAAGGCACGTTCGATTTCGCGTTGATGTATATTCCGGCGGAAAATGTATATTATGAAACGATAATAAAAGATGAGGATACCACTGAAAGCAGCCTCTCGGCATACGCGCTTTCGAAACGGGTGATACCGGTTTCCCCTAATTCACTTTTCGCGTATTTGCAGGCGATCGTGCTTGGTCTGCGCGGCCTCAGGATAGAGAAAAGCGCGCAGGAGATAATTGCGCACCTGGCGCGGCTGAAGGGCGATTTCGCCCGGTTCAATGAGGAATTCGACACACTGGGAAAGCATATAACCAACGTAAAAAACCGCTATGACGACGCCGCTAAACGGCTGGAGAAATTCGACACCAAACTCCAATCCTCCGGCGACGACCAGCTGCCTGCCGCCGCCTGCGCGCCGGAACAACCAAAACTGCATCTTTAATAAACAACAACCGTTATCCTGCCCGCAGCACTTCTGCGACAGCCTCACTATCAAAGATGGTTTGGTCTATGCGGATATTTTTCGGCAGTTTGCGCTCGGCGTAAGCGACGATCAGGGCGATCACTGTATTTATGTCCTGCGGTTTGGTTGAATCGTGCAGGCTGAACACGTTTTCCCGCAATTTGCGGTAGAATTCGGCGGTGTTCGTGAGTTCTTTCCTGGCCGCCAGATCAGGCGGTATTGCCGTACCTTTGGCCTCCAAAGCGCCGGCCTGCTGCTCGATCAGATCCTTGCCGAGGATCACCTCTAAATCGCCATCTACAAGACAATCATGTTCCCCATTCCCCAAACGGGATTTTGCGAACATTTTTTCTGCTAACGCAATTAAGAAGGCCTTCTCAAGCACCGGGTACTGCGCAGGATCTTCCTTCTGTATTTTCTCTAGATACGTTTTCACAGCACCGCTTTCATGGATACCCATTGCGGTCTTTATGGCGGCAACATTTCCGGTTTTAGCGTCTTTCGCAAACTGTACCGTATCCGCAGGCATGGCTGGCAGAACATCGCGGTCCCAGGAGTAGGCTACATTTTTTACATAATTTTCCGACAATGTGTTGGCGCTGTACAGGCTGAGCACCGCCGTCTTAAGGATCTCTGCAAGTGCGGTCCGGTCGGTGATCGGACGATCACCGCCCTTGAGCAGCCCCTTAAGCTCGCTCAGCTTCAGGATCTTACACGGCGACTTGGAGCTGCCCAACTTGCTGCGCAGGGCGGGAGCGCCGTCATAGCCGGTAATGTCTTCGGCTCGCATGGCCGCCTGATCGATGTAACGTATCAGCTTTTGTTGATCGCCCCTGCCGGAAATATAGCCATAAAATCCAAGAGCGCGATACCGGTCTGTAGTGCCAATGTCGGCGGTAAGGTCAACGCATATGCGCACCCCTCTTTTGCGGGCCAGTTCGACCAGCGCCTCTATCCGCTCGTCACTTATACCCCCGAACACTGCGGGCTCCACGATCATCTGCCCGTTGCCTGCTTTATTGAAAGCTTCAAGATTCGCCATAAAATCAGTAATATTCGCCTGACCGTCAAGGCGAATAAATATATTCTGCGGCAAAGCCTCGCTTTCAGCCTTTCTAATAACCTCAAGCTCGGCAAGCTTAACCGGAATAGCCTCTCTCCTGCTTAAACCCGGCACATCAAAGAAATCAGATGAAACGGCCACACTACCGTCTGACATGTTTTGTATAGACTTTTCTGATGCAGAATGATCAATGATAAACCCTGGGACAAAACCGCGGGAGCGCAGATCGGAGTTCGTCGCCATAAGCAGATCAGAAAGTTTTTCTTCCGCCCATGCGTCACCTTTCATACCTGGTTCGTCCGTGATCGCACCATTGATGGTCTGCGCAACAACATGCGCGTCCGAACCCTCGGAAAACACCGTCAACGCCCCTTCTTTACTACATGCCCATATAGGTTTACCATTAACGTTTATCCCTAAATCCTGCCAATCATGATCCTCCCAGCCGTCCGGCCTTTTATCCATGCAATAAATTTCAGTGCGCACCCGCCCTGCAGCATCGATCGACGCTGCACCAAAGTCCTTCACCGCCAGCTCTAACTCCGCCGCCTTTACAACATGCCAGTCAAGCGACGCTTCAGCAGCCAGTTTAGGTATAAAGGAAGCAGGTGGCATTGGAATTTTTAATTGTTCGAAATTCAGCTTATTGGAAGCCTTACTCACGTCAATAAGATCCGGGTTAGGGTTGCCGCTTTTAAAGCTTACGTAACCTGCCGTTTCTTTTTCGGAAAGTGTTGTCACTAATCTGCCGTCAAAGCTTTTCCAGACCCAGCCTTTTCTACCGCCCAATCGGCTATGCCCGACTACCAACGTACCGCCCGGAACCCCCATTCTCGACAGAAAATCCAGTACATCTCGTTTTGTAAACTCATTAATCGGATTATCCGTTTCCTCTCTTCCCCATATCAAGTCCTCTACCAGGCGGTTGGCACAATCCAGCGGATTTGCTTTCTCGATCGCCTGCGCATCCGCGTCGCCTTTTACCGGGCCGCCGTGCGCCGCGACAAAATCTTTCCCAAGTACCGCAAGCGGACTTAACCCAAGCGCGCTATTGTAGAGCTTTAAGTAATCCCGGCCATATTGCCGGATAAGCGCGTTTTCATACTCCGCAAATTGGTTAACCATTTTGAAATTAGTAGTTCGTCTGGGCCCCATCCGTATGTCCAGGTCGTGATTGCCGGCGACGTAATACACCCCATCGGGGTTCTGTATGGTTAACTGCATTATGAACTGCATCGTTCCTATTGATGAGCCCATTTCTTCTATACCATACAAATCTTCCCGGTGAACCGCATCGCCCAGGATTACGATAACCGCCTCCCCCCGCTGTATCTTGCCGAAGTTGTCATTGGTGTTAAGTATCTTTTGCAGGTTAGATAAGTTGGCGTGCAGGTCTCCGACAATTATTACTTCTTTTCCCTCAGGCAGTTTTGACAGGTCAACCAGAGCGCCGCGCTGGTATTTTCCCTGCCGCTCCTTAAGTACTTTGTTATACTCCTCAAGCTGGGCAATAGCCTCTTCTTTACCAAGCAGCGTTTTCTTTATTTCCTCTTCAAAGCGCAATTCATTTGCGAGCCGGTCCTCGTGGTAATTTCCATTTGACCTTATTTCTTCCAAGAGGAGGCCCAGATCAACCGACGAGGCACTACCGTCCGTGGTCAGCAGACTGTAGCGTATTGGTTTTTTAAAGGTCAGAACCCTGCCGATGTTCACGACGGTCGTTTTGATCAGTACGCCGAGATTATAATGCCAGTGGACGTTGACGATAGCTTCGGCTATGGCGTTTGAGAGCGCCGTATTGTCCAGCAGACCGGTCCATTCGGTTCCGGGTGGGATAAGGTCACGAACGACGGCCTCGATGTTTGCCAGTGCGCTAACGCGAGCGCGGCGATCGGGGCTTGCGAGCCATTGCGCGTATCTCATACCCTGCGGTTTGTGAGCGTCTATGAACGAATCGTATATCTTTGTATTGCCGCCGATCTTCAGCCCGATGGCGCACGATATCTGCACCAGCTCCGCGCGAGCCGCTCCCAATGGCCCGCGCTCGATAGATACCCAGGCAACGACGAACCCCCTGCCGAGCCAGAGAATATTGTGGTTGTAAATGAACCGCATGACAGGGTGTTTGGCGATATAATTAGTAACCGTTGCATCGGTGGTAAGCGGTCTTGGGAAGCCACTGTTATTGGGGTTACCTTTACCGGCTATCAAACCAAAAACTTCTCTTACTGCTCGGTTCATGTTATGTTTGGAAAGATCTATCTCTTGAAACATGCGGGCCGCATCTGCATGCAGGGAACCGCCGGACCTGAAAGCATCGCTGCGGTCATAGAGAGAGTTTTCTATCAACTCTATCCAGGGCGTGAAGTAATATTCGTTTGAGTCCACGCCCTTGCCGTTTGCTTTACAATATTCCAGGTGTGACGCTTTCAAGTCGCGCAGCAGCGTTGCGGTCCACACTGGCGGGTTGGCGCTTATCCACTCAAAATCGCCGGCTTGGGCTCCTTTTGCGTTGGCAAACAAAATCATGAGCGCGTCTGCAACTTTCTTTGACACGCCATTGAATTCTTCCGCAGAAAACTTTTTAACGATCGCCTTGAATACGCGTGAACGGCGTATAAGAACCGCTGTTTGCGCCGGCGACAGCGTTTCCAGCATCTTTAAGATCTGCGAGCGGTTGCGCAGACTATTAACGATAAGCGGGCTTTCTTTCCAATCTACTGCAAGCAGCGTACCGTACGTGTCCATTTGGCCATCCGAAAGAAATACATTGTAAAGGAAACTAATATCTTTTCTAAAACCCAGTTTCCCCATAATCCCAGTAAAGCTTGTTCTGACGTAATCCACTGCGAAACTGTCTAGGCTGTTAACCTGGGCGGCCAGTGCGACCACCGCGCCTAATTGAGTATCAATATCCTTTAAGCTTTCCCTGTCTGGTTGGCGAAGGTCTTGGGGTTGAACGATCCCGCCAGCTGCCCGCGCCTGCGCAGCGATCTCCGGCTCGTGCAGTATCGCGTCAAGGGTGGAACCGAACGAAGTTGTTGCATAGTATTCCGCTTCCTCTTTGTTTATCTCACGCCGTTCGTAAGCTGCACGAAGCAGATATTTACCCAGAAGTTTTTCAGGGTCCGCTTTATCCCAGCCCAAACGCGTATACTTTAAGGTGTAGCAAAACAACATCAGTTTGGCGGGTTCTGAATATTTATCTATATACAGTGCATCGTTAAATAGAGCCCTTCTTCCTGTTTTGCCCCGGGTTTCGACCATAACATTCCCGGCATTAAAATCAGGGATAAATTCGCCCATGTTTCTGTCATACATAGGGAAGGCGTACCCTTTGTTGATCAATAGGTCAAAAGCATTGAACACTAATTCCCATTCTTCATTCGACATTTGCCCTGTCTGGGCAGCTTTCTCAATATCAATACCGTCGATATATTCAACTTCCAGGTAACCACATTTTGAACCTGAGGTACTGCCAGCCCTGAATGCGCGTGGCACCGGGATGCCAGCATCGAACAATTCAACGTACGCATCTTTTTCTTTTTGCGCCCCTTGCTCTGAGCTATGCGGCATAACCCTTATCGCTATTGACCCATCCCTGTAGACCGCCGATAGCTTACCCGCGCCAAGTTTTGTAAGCGGCTTGCCATTAAGCACCAGATTCTGCCCATCAAATTTATATGAATAAAGGGAGCGGATTAGATAACTTGATAGTTCCTGTGAAAAGCCTGCAAAATCTAAGAAAGGAAAAAGCCTGGCAATTGCATGGACAAGGTTTTGGGAGATAATGGAAATTGATGAGTTAATTACTTCACTATCTTGCTTGGCGAATTCTTGAATGTTGACAAATTCCGGGGATAAGGCGGTCTCTGTTGCAAGCCATTGTTCGCAAGCATGCCACTGCTCGAACGGCGACAAGTCACCGCGAGGTTTATAATTGGCAAGGAAGTATTTCAGAACTTTTGCTTGAATAGAGTTCGGTTCGTTAAGCGCCATATGCTCGGCCAGTTCGTGGGAGAATCGCGCAATTGCTTCGTTTGTATTTTTGTATGCTGCGAGGTCGACGAGCAGAACGTCTTTGTCCGCCTGAGCCTTGGCGAAGGAGGGCATATTGGCAAGGCCTATGCCATCATCGGTCGCGATAACAGCACCGGTGTGCCTGTTGAATTTTACGGTCTTTATCTCCGGCAGTGCCTTGGCTGTACGCAAAGCATTGAACTGGTCGAGCAGCCCTCTGGCAGCGGGCGAAATTTGAGCGATCTGGTCGAGGGTAAATTCTTCGATGCCATCGGGTTTTGAAGGATCGAAACCGAACCGCGCAAGCACGTTCTCTGCCAGTTTTGTCTCATCTTCGCAGGAAGGTACCATGCCGATTTGCTTAAGGGTCCGGATTGCTCCGGTTAATGCTGCACGGCTGAACCCAAGGAAACCGGATTTTATGTCAGCATGCGGCGCGACAGAGGTCTCATTCATGCTATCAGGCACAGCCCAGGTTCTTTGCGGTTCTCTGGAAGAGACTGCTGATTCATTGTTCTGGCTACGCCCTTTGATTTGAAAAACTTTCAGGGCGGGCCACCAAAGAATCGCAAAAAGTACGGCGCCGGCGATAATAAAGGGCATTGAAGGCACTGCGACGAACGCAATAAAAAGTACGGTGGCGCCGCACATCCAATATAATGAGCTCACAACAACAATGCCGGCTGAATTTTTAGACAGCTTGCCGGGCAACGACCAATTTAATGCCTTGAACGCAAATTTCGGAAGTTTTGACTTAAGCATTGCCAGTACGTTCAGGTTGCTCTCCTGAAAGATCAGTGGCGTGAACATCCCCCATATCATGCCTCCTACTGTACTGACAAGATTTCTTTTGACCGTATCGGGCTGAAGGAGAGAGACAAATATTATAACTGACCATGCGAAAAATGAAAGAAAAGTATAATCGGCGCTGTTTTTTCTCAGACGGTCAACCGATTTGCTGTAGCTTAGCCCTTCTTTGAAATAGTATCCTGCGAACTGGTTCACAGGATTAAATAACAGGGGTGAAAGAATTATCTGGTTGACTAAGGTTTGCGAAATTTTCCCGTGAATAAAGTTTATAACCCATCCGTAAACGAACAGACCATATACCGGTGCAAAGAAAAGAGCTGCGGTAAGCGCGTACCGCAGGATACGCCAGATGTCATTTTTAGCAGTTTTATGCAAAATATTTTTATCAATACGTTGCGATATATATGTGGCTACGATGGATGACAAAAACCCTTGTGTCATTAACTGTGGTAATACGGATAATTTATAGTGGCCAAAAATGCTTGCGCCGTGAACACCAAGAACAAAATGGGCGAAAACAGCAAAAAGCCCAATAAGCGCCGTGTATATCAGAGATTCTTTTACCCTTACAGCTGTCGAAGATGGGGCCGGTTCAGGTTGAGGGGTCGCGTTTTCAGAATATTCGTATCGAAGTGGACTTAAGAAGGAATTCACCTTTGCCAAACCGTAGGCTTTAATCGTCTTTTTATATTGACTATGTGTATCACGATTTTCATATAAGCGTGCCAGCGCACTTATAACATTATCGCGGTTGGCCCTGTAGAACGCGTTTTCATGCAGATAACCGTCAAATTTACGAATATAGTCTTGTTCGTTCAGCCCGGGCTTTTCCAGCAGATCATTTATATCATCACGTGTAAGCCTAAAGAACTCCAGGACGGCCAAAGCTGATACATCCCCATTCACTCTTTTATGGACACTGTTGACGATCTGCATATCAAACCCGGCCCGATCTATATCCTCCGATCTTCGATAGTATCTGAGGAAGGAAGCTATTATAAAATTAGTGAGATTGACGGACGAGGTAGAACGCCACGACACATCTTCGTGGATAAGATGCGTTTCGGGCGTCATAAGATACCCGAAAAGAAAGCCGCATTCCCTGATACGCCGTGCCCATTCAGAATTTCCATCGTTGTTGTGGTCGGGAGGAAAAGGCATGGCGGTAGCGATCTCATCCGGAACGACCATTAACATGCCATCCATTTCTGAAGAATAATATACCCCGTTGCCGAGAGGATATTTGAGCTGATTCGACCGCGGCCTGAGCGGCTCGCCGCTCTCGAATACCGGCAGTGACGCAATGCCGATCTCCGGACGATCTTTTAGTAATTTGATCGCCCGCGGAATAGCGGGGCCCACCATTTTGACATCATCATCTAAATATACACGATATTTGCCTGATGAATGGATGGTTCCAAGATTCATGTTTACGCGAATATTATTTATGTTCGAAACGACTATCTTAACCGGGTAGTGAACCGACTGGCACAGGCGTGTGAGAGCGATCTCGCGTTCCCTTGAAAAATTGTTCCTGTCAGCGATCACCAACACCAGTTCAACGGCATGGTCCTTCGCAAGGACTTCCAATTCGTTCAAACGTCTTTCAAGGTTTTCGCTCCGGTTTGAAAGTGTAACCATAGCCACGCTTATCTCACGCGCCGCCCCATCCTTATTGAATGCTCTTACCTCTCCTTCCTGGTACTTCCGCACTTGCGCAAAATACTCTTCGGCTACCCGCACGAATTCCGGCCTTCTTTGCCGGAATTCCTTGCGCGCGTCCTCCATTTTCATTGCATCGTCCTGGTCTAGCTTAACACGAACCGGCACAAATTCAATCTTGCCGTCGATAAGAACAGGCCAATCATTCGTTTCCATTCTTTGCTGCATCAATGTATATGCGATCTCGTCGCTTTCTGTTGTAGCTTTGGGAGCCGGAGCCTTAGGTGGCGTAGTTGTACTAAGGGACGTGGTTAAGTAATCAAGTAGTGCCGTAGATACCTGCGCAAGGTTGACGACCGGGAAGATGCGGACTAAGGCTTCGGCAAGGCTTTGGGCGATCGTTGGGAGGGAGGTTTCAATAAGTTTTGCATCTTGTTGGGCAAATTCTTTTAATGCATCAAAGTCTTGTTTTGAAATTCTGTTTTTGACAAGTATTCCCTGGATCTCGGGCGAATCGTGGGCAAGGCCGGAAATCCATTTTTGGCAGGCGTGCCACTGCTCAAAGCGTGTGACCGGGAATATGTCGCCGCGGGCCTTATGGTAGCCAACGAAATACTCCAGTACCTTCGCCTGAATGGAATCTGGTTCATTAAGCGCCATATGCTCGGCCAGCTCGTGGGCAAAGCGGGCCAGCGCTTCTTCAGGGGAGCTGTAGCGGGCTGCGTCCATAGTGAGCGTTCCGGTATTGCCGGGCGCATCCATATTGGCTAGGCCCATGCCATCTTTGGTGGCAATTATTTCGCCGGTGTGTTTGTTGAATTTAACGGTAGTTATCTCCGGCAGACCTTTGGCTTTGCGCAAGGCGTTGAATTGGTCGAGAAGACCTTTGGCAGCGGGCGAAATTTGAGCGATCTGGTCGAGGGTAAATTCTTCGATGCCATCGGGTTTTGAAGGATCGAAACCGAACCGCGCAAGCACGTTCTCTGCCAGTTTCGCCTCATCCTCACCTGAGGGCACTAGGCCAACCTGTTTGAGGGTCTGCATCGCGACTTGCAATGCTTTTTTACTAACACCTAGAAATCCCCCTGCCGCATTTCGATGGGATCTTACCTCGTAACAACTAGCAGTGATATCATATCCGTTAAATGTTTCTGTCTGGTCCAGCGTTAGGGCAGAACCCAGAACAAATGCCTGGAACGCCGATTTTGTTATCTGCGCCCTGTTGCTGAGCGCGCCCTGCATATCAAGCGGTGCGAGCACTTTTACTTTCTTGCCCGTCTTCGCTTCGATCGTGCGGGCAATATCTTCAGCGTACCCGATCACCCCTTCCAGAATATCATCCGTGCTGTATTTTTCGGTGATGCGCGCTGAAGGGTCAATGGCGCGCAGTATCAGCACCGGGTTACCGCCAACCGTGTTTTCCAGTAACAGCGTGCTGCCCGCAAACTGCTCTTCTTCTCCTGAGCCTTCTGATAAAGCTACCGCCGTTAAATTCTTCTTTTCCATGATGTTGCTGACCGCTGTGTAGCAGGCATCGCCAAGGTCCCCGGCCATCTCGCCGATAACTCCCTTTGTCGGGCGCGCGGTGATACGCAGCTTGTCGCCTTCTATTGTCCGGATCCTGCCCAGCTCTTCTTCAAATGTTTTTATCCACATCTTTTTTAAGATCGATCTCTTCATTTCATCCGGTGTTTGGGCAAGTACATGATCTTTCAGCATCACGTTCCTCATCTCTATCAAAGCCGCGACGCTTTGCACCGACAAACCCGATCGCACTGACATCAGCAAACCGGTAGTGAATTCCTGATACTCGGGAGTTGATAGCAGTTGCGCCGCCATGATCGTGATCACCGCTGATGACGGCGTCAGTACCGCTGCGAGCTCGATGAGGTTGGTTGCATTTGCGACCGCCTGCTTGTCAGTGTCACTCAGCGCGGCTTCAGCGTATTCCGCCTTCAGTTTTGCCAGAACCTTCTCGGGCGTTTGCTCCTGTTTGACGATCTCTTCCGCCTTCAAAATCGCTTCCTTGAATTGATCAAAAGCGTCCGCGGCCACATTGGAGAATGTTGCCTTGCCGGCCTTCCGTACTTCAAAGGTATAAGAGATGTTTTCCGCGTACTCAGGTTTTAACGGCGGCACCATACCCGCCGCTTTTCGCGCATTGAAATTTCTGATAAATTGTGCGATATCCAATCCTCTTTTTGACCCATGCCCCCAGTTCGGCGCGCTGTTAAAACCTGTCACCATGCCGACAATGCCCATCATAAGGGGGCTGTATGTCCAGTTGTCGGGAATATCCATTTTATCGAACAACTGCCGGTTAATGCTGCGAACCAGTTCCGCCAATTGTCTTATGCCCGCTTCGCCCTGCTCCGTGATGCCCAGTGCCTTCATTTCCTGCGCCAGGTCCTCGTTCGGCTGCATCACCCGCCTCAGGCAGAGAAACATCTCGAAAAAGGTGCGGTTCGTCATAAAGCCAAAGCGCGGCAGTGCTTCCTTGAAATAGAGTTCCCATACGGTATCGCTATCTTGCGGCGTTAAACACATACCCTCGATCGCATTTGCCGCGCCTCTCAGGAAACTTAACCGTTCATTCCGGCGCTGACTGCTGTACTGCTTTTTGACTATCTCGAACGATCGTGGACCGATCCCGCTGTTGCCGCAAACTCGTACCAGCTCAAGCTTGGCTTCCAGCTCTACCCCGTGCGAGGCGCCGATGAATTCCTGAAGCGCTTTCATATTTCCTGCTGTTGCAACAACAACAGGGATATCAACGAAAACGTTGTAGGTGCTTTCATCGGAAAGCCGTTTGCCAAGTTCAGCAAAATACGTAAGGATTCCCCGGGCGGAATCATCGTCCTTTAAACTATACTCGCCTGCTTGTTTAACGAACGCCTCGTATTGTTCAAATATCTTTCCGGCAAGCTGACCGGCACCCAGTCCTGAATCAATAAAGGCCAGCAAAAAGGGCTGAGTCGAACCGACAGTGTACGCCTTCGTGATAACAAACTGGCGGGCTGTATCATTGAATAAAAATCCCAGCAACGCATTTTGGCTTTCAATGGTTTTCGCCGTACGTACGCGTTCATAGATCAGTTTGAGGCACTGGAATTGTGCCGTTGTCGGTTTACCGAAATACCAGCCGGTCATCATGTCGAACCAGCCGTCAACGTCAAGGGTTGGCATAAACTCTCCGGGAGCATCCATTGCCCGACACTGATGGGTTTTAAATGCAGCGCGCACGTTACAGATCATTTCGGCGGTCTTGAACCTGTTCAATGTTGCCATGCCGCACAGCGTTGCAAAAAGAAAGATATTTCCTGCATGCAATTCACCGCTTTCAACAAGAGCAATTATTCCTGTACCTGCTGTGCCAGCAACCTGTTTCTCGTCAAGGAAACTAAACAAAACCGAAACAATATACAATGTTTCAGGTGTAACCACCTTATGATCAGCGAGTACTTTCAGGGCCTGGTAACGTGCAGCCGGGTCGTACACTGTAGAGTTTTTATTTGGAACCAACAGCTCGTTTACAACCGTAATGTTGTCTGGCCGAAGAACCCCGGCCTTAGCAAAGGCCCCCAGGGCTGCAAATGCATCTGTTTTGCAATCGTAAT
Organism: Endomicrobiales bacterium; assembly: GCA_963796955.1. Taxonomy (GTDB): domain Bacteria; phylum Elusimicrobiota; class Endomicrobiia; order Endomicrobiales; family JALOBY01; genus CAWCNJ01. The sequence continues at coordinate 94,537 of CAWCNJ010000005.1, forward strand.
ATTCCTCAAAATTTCCACACTGAATACGTTCGTACAGACCCCGCAGGGCCTGGAAATTGTCTTTGGAAATTGCGCCCGTGGCAAGTACAGCATTTAAAGCGGCAAAGGCTGGTTCGAACTTCTCTTTTCCAACTGTTTGCAGGAATTTTGCGCAATCATCAATGTTTGACTTGTCAAAGATGTGCAAATGCACCAACAGCTCGGCTGCCTGTCGGGCGAGGGGTTCGTCATTCATCTCGGCGTTCGCCAGAATAGCATCCACTGCATCCCGGTCGCGGGCGGCGAACATATCTTTGGTTGGCTGGCGGGCGAGAAATTCCTTCGCATTCGCACTGCCGTGTTCAGCAAGAAAATCCATTGCGTGCAGCAACGGACGCAAAGCCTCAATGCGCTCATCGTCATGGCCCGCTAGGCGGTTGATCAGCCGTTCCACCGTTTCAGTGCATTCACCCGCCGCGCCATCACCATGCAAAAACACGCGGGCGCGCACTATGGCGAAGGCTTTTTCGGCGGTAGCCACATCCATCTCGGATGGAAGGTCCGCAAGTCCGCTAAACAACTTGTCCGCATCCTGCGGAGAAACCAGCATACCGGCTCGCCACAGGTGTTCCATCGCTTCAAAAAATGCCTGTTTACCGTCGTTCCCTGAGGATGTTGTCATCCAGGTCGTTAACTGGCCGAAAGGGAAGTGCGGTATATTACTTTCATTGTCTTGCCTGGCTCGTTTCGCCGCCGCCATCTCCGCGCCGGTGATCACGCCGGATCGCACCAGCAACTCCAGGCTTTCGGCAGGAACCCGGCATTCCTTCAGCCAGTTGAACACAGGGTGAGCGACACCGCCAAGCAAGTTCTCAGCAACCGCCTGCGGCCACATACTTTCGACGGGCGACGACATCGTTCGCTCCTGCGACATGGCAATACCGGGGCGGTCATAATAATAACTCCACGCTCTTTCCACGATCTTGTTATCCATCAGGAAGCTCAGCAACCGAGCGGAAACAAGGCCGGTGTTTCCATGACGACCAGCCTGTTCCAGGCATTTTTGAACGACACCCGCCCTGCCGGCGTCATCCTCCAAAAGCAGCTTCTCGCCCAATTCAACCATGCCCGACTTGGTTAGTGTTTCCAGCGCCTGAAGGGAGGCGGCAATGTTTGTATCCGAGCTCTCTGCGTAAGACGAATATTCCAAATCTTTACCCAATGCCAGCTCACGCATTATATCGGCGCTCAATATCTCATTTGCATACCCGGCTTTTTTCAGCATGGCTAGATACCATGCCGCATACCTGCGCGCAAAAGCATCTTTGGCGCCCAGCATCGTTTTCATGTCTTCAATAATATGCAACCGGGCGACATCATTTCCATCGATCAGCTTCTTTTCAGCCAGCGTCAAGGCAAGCAATGAAGCATCTTCTTTCAGTTTGGGTTCTTTCAGGCATTCTTCCAGCATGGTTACGTATTTTTCGCGGTCAAACGGCGTCGGCAAAGACATATCTGAATCGATGAGGAAATTCAGCGCTTTTAGCTTTGCCTTCCTTTCATTGATACGGCTTTCATACTTAAGCAAATCATTGGCGACGAGCATATAATCGTATTGCTCTTTATTAAACACCGGCTCCGATGCAAGCAAACCATTGCGCTTTAGTAGAGACAGGCATCTGACAATGGGCACTAATGTTTCATCTGTGTAACCACTGATCTCTAGCAGGCGGCGCGCCTTTGCCTCGAGCTGCAACGAACGTATCGCTTCGTGTCTTACACATCCCCGTTGAAGTAACTCTGCAAGCATCCCGTACCCATGGGCATATCTTGTTTCGATCAGGGATTGCGCCACCTCATCCGGCACATAAAACTCTTGCACTATTCCCGCTGTCTTAAGGGCGTCTATCAGAGCCAGATAGTCGTCCTTGTAATAGTTCGTATGCTCTTTCGCCAGGTTTGCGATATGTTGCTGCGCGGCTTCAGCTATATGATAATCAGCAGGCAAATAGCCCATTCTTTTGAGAATCCCGAGAGAGGCGACAGCATCCCGCCGTTGTTGAGTAAGGTCTGTGTTCTCGGCAACCTTGTCTTCCAACTCTTTGATGAGTGGTATTAACTGCGAAAACACATAGCCGCTGTCGTCAAGCACTTGCAGGGGCTGCGGGATAGGCGAGCGGGGTGTCGTCAGGTATTTGATGATGACGGCTTCAACCGCGGCAAGGGCAGGTTTTTCGGCAGGGATCCCATTTAAAACAGCGCTCGCTAGCGCGCTGGCGATGGTGGGAATAGCAGTTTCCAGGATAGGCACATCAAGCTTTGCAATGTTTTGAAGTGATTCAAACTCCACCTTGGTTAATGTTTTGTCAACCGGGATATTCGCCTGATATTTTGTATTGAATTCCTCCCATGACAATTGGGCCAGGATTTTTTGACAGTTATGCCACCACTCAAAACGCTCGTTCTCTGAAATGTCGCCTCTCGCCTTGTGGTTTTTGCCTATAAAGCAGTCGAGCGCCTTGTACTGCGGCGACCCTTTTTCGTTAAGCGCCAGATATTCCCCACCTTCGTGGCCGAAGCGGGCCAACATCACGCGCGTATCGCTGCCGCAGGAGGCGCAGTTCAGCGTTAAGACGCCATTATCCATTTCAGAGGTATCCAGCGCAGCAAGGCCCAGACCGTCGGGACTGACGATAACGGGATAGTCGTATTCCCTGAAGACAACTTTGGTTATCAAAGGCTTATTCGCCGCCTTGCGCAATGCGTTCACTTCAACAAGCAGGGATCGGTCCATCTGCTCAGCGGTGTAACTTTTTTCAAATTTAATATGCGCAGGCTCCAGGATCGTTGGTGTCATCACCCTCTCGGCTATATTCACTGCGCTTTCCATCGTTTGGAACAGCCTCGCATCCTTTAGCGCATCGATCGCCCCTTCAATCACCTTGCGACTAATGCCTAGGAAACCGCGCAATCTCGACCGGGCTGATTTGTTGCCAGGCTTTTGGTCAATAGATTCAGAACTGGGTTTTTCTGCGACTACGTTACCCGGCACATTTTTCAGTTGAACGGTCTCTTGTTTTCTGATATCGTCAGTACGGACATTGGAGCTGTTTATCGTTAATTTTGTCACATCTAACCGGTTGGCGAGGGTTTGCGCGGCGTTGTGTTTGGCAATGACTGCTTCGATTTTCTGCAGTTGGGCTTCAGTTATGTCCTGCGTGCGTATGCGGCCGAGGGTTATATGAACGATCTTTGGTGCGACCATATTTTCCAGTTGCAACGCGCTGCGGATGCGGTTTATGCCCTGAACTACTTCAGGGCTCTGTTCCGGCGTTATCTCATAGATCACCGTGCCCGTTTCGGTCAGACGTAATTTGCCGGCGGCTTTGGCAGTAAAACCTGCGACATCCGCGCACGATCTCTGGGCCTGTTGTTGCACCGCTGTTACTTCAGTTTCGGTATAGGGCTTCTTGACAAACGTTTCCGTGGTACCGCCTAAAACCGATATGTGACAATTTTTTGCTTCGGGCACGAACAACGCATCGGTGCCCGTATCTTTCAGATCGGAAAGCACCGCCGAAAGACCCTGCTCAAACGTAGTACCAAATGGCGCACCGATGCCTGCCCACAGCGTATATAGTTCCGGTCCGAACATAGTCTTAATAGCGTCAACCAAGCCTTTGGGATCGATGCCGTGCTTCAACAGCCGCTCATCATTTTTAGCGGAAAGGCCGTTGTTCCCGGTTTGGACGGTCATTACATCGTCGTACGAATAGAGGCCGTCTATAAATTTTATTGTGCGTTGAGGGGCTTTATCATGAGCGGCAATGAACTGGCGGAGCATTTTTTCAGAGCCGCGGTTCTTTGTCAGATCTTTTCCGGTGTCGTCAAGAACGGTTATCAGGCCTTTGTGTTTTGCGCTGTCTTTTGCAAAGCCAAGGTAGAACGGGAAATATTCTTTGCTGCTCACATCCCACAGGAACGTATCAATGTTCGAGTCGCCAAAACCGAGTACGGCGCCATTGCCTTCCACACCTTTGAGCCATTCATCAACGGTGCCGGCCTTATCCATACGCGAGATCTTATAGAACTGCTCGCCTGATCCGGCAAAGAACCCGTTTTCTTTGCTGAACCGCTGCGTGTTCAAAAGACCGCTATGCTCGACCTCCGCGCGAACCTCTTCCATGCTGACAGGTGCATTATGCGTGCGAAGCACCAATTCGGAATCGAACAACCAGAACATTGCGTCTGTGCCGGTTTTTTCTGCAACTGCTCGATCGAATATTTTTATTATGTCAGCAAAACGCCTGGTTTCATTCAGCTCTTTTATATACGTATCGAACATGTGTTCATCTTTCATATGGCGGCCGAACACCTTCATGAAACCGATCGCCATGGCCCTGGCAATATCCGCCTGATCCGTTCCCGCTATGAGATTTTTATGCTCTTTTTTATAGTATATCTTCCCCGCGGCATCGAATGTTGCCGTCTCCATGCCGGTACCGGCTTTTATTTCAAGCTTTTGAAGTGCATCTATCCGCCCGCGTGCCCTCAGCAGCTTTTCGATATCGGGAAGTATCCTGGTACTTAATGAATCAGTGAAATCCATGGCAACCACGGCGTCTTTTACATCTCCGTTGTATGTCTGAACCTCAAGGCGCGGCTGAAATGGGCTGCCCGTTATCAAAAGCACCGGTATTCCCTTCTCAAGAGCAGCGCAGATCATTTCAGCGTTCGCTACGGAAAGAGGAGATTCGCCATCAGGCGTCAATGTGCTGTCAACATCAGAAACAATAGCCCTAACATGAACCGTCTTATCCGGATCAAGGCCCTCCGGTATCTGCTGCAGATATCTTTCCCTATCGGCGGTCTTGGCAGCAGTTGTCAATAGTTGAGGTCTGGCCCCGCTCCCGTCTATTTCCAAAAGGTTTCTGCTTGCACTTGTTTTTTCTCGTACTAGACAGGTTTTTGCAGATTTTATTTGTGCGATTCTTTCTTGAACTCTCCAATAAAAATTACTGTAGTCAATAGTGGAAAGTTGCGTGGTGACTTCCATCTGGCTTATCGGCAAATTAGTATCACTATTATTAAAATCTTTCACAAACAATATTCTTGAGGCAACCCTAATTCCGTCAACTAAAAGAATATAAGGGATATATTTAATAGTACTATCATCTAGTTTAAAATGAGTTTTTTCACCCGCTATCTGGTAATTTGCGACAAAGTCAATTAATGTATCGTAGTTATCCTTTGTATCAAGAGGTACTATGCCTTTAATGAAATCAACAGCTGGCGAATCAAAAGCGGCTACTTCCCAATCAATAATTAGAATAGGTGTGTCGCCTTCGTACATTAAGTGACTATTACCTAAATCGCAATGCACCCATTGTTTATATAAATTCTCATAGGTTTCCTTAGGGAAAATCACCTCTATCTTCTTAAGTACATCTATAAAAGGCGAAATAGCAGCGAGTGTCCTTTTATGAGCGTCACTTCTTTGATTTTCACTTATTTTCTCAAGATCTTCTTTTAATTTTTCAAATGCCTTAATCTGTTGTGTGAAATCGCGATAAGCATTATATCGACGCGTTATTTTGCCGTTAAATTTAAATGACGAAAGGGCAAAGTGCATCTGATTCATCATAACTGCTGTCGGTTTCAATTTTCTTCCCACCGAATCGCCGTGAGCAGCGAAGTCACCTTCGAAATAATCATAAATCATAAATGATTTTATACCAATTTTTGTAACAGCCTTGCCTTTCCTGTTTACATAAAGTTTAGGTACTCTCCAAGAAAAACCATTCTCTTCGCATATTTTGTTAATATGTGTGCTTAATAACATCTCCAAATTTGCCAGTTCTTCGGTATCACCTGCATACTTAAGATTATGCTTTAGAAAATATTTGCCTGTAGATGTGGTTAGACAATATGTTTTGTTTGAATATCCTCTTATGAAAGAATAACTTACAAAACTTCCTAGATTATATTGTTCAACCGCATTTTTAATATCTTCCCCTTCCTGATTTTTTATAGATGGGACTTCGGTGCCAGACTTGGATGAATTTGCATATTCACCGGGTTCTTCAGCCGCAGTAACGCCAGTGTCAGACTTGACTAAATTGACTAACTCGGGGAGCTGGCAAATAGCATAGATCAGCGGGTTGTGGGCGGCGAGTTCAGCAAGCCTTTCTTGTTGCTCGGCGTGGCCTGTTATTATTTGCTGGAAGGTATCGGCCAGCTGGTTCAAGTCTTCGGGGGTTAGGTTCTCGTACTTGTTAATGGCTTCCTGAACCACGGGGTTGGAGGCTATTTTCCAGATAATACCGTTGCCGGTAAGAAAGGCGGTTTTGCCGGCCTGGGTGGCGAAGGCTTTCATCAGGCGGTACATGGGCTCTACAATGGTCAGGGGGTTGGCCAGGTCCCTGCACAGTTCGGCGAGGGCTTGGGCGGCGTTTACCGCTTCTTCGAAAGCCTCTTTGCTGAGAGCTCCGGCGTTATCGGTACCGGCGGTGAGTTTGAATTTGTTTTGGGCATTACGGTTAAGGGTTATTTCTTTGCCGTTGAGCTCAACAACTATTTTGTCTTTTGTTGCCGAGATTACTTTTGCATCCGTCGAGCCCAGGGTCAACGCAAGGGATTGCGCGGCAAAGAGTTTGGCCTGCTGTTTGGCAAGCTCGGCGTAAATGGTGCCGGCAACTGCATTATCTTTTGTTATGTTAGGGGTGACCGTAAGATAAGAAACATTACGTTCGCGAAGGATTTTTCGTAAACCTTCACTGTGAAAGCCGCCGGTGACTACTACAACGATTTCAGAGTTTTTAAGTGACTCTAAAATCGAGACCGGGGTCCGGAGACCGGAGTCCGGAGTGACGCCTAACTCCTGAGCTCCACGGCATGGCGTTGTCTTCGCTCCGGGCGCCGGACTCCGGGCTCCGAGCTCTGTTATGTTGCGCAGAAAGCAATAATTCCTATCAGAATTGGCTTTGTAATAGTCGTTCAGTAGTGCAAATTCGGGGGCGAGTTCTGCCATTTTATTGCCGTATACGTATTTCCCCCATATTTTTTGGAACGCATCAAAGTTCTGAGAGAAATAGGCATAATCATCGGCCGAGAGGCTGGCAAAAAGATAGTCTTGAAAGATAGTGAAGAAATCGGCGGCAAAAGACACTTCAATTTCGGCTTTGTCGCGGGAAAGCGCCAGGCGAATGTCGGCAACCATGCGCTTCTCTTCTTCTATCAGCTGTAGCGGGTTAATGTTCTGGTTATTTTCCACATAGTCAAAAAATGCATAGAGGTCCTTAAGGTTACCGCGATAGCCAGCCAGCGCCGGGCCTTTGGCAAGGGCGGCTAGATAAAAATAGAGTTCTTCTTGTTTTGAAAAATTGCTTGTCTTTTCAGCTAATTCGTTGTAAACACTAAAGGATACATTTGCTTTCATCAGACGCATGAACTGGGCCAGCTGTTGCGGCACTTTTTTGTAGCGTATCTCTTTGCCAAGCCGCAAGTGCTCCATATATGCCGCGATATGCGGGTAGTCCGCCATAGTCACATCAAGGATGTTGTTATACTTTTTTGGGTGTTTGTGAATAGTTTCTATATAACCGGCGAGTTTTATGTAATATTTATCAGCGCCGAGCTCCCCCTTTCTGTGCTGGGCCAGCATATGGTTGAAATCTCTGTTCTTTGATGAAAGATACTTTGCTTTTATGAAAGCAAGGTCTTTATTGAGCTCTTTTATTTTAGACTGATATTTCAACTTGTTTTCTACTATCTTGCCGAGCCGGACAAGATTTTGCTGGTGCAGTTTTTTGTCTTCTATACCCTTCAGCAGACCCGGCCTGCCAGCGGTTGCCGAATAGTACTCGGTACCGGTAAGCCTGCCCTGTTCAAGTAAGCCATCCGCTATTTCTTTTTTTACGCTTTCATCTTGCACATTGCAAAGCCAGCAGGTACTAACATTGCCGTAACCGCCCTCCACATACACTTTCTTAAGGCCGTATTTAGAATCCAGCGCACCGATTATGCTGGAAATATTACGCTGCACTTCGGGGTTACAGTGCAGGTCCTGAATGTTTATAACTAACGGCGAGTCCGGAGTCCGAAGTCCGGAGACCGGAGAACACGACGCGACAAACGAATCGGTTATTCTGCCGCAGCTTGCAGGAATGATTGAATTTTCAATTGCTTTTTTGAATTGGTCTGTATTGTTTTTTGGGTCAACAGCGGCGTAGAGCGGATCCCCTATGACAAAGGAGCCAAGAAAGCAGGCAAGAGTGATGGTTGAAACAATTTTTTTGATCATAATTACCAATAAAAAAACCCAATCACCTTACTGCGTAATTGGGCGTATGCTTCCACAGCTAAAAGCTATCACAGCAGGCAGATTGCTCCTGTTAAGGGAAATAATGTATAGCAGTACAAATAATAATACCCACCCGCCTGGCGGACTCCCGGGCGGCGCCTGAGAACTGCCGACATCAGCCCCCGCGGCAGACAACCGCGCCTGAAAACGGCCATTCTGGTAATTAACTAACTTGCTTGAATTTTGAATATGTTTTTGAAGGTTTAAGAAAGGTGAAACTACTACAGGCTGGCCAAGATCCTGGTTGTTGCCAGTCTTTTCCAGGGGCTTATATTCAGGGTACAGCGGAACGGCCCAGGTAACCAAAGCCTTAACAGAATTTACCACCCGGTCTGCCTGCGCAAGCACTCCGCAAGCCGGTACATCGTTCGTTGATAATGCTGCAACTGTGGCAGGGCAGATAACAGTCATTAACGAACTGTTAAAAAGAAAGCAAAAAAGAATAAAAATACCCACTTGTCGCTTCAAGCTGTTTCCCCTTGGGTTGTCTGATACCTAAAGGATAACCATTGTATCTATATACTGCAATAGATATTTATAGTATTACGGCTCGGATGTGAAAACCATGTGCACTAAAGGGAAACAAATTGTGTATTTTTATCTGTCGGCCCCGGCGTCGCGGCGAAGGCGGATATCGATGATAGTGTCGACCAGAGCGATCGCCGCGGCATTCAAAGACTCCTCGGCAGTAGGTGAGGCCTTGGTGGGATCGTTCTCGGGAGATTTGTAATTAGCCGTAAAAAACACGCTTCCGTTATGCGCGTCAAAAAGCGTGGCTTTAACAAGCACCTCAACGGAATCGGTTATCAGCCCGTCTCCTGAATCGTAATAGTCTTTCGGATGCAGCTCAAGCTCAATGCGCAGAAGCGCATCGTCTTCAGCAATAAGCGCCATATTCAGCAGTTCGCTATCGGTAAGATGGTATTCCTCGTCCACCTGCAACAGCGTAGCGTCAGTGAATACATAGCGTTTTTTCAATTTCCCCGCGAAAGTATGCATAAAGATATTTTCCGGAGTGTCTGATAGTTTTAATTTTAGGTTAGACATCGCTGGCCTGTAATCTACCGGCGCAAGCGCAACCCGCCTGACGTAATAAGACATACACTGATCCTGAACCTTTACACGCATGCCCGGCGACACGCACCCGCAAAAGCACATAGCGAACAGCATACAAAGGATCAATGTTAGTCGTAAATTGCTCAACAAATTCCCCTTTCCAAAAGCGGCATCAACAAGTGATGCTATTTAATGTATTAAAATGATAACTCTTTGAGCGTGCCATGTCAAAACAAACAAGCCAGGTGAAAAATACGTGAAACCCCAGACAAACCCAATAAAATATAGTATAATACGTAGCATAAAATGCAACGAACACCGCCCTTGAAAGGCCCGCAGTGCGAGGAATAACGAGCACGAGACTTGCGGGGGGCGCGAGCGGTGAGCGCCCTGGAAAGCCGCAGAGAGGGCATAGCCAGACACACCACGAATTTTAGAAGCACACAAATATTGCAAGCTGCCGCTATCGTCTAGTGGTCTAGGACATCGCCCTCTCAAGGCGGAGATCATGGGTTCGACCCCCATTAGCGGCGACCGAGTTGCCCTGAGCCGTCGCTGTCGTTTAGCGACGAGCGAAACGAGGGAGTCCCAGGATGGGGCGACCGAGTTGCCCTGAGCCGTCGCTGTCGTTTAGCGACGAGCGAAACGAGGGAGTCCCCGAAGGGGACGACACATTGCCGTTAAGGAATATATGCTCGACATTAAGCTTATTCGTGATACTACTGATCTTGTCAAAAAATCCCTCGCTTCCCGCAACGCAACCATTAACCTCGACGAACTACTTGAATATGACGCCCAGCGGCGCAAAGTTTTAACCGAACTCGAAGAAATTAAAGCCAAGCGCAATAAGATCTCTGAAGAGGTCGGCAAATATAAGCGCGAGAAAAAAGAAGTTCCAGCTGAGATAACTTCAGGCATTGAAGCCATGCGCGCCCAGATCGGCGATGGTGAAACGCGCGTTGCCGAACTTGAGCATAAGATCGCGGATATTATGCTGCGCATCCCCAACCTGCCCGACGAGAGCGTTCCCGTCGGGAGATCTGCCGACGACAATAAGGTTGTCATGCAGACGCCACAACCGGCGGCGCCCGCCTTCAAGCCGCTGCCGCACTGGGAAGTGGGGGAGAAAATCGGCATCCTTGATTTCGAGACCGCCTCGAAAATTTCGGGCGCCCGGTTCGCGATGCTCAGGAACGAAGGCTGTGTGCTGGAACGAGCGATCATCTCTTTTTTCCTGGACACTCATCGCGGCCGCGGCTACAACGAAGTAATGACGCCCTATCTGGTGAACCGCGCCTCATTGCTGGGCACCGGTCAGCTGCCAAAATTCGAAGAAGACCTGTTCCGCTGCAAGGACGACGATTATTATCTTATCCCTACCGCCGAAGTCCCCGTTACGAACATTCACCGCGGCGAGATGCTGGACGAAAAAGCGCTTCCCAAACACTATGTTTCTTACTCCGCCTGTTTCCGCCGGGAAGCCGGCTCTTACGGGAAAGATACCCGCGGTCTGATACGTAACCACCAGTTCAACAAAGTTGAGCTGGTAAAAATAGTTGCCCCTGAAACTTCCATGATTGAGCTGGAAAAAATGACCGCTGATGCCGGCGAGGTTTTACGGATGCTCGGCCTGCCCTACCGCGTTATCGCGCTATGCACCGGCGACATGGGCTTTGCTTCCTCAAAAACCTACGACCTGGAAGTGTGGATGCCCGCCGAAAAAGCCTGGAGGGAAATATCTTCCTGCTCCAACTGCAAAGATTTCCAGGCGCGCCGCATGGAAATGAAAGTAAAATTCACCGACAAACGTAAAGAGTTCGTTCATACGCTGAACGGCTCGGGTGTCGCTGTGGGCCGCACGTTCGCAGCCATACTGGAAAATTTTCAGCAGGCGGACGGGGCGGTAATTATCCCTGAAGTGTTGCGCCGTTATACCGGCTTTGATATGATACGGCCCCGGAGCGCCGCATAAGATCCCTCTCCCGGGCCGGCCTGTCTATCGTTGGCTATATGAAACGACTTTTTTTGCTGTTCATATCGCTTGTACTGACGATCACCCTGCCGGCGGCGTTATGCGCGGGCGCAAATAACACTTCGACATCCCCGACGACCTTTTCAAAGGGCGTCAACGCTTACCTGACGGGCAACTACGATAACGCTATCGCGAATTTTAACCAATGCCTCTCTGAAGATCCGCATATGGCCGCGGCGGAATACCTTCTGGGGCAGACTGCGTATGCGCAGGGCAAGACGGAGAAAGCCGCGGAGCATTATCAAAACGCACTGAAACTGGATTTTCAAATGGGGGAAGCAAGGATCAGGCTGGCGCGGCTGCTTTCCGACCAAAAGAAATACAGCGAAGCCAACCGCCAATGGTATAAGATCCTTGCCGCCGACCCGGCCGACAAAGAAGCTCTCGCCGCGAAAAATACCCTTGATGCCATCGTAGGACAAAACGGAAAATACACTCCCAGGCAGCCGGGGTCCGCGACCCCCATAGAGCACTCTTCCACAACCGTGAACACGGCACTGCTGAAAGTAGGGCTTGGTGAAGGCATTGCGAGAGTTGAACTATGGGCGCAAGACGGGTTGATGCTTTCTAACGGAACAACGTTTATCAGCGAAACAACGGGAACGGAATCTCTCACCGTAAATGCCACCTCGCCGTTCTTTCACAACAGCGCCTGCCTTTTTATTACAACAAAAACCGGTTCCAGCGGTATTGTGATCAAAGAGATCACTACTGCCGGCGCGCAGAGCGCAATGACAATGGCCGGCAGGCAATACCGTGGGAAACTGCTGTTGCTTAAAGCGGCGAAGGGGATAACCCTGGTGAATGTCGTAACATACGAAGACTATCTGTATTCTGTATTACCATCTGAGATGTTGCCCTGGTGGCCGCAGGAAGCGTTGCGCGCCCAGGCGATCATCAGCCGGACGCAGGCGCTCTGCCGGGCACACGTGTTAAAACCGCACGCCGCTGCCGGTTATGATGTTTGCGCCTGTGCGCATTGCCTGAGCTACGACGGTATAACGGAAGAGGTCAAGACAGCCCATCAGGCGGTCGACAGCTCCCGCGGTCTTATCCTTACAAAGAACGGGCAACCCTGCAACGCTCAGTACTGCGAAAATTGCGGAGGCTGTGAACTTTCAAAATACGTATCCAACGGCGAAAGCCGATGGACCCGCGTAGTCACTCAAGAAGAGCTGTCCGGCCGGATCAACGCTATTATACCCGTCGGTTCTATCGTAAAGTTGGTCGCCGACAAGACATCTGCCTCCGGCCACATAACACAGCTGACCGTAACCGGCACAAAGGATACCGTGATCCTGGATCATGAGTCGGAAATAAGATCCTTGGCACCCGGGGGTCTGCGCTCAACCAAATTTTCCATCGAGGCCTATGGCAAGGAGAAAGACCTGTCCCAACTGTTCATTTTCCATGGTCTCGGGTGGGGTTCCGGGCTCGGCCTGTGCCAGGCGGAAGTGGCAGCTCTTGCAGACAAAGGAATGTCGTGTCAAGATATCCTTGCCCATTTTTTTGCTGATATACAATTAAGCGATATAAACCAATAGAGCGACTCGTTGCAATTTAGCAAAACAGCCGGATTTTACAGTTATTTTATATTTCCATTGACACCTTGTGGCGCGTAGGCTAAAATATGTATACCTTATGATCCGACAATTTATGATCGTGCTCTGTTCGCTTGGAATATCTGTTTCTATTGCGCAGGCTGCCATTGACCGCGATATGTTCCTGGATACCTGTCTGAAAGTTGCCGAGGCCAGGGATCCAAAACTTCAGGTCGCCAAGCAGACCATCGAACTGGCGGGCACACGCGCCTTTCGTTCCGGACGAGCGTTTTTTCCCGCGGTCCAGCTGCAACGTTCGATAGAGAAAGGCGTTACCGCCTCGGGGCCGAATATCACCGCCGAGGAATATCAATCAGAGCAGATCGGCGTCAGGGTCTCCCAGCCGATCTTTGCGGGCGGCCGGTTCCGCTATACCCATAAATACGACCGCCTCTCGCAGGAAGTGGCGCAACTACAATATACAAAACTGCGGGAAGAACTGTTTTTCAGGATAAAATCCGCATACTATGAACTGCTGGCGGCCAGAGCTGAGTCAGATAAACTTAAAGATGCATTCACCGACATTCAGCGGCTCGGCGCGAAAAGTGAAATAGAATATCGCGCGAAGGCAATCTCGGCGCTGGACTTGGAGGAAGCAAAAATATTCCAGGACAAGGTTGAGGCGATGTATAAAAGCGCCGAACTCAACTCACGTCTTTCCGAGGAAAAGTTACGAGCGATGGTGCATATCAACAGCATCGGCGAGATCATTTATGAACTGCCGACCGACATTGCCGAGCCGCACGAAATATCGTTCGGTTTGAAAGAGTGCTTCGGTTTCGCTGTCACGAACAATCTGGACGTAAAGATCTCCGAACTGTTCGTGCAGATGAGCAGACAGAAAAAAAATGTCGACATAGCCCGGGTGCTTCCCAATTTGACCGCTGAAGGTTTTTACGGCAAAAGCGGCGATGCCTATGTAACCGATCCGCTGGAACTTTCAACGATCTGGACCGCGACGGCACACATAACCTGGGGACTCTGGGGTAATACGTTCGAGGCCACCCAAACACAATCCAAAACCGATCCCTCGGCTATTGTAGACGCCGGAACGAAGGTCAATGATAACATTCAGGAGCTTAAGCTGGGGCTGCTGGATGACACGAATTACTACGTCGACGCCAAGGAAGACAGTGTCAATTTCAGCGGAGCGCAGGCTGATAACCAGGAGACCGTTGACAAAGTACAGGTGGAACTGCACAAATCTTACAATGATTACCTCATCTCGCTCTTGAACGCGCAAACCTCCCGTCAGGAATCAGACTTGAAAGGCAAGAGGCTGTCTGTGCTGCGTAAAAGAAATGAAATGTACGAAGTTACGACGCTTGAAGTAATGGACGGGATCGTCCGTCAGGCGGAAGCGATAGCGGCATACTCGAAGGCCCTTTCCGCAAATTATGTTGCAGTCGCGGAATTGGAGCGGATGACCCTGGTGCCTTTACGATAGCACATAACTAATGTACCACCAAAGGACGGATTGTCATGAGCAGGATCATTGAGATCATAGGCGATATCGGATTGAAGCTGGCAACGTTGCTCAGCAAGGTCATACCGGGACTGGACACATACATTGAAGATTTTGCGGGGTTGATCCGGTGGTCCTTTATCCTGCTTGTTGCCGCTGCCGTTGCGGGCGGCGGCTGGTTCGGCTGGCAGCATCTCCACGCAAAAAAAGCCGCGGTGGAAGAGGCGGCATCAACCCAGGTACGCGTGGAACGGGCCGTAAAGAAAACATATACGGATACATACACCGTCATGGGCACTATTCGCGGGGCGACTGAAAACGAACTGCGCTTTGAGATCGAAGGGACGCTGCTGCACTACAACTTCGCCGAGGGCGCCAAGATAAGCAAGGGTGCCATCATCGCGCGCATGGATACCAAAGACTCTCTCAGCAAGGTCGCCTACGCGAAAGGGCGCTACAACAGCGAGAAATCCACCTATTATTCCGCGGCACAGCGCAGCAAAGTGTATGAAGACCTCTTTAAAATGAACGCTATTTCCGAGACTAAATTACAGGATGCTCGTTTTGAGGCGGATTCAGCTCAGGAACGGATGAAGGCGGCTCTTTCCGAGTTTGAGCTGGCACAGAGCAATCTTTCCAAAACGAACCTTACGTCCCCCGGCGACGGGATCCTGGCCGAAATATTGATCCAGGCGGGTGAATTTGTAACGCCGCACGACGTCGTCGCTAAATTCGTAAGCCAGGGTGATGCAAATTTCGAGGTCGACATACCGGAGAAAGACGTTTCAAAGATAAAGATCGGCTCAAAAGCGAAGATCACCTGCGACGCGTATAGCGGCAAAGAATTTTGGGGAACGGTGCGCGAAATAGCCCCCACGGTAAAAGAGAAAACGCGCACGACAGAGGTTAAGGTTAACGTGCCGAACGATGACGGAAAGCTGCGGTCCGGCATGTTCGCCCGCGGGGAAGTGGTGCTTTCCGAGACGTCGGATGCTATTTTGGTTCCGCCAGACAGCATCATTGCATTGGGCACGGATACAAAACTGGTGCCGATAGTTAAGCCAAGCGCTACCAAACAGGGCCAGGGTATCGTTGAACTGCGCCAGGTCACCATCGCGCAGACAACCGCAAAGGCCGCCGTTATATCTTCCGGCATTAAACCCGATGAATTAGTGGTCGTCGAGACCCAGGGACAGCTTTCCGACGGACTGCCGGTGCAATTTACAGAAAACACGCCTGCCGAACCGACACCGGCAGCAGCGGGAACGAACACCGCCGCACACTAATCCTTCACCGGATTCGATCTCAAAGAGCATCGAACCACCATGATAAAACTCGGCATTAAAAAGCCTGTCACCACGCTGATGCTGGTGATCGCCATAGTTATCTTTGCAGCCGCCTGCCTTCCCCGTATACCGGTAGAACTATATCCTAATTATGAACTTGGGGAAGTAAGCGTTATAACCCGCCTCAGAGGCGGCATCGCCGCTACCGAAGTGGAAAGCAACGTAACCAGACCCATGGAATCGGCGTTCGCCGAGGTCAACGGGCTCAGGGAACTCTCATCAGCTTCCCGCGAATCAGAATCTAACATAGTCATGAAGTTCAAGCCCGGCGTTAACCTTAACTTCGCCGTTCTAGACGTGCGTGAAAAACTCGCCACTATCCGTTACCTGCTGCCCAAAGAAGTGGAACGCCCCACGATAGCCAAATTCCAACAGTCAGACTCCCCGATCGTTATTGTCGCCATGAGTTCCGATAAACACTCTCCTGAGCAACTGCGCCAGATCGCCGAGGATAAAGTAAAAGAGAAACTCGCCCGGGTCCCCGGAGTAGCCAACATAGAGGTCGGCGGCGGCCAGGAACGCAAAATACTAATAGATATAGATAATTCAAGGCTGCTGTCTTATAACCTGCCCATCATGAGCGTTGTAGACACCATCAACACTTCGAATATTTCTGTCACCGCCGGCGACGTGGAAAAAATGGGCGAACGGTTCGTCGTGAGAGCGACCGGCGAATACACCAGCATGTCGCAAATAGAGAACATGGGTATTGGTATCACGAAATCCGGTTCCATTATCCGCCTGAAAGATATCGCCACGGTACGTGACAGCTTTTACGAGCCGACATCATTCGCCCGGCTGAACGTGAAACCGGTGGTCTCCCTGTACCTGCAGAAAGAATCTGCGGCGAACACCATTACCGTCGGAAGAAAAACACAGGAAGTGGTGGAAGCGCTGCGCAAGCAGTTCGCCGGCGAGTTTAACGTTACGATCATAAAGAACGACGCTGAATTCATACAAAGCGCCATCGACTCCCTGGAAAGCTCGGTGCTGGAAGGCTCCGTCCTTATTATCGGTATCCTCCTGCTGTTCCTGAACAATTGGCGAACGATAGGCATAATCTCCACGACATTGCCCATCTCTCTTATGCTGGCCATCGTTCTCATGTACGCCTCCGGTCTCACCTTTAACGTCATGACGCTTTCAGGCCTTGCCATGGGACTAGGGAACCTGATGGATAATGCCATACTTATCTTGTTGAACCTGGGATATCACGAAAAAAGGGGAAAATTCAACTCAGTCGAAGAATTAGTGATAAAGGGCACCGAAGAATTGGTAATGCCGATACTCGCTTCCACTATTTCGACGATAATAGTCTTCCTGCCTATCGTTTTTCTGGATGCCGAGATAAAACGTCTCTACGTGCCCTTTGGCCTGGCCATAGCCCTGTCGCTGATGGCTTCTTTTTTCGGCACCCTGACGTTCGTTCCCCCGCTTTGCATACGGGTAAAGAACGCTTTTCAATTCGATGTGCCCCGCTGGTACAAACCGGTTGCTAAAAAATACATTAAAATGCTGAACATTGCCATGCGCCATCAAAAGAGCATTCTGCTGGCGACCGTGGTACTGTTCGTGCTTGCGGTAGTGATATTTATGACCAGGGACTCCGAATTCATTGAACCGGGACAGGCCAACACATTCCGCGTCGGCATACAGTTCCCGCCGGGCATGCGTATTGAAGTGACCAACGACATGGTAAAAAAGATAGAAAGTGCCCTTACCAAGTACCCGATGGTGGATCAGGTCTCCTCAAGAGTTGAGAAATTGCACACGTTCCTCGAGGTACGGGTAACCCGCGACAAAAAACCCTGCATGGACGCATTCAGAAAACGCTTTCCCGAATTTTCGCCAGCCTTTATGTATTACCAGGAATCCCAGGACAACGCGGGCGCTGAAATGCTGGTGGATTTCTACGGCTACGACTACGCCATATTAAAACAACTTGCCTTCGCCGCCTCCGGCCGGATCTCGCAGACACCGGGCTTTACCGACGTGAAAATACGCATGCGCGAAGACGAGCCGGAAGTGAACTTCGTCGTTAATCAGGCGAATCTGGCACATTTCGGCATTTCTACGTTATATCTAGCGAACACCCTGCACAACCAGCTGCGAGGCCTGGTTGCCACGTATTACCGCACGGAAGGCAAGGAAATAGAAACGATCGCACGGTTAACACCGGGCACTATCGCCACCACACAGGACATACCGTTCGTACGTTTCGTCACCCCTTTTGGGGATACCGTGGCCCTTAACCAATTGGGAGAATCGGCACAGGTCACCACGACGCAGGAAATATGGCATCTAAATAAAAAACGTTTTGTACAGATCAGCGCCAACCGCAACAAGCTTGGTATGACAACCGCGGCCGAAAAGATAAAAGAAACCTTTAAAAGCATTAATTTCCCGAAAGACTATACGTACAAGATCTCGGGCGACTATGAGAAAACATTAAAAAGCCGCACCGATTTCACCATGGCCATGGCACTGACCGTCGTTTTGATCTATTTAACGCTGGCCTCGCTTTTTGAGTCGTACACCCAGCCGTTCCTGATCATGCTGGCCCTGCCGTTATCCATGATCGGTGTGTCTTTTATGCTCTACACCTTCAAAAAATCGGTAAGTCTCGGCGTGTGGATAGGCATGATGATTTTGGGTGGCACCGTCGTAAACTCCTCGATCATCCTTGTGGAAAAAATAAACCAGGTGCGCGAAGAAGGCTATGAACTGCTGCACGCGATCATCCTTACCTGCCAAGAACGACTGCGCGCGGTTCTCATGTCTTCCCTTAACAACATCTTCGGCCTGATCCCGCTTGTGATTAGCACCGACGACGCGGCAGAGATGTGGCGGTCGCTGGGCATGACGGTCATGGGCGGCATGATAACCGGGACATTCTTGACGCTGTTCATTGTCCCCATAACCTATTACATCGTTGAAACGACCGTTAACCAGCCGGAATTCTGGACGGTAGCCTATCACGCAGAACGTCTCAGCGCGCGAAGAAAGACCGCGGCAGAACGAAAAGCGCTGAAGCCGGTGCCGTTACCGCCGCAACCGGAGCCGGTACTGGAACCAGCCATGGCGGCAGCCGAGAAAAAACCAGGTGTTTTCAAACGGTTTTTCCGTTTTATCAATATATTTGGACATCTGTACCGGCTGGGCACATGGGTATTTACCAGGAAAAAGCACGCTGACGAGCCAATTTCAACAGCCTTGATGATACTGCCGCCGGTCACACCGGCAGCGGCTGCGGCGGCTGAACCGAGTGCGCCCGCCGAGCCGCTTGTCTCAATCGAGCCGAATATCTCTGTCGAACCGTCCGCCCCGACCGAGCCGATCGCAAGCCACGAGATCGTTATGACGCCTGAGCCAGTACCATCTATTGCGAATGCGCCGATTGCGGCGGAACCGGTAATATCTAAAACGATGCCTGAAAATATTTCGAAGGCAAAACGAGGATTCTTCGGTTATATTTTGGAAGAAGTCCTGGGAATGAAACGCGAGACAAAACAGGCGAAACCTGCGACAACGCAACCAAGTGCGCCGGAATCGGTCGTGACGCCGCCAACAGAACCGCCACCATCTGGATCGGAGACAACTGAACTGACGTCTGCATCTGAGACAGAGATGTCGCCGGCCGAACCGCAACACATTGAACTGAAACCGGAACCTGAGGCAGAACCGAAACCGCTCGAATTGAAGCCGAGCGAACCGGATCGTGTTGAGCAGAAGCCGGAACTCGCGGCTGAACCTGAACCGGTACCGGAAGCACACTCGGAACCAGCCACGGCTGAAGAGGCGATGGCGGCAAATAAAGCGAAACACAGCGCTGTTATAGGCCAGGGGATGTACGAGATCATTGAAGAAGACGAGACTGAAAAACCTGCCAAACGAGGATTCATGGAATATATTAAAGTTGAAATGCTGGGCATGGCGCCCACGCCGACTATAAAAAAACGCAAAAAGAAGGAAACAGAATGAACATCATTAAATTCCCCCTTGAAAAACCGGTAACAACCATCATGTTGTTCGTCGGTTTGGCGCTGCTTGGAATTATCTCGTATTTCAAACTGCCGCAGGAACTGTTCCCTTCGCTGGCCTATCCGCAAATATCGATCATTACCAAATACGAAGGTGCCGGACCCGAAGAATCGGAAAAGCTGATAAGCCGCATGATAGAGGAAACCGCCGGGACCGTAAAAAATATCCGGCGCGTCAGCTCTATCTCCAAAGAGGGTATGTCCGTCGTTATTTGCGAATTCCGCTGGGGCACGGACATGAATTTCGCGGCGCTTGACGTGCGTGAGAAGATCGACCTGGTAAAAGAGCGCCTGCCCAAGGACGCCCGCGAACCCGTCGTATTGAAGTTCAACCCTTTCCAGACGGAAGCGATGGTGCTTTCCGTCAGTTATAACTATAACGAAAATGACCCCTGGAAAATGGTGGACCTGCGCCAGTTCTGCAAAAAGAATATTAAAGACGAACTGGAACGCACCGAAGGCGTAGCCAAAGTTGAGATCCGCGGCGGTCAGCAAAAAGAGGTACTGGTTGAAGTCGACAAGGGCCGCATACTTGCGAACGAACTTTCACTGCTGGACATAATAAAGACGCTGCGCGAGAACAATATCACGTATCCCGCCGGTTCCGTTAAAGAAGAGATGTATGAATATCCGGTCAAGACGGTGGGTGAATTTAAAACGATCGAAGACATATCCAATACGCTGCTGAACAAGGAAACACGGGGACAGGAGCAGCAGCAGCAGCAACAGCAAAAGAACGTGCGGCGGCGTAGCGACGAAGGCTCAAGCCATTCGGTGATATTTTTGCGGGATGTGGCCGACGTAAAAGAATCCATAAAGGAAACTACCGGCTATTCCCGCTACAACCGCAGGGACAACATTTCACTTTCTATCTATCCGCAATCCGGCTCCAACCTCATTCAGATATCGGACGGTGTGAAAGCGAAGCTCGCCGAGATGAAAGACCGTTTTCCGAAAGACGTGCAGTGGAAGATCATTTACGACCAGTCGGACTTCATAAAAACATCGCTGGAACATATCTATTTTGACGCTGGCGTCGGCAGCTTCTTTTCCTTCCTGATACTTTTTATATTCCTTAAAGACGTCGCTGCTTCCATGATAATCCTGGTAGCCCTGCCGCTTTCCGTGCTGGCCGCGATAAGCATGATGTATTTCAGCGGCATATCTATCAACACCATGTCGCTGGGCGGCCTGGCGCTGGGCGTGGGAATGGTCATAGATAATTCCAACGTGGTGCTGGAGGGCATCTTCTCATACGCCGCGCGTCACCCCGGCAAGGAAAAGAAAGAGATCATTCTTGAAGCGACCGGGTTACAGGTGGGCTCCGTCGTAGGCTCAACGCTGACGCTCTGCGCCATATTCGTTCCCTTTATTTTCGTTTCCGGCGTCGCGGGCCAGCTTTTTAAGGAGATGGCCCTTACCATAACATATTCGATGCTCGCTTCAGTGCTGGTAGCGCTGATACTGGTGCCGCGTCTGGCGATGAACCTGCACCTGGAAAAGTATTCGAACATGGAGAGCGCCCAGATCAAATGGCTGATCGGTTTTCCGAAGTGGCTGCGCGGTTTCCTGGACACGCCCCGACTGAAGACCTGGCGCTGGCTTGGCCTGTATTTTGCCATCGGCATGGTGCTGATGATCTTTATACCGAAAGAGTTCATGCCCAGCATGGATGAACACCGCTTCACGATGAACATAACGCTGCCCCCGCAGACGACCCTGGCGGTGACCTACGACCTGAGCAAGCGCATAGAGCGCACGCTCACCAATATCCCCGAAATGGAGGATATGGTCGTGAATGTCGGCGCTTCGGGCGAGGAAAACAGCGGCTCGATAGATTTTGTGGGACCGAACCAGGCCCGTATCATCGCCCGCCTGAAGAAGAAGGGCCGTTCAACGGTGGACGTTGTTTCAGAACTGTCTGATGAAATAACCAAGTGGCACATAGAGAACCTGGAACTGGAATTTGTTACCAAACAGGGACTGTTCGGATCCTCAATGGGTTCTTCTTCGGGCTTAACGATAGAAGTAAAAGGACGTGACCTGGAAAAGATGCAGCGCCGGGTGGAACGCACAATCGGGATGATGAACCATTCAAAAACATTTTACGGCATAAAAACGATCCCCTCGTCATTAATTCCCGAATTGAAACTGGAAATCGACCGCGAACGCGCGTCATTGTTCGGCATGAACGTGCAGGATATTTCCGCAACGCTGCTGGCGGCCATAAAAGGCTATGTCTCAACGAAGCTGCGTGAGAAAGAAGAAGAATACGAGGTCCGTGTCCGGCTCCGTAAAGAGGACCGCAACGACCTTTCACGCATTGGAGAACTGACGGTCTATTCCCCTTTCGGAAGGAACATACAGCTGCAGCAGATCAGCGAACTGCGTTTTGTAAAATCGTTGCCGGAAATACGGCGCATTGAAGGACAGCGCGCCTACCTGATCACCGCGAACGTACGGGGAAGCTTTGACAGCGCCATTAAGGAAACGACCGCTATTTTCGGCAAGCTCTCCGGGCCTGCCGACGAACTTTCCATGGAAATAACCGGCGAAACACTGCAGCTGCAGGAATCGCTGAGCTCTGCGGCCTTCGCCCTGGTATTCGGCATCATTATCGTGTACATGATCCTGGCATCACAGTTCGAATCGCTCATTTTGCCCGTCATCACAATGACGACCGTGCCGATGGGATTGATCGGCGCTATTTACGGGTTGTTCTTTTCGTTCCAATCCCTTAATTCAGTATCAATGCAGGGCATGGTCATGCTGATAGGACTGGTCGTCAATTCCGGCATCATCCTGGTGGACCGGTATAATGTCGCCCGGGCGCATGAACCGGATAAGAACTTAAAAGAGCTTGTGATAGACTGCACATGCGAACGACTGCGGGCCGTGTTAATGACCACATTGACCACGGTGCTGGGCATGTTGCCGACAGCCCTCGCGGTCGGAAAGAATACGATAGCGCCGATGTCCATAGCGATCGTCAGCGGCGAAATGTTCAGGCTGGTGCTGACACTGTTCTTTGTGCCTTCATCATACCTGCTTATTGAGGAGTTTTTAAAGCGCAGGAAGAGTAAACATATAATTTGATGTTTTGTTATTATTGCTATTGAAATTATTAAGGTTATTAGTTATACTTATTGTACATTAGTTAGAATGTAACGGTTTTGCATTGGTTTTTTAACGATTAAACAATTTTTTATTAAGGAGGTGACAGGGGAAGCCGCCCCACATAGAAGACGGTTAAAAGTCACCGCAGCGAATTTGACACATCAATCCAATCAGGAGGCGTTATGACTTACGAAGTTAAGAAGATCAACGTTGGTTCACTGACAAAGATCGTCCCCATTATTTTCGGTATCGTCGGTGTTGTTATCGGACTTTTCACATTTTTCCTTTTCCCGACTGAAGTCGCGCAGGGCCTTGCTTTCGGCACGCGCTTGCTTTCATGGTTGATCTTCGTAGTGCTTTACACCATTATCATGTACGTAGGCCTGGTCGTTATTTCGCTGCTTTACAACTGGGTTTCAGGCAAGACCGGCGGAGTGGTTATAGCGCTGGAAGAAAAACAGTCATAATTGCTTTTTAGCGGCGGAAGGCGATCCACTGATGCACCGGGCAGCCTTCCGCCGTTTTCTATTGTAAACCACTTAATATGAAACTCGGCCTTAAATTCACTCTTTTCAACTTTGTACTTCTCTCAATTATCATCGCCGGGTTCTCATTGACGATCTTTTTAGCACAGAAGCGATTCCTGACCGAGCAGTCCGAAAACTACCGGGCGGCGATATTCAGCGACATAGAACACATTTGCAATGAAGCTGCGGCCCGCCACGATGAACCCCTGATACATTCGGCTCTTTTTTCGATGGTGCAAACCCACAGACCCGCTATAGCATTTGCCGGATATCTCAACGCTATCACCGGCGTTTTTCTCGTCGCGCGGGACAGCGAGAATGAACAATACTATTTTTCTCAATTCGCCAGAGCTTCATATCAATCGGTCATAACGCTCCGGTCACCGACCGGAGAATTGTTGCGGGAACACACGGTACCGATCGTCAATAACGGACAATACCAGGGGAGCTTGGTCGTCGGCTTTTCTCAGGACGCGATGTATCAGGATATTCAGGAGGGCATTAAAACACTGGGCCGCAATATAGCGGTAACCGCCTGCGCGGCACTGGCTATCGGGCTTCTTTTCGCGGTGGCGCTCGCAAAATACATGAACAAACCTATCACCCAGCTTGATGAAGCTGCCCGAAAACTGGGCCAGGGCGACCTGAACGTGCATGTCAACATAGACCGCGACGATGAATTGGGGGCCCTTGCGGCAACGTTCAATGAAATGGCCCGGAAGGTCAAAGAGCTGGATGAACTGAAAGACAGTTTTGTCTCATCCGTCTCGCATGAACTGCGTTCGCCGCTGACAGCGATCGACGGATATGTGGAGTATCTTATCGAAGGGCTCCACAAGACAATGCCGGCAGCCAAGCAACAGAAAGCCCTGGGCGTTATCAAAGATTCAACCTCGCGCTTAAGCAATTTTATTACTAACATATTGGACACAGCCAAGATCCGGGCGGGCCATTTTTCACTGCACCAGACGGCCATGCAGCTGGAAGGCGTCATCAGCGAAATAGCGTTTCTTTTCACCCCGCACGCGGCCAAATGCGGTATGAACATAACGGTAAAGGTGCCTGAGAGCCTGCCGGCGGTTTGGGCGGACCGGGAGCGCATAGCCCAGGTATTGACCAATCTTCTGGGGAATGCCCTAAAATTTTCGAAAGAGGGCACCACGATACGGATAGCAGCTGCGTTGAGCGGGGCCTTCATAACTGTCTCGGTGTCCGATGCCGGGATAGGTATACCACCGGATCAGCAAAGCAGGATCTTCGAACGATTTTATCAGGTGGTAGATCATAACTATTCGCGCCCCAAAGGAACCGGCCTCGGGCTGGCGATAGTTGCCGAGATCATCAAGCGGCACGGCGGCGAGGTAGGCGTTCAAAGTGAGCCGGGAAAGGGCAGCACATTCCACTTTACATTACCGGTTGAAAGATCTTTTATTAAGCAGCCCGGAGGGATGCCAAATGATCAGTAAAAAAATTATTGTTGTCGACGATGAAGACGCGATCCGTGAAATGGTGGTGGACACACTGGATGAAGCTGGATTTATAGCGATCGGCTGCCCCGACACCGACACGGGCTACGCGCGGATCACAAAATCCAACCCGGACCTGGTTATACTGGACGTAAAAATGCCGACCGTCGGCGGTATTGAGCTGTGCCGCATGCTGAGGGCGAACGCTAAAACTAAGAACATTCCTGTTATCATGCTGACCGTGGAAGCCACCGAAACCGACAAGGTCATAGGCCTCGGGATAGGCGCGGATGATTATATCGTTAAACCCTTCAGCCCCAAAGAGCTGGTCGCGCGCATTAAATCGCTGCTGCGCAGGTCGGAAGGCTCAGACGATAAATCCCAGGGAAATGTGCTCAAGGCTGCCGGACTTGAGATCAACCTGGATTCACAGACCGTAAAATACGCCGGCAAACTGATAGAGCTGCGCCCCAAGGAATTTGACTTGGTAGTCCTTATGGTCAAAAAGCCTAACGTCGTGCTGGACCGTTCTTTTATACTCGAGAACGTATTCGGCTATAAGATCCCGATCAGCACTAGAACCATCGACACCCATATAAAGAACCTGCGCCACGCCCTGGGACCTTTTGGAAAAAAGATCAAAACGGTTTTCGGGCGGGGCTTTAAATTTGTCCCGTGAGAAACCATGCCATCATCCAAACAGCCCTCGACCCCTGAATCCTTCGACAATAAACGGCCTTCTCCGGATGCTGAAAAACAACTGCTTGCGGCGTTTCGCAAGGGCACTGACGAAGGGCGCACCAAACTTCTGCAGGCCTACGCGCCCCTGGTGGGTTCCGTTGCCCGGCGCTATAACCGGTTTTTTCCCTGGACAGACTACCCCGAGCTTATGGAAGAGGGAACGTTCGGCCTGCTAAAAGCTGCCGAGCATTTTGACAACAGCAAAAAGACCCGATTTTCCACTTATGCCTGGTTTTGGATCGTTAAATCCGTTCAGGAACACATCGGAGAGCTGATCAGCGTCATGAAGGTGCCGGCTACGATAACGAAACGATTCGCCAGGATCACCCATTTCATTGAAACAGAGATGAAAGCCAGCAGGGAACCCTCACTGGACCAGATAGCAGAGCACCTGGATATTGAGTTGGACGATATAACCGATGCGCTGGGCAGCCGTAATTCCATGGGCGGCATGCTTTCGCTGAACGAATTTGTCGACGGTGATGAACAGCGCGACCGGCTTTCCGACATCGTAGCCAACAAAGAACCCATGAGCCAGGACCTGCTGGAACAGCTGGAAGGCAGCCAGCGGCTGGAAGATTTTTTAACCGAATTATCCGCGGACGAAGTCGCCGTTATCCGTTTGCGTTTCGGCCTTGATGACCAGAAATACCATACCCTGAAAGAAACCGCGCAGCAGCTGAAGCTGACACCGCAAAAAGTCCGCGACATTGAGATCGACGGTCTTGCACGGCTTAAAGGCATTATAGAAAAGAATGGCGGCGATCCGTCGAACAAAAATTAAATGCGGCGAACGCACGGTCACACCTGATAATTTATGGGACATCTCCGGTTCGTTCAACAAGTAAAACCAATCTTCGGCCTGATCGCCACTTCCCAAACCGCACTTGACAAGGCTATTGAAGCTATCACGACGCGCTGGGGTACTATCGACGAAAAAACCGTCCCAATACCGTTCACTTTTTCAAAATATTACAATCGCGAGATGGGAGACGGCCTGCTGCGCCAGTGGCTCAGCCTTGAGCAATTGATACTGCCGGACGCGCTGGCACCGATGAAACACATGACGAACGAAATGGAAGATTCTTTTCGGATCAACAGTAAACGTTCGGTGAATATCGATCCTGGCTATTTGGGACTGTCAAAGCTGGTTCTCGCCTCTACTAAAGACTTCTCGCACAGAATATACATCGGTAATCAGATCTATGAAGAGACTACCTTATTGTTCCGGGCGAATAAATTCTGGGCGCTGCCCTGGTCCTACGCCGATTATCAAACCGAACTCTCCATTAAGTTCTTAACCGAGTCCAGAGACCGCCTTTTGCAACAGCTTGGCATAGATGAATTACGGAAATACCATTCAAAAACCAATCAAAAAGATTGATTGTTTCACATGAAACAACACCGCCTTCTTCTGATCAATCCTCCTGTTTACGACTTTGTCGCTTACGATCTTTGGTCAAAACCGCTGGGACTCCTTTACCTCGCTTCGATACTGCGCGATGGAGGCTATAAGATCTCACTACTGGATTGCATGAACAGAAACATGCCAGAAATGCCGACAACAAAGTATAGCAGTTATGGCTGCGGCCCTTATTATAGCAAGCACATATCCAAGCCCGCAGCTTTATCGGGCATACCGCGCAACTACCACCGTTTCGGACTGCCTGCCAATGGCATCAGAGATGCCCTACGGGCGATCGCTCTACCCGATGCAATTTTGGTCACATCCGTTATGACATATTGGTACCCCGGCGTCATCGAAACTATTAAACTTATGCGCCAAACCTTCCCCACGGTACCTATTATAGCAGGAGGCACTTACGCCACGCTTTGCACAGAACACGCTAAAGAGCATTGCGGTGCTGATAAGATTGTTGCAGGCCACAACCCTAAAGATGTTTTTGCTGCACTCCACGACCTGGGAATAACGACAGAGATCTCAAGTATCCCGGAAACATTCGCACACTATCCCGAACCCGCTTACGAGCTTTACAGCTCTCTTAATTACTTTGCAATACGCACAAGCGTTGGCTGCCCTTGCAACTGCACGTACTGCGCTATCAACCAATTGTCATCGGGCTATTGCCGAAAAGAACCACAGACTACAGCCAACGAGATCATTGCGCTTGCGGACAGAAGCATCAAGGATGTCGTATTCTACGATGACGCGCTCCTTTATCAAGCGGACGACAACCTCATTCCCTTGCTGAACCACCTTGCCAGACACAGAACTCCACTAAGATTCCACACCCCAAACGGCCTGCACTCTCGTTATCTTTCCAAAGAAACAGCTGCAGCGATGCACAACGCAAACTTTATAATGCCCAGGCTCAGCCTTGAAACCGCTAGCCCAGATATACAAAAGCAAACCGGTGGCAAAGTCTCTCAAACACAATTTGAAGAGGGAATTCATAACCTTAAAGCTGCCGGGTACGAGACCGGCCAGTATGCAGCCTATCTTATGATGGGCATGCCCAGACAAGATCTCGCGGAAGCTGAGGAAACCATCCGTTACGCCCATTCATGCGGCGCCCACATATCGCTGGGTGAATACTCACCCATACCCGGCACCAAAGACTGGCAAACAGTTAAAACCCTGCTTCCCTCCAATGATCCACTGTGGCACAACAACTCCATCAACCCCCTGCACCCACTTTCAGATTGGCTACGGCTACAGCACATGAAAGATCTAGCCCGGACGCTTAACAAAGCCCTGCCTTCGATACCATAACACAGTCACTGTTTCACGTGAAACAACAAACCCCTTGCAAAGCCATACATAGTGTGTTATAATGATCAAACATTAATTGTTGATATCTTTCTTCCGACGGAGAGTCCATGAAAGTAATTGCTGTTGCGAACCAGAAGGGCGGTGTTGGAAAGACTACCACCGCAATTAATCTTGCAGCATCGCTGGCATCCCTTGGCCAGGAGACCCTGCTTATTGATATCGACCCGCAGGGGAATTCAACAAGCGGCATTGGTATTGATAAGTCAACGCTTAAAAAACAGATCTACCATGCCTTGATAGGAGACACCCCACTGGAAGACATTCTGCTTCCAACAGCCATAGATTGGCTTGATATTGCACCAGCCAACATTGACCTTATTGGCGCAGAAATAGAACTTGTAAATATGCCGCGACGCGAACACCGGTTGAAAGACGCCCTTGAGAAGTTCCAGCGCGTCTATAAGTATGTAGTAATAGATTGCCCGCCTTCGCTTGGTCTGCTGACCGTAAATACCATGAATGCCGCACATTCTATCCTGGTGCCGATACAGTGTGAATATTTCGCGCTGGAAGGCCTTGGGCAGCTTATAAACACCATTAACCGCATACGCTCCAGTTTCAATTCTGCATTGGAAATTGAAGGGGTTTTGCTTACCATGCATGACAGTAGGGTAAACCTTTCTCAGCAGGTAATAGACGAGGTTCGTAAGTACTTTGCAGAAAAAGTTTACAATACCTCCATACCCCGCACCGTACGTCTTGCAGAAGCGCCAAGCCATGGCATGCCCGTAATACTCTACGACAAGAACTGCAAAGGCACAACCGCCTACCTGGACCTTGCCCACGAAGTAATAGCCCGTAATCAAAATGTTGAGCGCACCGCTTTCAGCGCACAAAAAGCATAAAATGTAAAAATATTCTTCGCGAAAACAATTACAAAAACATGAGGAGCTCAAATGCAAAAAGGATTAGGCAGAGGCCTTGCTTCACTTATACCAAACGAAGCCGTTAATACAAGGAATGCCGGTATCGCCAGCGAACACGTGACAATGCTGCCGATCGACAAGCTTAAGCCGAACCGCCACCAGCCGCGCCACCACTTCGACAAAGAAAAACTCAACGAGCTTGCCCAGTCAATAAAAGAGCACGGCCTCCAGCAGCCGCTGCTGGTCACGCCGTCCCCGATACCCGGAGAATATGAATTGATCGCCGGAGAACGCAGACTGCGCGCCTGTAAACAACTGGGCTTGACGGAAATACCGGTTATCGTCAGGAATGTTACCGATAAGCAGAGATTCCACATATCCATAATAGAAAATATCCAACGCCACGACCTTAACCCGATAGAAGAAGCCAAAGCCTACAAGAAGCTGCACGACGAGTTCGGCCATACGCAGGAAGACCTCGCGGGCATCCTTGGCAAAGACCGGTCCGTGGTAGCCAACACCATCCGTCTGCTGCAGTTGCCCGAGAATGTACAGGAATTCATTACCAGCGGCCAGCTTTCCGCCGGCCACGGGCGCATGCTCGCCGGCCTTACCGACGTAAACCAGCAGGCGGAGCTCGCTGCCCGCATCATCGCCGACAAACTGACCGTCAGGGACATAGAAAAACTGGTCTCTGAAACAAAGTCGGGAAAAGCAAAAACCGCAAAGAAAACACCGCCCAAAATTGATGCTGAACTGAAACAATTGTGTGACGAACTGCAGACGCGGCTCGGCACAAAAGTAAAAGTTATGGGAAAACCCGCTAAAGGCCGCATAGAGATACATTATTTTTCCCTGAGCGAACTGGAACGCCTTATCTCCAACTTAAGGAAAATCGCGGCCTAATGTTAAAAAAAGGCAACGTATCATTCCAAAATCCGGAAGGGATCACCGCGCTGGTGCTTTCTCTGGTGTTTTGCATGGTGCTCTTTATAGCGCCCTGGCCCCCGATGTGCGCCTTACCAGACCAAAACTGCTTGTGATGGAACTGGGCCTGTATACACTCCTCTTCGCGCTGGTCGCATCACAATTCTATTTCAATGCATTAAAATACCGCAAATCACCGGTACTGCTGCCTCTTGCCGTGTATGTCGCCGTGCAGCTGGCTTTCTATGCGGCCTCACCGGATAAACCGGTCGCCCTCAACGAGCTTAAACGCTGCCTTTTATCGGCCAGCGGTTTTTTAGTCGCGGCGCATGTGCTGGCAACCGAACGCTGGCGGGACTGGGCTTTAACGGCATTCATTGCCGGCGGCTTTTGCGCGGCTGTCTATGGTATATTACAGCATTCAGGCGGCATCGCCATGATCGCGGTGCCCCAAATGGGCCGCGTGATCTCCACCTTCGGCAACCCGATATTTTTTGCCGCCCACTTGATCATCGTCATACCGGTCGCCGTGGGAATGCTGTTGACGGTACGGTCACAACTGTCCAAGACAGCGCTCGTGCTGGTGATAGCGGCATCGCTCGCCGCCCTGTATTATTCACAAACCCGGGCGGCCATTATCGCCTGCGCAACGGGTGCGGCCATACTTGCCTGGCTGCTGACGACCGCCGGCCCTAAAAGAACAAAAGCGCTCACGGTAACGCTGGCACTGTTCGCGGTCTTTGCCTGGTTCACCAAAGATATCTGGTTCCGTCAGCAGGCGCATTTTCTGATCTGGCGCGACACCCTGGTTATGTGGTCAAAATATCCGTGGTTCGGCACCGGGCCCGGCACTTTCCATGTCTATTTTCCGTCGTTCGCCTCCGGGGAACTGCGCGCCATCTGGCCGCAACAGCAGAGCATAATCAACGACGCGCATAACGAATATATCCAAAGCCTCGCCGAGACCGGTATCATTGGTTTCGGCGTATTCATCTGGCTGCTGGTCTCCCTGCTGCGCTCGGCGTACAATGCACTGATCACGTCGACCGGAAAAGATAAAGCGCTTATCGGCGCATTGCTTGCCGCCTGCGTCTCTTTGCTGGTGCAAAATGTATTTTCCGTCGATATGCGCTTTATAATATCGTCGGTGTACCTGTTCATTCTCTTCGGTTTCATAACGTCTTTTAAAGATCCGCTGGTCCCCGTACCTGTCCCCCCGAAGGCGGGCACACTGCTGGCGGCGGGAACGATCGCCCTTGCGGCTGCGGCGTATCCTGCCATCCTGCGCCCCTACATCGCCGAAAAACACGTCTCGTCGACACCCGATTTCTTCGACGAGCGCGTACTTGAACCTGCCAGAACCATCGAAGACCTGCAAGCCCTGGCGCAAAAATATCCGGACCAGCCTGCCGTGCATGAGCGCCTCGCCTGGGTCTACGCGAAAGAACATAATTTCGATAAAGCGATAGAACACTATCTCGCCGCCAACCGCCTGAACCCCTCTCTCCCCGGGCCGCTGAACAATCTGGGGAATATTTATTTTCTGCAAAACGACCGCGCCAAAGCGATAGCCTACTGGGAACGTTCCATACAGGCGGACCCAAAACAGATAGACAGCCGGCTCAATCTCGCGACCGCCTATTATTATAACGGCCAGCTGAAACCGTGCGTCGAACAACTGAAAGCGGTACTGAACATTGACCCGCGCAACGAGAAAGCGATAGTGTTTTTAAAACGCCTCACGGAGTGATACCAATGATCACCAAAAACCTTATTGAGTTGTTGTTCTCTGCAGCAAGCATGCAGCGTTGGAACGATCACCCAAAGCCCGTGGAGTTTACCGAGCTGGACAAACAGGCGCATAAGATGTTGATAGCCTACGTGCTTGCAAAACTGGAGGAGGACGCCGGCGGTAAGATAGACTGGAACGCCTTGATAGAAGGCTGCATATTCGAATTCATACACCGCCTGCGCCTAACCGACCTGCGGCCGGATGTTTTTCATCGCCTGATGGCCGAATGCGGGCGGGAACTGAACGAATGGGTCTTCGATAATTCCCAGGCGGAACTGGAATCTTTCGACACCTATTTCTTCAGCCGCTTTAAGAACCACTTTCGCCAGAACAACGAGGCCGTCAAGGAAAAACGCATTCTGCACGCCGCCCATTACCTGGCCACCAAATGGGAATTTCGCATTATCTATAACATCGCCCCGTTCCTCTACGGCATAGACGCGACTAAAGCAACGCTTGACCGCGAGATAGAAAAACACACCGACCTTGCCTGCGTTCAGAGAATACTGGCGGATCCAAAGCTCACGGGCTTTATCGATCTGTGCGGCCAGCTCAGGTTCCAGCAGCGGTGGGCCCAGTCGCCGCGCATTCCCAAAACCTCCGTGCTCGGGCACATGCTGCTGGTGGCCATGCTCGGCTACTTCTTTTCCGTCGAAGCAGGTGTTACTTCAAAAGCCCGGCTGCGCAACAACTTTTTATGCGGTCTCTTCCACGACTTGCCCGAGGTGCTGACCAAGGACATCATCAGCCCCATAAAGGCTTCCGTGGGGGGCCTGGGCAAACTGATCAGCGATTACGAGTCCCGCTCCATCAATGAAAAGATCCTGCCGCTGCTGCCGCCGAACTGGCACAACGAGATCCGCTGGTATGTTACCGACGAATTTTCCAACCGGCTGATCTTTGACAACAAGACCCGGGCCGTCAAAGGCGACCTGCCCAGGGATTTTGATAAAGACGCATTTAACGTGGTCGACGGCGAACTCATAGAAGCCTGCGACAAATACGCGGCCTTCATAGAAGCCTCTCTCTCCATACAATACGGCATCCGCACGCCCTACCTTACCGACGGCCTGCACAAGATCTACAAGGCTTTCGCCGGCAAAACGGTGCAGGGAATAGCATTTCAGCCGTTCTTCGATCATTTTTATCCGCCCAATACCACTTGGGAGGCGACCGAGCGACGTGTGCCGCCCGTCCCCGAAGGGGGGAAATAGTATGCCAAGCCTATCCCAGTTCCTTATATTTATCGCGATCGCGCTGGCGGTATTCTTCGGCATGAACTACTACGTTTTTGTTCGTCTGGTCAACGGCCTGTCGCTGGCCGAACCCGCCCGCGCGAACGTGCGCTACATATTTATTTGCGGCAGCCTGCTGTTTATCATCACGGAATATCTGTCACATCACACCGCTTCCACCATACTGCGGCCCTTTATGCTGGCGGGGGTTATGTGGCTTGGTCTTATTTCCATCGGGTTTTCCGTGACCGTCATTGCCGATATTTTCCGTCTGATATTTCACGCACCTCACACGCGCTGGATAATCTCGCTTGTCAGCCTTATCGTGATCATCGGCCTCAGCGCATATTCTTATATAAACGTTCTGGGCAGGCCCGTACTTAAGAACATTCAGCTGCGCAGCGTTAAACTACCGTTGAACATCCAATCCTTTAAGATCGTACAGCTCACCGATATCCATCTTGATTCCCTGAAAGATCCGGACTGGTTCTCGGATATCGTAAATACCGTCAACGCCCAGCATCCGGACCTGATCGTTATTACCGGCGATCTTATAGACGCGAACGTCTACGAGCTGACGCCCTTTCTGGAAAGCATGAACAGCCTTAAGGCCACCTACGGGATCTATGCCATCACCGGCAACCATGAATTTTACATCGGAGAGGATATGTTCAAGGCCGCCTGCCTCTACTGCGGCATAACGCCATTACGCAACGACCACGTTTCGATAGACAGCATTATTGAACTGGCAGGCATTGACGACGTGACTTTTACCAGGAAAGAAGGAGTAGAGCCGGCGATGGAAAAAGCGCTGGAAGGCTGCGACTTTACGAAACCGGTTGTTTTGCTTTCTCATCAACCGGATGTTTTTGACCGCGCCGCGGCCATGGGCGTTGACCTGCAGCTGTCCGGCCACACACACGTGGGCCAGATACCGCCGATGGACCTGATCGTTGAAATGTACTTTAAATATCCTTACGGACTGTATCGGCAGGGAAAAGCGTACTTATATACCTCGGCCGGCACGGGCACCTGGGGTCCGCCTATGCGCCTGTTCTCAAGATCGGAAATTACGGTGATCAAACTAACGCAATAACGTAGAGACGCAAAATGTTGCGTCTCTACCGGTTAAATACAATATCCTGTAACCCCAATTCTTGCTGCATTACTTGTATCTCTTTGCGCAGGGCTTCGTCGATCGGCGCGCCTTTGTCTTTGCGGTCCAGCCAGTTCAAGTATTCTTTCTCGCCGGCAGTATAAATCCTTTTTGCGCCGGGCGCCTTTTTTGAAGCGCGCAGGGCGCGTAAAATAGCGCCCGTCGTTTTTTTGAATTCCTTCAACTCCGTAAACGCGTTCACATCTATCGCCATAAAAAAATGTCCCAGCGCGTAGGGTACTTTCTTTCCGCCGGAAACCCCGGTAAGCATATTCATAAAAGCGCCGCCCTGTAATGCCGCGCTCAATATCTCCACGACCGTCGCGTAACCGTACCCCTTATAACCGGCCTCTTCCTCGCCGATACCGCCCAGCGGCGCCAGCGCGCAGATGCCCTTGTTCAAACCGTCGATCGCGACAGCCGCGTCGGTAACACTCTTGCCTTCCTGGTCTATCACCCAGCCGTGCGGCATGGTTTTTTTAAGCCGTGCGTACACTTCTATTTTGCCGCGCTGCGACAGCGAGGTCGCGTAATCCGTAACGAAGGGAAACTCCTCGTCGGTCGGCACACCAAAGACCAGGGGGTTCGTGCCCAGCATATTTTCAACGCCGAACGTGGGCGCTACGGAGGGTCTTGCGTTCGTTCCGGTTATGCCTATCAACCCCTGCTCGCAGGCCTGCATCGCGTAGTAGCCTGAAATGCCGTAATGGGTAGAGTTCCTTACCGCCACCATGCCCATCCCGTAGTTTTTCGCCCTGTTGATCGCCATGCCCATGGCCCGTTCGGCGATAACCTGCCCCATGCCGTGATGGCCGTCAACCACCGCCGTCGTCGTACCTTCCCTGATAACCTCAAAATTAGTTGTTGCCTGCTGAATACCCGCCTTAATGCGGTCATAATAAATGGTCTTCAGGCGGGAAATACCGTGCGAATCAATGCCGCGCTTGTCCGCCGTGATCAGCACAGCCGCGCACACCTCGGCCTCCGGCCCCGGCACACCCAACCCTATAAAAACATCAGTCATGAACTTTTCGAGAATATCGAACGGCACCCATTGAATTTCAGCCATATACGCCTCCCCGTAACTAATTTTCTGTTGAACTACTGCGCAATTCTATCACTAAATAGCTGTCAGCGCAAGGTGGTACTTGTCAAGGGTGGCATAAATAAGGTATAATCAACAGGCTATATATACATATATTTAACAGAGGGACGGATCATGGCTAAGAGGGCTAACGGCAGAACGTTTCAACCTAACAATCACCGCAGAAAGAAGAAGATCGGTTTTCGCGCGCGCATGAGCACAGCCGGCGGCCGCGGAGTCCTGTCGAAAAGGCGCGCAAAAGGGCGCAAGACGCTTTCTGCCTAATGTAGCCTGGTATGTCACCCGAAAAGCCCGTACTCCGGTTCACCTTCTCCCGAAATGAGCGGCTTCACCTTCAGTCTGATTTCTCTGAAATCCTCAATCGCGGACGCAAGCTGACCAGTCCGGGGCTTTTCATTTTTGTGCAACGCCGTAAAAACACAGCCGCCGTTTCGAACCGTTTGCCGTTGGCCCGCATGGGGCTGGTCACCAGCCGCAAGGTCGGCA
The DNA here is from genome assembly GCA_963796955.1 of Endomicrobiales bacterium. Classification (GTDB taxonomy): domain Bacteria; phylum Elusimicrobiota; class Endomicrobiia; order Endomicrobiales; family JALOBY01; genus CAWCNJ01. Next base: position 130,630 of record CAWCNJ010000005.1, read on the forward strand.
ACGCGCCCCAGCGTAACCAGGCGAAGCGCCGCCTTAGAGAGATATTCCGGCTGCATAAGCATTTGCTGGAACCGGGCACGGACTGCATATTTATTCCCAGGGCGCCGATCACCGCAATGCCGTTTGGCGACCTTGAGGCCTTGGTGCTCGGCAGCCTTCGTAAAGCAGCCGTGCTGGCAGAATGAAACATATCGTTCTTTTTTTTATAAAAATTTATCAATTCTTTTCCGGCCTCGGACCACGCCGCTGCAGATTTTATCCGACCTGTTCGCACTACGCCGCCGAAGCGGTGAGGGAGCATGGAACGCTGCGCGGCCTGTGGCTTGCCGTGCGCAGAGTGATCCGTTGCCATCCGTTTAACGCCGGCGGCCTTGACCCGGTACCGCCTCGTATATCTAAGGAGCAGACTCAATGAACCGTAATACTGTTTTAGCCGTTATCCTTTCCGCAGCATTCTTATTCTTCTGGTGGGCTTATGTTAAGCCGCCGGTGCAAAATACCGCCGTGCCCGCGGGCGCGCCGACCATTTCCGACGCCGGTTCCACCAGCTGCGCCGTAACCACGCCCGCACCGGTCACACCACAGGCCCAGAAAGAGATCGCCGAAAAAGAAATAGTCGTCGAGAACGATCAGTATAAAGCGGTATTCACCAACCGCGGCGCCGCGGTCAAACACTGGTTCCTGAAAGACCACGGGGTACAGACAGACCTGGTCCTGTGCGGTGAGCAGCTTTCCACCTATCCCGGCACCATGTTCGGCTGGCGGTTGCTGGGCGATAACGGCGTGGAGTTTACCACGACGCTGCGCGAAGGCTGGCGCATAACGAAAACCTACGATCTCTCTAATAAATTCCTGCACGAATTGACGCTCAAGGCGGACCGCACCAAAAAAGACGCGGTAAAAGTGCCTTTTGAGATCTTCTGGACGGGCGGCCTCGGCACGGTGGACAGCGAAAAGAACGACAACCTGGCCCAGACCCGCGCGATCGGCCTTACCGACGCAAAACCGCAGGCCCTGCAGAAATTCAAGCCCGGCGAATATAGCGCAGCCGAGTACAGCTGGAGCGCGGTGGACAACCGATATTTCCTGGCCGCCTTCCTGCCGGAAAAACTTAAAACCCTTACCGCCTTCACCAAGATAAACGTTTCAGTTGAAAAGAAAATGCCGCCCGAAGTGGCGATGTCCGGCTGGTTCGACCCCGCCGGCGAGTCGCACACCGTTACCACAAAATTCTATCTGGGGCCGAAAGGCTACCAGCACCTGAAATCCCTTAACCTGAAATTAGAAGAAGCCGTGGATTTCGGCTGGTTCGGATTTCTCGGCAAGGGCGCATTATGGATACTGACCACGCTCTTCTCCATTACACACAATTACGGCTGGGCGATAATCCTGCTGACACTGCTGCTGCAGCTGCTGGTTTTCCCGCTGACGTTAAAAAGCCTGAAAGCCGCCGCCGCCATGAAAAAGATACAGCCGCTGATGAAAGAATTACAGACAAAGTATAAAGCTGATCCGCAGCGCATGAACGTTGAGCTGATGAACCTGTACAAAACGCAGGGGGTTAACCCGCTCAGCGGCTGCCTGCCGATGATACTACAGCTGCCGATCTTCTGGGCGCTGTTTACCACGCTGCGCAACGCCTACGAGATCCACGGCGCGCCCTGGATCTTTTGGATCCACGACCTTTCTATGAAGGATCCCTACTACGTATTGCCGGTGCTGATGGGCCTGGGCATGCTGCTGCAGCAGAAGATGACCGCCACCGCCACCGACCCCGCTCAGGCGAAAATGATGATGTTCATGCCGGTCATATTTACGTTCATGTTCCTTAAATTCCCGGCGGGCCTGGTGCTGTACTGGCTGGTGAACAATATATTAACCGTCTCAGAACAATATGTGATCATGCGCATGGAAGAAAGACGCACGGCACTTGCTAAAATCTAGCAGGTAAGAGGTATATCATGAATGAAATAGAAATAGACGGAAAAACTGTTGAAGACGCGATCAATGAAGGTCTCGCAAAACTGTGCGTTCGCCGCGACCAGGTTGATGTTAAAATACTTTCAGAAGGCTCAACCGGCCTGTTCGGCCTGATGGGCTCCAAGGCCGCCAGCGTGCGCCTGACTCTTAAAGAAGGTGTGCAGCCGGGCGTTCCAGCCGACCTTGCGCTGGTGCAGGAAAAAGCAAAGGAATTGCTGGGCCAGATCCTTACCATGATGAAGATCTCTTTCACCGAAATAAACACCTCCATGCTTACCGGCCGTGTATATATCGACGTAAAATCTCCGGAAAGCGCCCTGATCATCGGCAAGGGCGGCGCAACGCTGGACGCGCTGGAGATGATACTGAACCTGATGCTGGCACGGGAACCCAAGACCAGGGCGAAAGTTAATATCGACACAGAAAAATACCGCCTTCGTCAGGAAGAAAAACTCACCGAGCTGGCATTGCAAGGCGCCACCTCCGCTAAAACAAGCGGCAAGCCCTTCCGCTTTGAACCCATGAATTCGCACGACCGGCGCATTGTGCACATGGCGCTTAAAAGTGATACGTCGATAGAGACAGTTTCCGAGGGCGAAGGCGTGGTGCGCAGCGTGATAGTTAAACCAAAATAATTCACCGCATGTACCAGAACACGGACGACACTATCGCCGCCATTACCACGCCCCCCGGGCGCGGCGGCATAGGGGTGGTTCGCGTCAGCGGTCCCGCGGCGCGTACAGATCGCCGATCATATTTTCAGCCCCTCCGGCACGACACCTCCGTCCCAGTTTGCGACCCATACCATACATTTCGGCCGTCTGCAGAACGAAGGAGCGGTCATTGACGAATGCCTTCTTTCGATCATGAAAGGGCCGCGCACGTATACCGGCCAGGACACCGTTGAATTCTCCCTGCACGGCGGCCCCGTCGTGGTGCGGCTTGCCCTTGTCGCCTGCATGACAGCGGGCGCACGACAGGCGGGCCCCGGGGAATTTACCTTCCGTGCATTTATGAACGGCAAGCTGGACCTTTCACGCGCTGAAGCGGTCTGCGATCTTATCTCTGCCAAAACAGAGGCAGCGGCCACCGCGTCCGTACGCGTGCTGGAAGGCGCGCTTTCGGAAAAAGTATCGGCCTGGCGAGAACGCCTGCTTTCAGTTTTAATGCGCCTTGAAACCGCCATCGACCACGCGGGCGATGATTTTGAGCCTATAACCCAAACAGAACTTGAAGCGGAGTGCGCGGGCCTGCGCGGCGGCCTTGCCGGCCTCCTGAAAAACTACGCCAAAGCACGCCACCTCAGAGAGGGCATCAACGCCGTTATCTGCGGCCGGCCGAACACCGGGAAATCGTCATTAATGAACGCCCTGCTGCAGCGCGACCGGGCCATTGTAAGCGCTATCCCCGGCACCACCAGAGATACGATAGAAGAGACGCTGGACATCGCCGGTATGCCGGTGATGATCACAGATACGGCCGGCTTGCGCGGCGCAAGCAGCGATCCGATCGAGGCAATCGGCCACGAACGGGCACGCAACGCGCTTTCAAAGGCCGACACCGTGCTTTGGGTGCTGGACGGTTCACAGCCCCTCAACGATGACGACAGGGCCATAGAACGCCTGCTGGCGGCGCAGGGACTCTTTACAAAAACGATCCTTATCATAAACAAAGCGGATCTTCCTCAGAAACTGGAAGAGCCGGCGATGCCCGGCGTCCGCGCTGTGGTGCGGATCTCCTGCTTACAAGGTCTCGGGCTCGAGCCGCTGGAAGAAAGCATTGTGCAGTGTGCGGGAGATGCGGCGGCGGGCCCTGAACTTATTTTCGTCAACGAACGCCATTGCGCGGCGCTTACCGGCGCGGACAGGGCCATTGCAGAAGCGCAGGCGGCCCTGGCGACCGCCTCAGCCGATATCCTTGCCTTTCACATCCGGGAAGCCCTGGACTGCCTGGGAGAGATCACCGGCGACACCGCCGACGAAGAGATCTTGTCAAAAATATTCAGCAATTTTTGTATAGGAAAATAATTATCAGACAAAAATACGGGCAGCACTTTTTATCGGACCATTCGATCGCGCGGCGGATCGTTGAAGCAGCCGCTATCGACATCGGCGATACCGTTATGGAGATCGGACCCGGCAAGGGCGTGCTGACCGATATGCTTGCCGCCCGCTGCAGCAAACTTATTGCGGTTGAGATCGACAGCGCGCTCGCCGACAAACTGAGAGCGCGTTTTGCCGCTGAACCAAAAGTTGAGGTGCTCAGCGCCAATTTTCTCGAATACGAACTTCCGGATGTAACCGCGCCGGTTAAAATAGTATCGAACCTGCCGTATTATGTTGCTACGGCTATTATCGAACGCTTCCTGCCCTGGCAGGGCTGGAGCCGCGCGACCGTCATGGTGCAAAAGGAAGTGGGCCTGCGCATCTGCGCGCCGGTAAACTCATCCGATTACGGTTATTACACATTATTGTGCCAGTATTACGCCGCCTGCAAAAGCCTTTTTGACGTCCCGCCCGCCAGTTTTTCGCCGCCGCCGGAAGTTGATTCACTGGTTATCACCCTTACCAACAACAACCCCCAGGCAGCGCCCGGGGAGGTATTAGAGCTTATCAAACAAGCCTTCGCGCATCGCAGAAAGAATATTTTGAATGCCCTCACCATCAGCACAACACGCGATAAAGAAGCCGTAAAACCACTGTTAGAGAAAGCCGGTATCGCGCAAACCACCCGCCCGCAAAACCTTTCCTGGAAAGATTATGAAACCCTCCAGCGATTATTGACAACGCTCTAATACTTTTGTACTATATTTAAAGATATTACTCTTTAAAAGATAAAAGATAACATATAATAAGCAGTAGTCACACAGTGGATAAGTTATACACAATTGTGCACAACCTTGTTAATAACTTATTTTGTACGGATTTTAACTCACTTTTCAATGGATTTTGTGAATGCAACTAGAGCATCTGTGGAAAACGGTTGTTGATAACCTTAAAGAAGCAATGGGCCTGGAATCCTTTAATCTGTGGATCCACCCGATCAAACCCATCTCCTATGATAACGGAACATTGGTATTACAGGTACCAAATAAATATTTTTCCGATTGGATAAAATCCCATCAGCTCGAAACGATACAAAAAATTATCTCCGGCGAAACCCATCAGGACGTTACCATACAATTTAACGAAGTGCAGGACCTCGCGCCCATCCTTAACCGCGTGGAAGCAATAGCGGACCCCGTGCCCGCGGGCGCCCTGCGACACGCATCCCCGACGATCAGTTCGCGCCCCGGTACGTGTTTGACCGTTTTGTCGTCGGTGCCTCCAACCGTTTCGCGCATGCCTCATGCGAGGCTGTTTCTAAGAGCCCGGGGAAACAATTCAACCCTTTATTTATTTACGGCGGCGTGGGTCTTGGTAAAACACATTTAATGCACGCGATCGGCAACAATATCCGCAAGAACAATCCCAACGCCCGCGTGCTCTACGTGACATCCGAAAAATTCATCAACGAATTTATTGATTCCATCCGCTTTGAAAAGCCGGCCTCGTTCCGCAACAAGTTCCGCAACCTGGACTGCCTGCTGATAGACGACATCCAATTCCTTGCCGGCCGCCAAAGCTCGCAGGAAGAGTTCTTTAATACCTTTAATACCCTCTACGATTCGCGCAAACAGATCGTTATTACCTCAGACCGGCCGCCGAAGGACCTGCCCACCCTTGAGCAGCGCCTTATTTCACGCTTCGAGTGGGGCGTCATCGCCGACATTCAGCCTCCGGACCTTGAGACCCGCATCGCGATACTCAGGAAAAAGGCCGAAGAAGAAAGCCTGTATATTCCTGATGATGTGGTGTTGTTCATAGCAACGCAAATTAAATCGAACATACGAGAGCTGGAAGGCACCCTGATACGCATAGCGGCCTTCTCGGCCTTCACCGGCACGCCTCTTACGGTAGATTCCGTGCAAAAGATAATTAAGGACGTTGTACGGCCCTCTGAAGATTCCGCTCAGATCACCATAGAACGCATCCAGAACATTGTCGCCAGACATTTCAACCTGGATATAAAAGATATGAAATCAAAGCGACGCAGCGATGCCATCGCGTTCCCGCGCCAGATCGCCATGTACCTGGCCCGCACGTTAACGGACCAGTTCTCCACCACCGAAATAGGCAACGAATTCGGCGGCAAAGACCATACCACGGTCATGCATGCCTGCAACAAGATAAAAGCCAGGATGTCTTCGGACCCGTATTTTGTCGCCAAGGTTAACCAGATCAGCCAGGAAATACGCTCAAATTCAACTGAAGATTAACAGCTGTATAACGGACTAATAACTCCGTATTTACTGTATAACTTTTTTGTTCTCTAACATTCTTAATAACTTAACTTATTATTAACAATTCCTTAACACACCACAGCAAGTGAAACATGTTTGTTTTGAGGCACTTTTTAAAGTTGTTAACAGTATACAGACAATACAGCTGCCTACTACCGCTACTACTAGCCTTTATTAAAAGGAGAAACACCAGATGAAGATCATTTGTGAAAAAGATGAACTGGTTAAAGGTTCTCAGATCACTTCAACCGTGGTACCGCCCCGCAGCACGCTGCCTATCCTCTCCAATTTCCTTCTAGAAGCGGAAGGCACACAGCTGAAATTATCTTCTACGGACCTTGAAGTAGGGGTAACCTGCTTTATTAAAGGGGAAGTGATAAAAGAAGGTTCCATTACGATCCCTGCCAAACGTTTTGGCGATATAATACGCGAGCTTCCTGAAAAACAGCCGATAGAAATAAAAGCAGATGATACGAACCAGGTAAGCATTCGCTGCGGTAAAGCGCATTTTACGCTTATGGGTCTTTCCAAAGCAGACTATCCCGTGCTGCCGGTCTTCCCCCAGGAAAATTTCACCCTGAACCGCGATACCATGAAAGCCATGTTCCGTAAAGCGGCATTTGCCGTTTCAACGGATGAGACACGATATGTTCTTAACGGCGTGTATATGCTGGTGGAAAAAGGAACCGTAAAACTTGTGTCGACAGACGGCCGCCGCCTTGCCTTTATTTCGCGTGATGCCGCCGATAAAAAGATACAGCGCTCGGCGATCATCCCAACCAAAGCCGTTAACGAACTGCAGCGGGTACTCAATTCAGATGAAAAAGGCGATGAGGTTACAGTCGGTATCACAGAGAATCAGATAGCCTTTAAAGCCGGCAACATCACGATCATCTCACGCCTGATAGAAGGTTCCTTCCCTAATTACGACCAGGTGATACCTAAGAAGCATGATGTGCAGGTAAAGCTTAACGTTAAAGAAACCCTGCAGGCTGTGCGCCAGATGTCCACCCTTGCCCTTGATAAGGCCTCTGCCATTCGTTTTACGTTCGCCAAGAACACGCTGCGTATCTCGGCATCAGCCCAGGGCCTTGGCTCCGGTGAAGCGGAGATCGATGTTGAATATACCGGCCAGCTGCTGGAGATCGCCTTCAACCCGCAGTTCCTTATCGATATACTGAAAAATTCAGACGATGATGTCGTGATCATGGAATTGACCGGTTCGCTTAACCCCGCGCTGGTGCACCCGGTAAAAGATGCGAATTATCTCTGCGTTGTTATGCCGATGCGTTTGTAATTCACATGGCTTTTTCCCAGGCCGGCGATTTTATGAATGTGGTAAAAAGACAGCTGGGGCTGGACGATGAAACCCTGGCGATCATAAAGATCTGGGACAAAGAGCTGGGACCGCTCGCCAAAAAAGTCCAGCTGGTAGGCGTCAAAAGCGGCGTATTGCTGGTAGAGGCCGCAGCCAGCGCGTATATCCAGGAAGTGACCATGCGCCGCAACGAAATACTTAAAAAAATAAACCAGAATTTCGGCCCGAACGCTAAAGTAGTCAAACAGATAAAAGTTTTTTTAAAGTGAGGATTCAGTAATGGCAAAACCAGAAGAAAAAACCGTACCGTCATATGACGCATCTAATATTCAGGTGCTGGAAGGGCTGGAGGCGGTCCGCAAGCGCCCCGCCATGTATATCGGCTCCACCAGCGTTGCCGGCCTGCACCACCTGGTGTATGAAGCCGTCGACAACTCCATAGACGAAATCCTGGCCGGCTACGCCAAGAACGTGGATGTAACCATCCATAACGACGGCTCCCTGACCGTGCTGGACGACGGCCGCGGTATCCCTGTGGATCCGCACCCTAAGTATAAGAATAAATCCGCCCTGGAAGTGGTCATGACAGTGCTGCACGCGGGCGGCAAATTCGACAAGAACTCCTATAAAGTTTCTGGCGGCCTTCACGGCGTGGGTGTCTCCTGCGTCAACGCCCTGTCGGAATGGCTGCAAGTGGAAGTATACCGCGACGGCAAAATCTATATGCAGGAATACGAGCGCGGCAAACCGGTGGAAGACGTAAAAGTGATCGGCAAGACCGATCAGGCCGCGGCACCAAGGTTACCTTCAAGCCGGACACCGAAATATTCACGGACACCGATTTTTCGTTCGACACGCTCTCCAACCGCCTGCGCGAGCTGGCCTTCCTTAATGCCGGCGCGCGTATCACGATCATCGATGAGCGCGACGACAAGCAGCACACGTTTAATTACGAAGGCGGCATCATGACGTTCGTGAAATATCTGAACGCCAACAAAACACCGATTCACCCCGAACCGATCTATTTCAAGAAAGAAAAAGACGGTATCGTTGGTTGAAGTCGGCCATGCAGTACAACGACGGCTACAACGAACAGGTGTTTTCCTTCGTCAACAACATCAACACGATCGAGGGCGGCACACATGTGACCGGCTTCCGCTCGGGCCTTACCCGCGTCATAAACGATTACATAAAGAAGAACGAAATATCGAAAATTAAAGACCTCACGTCTGTCCGGCGAAGATGTGCGCGAAGGCCTGACCGCGGTTATATCCGTCAAAGATCCCCAATCCGCAGTTTGAAGGCCAGACCAAGACCAAGCTCGGCAACCGCGAAGTCGAGGGCATGCCAAATCGGTGGTCGGCGATTACCTTGCCGCCTTCCTTGAAGAAAACCCGCGCGATCGCCAATAAGATCATGCGAAAAATCTGTCGTGGCCGCCGAAGCCCGCGAAGCCGCCCGCAAAGCCCGCGAGCTGACCCGCCGCAAGGGCGCGCTTGACTCGCGCCTCCCTGCCCGGCAAGCTTGCCGACTGCTCCGAGCGCGATCCCGACAAAGAGCGAGCTGTATCATCGTCGAAGGCGATTCGGCCGGCGGCTCGGCCAAGCAGGGCCGCGACCGCGCGTTCCAGGCGATACTGCCGCTCGAAGGGCAAGATCTTGAACGTTGAAAAATCGCGCCTGACCAAGATGCTCGCCAACGAGGAAATCCGCACGCTGATCACCGCCATCGGCACGCGGCATAGGCGACAGAAGACTTCAACATAGAAAAGTGCCGCTACCACAAGATCATCATCATGACCGATGCCGACGTGGACGGCGCGCATATCCGCACGCTGCTGCTGACCTTCTTCTACCGGCAGATGACGCCGCTGATAAACAGAGGCTACATCTATATCGCCCAGCCGCCGCTCTACAAGGTCAAGAAGAACAAAAAAGAAATGTACCTGCATACTGACGACCAGCTGGATAAATTCCTCTTCGCTGAAGGCCTGGACGACGTGGAGCTGTATTCCCTGATGAACGGCAAACCCGCGGCCCAGCCTTTTGAGCCGAAAAAACTTTCGCAGATAGTGCAGCAGCTCAACGAGCTCGGCATAATAGTGCGCAAGCTGGAACGCAAGGAACTTTTCTGGGCGGACTACCTTACGTTCCGGGCCCAGGGAAGAATGCCGCTGTTCCGTATAGACGATCCCGCGCTGCCTGAGCCGCGTTTTATATTCTCCGAAAAAGAAAAGAAAGAATATCACGATGAGGCGATACAAAAGCGCGACGCCGAGATAAAAGCCGCGGGCGAACTTCCTCTGGACGGCCTTAACGACGAGATAGATTTACATGAAAAAGATCTGTGGGAACTGCCAAAGATAGACGGCCTTGTTAAGAAGCTGGAGGCCAGCGGCGTTGAGATGGAACATTTCGGCGAGCGCGCGGCAAAGCCCGTCTTCCGCATTAAAACGAAAGATGACTTCTACGATCTTTTCTCGGCCAAAGAAGTGGTGGAAAAAGTCAAAGAATTCGGCCGCAAGGGCGCCAGCATCCAACGCTACAAAGGCCTTGGAGAAATGAACCCGTCGCAGCTGTGGGAAACGACGATGGATCCTGTCAGACGCAAATTCCTGCAGGTACGCCTTGACGATGCCGTCGAAGCGGAAAGCATTTTCACAAAACTTATGGGTGACAAAGTAGAGCCTCGCAGACAGTTCATAGAGGCTCACGCCGCTGATGTGACTAATTTAGATATTTAGTTGTTCTCTCATATTTAAGAAAAGGAAATAAAATGCCTGAAGAAAAAGATAACAAAGCATTGCCACCGGAACAACCAGTAAACCCGAACATTTCACCGCGGGCCATCGAAGACGAGATGAAGACGCTACATAGATTATTCGATGTAGGTTATCGTCGGAAGAGCTCTGCCGGATGTGCGTGACGGTTTAAAGCCGGTGCACCGGCGCATACTTTATACCATGAAGGAAATGGGCCTGCGCCACAACACAGCCTATAAGAAATCAGCCCGCGTTGTCGGCGACGTGCTTGGTAAATACCATCCGCACGGCGACACCGCGGTCTACGACTCCATGGTGCGCATGGTGCAGGACTTTTCGCTCCGGTATCCGATGGTGGACGGTCAGGGAAACTTCGGCTCCGTTGACGGCGACTCACCTGCCGCCATGCGTTACACCGAAGTGCGCCTTGCCGGCATCGCCGACGAGATGCTCGCCGACCTGGATAAAGACACGGTGGATTTTTCACCCAACTACGACGGCTCTTTGCTGGAACCCGTGATACTGCCTGCAAAAATACCAAACCTGCTCATTAACGGCTCCACCGGTATCGCCGTTGGTATGGCAACGAATATTCCGTCCCATAATCTTTCAGAGGTCGTGGATGCGACGATCTGCGTGATAGACAACCCCAATATAGAGATCGCCGAGATCTGCAAAGTAATAAAAGGGCCCGACTGGCCGACCGCAGGTATCATCCACGGGCGGGCCGGCATCAAACAATATATGGAAACCGGCCGCGGCTCCGTTGTTACCCGCGCCAAGACCGAGATAGAAGATATTAAGGGAAACCGTCAGGCCATCATTATTAACGAACTGCCGTACCAGGTGAACAAAGCCACCCTGCTTGAAACCATCGCCGACCTGGTCCGCGATAAAAAGATAGAAGATATCTCCGACCTGCGCGACGAATCCGACCGCGACGGTATCCGTGTTGTTATCGAGATCAAGCGCGACGGTAACGCCCAGATCGTGCTGAACCAGCTCTTCAAGCACACCCAGATGGAGAACAGTTTCGGCGTGATCATGCTGGCGCTCGTCAACAACCGCCCGAAGGTCATGAACATCAAGGAAATGCTGTACCACTTTATCGAGCACAGAAAAGTGGTGGTCGTGCGCCGCACAAAATTCGAGCTTGCCAAGGCCGAGGCGCGCGCCCATATATTAGAGGGCTTGAAGATCGCTCTCGACAACCTGGACGCCGTCATCAAGACCATTAAGGAATCAAAAGATACCGACAACGCCCGTATACGTTTGATGGAAAAATTCAAACTGTCCAAACTGCAGGCGCAGGCCATTTTGGATATGCGGCTGCAATCGCTGACGGGCCTTGAGCGCAACAAGATCGAAGAAGAATATCTGGAACTGATAAAGCTGATAGAAAAGCTGAAAGGCATACTTGCCGATTCGCGCAAAGTTCTCGACATCATTAAAACGGAACTGCTGGAAGTGAAAGAAAAATACGGCGATGAGCGCCGCACGAAGATCCTGGCGCAGGCCGCCGAAGATTTCGCGATAGAAGACCTGATCCAGGAAGAGGACGTGGTCGTAACGCTGTCACACGCGGGCTACATTAAACGCCTGCCGGCCACGACCTACCGCGCACAGCGCAGGGGCGGCAAAGGCATTATGGGCGTTACCACGCGCGAGGATGATTTCGCGGAGTCGATGTTCGTAACCTCCACGCACGCTTTCCTGCTGTTGTTCACCAACAAGGGCCGCGTCTACTGGCTGCGCGTATTTGAGATCCCCGAAGGGTCGCGCACCGGCAAAGGCAAGGCGATCGTGAACCTGCTGCAAATATCTTCGTCGGACGAGAAGATAACGGCGGCTATTCCCATACGGTCGTTCGAGGAAGAGAAGAAGTGTTTCCTGATCATGTGCACCAAGTTCGGCACTATCAAAAAGACGCCGCTTGAAGAATATGCCAACCAGCGCAAGGGCGGTATAATCGCTATTAATTTGGACGACAACGACACGCTGATAGAAGTTAAATATACCGACGGCTCCGCCCAGATAATTATCGCGACAAAAATGGGCACCGCGATACGCTTTAAAGAAGAGAACGTACGCCCCATCGGCCGCGTCGGCCGCGGCGTCAGAGGCATCACGCTGGAAGACGGCGATGAAGTAATCGGCATGGAAGCGGTTGAGGACGAAAAAGACATTTTCCTTACCGCCAGCGAGAACGGCTACGGTAAACGCACCAAAGTAAGCGAATACCGTTTGCAGACGCGCGGCGGCAAGGGTGTTATAAATATGAAGACCAACGAGCGCAACGGCAAGGTCATCGGCATTAAGAAAGCCAATGACGGCGACGATCTGATGCTTATGACGGAAAAAGGCATTTCCATCCGCCAGCCGATGAAAGACATCTCCATTATCGGCCGCAATGTGCAGGGTGTGCGCCTGGTCCGTCTGGAAGAGGGCGACAGGCTTGCGGCGATCGCCGCCGTGGTAAAAGAAGAAGAAGCCGCTCCGGGCGAAGCCGGGCCCGAACCGGAGGAAAAGAAATAGGTAATGTACGCCTACGCGGGTTCTCTTCACCTTCATTCCAGCTTTTCTTTCGACGGGAATGTGCACCCGCGGGAAATGATCGCCGCCGCAAAAAAATGCGGTCTTAACTTTATCGTTATCACCGACCATTTCCGCATGGACGCGCAGGCGGACGGCTGGGCCGGCTGGCACGACGGCGTGTTTGTGCTGATCGGCGAAGAGATCTCCCCGCGCTACAACCATTGCCTGGCGCTGGGTATAACTAAACCCGTTATCGCCTGGAAAAAATCCTCGCAGCCGCAGGACTATATAGACGCGGTCGCCGAGCAGGGCGGTTTTTGTCTGGTAGCGCACCCCGATCACACCGGCGCGCCGCTCTTCGGCATAAAGGCCTACACGTGGAAGGACTGGAGCGTTAAAGGCTTCGCCGGTATGAGCATCTGGGACCTGATGACCGACTGGCAGGAAAAGCTTACCTCTATTCCGGCGGCCCTGTGGGCCTATTTGTTCCCCACCTGGTTCCTCAGCGGCCCCAAGCAGGAAACGCTGCGGCGCTGGGACGAAATGAACCGGAAGGGAAAAGTCTTCGGTTTCGGCGAGATAGACAACCATAATTCATTGAAGATGATGTGGGGTGTGCCCTTCAGGATATTCCCGTTCCACTATGCCTTCTCGACGGTGCGCACCCATGTGCTGCTGCCGGTGGAACTGAGCAGCGATAACGATACCGCCCGCTCGCAGCTGCTGGCGGCCATTAAGAACGGCAACTCCTACGTCTCCCAGGATAAATGGCGTAACGCCACTGGCTTCGAATTCAGGATATATAACGATGGTGCAATCGCGCACATAGGCGGCGAACTGGCCCTTGCGGGAAAACCCGCGCTGCTGGAAGCTAAGATCCCGCGCAACGGGATAGTGCGGGTCCTGCGCGACGGCGTGCTGATAGCGGAAGAACGCAAACGCTCCATACAGGTGGCAATCGACAGCCCCGGCGTATACCGCGTCGAGGCGCAACAGATGATGTTCGGCTTCAAAAAACCCTGGATATTCTCAAATCCGATTTTTGTGAGACAATAATATGGCGATAATAGACGGAAAAAAGATCTCCGCGGGACTGCGCGAAGAGCTCAAGAAAGAAATAGCCGCTCTGTCGTTCAAACCGGGCCTGGCCACCATCCTGGTGGGTGAAGACCCCGCCAGCCATGTCTATGTCAACAACAAGATCAAGGCCTGCAAAGAGCTGGGTATCGCTTCCTTTCACCACCCGCTGGCGAAAACCGCGACCAACGACCAGATACTGGCGTTGATACGCGAACTGAACGATTCGCCGAACGTGCACGGTATTTTGCTGCAACTCCCGCTGCCGCCGGGGCTTGACGGCGAAGCCTGCGTGGCTGCAATTGCACCGGCAAAAGATGTTGACGGCCTGCACCCGTACAACCAGGGTTTGCTGCTCAGCTCTAAAAATTGGAAAGAGATGGCCGCCGGTAAACTCCTTATGCCGTGCACGCCCTACGGATCTATCATATTGCTGCAAAAATACGGCGTGAACCTGAATGGTGCCCGCGCGGTGGTGGTAGGCCGTTCCGCGCTCGCCGGAAAACCGATAGCGCTTATGCTGTTGGCGAACAACGCGACGGTAACGATAGCCCATTCGCGCACCCACAACCTGCCTGCCCTCTGCCGCGAGGCCGACATTCTCGTCGCCGCGATCGGCAAGCCGCAATTCATAACGAAAGATTTTGTTAAGCCCGGGGCGACGGTCATCGACATAGGCATTAACCGCACCGAGAGCGGTCTGTGCGGCGATGTGGATTACGCGGGCGTAAAAGATATCGCGGGCCTTATCACGCCGGTCCCCGGCGGCGTCGGCGCCACGACCATTACCATGTTGATGAAGAACACCGTGCTTGCCGCAAAAGCCATAGAGGGCACATGAAGGCGATAACTCTTACACCCGTGCCGGGCACGCAAAAAGTGCTGGATATGCTGGAAAAAAAAGGCGCCATTCGCTGTCTGCGGCCCAGCAAAGAACTGGCGGCGGGCACATGCAAATGGAATATTCAGACGCACTATACGACGGCGCCGCGGTTCGGCACGCATAAGCTGATGGCGGTGCTCAAGGATTCAACGCAGATCGCGCTGACCACGCACCCGGATAACGAAGATATTATTTTGATAAACAACACAGGCAAAAACTATAAACCCCTGTACCTGATCACCGCGCTTATGACACAGAAAAAATTCGAGGACAAAGCCCGCAGGGGCGCCGTTACGGCAAAAGACGTGGTGGCCGTTGAATTGCAGTATAACACCGGTACCAGCGTATTCACCGTGCTGAAAGATATTCCGCACTGCGAGATCACGGTGCCCGGTAAAGGTACGGATCCCGTTTTCTTTGTGACGGAACCGGCTGATTTCGCGATGGACATGGTCGCTCAGGCAGGCTATACTTTCGTGCTGAAATAGGAAAACCCGCATGCCGATACAATTTCTGATAAATATAGTAGTCCCGCTGCTCGCCGGTCTGACGTTCTTCGCGATGGCGACCGAGATCAACCGCGTCAGCGCCGTGCGAAAGATGATCTTCGGCGAGGTCGGTTATAAGAAAGTTTTCGTCGCCTTCTTGCTGCTGGGCATCTATTTTGTGACCCGCCCGCTGCAAAATATACTTGGTCCCCATCCCTGGCCGATGATCGTCAACTGCGCCAGGCAGGTATTTTTAATGGCCGTTATCGCGCCCGCGATACTGGTAGGCATTTTGCACTGGGTGCCGCGGGAAAAAGGCATGCCGAAATCGGCGACGTGGGCGGCCTACGGCGTCGGGATACTGTCCGCGGTTATCTTTCTCTTGATCAACCGGGTCGTGATAACCGGTTCCCATGAGATAGCCCATTACGGCGGCATCACCATGTATGATCCCGTCTGGGGCGCGACGGGGACCGGCAGCGCTGAACTGATCATCATTCATCTTATATCGCAGCTGATATCGCCCGTCGGGTTTTTCATCCTGGCGGCCGCCTATGTGCGCCATCGCCGGTATAATTATCCGCTGGTGGAAGTATATAATCTGATACCCGTGAAATGGAAATATCTGGAGATAAGCCTGCTGATATTCGCCGGCTCATGGCTTGCCGCCGGCTTTGCCGCATTGTTCGGCCAGTATTACACCTATTTGTGGGTCATATATTTCGCGGGCTCGGCGATAGCCGGTCTTATAGAGATGGAAGGCGTAAAAATGCCGCCGCGCGAAGCGCCTGCCGATCTTGCCAACATAGAAGATGATCCGGAATCAGGAGATTGATCAGAAGCAATAAAAAACCAGGAGGGAAAACACATGCCTTACGATCAGAGTTTAGACAAACAGTTGTTCACAAAAGCCTTTGAGACGGACGCGGGAAAGATCATCGTCAGCGTATATTCGTACAACGGCGGGGCCAAGAAACTTCAGCTTTCCAGAGAGACCACCGACAAGGAAGGGAAACCGACCTTCGCGAAGCTCGGCCGCATGACCAAGGAAGAAGTTGAAGGCGTCCTTCCCGTCATAGCCGAAGCGATGAAGAATCTATAACGGCAATTAAAAATTTGAAAATTCGAAGATTATGAAGATTAAAACCCTGTGATAAGGTTTTAATTTTCTAATCTTCGATTTTCTTAATCTTTAATTGTCATAAGTCTTTTAACGAGGGGTGCCGCTTCTACGGCATCTCTCGCGTAGCTGTCAGCGCCTATCTCTTTCGTAAATTTTTCTGTTACTGGCGCGCCGCCCAGCACTATCTTGAATGTTCCGCCCTGCGCGGTCCGTTGTTTTACCACTTCTTCCATTTCCAGCATCGTCGTGGTCATCAGCGCCGATAGTCCTACCACCGGCACATTATTTTTTATCGCTATTTTAACAATATCTTCCGCCGCAATGTTCTTCCCCAGGTCCAGCACCTCAAAGCCGTGGCTTTCCAATACCGCGGCCACTATATTCTTGCCGATATCATGTACGTCGCCTTTTACCGTAGCCAGTATGACCTTCCCGGCGGAAAAACCGCCCACCGAGGCCAGCAGCGGTTTGATAACGCCAAACGCCGTCTGCGCGGCTTCCGCCGCCAATATCACCTGCGGCAGGAAATATTCCTTATCGTTGAACTTTTTCCCCACCTCATTGAGCGCGGCGAGCAGTATGTCGTTGGCTATTACCAGCGGTTCTTTGCCGGCCGCGATAAGCGCTCTAACAAAACCCGCGATCTCTTCACGGTTCCCTTCCACGACCGCCTGACGCAACGACTGCTCCGGTGTCAGCGTCTGTGCCGCCGCCGAGGCCGCTGTTTTCTTTGGTGCGCCGCCGTACGCGGCGATATAGCTGCCGCCATTGGGGTCTTTGTCAAGCAGGACATCGGCTGCTTTTTCGTCGAAAATACTCCAGTCTTCATGCGGGTTAAGTATCGCGAAATCAAGTCCCGCTTTCAGCGCCATATTCAAAAACGTGGCGTTCAGCAGCTGACGCGCAGGCATGCCGAATGAAATGTTAGAGACCCCGAGTATCGTTTTAACGTTCGGCCAGCGTTCCTTGGATCGGCGGATCGCCTCCAGCGTTTCATTGACCTGCCCGGGCATGGCGGAAACGGCCAGCGTCAGATAATCGATGATGATTTCGCTCTCGGGAATACCCGCCGCAACGGCCGTATCAATAATGCGCGAGGCGATCGCAAGGCGGTCGGCGGTCGTTTTAGGAATACCTTTTTCATCCACCGCAAGGCCCACGAGCGCCGCGCCGTAGCGTTTGGCCAACGGCACGATAATAGCCAGTTTTTCGCTCTCGCCGCTGACAGAATTAAGTATCGGTTTTCCCGCGCAGGCCTTCAGGCCCGCTTCGATCGCGGCGGGAGAACTGGAGTCTATGCACAGGGGCACGGGTACCACTTCCTGCACTTCTTCAACCGCGTGCGCCAGCAGCTCGGTCTCATTGGCGCCCGGCAGGCCCAGGTTAAGGTCCAGCACCAGCGCCCCCGCATTGACCTGTTCCTTCGCCTCCCTGCGCACGGAAGCAAAGTTCCCCGCGCCCAGTTCTTCCTGGAACTTTTTGCGGTTCGTGGGATTTATCCGTTCGCCGACCATAATAAGTTTGCCGAAGTTGTGGGCGTCAAAGGCCCTACCGCGCGATGCCAATAGCAGCTTATCTTTTTTCGGTCGTAGTACGGGCTTTAAATTTTTTACTTTTGCGGCAAGATCTTTAATGAACTCAGGTGTGGTGCCGCAGCAGCCGCCCAGCATGTTTACGCCCAGTGCCTGTGCCGTAAGTCCCGCCTCAACGAACTCTTCACAGGTGCCGGGGAAAATAGTTTTGCGGTTCACCAGCATCGGAATGCCCGCGTTCGGCTTAAAAGATACGGGCAGCGCGGTGTTCGCGCAGATCGTTTCGATGATAGCAAGCAGGTCTTTGGGCCCCGCGGAACAATTAACGCCGATACCGTCGGCGCCGCAGCTTTCGGCGGCAGCGACAAAAGAAAGCACGCCGGTGCCGGTCACCGTGTTGCCGTCCGGGGTAAAGGTCATCTGCGCAATGACCGGACCGTTAAAATGGTCGCGGCAGGCGATAATGGCCGCTTTGGTCTCTCTGATCTCTGCCATGGTCTCTATGAAAATAAGGTCAGCGCCGGCTTTTTGCAAGGCCCGCGCCTGCTCGGCGAACAGCGCGTACGCGTCGTCGAAGGAAAAAGGTCCGAGCGGTGAAAGGTAGGCCCCGAGCGGTCCCATGTCGCCCGCCACTAAAGCACCGAAGGGGGCCGCTACCTCGCGTGAGATGGTAATGCCGGCAATATTAAGTTCTTCGGTTTTATCCGCCAGACCGTAATCGGCCAGTTTGTGCCGGTTTGCGCCGAACGTGTTCGCGATAATTATGTTTGAGCCGGCTTTTAGATACTCCAGCTGCACCGTCTGAATTCGTATGGGGCATGTCAGGTTCAATTCCTCGGGCGCACCGATATCGTCAAGATAACCGCGCTTTTGCAATTCGGTGCCCATCGCTCCGTCCAGCATCAGTATCCGTTCAGCAATAAGACTTTTAAATTCGTTCCGGTTCATTTACATAACTCCCAGTATCGCCGAGATAGATTTTTCCGGCAGCATCTGCGAATGTTCCGTCAGGGAAATACCGATACGGCGTGCGCCGAGCCAGTGGAGAAGATCGTTCTGCCCGGTCACCGGCCAGTCGCCGTAGCCGGGGGAAAATCTCATCGTGCAGGTCTCTCCGCGCTGCGCGGCTTCATCGCAGAGCCGGGCGTTAGCCATCTCCGCCAGCAATTCTGCGGCCTCGGAACCGATCGCATCCAGCATCAGCGCGCGGGTTGTTTCCTTCTGTTGAATGTAGAGGGTCCTTTTTTCTTCAAGGTGGCGTCCGATAGTAACGGCAAAGCCGTACGCGGCTTTACAGGCGGCCAATAGTTTGTGGATGGAATTGCTTTTAATGACCAGTCCGGGCTCCAGTGTGATCACGCCGGGCGCTGCCGTAATGGGCGAAAAAGCGGTTATCAGCCGCGGCATTATTAGACGGGGTGCGAACGCCATTTCTTCGTCCAGCAATTGCCTGGTACGGGCGTCAAGAAGCGTTTTGCCTTTGGCAAAGCGCAGCCTTGAAAGCACTTTATCGATCGGAACTACGATCTTCTGCGGGAATTCCATCCGGTAATATTACCAAAAACAGGCGGGAAACGCCAACCGCGCGGCCGCAATAGCAGGCACAATGGTGCCCGGGTTGTCGCGGCCGCGCGGCCGTATTTATCGTCCGGACATCGCGGGCTCTTTAATGCCGTTCTTTTCCGTCTCGAACGTTGCGGCCAGCTCATTGGCCTTTTTGCGGTCAAAGACCTCGCGGGCATCGCTGAACAGGGTGCTTTCTTCCTCGTCAATGTGTTCTTCCACCACTTCCCGCAGCACGTCGATCTTCGCTATTCTGTGCTCCAGGTCGTCTTCGGGGACGCCCGTAATGTCCTTAATGATCTGGCGCGCGATGTTGTGTTCTTCAATGGCTTTCAGCGCGTCTTGTTTTGAAATATCGTTTTCCAGGAGCGGCGCGTAAAAAATTTTTTCTTCGCTTTGCATATGCGCGTCCAGCTCTTTTTGTATGTGCTCGAATGTGGAACTTAAAAAGCCGCTGTCCGGCTGTTCCTGCTTTTCTATGGACCTGAATAGTTTCTTGACCGTCCGGTGATCCTGCTTCAGTGCATCGTAGATGTTCATAAACCCCCCTTTGCCCTCAATTTCTTCTGCAGTAAAAGTTTAGCACTCTACGGCGGAACGGTTAAATAGGTTGATACCGCTTTTTACTGATACCGTTGACTGCCGGCAAAAGAGTCATGTGTTGGTGGAGCCGGTCAATGGTTTAGCAACGGCGGATTTACTAGCATTGCTCATATTGTTTTTCAAGGCGGGTAACGCTATGGCGCAACTATTCGGGCCTGGGGCCAACTCCATTTTTCGTCGAAGCATACTGGCTGCGGCCCTGCTGATCGGGGCGAGCCTTGTCGTCATCGATCTGTACCCGCGTTCCAGGCTCAGCACCGGCACGGCGGGCTTTGTGCGGCAGGATATACCGTTCAGCCACGAGCATCATGTCAAGGAGATCGGTATCGATTGCCGCTTCTGTCACCAGTTCCCCGATCAAAGTTCTTTTGCGGGCCTTCCCCAGACCCAGACCTGCATGAAATGCCACCGGGTGTTATTCAAGGACGCTCCGATGCTGGCGCCCGTCAGGGAAAGTTTCAGCAGCGGGAAACCGCTCTCCTGGAACCGCGTGTACGACCTGCCCGATTTCGTTTACTTCGACCATAGCATACACGTAGCGGCGGGGGTGCAATGCCAAACCTGCCACGGCGACCTCGGCAGCATGCCCTGGACGCGCAAGGTCGATCCCTTCTTTATGCACCGCTGTCTCCAGTGCCACTTGAAAGCGGGGGTATACGTGAAAACCGCAACCGCCGGCGATATGACAACGCTCACGAACTGCTCAACGTGCCACAGGTAAAGATCATGACGATAAAAAACGACGTACATCCCTTGAATTTCAGTTTAACGCGCAGATCCTTCCTGAAGCTGGCGGGCGCGCAGCTGATGATGCTTTCCCTGGCCGGCTGTCTGGAACCGTTAAAAAAAATAGTACCCTTTGCCCGTTCCCCGAAGACCTGGTGCCCGGCAAGCCGCTGTTTTACGCGAGCACCCTCTCATACGAGGGTTTTGCCCGCGGGGTCCTGGTGGAAAGTCATCTGGGCAGGCCGACTAAACTGGAAGGGAATCCGCTGCACCCCGACAGCCTGGGCGCGAGCGATGCGATCACCCAGGCGGCGATCTATCAGTTGTACGATCCGACACGTTCAAGATTGGTGCTGAACAACGGTCTGCCTTCCTCATGGAGTCATTTCAATACGGCATTGAAAGCGCGCCTGGATAACCTGGCACTGCGGCAGGGTGAAGGTTTGCGCTTGCTTTCCCGCCCGATCATTTCTCCCTCGTTCGCCGCATTGCGCAGGCAGATCAGCGCGAAATTCCCGAAAGCGGTCTGGCATCAGTTCAGTCCTTTAGAACCCGGTCACGGGTCTCAGGCGCTGCTGGCGTTATACGGCCGGGCGGTGCAGCCGGTGTACGATCTGCGTAAGGCGAACGTCATCGTTGCCATTGAAAGCGATTTTCTCTCGCGCGGTCCCGGTGCCATTGCGTACGCGCGGGCGTTCGGCGAACGCAGGCAGACCGATCCCGCCCGGATAGACCTTAACCGGCTCTATGCGCTGGAAGCAAGCCCGACGATCACCGGCGCAACGGCGGACCACCGCCTGCCGCTGCACCCGGCGGAAACAGTAATATTCACCTACGCGCTCTACGATCTGCTGCGGGGCGTAGAGAGCGGCCGCGAAAATTCTTTGACAGTCGAAAAAAAAGAATTTTTGCGAGCCCTGGCGCACGACCTGCGCGCGAACCGCGGCCGCAGTCTGATCATCGCCGGGCCGGAGCAGTCCGCCTCTATCCATACCGTGACGGCGCTGCTTAACGACCTGCTCGGCAATACCGGCACGACGGTAACCTATGTGCCGGCACTGCAGGAATTCCCGGAGGCCTACGCCGATTCCATTGCGCAGCTTACTGTTGCTCTTAACAGCAACAGTGTCAGCGATCTGATCATTCTCGATTGTAACGCGGCCTACAGCGCGCCAGGCTATCTTGCGTTCCCGCAGGCGTGCCGTAAGGCCCCGTTCATGTGCTATCTCGGTTCTTTCAACGACGAAACCGCGCAGCAGGCGACTTGGCACATTCCCATGGCGGATGAACTGGAGTCCTGGGGCGACCTGCGGGCCTACGACGGCACGGTAAGCCTGCGCCAGCCGGCGATAGCGCCGCTCTACAACGGGATCAGCGACTACGAGCTGTGTCTGGCGGTGCTCGGCCGGAATCGGGAGCAGTATGATGAAGTGATACGGGACTACTGGAAGGGGAAACGGGGCGGTTTGGATTTTGATGCCTTCTGGCATACCTCCGTGCAGGACGGCGTGATGGCGGGCACAGCCTTCCGTCCGGTAACGGTAACGCAAAAACGAGCCGCGCCGGGAGAACCGGAAAAAATAACGCAAACGAAACCGGTGATGCAGATCCGGCCCGATCCCCGCATCCTTGACGGAAGATTTTCCAATAACAGCTGGCTGCAGGAATTACCGAAGCCTGTTACGCAATTAACCTGGGGCAACGCTGCGCTGCTGGCGCCGCCCACCGCCGAAAAGATGCGGTTGGCTGACGGAGACGTCGTACGAATAGCGGCAGGCACCGCCACCGTAGAGGCGCCGGTCTGCATTGTTCCCGGCCAGGCCGCCGGTGTGTTGACGGTCCACCTGGGCTACGGCACAACGCGCGCGGGTAACGGTCTCGGTCTTGGTTTTAACGCCTCCATGTTGCAAAACGCCGGCCGGCTATGGCTGTCGGAAGATATCACCATAACGAAAACCGTCAAAAAAGAGCCGCTTGCCGTGACTCAGCATGACGGCACGTTGAACGACGATCGCCAGTTGCTGCGCCACGGTGATGTTGCACGATATATACGCGATCCCCAATTTGCGCGCGATGCCGTCCGCGCTCCCCAGGATCGGGAAACGCTCTACAAGCCGCAGGAGCATCTGGGCGGCACATATCAATGGGCCATGTGCATAGACATCAGCAAATGTACGGGTTGCGGCGCCTGCACCATGGCTTGCCAGGTGGAGAACAATATCGCTGTCGTCGGAAAAAGAGAGGTTATACGGAACCGGCAGATGCACTGGATCCGCGTAGACCGCTATTTTTCCGGTTCCGGCGCCGCTCCGGAGATCTATCATCAGCCCGTGCCCTGTATGCACTGCGAGGACGCGCCCTGCGAGCTGGTATGTCCGGTGGAAGCCACCAGCCACAGCCAGGAAGGCCTCAATGAAATGACCTACAACCGCTGTATCGGCACCCGGTATTGTTCCAACAACTGCCCCTACAAGGTGCGCCGCTTCAATTTTTTCGACTACAACAAACTTGCGCCGTCGCAATTGCAGGGCAAGAACCCGGATGTTACCATCCGGTCCCGCGGCATAATGGAAAAATGCACCTACTGTCTGCAACGGATCAATAAGGCGCGTATCACGGCGAAAAAGGAAGGCCGCAGGATCCGCGACGGGGAAGTCGTGACCGCCTGCCAGCAGGCCTGCCCGACGGGCGCGATATTTTTCGGCGATATACGCGATAAGGGTTCACAGGTGAACCGTAAACGGGCGCAGCCGTTGAATTACGCAATGATGGCAGAGACGGGGGTCCGCCCGCAGGACAACCTACCTTGCCTGCATCAGGAACCCGAACAGGGATATTACAAAAGGATAGCGGCATGATGGAGTCGGCAGAGAAATTAATCACCGGTAAAGCAACGTTCGAGAGCATCGCGCGCCAGATCGTGAGCATCCCCCTCGAACGCGGGTTCAGCGCGCAGTTGTTGTTCGTCCTGTCGGGCGCCTTCGTCTTGTTCTTTATACTGGGCATCGCGATCATCTGGCTGCTGATAAAGGGCGTCGGCATCTGGGGCGTGAATATTCCCGTCGCCTGGGGCTTTGCCATCGTCAATTTCGTCTGGTGGATCGGTATCGGCCACGCGGGCACGTTCATCTCCGCTTTCCTGGTGCTGCTGCATCAGGAATGGCGCGCCTCCATAAATCGTTTCGCCGAAACGATAACCTTGTTCGCGGTGATATGCGCCGGCCTGTTCCCGCTGCTGCATCTTGGCCGGCCGCGGTTCTTTTACTGGCTGGTGCCCTATCCCAACAGCATGTGGTTGTGGCCGCAGTTCCGCAGCGCGCTGGTGTGGGATTTTTTCGCGGTCTCCACCTACTTTACCGTCTCATTATTGTTCTGGTACACGGGCCTTATACCGGATCTGGCGCTTGCGCGCGACCAGGCGCGGGATGGGTGGCTGAAGCGGTTTTACGCCCTGTAAGCCTCGGCTGGCGCGGGGCGGGCAGGCACTGGCAGCGTTATCAGAAATTGTACTTGCTGTTAGCGGGCCTTGCGACGCCGCTGGTGGTCTCGGTGCACACGGTGGTCAGCTTTGATTTCGCCGACCGCTATTTTGCCGGGCTGGCATTCCACCATATTCCCGCCGTACTTCGTTGCAGGAGCGTTGTTTTCCGGTTTTGCCATGGTGCTTACGCTGATGCTGCCGATACGCCGGCTCTACGGTCTGGAGAATATTATAACCGACGTGCACCTGGACCGCATCAGCCAGTTGATGCTGGCAACGGGGACCATCGTCGGTTACGGCTATGTGATGGAAACCTTCATCTCCTGGTACAGCGGCAATCTGGGCGAGTGGTTCCACACGCAAAACCAATTGCTCGGGCCCTACGGCTATATATTCATGATCGTGCTGCTGTGCAACGTCGTCTCAATCCAGGTGTTGTGGTCGCACCGCGCCAGAAGAAGCCCGCTGCTGTTATTCATTCTCTCGATAATTATCAACATCGGCATGTGGTCGGAACGGTTCATGATCGTCATAGTAAGCCTGCACCGGGCCAAGATACCGTCGAAGTGGGCCATGTATTACCCGACGGTCTGGGATTGGGCGACGGCGCTTGGTTCCATGGGGCTGTTCCTGCTGGGCTTCCTGTTGTTTTTTCGGGCCTTCCCCATGATAGCCAGTTTTGAGGTTAACCAGCTTGTATCGAAGGACAAGGAGAAGAACGATGGATCAGCGGCACCATAAGACTGAAAATATCTACGGGGTGAGCGCGCGCTACGGCAGCAATGAGGAATTGCTGAACGGCGTACGGCTTACCGTTGCGGCCGGCTACCGCCGTTTCGAAACGTATTCTCCTTTTCCCTCACCGGGCATGGCGCAGGCCGCGCGGTACCGGCCCACGCGTATCCAGTGGGCCGTTTTTTTCGGCGGCCTGGCCGGCGGGATCGGCGGTTTTTTTATGCAGTATTACGCCTTTGTTATAGCGTATCCGCTGGATATCGGCGGCAGGCCTTTCAACAGCTGGCCGGCTTTTGTGCCGATAACCTTTGAAATGACCATCCTGTTCGCCGCGTTGAGCGGTTTTGCGGCCTTGCTGCTGGGATGTCGTCTGCCGCAGGTGTACCACCCGATGTTCAACGTGCCCGGTTTTGACCGTGCGACGATGGATTCTTTTTTTCTCTGTATCAAAGCGACTGACGACAAATTTGAAGAAACCGAAGCGCATCTGTTCTTAAAAAGGACGAACCCGCATGATCAATATACGGTCACTCAATAACTACCTTCCGGCGTTGTGCCTCCTGCTGCTCTTCGCCGGCTGCCAGAGAAAGCTGGCATACGAAGGCAAAATAAAACCGCTGGAAGGCGACGCCTTTTTTGCCGACGGAAGCTCTGCTAGAATGCCGGTGAAGGGTACCGTCCCGCGGGGAAGGATCGGAACACCCGCGGCGTCTGGCAAAGAGCTCATTGACCTCGGGAAGCGTCAGTACGGGATCTATTGTTCTATTTGTCACGGTCCGCGCGGCGCGGGTGACGGCATGGTCGTGCGCAGAGGTTTTACCAGGCCGCGCTCGTTCCTGCTGCCCGAACTGCGTAATGAGCCGCCGACCTATTACGTCCTGGTCATGGAACGCGGCTATAAGACCATGGATACGTTCCGCGATCTGGTGGACGCGCGCGGCAGGTTCGCGGTAGCGCGCTACATAAAAGATGTTTTGCAAAAGGAGCAGTAAATGTTCTCTTTTCAAACTTTTATCGAAGGATATTTTTTCGGCGCGCTGGCGGCGGTCAGCCTGCCTATAGGTGCCCTGGGCTTGCGGCTGCTGCATGCGCTGACCGGCGGCAAATGGGCCGGGCCGATAGAAAAGTATTACATCGCTGCCAGCCGCCTGATGCCGCTGGCTCTGCTTATCTGGGTACCCGTCATGGTTTGGGCGGCTCGCATATACACCTGGGCTCAGCCTGCCGCGGTAGCCGCCGATCCTCTGCTTATGCACAAAGCGGTCTATCTTAACGCCGGCTTTTTCAGCCTGCGCGCGATAGCGTATTTTGTCCTCTGGACGTTCTCGGTCTGGTGGTTGGATCGTGGTGAGCGGAAGAAAAATCTCTCAGGCCTGTTGAGCGTTGTGTATCTGCTCAGCGGTTCCTTTGCCGCTATTGATTGGGTCATGTCCCTTATGCCGCACTGGTACTCCACTATTTTCAGCTCCCTGGTACTTAACGGGCAGTTGTTGTTCGCCTATTGTTTCTCGCTGATGTGGAGCGGCTTTACCGCCGCGCCAAATGATATAGCTCTGAAAGGGGAAACCTATATCGACGAAGGTAATCTGCTTATGGCGCTGCTGATCTTCTGGGCGTATCTGGCCTTCTCGCAGCTGCTGATAATCTGGATGGGCAACGAGCCTGAGGAAATATCCTGGTACCTGATCCATATGGGCAACGGCTGGAAATTCATGGCCCCGTTGATGGCGCTTGGCCAGCTGTTCGTTCCCTTCTTTCTGCTGCTCAGAAGGTCCTGGAAAGCGAATCCATTCTTTTTGGCCATGGTGGCGCTGCTGATCGTGCTGATGCGGTTTTGTGACATGGCCTGGAGTGTCTTCAGCAGTCTCGGCAGAGCGGTGAACGCCGTGTCGTTCCTGCACGTATTCGCCGCGGCAATGATATTTACCGTATACCTTTACGTTTGGCGCAGTCAGGTGCACAAGCCGGGGAGGGATGCATGAATTTTCCACCATTCCTGATGCCGTATCTCGGTAACGGTATGGTGATCGGCCTGAACGCGGTCATTCACGTCTTGATCAGCCACGGCATCGCGGTAGGCGCTTTCGCAATGATGATCCTCGGCGAGAGCAAATTCGGCGGCTTTCTCAGCGGCATGCCGGCATTTCCCGGCTGGCGGGAATTCAATAAAGGCTTCCTGCGCTTTATCGTCTTTTCCATTACGATCGTGGGCCCGGTCACGGGCGCAGGTATCTGGTTCACCATAATGACGCTCGCTTCGGCCGGGCAGGGGCACATGGTGCGGGTCTTTTTCTGGATATGGTTCTTCGAGTATATTATATTTTTCGCCGAGGTCGTGGTCTTGCTGTTATTATATTTCCAATGGGACAAACTCTGGGAACGCAATAAGGGCGGTTTGGTAAAGCTCGGTGTTATCTATTCTCTGCTGGCGATAACCTCGGCGGTAAGCATTTCTGCGATCCTTGCCTTCATGCTGACGCCGGGCGCCTGGGTGCAAACCGGCAGTGTATGGGACGCCGTATTGAATCCTTCGTTCCTGCCGCAGGCGTTTTCCCGTGTGTCGTTCTCGTTCGTTCTCGGCTCCCTTATCGCGATGGCCGCCGTTGCGCTGCGGGGCCATATTTCCTTTCGACAAGCGGCGTCGCAGTTGTACGGGCGGGTGCTGCTGGTTTCGACGATCTCGTTCGCCCTCAGCCTGCTGGTCTATCTCTACATTATCCCACGCGCCTTCGCCACACAGATCTCTTTCGCGGTATTGTCGTCTCATTTTTCCCGGTATCCCACGCTGTTGAGTTTCGCGAACATGGTATTTTTCGCAACGCTCATCGCCTGCGCTGTCGCCGCGCGGACGTGCAATCGTACATCGCGGGCGTTGATCATTCCCGCATTGCTTTCTATCGTCGTGCTGGTGATCCAGTTCGAACGTGTGCGCGAATTTATCCGCGGCCCCTACCTGATGCCCGGCCACATGTACGCCAACGGCCTGACCCTGGAAGAAATGCCGTTCTTGAAAGAGCATGGCCTGGCCGCGGCGAGCCCGTGGTACCTTTCAGTGTACCCGAAAGACGAGCTCAGCCACGGCGCTTTCATCTTCGCCCAAAACTGCGCTATCTGCCATACGGTCGGCGGCCTCAACAATATCCGTTCCCGCTTGAAAGGCAGAACCATCGACGGCATTTACGTGATCATCGGTAACATCCATGAAATGGTGCCGTTCATGCCGCCGTTCGCCGGCAGCCACACCGAGCGCCGCACGCTCGCCGTATATCTGGACAGGGTTAACCGCGAAGGTGTGCGGTTCAGATCCATCACGCGCGCGGTGCTGGAGCCGTTCCAATGAATTCCCTCTTCGATCTTTCACTACCGCGGCCGTTTCCCGGCGCCTTTTATCAGCCGGTGGAATTCTTCTTTTTCGTGCTCCATTTTTTCTTCGTGCTCTTAACGGTGGGCAGCGCCTTCTTCGCGGTATCGGCCATGTGCCGCAGAAGGTACCAGGGCCGCGCACCCTCCAACAGTGCGAAGGCAGAACAGCCCATGGCTCTGCTGCCCGTCTATTTTGCCGCCAAAAGCCTTATGATCAGTTTCGGTATCGCGGTGCTGCTGTTCGTCGCTGCCTATTACTCCGTGCCCTTTACGGGTGCCGCCAACCTCAACGGCGGTTTCTGGATGGCGATCATCGTGCTATTGAGCCTGGCCCTGATATTGCTGGAAGCCGTCGACCGGGACAAGCAAACCGCAACGCGCAAAATATATCTGTGGACGGCGATCATGGGCTTGGCGCTGCTGCTGGTGGTGCCGGCGATCTTCGTGGCCTTCGTGGTAAGCGCGGAAAATCCCGGCCGCTGGCCCGAAATATTCCGGCACGGTCTGCTGTTCACACCGCTGTTCCCGCACTGGCTGGCGCGGCTGCTGCACGTGTACGGCGGCGCCGTCGTGACGGCGGGTCTGTTCTTTCAGATCTATGCCGCCTGGACCGGGAAAAAGTCTCCTGTGGAGCCGGATCTGGTGTTCGCGGCCGTTATGGTCCAGATCGTGCTCGGCATCATGCTGTACATGTCCATGCCGTCGACGCCGGGCATCGTCATGAACATATTTGTCGTCGCGGGCGCGGCGGCGGCGGTGTGGCTCGGCTGGCTTATGTACGCCAGGAAGCCAACTGCGGACGGAAAATATCTTTTATCGGCGTCGCTGGCGCTGATACTGCTGCCCATGCTGCTGGCACGACAGGTCAATCAGGAAGCGGCGCTCGCCCCGTTCAGTAAGGTTTTGGCCGCGAACCTGCGCGTCCGGCAGGCGGAGATAAAACAATTTCAGGTCCCGGGGGAAAACCCGTACCTGAGCGAAAAGTATGATGCCTACGATCTGCCACAATTCATATTTCAGCGCAGCTGTGCCTTCTGCCATGGGGGCGTCGGCAACGGGCAGGGCAGGGAAGCGGCTGAACTGCGAACACCGCCGGCCGACCTTACAAAACTGCGCACCAGGCCTGCCGATATCATGAAGGTGCTGCAGCGCGGCGTGCCCGGTTCGGCGATGCCGTACTTCAGCATCTATACCGGCCGCGCGCTAAAAGGACTTATCGGGTATCTCTACAGCTATGTCGGCGTAAGAGAAGAGCTGGAGCCCGTTGCCGCCGCCACCACGCCCGGCGAAGAACGGGAAGCGGCCCGCGTATACACGACCGTCTGCGCCGCCTGCCATGGTGGTGATGGAACGGTCTCCCCGCAGGGCCGGCTGCTGCAGCCTGAGCCGCATAATATGACCGTATGGGAGCTGCAGCCGCAAGCGGCATGTAAGGCATTAACAGAAGGCATCCGCGGCAGCGCGATGAGCGGTTATCCAAACCTGCCGGCGGGGGTGCGCTGGGCGCTGGTGAAACAGACGAATGCTTTTTACCGGTACCGGACGGTAAAAACACCATTGAAAAGTCAGTAACAGGCGGAAGACGGTCAAGCTGCGGTAAGACACAAATTTGTAGAATCAGCACTGTTGAACGCAGGGCGCTATCAGGAGAGAGAAAAATGAACGTCATTATCGTCGGCGCCGGTTTCGCCGGCATACAAGCCGCACACAGCCTGCGCTCACTGAAAAAAAAATATCCTGACGCCTCTGTGGCCGTGTACGATACTAACCCCTATACTACTATGCTGCCCGCCCTGCCCGAGATCGTGAGCGGGGCTATGGGCTCCGCCTGCGCTGTCGGGGCGATACCGGCGCTGCTGCCCCCGGGCGTGGCATTCCGGCGGGAAACCATAACCCGCATTGATCTTCACAAACGCACCGTTTTCACCGCCGCCTCAACGGAACAATATGACCGTCTGGTGCTGGCCTGCGGTTCTTCAAAGGCCGATCTTCACGGCTTCGATCAGTCTGTGGCGAGCGTGCACACGCTGGATAGTTTGGAAAGCGCTTTCCGTATGGGCTGCGCCCTGGGCGAATACCTTACCAGGGCCGCCAGTCCCGTCTGTATCATAGCGGGCGGCAGCTATACCGGTGTTGAGCTGGCCTGCGCCGTCTACCGGCTCGGGCTGCGGTGCGGGAAACCCATAGAACTGGTCATCGTTGAAGCGGGTTCCGAGCTGCTGAGCCTGCTGGATGCAAAAACCAGGCAGATCACGAACGAACACATTAAAGGTTTGGGTTTTAAGACGATAACCTCAGCTCGCGTAGCCGCATTCAACGGAACGGACGTCGGGCTGTCGACCGGCGAACTGTATAAAAACGCCTTCCTCTGCTGGTGCGCCGGCACCAAGCGGGCCATTGAAGATATTCAGGGAGATTTTGAAAGTCTGCCCGATAAGCGCATCAAGGTCAATGAGTTCCTGCAGCTGGCGAACCACCCCGATGTTTTCGTACCGCCCGACACCGGCGCCGTGCTGCATAAGGGCGCCTATCTGCGCAAAGCGGTCAATTTCGCTTTTTACGGCGGAAAATGCGCGGGCGACAATATTCTCAGGAGCATCGGTCGCCGGGCGTTAAGAAAATTCGTCCCGATGGACCTGGGCGAAGTATTGCCGCTATACCAGACCAGCGCCGGCAGGGTGCTTGGGTTCCTCACCGGAACAACAGGCTTACGGCTTCACTATTTTATGACAGGGTACCGAAACTATAACGCCGCGAACCGGCTTGCGTTCTTCTCCCGCGCGCTCGCACCGTTCGACTAGGAGTCTACAATGACACAAACGTTTCCCCGCAGTAAAACAGAAATATGGCTGCAGGAGCTGCGGCTGCCGTTTTTGGTCGTCACGCTGCTGCCGGTATTGTTCGGGGCGGTCGTCGCCTGGGCCTCGCACATCCATTTGAATATGCCCGTCTTCGTGATAGCGGCCTGTGCCGCGGTATGCGTACATCTGGGAGCGAACGTTATTAATGATTATTTCGACCACCGCAACGGCACCGACGCGGTGAATGTGGAATACGTGCGCGGTTTTACCGGCGGCTCCAGGGCCATACAGGACGGCGCCCTCACGCAGGGGGAAGTGCTTGCCGGGGCGGTCGCATGCTTCTCAATGGCAGCTTTCATGACCGCTTATCTCGGCGCCCGTTTCGGTCTGCCGATATTGTTCATGGGCATGGCGGGCCTGGCCGCAGCTATAACGTATTCCATGTTCCTGCATTCATTATTGGTCGGCGAGCTGATGGTGGGCCTCTGTTTCGGCACGCTGCTGCCGGCGGGAAGTTTTTATCTGCAGGCGGGTTTTATAAGCAGGGAAGTATTGTACACCTCTATCCCTATGGGCCTGCTGGTCTTCCTGATCCTGCTGATCAACGAGATCCCGGACCATACCGCCGATAAAGCAAGCAACAAAAAGACGCTGGCGGTACGGCTGGGCAGAAAAGGCGCTGCGCTGCTGTATGTGGCCACGCTCGCGTTCGTCTACGTCTATATGATCGCTATAGCGCTGGTGCTGCGCACCCCGATACCGTTTATCTCGCTCTTTACGGTGCCGGTAGCCTTCAGGTCTTGCGTGCATCTGTTGAAATATTATGACGTTCCCATCCGTCTCAGGTCCAGTATCGTCGCGACCATTCTGCTGTTCGCCGTCAACAGCCTGGTGCTGCTGAGCGCGTATATCGTACGGGGTATCTGATATGGCCTTAAAAACGCTGGTTGATATCGGCACGCTCATAGAAGACGACCTGCAGACCGTACGGGACGTGATCAAAAAATGCGTCAAGGACCAGCCCGCCGAGATCCGGCAAAGCCTGGACTATCATTTCTCATCCGGCGGAAAACTGCTGCGGCCAATGCTCGCCTTTCTGACGGCGCGGGCCGCGGCCGGCGGCGAGCTGAACAGCGACCAGACGCGCGAGCTGGCCTTGTTCGCGGCAGCTTCGGAATTCGTGCACAACGCAAGCCTGGTGCATGACGACATTATGGACGGCGATCTTTTCAGACGCAACCTGCGCACGCTGCAGGCGCTCTACGGCGAGACTTGCGCCGTGCTCATAGGGGACGTGCTGCACATAACCGCTTTCGACCTGCTGTCCCGGCTGCGCGATCGCTCGGCGATAGGCATGATGACAAAGACGATCCGGGACATGTGCTACGGCCAGCTGCTGGACGTGAAAAAAAAGAACGCACGGCCAGGGAGTATGAGAATATAATCCGCTACAAAACAGGCGCGCTGATGGAAACGGTCTGCACCGGCGGCGCGGTGATGTGCGGCCGCGCTATGGCGGAGCGCGACCTGCGCCAGGTGGGCGATTACGGTATGCACATCGGCATGCTCTATCAAATGGTGGACGATTATCTTGACGGTGATTCGGGTGTTACGCTGACCATGCACGCGATAACGCGGCTGGCGGATAAAAGCAAAAACTATTTACAGGTCCTGCCGCACTCGCAATACCGGACGAAGTTGTTGGACCTGGTAGACCACGTGGCCCGCATGGCAATGAATTAATAATGACCAAAGGGGAATAGTATGGCAAAAACAGCAAGTGACTTTCTGGTTGAACGGTTGTATGAGTGGGGTGTGCGCAGAGTGTACGGTTATCCCGGCGACGGCATCAACGGCGTCATGGGGGCGCTCAACCGGGCCCGGGAGAAGATCGAGTTCGTCCAAACACGGCACGAGGAACATGGCTTCCTTCATGGCCTGCGCGCCACGCGAAATTCACCGGCGAAGTCGGCGTCTGCATCGCCACGTCGGGCCCGGGCGCCATTCACCTGCTCAACGGACTTTACGACGCTAAGCTCGACCACCAGCCGGTCTGGCGATCGTCGGGCAGCAGGCCCGCATCTGCGCTCGGGGCCGATTACCAGCAGGAAGTCGACCTCATTTCCCTCTTCAAGGACGTCGCCCGCGATTTCGTCCATATGGCGCGCACCCCGGCCCAGATCCGTCAACTTATCGACCGCGCCCTCCGCATCGCAAAGCCGGAGCGCACCGTGACGTGCATCATTGTCCCGAACGACGTGCAGGAAATGGAGGCGGTCGAAGCAAGCCGGAACGCAAGCACGGCACGATTCTTCACCGGCATCGGCTATGAACCCGCGTAATCGTACCCAACGAATGCAGCTGCTCTCCAGGGCGGCCGAAATATTCAACACCGGCAAAAAAATGGCCATTCTCATCGGCGCGGGCGCGCTCGGGGCCGCCGAGCGAGGTGCATGGAAACGGCGGAACTGCTCGGGCGCGGGCGTGGCCAAGGCGCTGCTCGGCAAAGGCGGTTCTGCCGGACGATCTTCCCTATGTCACCGGCCCCATCGGCCTGCTCGGGAGCCAGCCGAGCTGGGACATGATGGAGGAATGCGACACGCTGCTGATGATCGGCAGTAGTTTCCCGTATTCGGAATTTCTGCCGAAAGAAGGCCGGGCCCGCGGCGTTCAAATAGACATCAGCGCCCGTATGCTGAGCCTGAGATACCCGATGGAAGCCCT
Organism: Endomicrobiales bacterium; assembly: GCA_963796955.1. Classification (GTDB taxonomy): domain Bacteria; phylum Elusimicrobiota; class Endomicrobiia; order Endomicrobiales; family JALOBY01; genus CAWCNJ01. The sequence goes on from CAWCNJ010000005.1 coordinate 164,665, forward strand.
GCTGCAGGGCGACAGCAGGCAGACGTTGCATGCGCTTATTCCGCTGCTGCAGCGCAAAGAAGACCGGACCTGGCGTACGAAGATAGAGGACGGTGTCGTCCAATGGTGGAAAGTGCTGGAAGCCCGCGCCGGCCATGAGGCTGAGCCTGTTAACCCGCAAAAACTATTCTGGGAATTATCGCCCCGGCTGCCGGAAAACTGCATCATTACCTGTGACTCGGGCACTTCTGCCAACTGGTATTCCCGCGACCTGAAATTCCGTCAGGGAATGCGCGGCTCCCTCTCAGGCGGCCTTGCCACCATGTGCCCCGCCGTACCGTACGCGATAGCAGCGAAATTCGCCTACCCCAGCCGGGTGGCCATCGCTATTTCCGGGGACGGCGCCATGCAGATGCTCGGCAATAACAACCTGGTGACGATCGCCAAATACTGGAAAGAATGGAGCGATCCGCGTCTTATAATACTAGTGCTTAAAAACAAGGACCTGAACATGGTCACCTGGGAACAGCGGGTCTTCAACGGCGACCCGAAATACGAGGCTTCGCAGGATATCCCCGCAATGAAATATGCCGAATACGCAAAGCTGCTGGGCCTGGACGGTATTGAGATACAAAGCCCGAAGGCTATCGGCGACGCTTTCGACATGGCCCTGCGCAGCGATCGTCCGTTCGTAATAGACGCCCCCTGCGACCCGAACGTTCCTACTCTGCCGCCGCATATCAACCTGAAGCAGGCCAAGGGCCTTATGTTCTCGCTGCTTGGCGGCGACGTGGACCGCAAGGGCATTATCGTGGAGACCGCTAAAGAAATGATGGAAACGGTGTACGCGGGGGTTAAGAAATAAGCTGGTCAATAGAATACTTTTTGCCTCCTTCGATCACGAACATGACGGCGCACACCAGATAGAGCAGATCCAGCTCCCTGCCCCCGAAGCCTCCCGTCTGGTGCACCACAAGAGAGGTAACGACCATCTCTATGGCGATAAGCGCCGCGCTTGTCCGGGTAAAGAAGCCTGCTGCCAGAAAGAGCCCGCCGAAGACTTCCGTGATAGCCGCGGCGTAGGCCATCGGAGCGGCAAGCGGTATGTGCATGGCGCGCACATGTTCCGTGAACGCTCCCATGCCTCCAAAAAGTTTCCCGTGGCCGTGCCAGACGAACGCGCACCCCATAAAAACGCGCAGCAACACAGAGCCGATATTCAGGTCATATTTGACCGGACTGCTTTTCACTACGTTAAAAATTTTCATTTTTGCCTCCCCTCTCTGTTTAAGCAATCGTATAATATTTTCCTCCCGAACACGCTGTGATGCCATGACATCGGACTGACCTTGTTCCCCTGTTTCGAAAACGGAAAGAAGCCATTTTAAAATTGTGTCCGGTCATTGTGTATGACAGGATGTTAAGGTACGATGGTGAACATGAACAAAAAAATAGTCCGGACCCTACTTATAACTGTTATTGTGCTGGTCTCGGCCCGTCTGGCGCTGCCATACATCGTGCGCTATTATGCCAACCGCACCCTGGCGCATCTGCAGGGCTATTACGGCCATGTGGGCGACGTGCATATGGCGGTGTACCGGGGCGCGGCCATTGTCAACGGTCTCTACTTAAATAAGATCGATCCGCAGACCGGCAACCAGGTGGAATTCTTTACGGCGCGTGCGATCGACGGTTCAATAGAATGGGGCGCGCTGTTCCACGGTTCCATCGTAGGAAAAATTTCAGCGGATGCACCGCGGCTTATTTTTACGAAAGACAAGACCGATCCTGCAAAAGTAAGCAAAGACACGCCGCTTTTCCGGCGGCTGCTGAAAAAATTCATGCCGTTAAAGATCAACCGTTTGGAAATTAAGGACGGCGCCATTCATTATGTGGACGCAGGGAAAAAGCCGCCCGTCGACGCTTCTTTGAAACAGGTGCATGTGCTCGCCCTTAATCTTACGAACGTCGTTAATAACACCATACCGCTGCCGTCCACCGTTACCGCCAACGCCGCGGTCTACGGCGGCTCTCTGAACGCAACGGTCCGCTTGAACGCCCTTGCCCAATACCCGACCTTTGAAATGAACGGTGAACTGAAAGACGCCGATCTCACCCAATTTAACGACCTGTTAAAAGCATACGGAAAATTCGTCGTCAACCGGGGAAGGCTCGGCGTATATACGGAGATGGCGGCCAAAGACGGTAAGCTGACGGGCTATATAAAGCCGATCATCAGGGATCTGGACGTGACCGGCCCCGGCGACACGAACAAGAATATTTTTCATAAGATGTGGGAATCAATGGTCGGCACCACCGCCTATGTGTTCAAGAACCAAAAAAAAGACCAGCTGGCTACCAAAATACCCATCGCCGGCGATTTCAAAGATCCCACAACCGATAAGATCTATTCGCTCTGGGAGGTGCTGCAAAACGCCTTTATCAAAGCGCTGAAGCCCAGCCTTGATAACGGGGTGAATATTAATTCTATCGACGGAAAGAAAAAGAAATAAGCGCTATTTAGAGGAGCGTTACATGAAAAAGAAAGACGTCGTATTCATTACCGGGGCTTCTGCGGGGGCCGGCCGCGCCATCGCGGATATATTCGCGCAGCACGGGTGTTCGCTGGGCCTGTTCGCGCGGGGCACAGAGCGGCTGGAAGCAGCGAAAACCTACGCGGAGTCGCGTGGCGCCCAGGCGATGATCTTTTCGGGCGATGTCGCTGACGCCGCTGCTCTGGAAAACGCGGCAGCCGCCTGTGAGGCAAAATTCGGGCCGATCGATATCTGGATAAACGACGCGATGACCACGGTCTTCGCGCCCTTCTGGGCGATAACCCCCGATGAGTTCAAGCGGGTGACTGAGGTGACCTACCTGGGGTATGTGTACGGGACCATGGCCGCACTTAAGCGCATGCGGCCCCGCAACCGCGGCTCCATTGTTCAGGTGGGTTCGGCGCTCGCCTACCGCTCCATCCCGCTGCAGTCGGCCTATTGCGGCGCAAAGCACGCGATCAAAGGCTTTACCGACTCTATACGTTCCGAGCTGCTGCACGAAAAAAGCAGGATCATGGTCTCCATGGTGCAGATGCCGGCGCTCAACACGCCGCAGTTCGACTGGTGCGAAGATAAAATGGATAAACAGCCCCAGCCGGTGCCGCCCATCTATCAGCCAGAAGTGGCGGCGCGCGCCGTCTATTGGGCGGCCTACCACAAGAACCGTGAATTGAATGTCGGCATCCGTACCTCCGTTATCTTATGGGGAAATAAATTCTTTCCCGGATTCGGCGATAACTATCTGGCCAGGTTCGGCTACAGCGGCCAGTTCACCGACGAGCCCGCCACCCCAGACCGTCCTTCTAATTTATGGCACACGGTTAAAGGCGATTACGGCGCGCACGGTCAGTTCGATAAGCGCGCTCTGACGACATCGCGTTTTCTGTGGCTGGAGACCCATTGTCCCTGGCTGTGGAAAGCCGCGTGCGCCGCTGCCGCTGTCGCCGCGGTACTGGCGCTGAAACCAAGGAGAAAATGAACTATGACAGTACGGGATTTTGAGGCGCGTATTGAAAGCATCAGTGTCCGGGCCTTCAGTGTGCCCACGGACTATCCGGAAGCCGACGGCACTCTTGAGTGGGACAGCACGACGATGATACTTGTCGAGATAAAAGCCGCCTGCTGCGTGGGGATCGGCTACACCTACGCCGATGCCTCCGCCGTCCGGTTGATAGAGACGCTTTTCGCGCCCGCGATACACGGGGCAGATCCTTTTGACATCGCGTCCTGCTGGCAGGCGCTCACGAACGCCGCGCGCAACAACGGTGACAGCGGTATATGCAGAATGGCGATAGCTGCCGTCGACAGCGCGCTCTGGGATCTGAAGGCGCGGCTGCTGGAACTACCGCTGGTGAAATTGCTCGGCATGGTACGCGAACAGGTGCCCTGTTACGGCAGCGGCGGCTTCACCACCTATTCCATTGATCGTTTATGCCGGCAGCTCGGCGGCTGGGCGGGTGAGGGTTTTACGATGGTGAAGATGAAGATCGGCAGTGAGCCGCTTGATGATCCGGCCCGCATGGCGGCCGCCAAAGAGGCGATTGGGAAAGATGTGCAGCTGTTCGTAGACGCCAACGAAGCTTTTGAGCCTGCACAGGCGCTGCGCATGGCCGGGCTGTTTCCCGCTCTTGGCGTGACCTGGTACGAACAGCCGATCCGCCACCTGAACTTGGCGGGCATGCGGCAACTCCGTTCGCGGCTTCCCGCGGGGACTGAACTTGCCGACGGTGAATACATTTACACGGCCGACGACGCGCGCCGCATAATAGAGGCGGGCTCGGCGGATGTGCTGATGCCGGACGCCACCCGCTGCGGCATTACCGGTTTCCTGCAGGTCGCGGCATTGTGCGAAGTGTATGGCCTGCCTATGTCTTCCCACTGCGCGCCGAGCCTGCATGTGCATGTATGCTGCGCGATACCACACCTGCGCCATATAGAATACTTTTACGACCACGCAAGGATCGAGAAGATCTTTTTCGGTGAAGCAGCCTCGGCGGCCAAAGGGATGATGAAGCCCGATCTTACAAAGCCCGGCATGGGCTTGTCGCTGAATGAGACCGCGGCCGCCCGGTTCGAGATAAGAACACAGGAGTTACTATGTCAGAAATAGCCGAACTCGTTAAGGAACAAATACGGAACGTAGATGTACGGGGCTTGGAAGCGGAACTGAAAGCCCGGGTGAACGGGGAAGTACGTTTTGACGCCGGCGCGCGTGCGCTGTACGCGACCGACGGTTCCAATTACCGTCAGGAACCGCTGGGCGTGGTGCTGCCGCACGATCGGGAGGCGGTGAAAGATGCGGTAACGATCTGTCACCGTTACGGCGCCCCCATCATTTCCCGCGGCTGCGGCACCGGCCTTGCCGGCCAGACCTGCGGCGCGGGCGTGATCATAGACCACTCGAAATATTATAACCATATATTGAGCATGGACGGACAGCGCCGCACCGCGGTGGTGGAACCCGGCGTGATACTGGACCGTTTGCGCGAAAAAGCCCAGCGCGAATTTACGCTAACGTTCACGGCGGATCCCGCCACCCACGCCTATTGCACGCTGGGCGGCATGCTGGGCAATGATTCCTGCGGCGTTCACTCGGTCATGGGCGGTCGCACCGTTGATAACGTCGAAGAAATGGAAGTGATGACGGCCGACGGGATCGTTATGCGCGTGGGGCCCACCTCCGAAAAAGAACTTGAGGAAATTATCGCCGCGGGCGGCCGGCGCGGCCAGATCTATCAGGCGATGAAGAACATCCGCGACAAATATGCGCAGCTTATCCGTAAGCGTTACCCGAAAATACCGCGGCGGGTTTCCGGCTACAACCTGGATGAATTACTGCCCGAGAACGGCTTTAACGTTGCGCGTGCCCTGGTAGGTACCGAAAGCACCTGCGTGACCATACTTGAGGCGACGCTTAAACTTATTTACAGCCCGCCAAAACGCGCGCTGGTGGTGTTCGGGTATCCCGACGTATACAGCGCGGCCGATCATGTGGAACAATTAATGCAGTTCAAGCCGACGGCGCTGGAAGGCATGGATTCCCTGCTGGTGCGCTTTATGAAACTGATGCACCTGCACCCCCGGGATATTGAACTGCTGCCGAAGGGAAAGGGCTGGCTGCTGGTGGAGTTCGGCGGCGACAGCGACGAAGAGGCGCAAGATAACGCGAAAAAATGTATGCAGGCGATACGCCAATTGCCGGATGCGCCCTCCATGAAACTGTTCGACGACCCGGCGCAGGAACACGCGGTCTGGACCGTGCGGGAATCAGGCCTTGGCGCGACGGCGAACGTGCCGGGCCAGCCCCTGCAATGGGATGGGTGGGAAGACGCGGCCATCGCGCCGGCGAAGCTCGGCAAGTATCTGCGGGAATTTCGCGACCTGCTGAACAAACACGGCTATGTCGCCTCACTCTACGGCCATTTCGGGCAGGGGTGCGTGCATTGCCGCATCAGTTTTGATTTTTTCACTAAACAGGGCATCGACAATTATAATAGTTTTATCGACGAAGCATCCGATCTGGTCGTAAAATACGGCGGCTCGTTCAGCGCCGAGCACGGCGACGGCCAATCCAAGGCGGTGTTCCTGCCGAAAATGTACGGGCCGGAACTGGTGGAGGCCTTTTGGGAATTTAAAAAAGCATGGGACCCGAACAACATCATGAACCCCGGAAAAATAGTGCACCCCTACCTGCCCGACGAAAACCTGCGGCTCGGCACGGATTATAACCCCATTCAGTCCCCAACACATTTTAAATTCCCAAAAGACGACGGCAGCCTGGCCAGGGCCACCCTGCGGTGCGTCGGCGTCGGTAAATGCCGCCGCACGGAAGACGCCTTCATGTGCCCCAGCTTTCTGGTTACCCGCGAAGAACAGCACACGACCCGGGGCAGGGCGCACACGTTGTTTGAAATGACGCGCGGTGATATTATACGATCAGGCTGGAAAAGTCAGGAGGTAAAAGACGCCCTGGAATTATGCCTCGGCTGTAAAGCCTGTAAAAAAGATTGTCCGGTCAATGTGGATATAGACCAGTACAAGTCGGAATTCCTGTATCACTATTATCGCGGCACAGTGCGCCCGCCGGTCTCGTACCTGATGGGCTACATAGGCCTGCTTGCCCCGCTTGGCGCGCGGTTCTATCAGCTGGCGAATTTTCTGGCTGACGCCCCGCTTATAGGCCTGGCCGCAAAAGTAGCCACGGGCATCGCGCCGGAACGCAGTATCCCGTTATTTGCGCCCCAGCCGTTCACCCAGTGGTTCGCGCGCAACAAAACCGGTCAGGCGGGAAAAAAGAAAGTGGTGCTGTATACGGATGTTTTCAATAATTATTTTTACCCGCACACCCTGCAGGCGGCGTACCTGATCCTGCGGAACTGGGGCTATAACGTTATAGTGCCGCCCGGCAGAATATACGCGCCGCGGCCCCTGCTGCATTACGGGTTCCTGGATTCGGCCATCAGCGAGATACGGAAAGCCGTCCAAAAACTGAGCGCCTATATCAGGGAAGGCATTCCCGTGATCTTTTGTGAGCCAAGCTCAGCTTCAGTATATCGCGACGAGGTTCCCGCCTTGTTCCCCGCCGAGCCCGACATGCAGCGCATGACCGAAAATTCAGTCCTGCTCAGCGAGTTCATAGAACAGAATTCTCTGCCCCTGCCGGTCCTGAGCGGTAAAGCGGTATTTCACGCCCATTGTCACCAGCGGGCCGTGCTGAACCCCGATGCCGCCCGCAACATTATCCGCAAACTCGGCCTGGACTTTTCCGAACCGCAAAAAACCTGTTGTGGCATGGCAGGCTCCTTCGGCTACGAAGCCAAAAAGTACCCCATCTCCCAGAAGATCGGTGAAACAAAACTCTTCCCCGAGATACGCAGCGCACCCCCCGACAGCTACATCGTCGCCGAAGGTTTCAGCTGCCGTACCCAGATAAAAGACGGCACCGGCCGCTCACCCCTGCATGTATCGGAGCTGCTGCTGCTGGCGCTCCGCGACAAGCGCAATGAGCGACTACTGCACCCCGAAGTAAAGCAGGTATTCGCCCAGGACTAGGCACACCCCGCGAACAAGCCGAAAGCAAGCCCCTATTTTCTGGCCTTGCTAATATTCACAAATTTCCTCGCATGCTTGTACCCATTGGTAACCCAAATGGATACCTACACCCGCTAATTTAACTTGCAATGTTAAATTATAAGGGTTATAATAAGATCATGAAATACTTAAACCGCACTCTTTCCAGCAAAATACTTAAAGCTGTAAAAACCTTTCCTGCTCTTGTTTTGACCGGCCCCAGGCAGGTTGGGAAAACTACTCTGCTGAAGAAGATGTTTTCCACCACCCACCAATTCGTCAGCCTTGAAAACCCGGATATTCGTATGAGAGCAAAGGCTGATCCCGCTGGATTCATTAAAGGTTTCACAAAGTCGGCAATAATTGATGAGATCCAGTATATGCCTGAATTATTGTCATATATTAAAAGCGCGATAGACGAAGACCGCAGGCCGGGACGGTGGCTGCTAACCGGTTCCCAACAGTTTGCTTTGATGCATAATGTGAGCCAGTCCCTTGCGGGAAGGGCGGCGATCATGTCGTTGTTACCGTTCTCTTTGTCAGAGGCCTCGGGCAATGGCGCTTCGTCATTATCTGTTGCACAGTGGGTGAGTGGCAGAAAGCAGCCGCCCGAGAAACTTAAGCTTAATGACTGTCTATTAAGAGGTTTTTACCCGGAAATAGCGCTTAATAAAAAAGTTGACCGCCAGCTTTGGTGCGGCTCGTATATAAACACGTATCTTGAAAGGGATATAAGAAATATTGCCCATGTAGGCGACCTGTCGCAGTTTGAGCATTTTGTGACAATGTGCGCGGTGCGGACAGGCCAGGTGCTTAACATGTCCGAAATGGCAAGGGATCTGGGAATTAGCGTTACGACGGCTAAAAGGTGGGTTTCAATACTCGAGACCGGGTTCCAGGTAGTGTTGCTTTACCCGTATTACAGGAACATTGGTAAGCGAATGGTTAAAAACCCCAAGATCTATTTTAATGACCCTGCACTTTGTTGCTACTTGCTGGGTTTAAATGATTTTGAGACACTTAAAAACAGTCCGCATTTCGGCAGCATATTTGAGACGATGATAGTGATGGATTTTTGGAAACGGTTCATGCACTCGGGAGAAAAGCCATCGATGTATTATATTAGGACGCAGGATGGACTGGAAGTTGATCTTGTGCTGGATATTGGCGGCAAATTACATTTGATAGAAGTTAAAAGCGGGATGACTGTAATCCCAAAACACGCGGCATCCATGCTGCGCCTTATGGGCGAGCTAAAAGATCAAATACAATCAGGTTCAATAATATCCCGTGCCGAGAATGTGGCTTCGCTGGGAAACAATATAAGCCATTATAACTGGGCCGAGCTGTAAAAGTGAGCCAGGTACGAGGTACAGGTTACGGATTCAGACTTAAGTAGCTTGAGTAAATTGACTTATTTGGAAGGAAGTGAGTAGAAGTATACATACCGCCCTTTGTTTGAGAAAATTCTTAAAGAATGCTATACTGCCACCGATGGTAAATATGTGTTTTGTACAAGCTGGGATCAAGAATAGACACCCAGTGGACAACCAGTGGTTTAGACCGGAAAATAGCCAAGCTAAAAAAAGCATTGAAAATACAACAAGATAAGCACAAATGGAAGGATGGGCGCGTGTTGCGACGAACAGGAGCAACGAGAAACGCGCGGGCACCGCAGCAGAGCGAGGATGCCCCGGACGAGACAGAAAGTCAGCGTAAGCTTAGAAGATAGCGTAACAAATGGAAGGATGGCCGAGTGGGCCACAGTGCGACGAATAGGAGCACAAGCTTGTGGCGGGCGCTTGATGAAAACGCACCGGAACCACATCCTGGACAGACTGTAACGAACGTAGTGAGTGGAAGGATGGCCGAGTGGTTTAAGGCGCTAGTCTTGAAATCCTCCCGACGGTAAAACAGCAATTCCGACGACAACCCCAAATCCCACGTTTTACCGACGACAAAAGCCATCTTGCGCATTAATGACAACCTTGCATGCTTGTACCCATTTGTAACCCAAATGGACACCTACTGGACACCTGATAGACACCTGAAACCTTGATAGAAATATCAGGGTTTTTTTAATCCGTTGGCCCCATTACGTATAAGTTTACCAACGTTTTTCCCAATTACTGTGTAATTGTAAAACGTTGGAACGTCAACAAAAACGGAATTGGTATGTCAAGGGGGAGGGATACAGGGTGTTTGAGACGTAGAGCTATGTATCGGCCTTATAAAAACAACTTCTAGTTAAACATATAGAGGTCACAGGCAATTTTTCAGTAAAAACGGCACGGAATAGGCAAAAACATGGACGCGCCTATTTCGACGTAAGGAGTTATGCAAAATGTCGTAACCTTAAAGTCCAAGTCCGTGGTGAGATCATTGAAGTGCCATGTCAGTTGTCAAAACGCTATCATAGAGGTACAATACAGCTAGAAGATCATTTCTATTGGGGAGAAAATCATAAATCATCGGAACATCCAATAGCAAATGTGGCGTAAATATAGCAATACGTAGAGGACTTTAATAAAATTCCTGATGACGAATGGTATAAATTCATCCAGGCAAATACCAGTTTCGCAAACTGGAATGAGATGCAGAATAAAGCGGCGGGTGAGTGGGGTGCGAAAAAGATGGGCCTGTAAAGGGGTGATTGGCAATGAATACACAATCCGCAGATCTTCTCATTAAATTTCTAGAAAGTGATGGTGTCAAATATCCACGAATCAGAGCGGGCAACGTTGATTTTCAGGAATATATTACCAGTATTTATCAGCAATATATTAAGGAGGTCAAAGACCACGCCGATGCCTTGAATGCTTTGGGATTAATTGTTGATGACGAATTGCCATTTTTAATAAGCCAAATGGGAGCTATAAATGATGCATTAGAGGCATATTTGAAGGGACAACCCGCAAAAGCCTATAATTTTATAGCGAAGTGGATGGATGATAATCGAAATGCATATCAAATACTTCAACCGAATTATGCGCAATACGAAGATCAAGTTGTTTCTCTGTACCGTATAAGGGAAATAAAATCCGAGGAAATAATAACAGAACCAAAAAACATGTTTCATGTGCCTTTTGAAAAAAGACATAAGATTAAGAGATATAGGTTTAGTATTCCAGGGTATCCATGTTTATATGCCGGTTCATCAGTTTATGCAAGTTGTCAAGAATTAAATGGTGTGTCGCTTAGTAATATATGTGCAATATTGTTAAAACCTACAGAAAAAAATATCAAAATTCTTGATTTTGGAATAACACCCAAACGGATCGCAGCATGCATAAGGAATATAGTGAAGGATGGTAATCAACATATATTACAACGTGAACAAAACTGTAAGGATATTAAAGCACGGATTCTTATGTGGCCAATGCAAGTCGTAAGTATGCTTGAAGTTTTATATAAAGAGGAGCCATTTGTTCCAGAATACATAATACCACAACTTCTTCTTCAATATATACAAGATGATAAATATGGTAATCAAGTTATTTCGGGGATACGTTATTATTCAACGAAGTGCCATATACAAAATGACAATACAAGATTGGGTTGTAATTATGTATTTCCTGTTAAAACAATTAAAAAACAAGGATATTGTGCAAGCCTTATAAATCTATATCATGCTTCAGATCTAATTAATTATGCTGAATACATAAAAGGGAAACATTGGGGAACTCCTAGATCGTCAGATTCTTCCGAAGAAATTACTTTTGAGGATAACGGAATATCAAAAACCTTACCATATCTTAATACTGATATGTATACATTGGAAATGTGGCTTAACAATCTAAATAATACAGTGAGGCCAATATCGTAGATATTTAATCATGCCCAGTAGGTGAGTTCACGATTATTTTTTGTAATACACCTTGATAATTCAGGAACTTGATAACTCTTAAAATGATCTAAAACCAGGCACCAACAAAGGCACATCCAAAGTTAACCACAAACTCCACAAGCTACTACGTTCCGCTTCGCTCTGGGAGCACGCTACACTTCGTACCTTGATGGATTTTATGGATAACTTTGACATCCAAGTGGGTATTAAATTATTTAATTTTTGTAAGAAGATTTTTAATTACTTCAACGGTTCTTTTTCTCAAGAAACCTTTCTCAAAGCTGCCGGGCAACAAGGCAAGTTCTTCAATTCCCTTTGGCCCGCGTGACGCCTCGGTTCTAAAATATTTCGTCAAGTTATCACAGAAATGGTTAAACATATCAGGATCCTGGCTCTTATATCCTTTAAGCTTTGTATAAAATGCTTCTTTATTGGCTTCGGGAATATATTCAGCAACATAATATACTGACCACAGATCCTTCTTGAACTTATACTCGCCGTCTTTGCCTTTTACATCGCGTTCAGCGCAGGCAAGCCCTTTAAGGTAGAGATAAGCGGCAGGTACAGGTATTGTAACCTGGGCAGATAACTTCCCAACCGTTACATCCGCCTTCATAAGGCTGGTTTTATCAAGCAGTATTTCCGTATATCCCATAGGTGCAACGTCTACGCCGTGTCCGGCAACCCTTTCAATGAGCTTTGGGTCCATCAGCTCATGGCTTATAAGGTCTATCTTCATTTTTAACTCGCCGTTTACTACGGTGTAGCCAAACGGTTCAGCTTCTTTGGAGTATACTCTCCGTTTTGTATAAATAGCTTTGTGCGAAAACATCTCGGCCAGGGGTATTCCCTTAAACCCAAAGTTTTCTCTTACGGCATAGTCTATGTCCGTTGTAGCCATTATGCGTGCGGTGCCAGGGTTTTTCCATACAAAATGCGTGTAAATGAACGGCAGCCAGCCGCCCACAAGAATAACATTGTCTTTATACGGCTCCATATCTTTAAGAACTTGTACAAAAAGAGCCTCAGGGCTTATTTCAGGCTTGCCAGTGGAGGAATGAGCCATGTTCACCTCTTAAAATATTTTCCATGTGTGAGGCTTGTTGCAGAGCCATGGGATCCTTTGAAGATTTCATGCTCAGATAAGCGTAGAAATCCGGCGTAACGTGCGATCCTGGATTATATATTTCGGAGAGTTTATTAAGAAACCTGTGATATCTTGGCAAAACAATTTCTATATCGCCACCATGATGAACCTTGTTAATTCCGAGTTTTAGCTGTAGTTCCTGCTGTTTGTACCCGGCAAACCATTCGCGTTCAGGTATAAGTATGGTCAGCCGGTTATCCCGCACTTCTCTAAGGGCTGGCCTTACACCCTGCATACCACCAATAAAAAACTTAATGTTTAATGATATAAGGTGCTTTATAATGTCATTATGCGAAAGCTTTGAAACATACTGGAACTGTTTCAACCTGTTATCAGCGAAGCCTTCAACGCACAGGGCAAGCAACCGTTTAGGGTTAATCAACCTTGACCCGCTATTGGGCCCACGGGCGGCAAGGCTTCTTACGATGATGCGATCTGCTATCAGAAGATTGAAGAACTCTACAACGTCACTATTCTTGTAACCCTTAAAATCAAGCGTTGACCAAACGGTAGCATCTTTATGATTGCCTGGCGCTGTCGCCTTCATAAGCATCTCATAAGCTATGCCAAGGTAGGACGATTTAATCTTTAAAAAGCCCATATAGGCCCCTTTTTATATATTCCCCTTTTAGACACATATAATAAAGGGAATATATCTATTACCTTTATAGCATACGCTATCAAATATTGCAATGATTACGATTAGTACATCCGCACGTTTCTTGAGAAAGTCCTTAAAGAATGCTATACTGCCACCGATGTTAAATATGTAGTATGCCTGCTCTGAAAGATTTGTACAAATGGAAGGATGGGCGCGTGTTGCGACGAACAGGAGCAACGAGAAACGCGCGGGCACCGCAGCAGAGCGAGGATGCCCCGGACGAGACAGAAAGTCAGCGTAAGCTTAGAAGATAGCGTAACAAATGGAAGGATGGCCGAGCGGTTTAAGGCGCTAGTCTTGAAAACTAGTGTAGGGTTATACTCTACCGGGGGTTCAAATCCCTCTCCTTCCGTTGTTTTTTGTCTGGGCCACGGGCCCATACAAAAAACAACTAATTGGCCAGGGATTTGAAGCTGACCCGACCGCTGCCGCGTAGGCAGAAAAAGGGAGGGCAGCCGATTGCGGGTGAGGGTACGAAGTACCCGATGGAGCAAAAATCCCTCTCCTTCCGTATCATTTTTCAATCAGTTTTGAGTTGTAGAAATCGCACCTAAAAACACCCCGTTTTACCGTCTTGTGTCCGATTTGTGACGTGTCGTTGCGTCACAAGCCTAAAAAATGCAGAAAATCATAAAAATCTTACGCTCACTTTTTAGTGACCGTAGGATTTTTTTGTTGCCGAAATCCCCTCACCCGTTTACTGTGTTAGTAGGAAGTAAAATCGAGCAAGGGAGAAAAACATGGGCAACCAGCAAATAGTTTTCAGGGAGTACACTAAAGATATATTCCCAATCTTCAACGGCTACGGCGTTGCCATCCACACAATCGCGGCATCATGTAAAGATCCAGCCAAAGCTGTAATAGAACATTCTTTCGGCCGCGATGAGGGCTTAAATGAATTTGTTGAGCTAGGTGATATTATCGAAGCATACAGACTGGGCCTGAACAATATTCAGCCGTACAAGAATCGCGACTACTCGTTTATTATAAACAACGGTAACGCACCAGACGAACAGGTAATGTTTAAAGAAATAAAAACTACGTCCGCCGAAAAGAAGTTTCAACTAAAGTGGCAAACTTCCTTCGGAAGGAAAAAGCGGGCAACCTACAGCTGGGGCTGGATGAACAGGGTAATGTTCAGCTCATACACCGAAACCATGGAGCAAAGCAGCAGCCTTAAACTAAATTATCCTACCGGAAAGCTGAAGCTGCGTATATTCCTGCCAAAGCTATTTCCGCTGGACGAAAACCCATGCCTTGAAATGCAAAATTCCAAAGGCCAGAAGGCCAGGCTGCGCATTACAAACGAAGTAGGAGTTCTAAAAGAAGACATAGGCTTCAGCCTAAAAGTTAAGGAAGACTTTAAGTGCTACCAAATCGAGATCTTCCGCCCCAACGTCAATGAAACCTACAAAATCACATGGTCGATGGGTGTAAAAGCCCTACCAAAGTATCTGGCCTGGCTTGAGTCCAGGGTATAGGAGCTACTTATGCATATAAAAGCGATAGTGTTGTTAATGGAAGCCCCAACACAAAACAAAAGCGTTTTGCCCACCCGCGAAGATTGGGCATCCCTGCGCCAAGCAGTAAAGCAAAAGACCGGCTATAACGAAGATGAGGCCGTCCAAGACTACATCATGGACAAGCTTGGCACCCAAAACCTGCAACTTGTCTCTGGCCAAGAAGTAAGGCAGCTAATCACACTACTAAAAGCAGCGTAATCAAAGCGAACCAGGAGATATCAATTGAAAAGACAACTTGAACAAAAACTCCTTAAAAGATTTTCCGGACTATTTAAAAGCACCACGCTGTATTGTGAGTGCAGTGATGGCTGGTATCACATTTTGTGGCGAATATTTGAGCAAATAGAGGAATCGTTGAAGAAGGAAAACAAGGGGTTTTGTGATCAACTATTTATTCACCAGGTCAAAGAAAAGTTTGGCAGGCTAAAAATATACATGTACGGAGGAAACGAATCGATTAACAAAATAATCCAGCAAGCCGAAGCCGATTCCCGCAAGGTCTGCGAGCTATGTGGCAAACCCGGAAAATTACGAAGTATAAGGGGCTTACTGTCTACGTTGTGCGATGGTTGCTGTACCAAACTCCAAAAGCGTCGCAACCGGCTCTAAATTGTTGAAATATCATCTCTAAAGAGGTATCATAATCTAGACGGATGAAGCCATAATTGGGGAATTAATGTATCATCAACATACAAGTACGATATAGCAAAGATTAAAACCACCTTCAAGGGTGGTTTTTTGTAGTTTTAATAAGCTTAAAATAATAAAGGAATATCAATGGCGATTAAAAAATCACAACTCTATAGTTCAATCTGGAAAAGCTGCGATGAACTTCGCGGCGGGATGGATGCGTCTCAGTACAAGGACTATGTGCTGGTGTTGTTGTTTATCAAATACATCTCTGATAAATATGCCGGTGTTTCGTTTGCGCCGATAACGGTTCCTAAAGGCGCAAGTTTCAAGGACATGGTTGCGCTAAAGGGAAAGCCAACCATCGGTGATGATATTAACAAGAAGATTATCCAGAAAATTGAGGAAGCAAACAAGTCACTGGGCAAGATATCAGTAAATTTTAATGATCCAGAAAAGCTGGGTAGTGATAGTGCAATGGTTGATAGACTGACTAGGCTTATTGCAATATTTGAGAATCCCGCACTCGATTTCAGTAAAAACCGTGCGGAAGGTGATGACATTCTTGGCGATGCCTATGAATACCTGATGCGACACTTTGCCACAGAAAGTGGTAAAAGCAAAGGACAATTCTATACGCCTGCTGAGGTTAGCCGAATTATTGCCAAGATTATTGGTATTGCTAGTACTACTAACAAAACGCCGACGGTGTATGACCCCACGTGTGGTTCTGGATCATTGCTGTTAAAAGTGGCAGATGAAACAGACAAGAATGTAAGGCTTTTTGGACAGGAAAATGAAGGCCCTACCGCCGCTTTGGCACGCATGAATATGGTTTTGCATAATAATCCAACAGCGGTCATCGAGAAAGAAAATACCCTAGCCACCCCACTATTTAAAGATGGGGATCAACTTAAAACGTTTGACTTTGTGGTAGCCAATCCGCCATTCTCCTACAAATCGTGGAGCAACGGCGTTAATGCAGAGAATGACCCTTTCGGAAGATTTCAGGGCTTTGGCGTACCTCCTACAAAGAATGGTGACTACGCGTTTCTGCTCCATATAATCCGTTCAATCAAGACCACTGGTAAGGGTGCGTGTATTCTGCCTCACGGTGTGCTGTTTCGCGGCAATGCCGAGGCCGAGATACGAACCAACATCATCCGTCGAGGCTACATCAAAGGCATAATAGGTCTGCCAGCAAACCTTTTCTATGGCACGGGCATACCTGCTTGTATTATCGTGATAGACAAGGAAAATGCCGACAATCGTAAAGGTATCTTTATGATAGATGCCGGCAAAGGTTTTGAAAAAGATGGCAACAAAAACCGCCTGCGTGCCCAGGATATTCATAAGATCGTTGATGTGTTCAATAAACAGATAGAAATACCCAAATATTCGCGCATGGTAAGCGTTGTTGAAATTGAGAAGAATGAGTTTAACCTTAACATCCCGCGCTACATTGATAGCCAGGAGCCAGAAGACATACAGGATATCGAAGCACACCTGAAAGGTGGCATCCCAAATCAAGATATTGCTGACCTTAATAATTATTGGGATGTATATCCAACTCTTAAGGCTTCGCTGTTTAAGTCGAGCGAGAGAAAAGGATATAGTGCGCTAAAAATCACCCAGGAAGAGATTAAGTCTAAAATATTCTCTCACCCAGAATTTACTGCATACGCCAAAACAATGGAAGCAACATTCGACGCATGGAGAACGAAAAACACTGCTGTTCTCAAAAAGCTTTCGGTTGATGCTATACCAAAGAAAGTAATCCATCAAATATCCGAACATCTACTGGACACTTTCAGTAAAACAAAGTTAATTGATAAGTACGACATTTACGAACACCTTATGGAGTACTGGGCAGCAACCATGCAAGATGATATGTACTTGATAGCCGCCGATGGCTGGCATGTCGTGCTTGCTCCCGTTGAAGGCAAGAAGGGCGTGCTAGAGTGTGACTTGGTTCCTAAGTGCCTTGTTATCAATCGCTATTTCTCCAAAGAGATGAAGGAAATAGAGGAACTGCATCTCAAGTTGGACGCCACCGCACGTGATATGGAAGAACTTGTCGAAGAGCATAGTGGTGATGATGGATATTTTGCAGACTTTGAGAAAATCAATAAAGCAAGCGTCTTAGAGAGAGCCAAAGAAATTAAAGGCAAGAAAGCAGATATTGCCGAACTTGAAGTAATGGAAAAATATCTTGAGATTAGTGCAACTGAGTCTGACACCAAGAAGAACCTCAAAGAATCTGAAAAGGCAGTTGAGGCAAGCGTAGTTGCTAAATATGAAATGCTTACAGAACCAGATATCAAGATACTGGTTGTTGAAGATAAGTGGATGACAGCTCTCGAACAGGCAGTTCATGGTGAAATGGATCGTATTAGCCACCGGCTTAACGGCCGCATTAAAGAACTTGCTGAACGCTATGAAACGCCAATGCCAGCACTCACCACTGAAACCGAATCACTTGCCAACAAAGTAGATGAACACCTCAGAAAAATGGGGTTTACGTGGTAACGAATACTTTGGTTAAAAAAGGTTACAAGAAGACTGATGTGGGATTGATCCCCGTCGATTGGTTTGTTAAAAGGTTTGTTGATGTTACTAAAATCATAACATGTGGCTTAGCCGCGACTCCCAAATATGTAAGTGAGTCGACAGGTAAACCATTTCTTTCAGCCCAAAATGTTCAAAATGGCAAAGTCGTTTATAGCAAATATCGATATATCTCAAAAGAGTTGTTCGAACAAATTACAAGGCACAATAAACCACAAAAAGGTGATTTGCTGTACACTCGCGTAGGTGCTGGAATTGGCGAAGCTGGCGTGGTTGAAGATGATTTTGAATTTGGAATATATGTCAGTTTGTCATTAATAAGAGCTGATAAAGTTCAGTTACATAATTATTATTTGCTTCACTTACTGAATAGCCCGAAATTCAAGCTTCTTGCAAAGAGCGGTCAGTTGGCTGGAGGCGGCGTTCAAAACTTAAATGTTCATGTTGTTCGTGAATATTTGATTCCACTTCCATCACGTAAAGAACAAGCTGCCATTGCCAAGGTCCTTTCTGACACCGATGCACTGATTGAAAACATTGATAAACTGATTGCCAAAAAAAGGGATATCAAGTTAGGAACAATGCAACAGGTGCTAACTGGGTCGAAAGGAATACAAGGGTCTGGTGGAAAGTGGGATGTAAAAAGACTGGGTGATATTGCGGAAATACGGAGGGGGCAATTAATCACTGAGAGCACACGGTGTGAGGGCAGCATACCGGTAATTGCTGGCGGAAAGACTCCTTCATATTATCATAATCAAGCAAATCGTAATGGCAAGACGATCTCTGTTAGTTGTTCGGGTGCTAGTGCGGGATATGTTTCTTTTCACACTACCCCAATATTCGCATCAGATTGCTCTACAATTGAAGAATTAGAAACATACTCAGTTGAATTTCTGTATCATTCCATGAAGTTTAGGCAAGAGGATATATACAAAATGCAAACTGGTGGTGCTCAACCCCATATTCACTCCAGAGATTTAAAGCCAATCAGTATGCTCATTCCGCCGCTTAGCGAGCAAAATGCAATTGCCAACATTCTTTCCGATATGGATGCAGAAATTGAACAACTGGAACACAAACGAGATAAATATATAATGATCAAGCAGGGCATGATGCAGCAACTATTAACGGGGAGAATTCGGTTAGTATGAATTCAGGCATAGTGCAATGGCTTAACAAGCAACCCATATGGATACGAGAGGCGTCGAGACGCATTTTTGTAAACGGTGTACTGGCTGAAAATGATTATAAAGACTTGCTATCTTTTGTAAAATCGCCCGATATTTGTGACATTGAATTGGGTGAGGGTTATTCACAGGTTGTTGCAACCAGCAAATCATCGGACACCATAAGAATCAATGCAATTGGTAAAATTGAAAATATTGACAACCTATCACCAACAAAGCCTCTCGTTTTTGGTTCAGAAAACCTCAGTGTTGTGTATGGCAACAATGGTTCTGGTAAGTCTGGATATGTGCGTATATTAAAAAATGCCAGTGGTAAGATGGGGTCTGGAAAGCTGAAACCAAATGTTTATAAAATTGCAACAAGTGATCAATCATGTGATATTTCTTATTTGATTAATGGTAACGATACTAAGGCTAGGTGGATCGCAAATGGCAATCCACTGGATGATTTAAGATCTCTTGGGATATTCGATGACACTTGTTGTCGTATGTATATTGATGATGAATCAGAACCATCATATCTCCCTCCTGAATTAGTGTATTTTACTGATTTGGTAAACGCGTGTGATACTATAGATAAAGCATTGCAAACTGAACAGGCTGCTCTAGTAAAAAAGTTGCCCGAGTTACCACCCAGGTTTTCTCGCACCGTGGCAGGAATTAATTACACAAATCTGAGTCTGGATTTGGATCAAACAAAACTCGATGAGTTAAGATCTTGGACCGATGAAGATGCCAAGATGCTTACAGATATAAATACACGCCTTACAACCGGTGATCCAGCTGTAGAAGCCAGGAAAAGGTGTGTCGTAAAAGAACAGATTGATCAAATAGTTGCGCAAATTGACATTGTTTCGAATTTCGTTAGCAAAGAATTTTATATTACTATCGCTGAACTAAGGTTAGCCGCACGACAGAAGCGTAGTGCTGCACTTGATGGAGCTCGTGTTCTTAGTAATGTATCAATTCATGATGGGGTAGGTTCTGAGACATGGCGATTATTATGGAATGCTGCTCGCGAATACTCAACAACAGTGGCATATGTTGATAAACCTTTTCCTAATATCGAAGAACACTCACGGTGTATTTTCTGCCATCAGCAGCTCGATAATCAGGCATGCGATCGTCTTAGGTCTTTCGAAACGTATATGACAGGAAAATTGCAACAAGAAGCGGAAAATAGTGAGATAGAGTTAAATAACACGATGGGCAAGATTCCGATAATGCCTACTGAAGAGAGTATAATAGCTAGTTGCCAAGTTGCTGAGTTGTCTAACGACCTTCGTGATAGAATAGGAGCAGTCTGGAAAGAAATTCGGCAGAATGTGCAATGTCTCAAAACAGCAACTACGTTGAGTGATTTCAAAAGTGTAAGTCCATCCTTGGAGTGCTTAGTCACTGAATTAAATGAGTTGTTACGTTATAACGAAAACCTAAAACGACAATATGAGAATGATGCCAAATCATTCAACAGGGCTGTTATATCGGCTGAGGCACTTGAGCTTCAGGCAAGGGAGTGGACTGCACAACAGATGGGTGCAATTAAAACCGAACTTGAAAGGCTTGAGAAAGTATGTCAGTACGATAAATGGAGAAAGCTTACAAGTACAACATCGATTTCAAAAAAAGCAAGCGAGGTGTCTGAAAACCTTCTTACTGATGCATATATTGCTCGGTTTAATGATGAGCTCAAAAATCTTGGTGCAAAACATATTAGTGTTGAACTTGTTAAAACTCGTGTATCTCAGGGCCGTAGTATGCATCAAGTGAAATTGAAAGGTCTTGCAGTGCTAAATACTGATGCGTCCGACATATTAAGTGAGGGTGAGAAGGGTGTTGTTTCGCTTGCTGCATTTCTTGCTGATACTAATGGGAAGCCATCAGTAGCTCCCTTAATTTTCGATGATCCAATATCCTCACTTGATCAATTGTATGAAGAAAAAACAATTGATAGATTGGTTCAGCTTAGTAAGGATCGACAGGTAATTGTTTTTACACACAGGCTGAGTTTCGTGGGTATGATATATGATAGGGTGACTTCGGAAGTTTTAAGTATACGATGTGAAACTTGGGGATCAGGTGAGCCGTGTGAAGTACCGCTCTTTGCTAAAAAACCTGAGAATGCATTAAGGGATTTAAAAAATGGTCGACTTTCTAGGGCAAAAGTAACCTATATCAACAAAGGCTATGATGCATATTATCAAGATGCAAAATCGATATGTGGAGATATTCGTATTCTTACGGAACGTATTGTTGAATCCATCCTATTGTTTGGTATTGTTCAAAGACATCGTAGGGAAGTACAAACAAAAGGTAAGATTCACAAACTGTGCCAAATTTCGCAGAATGATTGTGCGATGATTGATGAAATAATGACTGATTATTCATGTTATGAACATAGCCAATCACAAGAGTCTCCAATTGAATTGCCGAAACCAGAAAAATTGGAAGCAGATATTGATAAGATTTTGTCATGGACTGATGAGTTTAAAGGGCGGCATCATGAATAGTGTTGGTCAAATTGAGCGTATAACCCAAAACCGTGTTGTAGCCTTGTTTCGAGATCAGCTTGATTATAAGTATCTTGGAAATTGGGAGGATCAACCTAACAATAGCAATATTGTGGAAGCCGAGGTCAGAAAGTATTTGACTGGGCGTGGGTATAGTGATGCTTTGATAGCACGTGCATTGGACAAGCTGCGTGATGCGGCCAATAACTATGGAGAAAGCCTATACACAAATAACCAGAATGTATATAAGCTTCTCCGATATGGCATTGGTATTGTAGAAAGTGCAGGAGAAAACCATGAGCAAGTGCACCTGATAGACTGGAAGCATCCTGAGAAAAACAATTTTGCTATAGCTGAAGAAGTAACAATTATGGGAAACCGCGAAAAACGGCCCGACATAGTGTTGTATGTAAATGGCATTGCTATTGGTGTGCTTGAACTGAAACGTAGCACCGTATCCATAGGTGACGGTATACGCCAAAGCATAGTCAATCAACAAAAAGAGTTTATAGAGTCTTTCTTCTCAACAGTACAGTTTGTTTTCGCAGGCAACGATACCGAGGGTCTAAGGTATGGAACAATTAAGACCCCAGAAAAGTATTTTTTAAACTGGAAAGAAGACGAGCAGAATAGTAGTATGCTGCAGTTGGACAAATACCTGCTTAAAATGTGTAACAAAGAAAGACTGTTGGAAATAATATACGACTTTGTGCTTTTTGATGGCGGCTACAAAAAGTTGCCACGGCCACACCAATACTTTGGTATTAAAGCAGCACAAGAATATGTCCGCCGGCGTGAAGGCGGCATAATATGGCATACGCAGGGTAGCGGTAAAAGCTTAGTAATGGTTTGGCTTGCAAAGTGGATTCTGGAAAACAACCCAAATGCTCGTGTTGTGGTGTTAACAGATCGCATTGAGTTAGACAAACAAATTGAGCGTGTGTTCCGTGATGCCGGTGAGGTGGGGATTAAGCGTACTATAAGCGGTACTGATTTGATGGGACAACTTAGCCAACCGTTGCCGCGCTTGCTGTGTTCCCTTATACATAAGTTTGGTGTGAGGGATGTGGCGAACTTTGATGCATATATTAAAGAGCTGCAGAATGCGCCTAGCAGTACTGTGGGTGAGCTGTTTGTGTTTGTTGATGAATGTCATCGGTCTGAGTCTGGCAAACTGCATAAAGCTATGAAGGCGATACTCAGGAATGCGGTATTCATAGGTTTTACGGGTACACCGCTTCTTAAGAAGGACAAGCAAACAAGCAGGGAAGTTTTCGGTAAATATATTCACACATACAAATTTAACGAGGCTGTAGAGGATGGGGTTGTATTAGATTTGGTGTATGAAGCCCGCGATATTGATACGAAATTATCATCAAACGATAAAGTGGATGCATGGTTTGAAGCAAAGACGAAAGGACTTAATGACTTTCAAAAACATGAGCTCAAGAAGAAGTGGGGTACGATGCAGCAAGTACTCAGCTCTAAATCGCGCTTAGATAAGATTGTACAGGATGTGGTGTTTGATTTTAGCACTAGGCCGCGCCTGAGTTCAGACTTCGGGAATGCGATAGTGGTTGCAGGTAGCATTTATGAAGCAACTAGATACTTTGAGATGTTTCAGAATACCTCACTTAAAGGCAAATGTGCCTTGATTACCTCGTATAACCCTGCCACAAAAGATATTACAACCGAAGGCACAGGTGACAATACAGAAACTGGCAAAGAATACGTGTATAAAATGTACACTGCATTGTTGAACGATGTTGTGGCAGAACCGGGTAAAACTAAATCTGAAACGTACGAAGATAGGGCTAAACTGAAGTTTATTACTGAGCCCGCAAATATGAAACTGCTTGTCGTTGTTGATAAGCTGCTGGTAGGATTTGATGCGCCGCCATGTACTTACCTTTATATAGATAAGAATATGCAGGATCATGGCTTGTTTCAGGCAATTTGCCGCGTGAATCGGCTGCATACGGAAGATAAGGACTTTGGATATATTGTTGATTACAAAGATTTATTTTCTAAACTCGGTGATGCATACAAGGTATATGCAACGGAATTGGATGACCTCGGAAATGACACAACAAATATTGATATTGTGTTAAAGGATAGGTTGGCAAAAGGCAAGGAACGGTTGGACGATGCTCTGGAAGCTGTTGCCCTTGTTTGTGAGCCTGTGTTGCCTCCAAGGGACAACCTGGCCTACATTCACTATTTCTGCGGTAATCCAGAGAGTAAGCAAGACCTTAAGGATACCGAGGTAAGACGAAATGCATTGTACAAGAATACTGTTGCCCTGATACGCGCCTATGCCAATATTGCGGATGAGATGAGCGAAGCCGGCTACAGCACCAGCGAAATTGACGGTGTTAAGAAATCACTAACTAAATATTTAAATCTCAGAGAAGAGATTAGGATGGCTAGTGGGGAAAAGCTTGACCTTAAGACCTATGAAGCTGATATGCGGCACTTGATTGATACCTATATTCAGGCCGAGGATAGCAGGCGAATAGATCCATTCGAAAATCAGTCTCTGCTAGATATTATGGTTAATAGCGGCATTGCTGATGCCATAAAAAGCCTTCCTGATGGTATACGAAGCAGTAAAGAAGCAATGCAGGAGACGATTGAAAACAATGTACGCGTTAAAATAATTAAAGATCATTTAATTGACCCGGCGTACTTTGATGAGATGTCTAAGCTATTAAACGAAATTATACGAGAAAGAAAAGAGAAGGCGGTAACGTATGAGGAATACCTGAAAAGGATTGCCGAATTGGCAAAACGCGTTGCCAATCTTACACGGAATGATTTGCCGGCTCGTATACAGACGGGAGCGCAGCGGGCCTTATACGATAATCTTGAAAGAAAGACTGAGCTGGCAATAGATGTTGATACCTCAGTAAGAGAACATGTGCGTGCTGATTGGCGTGGGAATGTGCCTGCGGAAAATTTGATAAAACAGGGAATTTATGAAGTTCTGCACGATAAAGAAGAAGTTGAAAGAATTTTCCAAATTAAATGTACGGTGTCAGACTTAAGTAACTTAAGTAAATTGACTTTTCTGGCAGAAAATAGATAAAATCTGGTATGCCCAGACACCCGAGAATACACCAACCGGAGTTGTTGTTCCACGTAATGGCGCGTGGGAATAACAAACAGAAGATATTCAACTCGCCGAAAGATTACACTACCTTCCTGTCGATGTTGCGCGACACAAAGCAACGTTATCATTTCAAATTGTACGCCTACGCTCTGATGCCTAACCACATCCATTTGCTGATCCAGGTAGGCGAACATCCAAGCGCCCGCATTATGCAGTCGGTGCTTACTGGCTATGCAAGATATTACAACCGGGCGTATAAACGCAGCGGGCATCTTTTCCAGGGAAGATATAAGGCGATCCTTTGCGAGAGAGATGCTTATGCCATGTGGCTTGTGAGATATATCCACCTTAACCCTGTAAGAGCGCATCTTGTTGGTGTGGTCGATCAATGGAGGTGGACGGGCCATGCTGAATATGCCGGCACCGAAAAACAGGATATGATAGACGCTGGTGTGGTTGCAGAGTTGTTTGGCAAAGGATCAATGGGGCTGCTAATTACAGGGAATATTTATCAGACGGTCTTGCTCAGGGGTGTAAATACGATGAAGACCTCCATCCATCTGATAGTTCACCGTTTTTAGGGAGTGATCGTTTCAAGGAAGAAGTGGTATATAAAGTTGATCAACTCGTTGAAACCAAGCGCAAGTCGTTACGTGATATAATCCTTGAGCAGACGCAAGATACCGGTGTAAGCCCTGAAATGGTCCTTGGAAAGAGCAGGAAGAAGAAGGTCGCAATGATTCGTAGAAATGTAATAATCAAAGCTGTGACAGAATATGGATATATAGCTTCGGAGCTAGCCAGGCAGTTAAATCGCAGCGAGGCGTATATCAGTATGGTAGTTAGTTAAGTTACTTAAGTCTGACACCGCCGGACTTAACATTTATCTTTACCGGATTACGGGCAGGCGAACTATTGTTTTTGGAGTGGGAAGACGTGGATTTTGAGAACAATGTTATAAATGTGCGTGAAAAGGACATTTGGCTTCCGAAAACCTACGAGCGCCGGGAAATCCCCTTGCATCCAGATCTGAAAACGATATTGTTGAGGCGAAAGAAGACAAAGAAAAACGAGTTCGTATGCTTTAAGAGCTCCGGCGACAGAGCAACCGAGAAAATACGAAGAAAACCCTGTGAAGGCAGCACATACAGAATACTGTACGCCAAATATAAGCGCACACTTGCAAAGGCAGGCATCACAGATGCCGGCCTGCACACACTGCGCCATACCTTCGGCAGCCAATGCGTGATGAATGGAATAGATGTGCCCACCCTCTCAAAGATCATGGGCCACTCAAGCATCAAAACAACCATGATTTATGTCCACCTCTCAACCGACCACATGCAAAGCTCCATTCTGAAACTGGGCTATGAAAGCCCCGATTATGACAAGCGGTGCGGCCCAGATGAAGGCAGCGGTGCCGGGGTCAGTGTGTAAGTGACAGTACTACAAAATATTGAGGTGATCATGAAATACATTTGGCAGACGAAACAATGGCCGCATTTCACATGGGATAGTGCAGTGTTGTTGCCTTTGATCGGGCAGGCGCGGCGTGCGCAGAGCGGGTTGCTTGCTAACGTGAAGCGCCTTGGCATATATCAACTCAAGGAAACGCAGCAGATTGCGCTGTCAGAGGAGGTTATAGCCACATCCGTGTTCGAAAGGGAGCCGTTGAACAGGCAAAGCGTTCGCTCAACTATAGCCCGGCGTCTTGGATTGCCTTCAGCAGACTTTGAACCCAAGGAAAGCTTAGGTGACAACCTCGCGGATGTTTTGCTTGACGCAACGCAGAATCATGCGGCGCCTTTGACGATCAAGCGTATCCATGGCTGGCAGGCTACGTTGTTTCCAAATTCAGGAGGAGAATGCTCCCTGCGCGATAGTGAGTTACCGCCCTCTGATGATATTTCCCGTATGACGAATGAGTTTCTGAATTGGTGGGATACAAGCAAATCTACTGTTGATGGGCTACTTCGCGCGGCGATCGCGCATTTCTACTTTGCTACAATTTATCCTTTTGAGGATGGCAATGGTATAATTGCGCGTGCAATAACAGATATGGCTCTGGCGCAAGACGAAAAGTTTCGCCTGCGATATTACAGTCTTTCTTCTCAGATATTGAAAGAGCGTAACTCATATTACCAAACACTGGAACGTTCCGTGAAGACCGAGTCTACTGATATCACTGAGTGGTTGGTCTGGTTCCTAAGCTGTTATCAACGCGCTATTGCCCGTTCAGCAATGCTCCTTGATCCTATTCTTCGCAAGGCTAACTTCTGGCAACTGCACGCCCAAGCCGGGTTGAGCGAACGGCAATGGGAAGCAATCAATGGAGTCCTTGACTCCGGCACAAAGAATTCCCCAGAAGTGCTTACAACGCAAAAATATGTGAGTTTTACAAAAACCAGCCGGGCAACCGCTATCCGTGAAATCAAAGCCCTGCTAGAAAAGAACGTCGTGCGCCAGGTAGGCGAGATTGGCCGGTATGTCCATTATGACCTTGTCTGGCCGCAGTAGGGGTGGCTCAGGACGGTAGTATGCAGATTATGATAGTTAGCCTTGTGAAAGCTCGGGAAAAGATATAAAATTAACTCATATCCCACATTCTTAAAGGATAACCATGCAGAGTTACAAAGTATTTGTCAGCGCGAATCAGACGGAACTCAAAAATGAACGGGCTGCGATAAGGGACATTATACTGCACAGCCCGGGGATGGAGGGTTATTTTAACGTCTTCCTTTTTGAGGATATGCCTGCGAAAGGTAAAGCCCCCGCCGCCACATACTTAAAGCAGGTTGAGAATAGCGATATTTACATAGGTATTTTTGGCAATGAATATGGGATTAAAGGAAAGGATGGTCTTTCCGCGACCGAAAGAGAGTTCCGCGAGTTCATCGCGAAGAAGTCGGGCGGCGAGACCCTTATTTTCCTTAAAGGAACAGATGACTCCAAACGCGACAAAGATACCAGCAAGCTGATTAAATATGTGAAAGACAATTGCATCTATAAACGTTTTTCAAATATCGATGAACTTCAAAAACATGTTCTAAGCAGTCTTATAACTTTCCTGCGAGATAAGGGAAAGCTAAGCAAACTGTCTTTTGATGAACGGGTTTGCGATGAAGCGACATACAGCGATATTGATGAAAACGAGGTTAAAGAATACCTGCAGGAACGGGCAGTTAAACTCAAGGTAGCTGTCCCCAAGGTGCCAGTAAAGAACTTCCTGACCAGAACGCTCAAAGTTGTGCAGGAAACAGACGGTGTGTTACGGCCTACCAATGCCGGCCTCCTATTCTTCGGCAAGAACCCGACCGAATTTATATCCCAGCACGAAATCAGAATAGCGCGTTTTAAGGGTACGGATAGAATAGAATTCCTTGATTCGCAGGAAATAACCGGTCCGATCTACAAAATGCTGGACGATGTTGAGAAATTTTTTAAAAGAAATACCCGCCTGGCGAATAAAATTGTTGAGTTCAAACGCGTAGATATCCCAGAATATCCCTTCGAGGCTATCAGAGAAGCAGTAATAAATGCCATCGCCCATAGAGATTACAACCAGCAGGGTGCGCCAATAATTATTTCTATATTCGATGACAGAGCAGAGATTAGCAACCCTGGCGGTCTGCTACCAGGCCTAGACATAAAGGATCTGGAAGGACACCATAAAACGCGCAACAAAATTATTTGCTCAATATTCCACGAAAACAAAAGATATGGAGCGCTTCGGCACCGGCATAAAAAAGATGAAGCGCCTTATGAAAGAGCACGGCCTGTCCGCCCCTAAGTTTGTAGAAGAAGGCGATTTCTTTGTGGCACGGTTTTACAGCCCGGGTGATAAGATACTTGATTTGGTGCCGAGTATTCCCAACGAACGGGTTACAGACTTGAAAGAATTAGGGTTAAATGAAAGACAGATAGAATCTTTGAGACTTATGGTCAATGAAAATAAATCAATGGGGATAATGGAATACTCCAATAGGTTTAATGTCAACGAAAAAACTACCCGTCGTGATCTAAAGGAAATGATTTCGCTCGGGCTTGTAGAAAAAGTTGGTTCAACAAAAAAAGTATTTTTTAAGGCCAAACACAGATTACCGAAATAACTAAAAAATGTCCGCAATAATGTCCGAAATTGCAAATGTCCGTAATAACTAAAAAATGTCCGTAATAATGTCCGAAATAGATTTTGTTCAATTTCGCAGACACCGTCTGCGGAATTAATGACTATAAAATACGAGACACTGTCTCGTATTTTGTCATACAAACAGCGATATTGTTGTAAATGTATGACAAATAATTTGACCATGTAACTGAAAAAGGATGTGATGATAAAATTTGGCATCAGGCAATCATTCGATAAAATCGAGCAAATTGAAGACAGGTACGCAAAGGTAGGTGTGCCTGTGGAATTGGCGCTGCCTTTTTACTGGGATATTTATGAGCCGGTTCGGCCGCACTTGGGTGAGATCGCTGATAAGATCAGATCGTATGGCACAGAAGTGCTAAGCGTTCACGCAGTTCAGGCAACTATAACAGATGAACGGTTCAGGGTGTGGGGCAGGGAAGTAGCCGATTTTGCAAAAGCAGTGGGTGCGGCGACCATTATGTTGCATCCTAACAATGTTAAGAAAGACACTACTGTGCAGGGTGTGGCGCTCAAGAATCTTGAGTATTTTACCGATTTATATAAAAACGACATAGTATTCAGTATCGAGACCTTTGAAGGTAACAGGCGTGTGTTTACACCCGATGAAATTACTTCTTTCAATCTGCCAATGACGTTGGACACATCACACATCCGAAGCAATGAGAAGATCTGGGGTTTTCTCAAAGGCTACAAAGACCGCATTAACACTATTCATTTGTCGGCCAGGGACGGTGCCAAGCAGCATTTACCAATAGATGAATTTTGCAAAGAAATAGTGCGGTACTTGATTGACAACAAATGGAACGGGAATATAATTTTAGAATATCTGTTTGAGTACCACGGTCAGATGAAACAGGATTTGGAATTATTAAAGGCAATGAAGTAATTGTGCAAGGAAGCTACAGAGAAAACCACGGAGAAAACTACGGAGAAAAATGTCGGAAAAAGTAAGGTGTAAAGTAGGGTGTAAAGTAAGGTGAAAAGTAAGGTGTAAAGTAACGGAAAAGTTCTCTCCCTTTCGGGCTTGTGACGTGACATATTGCAAAAAGTCTTTTGTGTCCGATTTGTGACGTAAGGGTGTTCGTTTGATGGCGTTTAGTGGCATTTCCTGGCATTTGTTGTCACCCAAGAAATCATTGAAAATACGCGTAAAATAGCGTTTTGAGAGTGAGTGCTCTGAAGGACTTGAAAACTAGTGTAGGGTTATACTCTACCGGGGGTTCAAATCCCTCTCCTTCCGACCGAGTTGCCCTGAGCCGTCGCTGCCTTTTAGCGACGAGCGAAACGAGGGAGTCCCCGGAGGGGGCGTCCGAATTCCAGCCTGATTTTCCTTACATAAAAAACACCCCGTTTTACCGTCTTGTGTCCGATTTGTGACGTGTCATTGCCTCACAAGCCCGAAAAATTGATAAAATTATGAAAATCTTACGCTCACTTTTGGTGACCGTAGGATTTTTTAGGTTATGCAACTATACTTACATATAGTAATTTGAAAGGGCTTGACACTTTTTGTCATACAAACTACAATATTGCTATAGTTGTATGACAAAAGGATAAGATATGGCAATTAAAAGTATTCTTCGTGAAGAACTGAATAACTCTCTGAACATGAAGCAGTCCTTTGAGCGTGAGCTCAAGGCGCTGCCACAAGGTTCTTTATTGAAACGGAAGGTTTCCGGTAAAGAATACTATTACATAATTTCTCGCGAGAACCAGCGCGTTAAATTCGACTACAAGGGTAAGAATGTTCCTGCAGATGTTATTGAGAAATATAAGCAAGCCAAGTCTTTACGGGCAAAGTATAGGAATTCGCTGTCGATATTGAAGAAACAGATAAAATTTCTTAAGGGGATCCTTCGTGGAAAAGAAGCAATTTGACCTGGTTGTGCAGGTATTAACTAGGTTTGAAGAAAATAATATATTGGATAAAATTGTGCTTGTTGGCAGCTGGTGCATACCGCTGTACAAAGATTACTTCGCTGCAGTGCGATATTATACTCCTATAAGAACACGAGATATCGATTTTATGATACCGCTAAGAACCAAGTTCGCGCCCGGCGGCAGCATTCCGGCCATGCTGCGCGATCTCGGTTTTGTAATGACAGTTGATTCGATATCAGACAATATGAAGCTAGAGCACCATGAGTTCAGCGTTGAATTTCTTGTGCCGGATATTGGCAGAGGACTCCCAAGTCCATATAATATTCCATCGTTGAATATCAACGCACAGCCGCTTAGATATTTAAATTTGCTGACCGATAAAGTAATAACCGTAAAAGTCGGCAATATTGATGTGCGCGTTCCACATCCTGCGCTATTCGCGCTCCACAAGCTGATAGTCTCAGGAAGACGAACAAAACCCGAGAAACAGGAAAAAGACATTAGCGATGGTCTTAGGATCATGAAGGCACTTATAGACATCAAAGATACTGGATATTTAATTGAGAAATATCGTTCTTTGCCAGCGAAATGGAAAAAAGAAATCATTGGCGTTCTGAAAGCAGAAAAACAGTCTGCGATAATGGGCCTGCTTTCAGATAAATAGAATTTTAGACCACAATGACGTACGAAGTGATGGTAAGAAGGATAGGAGTTGCCTCGTATGAAACATGCTATAGTCATTTTTTTAATCGGGGTTACCTTGGTAACATATAGCATACGCAATAGTAATCTTATTATGAGTAAATTTGTTGGTTTCCTGGCAGCCGTACTTATTTATACAATATACTCGTACATAAATACAAAAGATCCCAAAGTTTTAAGGACTGTTGGATATGCACTGCTCATTATAGCGTTGTTGAGACTTTATGGAGGTTGGCTTACTGCAACATCTCCAATCCCCTGATTTGTATTTCCTGATTCACTCAAAATCGCACTCGTGTTATCCATAACGTGCCTTGTAGTCGCACCTTTGCTTTATGCAGGGAATATTTCCCTTAGGGGTTGTGCTAGTTATTCAGTTTTGTTAAATGATGTTGAACGTGTCGGTAGTAACGACTCACAGACCAAGTCTGGTTTGAGTTTGAATATCGATTTGTCCCTTGATTGTTCATCACTGTTGCCTGGCCTAAGCATTGGAATAGAGACCGGGTATATGCCGTTGTATCGTTATTCTGCTGACGGAGGATGGTTCACACAGTCGCTGGACAGTTATTCAATCCCTTTGTTAGTCGTTGGACAGTATGACCTAAGTAAAAGTGATTCGCATAGTGTCTATGCTATTGCTGGCATTGGCAGCCATTTTGTTACAACAAATACTAACACAACGACCAATTTATATGGAGTGAGTACATGACAAGCGGTGCGGCTCCGATGTAACCCTATACGATCTTACGCTCACTTAGTGATCGTAGGATTTTTAATCTTTAAGACCAGGCGCACCGCAAGAGTCAGCTACCGTATAATCTACTGATTTAGTATAATCGGGGCCAAAGACAGAGGAGCTTAACATCATGGCCAAAACAAAAATAATTTACGCCTGTTCAGGCGCATCTGATGTGGGAAAAATTGCGGACGAAGCGGCCCGTGCGCTCAGCAAAGAAGGTTACGCCCGTATGAGCTGCCTTGCCGCCATCGGCGCCGATAGCGGTGAGTATGTAGACGCCGCCCGCGCCGCTGATATGGTAATAGTCGTAGACGGCTGCCCCATAGCCTGCGCCCGCAAGAACCTGGAACGCATCGGCGTGGCGCCGGTAGCATTCGTCCTTACCAAAATGGGTCTGGTGAAAGGTATGACACCTCCCACCGAAAAAGTGATCGCCGAAACCGCCAAAAAAATAAAAGAAACCGCCGGCGAAAACCCGCCCCCATCCTGCGGCAGCGGTTGCGGCAGTTGCGGCGGCTGTAAGATATGATACCATTGCCGCACAGTAATATTTATATTGGCGGTATACTGGATCTGCACAGCACAGACATGCGCACCTGGGCATATGTGCATGCCACAAAAACTGTGTATGATAAAATGCTGAGCGTTAGCGGACCTGCCCCGTGCCTGGTGCCTTATGTAAATGACAACCGATTGTACTTGAACTGGGTAGACGGATCCAGCGAGCTCTATGAGTGTGACGGTGTAACGGTCTTCAACAAAATACTGGATTTTGTAGAGCTCTGGAGCAAAACAAGAAAAGTGTTGATACATTGCGACATGGGCATGTCACGCGTGCGACATGGGCATGTCACGCGGCCCAACCGTTGGCCTGGTCTACGCCGCCAAACGCCTTAAAATAATCCCAAACACTTCATTTAAAGCCGCCCAGGCCGAATACCAAAAGCTGTACCCCAAATACTCCCCGGGCGGTATAGGAAAGTTTGTGGTACAAAACTGGGCAGCAATTATATAACTTTATAAAGAATAGTAGGTGTTGACAAACTTTATAAAGTTCTGTATAAATACAATATGACTATAAAAGAACAGCTAACCCTTATCGCGCGCCTATCGGGCAAAACTCAGGAAAAACTCGCAGCCGAACTCGGTGTATCATTCCCGACGATCAATAGCTGGATAAACGGAAAAACTGAACCCCGGGCCGCTGCCCGCGACCGCATACAAAAACTGTATCTGCGTCTTACCGGCCAGCATGAAATACCTGCCGCGCAACTGACAGGGAAAAAGCATGCAATTGCATATGCCGGCACACAACACCCGAACCTGGTAGCTTTACTAAACACCCGCAAAGACCTGTATGACCAATTTCTGTTGTCGCTTACCTATAATACCAATCGCATCGAGGGCAGTACCCTAACCGAGCCCGAAACGGCCGCCATCCTGTTCCAAAACACCGCTCTGGCCGACAAGTCTATTATCGAACAGATGGAAGTAAAGAACCATCAGTCCGCCTTTGCTTACATGCTGCAGCACATTGCCGAGCGTAAACCGATAACTGAAGAATTTATACTTGCCATGCATGCAAAGCTTATGAACGGTATTAGAGAAGACGCAGGCTTGTATCGCAGGCACGCAGTACGCATTGTGGGCTCTCATGTCGCTACAGCAAATTTCCTTAAAGTGCCCGTACTAATGCCGGAACTGATCAAAATCATCAAGGCGGGCGACAAAGATATTGTTGCCTTTGTATCGCGCATTCACAGCCGGTTCGAGCAAATTCATCCCTTCTCTGACGGTAATGGCCGTGTGGGCCGCCTATTGTTGTGGGCCATGCTATTACAAAAGAACATCGCCCCCGCAATTATTGCCCAGGAGAACAGGCGCTACTACATAATGTACCTGAACCAATCGCAGCTACAAGCAGACCAAAGCAGATTAGAGGATTTTATCTGTGATGGTATTTTAAACGCTTACGCATTGCTCAAAGCTTAGCGTCGAAGCGGATCCAAGTATGGAAACCGGTCATTGCGCGGGCTTGCCGGATAATATATTGTAAAAATATGAAATCCACAAAAAATTATGTGCTAAGCCATTGCGCGCGTTTCAAAATAATCCCCATACAACCGTATAATTTTCTGCTTACCGTAAAAAAACCCGCCGGCTGGCACTGGTTCACTCCGTTCGAGACTTGGGAGAACGGCAGTATCAGCACCGGTTTTTGGTTTCGGCAAATTTCCGGGAAAAAAATACCGCTTGGCATTCGGGTGCGCCAGGCCGCCAAGGCTCTCGTAATAGAAGCATATTCACAAAAGACGCTGTCCTCCCGGGACCTTGCAAAACTGCGCGATACCATGGCACTGCGGCTCGGCGCGAAAGAAGATCTGCGCCCGCTTTATGCCGTTATGCGCAAACACCCTGTGCTTAAACATATCGCCAAAAGGCTCTACGGCATGCACGACGCCTGGGGCAGTGACACCTTCCCTTCGCTAACGCTTGCCGTGCTGCTGCAAATGGCGCCCATTAAACGTTCCCAGGAAATGTGGGACTGCGTTATAAAAAAATACGGCGATACTGTTAAGTTTAACGGCCGCAAGATACTGCTGTGGCCTACCGAAGAGGTTATCGCGGGCACTTCCGAGAGCGAACTTAGAAAATGTAAGCTCGGATACCGGGCCAAAAACCTTTCGCGCCTCGCCCGCCAGCTGCTTAAAGGCTTTCCCTCGGTGGAAGAACTTGCCGCCATGCCGCCCGAGGTATCCAGGGAAAAGTTGACGGAGCTCTACGGCATAGGCGAATACTCCGCGGATTTCGCGGACCCCCACCCCGGCTTCGCCCTGGACGTGTGGAGCGTAAAAATATTCCACCGCCTGATCTTTGGCAAACCCGCCCCCATAGACGATCCCCGCTCGGCAATAAAAAAAACCGCCCACGCCGCAGAAAAGCTTTGGGGCAAATGGCGCGGCTACATCCTAACCTACGTCCTTAACGACCTGCCCAACCTAGAAAAACAATTCGGCATCCATGCCTAGCCGTACCCCTATCACTTTCCATTCATCCCTCAATAACAAAACTTGACATAATCTTGACACATGTCAACTTTAGATGTATAATCTTGACATCGTATGAAAGAAAATATAACTCCGATCGGCAAGTACATCTCACAAACAGGCGGGTACAGAGCTTTTGTCCCCGATAACTTTCCTCCCGCACGGTTAACCTACTATGAACCTGAGATAATTTCATTGCTTGCACAAGCCAATCTTCTTCTTGGCAAACTGGATGGAATAACCAGATTGCTGCCAGACATTGATTTTTTTATTTTCATGTATATAACCAAGGAAGCGGCATATTCAAGCCAAGTGGAAGGTACGCGTGCTAAACTTACGGATGCCTTGCAGGCTGAAATAGGGGCCACGCAGGAACTGCCGGACGATGTAGGCGATATCATCCATTATATTGAAGCAATGAACAAGGGATTGCAGAAGCTTGAAGCACTTCCGTTGTCTTTACGGCTTATCAAGGAAGTGCACGAGACACTTTTAACGGGTGCCAGAAGCCACACATATCCCTATCCGGGGGAATTTAGGAAAGTTCAGAATTGGATCATGGGCACCAGCCCTGCCGACGCACGTTTTGTGCCACCCCCTCCAGATAAAATATTGCCCGCGATGGGTGATCTTGAAAAGTTTATTCACGCAAGATCAGAAATTCCGGCGCTGATCAAGGCCGCCCTGATCCATAGTCAATTTGAAACTATACACCCATTCATTGATGGTAACGGAAGAACCGGCAGGCTGTTGATAACATTTTACCTTTGTCAGCAGGGAATGCTGGAAAAACCCGTCCTTTACCTGTCGGAATATTTCAAGAAACACAGAGACCTCTATTTTGCCCTTCTTGATGGCTACCGGAGGGGAAATGTTCAGCCTTGGTTGGAGTTTTTCTTAAAAGGTATCGTAAATGTTGCCACCGAGGCAGCCATTACCTCAGGCAAAATAGTCTCATTGCGAGAGAAAGACCTGCACACTGTATCAGGGTTGGGCAGGGCCAGCAAAAATGCGGTCGTCCTTCTTAAGAATCTTTACAAACAGCCGATAATTAACGTACGCAAGATCCAGGAAGTTACTGGCGTCTCAAGGGAAGCCGCTAATACCATCGCGAAACGGTTTATGGATCTGGGTATATTATCATTGAAAGATGCGGGTAAAAGCTACGACCGCATTTTTGTGTATAAGAAGTATCTGACACTATTTGAATAGTATAATAAAACAAACCGCCGGCGAAAACCCTCCCCTATCCTGCGGCGGCTGTAAGTAGCGGAATAATGTGAAAACCAGTTTGGAGAACATATGGCGAATAATTTTAACTTAAGCGAGATCGTTAAGTACGGCGTACAAATTGAAAAGAACGGCAGGGATTTTTACGATCACGCCTCTAAAGCCGTGAAGGCGGAAAGGGTACGGCAGGTATTTGAATATATTTCCAACGAAGAACAACAGCATATCGCAATTTTTGAGAGTATTTTAAGCAAAATTGATGAGAATACCAGGCCCGCCGGAAAATGCCCCGCCGAATACGTGGAATATCTGCAGGCGCTTATAAAAGATAACCCATTTACAAACAACAAACAGGGCTACGAGATAGCAAGGACCATAAGGAACGATAAGCACGCCCTTGAGCTGGCTATAGCTGTAGAAAAAGATACCCTGCTATTTTACCACGAACTGAAAAAACTGCTTGCTGCCGCCTGCCAGAACGATACAGATACCCTTATCGCCAACGAACAAGATCACTTCAATAAACTAGCTGACGTATATAAAGGCTTCAACACCTTCGGTGTAAACAGAGGCTAAGCGCACTACACACTAACCTGTAAAAAATTCTTACAAGTTCAGGCGCCTTGTTTTTTATCAAGTTTTTCCAGGCCTATAATTTTTACTCCGAAGTACACTACGCAGGCTATTACCACAAAATCAATTGATGTGCTTATAAAGTCGCCTACCTTAAGTTGCGCGGTGCCAATTTGCACGGTGGCTTCTTTCAGGGTGCCGGCAGCGCCAAGCACCACGCCCAGCAGCGGGCTTACAATATCGGTTATAAGCGCCGTAACTAACTTTGCCACAGCACCGCCCAGAATAAAGCCAACGGCCAGGCCTACTACGCCCTGCGTGCGAATAAATTCAAAAAATCCTTTCATTGTGCCCCCGGTTAAAACAGGCCGTACGACAACCCAAACATTACCGTTAAACGCTTTTCAACGTCTTGCGGCCACGCCGGGTGCGGCAGCCTGTCGTAGTTGTATATTGCCAGATAACTTACCTGCATAGTTACCAGCTTAGATATTTTTACGTAAAGCGAGTTGTCCCAGCGCAGGTCACAGCCGCCTTTTAAGCCCGAAAATACGTTCGCCTCCGAAGTAAACTTAACATTCTCATTAACCGCAAGATCGTAGTTGGTTACCCATTCAATACCCGTATTGTCACGGCGTTCTTCTATTACAGCGGTGGCCGGGTCGTCGGCTAAAGAAGATATTGCCGCGCCACCCGCCGGCAGCGGTCTTTCCTTGGCAGAGTCAAAAAATTGTTTCGCCGCAAAGCCCGCCCGGGTGCGCAACTCCTGCCCCGGTTTTTTAATAAGCCACAAGCCGTTGCCTAAAGACTCGGTATAGGTAGCCGGGTCCGTAAAGCGCCAGTTCTGGGTGTCCAGAATAAAACCAACGTACGGGTTTACGTAATGCGAAAGTTTTAGCGTGTACACGCTGGTAAAATATACCGTGTCGGCGCTGGTTTGCTCGTCAGAGCCGGCGTTCTTGGTACGGCCGTACTCTTCTTTAAGCGTAGTTATCCAGTTAGTATACGTTACGTTCCTTTCGGCAGAGGCCTCAAGCTTTGCGCCCCAGCTTAAAGAATCCTTTTCAGGCCCCGTCCAGCTATCCGAAACGTCGGTCGCATTGTAGCTGGCGCCAAGTATGCCCTTAAGCGCCCACGCAGGCCCCGCCGCAAACACACGCCCGCCCGCCAACAGCACTGCCATAAACACTATTACCTTTCTCATAAACATAGCAGAACCCCGCCTGTCCATGCCATCCTCCCTTACCAGCAATATTCCCACATTCTGCCAAAACCGCCGCCGCCCTTCAATACAACCAACTGATCGTTTTCACCCTGCCGCGCCCCGACCAGTTTTTCTTGAATTACCCGTCGCGAAGAGGTACAATTAGCCTATGCAAGCACCCAGGGGAGAAGCGAACAACTACAAGGACGCATAATTCAGGCCACACGGCACTATTAGCCGGGTGGTTTTTGTTGGTGTAGGTCAATACTTCATTACTTAACAACGTCCCGGAGTTCCACGTTTGCGCAGCAACGGTAAATCAAGTGAGAAAACGCGATACAATTTACGCTCTAAATGAGTCTTGCGTAATCAAGTTGTCTTTTGACATAACAAAAAATCGTACTGCTGCCGAAATTTCTGTTAAGGTTATACGAGAAACCAGCAAGTTGATGAATCTGATGGCGTACGTCAACAAAGCGGACAGGCTTAAGGTCCCGCTCGGCCCGCAGTACGGCAAAATACGGCAAGAGATCGCCCGCGCACCGGACATCGTAAAGTTGCTGCTGGGGATGAATTGCGATGGGGAACCCAGGGAATAGGTTAAGTAAATATAGCCTGACATCTTAAATTAGGAGAGTAATTCACATGGAAGACAAAGGTGGACTTACGATTTATGCGCTCAAGGATGGAGGTTCCGGGCTAACGGTGCGGCTTGAACAAGAAACGGTGTGGCTAAATATGCTTCAGATTACAAAACTGTTTAGAAGGGATAAGTCTGTTATTTCGCGGCACATCAGGAATATCTACAAAGAGCATGAATTATCAAGGGAAACATCTGTTGCAAATTTTGCAACAGATGTAGGGGATGGCAGGGTTTTTGCGGCTCGGCGATCTGGAAAACCTGTACCGCTATATGAAGGATACCCTAACCGTAACTTCCATGAACATCAACCGCTTGCGCATTGACTCAGCGCGCCAAAAAGACTTCGCCGTGCTTGTCGAAGACATCGACAAGATCAGGAAGGAAGTGAACTTGCTGAGAAAGAAGATGAAAAAAGACTGATTGCAAAAGCTGTGCGCGATCAAGGGTGAAATATAAAAACCAGACATTCATGAACTGCGAACTAGTCAAAAAGTCAAGTCTGACACCGGCACACCGGCACACCGGCACACCGGCACCGGCATTAAAGTCATGCAACGTTTTCATTCTTGTTAGACCACTCGTTACGCCTGTTGTTTCCTCAATCTCTAATAACAGCTAGCATTGACTTTCCTTTTTTGAACCAAATACAATCTCTAAACAATGCAGATTTAACCGCCTCATAATAGGCAGGCAACATTCTTTCATGCCTAATGATGAGTGTCGTTAACAGGTATTTTATCAAATATAAGCAAATATGCAGGCGTCGCGGATTGACGTTCCGATATGCCTGCATAATGTGTGATAAACCGTATCAGTTTATTTTGTATGGCGGTGGTGGTCAGGTGCTTGTGTTAGAACAGATGCAGCCACTGACTTTACCGCTTTTGACGATCTTCCATCGCGTAGCAGTTTAGATGCGATTCGCGCAATACGGTACGAAGTTCTCTCATTTTGTGCCATAGTATAGCTCACCTCTCTGTTAATACCATTCAATATAGCTTGGTTTCACTTTGAATAATCATTCGCTATTTCTTATCGACCTACAATGTTTCTAAGAATTAGACCTGCGAACAAATTATATATTAAACTAACAAATTATATTTATTGTGTCAAGTTTTAAGGACTTAATAATGTTATTGACATATAAGAAATTATCTGCTACAGTCTAAGCATGCACACCATCCAACAGCAGTTGCTTGCCTTGTCTAAAAAGAAAAATCTGGCGCAGTTAAGTTTGCGAGAAATGGCAAATCATATCGGAATGCCAGGCGAATCTCCTCA
Source organism: Endomicrobiales bacterium (assembly GCA_963796955.1). GTDB lineage: Bacteria > Elusimicrobiota > Endomicrobiia > Endomicrobiales > JALOBY01 > CAWCNJ01. The sequence goes on from CAWCNJ010000005.1 coordinate 204,913, forward strand.
AAAAATAAAGCATCATCTTATGCAGTTAGAGAAAAAAGGGTTTTTGAACATTGATCGTGCTACGGGCAAGATGGATCGTTCTTCGGCCTCTCCTGGATGGGCCCAGGGACTATTACAGACGACCTCAAATATTTTTTCAATTCCTGTCATCGGCACTGCAAATTGTGGTCCTGCCACTATCTATGCTGAGCAGAACTTTCAAGGCTTTCTACGTGTTTCAAGCAGGCTTGTGGGACGTTCAAAACCTAAAGGTTTATATGCAATCAAAACAAGCGGCTCTTCGATGAATAGGGCAGAAATTAACGGAAAGCGTATTGAAGACGGCGATTATGTAATAATTGATAGCCTTGATAAAACTCCTCATACCGGGGATGTGGTTGTTGCGATTGTAGATAATAAAGGGACAATTAAACGTTTTATAGATGATAGAGAAAATGGACAAGTTGTTCTTCGTGCAGATTCGTCCTTCGATTATGAACCGATCTATCTTCATCCAGATGATGATTTCAGCATAAGCGGAAAGGTTATTGGCATAATAAAGAATTAAATTACAGGGCTTGAAATATGCTATAATCCATTTAGTTTATGTGTTATAGCCTTCAAGTCTAAAAGGGTTGAAGGTGAAAAAAATGAAAAAAATGCGAAAAAAAATTATTCTTTCCGAGACACCAGCAAAAACAATTCGATTTGTCGATTTGTTCTGCGGCATAGGGGCATTTAGGCTTGCCATTGAATCAGCGAGCAGGGGTCTTAACATCATACCGGAATGCAAATTCTCTAGCGATATTGATCCCAATTGTCAGAAACAGTATAACGATAATTTCAGTGAGTTTCCTAATGGCGATATAACGAAAGTAGCTGCCGAAGATATACCAGATCATGATATTCTCTTGGCAGGCTTTCCGTGCCAACCATTCAGTATTATTGGCAATATGAAAGGTTTTGCGGATATAAGAGGCACACTGTTTTTTGATATTGCAAGAATAATTGAAGCTAAAAATCCCCAAGCTTTCGTGCTTGAAAATGTGAAACTTCTGAAAGGACATAATGAGGGGCGCACGATTTCTCGAATTATGGAGACTTTACGGGATTTAGGATATCATGCGGATTATAGGGTATTCAATGCGCTTGATTTTGGCTTGCCGCAGAAGAGAGAAAGAATTTTTATAGTTGGTTTCAAAAATCCATGTTCATTTGAATGGCCTGTTGGCAATGTGCCGATGAAGCCTCTTTCGAAGATTTTAGAAAAGAATGTATCTAAACAACATTACGCTTCCGAAAGAATACGGCAAAAGAGGCTCAAGCATTTAAAGCCTACAAAAGAGCCAATGATCTGGCATGAGAATAAAGCTGGTCACGTAAGCGCATATCCGTACTCATGCGCACTAAGGGCGGGAGCATCCTATAACTACTTGTTAGTTAACGGGGAAAGAAGATTAACTCCTCGTGAAATGTTTAGATTGCAGGGTGTTCCAGATTCTTATAAAATCATATGCAATGATTCGCAAGCTAGAAAACAAGCTGGCAATAGTCTGCCGGTTCCTATGGCGGAAGCAGTGATAAGGAATGTTCTAAAGTCGCTTGGGAAAGATGACAAAAGTTATCCGTTATCGTATCCCTCAATCGAGAAACAATTATTTTGGTGTGAGAATCCAATAAACCCATAATGAAAGGTCCTAAGCTCAGGATTGTAGACAAATACGGTGCTCCATATCCATTGAACAAGTTTCCTAAAGATTTTGCTTACAACTTAGGAAGAGAGATAGTTTATTTTCTTGCATCAAGAGGCACTCCAAGACTGGAAGGCACTGATTGGGAAGAGATTTTTGCCAGATTGGTTGGCGCGCAATGGAAACCCTCCAACGTTGGGCTTGATGATATTATTTCTGGTAAGACAGCTTGGGGCGCAAAAACCGTTAAAAATGCTAACCCATTTAAGGCTTCAGCAATTCGTCTAATATCTGGCCGCAATTCTCCCATTTATTCTTTTGGAGCTGGTGAAATAGTTAATTGCGATCCCGATGAATTAGGCAAGCAAATATTGGCAATATGGAACGCGCGTGTAGCTGAAGTGCGCTGTGCTTTCAAAAATCTTAGAACAGTCGTACTGATTAAATCCGACGATTTGCTCGAACTTTCTGCGTATGAATTTAATACTGAAGAGTTTTCTCAAGAAGGTTATTATTGGGAATGGAATAAAAATAAAAATTTAACTGGATTTGACGCAAAGACGAAAGAACACATCTTTACATGGCAACCTCACGGCTCCCAGTTTACAGTGCTAGAAAAAGTTCCTGAACAACGAGTTGCAATCCGCATTAAGAAACCTCCCAAGTTAGATAAAGAAACCATCCTCAAAACCCTCAAGTTTGACAACTCCTGGATACAGGTAATTAAATAGCTTTCTATGGACAATGTTTCTCGACAAGAGCGTTCTCGTATAATGTCTCTTGTTCGATCGAAAGGAAACAAATCCACTGAGCTCAAGTTTGTTACATTACTAAAAGAAAACGGTATTAAGGGGTGGCGAAGATCCTACAAATTGACAGGGAATCCTGATATCGTTTTTCCTAAGAATAAGATTGCTGTTTTCATTGATGGTTGTTTTTGGCATAGTTGTCCGGTTCATTTAAGATTACCGTTCGACAATAGGGTATACTGGAAGGGAAAAATTGCTCGAAACGTAAAAAGAGACAGGCTAATTGTCAAAACACTGAGGGCAATGGGGTGGCGCGTAATAAGATTTTGGGAGCATGAATTAAAAGGTTCAAATAGATATGGCCTGGCAAAGTTAAATAAAATTAATTTGCTGATGAAATAGATGGGTTCTAGTTAAAACAGGTTAGGACATAGTGACATAGGAAATGCGGGACGCCCTTAGGCAATAAGGTATTGAATTAGCGGCAATCGGGGACGTTGAAAAAGGCAACGGGGTCACCTATTGAGGAAGTTGTCAAGTAGGTGATAACAAAAAATAAGGTGCGCCTTGCACCGTCGAAATAGTAGTAGATGTGTCCGTGCTGCAAAGATGTAACTATTTGGAACCCGTTTGGCTATCTCAAGAAGCTCCCCGATAGTTGGGGACTTCAGTCACCTATCGGCAGCGTTCGACGAAGCGAACCTCCAAAAGGCAACGGGGTCAGCCCTTGAAACCGGGAAGTTGGGGTCAGAAACCGGGAAGTTGGGGTCAGGCCTCAACTATTGACAAGACAATTTGATTGGAATACTGAAGTTGTTAGAAGATACGATTGAGGGAGAACGTGAAAAACAAATTTATTTCTGAATCTTTGTCCCACATATTTAAAGGCATCGATGGGCTCAAGGCGGCCTTTCCGGATTCTAAGCGGCAGTTTACCATTGATGGCCGTTTGGTAGGAGATATCGGCGAAGTATTGGCCGCGGTTGCATATGACATCATACTTGATGAAGTGTCGCAGCCAAAGCACGACGGCACAACCTCCGACAATCGCAGAGTACAAATAAAAGCAACCTTCCAAGACCACCTCACGTTTAGCTCTATTCCTGATTATTATTTAGGTATTGCAATTGATAAAGATGGCCGATGGGAAGAAATATACAATGGACCAGGTAGATACATTGCTGAGAGATATGCGGGCAGAAAAGGTATTGGTTCGAATTTTCTAAGATTTCCCAACAAAGATCTTCGTGAGATATCGACTAAGATCCCCACGAACGAACGCATAAATAAGAGAAATATATGAAGAACAGCAATGTTGTATTCCTGGACCTTGAAACCACCGGTGTTGCACCGAAATTCGATAAAATTGTTGAAGTAGGATTGATACGGGTTGAAAAGGGCAAGGTAGTAAAGAAATACAGCCAGCTGGTAAAACCTCCATTTAAAATACCTTTTGCTGCTCAAAGTGTTCACGGCATCAGCGACGCTATGGTGAGAGATATGCCTCCTATTAAAGAAATCAAGAGCGAACTCGCCGAATTACTTAGAGACGCCTACATAATAACGCATAGCACGAATCATTTTGATATGCACTTCCTGAGGAATTCGTTGGGCGAAAACTTTGTTGATATGGCTAAACATATAAATCTCTTATTCTTATCAAGAAAATTGGATAAGGAGTTCACTAGTCACAAGCTTGAAAGTGTGGCAACAAGGTATTCGGTAAGGCTTAAAGATCAGCACAGAGCACTTTCAGATGCCAACACAACTTATGAGTGCTTCGTAGGATTGTGTAAAAGACATAACATCGATGATATTAATAAAATTGTTGCCCTCTTGAGAGTGAAAGCCAGGCGAAAAGAGTAAGATATCGGAACAGGCGGTTCATAAAGGGTACGGTGTCAGACCTAAGTGACTTAAGTAACTCGCCAGGGGATGTTCGGAGTGAGTTAACTAGTTAGCGGTAGTTGTGTAATTATAAAGTTGTACTTGACATTTGCACAGACGTGTGGTACTATTCTTGTATGATAATAACGCGCGAGATAAATAAAGAGTTGCTGTGTTCCGCCAAGAAATATCCCGTGGTTACCATCACGGGGCCCCGCCAGTCTGGAAAAACCACCCTTGCAAAAACCGCATTCCCCAAAAAGCCATATTTTAGCATGGAGGACCCTGATGTTCGCGAGGCCGCTATCGGTGACCCGCGTGGGTTTTTTGCCGGCCTTAAGGGCGGGGCGGTTATTGATGAAATACAGCGCGCGCCGGTGTTGTTGTCATATATTCAGGGCATCGTTGACAAAACGGGGAAAACCGGGCAATTCATTCTTACTGGCAGCCAGCAGCTTGAGTTGGCCGGCACCATTTCGCAATCTCTGGCGGGCAGAACCGCGATGCTTAAACTTCTGCCGTTTTCCATTGCGGAACTTTCCCAGATGCGGAAACAGCCGCAGGTTGATGATATGCTCTTAAGCGGTTTTTATCCCAGGGTACATGAGAAAAAGATACAGCCGGCAAAAGCTTACCGGGATTATTTTGAGACCTATATTCAACGGGATCTTAGGCAGCTGATACAGATAAAAGACCTGCACCTATTCCAAAAATTTGTCAGGCTGTGCGCGGGCAGGATAGGCAGCATATTTGTAGCTAGCAATCTTGCTAATGAGGTTGGGGTCTCTATTACTACCATACAATCATGGGTCTCTATACTAGAAGCTTCCTATATAGTATTTTTGCTGCAGCCATATTACGAAAATATAGGAAAACGGCTGATTAAATCTCCAAAAATGTATTTTTATGATGTTGGCGTAGCGTCATATTTGCTGGGCATTGAAAATGTTACGCAAATGATGCGTGACCCGTTGCGCGGATCATTAATAGAGAACCTGGTGCTTATGGAATTGGTGAAAAAACGGTTGAATGCCGGATTGGATCCCGCGTTGTATTTTTATCGAGACAGCCATCAAAACGAAGTGGATGTTGTTTTCAAGACCGGGAATGAACTGGTTCCTTATGAAATAAAATCCGCCCAAACATTCCAAATGTCATGGTTCAAGCAGCTTAATTATTTCTCAGGTGTATTTGCTGGCCGTGTAAAGCGCGGTTATGTGGCCTACACGGGCGAGCACGAACAGAAGATTGGAATATTTCAGCTGATCAAATACAGTAACGCAGCAAAGTCGCTATAGAGTATCGGTGTCAGACGAGATCATATTAAATGAAGACAGGCATTTATAAGAACATTGTAGTTATTATTGCACTCGTGGGGCTTGGCGGCTGCGCGACAGTTTTTAACGACCAGGAGCGAAGTGACTTGGTGCGTCTTGAAAACAACGGTGATTCCGCGCTTTTGCAAAACAAGGCGGTTACCAGAAGCATATTACTTGCTCATTTTAAGAAATGGAAGGGCACAAAGTACGTATACGGCGGCTCGGGTAGAAATGGCATTGATTGCTCGGGATTCATCTACCAGGCATTCTTATCAGAGTTTGGCATACAACTGCCCAGAGAAAGCATCGTACAGGGCGAAGTCGGCTACGATATTCCCGTTGAACTTCTTCAGCCGGGTGACCTTGACAATCAGGGACGTTGTCAAGATGTCAAGATACTGAATAGTTCGACCATAGCACTAAGGCAGGAATTATTTGAAACGATCGTTTCCTGTCCGGTAGGCGGGCTGAAACTCAACGGGGTCAGCTCTTGAAACTGGAAGCAGTGGAATAGTGTCAGACGAGATTGTATTAAATGAAGACAGGCATTTATAAGAGCATTGTAGTTATTATTGCACTCGTGGGGCTTGGCGGCTGCGCGACAGTTTTTAACGACCAGGAGCGAAGCGACTTGGTGCGTCTTGAAAATAACGGTGATTCCGCGCTTTTGCAAAACAAGGCGGTTACCAGAAGCATATTGCTTGCTCATTTTAAGAAATGGAAGGGCACAAAGTACGTATACGGCGGCTCGGGCAGAAATGGCATTGATTGCTCAGGATTCATCTGCCAGGCATTCTTGTCAGAGTTTGGCATACAACTGCCCAGAGAAAGCATCATACAGGGCGAAGTCGGCTACGATATTCCCGTTGAACTTCTTCAGCCGGGTGACCTGGTGTTCTTTAAGCTGGGCGTAAACCAGAACCACGCGGGAATATATCTGGACAATAACGATTTCATCCATGCCGCATTAAGCAAAGGCGTAACGCGCTCCAGCCTGAATGACCCATACTGGCATGCCAGGTTCTGGAAAGCCCGAAGGGTCAGCAAATAGGGGCTATCCGGGACGGAGTCAACTTGATAACTTAACGGTACTGTGTTGGGGCATGGGACACTGATCCCGATCAATGGGAATCTATAATGAATAATAGGGACATCCTTGGGTAATTAGTTGTTGAAAGGAGCGGGAAATGCGGCGCAATAGCAGGGGGATCTCTATCGTTGGGGTTGTGGTGGCGTTGTTGGTGATCGGCGGTTTGTATCTTTGGTACACGCGGGGCGGGCTGAAGGACGCGGCCCGCAATGCCCAGGACCGGTACACGGGGGATGTTATCGGCAAAGTGCAGACGAAAACGCTGGCCCAGGACGCGGCCAACAAGGCGAATGACGCCGTAAAGAATATGGAAGACCAAACTAACAAGGCCCTGGATCAGAATTAACTTAAGAGGTGACAAGCTGACATGAAAGCGACCGTGAAGCGCTGCGGTAAGATCATCGGGCGCGGTCACAACCGGAGGGTGCAAAAGATAGGCGAAAACACAACCTTCAAGGGCCCGGAAAGCTACTCTCGCAGGCGAGGCGTAAAACTGATAAACCTTAACCTTCCCGAATGCAAGGAAATGATGAAGAGCTTTACAGCCGGAAAACCGAAATTATGGAATGAAGACATCGGGGTTTGTAGGGGTCGCAGACAAGTAGATCGTCAACAATAAGGGCGGACAGCTGATGAAAAAACGTATGCCGGTTATATTTATCGGGCACGGCTCACCGATGAATGCGCTGCAGGACAACGCGTTTACAAAAACGCTTCATGTGGTGGCGCAAAGCATGGAAACGCCAAAAGCTATTGTCTGCATTTCGGCCCACTGGCAAACCAACGGCACATATATTACCGGTTCGAGCGAACCGGAGCAGATCTACGATTTTTACGGTTTCCCGCAAGAACTGTATGACATTAAGTATAAACCGAAAGGCGCGCCGGCGCTTGCAAAAGAGACGAAGCGGCTTTTGCTGGGCGCTAATGCCGGTTTAGACATGGCCCGGGGTATTGACCATGGGACGTGGGCTGTGCTTAAACACCTCTACCCTCAGTGCAATGTTCCGGTAATTCAGATCAGTCTGGACGCGGCGAAACCCTCGCGGGAACATTTTGCTATTGGCAGGTTGTTATCTGAGTTACGGAATGAAGGTGTGCTTATCATAGGAAGCGGCAATATAGTTCATAACCTCTCTATGATAGACTGGGCACAGTTCGCAAAACACTCGCCCGGGTGGGCGCTGGATTTTGACAGATATGTTAAAGACGCACTGAACGCAGGGAACGATGATAAACTTATAGCCTACGGCGACAACCGCAGTGCGGCCTATGCCGTTGCAACAAACGAGCATTATCTCCCCATGCTGTATGCCTGCGCTTTAAGGAGCAAGGGGGAAAAACTCGAGTACATCCATGAGGGTTTCCAGCACGCATCAATTTCAATGCGCAGTTTTGTGATAGGGTTATAATAGAGTAACCTGCTATTTTGTCAGGAAGTTGCCAACGATGGCAAAATAGCCGCCAATATCGGAAGACAAAAATGAATAGAGCAATACAGTTGGGGCGGATATGAAGAAGAAAGTAATCGTCAACGATATGATGCAGAAGAATTACTGTTATGAATTGGTTGAGAAACCGGGTTGCAATTTTGATGAGCGTTTTAATCCGGAATTGACGCCGAAACAGATGCTGAGGCTGGGTGTCTTTGGCGGCAAATATATGACTGATTGCCGGAAAGAATTTCCCGCGGATTGGTTTGCCGGCGCGAAATTGTGCCGCGAACGGCATGATGCCTCGCTGAATTATTTTAAGGTTAACGCCAGCCAGCCGCTCTCCGTGTGGCGAAAGAAAGGGTGGATATACAGCTCCGATCCGAGAGGCTGGTTCCAGTGGTACTGTAGGTACTATAGCGGGCGGCGCCTGCCTGCTGAGGACAATATCCAAATAGTACGGTGGCTTGCCATTCGCCGCCATGGAGCGCAGCTGCGAAAGAATTGCGCGCCCGGAGATATTGCGTGCAGGCCCAGACAACGCCAGGCGTTGTTACACTGGGCGTATGACAGCAGGGAAATATAGAAGACCCCATATTTATAAGGCGGTGCGATGGCTTACATTGTTTGGCAGCGTAACTATTCTGTAGGCGTTCCTTCCATTGACTTGCAGCATGAAAAACTGGTCGGCATAATTAATACCTTATATGACCGTGTAAGCAATGGGAAGGCGTCGGAAGGGTTTAGTGAATTATTGAACCAATTGCGCGCCTATGCTGATTATCATTTTCGTCACGAGGAAATTTTGCTTGGGGATGTAAATTATAGCGATCTAAAAGAGCAAAACAGCAGTCACAACGCTTATCGCGCACGAATGGCTGCACTGTCAGGCGCGGAGTGCGACCCCACAGAGTTGCTGGCGTTCCTTAAAGATTGGTGGGTGAACCACATAACCAAATCAGACATGCTGTATAAAGATGCGCTTAAAGGAACACCGTAGATCGATAGAGTCGGTCTTGCCGAAAAAGGATTTTTATGTCAACGAGCATGCGCTACGAAATAGACACGCAGGCGGGCCTTGTGTGTATTACTTACACGGAAAACCTTCTCAGTTTTTTTGAATGGAATAAGGTAATGAACCTTATTCTTCATGACCCGCTTTTTAAGCCGGGGTACGGCTTTCTGATCGATCGCCGCAGTATTACCGTCGTCCCGGAAAAGGGTTTCGGTAAAAGTGTTGCTTTGTATATCCAGGCGCATATTCAGGAATTGCGGGATAGCCATTTCGCGGTGGTCGTCAGCGGGCTGGCGACGTATGGGATAATGCGTATGCTGCAAGGGTTTATGGGCGAGACCGAGCATTTTATGATATATCGCGATATCGAAAAAGCGAAGCAGTGGCTGGCAGAAAAAGCCGCGGGCACCGTGGAACGCTGATAAGAAATACCCACGCGGCACAATGGGAGATAGGATGCGTTTAAAACGGGTGAATACCGCCGAGAAAGAAAAAGCATCGAATGTGATACAGCGTCTACGCGCGGACTTTTCCATAGAGCATGTTGTTGAAAAAGACAGGTAACACCGGCAGGGTTTTAGATATTAATACGTACTAAGGAAGCTATGGCTGAACACACGTCTAAAGACCCTTTGCACGGGGTTACCCTGGAAAAGATACTTGAGCACCTGGTTACAACCTATGGCTGGCCGAAGCTTGCAGAGATCATTGTTGTGCGGTGTTTTTATAACGAGCCGAGTATAAAGTCCAGCTTAAAGTTCCTGCGCAAAACACCCTGGGCGCGCAAAGCCGTTGAAGACCTGTGGGTACGGACAACCGCCCGCCAGGCCCAGGAACGGCGCAGTTAGATATTCGATAATGTTGTGACATTGTAGAGCGCATTGGCTTACCCTACCAACACCCGCAGGCGCCGCGGTTCTTCTCCCAGCCAGGCGGGGTTGGAGGCAGTGCCGTCGAATAGGGATGTAGTTTTGAACGGCTCGAATTGGCCGTGCGCGGCAGCCGAGGCTGTTCTTTGCAGCAGCGCGCTCACCTGCTCCGCGCTGAGCGGGCGGAATGTGCGGGCCGCCTCGAAGGCCTGATCAAGTATTTTCATGCTGTCTATCCCGGTTATTACCACGGACGTCGGAAGGTTCATGGCGTAATGCAGACATTCCACGGCGCTTACCGTTTTGGAGCTGAGTATTATACCGTCGGCCATGCATTTCATTCCTAGAACACCGATGTTATGTTTTACCAGTTCCGGCAGCACCTCTTTTTCAAAGCTTCTGAAATGCGCGTCCATAACGTTCAGCGGCATCTGAACGGCATCGAATGAAAAATTGTGCGCGGCCGCGACCGCGAGCATACGCAGATGTATCTTCGGGTCTTTGTGCCCCGTAAAGCCGATGAAGCGCAGCTTGCCGGCCTTGCGCGCGGCGATAAGGGCGGCATTCGCGCCTTCCTCATCGAAGATCCTGTCGGGATCATCGAACCTGATAACCTCATGGTGCTGCACAAGGTCAATGGTCTCTACCTTCAGCCTGCGCAGCGATGCCTCCAGCTGCCGGGTAGCCTCCGAGGCCGAGCGTCCGTCTATCTTGGTCATAAGGAACGCTTTTTCCCTGTAGCCCTCGCCCAGCGCCTTGCCCATGCGCAATTCGCACGCCCCGTCGAAATAATCCCAGGAATTATCCATAAAATTAATACCCCGGTCTATGGCTGAGCGTACAATGCGCATGCTTAACTGTTCGCTGACAGCCGGCTGCCCCAGGTGCCACCCTCCAAGGCCGATAGCTGAGACCTGTTCGCCGGTACTGCCAAGTAATCTGTATTGCATCTCTTCAACAGGGATAGAATTCATAGAATAGCTCCTGATTATTGAACTGCCGATATTCTTCTAATGTCCATGACCAGCACTTTTATATAATTAGTAGATATCGACAGGCTACCATAATGAAGGGTTCAAATTACATAGTCCGATACCCCCGGCGGCTGTCCGTATTCTGGAGGTTTGTCGGGGTGCACCGGCCCCGGACAATACGAAATAAAAGACCACACCCTGTTACCGTGTGGTCTTTTTGTTTAGAGTTACTTGAGCGATTTGTTGTTAATGGAAGGTGAATAACCCGCTATTTTGTAAGGAAGATACCGACGATAGCAAAATACCCTCCGCACAATGCCAATATGGAGCCGACGTACCATAGGGGACGCCGTTTGGTGATCAATGTAACCGACGAGAGCATTATGGCTATCTGCAAAAAGATAAGGGCAATGCTTAGCTTGCCTGAGCGTTGTTGATTCAGTAGTTTATCGGCTTCCATTGCTTCGGCTTGTTTCTTGATGTCGTCCTTTTCAGCGCCGTAGCGAGTGATGTTGGAAGCATCCAGCTCTATGGTTTTATCAAATTGCTGCTGAACGCTTTTGGTGAATACACATCGTTGGGCCGCCAGCTGAAGTTCCAGATTCTGTTTTTGTATCTCGTAAGCGTGCTGTTTTATGCTTTTGGCCTGGTAGTACGACCACTGGTTGGTTATCTGCCCCTGCAAAAGGGCGGTGCGCGACGAGTATTTGCCCATATACAACGTTACAACGCCCGCAACAACGGCCATTATGGACAGTGACAAAGCAACCCATATGGTCCAGGTTTCTGTTTTGTTATCGCTCACTTTTTCGCTCCTCATTTCGCTGAAGTGTGAACATTATACAAAAGTTCACATAAATCCTACAAACAACGCATATTTTAAAAGGGAATAATTTTTCTGAACTTACTGCTGGTGTGTTAATGGAAGTAGTCGCGGGCGCCGGTGTCTTTTGAGGAGTTCAGGAGCGGCAGAATAAAGGCATTATATTTTGCTTCCGTGCTTGTCGGGTACTCATTGAGTATCTGCTGGTACAGGCGGATCGCGTTGTCGCGGGCGGCTGGGCCCTGCCGGGCGAAATAGCCGGAGCGCACGGCGGTGAAATCCAAACCGAGTGCGTCCAGCTGCGGGGCGGGGATAACAGAGAGGCACCACAAAGTGTCGTAGGCGCGCGCCAGCGAATAAAGCGCTTCCAGTCTATAGCGTGTGTCGGGGTGATCGTTCAAAAACCTGGGGATCTCAACAATAACTACTTCCGCGAAACAATTGTGCGGCGGCAGGTCCATGAAGGCAGATTCCTTGCGGTAATCGCTTTCCGTCGGTGAATTAAGAAGGTCGATAAAACCTTTCTGTCCCCACATCGTACCGGTGAAATGTTCGCTGAGCGTGATAAGCGGCGGGTCCACCAACCGGTTTGCCGGATCCTTGTCATACGATATCCCGAATTTCTTAAGTTCCTCCGCGCCGTTGACAGTGGTGTATGCGGGAAAGCCGAGCGACAACAGGTAATACGCGGCGGCTGTCCTCTCGTCCGATAATGAAGCGCCGTAACAGGTGTTCAATAATTGCAGTAAATCTCCGCTTGTGGCACGCGGGTTCCCGCACAAGGAGCCTTTTGCCTCGGACAATAGCCGGGCCCGTTCGGCACCCCTCACAAAATATTTCTCCTGCAGGGCATGTTTCAGCCCGCCTTTGATCCTGGCCGTATCGTTTTGCGGCGCGGCCGGTATTGTCTGCGGTCTTTGCGGAGCCATGGTCTGGCATCCAACAAGAAATGCCGCAAACAGCGCACAGCCTAAAGGTAAAAAAATACTTTTTGTATTCATATAACGATTATAACCCTTTCCTGCGTCCCATTGCAAGCGCCTTGTATTAATTCTACTTACATTGTATACTGGTGGCGAAACGAAGGGTTACCAATGACGAAGCGATCTATTTTGCGATGTAGTTATTTTCTGGGCGTGCTGCTTTGTGCTTGTTCGGTTGCGTCGCACGCGGACCTTGGCGTTGAAAATACCCAGGGGCCCGGTTCGTACCAGGACAGCGTATTAAACCTCGATGCGGATCTGACAAACCAATTAAATTTTGCAATTGGTTATGAGCAGGCAGCCAGTTCTACCTCAACTTCCGGGGACATTACTAAAACCTACACCGCCGCTCTTACCTTCAAGCCGCTTGGGCACTATTCATTCGGTCTGAATGGTTCTAACTCGCCTGAAATGAACGACGCCAGATCGACCGGCTGGGGCGCAAATTTTTCGTACACCAGCGCAATGCCGGAAATCAGTTCAGATACCGTTGCTGCCGGCGAGAAAGAAGCCGGGCCTGAAAACTTCACCTGGGGCTTTTCGGCGGCATATGGAGCAAATATTTTGGGTGAATATATCGATTACAACACTTATCAGAAAAAGTCATTAAGAAAGGGCAAGTTTATTCTTCTCGCAGTCGACCACTCAGACTGGTACTCACTGAAGCAAACAGTATGCAGCCCCGGCCTCACTTGTACTCTTTTCCAACTGATCGATCTCAACGCCGGCTATTCACGCTATTCTTACGATAAGGACATTGGTATATTTTCGCAGCGGTTGACGAGGTTATCCGGATCAAAAGGCGTGAAGAACGCGAACTTCGGCGCCGCTACCGGAGCAATCGACGGCTTTCCGGACAATAGTGCCTGCGCCGGTATCGCGGTATCGCCGCTTGACTGTTTAAAACTTGAGTATGCATGGTCACGGACAGTATATGTGCTTGATCAGCCGCAGGAGGATTCGTCCACCTTCACGTTGTACTATACGGTTCTGTCAACTCTGCAATTAAAAGCCGCTTATAATATATTGTCCACGAACGTGGTGTACACAACACTCGGCTTAAAATGGTTATGGCAATGAAACCTTTTTTCAATGTATGCAGTCTAAGTTGTGGTTGGCGACACTGAAAGGAGGTGAGGAGCAGTCACGCCAGGTATAGTTACATTAATAAGCGGCGGGGGAATACTGTTGTTAATCAGGAGAGATACCTATGTGGAAAAAAATTTTAGCGGTCGCGGTCTGTGTGGTGTCGGTGACGGGTTCTATCGTTTTTGCGGAAACCCCGGTCATTAACGCACGGGAAAAGAACCAGATGCACCGCATTAAGCAGGGTGTAAAAAGCGGTAAATTAACAAAGGAGCAGGCCAAACAGCTTCGCTCTGAGGTCAAAGCCGACAAGCAGGAAAAGCGGGACATGATAAAGGCAAACGGCGGCAAGCCTCTTACGGCCGAGCAACGCCAGAGCCTGAAACAGAATTTGAACCAGAGCAGCAAGCAGATCTATCAGGAAAAACACCCCGGCGCACCGGCTCCAACCGGCACCGCTCAGTAACATCTTAGCTTAGACGATTCACCTTAATACATCCATTGCGTTCAACGTCCCGAACACAATGGATGTATTTTTATTCGCCATGGTCATCCAGGTCAGTCACGGAGGCATGGAAGGCATTTTTTGCCGGTATGGGATTTGGTACTATTGCATATCAGCTGTAAAAGGAGGATACCATGGCAAAAGCAATAGATCCGGTATGCGGTATGGAAGTGGATACGGACTCTGAATTTACCAGCGAATACAACGGGGATACGCTGTATTTCTGCTCTGAGGAAGATAAGGAAGAGTTTGATAAACATCCTGCCAGATATTATGGTAAAGAAGGTTCGGACGAGAGCGAGGAAAACGAAACAAGCAGTGCAGCCGAAGAAACAGCCAAAGCCTCCGGCGGCAAAAAGCCGGCCAAGGCAGGAAAATGGTAAGAACGTAAAATTAAATATGGTTTTGGGGGCGCCCGCCATGCAGCAGTAAGGCGGGCGGCCCCGGGTGGTATCAGCGGCAACTAATAAATTAGATGCCGCTGAATTTTATTGCGAACACCAATGCAAGACCGTCCAAATCGTTGTTATGCAGGTTCTTTGTGTCGGCCCCCGAAACCAGGCGGTAATGCAGGCCCAGGTCGAATTGAAAATGATCCGTCAGATCGACCAGGGCATTAAAGCCCGGTTCAAAAACGAAGATAGTGCTGTCGTCGCTGCTCGCCCCCGTCGTTGAATTGTGCAGCGCGGCCCTGCCGACCCCGAAAAGGCTGACTACCGAATAGTGTATCGTGTCCACGCGTTCGAAGAAATATTCTATTTCAAGGCCGCCGTACGTTAATTGATGGTACAGCGTATCACCGGTGTCGCTGGTCCCGTTCGATTTGATGGAAGCGCCGCCCAGACCGTACAGGCCGCCCCCCAGGGCGAGTTTGTTGTCCATTATCACGCCGCCGCGCAGGCCCGCTATAATGCCGGGATTGTTGCTGAGCGTGGTCGCGTCGACGACGGCCGCGGCATAACCGCTTTTCTCCGGGCTGGAACCCACAAGGGATTCCTGCGCCATAACAGGCGTCACCAGCAAAAACGTGAAAATACAAATAAGAACTTTATTCATACTGCCTCCAGTTAATTAAGTTAAACAGCCGCGGTCACCCGTCTGGGAAATTGCATTGCCCGGTTCAATAAATATTTGTTGAACCAGCGGGCGGCCTCCCCTGCCGCCTGATCGACGTACACATCCTGGTCGTAAAGGTCTATGTGGTTCGTGGTGTCTATCCAGAAGAATTCTTTCGCAATAGCAAGCCCCTCGTAAAAGTTACGGGCGTTGTCCGGCACACAGAAGTTATCGTGCGTGCCGTGTATTATCAGCGTCGGCGCCTGCATCTCTTTGGCGCTGTCCACCGCGTTAAACCTTAACAATCTTTCATATCCCATGACCGCGAACCGGTTAACGTAGTTCGGCGAATAACCCCTGGCCGTGCCGTAATACAGGAAAGGTTCTTCCGTGGGCATGGCGGCATTCGTGTCCGCGGGGTCCTTTGTCACCGCCTGTATATATTCCACCTCGCCGCTTTTCTGGAACTTTCCTTCCGCCGTTCTGGACCGTGCGATGATCTTGTTATAATCTTCTTCGCCAAGCCAGGTCAGCATCGCCTTCGGGTCGTGGTAGCAGCCGGCGATGCCGACAAAAGCTTTCACGCTTTTAAGCTGTGTCAGCGCTTTCGCCATATAGCCGCCGCCGGCGCAAATGCCCACTGCCCCCACTTTCGTGTGGTCAACATCGGTGCGCATCAACAGGTACGAGACGGCGTTTTGAATGTCTTCCACCTTCTTGTCCGGTGCTTCCAGCTGCCGTGGTTCTCCTTCGCTTTCGCCGTAAAACCGGTGGTCGAACGTTAAGCAGAGATAACCGTGGGCGGCAAGCCTGCGCGCGTAGACCGCCGTTACCTGGTCTTTCAGCCCGGTCATCGGCCCGTCGAAGACCAGCGCCGGGTACTTTTTCCCTTCCCGGTATGCATCGGGAAAGAACACCAGTCCAACCAGCTTTTTTCCTTCACTTATGAATGTCACTCTTTCTTCCATAGCACGGCCCCCGGTAAGAATTAGTTGTAAAACATTATAGCGCTAAAAGCCGCTATGCGCGGTACGGGTATTCCATAATTCCCTGACTTATTCCCTAGAATAATTTCCCGCAATGAGCTAGAATATACCTGTAGGCGCGTTCAGGAGGATACTATCGATCTCTCCGTTGTGACGAATGAAGAGCTTTTGAAACTGCGGTTCCGCGACCTGGGCCTGCGCATTCAGGGCACCTGGCTTGAAGGGCGGGTAGCCGCGCTCTATAGCGAGCTTTCTTCAAAAGGCCTTAATTTTCGCCCGCCCTGTTATCTGGCGGACGAGTGGCTCACCCCGGACAAAGAACCGGTTATCGGCATACCTTTCTACCTGGCACACCCCCGTCTGAAAAAACTGGAACAAAAAATGATGCATGACGTGGAAGGCGGCGATCCCGCAGGCTGCATGAAACTGCTGCGCCACGAGGCCGGCCACGCGATAAACTACGCGTACCGTTTCTATCGGCGCGAAAGCTGGCGCGCCGTTTTCGGGCGTTTCGGCGCGCCGTATCCGGACCGCTACCACTACCATCCCGCCAGCAGGAATTTTGTGCTGCACCTGGACGACGGCTACGCCCAGTATCATCCGGACGAAGATTTCGCGGAAACCTTTGCCGTCTGGCTTACCCCCGGCCTGAACTGGCGCATACGCTATGCGGGCTGGAAGGCGCTGCACAAGCTGGAGTACGTAGACGCTCTGATGCGCCGCATCGCGCACCGCCGGCCCGTTGTCGCCACAGGTTCCAAACACTGGAATATAGCCCGTCTTACCTCTCAACTGGCCACGCATTACAGAAAACGCCGGGCCTTTTACGCGGTGCCGCTGGCAGCGCCGTGTTTTGAAAAACACTGCATCAAGAGGCCGCATGAAAAAGCTTAAGGTTTTGTTATTGCACGACGGCGAAGCGGCCATGCCTGCGGAAAAAGCGTTCGACGGTTTCAGAAAATCGCCGGAATGGAGCACCGAGATCGCCGTCTACCAGGCGCTGCAGGCACACGGCCATGCTATTTCCAGCACCGGGTTTAACAACGACCCCGTTATATTGCTGGATACCATAAAGAAGACCGCCCCGGACGTGATATTCAACCTGGCGGAATCGTGCCTCGGCGAATACTGCCACGATCACAACATCCCTTCGCTTTTGGAACTCGCCAGGGTGCCCTACACCGGCTGCGGCCCCATGGGGCTGATGCTCTGCAATAATAAAGCGCTGACAAAAAAAGTGCTTACCTATCACAACATCCAGGTGCCGCAGTTTTGCGTTTATCATATAGGCGAAACCGTTAAGTTCCCGGCCGCGAATTTCGCTGCCCCGTATTTTGTTAAACCCCTGCAGGAAGAAGCCTCCGCCGGCATATCGCAGCGCTCCTGCGCGAAAACAGGGGAGCATTGCCGCGAGCGCGTGAACTTTGTCCATCAGCATTTGCAGAAGGATGCAATGGTGGAGCAGTATATCTCCGGGCGCGAACTCTACGTCGGGCTTTTCGGCAACGGGAAGAATATAAAAGTGCTGCCGCCCTGGGAACTGAAATTCGCGAACGCCGAGGCCGACGAACCGAAGATAGCGACCTACCGCGCCAAGTGGGATGACGCCTACCGGAAAAAATGGGGGATCACCAACGAGTGTGCCGGCCCCATCGCCGAACCGGTCGCGGCGAAGATCCATGATATCTGCAAAAAAGCCTATCAGGTGCTGAACCTGGACGGCTACGCCCGTTTCGATATGCGCCTGACGAATGACGGAGAAGTATACATTATAGAAGCGAACGCCAACCCGGAGCTTGCGCGCGGCGAAGATTTCGCTGCTTCCGCAGAAAAAGACGGCATTCTCTACGAACAACTAATAGAAAAACTTCTGCACCTTGCCCTGCAAAGAACACCCCGCGCCGTCTGAAAAACGGTATCAGCCGTTAATTACCTCGCCACCGTTAGGGTGCAGCACCTGCCCCGCCATGAAGGACGAATCCCGGGAAGCTAAAAAGACATACGACGGTGCTACTTCTTCCGGCTGGCCCGGCCGGTGCATGGGCGATCTTTTACCGAACTCGCTTACCTCATCGGCCGCGAAGCTTGAAGGCACCAGCGGCGTCCATACGGGCCCCGGCGCCACGGCATTCACGCGTATACCCTTCGGCAAAAGGTTGGCGGCAAGCGAGCGGGTAAATGCGACGATCGCCCCTTTGGTGGCGGAATAATCTAACAGCCTCGGACTGCCGCGATAGGCGGTGACGGAAGCGGTATTGATAATGGTGCTTCCCTGCTTAAGGAACTTCACCGATTCCCGGACCATATAAAAATAGGAGAAAATATTCGTCTTAAAGGTCCGTTCCAGCTGCTCGTCGCTGAGGGTGCGAATATCGTCGCTAATGAATTGCACGGCGGCGTTGTTCACGAGAATATCCAGATGGCCGAATTCCGACAACGTTCTTGCCACCGCCTCTTTGCAAAAGGCCGGGTTTGCCACGTCGCCGGATGTAATGATGCATTTTCTGCCGGTCTCTTCCACCATGCTTTGCGCTTTGGCCGCGTCGGCATGCTCATTGTAATACACAATAGAGATATCCGCACCTTCCTTGGCAAAGAACAATGCCACCGAACGGCCTATGCCGCTGTCGCCGCCCGTAATAATAGCGACCTTGTTTTCCAGTTTCCCGCTGCCCCTGTACCACTCTCCCTTTTCCAGGGGCTGCGGTCTCATGACGTCCTCTTTGCCCGGTACCTCGTTTTGATGTTGCGACGGGATCTCGTATTCCAGTGTTTTCGTCATAATTCCCTCCTTGTGCGGCCGCAACTAATATAATAAATCCCGCGCCCGGGAAACAGGTACTTTTTCTTCCTATGCATGACGCTTTTTCCCGCCGGAGCGGCAAAGTAAAACCGCGTACTGCAAAAATGGAAAAGTGTCATTGCCGGGTACAGGAAAGTTATATATCGTGACGGTATGTTTAAAAATTTACTGGCATTCATGAACGAAGGCATATGGAGGGTGCGGCTGAGCCGATGCCCGGTGGTATCCTGCCATTTCATAAAATATCTGCGCATAGTGTTAACGGCTTTCCGTCGATTTGATGCCGACAAATTACAGATGCGGGCCTCGGCTCTCACGTTCTATACCATGCTCTCCGTCGTGCCGATAGTGGCTATGGCGCTTGCGATATCGCGCGGTTTCGGCCTGGACCAGGTATTGCAGGCACAGCTGCAGAAAGGCGGCACGGCATGGCAGGGAAGCGCCGTGCAGATGATATTCCATTTCGCGCACTCTATGCTGGCGCAAAGCAGCGGCGGCCTGATAACCGGCCTCGGCATTTTGGTATTGTTCTGGACCGTTATTTCCATGCTGGGTAATATTGAGGAGGCCTTCAACGATATCTGGCACCTTCAGCGCGCCAGAACGCTCGCCAGAAAAGTGGCGGATTATCTTTCAGCCGTACTGGTGGGCTCCGCGCTGATCATAGCCTCGGGCAGTGTTACGGTGCTTATCGCCGGTAAAACCATGAACGCAGCCTGGTCGGCAAAACTTCCGGCCCTCTTCGACCCGCTTTTCGCGCTGTTCTTTAACGTGCTCTCATACGTTATTATCTGGTTGTTGTTCACGTTTACGTATATCTTCATGCCGAACACCAGGGTAAGCCTGCCCGCGGCGTTTACGGGCGGCATTGTGGCCGGAACGTTGTTTGAAATGGTGCAGTGGGCCTACATAAAATTCCAGATAGGCGTCGCAAGCTACAACGCGATCTACGGAAGTTTCGCGGCACTGCCCTTGTTCCTGGTATGGCTTCAGTTAAGCTGGCTTATAGTACTTTTCGGCGGTGAGATGGCACATGCCACGGAGAGCGCCGAGACCTACGGTTTTAAACCTGAAGTGGACCTGAGCGCGACCGAGAAAGACATACTGTCGCTCTGGGTGCTGCATTACATAGCCCTGCGTTTTTCAAAAGGGGAAAAACCGGCGAACGCCAAAGAGATCTCGGCCACCCTGACGATACCGCTGTATCTTACGCAACGGCTGCTGCAATTCCTGATGCGGATACACCTGGTTTCCACAACAGGCACCGAGCACCATTTGTTCCAGCCGGCTGCCAACATCAGCAACCTGCGCCTGCGCGACGTGATAGATGCCCTGGATACAGAGCCGCAAGCCGCGACGCCGCCCATTGATGCCCCGGAACTGGCGTCTATCCGTGAAAGCCTGGTGAAGTTGGCCGATTGCGCGCGCAGTTCGCCGGTCAATACCCGGCTGATAGATATTTAGCGGAGGTGAATATATGCTTACGATAAAACCTGTAACAACATATGAAGAATTCCTGAAACTGGAGCCGGTCTGGAACAGGCTGTTGGCCGAAAGCGACAGCGACATGGTCTTTATGACCTTTGAATGGTTCAAGCACTGGTGGCAGATGTTCGGGCAGGGAAGCGAAATGCTGATACTGGTCATGAGAGCTCCCGGTGAAGATGTCTGGCGATAGTGCCGCTGATATTTAGAAAGACCACGCTCAGGGGCCTGCCGGCGCGGGTTGTTTCGTTCATGGCCAATTATCATTCGCCCCGCACAGGGGCTATTATCTGCAATTCAGGTCATAAGGTCATGTACACTGCCCTTAATTACTTGCGTTCCCACGGGTTTCGCTACGACGTGCTATGGCTGGACATGCTGGAGAAGGGTTCACTGGCGGACCTGCAGATAAAAGAAGAGCTGGGCGAAAAAACCAAATACCGGGAAATGGAAGGCGAACGCTCGCCGTATCTGAACATCGAAGGAACATGGGAGGACTATTTAAAAAAATGCAAAAAAGGTTTTCGTAAGAACCTTAAGCACTCTTTGAACTATCTTAATGATCCGCACTACGAGCTGTGCCGCTATCAGGGCGGCAGCGCGCAGGCGTTAACGGACGATGTGATAAATATTTCAAAGCGCACCTGGAAATATACGCAGGGCACCGGCATGGCCGGCACTCCGGAGCTGATACGTTATTACCGCTCCCTTATCCAAATGCTGGCGGCTAATGGCTGGCTGCGGTTAACCGTTCTAAAATATAAAGCCATACCGATAGCCTTTTCCTTCACTAGTGTGTATAAAAACCGTATGTACGGCCATCAGATAGGGTACGACCAGTCGTATAAAGACATCTCACCCGGTCAGATAACTTCCGGCAGCGTTATAAAAAGCGCTTTTGACAACGGCAACACCGAATACGACTTTCTGGGAAAAGATGAAGCCTACAAAATGGAATTTACCGCCACCTGCCGCAGGCACAGCAAGTACTATTTATTTAACGATACATTGATGGGAAATGTTTTGCATACCCTGGAGAACATAATAATCCCGGGCGCAAAAACCATTTTTGGATCATATACAAGGGGGAACTATGACAACCAAAACCCAAGAGATGCACGTATTGGTAATTAAACGCGTTTTTGACGCCACCAGGGACCAATTGTGGCATGTATGGACGGAGCCCGACCTTTTAAAGATGTGGTGGGGTCCAAAAGATTTCAGTGTGCCACACTTGAAAATGGACTTTCGTGCAGGCGGCAAATATCTATCGTGCATGCGCAGCCCCGAAGGCAAGGAGTACTGGAACACCGGCGTCTACGAGGAGATCGCAAAGCCCGTCCGCCTGGTGATGACCGATTCTTTCGCCGACGCGAACGGCACGGTGGTGCCTGCTTCTTACTACGGCATGGAGGGTGATTTCCCGCTTGAACTGCGCGTGACCATTACCTTTGAAGAACAGGATACCAAAACCAAAATGACGCTGGAACATGCCGGCATGCCCGCGGGCGACGCCAGCGACGGCGCCAGGGTCGGCTGGAACGAATCCTTCGACAAACTGGATAAAGTGCTGAAAGGCGTGGTAGCGGAAAGCACGTCCAAATAACCACCGATGTCCTTTTAAAAGTCATACACACACAGCACGGAAACGTTGTTGCCGGAAACCATGGGAAAAAACGCGAAATAAGAGGCTTTCCGGTATGCAAGTGCAGGTGTATGTTTTTGCAGGGATTCTATTTCCCTGGCAGTATAGTAACCCAAGGCCGCCCCGGGGATAAGGTCCGAGGCCCAGTGCTCGTCCAGAGCCACCATTGAGATCGCGGTAAGAGAAGCTGCCGTATAGGCGATAACGGGTATGGCCGGGGTATCTGAGAATTCGGTAGCGATGATCGTAGAGAACGCGAACGCGGTAGACGTATGTCCCGAAGGGAACGCGAGATCTTCGACAGACCTGGGCCCCGGGTACCAGGTATCATACGACAGACCGGTATTAGGCAGCGGCCGTTGCAAAGTCAGTTTGATAGCGCCGGTAAAGATGGAGTTTACGATCATTGTCTCGGCGCAAAGCATGCCCGCCCTCTGGTATGTTTCATCATCGTTGAATTCTCCGTACAGGTACAGCAACGCAAGGATCACTATGGGGTACGAGCCATCCCCAAAATGCGTGAAAAAGCGGGGGACGATATCGGAAGCGGCCGTCCTGTTTTCCTGTGAATAATTCCGTATATGCGTGTCCTGCGTATAAAGTATGCCGGCCCCAAGAGCAACGATCCCAACTCTGCTCCAATCCGTTCTTGTGAAATAAAACGGCGCGATAGCGGTGGATCTTAAGTAGTTATATGTTATCGGGAATTGCTGCAGGTTCAAATCGTAATTATCGTTACCATCGGCAAAACTATATGTAGCGCAGCATTGAAGGCTCAAAGTCACGGCTAGTGCTAAAACAACTTGAGCGATATTTGTTTTGGAAATAGTGATCATGGTTACCGCTCCTTAGTGGGGTACGTTCATTGTACAAAAGACCCACCTGTTCCGGCTGTATACATTCCGCTTTTAACTGACGCATTTCCCTGAGAACGAAACACCTACATTTTTTCTTGAGAAATACGTTGCAAAGAGTTACAATTATCATATGCGATCAATCGGGGGGCGACCTTGCGTCATATCGAAACCACACGGCTAAATCAGCCGGGTGGTTTTTGTAACGGTTGGGCAAAATGGGGCGGTGGAAGTACGCAAGAACTTTTTGAAACTGAGTGGACCGGGGCAGCGGGTACCACGATCTGGCTGGCGCTACATTATTCATGATACTTTATGGGAACACGGCGTGGTATTCCATCGCGATCTCGTTGTTTGATAGTTTGTCTACAACGCAACAGATAATTATTTTCGTGCTGCTGCTTTCTACGGCTAAGCCGTTGCGGAACTCGTTAAGTTATCTTGCCGGGCTGATGGGGGCGTATTGCGCGTGCGGCGTCGCGGGGTATCTGACACTGGACACGCTGCGCCCGTTACTGAGCAAGCTCTTTCCTTCTTCCGCCGGTCTGTCTAACCTGAGCTATTATCGCTCAGAATTTATCATGGGCGTTATAATGGCGGCTATCGGTGTGTGGTACTTTTACCGGAAACACCCTGCAGAAAAGAGCCGCCTTGAAAACGGTATTCTGGAAAAGCTGCGAACCATGACAAGCCTGTTCGCTTTTTGCGCGGGGGTGGTGGTATCGGTGACCTCGTTCCCTATGTCGCTGCCGTATCTGGCCGCCCTTGGCATGTATTCTGTGCTGCACCTGAAGCTGTCTGTGGCGGCAGGATATATACTGCTGTATAATATTGGCTACTCTCTGCCCATGCTGCTTGTATTGTGTATTTATCTAATAGCCCGGAGCGGTTCCGAAGATGATAGCGCGATGCTGCACGAAAAAGCTAAAAAGCTGAACCTGCACCTTACCTCCTGGACGTTCGCGGGCCTTGGTCTATTCTCCATGGCAGACGCAGGCTGCTACTTTACCATAGGCCGTGCGATCATCAAAGGCAGATTGTTTTAGACGTCAGAACAACGAGGCACGATGGTGATCGACAAAAAAGAGATCAAGCGCGAATATAGTAATATGGCTAAAGGAACGTAACATTGAAAAGAAAAAGTAAGATGATCCCCAAAGATGAGTCCGGCTGCAAGGGGTGCCCGGCGTACTGCTGCCATGACCTTTCCATGGTCATAACGCGGCCCGTGAACGCTACTGAGGTTGACGAATTACGCTGGTATTTGCATTACGATACCGTGAATATTTATATTTCCAACCACCGGTGGCATATTCTGGTAAAGGGCAGATGCATCTACCTGAACAAAAAAAATATTTGCGATATTTACCACAAACGTTCCCGCAGGTGCAGGGAACATAAAGCGACCAACTGCGAGCGTCACGGCGGTTATCACGATATACTGCTTAAAACGCCGGAAGACCTGGACAACCATTTGCGTAAAGAAAAAGCCAAACGGGCCAGGCGGGCAAAGAGGGCGATACGGTGAACACAAAAGCGTTGGAGCTGGTTTACAAGACGCATAAGGACGGCAGGGAAAAGGCCATACTGCTCGGCGACCTGATATTGCAAGTGGACGGCACCGGTTTTCACGAAGACATTCAGGATACCCTGAAATTCTTTTATACGCACATTCCCTTGCATTTTGCCTATGAAGAAGTGATGATACGCGCGCTGCTGAAGAGCGCCGATCTGAACGATGATGAAGCGGCCGTTATTGATAAAATACTGCGGGAGCACCAAACCCTGTCGTCGGCTTTTGAAAGGATAAATGTTCACGCATTAAAAATGCATAACGGTTTCGATAAAGCGCAAAAAGAAGATTTCCTACAGCTGGTGACCGACACGGTGGAGTCCCTGATACAACACACTGAATATGAAGACCGGTGCTTGTACCCGATGGCCGATCCTAAGATCAGCGATAGTCTGGCAAAAAGTATCGAGCAAGAAATGCGCAGGATGGTTCACTAGAATGCGCACGCGCCGCACGGAACTGGAAACATATACGGTCGGGATAATGATCGGCATGTATTGCCGGGGGCGGCGCCATGCGTCTTCCGGACTGTGCGGGGATTGCACCGCGTTGCTGAATTATGCGCGACAACGTACGGCCAACTGTCCGCATGGAGAAGCTAAACCGGCTTGCTCAGAATGCAGGATCCACTGTTACACTGCCGGCATGAGGGAAAAGATGCGCTCGGTAATGAAGTTTTGCGGGCCCCGTATGCTGCTGCTGCACCCGATACTTACGATCCGTCATTTTTTCAGACAGCCTTGAGAGTATTACGATCTCGAAAAGGGGACCTATGCGAATCAGCTGCGCAGCGACCGTTGTTCTTATGCTGGCTCTGTGCCCTCAGCGCGGATTTTGCTTTGAAACCGCCTACAACGCCGGTGTAGAGAGCAAAATCATCCTGGTGAGCACGGTTACCGCCGCCGGCCAGCCGGTAGCGTATCCCTTGACGAGAAAACCCGAGGTCACCGCCATGAAAGTGGTGCTGCGTCCGGGGCAGGAAACGGGCTGGCACTACCACGCCGCGCCCGGGTACGCCTACCTGATCTCCGGTGAATTGACCGTCGACTATGAAGGCGCGCCGTCACGGGTTTTTAAGGCCGGCGAGGCTTATTGTGAAGCGGTCGATACGCCCCATAACGGAAAGAACAGCGGCAAAGAAGATACGGTCCTGGCGGTGTTCTTCACCGGTGTGCAGGGGCAGGAGCTTTCCAACACCGCCCAGCCGCCCAACCCCGCGTTGTCGACGGAAGGAATTGTTTTTACACTGCGGCCGAAACAACCCTGCGCCGTGGACAATACACTGGCTGTAACTGCCTCCCGCATTGTTGAAAAAGTTCTGCCCGACTACGATTCTATCGTCAAGGTGTCGCTTGATGTTAATACGCCGGCGAAAAGCGGCTCGCTGCGCCTTACCTCCGATGGGCGCCGGATCATCTGGGAAGGGTATGAGTTCACTTATCTCGGCGGCTCTCCCCGGGAGGTGTACATCAGGGTGCTGAGGATACCGGAAGGCGAATATGTTCTGCTGCCGGAGAAACCCTGCAAGGTAGACGAACGGCTGAGCATAACCGCTACCGGCATTGTTGAGAAAACCATGCCGGCAAACAGCGCGCCGGTAATAAAGATCACGCTGTTGTTAAAAACGCCGGAAAAACGGCAAACCATAGAATTATCGTCTGATGATACCGGCTTCGTGTGGAATGGCTACGAAGTTCTGTATCAGGGCGGATGCATGGATGAGATACTGTTAAAGGTAAGGAAAACGGAGCAGTGACCAACGCAGTGCAGGAGTTATATGGAGAAAAAAATATTTTATCAATGTTCATGCGGCTCGGTGTGGAAAACCAGGGAGGCTTTCCTTGCCGACAGTGATATTATCATCGCCGGGTACCAGGCGCTGCTGCGCCAGGTGCCGGAAGGCAGCTATCTGTTCGACCATGCCGCATGCCATACGACCTTCGCCGTGAAGGTGCAGGAGTTCCTGGCCCTGTGCACGGGCCCGGTTCACCGGCGCTCCAGGTTCAAGAGCCCGCAATGCAAGGGCTATTGCCTGGAAAAAAATATCCTGGAAGTGTGCGGAGCGGATTGCAGCAACGCGTGGGTGCGCGAGCTTATTAAGCTCATACGGGATTACCCCAAGACGGGTAAGAGAGTAACATAGTGCTATTTCGGTATTGAGAGGGACAACCATGGGAAGATTCGTCGTTAAATACATCAAGGAAAAGGATCTGTCCATCGCTGAACATTCGGGCGATTGCACCGTTGAGGACGTGGCGAACGGGATCAAAAAATATTACGAAGGCCCAACCTGCAAATTCGCTATCACTGATTTCACCAATACCAGCCCCGCCGGAAAAGTTACCGGCGAGGAAATATCGCACCTTTCGGAGTGCATGCATAAAGCGAGCGCGGCCCGCACGCCGAACTCCTACGATCTGATAGTGGTGCCGGACCTGCTGATGTACGGCCTGGCCCGCATGTACGCGACCTATCTTAACCTCAGCGCCAAAAACGAGACCGACCTTAAAACCGAAGTGTTCCACTCACTGGAAGACGCCCTGCATTGGGTTGATACCCGCATCAAACTCTCTCTTTAGACACCGGTTATACACACCGCCGGCGGCAATGTGACGTATGTGAATAGGGGCCATGAAGATAGCGGTCACTATTGACTCAATACCCTCATTTGCATACAATCCACGTAAGGCGCTTTAATGACGGGGGGAAGGTATGTCATCATCTCATTCGGTCGTTGATCTTGATAAATCGCAGTTCCTTGTATCATTGTTGGATCTGATCCCGGATATTGTGTATATCTATGATCTGGGAACGCGTAAGACGGTCTACAGCAATACCGGGGCAGTGAAATTGATGCTGTATTCCCAGGAAGAAATAGTGGCGATGGGCGATGCGGTGCTGCCTACGATCATGCATCCTGAGGATTTTAAAAGATACACCGATACCATTCTGCCCAGTTACGCCCGGGCGGGGGATAACGAGGTGATCACCTATCAGTTCCGTATGCGCCGGCGCGATCAGGTCTGGCGGTATATGGAAAGCCGGGAACTGATATACTCACGTAACCCTGATAATGCGCCGCATCAGATATTCGGCACGTGTCGCGATATTACCGACCGCGTGATGGCGGAAGAAGCGCTGCGGGAGAGTATGCTGTTCTTTAAAGAGACCCAGAAGGCCGCGTTCATCGGTTCGTACAGAATGGACTTCGTGCAGGGGCTCTGGGAATCCTCTGATGTGCTTGACGAGATTTTCGGCATAGATAAACAATTCAGTCGCAGCGTTCCCGGCTGGCTGGATATAGTGCATCAGGATGATCGGGAGATAATGGATCGCTACCTGCGGGAAGAAGTTATCGGTAAACAAAGGACATTTTCCAAAGAGTACCGGATCAAGCGCATATCTGACGGGGCAGAGCGGTGGGTACATGGCATCGGCAAGGTAAAGGTTAATGACCAGGGCAGGGTCGTTTCAATGTACGGAACTATCCAGGATATAACCGACCGCAAAAAAACGGAGATGGCTCTCACCGAAATCCTGCAACGCGATAAAGAGACGCTTGAGCAGTTGGTTAACGCGCGCACCGGCGAACTGGTCGGTGCGCGGGTGGAAGTGGAACGTTTGAAGCGTCTGTCGGATCTGGGTGTTTTGTCCGGCACCGTAGCCCACGAGCTGCGCAACCCGCTGGCCGCGATCAAGCTGGCGGCTTACAATATACGCCGGAAAGTGAAGAACGAACTGGTGGAGAGCCACCTGAAAAATATTGAGACCAAGGTGCAGGAAGGTGATCAGATCATAAATAATCTTTTGTCGTACGCCGCGATAAAGCCGCCTCAATATGAAGAGGTTAATATCAGCGACGTGGTGAACGAATGCCTTGAAATGATCCAGTTCCATAGTTCCCGTAAAAAGATCGTTATAGAACGCGCATGGGACGATATCAAAGATATTCGCATTAAAGCGGATCCGCTGCAAATGAAAGAGCTGTTCCATAATATCGTCAACAATGCTATCGATGCGGTGCCTGCTGCGTCGGGAAAGATCCGGGTATCGGGGGCCGCCGATACCGCATGCCTCAGGGTCGTCATTCAGGACAACGGTCCCGGGATATCACCGGAAGTTCGCAGCAGGCTTTACAGCCCGTTTTTCTCGACCAAGGCTAAAGGTACCGGCTTGGGGCTGGTGGTAAGCAAACAAATTGTAGAACTTCATTGTGGTTCAATAGAGATCGAAAGCAGTCCCGCTGAAGGCACCGCGGTTGCCATAACGCTGCCCAGAAGATAGTATAACGAGACGAAGGACGCGCCGGTCTTACTGACCACGCTATAAGATAAGCCGCGGCTGCCGCCGCGGCTGTTTTTTTGGCAGGTATACTCAGCGATTTCGAAAAGCCATAGTGGTAAACAGGTCAGTGCCTGTTATTGAAAAACAATAAACTTCTTAATACCATTATGCGGCGGCTTAGCTGCCGGGAATTCTCATACATGGGGGGAGTAATGAAAAAGGAAGAGTTCTGTAAGAAATTGGCTGAAGCTCTGGATGTTGAAAATGCCGGTTTTGACCAGCACGCAAGCTTACAGGAGCTGGATTCTTTGGCTGTTATGTCGATAATAGCGGTTGTGGATGAAAGCGTTCAAAAGAAGCTTTCCGCGGCGGAATTGATGAGTTTAACAACCGTGGGAAGCCTGATGGAAAAGATAGGGTGGCAGGAATTCGCCTGAGCCATGATCTCCTTACAAGACAGGCATATTGTAGTGACGGGAGCCTCGTCGGGGATCGGCCGCGAGTGCGCGCTCAAAGCCAGTAAGGCGGGGGCACATGTTACGTTGATCGGCCGGAACATTGAAAGGCTGCAAAAGACACTGGATGATTCCGATAAAGGCGATCACGCGTTCTATCCCTGCGACCTTACGCAGTATGAACAAATTGAAAGCGTAATAGAGAACGCCGTCAAGCGCGCCGGGCCCGTTTCGGGCGTAGTACACAGCGCCGGTATGGAGATGACGGTGCCGCTGCGTAACATGAACGCCGCGGCCTACGATCGCCTATTCGCGGTGAACGTTTTCTCGGCATTTGAAGTTTCCAGGATCGTAACGAAGGCGAAATATCTGTCTTCGGGCGGCGCCAGCATTGTTTTTATCAGTTCGGTGATGGGCGTTATCGGTAAGCCCGGAAAAGCCGGGTATTGCAGTACGAAAGCCGCTTTGCTGGGCGGCGCGCGGGCGCTCGCCCTTGAGCTGGCCGGTAAAAAGGTGCGGATTAACAGCGTCCTGCCCGGGGTTGTTTCGTCGGAAATGTCTGAAAACATGTTCAGCTCTTTGCCGCAGCCGTCCAGGGACGCTATCACTGCGGCGCATCCGCTGGGGATCGGCAAAACAGCAGATGTAGCTAACGCCTGCGTGTTCCTGCTGTCTGAACTTGCGTCGTGGATAACAGGGGCCGAGCTGGTGGTGGACGGGGGTTACAGCGCGCAGTAAAGCAAGGGGGATGCAATGGGCGTGTTAAGCGCGATCGTGGGGATATACAGGAGCTTTAGTGAAAAGATAGAGCTGAACAAATACAATGATTTTACCATCGCCGAGTACCTGCGGAAAAAGGGCGCCAGGATAGGCGACAACTGTTGCATCTGCATACGCGACCTGGGCAGCGAGCCGTTCCTGATAAAAATAGGGAATAATGTAAGCATATCGTCGGGCGTCGGCCTGGTGACCCATAACATCGCCTGGGGTTTTCGCAATGTGATACCGGACCTGCAGGCATTCGGGAAGGTAGAAATAGAGGACAATTGCAGCA
The DNA here is from genome assembly GCA_963796955.1 of Endomicrobiales bacterium. Lineage (GTDB taxonomy): Bacteria > Elusimicrobiota > Endomicrobiia > Endomicrobiales > JALOBY01 > CAWCNJ01. The sequence continues at coordinate 235,511 of CAWCNJ010000005.1, forward strand.
TCGGTGCGGGCGCGGTCATACTGCCCGGCGTAACGGTCGGCAGGAATTCTATAATCGGCGCGGGCGTTGTCGTTTCAAGGAGCGTGCCGGCGGACTCCGTGGTATTGAGCGGTCGGCCCACCGTATGCAAAGGTATGGTACATGAGTATTTTGAATTTATACGTGAGAAATGGAAACAGCAAAAACCCGAAGGATACCTGAGCGACTACGAGAAAGAAAAAAGTAAAAGCCAGGTGAAACTCCACGAGTATCGCAACAGGCCGCACAATAAACGGCTTTTAAGGGAACACCTTGAAAAAGTCATGTGGGGAGGTGCGCAGTGAGCGAGGCAAAAATAGCCGAGGTAGCGTACTATTTGCCCGAAACGGTCTTGACTAACGACGAGCTTGCCATGCAATTTGGCCGGTGGGAGGCGGCGACCATTGAAAATAAGATCGGCATAAGAAACCGCCACATCGCCGGGAAAGACGAGACCGCGCTTGATATGGCGCGCGCCGCCTCAGAAAAAGTATTCAGGGAATATGACAAACATAAGATCGATTTTCTGGTCCTGTGTACGCAAAGCCCCGATTACTATCTGCCTACATCCGCCTGCATCCTGCAAGATATGCTGGCCCTGCCAAGCAGCGTCGGCGCCTTTGATTATAATCTGGGGTGCTCGGGCTATGTGTACGGGCTCGGTATAGCAGGCGGCCTTATTGCCGCCGGTATCGCGCGCTCCGTGCTGTTGGTAATGAGCGAAACGTATTCAAAACATATTCACCCGGGGGATCTGGGCAACCGTACCATTTTCGGCGACGGCGCCGCCGCGACCATCGTAGATGCGTCGGAGGAAAAAAGCCTGGGTTCCTTTGTGTTCGGCACCAACGGTAAAGGTATGCGCAACCTGATAGTGCCGAACGGCGGCCTGCGCGCCAGATACAATAAAGACGACGCGCTGATAACGGACCAGTCCGGGAATATGAGAACGGGCAACGACCTGTACATGAACGGTCCCGAAATATTCAATTTTACGATAGAGACCGTGCCGCTGGCGGTAGCGGCAGCGCTGGAAAAGAATAAGATACGCCTGGAAGACCTTGACTACGTGATATTCCACCAGGCGAACAGCTATATGATAAACCATTTACGAAAAAAGCTGAAGATACCCGCGGAAAAATTCTATGACGATATTCTGGAAACCGGTAATACGGTGTCTGCGACTATCCCGATAGCCTTAAAGAACGCCCTGGACAACGGCACTCTGGAAAAAGGGGACACGGTGCTGCTGTGCGGCTTCGGCGTCGGCTTTTCCTGGGGCGCCACGGTCATAACTATCAGGTGACCTATACGGCAACCAGGTTCAGGGCCGATTCTATAAGCGCAAGATGGCGCCGTTCCTCGCTGTAGTTTACCTGCAGTAGTCCTTTTATGTCACCGGGAAGATCCATTTCAGATGTCTGCCTGTAGCGCTTATTGGTCAGTTTCTCATAGAGGCGCATCGCCTCAAGCGCCGCTTTTGTGCCGAAAACACTGTTGAGCGCTTTAAAGCCTTCGGTCATAGGTACCTGCTCCTGCGCGTACGGATCACCGCCCAGATTTTTGCTTATCTGCGTCAGCGCCGCGAGATGGTGTTGATGGTCTTTTTTGATCTGCTGCAGGTCGGTGCGTATTTTGATATCGGTAACCTTATTAATGGCCTGGTCGTAAGCGCCCACTGTTGAGGATTCCAGTTTGAAAAGCGCGTCGATCTCTATAAGGATCTCATTATTTTCCATAAGCTGCTCCTCCGTGCGATATTTTGCTTCTATTCTTTTAATGCACGCCCGCCAGCTCCCTTTCTTTCCTGGCCGGCGCAAGCGGCGCTTCCTCCGGGAACTCGGTTTCCTCTCTGCGCTCGATGGCAAGCAGCAGATACATTGCCGGCACAACGAACAGGGTGAACAGCGTTCCGATGGAAATACCCGTACATGATCACCAGCCCCATGTTGAAGCGGCTTGCCGCCCCGGCGCCGGAAGACATCACCAGCGGCACAACGCCCAGCACGGTCGCCGCCGTCGTCATAAGTATCGGGCGCAGGCGGATGGTGGAAGCGGCTACTATCGCCTCGTAATTTGCTTCAAGCCTTCACGCTGCTGGTCGTTGGCGAACTGCACGATTAAAATACCGTGTTTGCTTATCAGGCCTATCAGCGTTACCAGGCCCACCTCCGTATAGATGTTCAGGCTCGCGCCGCCGACCCCCAGAGAGATGAACATCATCGCCCCGCAGATGGACATCGGCACGCTGATAAGCACGATCAGCGGGTCGCGGAAACTTTCGAACAGCGCCGACAGCGCCAGAAAAATAACGATCAGAGAAAAGAAAAATGTCAACACCAGCGCGCTCGATTCCTGCACGAACTGGCGTGACTCGCCGCTGTAGTCCACCGAGTAGCCGGGCGGCAGCGATCTTTTTGCAATGCCCTGCAGGGCGGCAAGCGCTGTGCCGAGCGTGACGCCGGGCGCCGGCACCGCCGATATCGTGGCCGAGTTCAACTGCTGGAAGTGGTTTATGGATTCCGGCTCAACGCTTCTTTTTAATGAGGCCACGGTAGATACGGGCACCGTCTGGCCGCCGGCGACCGAAATATAATATTCCGTTAAGCTGTTCCGCGGTTCAGGCGGTGAGCGCTGCATGACCTGCGGTATCACCTTATACGAGCGCCGCCCATGCTGAAATAATTCACGTAGCCGCCGCCCAGCATTTTAGCCAGGGCGCCGCCCACGTCGCTCATGGTAAGGCCCAGCAGCGCTGTCATATCCCTGTTGATCTCGACGCTGATCTGCGGTTTGTCTATCTTAAGGTCGGAATCCACATACGTGAACAGGCCGGTGTTGCGCGCCTGTTCTTCAATATCGTCGGAAACAGAGTTGAGCCGGTCAAAAGATTCCGTGGTCAGCACCACGAACTGCACCGGCAGCCCGCTGCCCCGAACCGGGCAGCGGGCGGCGGCTGAAAGCAGACCCCCTTCAGGCCGGTTATCCCATCCAGTTCTTTCTGCACCAGCGGTTGCAGGGCGGCCGCGCTGCGCTTTCGCGCATCCCAGGGTTTAAGCACCAGTCCTGCGATGCCGGAATTAAGACCCTGAATACCTTCGAACTGGAAGATATGGTCTTGCTCGGGAAATTTCGATAGTTGCTGAATACGCCTGGCGGGTATACAACCGCGTCTGCGCGAGCGAGGCGTTCGGCGCGCCCTGCAGGGAACTGATGATCACCCCCTGGTCTTCCTGCGGTGCCAGTTCATTCTTAGATGTGGTGAACAGAAAATAATTACTGAGCAGGATGATGGCCGCGAAAACCACGATCACCGGCAGATATTTCAGCGCGCCGAGCAGGACGTCGCCGTAACCGCGTTCCTTAATTTCTCGAATTGCCGGGTTACCAGATCCTCAAAACCCGCTTTTTTTCTGCCGGCTTTCGGCTGTAAGAACCGGGCGCTCATCATCGGCGAAAGCGTCAGCGCTATTATCGCTGATATAGCCACGGCACCCGCTAACGTGTAGGCGAACTCGGTAAACAGCGCGCCCGTAAGGCCGCCCATGAAACCGATAGGAATATAGACCGCGATAAGCACGACGGACATGGCGACGATGGGCCCGGCCAGTTCCCGCGCCGCATCCAGTGCGGCCTGCATGGGCGTCGCGCCGTGCTCTATGTGGCGCTGAGTATTTTCCACCACGATGATCGCGTCATCCACTACCAGCCCAATAGCCAGTACCAGCGACAGTAAGGTCAGCAGATTGATGGTGTAGCCGAGGACCAGCATAATAAAAAATGCCCCGATCAGCGAAAGGGGAATGGCGATAGTCGGGATGATAACGGAGCGCCCGGAGCCGAGCGTTAAAAATATAACGGCCGTTACTATCAACAGCGCTTCCACGATAGTGGTAATGACCTCGCGGATGGAGGAATCCACATAGCGCGTCGCGTCGTAGACTATGCGCCCGCTCAACCCCGCGGGCAGCTGCTCTTGAACGGAGGGGAATACCTTGCGCACGCCCTTGGCCACCGTCAGCAGGTTGGCAGAGGGCGCCACCTGAATGCCGATAAAGACCGCGCTTTGCCCGTCGAATGAAACGGCGGTGTCGTAATCGTCCGCGCCCAGCGTTACATTCGCAACGTCGCCCAGTCTCACTATGGCGCCGCCGGCGGATTTTATGGCCATGTTCCTGAATTCGTCGGCGGAATGCATACCGGTAGCCGCCGTCAGCTCTACCACCACCATGGAACCCTTGGTCCGCCCGACGGCCGAGATGAAATCGTTCGATGTCAGCGCGTTGTTGACGTCCGTGGCGGTAACGCCGTGCGCTGCCATTTTGGCGGGATCCAGCCACGCGCGCAGGGCGAATTGCCGCTCGCCCAGTATCTCCGCCGTCTGCACGCCGGGCACCGTCTGCAGGCGCGGCTGCACCACGCGTATCAGATAATCGGTTATCTTGTTCGTGGGAAGAGCGGTGCTGTAAAAGCCGATGTACATGGAATCTATCGTCTCGCCGGTCTGCAATGTCAAGACGGGCTGCTGCGCTTCCCGCGGGAGCTGGTTAAGCACCGCGTTCACTTTGGCCGATATTTCCGTCAACGCTTTGTCTGCGTCGTAATTAAGGCGCAGGTAGGCCTGGATGGTGCTGACACCGAGCAGGCTTGTCGACGAAAGGTAGTCTATCCCGCTGGCCTGGGAGATGGCGGTCTCCAGCGGCGTGGTGATAAAGCCCGCTACCAGCGCGGGGTCCGCCCCGAAATAGGTTGTGGAAACCGTGACGACCGCGTTCTGTGTCACCGGATATTGCCGCGCCGGCAGCAGCCCGATGGAGCGCAGGCCCAAAACCAGTATCAGCAGGCTGACAACGGTCGCAAGCACGGGACGTCTGATAAAAAGGTCGGTGAATTTCATATTACTCGTCTTCCGCTTTGGGCGCGGCATCAAAGGCGGGCTGGATCGTGTTGTTTATGGCTACCGGGCTGCCGTTGCGCAGTTTCAGCTGGCCCGCGGTTACGACGGTGTCGCCTTCTTTGATGCCGCTGACAATGGCCACCTGGTCGCCGCGTGTAGTGCCCGTTACCACCAGCGCCTGCTTGGCACGGCCGTTCTCTATCAGGTACACCACATCGCCGTACGGATTATAGGTTACGGCAGTCTGCGGCAGGGTAAGCAATTGCTCGGGTTTTCCCACCTGCAATTCCACGGTGGCGTACATACCCGGCAGCAGCAGGTGCCGGGTATTTTTCACCGTCGCCTCGATCCGAATATTGCGCGTGGCAGGATCAACGTTGGGATCTATGCAGGTGATGGTGCCGCTTGAGACGTCCTGCGGGTAGGCGTTGACCGTGTAAACAACCGTTTGCCCTACGGCTATTTCTGCGACGCGCTGCTGCGGCAGGTAAAAGTCCAGATACAGATTGTCCAGCGACTGCAGGCTTACGATTGGGGTGCCCGGGTTAATGAACTGGCCGGGGTTGATGTCATTTATCCCAAGTTTACCGTCGAAGGGGGCGCTAATGCTCTTTTTAGCGACAAGCTCTTTTTGTTGCAGAGCCTGCGCGAGTTTGCTTTTTGCGTCGGAAGTCGCCGCATCCAGCGCCTCCCGGCTGATGGCTTGCGCCTTAAACTGTTTTTTGTCGCGTTCCCATACTGTTGCGGCCTGCCGGGCCTGTATCTCCAGAGAATGCAGCAGCGCGATATCGGAATCCGCGTTCAGTTGTACCAGCAGGCTGCCCTTTTTCACGATATCACCGGGCTTAAAATGAATGCTCTGCACAATGCCGGCTACCTCGCTCGTCACAAAAACGCCGCTGATCGCCCGGGTGCTGCCCACGGCTTTCAGCTGCGGCTGCCAGGTTTGGTAGCCGCTTTTCATAGCGGATACCGCTATGGGTTTATCCTTGAAAGAACCCATGTATTTTTTTGCCATCATCGCGCCGAAAGATTTATACCCGAAGACACCGCCGAACACCAGCGCCGTGACCGCGAGCATGATAAGCATACGTTTAGTCATTGTTCCACCATCCGCCGCCCAGCGCCTGAAAAAGCGCGGCCGTATCGGCATAGAGCGCCGCCTGGGCCTGGACGAAATTAAGATAAGCTTCCTGGTACTGCTGCTGCGCGCTTAAAAGGCTCGGGTAACTTATCGCGCCGAGTTCAAAACGGGTCTGCGTAAGATCGACGGTCTTCCGCGCCGTCTGTTGTGCTTCCGTTCGCAGGGCAAGGGTTTCCGTATCGCTGTTAAGAGCCCGCAAGGCGTCAGCGACATTTTGGAACGCGATAAGCACGGTCTGTCGGTATTGCGACGCTGCCTGCTCATAGGCATCTGCCGCCGCCCGCCGCTTTGCCGTAAGCTCTCCGCCGTGATAGACCGCCTGCTGTAGGGAAAGCCCGTAGGCCCAGGTGTTGGTCTCATCCTTGAAGAGCGTGTCGGCAGAGTCCGCCTGCCAGCCGTAGTTGGCTGTTAAAGAAATGTTCGGCAGCAATTTCGCCGCGCTGACCCCGATCTGCGCGGAAGCCTGATGCAAAAGAGATTCCTGGGCGCGCACATCCGGCCGGTGCCGTACCAGCTGCGCCGGTACGCTGAGCGGTAATTTTTCCGGCAGGGTAAATTGCTCCAGGCTGAATTGCGGCAGCGCGGCCGCCTGCGATGGCAGTATGCCGCACAGAACGGCCAGCTGCGTGTGTGCTTGTTCAAGCGTTTTTTGCAGCTGCGGCATTTGCGCCCTGGACTGGGCCAGCAATGTCTGCTGCGCCAGCACGTCCGGCTGGGCCGCGGCACCCGCGCTTACACGGCTGCGGATCACCGTCAGCTGGGTTTCTTCGTCGGCGATTATCTGCTCGGTGGCCGTTATCTGCGCCCGTAACGAGGCTTCACGCACGGCGGTGGTCACGATGTTCGCGGTAAGCGCCAAGTGCGCCGCCTTCAGCTGAAAGTCCTGATAGTCCTCGAGCGCCTTAAGCGTTTCCACCTGCCTGCGGCTGCCGCCGAAAACATCGAACGTATAGGAAACGTTGACCGATGCGTTATACAAGTCAAAAACCGTCGTTCCCAGGGCGGGGATGCCGAAAGAGGTGCCGTTGAATTTCTGGCGCATCGCCGAAAGCGTTGCATCGACGGCCGGATAATAGAGCGCGTCTGTCTGGGCCCGTCTCTGCGCCTGCGCATTTTTCAGGGCCGCGCGTGCGGCTGAAAGGGTCGGGCTGTTGTCCAGCGCCGTGCGGATCAGGGCATCAAGGGGTGCGCAGCGGAACAGTTCCCACCACTGCGCCGGCAGGTCGGCATCCGGTTCAAAGCTTTGTGCCCCGGGGGCCGTTGCCGCATGCGCTGTCGTCGCGGGAAGCTTTTCAGCGGTATAAGAAGAACCTATATCCGGCGTTTTCGGCGAAGCGAAGCGCGGCCCGGCCGCGCACCCGGCTAAAAACACTGCATTCATAAGGATAATGAGTTGGTAGTTCATATATGTGACCTACCTTACCATACTGGAAGGCCGCATGAAATGACTTCCGTTATAGAAATACTGTCCGCACATTCCGGTCAACGGCTCCTGCAGATGCGGCGGTCAGGGAAATACGGTTATACATCATTGCGGCGGTTATTCCGGTGTGCCATAATGGACTCAACGTTGTTTAAAGGAGGCATGTATGGATAACACACAGATGCTGGACAAACTGGGCTCGCTTATCGAGCTTGATTCATCGGCTATACGCGGCTACGATCAGGCCATAGAAAAGATAGATCAGGAGGATATCCGCACAGAGCTGGCTTCCTTCAGGGATGATCACAAACTGCATGTGCAGGAACTCTCTCTCGTGGTTCGCGGCCTGGGCGGGGAGGTGCCCACCGCCCCGGTGCAGGGCGCTCTGGTCTCCATGTTCACCGCTTTGCGCAGCGTGACCGGCACGAAGGGCGCTCTTGAAGCCATGTACACCAACGAGAAAATGACCAACAAAAAGTACGCCGAAGCGACGCTGCTTGATTTTCCCGTGGAAGTAAAAAAAATAGTTCTCAAGAATTACGAAGATGAAAAACGCCACCTGGCGTATGTGGAGTCAGCGCTGGAACTTGCGCCGCTGGCAAAATAAGCGAAAAGATACATTATCAACCGCCCGGGTATCGTCAATAGGCGATGGCCGGGCGGTTTTTTTACCGTTTTGTGTTTGATAAGAAAAGTCAATGTATGGCGAACAGGTGCTATCAAACTCCCGGTGATAAAAATACATAATGACACAATACCAATTCGGGGGGATTACCATGCAGACAATTTACGAAAGTTTAAAAGGCGGCTTAAAGCCTTTCAGCGATCTGGTCTTGAGCCTGGGCAAAAAGCGGGAGGCGGCGCAGGAATCGCTCTTTGAGAAGATCAGCTCTTTTATGCTGGATAAGGATTCGGGGCGCAATTTGCTGTTGAAGGTTATAGAGAAAAACGTGGAGAAGCTGTTCCGGGAAGCGAACGAATCGGGCATCGGGTATATTGCGGATGTAAAAACGCAATACGCCGTCTCTCTGGCGCGTCGGATAAAACACAATCTGGACAGGGGCATCATATCTAAAACGTACATGAAAAGTATAATGAAAACGCTGTACTACGGTCTTTTTTACAACAATAAAGAGTCGCTGGACTACAAGAAGACCTACGGCACGCTGCCGCCGGCATTTGTCACTATCTCGCCGACACACCGCTGCAATTTGAACTGCGACGGCTGTTACGCGGCAAGCACGGACAAAACGGTTTCATCGCTGCCCTACAAGGTAGTGGACCGTCTGGTAAATGAAATGCACGACCTTATGGGGTCGCGCTTCATAGTGTTCAGCGGCGGGGAGCCGTTCTTCTGGAAAGATGAGGGCAAGGGGATCATTGATATCGCCGAAAGCCATCCCGACATGTTCTTTATGGTGTACACTAACGGCCTGCTGTTGAATGAAGAGACGATAAAGCGCCTGACGACCACCGCCAATCTCAGCCCCTCCATTTCAATAGAGGGTTACGGGGACCTGACCGACGCGCGCAGAGGCGCAGGCACGTATGCGAAAATAATGCAGACAACGGAGCTCATGAAAAAATACGGCTTTCCATTCGGTCTGTCGGTGACCGCCTCGAAAAAGAATATCGAGCTGCTGCTGGAGGACTCGTTCTACGAACATTTTTATGAGACGGTAGGCGCCACGTATATGTGGATGTTCCAGTATATGCCGATAGGAAGGGCGAAAGATACGATCGACCTGATGCTGACGCCCGAACAGCGGGTCAACCTGCTGAAGAAATGGGAACACCTGCTGTTCGATAAATCCTATTTCGTCGCCGATTTCTGGAACTCCGGGGCCGGCAGCGACGGCTGCATCGCCTACGGCAGGCGCGGCGGATATTTTCATGTGAACTGGAAAGGCAACATTTCGCCCTGCGTCTTTATGCCGTACTGGAAAGATAATATCTACGACCTCTACCGGGACGGCAAAACCATAAAGGACGCCCTCTTCAGCGATTATTTTGTGCGGGGCCGGGAATGGCAAAAGACAAAAAATATCTTTACGCCGCAGGCGGACAACCACTTCGCGCCCTGTTCCATACGCGATCATCACGCGCAGTTCAGGAAAGACATATTGGCTGCCGATATTAAGCCCGACGACGCGAACGCCGGCGCCGCCCTGCAGGATCCCGAATATTATGAAAAACTTACCCGGTACGGCACAGAGATCGGACGTCTTACCTTCCCGCTCTGGCAAAAGCGCGTAGGGCCGCAAGCCGGTCTCCGGAGCGTTGCGGACACTGGAACGCAACCGGTCGCCGTTGCCGCAACGGAAGCAAGCGGATCATGAGAATATTACTTGTCTATCCAAAGACCACCGTTCTTTACAAGGCGTTCAGCATCGATATTCCGCCGCTCGGGTTGCTGTATGTCGCCGGTAATTTAAGACAGCACGGCCACATTGTCTCTATCCTCGATGAAAATGTGAACGGCCCGGTGGAGCAAAACGATATGGCACAATACGACGTGATAGGTCTGGGCCCCAGTACCTGCTGTTACAACAGGGCGCTTACCATAGCGGCACGGGCCAAGGAAATGAAAAAGTTCGTCATGATGGGCGGTTTTCACGCCACCTTCATGGATGAGGAAACGCTCAGGACCGGTTTTGTGGATGCCGTGGTGCGGGGAGAGGGGGAAGTGACATCCGCGGCGCTGGCTGACACGCTGGCGGGCGGCGAAGATATCGGCACCGTTCTAGGAGTCAGTTATCTGAACGGGAATACCCTGGTCAGAACGCCGGACCGCCCCGTGCTGGAGGACCTGGATTCGATCCCCTACCCTGCCCGGGACCTGATAGATATTTCCAAATACCGGCTTTTCCTGGAAGGGAAACCCGTGACGCCGTTCTCCACCTCCCGGGGCTGCTCGCACGACTGTCATTTCTGCGCCGCGACAAAATTCAACGCACGGCGTTGGCGGGCGCGCCGGCCGGAACTGGTAGTGGATGAGATGGAATACGCGCTTAACAAGCGTCAGGGCGAAGGTTTTATCATAACCGACGATAATTTTACCGTCAACCCCAAACGGGTCAGGGAGATCTGCGGCCTGATACGCTCACGGGGCCTGCATATTCCCTGGTGGTGCATGTCGCGCACGGACGTGCTGGTGAACAACCGCGACATAGTGAAAAATATGGCGGACGCCGGCTGCAAGACGGTATTCCTGGGGATAGAAAGCGGCAAGGAGGATGTGCTCTCCGATATGAACAAGCGGGCGACGACGGCCATGGCCAGGGAAGCGGTGGATATTCTGAACGACGCCGGCATCGGGGCGTACGGCAGCTTTATTATGGGCGACATACGCGAAACAGCGGCGGATATTAAAAAAACGATAGCGTTCAGTAAAAGCCTGAAGCTGGAGGTCGCGCAATTCTCTATTATTACGCCCTTCCCGGGCACCGAACTGTACAAAAACGTCAAGGACAGGATCAGTGACACCAACTGGGACCATTATGAGGGGCTGCACAGCGTTATCAGACTGGATACCCTGTCGAAGAAGAAAGTTGAGAATCTTCTGCTGAAAGCCTACCTGGGTTTTTATCTGCGGCCCAGGATACTGTGGTTGATATTCAAGAATATCATCGTGCGCAACAGATCCCTGAAGGTGATCTGGACTCTCAGCTCCGCATTCCTCAAACGCATCTTTAAGGACACCGCGCCCGTTACCGCCAAATAGAATGTTCTGGTAAAGAAAGGAGAGTGTATGACCGTAAAAACCGAAGAGCTTAACAGGATGCTGGTACTGCAGGAGATGGGTCAGGTGGAAGACTCGGCGTCCTATCTTGCCGATGATTTTAAATTTTCAGGGCCCGTGCCGGAACCGCTGAATAAAAATCAATTCGTCTCGCTTATGACGGGTCTTACGACCGCGCTGCCCGATTGGCGATTCAATCATGTCTTTCTGGAAGACCGGGGCGATACGGTACGCATGAAAATACGGGTTACCGGCACCAATCTTGGTTTGATAAGCCTGCCCCAGCTCGGCCTTGCTTCTCTGGCGCCTACGCGTAAAAGGGTCGCGCTGCCGGATGAACCGGTTGAAATAGTATTCCGGAACGAAAAGATAATTTCTATCAAGATCACGCCCGTGGACGGCGGCGGTATCCGCGGCTTATTCGATCAATTGGGGATAGAGCTGCCCGCACCGGCCATGGCGAGATAGTACACCAGCGGGGAATCAAGTTACTGAATTGCGAATACAGGCAATTTGCTCTCGGGTCCGATAATGGTATCGTAATTATGCAGTACTATAAAAAGAAGATGGAGGAACATTATGAAGAGCATGAGGATAGTTATTACGTTGATGCTGTTGGGAGCCGGTTCATTGGGCCTGGCGTATGCCCAATCATCCCAGGAGGTAATGAAATCTACCGAAACTCAAACTGAGAAGGTAAGCATGACCTCGACCAACGACGCAGGGACGAACAGTTCCGATACGAACACGAACTACGATTCGAAAACAAGCACGTCCAGTTCGACCGGCACCGGGACGAATACGGACATGGGTACCGGCACCACTAAATAGTGCGCCGTACCGGTCCAAGAAAAGCCGCCATGATAGGTAATATCATGGCGGCTCTTTTTTTGTCCCGGTGCTGCGGTGTTACAGCATTATCTTGATACCGATCTCGGCAATGAGACCGCTGAAATCATATTCAAGCTTGTTGCCGTTCAGATCTTTGACGACCGAATCTTTGGTGACGCCGAGCAAGGTGTTATCTTCCGATGCTTTTTCCTCAGAGACCTTCACATACCGGTAGCCCGCGTCTATGCCGATGGAGACCGCGCCTGAAAGCCGGTAGTCCCAGCCCAGAAGCGCGTTGCCCGCAAAGCCCGTGCCCTTGCTGTCAACAGAGGTGTCGAGGCCGAAGGGCGTTGTTACCTTTGTTGTGTTATAGGCCGTGGCGTAGCCGCCGAACAGTCCGGCACTGACGCAGGAATGGTTGGCAAAGCTTGTGCCGTCTTCATATTTCTTTATGAAGAACCTGCCGCCCACCATTACCGGCAGCGCCCATTGGTCGCTTTTGGTTTCAGCGAACGCGGTTGATATCTTACCGGTGTTAAGCATCAGATATTCAACCCTTGGTCCTATCGCCCACCGGTCACCGACATGGAACAACAGTTCCGCGGCGGCCGTGCCCGCGTTGTCCGTTTTATCCACCGTACCGCCCGTCAGGGAACCGATCTGCTGCTGGGTATCGTTGAACTTGCTCATGTCTACGGTGGCGTATCCGCCCCACAGGCTCAGGCTTATGGTACTGGTCTCGTCGGCAACACCCGCGGCGGCAAGCCCCGCTATCAATGCAAATAGTACTATCCATGTTTTTTTCATATAACCTCCCTAGCTTCTTTAAAAGTACCCGGCAGCAAACCGTGGTTCACCGCCGGGTAAAAGTATCTCCTATCGTTTGTGCCGCTTAGCGTACGGCCGAAGGCGTGGCGGTCCTGATGGAATTTTCAAGATCGTCCATCGCGTTCTCTACGCTCTTTGTGCTTTCAGAGGTAGAGGTCGGCTTCAGGTTGTTCAGCATGCTCTTAACCGAGGTCCTCTTTCCTTTTAATTCAGCGATGGCCGTATCCATTTTATCGCGCTCGGCGCCCGACATATTATCGGCGTTCTTTTTAAGGGCGTCGATCCTGTTGTCTGCGGCGCTCAGCCGGTTCTTCATGGTCTCCTTGAATCCGTTGATGTTGGCCGTCCCGGTGCCCGTATCGCCCCAAGACGAGTCCTTGTTCGTCGGTGTTGTCATCGTGTCGCTGGAACTTTGACCGCTGTAGTTCATCTCCGCTGACGACACTGAAGCCATCAAAGACATCCCAAGGAACAGGTACAGTATAAACGAAGCTGTTTTTTTCATTTTTCCTCCGTGCTGCTGGTATTTACATTCGTTCAGGCTTAACGCCTAACGCTGCATGCATAACTGTAGTATATACCGCTGTACTAAGACATTGTCTGTTTCACCATCACGGTGACTTAAATTTCCGCCTCAAATAATGGCCGGGGCCGGGTGGCGGCTGTAGGTGCCTGTCAGACTTGCCTGCGCGATGATATGACCGTGCATAGCTTCTTTGAGCGTATCCGTCGCTGTTCCCTCAGGCAGGCCGAGCCTGGTATCAAGCGCGTAAAGGTTGAACACATAGCGGTGCGTCCCTGAAGGCGGCCGGGGCCCCGAGTAGTTTTTTCTTTTCGCGTCATTAGTGCCCTGAACACCCGGAATACTGTCTTCCGCGATAACGGCGGTCGCGGGTGGAATATCGAAGACGGTCCAATGGATAAAACTGCCCCCCGGAGCGTCGATATCCTCCATAATAAGGGCAAGGCTTTCGGCTTTCTGCGGTACCCCGGAAATATTCAGACATGGATTAACACAGTCTCCTTCTTCATACGAGAATCTTTCGGGCATGGCCTCGTGGTCTTTAAATGCATTTGAAGTTATGTTCATACGTCCCTCCTTAATGGTCTGCTGCAGCGGTCACGCGTGCATTGTAATACTTACATTTTTCTTTCACAAGGCCCGTCCGTGACTTATTTCTTCCTGAATAAAAGTCATGTATCCTGGCAAACCGGCGATTAATTATGGCCTGCGTTAATGGCATAGTAATACCGGCTGCATAAGACCTTTGTATGGAGCATATAGTGAAAAAATTGAACATATTGACCTGGCATGTGCACGGTAATTACCTATATTATCTAAGCCGGATACCGCACAATGTCTATGTGCCGTATAAGGAGAGCAGGCCGCCGGATTACAGCGGAAGGCCGCCCGGTTTTAACTGGCCGGACAACCTGCATGAAGTCCCCGCCGAGCAGGTAAAGGAACTGCATTTGGATTGCATATTATTTCAACGGCGTTCCCAGTACCTGAATGACCAGTACCTGCTGCTGAGCCCCGAGCAACAGCGGCTGCCGAAGATCTATCTTGAGCACGCTGCGGTATGCGAGGTGCTTTCGGCGTGCGGGGTTAATGTGATCGCCGCCGATGTACAGGCGGAGGCGGCGTTGAAAGTCGCGCAAGAACTGCAGGATAAAGGCGGCTCCGCCCGGGCGGTAACGCTGGACGTGGGGGACGAAGGGCAGGCGCAAAAAGCCGTGCAGCAGGCGGTAGATGAATTCGGTGCGCTGGATATCCTGATCAATAACGCGGGAGTGGACGTTACCTGTTCCATCGACGAGATGACCTGCGCGGATTGGGACAAAATAATCCGCGTCAATCTGCGCGGTCCGTTCGTGATGTCAAAGTACGCCCTTGAGGCGATGCGCGCTCAGGGCTCCGGACACATCGTAAATATTTCTTCGACGGCGGCTAAACGGGCCTGGGCGAACGCCTCCGGTTATCATGCCAGCAAATGGGGCCTGCTGGGTTTCAGCCACGCCCTGCATGTGGAAGCGCGCCCGCACAATATAAAAGTAACGGCGGTGGTCAGCGGCGGCATGCGCACACCTTTTTTGCTGGACCGCTTCCCCGACATAGACCCGAATAATTTGCAGGACCCGCGCAACGTCGCGGAAACGATCCGTTATGTGCTCAGCCAGCCCGCGGGCACCGTGATCCCCGAGGTCATGGTGTTGCCCATGCGGGAAACCTCCTGGCCCTGATCCTATAGATAGGAGTGTAATTATGTATACCCTTGGAATAAACGCCGCCTTCCACGATTCCGCGGCAAGCCTGGTAAAGGACGGTGCGGTGCTGGCCGCAACCGAGGAAGAACGGTTTACCGGTATAAAGCACGGCAAGCGCCCGGTACCGTTCTCCACGTATGAGCTGCCGTTCCATGCGATAGACCACTGCCTGTCGTACGCCGGTATTTCTATGAGAGAGGTCGACCATGTGGCCTACTCCTACGATCCGGCCCTCAGGCTGCACGGCCGTCCAGAGACCGTCGTAACACTGCCGCTGCAGCCGAGCGCGCAGGCCGCGCCGGAAGGGTGGGAATCCCCGTGGGACCCTTTGTTCGTTTCCTCTATCGTGAACGCCCCCCGGCAGCTGGCGGACGGTGCCCCGCATCATCTGGCGGAACGTTTCCGCGGTGTCGATTATAACGGTCCTCAGCGCTGGCATTTTGTTGATCACCACCGGGCCCACGCCGCAAGCGCCTACCTGCCATCCCCTTTCGACGAAGCGGCGGTGCTCACGCTCGACGGCCGCGGGGAGAACATGACCACCGGCTACAGTCTGGGCTCGCAACATACGCTGACCGAACTGGGCAGCGTGCGCATGCCGCACTCCCTGGGGCATCAGCATTGCCCAGCAGAAAAATAGCATGTTCAACGCCCTGCTGTACAAAAAGCATCCGGAGCTGTTCCTGGAACGCATACAAGCGCAGCCGCCGCTGCGCTATTACGCGATAATCATGTGTTTTACGGCGGCACTGGCCGGCGCGTTAGCCGGCAAAACGGAAATAACGCTGGAGTTCGCCCTCGGCTGGCTGGGCCTGACGCTCTTTTTTGTCGTTGATCGCCTGACCGGCGCTTCTATTGCGGCGCCTCATATAGTAGAGATGCTCCTTACCTCGCTCGCCGTCCCGTTCCTGTCGGTCTTTTGGCGGCTCTATGGGGCGGTAAAGTTCAAAGTCGCATATATATAAGCTCAGCGTCCTGCGCTCTTCACCGGGCTGCCGTATCTGCCCGTCAGGGTCCCTTCGTCCAGCAGGCGGCCGTTTATCGCATCAAGCAGCTGCCGGTATGTTGCGCCGGGGTTCAGGCCGGTCTTAGAATCCAGCGCGTAGATCTTGAAGACGTATCTGTGCACGCCGCTCGCCGGATGCGGCCCGCCGTAGCCGATAGCGCCAAAGTCGTTCCTTCCCTGTTTTGTGCCGTCGTTCAATATGCCTGCCGGCGCTATATCTTCCGTTAGCCGCGCGAGCACCGCAGGGATGTCGTACAGGAGCCAGTGCACCCAGATACCCTTGACAGAATCGGGATCCGTGCAGGTGAGCGCCAGGCTTTTTACGCCGTTCGCGGGACGGCCCCAGGACAGCGGCGGTGAAATATTCTCGCCGTCGTGCGTGTACTTTTCGGGGATCATCCCATTTTCTTTGAATACCGGGCTGGTAAGTAGAATGGTCATAGTAGTACCCTCTCTTTTATACATAAAAGAAAACACCGTGCCGTGAGGCGACGGTGTTTTCTTTATGCGTTACGTTAAACTACTGCACCCTCTGGGTTGCCGGCGTGCCTTTGATCATATTCTCCAGGTCGGTGGTCGCGTCCTCTATCTGCTGGCGATTCGCGGGGCTGGCGTTGGATTTCAAATTGCCCAGCATTTTCTTTACCGAATCTATCTTGCCTCTGAGCTGGGTGGTCTTGATCTTCATAGTATCCCTGTCGGAGGGTGATAAAGAGCTGGTGTTCTTGTCCATAGCGTCTACCTGTTCTTTAGCGGTATTGAGCCGTGCCTTAATAGAATCTTTGAAAGCGGTCGTGTTAAGGTTTTGCGAACCGGTGTTCATATCGCCGGTAGTTGCTGCGGGCTCGGCGGTATTCTCGGCGAGCTGAGCCCCCTGAGCGCCTTGTGTGTTGAAAGAGAAGGTTGACGGATCCATCTGGTAGGCGCCGGAACTTGCCCCCATATTGTAAGAGCCGCCCTGTCCGCCGGTTGTTCCGGTAGAGCCGGTGTTAGAGTAAGAACCTGCCTGGGCCGCGACGGTGAACATGCCGCAGCATACCAGTATTACTACATACCCTGCAAATGAACTGAGTTTCTTCATAGTGCCTCCTGTGTAACGATTTTTTTAGTCACATCAACTTTTTTTTGGTGGTGGTGGTACTTTTGCACCTTTTTTCCGTGCCTCTGAAAGACCGATCGCAACCGCCTGCCTGGGGTTGTGCACCGTATGCCCGGATCTACCGCTTTTAAGTTTTCCCTCCTTGAATTTATGCATGTCTTCCTTGACTACTTCCTGCGCAGCGGGTGCATATCGTGCCATAGTGCCTCCCTGTAACGTAACATGCGCTTACGACACTTTTTAGCATTTAGGGTGCACTAAAATAATGGTTGCGTTCCACAATGAACTGATGCGTTTTGTAAAAGGCCCGTCGGGCGGCAATAGAGTCAATGGAAAGTAGAATCGATCCATGTGCCGGAGGCCGCATGGGGCCGCCCCGTTGATATACTGTATCTTCAGGACGGCTCCATGCTGATATCCGACGATAAGGCAGGAGTCATTTACCGTATCAGTTATTAAGCAGGTCAGCGCACCTTTAAGACTATCTTGCCGCGGGTATGGGTGCTTTTAAGCAGCTGGTGCGCTTCGCCGGCTTTTTCCAGCGGGAAGATGTCGGTGACGACAACCTGCACATGGCCGGCATCTATGAGCTTGCCGATCTGTCTGAGCTGACTGCCGTCAGCATGCACCATAAGACGCCGGGCGGCCGCTTTTTTAGCGAGCGCCTTTTCGGCGGAAGGCTCGTTCTTGGTTGTAACGAACGTGCCGCCGTCCTTTAATACCGCCCAGGAGCGTTCCTGCACTTCTCCGCCGATAAGGTCGAGCACCAGATCGATATCGCGCACCTTCTCCTCAAAGGGTCCGGCCTGGTAATCTATCGCTTCGTTCGCTCCGATGGTTCTAAGGAACGCCAAATCCTGTGATGCGGCCGTGCCGATCACGTACGCGCCGGCGTTATGGGCGAACTGTACCGCGAAACCGCCCACGCCGCCCGCCGCGCCCTGTATGAATACCCGATGGCCGGTTACCAGGTTGCCCAGATCAAAAAGCGATTGCCAGGCCGCCAGAGCGGCAAGCGGTACCGCCGCCGCCTTTGTAAAATCCAGTATGGCGGGCTTCGGCGCCAGGTTTTCCGCCTTGGCGACCGCGTACTCCGCGTAGCCGCCCGAATAGCCTATCATACCGAAGACGGCGTCGCCGACGGCAAAGCCTTTGACCCGTTCACCGGTTCTTTCGATAACGCCGGCAATATCGCCGCCGGGGATAAGAGGAAGGGGGAACGTTCCCTTATAACCGCCTTCCCGTATTATCACGTCTACCGGGTTCACGCCTGCTGCTTGCACGCTTACCAGTACCTCGTCTTCCTTCAGCGCCGGGATCTTTTCTTCCTCATACCGTAAAACCTCCGGACCCCCGAATGTGCGTTCAATTATCGCATGTGGCATATATTTTCTCCTTTAGTCAAATTTCAGTCAAAACTGCATACTATCTTTTTTAGCATTTAATTTCTGTAAAATTCATCGTGGCGCTCCACCGGTCACTGACGTAATTAATCGTTGCCTTCCCGTGAAATATAGTGTAAGCTCGCTGAAGGGCACAGACGTCAGCGAAAGGCGGTTCGGCGACAGGTTGAGCCCTGTATATATTGGTATAATCATAAAAAGCAAACTAAGGAGTTACTACATGAATCCGCAACGCATTTTGATGTTCGCATTGCTCAGCATCGCGCTGTTATCCGCTGTAGCATGTGCCCGGGATGAGGCAGGGCTTGGCATTATGATCGGCGCTCCGACGGGAGTAAGCGGAAAGCTATGGAAAAGCGATACCAGGGCCTTTGATGCCGCTCTCGGCTGGTCACTTTCCGGTACCGAATCATTCTACATGCACGCCGACTACCTGGTGCAGGATCCCCGGCAATTCACCGTGAGCGAGGGAACCATGCCGTATTATTACGGTATCGGGGCCCGGCTGCGCAACGACAATGGTGAAGAGGGCCGTTTCGGGGTGCGCGTGCCGCTGGGCCTGGAATATCTTTTGCAGGACGCCCCGATAAACATATTCATTGAGATAGCGCTGGTGCTGGACCTGACGCCTAAGACGGAAGGCGATCTGAACGCCGGTGTCGGCGTACGCTATCGTTTTAAAACGCCCCGCTAAACCGCCGTTCGTGTTGACGTTTGTCTCCAAAAACGTATAATAAAGGTGTGAAAAAGAAAATACTGGTCGTTGAAGATGATCGGCAGGCCGCGATGGTGCTGCAGGTGCGGTTGAACGCGGCCGGCTATGAGGCCTACGTTGCCTACAACGGCGAAGAAGGCTGGCACCTGATACAGGCCATAACGCCGGACCTGGTGATCCTTGATGTTGAAATGCCCCTGCTTAACGGTTACGGCGTTTGCGAGCTGATAAAAGCGAAACCGGAAACAAAACATATCCCCATTCTGCTGCTTACCTCCCGCGACACCGTGGGAGACATAGACACCGGCTTCGATTCCGGAGCCGATTCATTCCTGGCAAAACCCTACACTTGGGAACGCCTGCACAATAAGATCAAACAACTATTAATGACACCAGAGACCTGAAGTCCCCCTCGTCAACCCAAACTACATGAACCTACAGGAATTAGGCTGGAACGATTTTTTTGAGGCGCAGTATAACAAAATAAAAACAGCGGATACCTTCCCGGCCAGAGTGGCGAAGGCGCAGAGGGAAAAATATCTGTTGCTGAGCGGCCTGGGCGAGCTCAATGCGGATATTAACGGTAAGCTTCGCTTTGGCGCGCTTGGCCGCAGCGATCTTCCGGCGGTCGGGGACTGGGTGGTCGCCCAAAGGCGCAAAGAGGGCGACGCGGTATCCATAGAGGCGATATTGCCGCGGCGGAACAAGCTCTCCAGGAAAGTCGCCGGCACGACGGCGGACGAACAAGTGTTGTCCGTTAATCTTGATATGGTTTTTCTGGTCAGCGGCCTGGATAATGACCATAATATCCGGCGCATAGAGCGCTACCTGTCGCTGCTGAGCGATTGCGGACTTGACGCCGTCATAGTGTTGAACAAGACCGACAAGTGCGCGGATGTTGAAGCGCTGGCGGCCGAAGTGCGCGGTGTTGCCGGCAGCGCTCCCATCGTTACCGCAAGCGCGGTGAATAACGAGGGATTGCACGAGCTGGAAAAATTTATTTCAACGGGCAAAACGATCGCCCTGGTCGGGTCGTCCGGCGTCGGAAAATCAACGATCATCAACGCTTTGCTGGGAGCGGAAAAACAAAAAGTCGGCGCGGTGCGCGAAAGTGACAGCACCGGCATGCATATTACCACCCACCGGGAGCTGTTGGTATTGCCCAATGGCGGTATGTTGATAGATAACCCGGGTATGCGCGAGGTGCAGGCATGGGCGGGCAGGGATGTGCTGGAAAACACGTTCGCTGATATAATAGAAATGGCGCGTTCCTGCAGATTCGGCAATTGTACGCACACGAACGAGCCGGATTGCGCTATACGCGCGGCGCTCGAGGCCGGCGCTCTGGACGCAAAACGGCTGGAAAACTATCATAAGCTTAAGCGGGAGATAGATGCACTGGCTGAGCGCAAACAGGCGGTAAGCTTGTTGAACGCGAAGATCGTGACCGAAAAAAAAGTAAAAAAGTCTTCGAAAGAAGTTAAGAAATTAAGGAACATACAACGAGAGCAGGACAGGAGAACACATGAGCGAGAATATGGAGAATGACGAAGCAGTGGAGACCGATAAGAACGATCAGGCACTGAAAGACATGATCGGCCGCATGCAGCAGCAGCTGACGTACCTGGAAAAAAAGGTGGATGTGCTGATAGCGAAGCTGGACGAAAAACCGCGTATCGCCGTACAGTCACCGTTCAGACCGCCGCAGCCGAGCGCGGCGCCCTACAAGGAAAGAAGTTCCTACCCGCCGCGTTCGTTCAATCGCGAGGGTGCCAATGAAGCTCCCCGGCCTTTCGGACCGGGCAGTGCAAAAGGCCGGGGTTTTAAAAAGCCTTTTGGCGGCGGTAAGCGCCCGGGGTTCGGAGGGAAACCTTTTCACTCAAAACGTTCGGGCGGTTTTCATAAGTAAAAGGTCGTAACGATACATACATGTCCCGGTTATGAAACAGCCTTACGCAAGGCACCCAGACCGAAAGGAAGGGTGTCTTGCTTGTGTATACGGCGTTTGAAAATGATCCGCTGTTGTTCGCAAACCCTGGAAAGATAATTACCTGCGACAGCTATGCGGCGCTTGAAAGTTCATTTGGGATGCTGGAGTCCGCGCTGGCGAAAGGATACTGGCTGGCCGGATATATTTCCTACGAGGCCGGTTATGGTTTAGAGGCTACTCTCGCCCCGTGCCGGCAAAAAAGCGATTTCCCGTTGCTGAAATTCGGCTGTTATAAAAACCCGGTCGACGGCGGCGGTTTGTTCGAAAGCGGTCCCGCGATCCCGTTCCTCACCGGCCTCAACGCCTCCGTCTCGTTCGACGAATATCGGAAGGATATCGCAGCGATACACGCAGCCATCGCCGCCGGGGACGTGTACCAGACCACCTATTGTTTAAAACTGAAATTCGATCTTCACGGCAGCGGCATCGCGCTCTTCTCCCGCCTGTTCAAGGATCAGCCTGTTCCCTATCCCGCGTATATAGCCAACGGCACGGTCGAGATACTTTCCCTTTCACCGGAACTGTTCATGAAAAGTTCCGCCGGCCGGCTGATCACCAAACCTATGAAAGGCACGTGGCCCCGCGGCGCTGGACCGCTGTCCGACATCGCCGCACGGTTCAGCCTGAAATACGATACCAAGAACCGGGCTGAAAATGTTATGATCTGCGATCTGCTGCGCAATGATCTGGGCAGGATGGGCAATGATGTGAAAGTGGACAGGATCTTTGAGGTGACGGGCTACCGGACGCTGTATCAGATGACCTCCACGGTTTCGGCGAACGTTGAAAGCAACAAGCCTCTCATCGACATATTCCGCTCATTGTTCCCGTCCGGCTCGGTTACCGGTGCGCCAAAGCTCAAGGCAATGGAACTGATACACGCCCTCGAGCGCGAAAAAAGGAAAATATATACCGGGGCAATAGGATATATTACACCCGGCCGCGATCTGTTCTT
Source organism: Endomicrobiales bacterium (assembly GCA_963796955.1). GTDB lineage: Bacteria > Elusimicrobiota > Endomicrobiia > Endomicrobiales > JALOBY01 > CAWCNJ01. The sequence continues at coordinate 257,830 of CAWCNJ010000005.1, forward strand.
CAATGTGCCGATACGGACCATCCTGCTGGAAGACGGCCGCGGCGAAATGGGCGTCGGCGGCGGTATCATCTGGGATTCCACCGCCCGGGGCGAATGGGATGAAGGGCTGCTGAAATCAAAATTCCTGAGCGCTCTCGTCAGATAAACCGTTCACATCAGCCAGCGGCTCTGTATCAGCTTATACGAGCACAGATAGGTTGCGGCTCCGCACATGAGCAGGAATGTAAGCTCGCATGACCATGCTGAAATTCCGCTGTTGTCCAGCAGGATCGCTCTGAGCGGGCCGTACAGCCTGAAAGAAGGGATATACACCGCCATGTTGCTGAGCGCGGATGAGAAGTCGGCCAACGCAGGCGGGACCAGCAGGCAGATATAGAGCAAAATGCCCCAGGTGCGGGCGCTGGCCTGCGTGCGGCACAAAAAACCGAGCGCGATACCGAAGGAAATAAAACAAAAACTCCCCGCTTCAACGAATAAAAGATATTGCGCGATCTTCGCGGGATATACCTGCACCGGCAGGTGCAGCAGCAGAGCCGCGCAGTTGACCAGGATCATGCCGGAAAGCAATTTGGCGAACATCCATTCGGATTCCCGCATCGGTGTCTGCAGCAGGCCCAGCAGCAATTTTCTTTCTTTTTCGTCGGCGACCTGCGCGGGTACCAGGATACAGCTTACCAGCAATACCATTAAGAGAACCCAGAGCGGCAGCATCTGTATCTGCACCCCGCTTTGCTGGAGAGAGACCACCGACGTGATCCAGCTGCTTTTGATCCCGGAGGCCGTTTTTTGCAGGGCCGAAAAATTTTCCAGGATCGACGCTGTGCCGAGGGAATTATTTTTAAGGACCAGTAGTTTTAAACCGCCCCGCTGTTCCTCGTTGTTAATCAACATGCCGTCCAATTCTTTTTGCTTCAACCGCCGTACGCCTTCATCGAATGACACGTCGCACAGCGTAAAGGCGCCCGGTGCTGCGGCAAGAGTATTTGTTATAACGGCGGGGTATACGTTATGCTCGAGCAGCCCGATCTTGCTGGCGTGAACGGTGCCAACCGTCTGATCGGTGAGTTTTAAGGAAAGGAACACAAAAGCCGGGATGAAGAATATAAGAAAGACCGATCTGTTCTTCCAGCAGGCTGCCAGATCGTTCAATACCAGCGCCGCGATGCGCGCGATCATACGTACAGCTCCTGATGGACAGGCGAGCTAAAGTACGTTGCGGGCGGTCCGTCGAAAACAACGCTGCCCCGGTGCAGCACGATAAGACGGGAGGCGAGTGCGCGTATCTCTTCAGGTCTGTGGGAACTGAAAAGAATAGTTTTTCCGTCGAGATTTGTTTTTTTTACGAGCCGGTGTACCTCCCGGGTCATATCAAAATCCAGGCCGGATGTCGGCTCATCCAGCAGCAGCACAGGCGGGTCGGGTAGTAATGAGCGGCCTATGCTGACGCGTTGTTTCAAGCCTTTGGAAAGGTTTTGCACTTTGCCGGTACGGAAGTTCTCAAGCCCGAACTCGCGCATAACCTCGCGTACCCGCGCCATGGGTAGCGCAAAGAGCCCGGCGAAAAGAGAAAGGTTATATTCGACTGAAAATGATCCGAAAAGATTCGGTTCCTCAGGCACGAAGCCGGCGTTCCGTACCAGCGCCTGCCGGTCCCTGAGGCTGCAGCCGCCGACCAGGGCCGTGCCGCTGTCGGGCACCAGCCAGCCGCCCAGTATTTTTAAAAGGGTTGATTTACCAGCGCCGTTGTGGCCGACGACGGCAACACATTCGCCTGTCCGAACGGTAAAATTTACGGAAAAAATACCCCTGGATCGCCGGTATCTTTTGGTAAGACCCTCAAGACATATCTGCATGAACCTCACTGCCCCCCGTCAGATCAGCCGCACCAGTATTATTACCAATATCACAACGATCAACAATCCGATCAATCCCATGGTGCCCCCCTGTTAATGCGGCAGTTAAAGGCCGCAGCAGTGTAAGCATCACACGGCTGCGGCCGTTCCATTGTAACCCTGCTTTTATTTGCTGATGCCGACCTTCTCCCTGATCTCTTTTTCCGTGCCGACGTCCATGCCGCCGGTGCGTTTCAGGATATCTTCAGCGCGGTCCTTGGATATGGAATCTTTGGTGTGCACGGAAAGCAATATCTCGCCGAGCGCGATCCTGTTCTCATATCTTTTGGCCTCGTATTCCGGCATACCGATGCCGGTAAGGGCTCCGGCGATACCGCCGATGGTCCCACCTGTTCCGGCGCCGGCCAGTAATGCCATGATCGGTCCCGCCGCGATAAATGGCCCGATCCCCGGGATGGAAAGCAGTCCTACGCCCGCCAGCCAGCCAAGAACGCCGCCGATGATACCGCCCGTTAAACCGCCCGTTGTTGCGCCTTCGGGAGCTTTCGTAGTCTTTTTAAAGCCCAGGTCGCTTGCTGTTTTTTCGGCCGCCAGCAGGGATATATCGGTATTAATGAATCCCGCGTCCCTCAGCTCGTTCAAAGCCGTTTCTACTTTTGCCCTGTTGGAATAGATCCCAAATACTGCTTCATTGTTTGCCATAGTACTGCCTCCTTTTTGTATATAACCATCCCCGATGTCATTATTTCTTTTCAGCGATATCCAGCTGATCCACCACTTTTCCCTCGCCCGCCAGCGCCGTTGCTTTTTTCACCACCGCCGTTTTTTCGCTCTCCGACCTCACGGGGCCTTTTAGTGTGACCACGCCCTTGACCGTAATGATCTTGACATTGTGGGCGTAGGCGGACAACGTTTTGTCGTCGACGATAGCCCTGCGTATCCGTTTTGATAATTCTCTGTCCGTCACGGAGCCGCTTTGATCGCCGGCGTTAGGCTCATTCAGCTGCATTTCGGTCTTGTTGACCCCGGTATTATCGCCGGCGTTGGTTGTTGTGCTCTGCTGTACCGCAAACGCGCTGCCGCAACATGCCGCGCTTAAAACCAGTATCGCGATGCATAGTATGGATCTTATGTTGAACATAGTACTGCCTCCCTTATGGTCTATTTCACGCCTTGCATGAATGTAGCATTAAGGCCCTCGTGCTTCATATTGTCGGTTTCCACAAGAAGCTGATGAAAGTCCCGTCAGCGGCAGGGGGAAACGCACCCTTTGTTATACGGTGAAATTTTGAGACAATGTGCCGACAGTGCAGGACTACAGCAGGATCATTCACTTCACAGGAGGCAGGAACATGAAAAACAAGATGAACGGTTTAAGAAATTGGATACTGGCCTGCGTTATAGTGCTTGCGGCGCCCGCGGCGCTGCTGGCGGATTACGGCACGGGGATCGGCGAAAAATTCCTTTCCATCGGCCCGCGCGCCACGTACTCAACGCCGAAGGACGCCAGCAAGGGCGACTGGTTCGCCGGCGGCCAGGTGCGCCTGCATCTGTCCCCGGGTTTGGGGCTGGAAGGTTCCGTGGACTACCGGCGCAACGATTTTGGGAATAACACCACTATAAAATCATATCCCGTGCAGGCGAGCATCCTTGCCTATATCCTGCCGGGCGCGGTGGTAAGCCCCTTCCTGCTGGGCGGCGGCGGATGGTATTACACGGAAGTGGATATTCCCGGCATGGATAAGCAAACCTCGTCGCGGTTCGGGCCGCACGCCGGGGCCGGCATCGAATTCATTATCAACGAATACCTCTCTCTCGACGGCACCTACCGGTATATCTGGCTGGAGGATATTACATCCAAAGGCAATGCGAATGTGCTGGACAAAAAATATAACGACAGCGGTTCCATGGTGCCCATCGCCTTGAACTTCCTGTTCTGATGCTCGTTCCGGACCTGACGTTCGCCTGGCAATTGGCCCTTCTCGCAGCGGTCTCAGCTGCGGCAGGGTCAATTGCCTATACGGCGGTGCTCTCCGTTTTAAAAAAGATCGCCCGTAACAACGCTGTGCTCAACGCTGCGATCGCGGAAGGTTCCGTGCAGCCGTTGCGGCTGCTGATCCCGCTGTTGCTGGCAAGCCTGTTCCTGCCGTATGCTCCCGACTCCGTTCGCCAAGAATATCATCGGTCACTTTACGGGCATTTTGTGGACCATCTCCTTCGCGTGGCTGGTGATACAGGTGCCCGCGGTGCTTAAAACCTATATCCTGACCGTCTACCGGATAGAGAACAAGGATAATCTTAAAGCCCGGGCTATCTATACCCAGCTGGAGGTCTTGCAAAAGCTGGTCATTTTTATCGTCTCGGTGCTGGCTGCCGCTCTGATCCTGCTGAATTTTAACCGGGTGCGTTCGCTGGGGGCCAGTATCCTGGCCTCTGCCGGTATCGTCGGTATCATCGCGGGCTTCGCAGGGCAGAAGATACTGGCGAACCTGCTGGCCGGCATACAAATAGCGATCGCGCAGCCCATACGGCTGGAGGACGTGGTCATCGTGGAAAGCGAATGGGGCTGGATCGAAGATATTTCGCTGACCTATGTAATAGTGCGGCTCTGGGACCTGCGCGGGCTGGTGCTGCCTATTTCGTATTTTATAGAAAAACCTTTTCAGAACTGGACGAGAAAGACAGCCGAGCTTTTGGGCACGGTCGTGGTATACGCCGATTACACTATGCCCGTGGAACCGTTACGGAATGAACTGCGCCGGGTACTGGAAAGCAGTGTGCTGTGGAACAGGATCTCCTGGGGCCTGCAGGTGACGAACGCGACCGACCGAACGCTGGAGCTGCGGGCCTTGATGAGCGCGAATGATTTGGCTCTCTGTGGAATTTACGCTGCGAGGTACGGGAAAAACTGACTGCCTTTATGGTGAACAGCTACCCGGCTTGTCTGCCGCTGCAGCGAATAAATGTTACTGGCGGAAAAAAATGAATGAACGTCGCCTTGCCGCGGGTGCGGAGATCACGGCCGAAGGAAAAACCCATTTCCGGTTGTGGGCGCCGGAGCACCGCCGTGTTGAATTAGCGCTGGAAGCAGGCTCCGGCACACCGAACTATATTGCCATGCAGCCCGAAGAAAACGGCTATTTCTCCTGCCTGGTCGGAGGCGCTCCCGACGGCACGCGCTACCGGTACCGGCTTGAAGGTGATAAACTCTATCCCGATCCTGCTTCGCGGTATCAGCCGCAGGGGCCGCACGGCCTGTCTCAGGTAATAGATCCGTCGGTATTCCCCTGGTCGGACGGTGGCTGGAAAGGCTTGCGCACGCGCGGCCTGGTCATAAGTGAGATCCATATCGGTACGTTCACTCAAGAAGGCACCTGGGAAAGCGCGGCAAAAGAACTGGCAGGCCTTGCGGAGACCGGTATCACGGCGGTGGAAATAATGCCGGTGGCGGATTTTCCAGGAGCATTCGGCTGGGGTTACGACGGTGTGAACCTGTACGCCCCGAGCCGCCTGTACGGTACGCCCGACGATATGCGCCGTTTCGTCGACCGGGCTCACCAATTGCACCTCGGCGTTATATTGGATATTGTATATAATCATCTGGGGCCGGAAGGTAATTACCTGCCCGCGTTCTCAAAATACTATTTCAACGACGGTAAGGATACCGAATGGGGCACCAGTATTAATTACGACGGTTCCCAAAGCGGGCCGGTGCGGGAGTTCATCGCGGGCAACGCGGGTTACTGGATAGACGAGTATCATATCGACGGCCTGCGATTGGATGCTACGCAGTCCATGTACGACAACTCGAAACCGCACATCGTTGCCGAAAATCGGCGTCCGGGCTCAGTCGCGGGCGCAGGGACGCGGTATCGTGATCATCGCTGAAAACGAGTCTCAGGATAGCGGGATCGTCAGGCCGTCGGCGCAGGGCGGGTATGGCCTGGACGCGATCTGGAACGTATGATTTTCACCACAGCGCCTCGGTCGCGCTTTGCGGCAGGCGGGAAGCGTATTTCACCGATTATGCAGGCGCGCCGCAGGAATTTATTTCTCTGGCAAAGCGCGGTTTCCTGTATCAGGGACAGTGGTACACATGGCAAAAAAAAGGTCGCGGCACCAATACAGTCGGGATCGCACCTGAAAGCTTTGTCTGTTATTTGCAGAACCACGACCAGATAGCCAATTGCGGCGGCAGGTGCTAAAACGAACTGGCAAACCCCGGTTGTTACCGTGCCCTGACCGCGCTGCTGCTGCTGGGCCCCTGGACGCCGCTGCTCTTTCAGGGTCAGGAATACTCCTGTCCGTCCGCTGTTCTTATATTTTACCGATGTATCCGGCGATATCGCCCAGGGGGTGCGCGGCGGCCGCAGGACATTCCTGTGCCAGTTCAAAAGTGCGGCCTCGGAAGAAATGCTGAAATTACTGCCCGATCCATTCAACAGAAAAATATTTGACGCCGGACAATTCTGATGGTCGTTTTAGAAAACCAATAGACGCAGGCTTTAACGCTGCACCGGGACCTGCTCGCCTTAAGAAGGACGCAGCCCGTGTTGGCTGGCCAGGGCGCCGGGGGGTTGGACGGCGCGGTGCTGGGGAAGGATATGTTTGTATTGAGGTTTTTTGACGACGGCGGCGACCGGCTGTTGGTCGTTAATCTTGGCGTTCAGCAGGAGCTGCACATAATGCCGGAACCGCTGCTGGCGCCGCCGGCCGCATGCGACTGGCGTGTAGAATGGCACAGCGAAAAGCCTCAATACGGCGGTAACGGCGTCGGTCCGGTACATGAGTACGGTCCGTGGGTCATTCCAGCCATGGCTGCCATTGTGCTGGCACCGGTCATAACATAGCGGAGGAAAACTGTCTAACTCTATAAATATAATATCCATGAGAGAACAACTGAAGATCTGATCCA
>CAWCNJ010000006.1:0-191110 GCA_963796955.1 Endomicrobiales bacterium
ATCGCCCTTGAACAGGGAACGGCGAATGTAGATGCCGCATGGTACGCTCTGCATACAAAAGCCATGGACGAACTCGGCCGGGCAGCCACAGCGGTAGGCACCGCGACAAGTCTGGTAGAAAACCTTACCCCGAAAGCCGGCAATAACAGTGATACAGCCAGAAAAATTTCCACAGCATACTTCACAGGTATACAAAACGATATAGATGCCTGGAAGACCAGAGAAAGCTGGGTAAAAGGTATTTCCGATATTTTGATCGCGGGTCTTTTAGGTTTCATGGCCTTTATGGGTGCACAGTGGGCAAAAGAACGCAATGAGAAGATGAAGGCGGAATTCGCCGCCAAGGAAGCCGCCGTTGTTTCTGCCATCTTTGCCCGCAGGGCAGCTTACTCAAAGGAAAATGCTAACCGAGTTAACGCTGCACTTGACGCTATGGCCGGCAAAACCGGGAAAACCATCAGGGAAAGGTTCAGCAGCTTCAACGCCCCCAACCTGAGAGGCCCCGCTGTTCTTGCCAGGCTGGATGCGTATTTAAATTCAGATTCTGTCTCGATGACAGATGCTTTCTTTCTCATTAACTTGATCAGTGATCTGGCCGACAAACCCGGTAGCGCCCAGCTTACAGCCCTTAATGAAGCCATTGTAAAATTGTCGTCCCAGCAAAACCCCATCCGTTTTGACGATAAGAACAAGCCAGCCGCGCCTAACAAAAACAAGACAAAAAAAGCGGGCATTATCAGCGCCACGATAGTTGCTTTAGCGTTATTGATGGGCACCGGCAAAGCCATGGCAAACACCAATCAGACTGAAGCTAATAAAATGTCGGTTAAAGATTATGTTGCGATGAAGAATGCGGAAAGCGTGCGTACTATCGATACCGTCGGCAGGACCGGCGATCTGTTGCAGGCGGTTTTCTCTGATGCCAAAACGCCTAACCGGATCCGCCTTGCCGCCGCGCGTTTCTGGTATGCTTCTGATAGAACAACGGCGTCTTTAAATGCGCTTATGCAATTCACCAAAGCCGGCGAACGGTCTGAAATGCTGCCGGCCCTTATGGATGCGACGCAGCTTGGCACAGATCTGGTACAACTAATTCTTACGGACCAGGCTTCTACGAACGCGCAAAAAATAGCCGCACTGCAATTTGCGCGTCTCTCGTTTACTAATGAAGCTGATCTTGCAGGTATTGACGCAAGGATAGCCAGCCTTGAAAGAGCCGGCCAGCCGGACAACGCGTATAAGCCTGCGCAGGCAAAGGTCAAAACCGCCAAAGCGGCTAAAGCCGCGCCCGCAAAAACCGCCAAATCAGCAAAATATGAAACAGCAAAGAGCAAGGCGGACAAAGCCGGCGAAGAGTTTGATACTGTAGCCGGAAAAGTGACGCCGGTAATAGAAAGCTACAACAAAGGTTTGCGCACACCTGAAAACGGTCGTGAATTTTTAAAAGCCAGGACAAAACTTGCTGAAGCCTACAACAAGTGGGTAAAAGCCAACGACGAGGCAGAAAGACTTAACCCGGATAAAGGATCAAAAACATCGGAGAGCGCGCACGCCCAGGCTGTAAAAGCCGAAGCCGATAGAGTTTTCTCAATTGCAAAAGAAAATGCGGCACTGGCTAAAGCGGCCTTTGAAAAAGAGACGTTTTACCCGGGTATGATCGATACGTATAAAAAGGCGCTGGACCAATACTATAACGCAAGCCTACAACAACAGGAAGCCGAGAATATAGCCAACGGGCTTCAGCCTGCGGCATCTGCCGCGAAAGGCACCTACGCGGACGCGAAAAAAGCTATGGCGCACGCGATAGAAGTTTTCGATAAGGCGAAAGCGAATTTCATGGAGGCTGCTAAAAATAAAATACAAGATGCGAACTCAACCGCGAAGAAAAAAACATTTGACGCTGCCGAGGCTGAATTTGTTAACGCAAACAATCTGCGCCTTGAAGCCGCCACTATATTAAAAGATTTTGAGCTGATGGAAGCCTACACCGGTACGTCGTCGAAAGCCAAGCCGACTGCATCCGCGAAAAAAGCCGCGAAGCCTTCCGCAACGACATCCGCTCAGGCTAAAAATGAGCCTGCCGCCGATGGATTTACCGCGACTAAAATTGCTCCCGTAGAACTTCCGAACGCAAAACTGCAGCCCGCCGGGAAGCTTACATTAGTAGAAGGCAACAAGGGCTGGACGTATACTGTCGATGCTGTCAAGGTCAAAGCTGAAAAGCCCTGGTACGGCGGCAATGTTGTGCTGCTGGGACTGCTTGCCATACTGGCTACGGTGCTTTTACAACCAACCCTGAGAGCCTGGCTGCTTGCCAAACGCGATGCCGCCGCAGAAAAATACGCGAACGCGAACAAAAGTTCCATTCTGGATCTGGTAGAAAAATATAAGGATCAATTGCCTGAAGGCGTTGCGGACTATGTTAAAACAAACCTGATCTTTATCCTTCGACCCCTTAGTGACGAAGAAACCAATGAGTTGAAAGACATAATAATCCATTGTCACGTTTCAATGGACAAAGGCGCGGACGAAATAACTGCGGCACAGAACGAACTTGCCGCCTTTATGGAGAACCTGAGACAGCAAGCTAAGGACAGATCTGTTGAGCCCATGAAGGGCGAAGTCCGGGACATGGTGGAAGCGTCTGCTAACGCGCTACCGAAAGGTGTTGCCTACTATGTGCTGGTAAGCCTGGTCAACATTTCCCGCGACCTTAACCGCGAAGAAGCTGACACATTGTTGCGCATGATAACCGCTTATGTTACTTCTTCTGTCAAAAACGGAGCCACAGAAAAGGATTTCGTAGACGCCATAAAAGCCTTTATGCAAGGCCTTGTTAGCGTTCCGCAGCAGGCCGCCCCTGTTTCACAAAAAGACATGGTTTTAGCGCTCCTTGCCGCTAATAGCGAGAAAGCTACTAAGCTTTTCCCTGAAGTATATGGCAAGATCACGGCAAATTTGGCTGCGCTCAACAGGCCGCTTGACGCTGCGGAAGCCAAAGCCATGACAGATCTGATCAAGATAATGCTTAATTCGAAAGGCTCCCTGGACATATCAGCGAACGATGCCAAAACAGCGCTTGTAAGAAAGCTTGAAGCTCTGGATAAAGAGATCGCCGCCCAAAACCAGCCTGCAGTAACAGCACAGCCGGCTGCCGCGCCACAGGCACAACAGCAGGCGCCCGCGCAGGAAAAAGCTGCGGCTAAACCTACGGTTCTTGACCGGGCTACTAAAGCCATTGAATCGGCTGACCGCACTGAAAAAGCGTATTTGCAGAAATATATTTCTATATTGCGCAACCCGCAAGCCGGCAATAGCCCGGAGGCGGTCGCTGCCGCTCACGCGGAAGCAGAAAAACTTCTCGCCATATATCTTGATTACAAAGTTGACGAATCTGCCGCGCCGGCAGCCAAGCCAGCCGCTGAACCGGCTGCCCCGGTTGTAGAAAATGCCGCCCCGGCAAAAGAAACGGAAATAGACAAAACCAATGTAAACAAAGTTAAAGCTTTCATCGCTTCCTCCAAGGTAAAAACAAGTTCCTGGCTGCCGAAAGGCACCGCAAGGCTGGAGGCTGCCCTGGACGGCCTTAACCGACCCCTTTCTGACATTGAAGCGGAAACATTTTTGATCTGGCTTAACGCCCTGCTTGTTCTGGGCCGGCGCGGCAACCCCGCGAAAGCCATGGTCCTTGATTATAACGCCAAAATACGCAGCCTTGAAGCAGAAGCCAAGCTTGTGCAAATTGCCGAAGCCGCGGCGCCAGCCGCTGAAGCCGAAGTTGCACCGCAACAGGCCGTTGCGCCCGCACAGCAAGAACCCGTCGCCGCAGCTGCGCCGGTTGTTCAGCCTGCCGCGCCTGCTTCCAAGGCGGAAAAGCTTGCCCAGGCACAGGAGGCCGTTAACGGATTACTCGAAGGTCTTACTGCGCAGCAGCTGAAAGATACCATAATTAAATACATGCTGGAAACCTTTGGCAGAAAAAAACAATCTATCGAGAACAGGATAAGAAGCATAAACACAACTAATAAAGTTAAGAGCCGTGCCGTTGCTGATAAACTAAGAAGCCTTCTTAAGAACCAGTCTGTAGATGTTAGCAATACTGATGCAGGCACCATAATAATGCAGATGGAAGCGCTGGTAGCAAACACAGGTGACAGGAACACCAACCTTGCCGCCCTTAACGAAACCATTGACCGCCTGCTTACCGCTGCCCCACAGCAAGCCGCCCCCCGGGCAGCGCAAGAAGAAGTTAAAAGGTCCGCTGTACAAGAAATAGCTGTCTCTGAGATTGCAGCAGCTAATGCCGCTCCAGAGGCTGTGCAGAAAATTGGAAGATCAGCCGTGAGAGCAATAGTCGCCTCTCAGATAAATATTCCTGCCGCGGTAGAAACCGCCGTCGCTACGGTAGAAGGCAAAACTGAGGCGCCCGCAGAAGTAGCGCCACAAGCCGTCCCCGCCGCCCAGGCAGAACCGGTAGCTGCTGAAGCCGCTCAAACACAGGCCGGTCCGGCGCAAGAGTCTGGCGTCAGAACTATGCTGGCTGTTTTTAGTCCAATAGTTGTTGTCTCTTGCAGCATTCTTGCTTTTGTTTTGTCTATCGCCGGCTTCAAAAAAACTGCTGCTGCCGTGAAAGGCGCCATAGCAGCTGCCCGCGCTGCCGCGCAATACAGGACTTCTGAGACTAACAAGATAAAGCTTCACGATGCTATTTTAAAGGTGTTGCTGCTTCCCAATTCCGTGAGATTTGATTCAAGTTTTTTTGGAAAAATGTTCACATTTGCTGACCGGATAACGGATTTTAAACACGAATATGCAGGTCCACGCGTAAACCTTACTACAGAAGACACGAAGTATCTAACGGATGCGTTTTATCAGTTATGGATACTTTTTACTACCTACACCAACGATGATAAAGGCATAATAATTAACGGTAAAGAAGACGTTGACACCATAAATGCCCGCCTGGCCCAGATCGTCGCCAGACATGATGCTGCAACGAAGGGAGTGCTTACGGAAGAGCAGACATTTGCTGATCTTCAGGTTACTGAAAAAACTGCCGCACAACTTAAGAGAGAACTTATTAGAAATACGCCTGCAAATCAAGCGGTCAGGGTCAAGATGTTCCTTGAACCTTACAGGCTCAGGGACAAAGAAAATCCTGAAGCGATGAAATTCTACGATAAAGTCAATTCTGTGCTGAATGCGCTTAACAGGCCTCTTATGCCCGGCGAAGGCGACACGCTGATAGGACTGCTCACCACATGGCTGCAGGGCAGTTCCATTGCAGCTTCCAATAAAGCGTTCAAAGAGTTCAACACAGCTATTGATCAGCTGGCAAATGAGGGTAAGCCCGCAGAAGAAAAGTCTGCAAAAACTGTCGCCGCAAAAGCTAAACCGGTAGACATGACACAGGCTAAGTTAGTGCTGGATTTCCTTGAAGCGCATTTAACTCCTGCGAGAGTTAATCTTAAGAGAGAACTTATCAATAAACTGCGCAATACGCTTCCGATACTCAACAGGCCGCTTTCACGGCAGGAAGCCGAATTAATGATCTCTCAAATAACGCAAGCCATCAGCGAAGATCAGGAGAAAGGCGCTGTCGCGATCGCGAAACTTGACGCTAAACTGAACCGGCTCGCCACGCAAACAACTGAGGCTGCCGTCAACAAACCCGGGAACGACAGAGTTGCGGCAGTGCTTATTGACAGCAAACAGGAAGCCGCTGCGAACAGATTGGCAGCTAACCTGCCTGCTTTCAGAGTAATGCTGGGAAAATTGCAAACCGCCATGGCTCCTGAAAGCGTAGGTCTTACGGCTGAGCAAGCGGATAAGATAATACCCCTGCTACAGTTAGCCCTGCAGAGCGACACGCGCGGGAAAATAACGCAGGGCAAAAAAGCGACAGCAAACCTGAGCAAAATGCTTGATGGTATTTTGCCTAAGAAAACCGCTGTTCAGACCGCTGCCGCGCCGGCTGAAACTGCCGTTGAAGCCGTAACAGACAACGGCGGCAATGGTGTATTAAATGCTGTTGCCGGCAATACCTCAAAAGCTCCCATTGTTTCCGCAGTTCTCGCCGGGGCGATCGGCCTTACAGCGATTTCCTGCAGCGGCTATAAGCCTGATCAGCAATTTGACGCAGCTCCTATCACGGCGCACCATGGACCAACATCAGTTCACGGCTCAATAGATGGCGGAATGCAGGCGCCTGATACCGACCTTGTTCAGCCCCAGGGTGTTGATGCCGGCACAACCGGTATGGACTCCGGGCTCCAAGCGCCGAATTCCGGACTGCCGTTAGACGGCGGTTTAGCCGGCGAAGCAGGCCAGGCTTCAGACACCGAGAACCCTCTTATCGGTAGGGCTATGAAGGTCGTGGTCGGAGACCAGGAGGTTGACGGTACCGTTACTTCCACATATTCAAATGGTACTCCGCAAACCGTTACCGGAACTTTGTATGGGATTAATCGTACTTTAACGCTTGGTCAAGATGGTAAAACGGTTTACGCAATAGACAATCAAATGACGACTTCCGTTTTCAATGTAATGCTCGCGTACTCCAGAAGAGATGCAAACCACATTGACCTGCGTATAACAGATGTTAAAACCAATCAGGTGCTTGCAACACTGCCGTTCTTTTCTCCGGCGGACAGTCAGGCAACATATAAATGGACCAGCGACGGCAAACACCTTTTCGTGGTAAGCCGTCTGAACGCCAATAACGATGCTGATACTCTGCAGGTTTTTGAGCTGGAAACCGGCAACACCGACCCCGTAGGGCTTATTGATCCGGCCACTGACACCACCATTACCTCTTTCTCGGGTAAGGGCGACAGAATGCGGATCGTCAACATGGATGCGGTTGCCGAAGGCGCTACGCCTCTTGATTTCACGCTAACGTACCAGCCTTTTGCCGGCATCGTTGATGGCGGCGCGGCGCTGGGCGAACCGGAAACAACGACGTTGAAAATAGGCGTCTCTTACCGCACCCGGATCGAAAACGGCAAGACACTGTATGTGTTCAAGAATACGGCGGATTTTAACTCGGGCAATGTTTGGTACGGCTGGCAGGCGGCGGCAAATGAGTCCATGGTGGGCAGTCTGGCGCTCACACCCGACGGCCGCGCTGCGATGCTGGTTGCTACGACCGATGCAAGCGGCGCTAAAACCTACGCGATGAATTATGTGGATGCCACCGGAGTGGCTAAAATCCCGCTTTCGCTTACCATTGCCGACGGCGCCAATGTGCAGGTATCGGTAAAAAGCAACACCGTCTGGATCACTGTTGACGGCAAAAACGTTATGAACGTGATAATACCGGCTAAGACCACCGCCCCCAAAGGCGATGCCGGCGCTGCATTCGGCATGGGTACCGGCAAGCTTGATGTTCGCAGCGCGCTGGCGCTTGGCGGCTTCGCAATGCTCTCTTCCGGCTTTGCCAACCCGGCGGGTTTTGACGGCACGAGCCTGGCTGCTTTTGTCGGCATGGTCGCCCTCTTTACCATTTTAGCGATCAGCAGTATATTTAAGAAACAGCCGCGGCCTGCAAGGGTCTATGTTGACCAACTTCTTGCCATGCCTGGTCTCGCCATCCTGCCTTCATCAGTAGCAAGGCAGCTGAACAAGGCGGCGGTGTACGGCGATGTTACCAGCGCCCAGTTCAAAGAAATTAAAGCGTACATGCAGGGGACCATTGGATCTATCCAGCTTGCCAAAAAAGACAAAGGCTCTGATGCTATAAGCGCCGCGAACTCAAACATCGACGGTCTTAACGCGAAGCTGGATTCACTGTTGCCTGCACGCAGGCCTTTAAGCGCTCAGGTTGCCGCTTCCGTGCAAACCAGGCGGAGCAATAAAGCGGGTCTTGCGACCAGGGCCGGTGTAGTGGCCTCTGTCAGCCTGTTCCTTGTCGGCGCAGCAAATGCGCAAAGCATAAACGAAGCGGCAAGCGCATCCAGCGGACAGGGTGTCCTTACGACCGTAGTATTGGCCGGTTTAGGTCTTGTAGTTGCACTCGGGCTGGTTGCCGCCGGTCTAATTATGAATAAGAACCGGAAGGAAAAACAAGCTGCCCTGCTTAAATCAGCTGAACGCGGCAGCAAGTCGGCCGCTGAGCGCAGCAGAAGATTGCAGGCAGAAGCCCTGCAAAAGCTACAAACCGCAACGCCCTCAGTTGCCGCTCGCAATATTACCTCGGCGCCTGTTGTGAAGGCACAATCTGCCGCACAGCCGGCTGCAGTTTCTATAGATCCAACAAAAGAAATGGATGATGCTCAGATACAAATATTGTTCAAAGAATTCATCACGCAGGGTTATATGGAGTCAAAACCTAACTTCATTTTTGTGTACCCTGGAAAAGCAAAGCTTATTCAAACAAGCAGCGCCGTGATCGCCAAAAACCCCAAAGATGCCGTTCGTATATTCCTGCTCGCGCAGGAAGAATATGCGCAAAATCAGGCGCGTGGTAACCGTTTAGCAGCGGCGCCGCTTACTTTTCCTACCAGGACCGGCGCAAAGGGTGAAGTGATCCTTGGTACTGTTGACACAATAATTCAGAATATGGCTTCTGATATCTACGCCGGTTACGCAACATATGGTACATTCGGGCTGGACACCTCGGAAAGCGACAAAATGAAGTTCGCAAGGAAAGAAGCTCAAAAACGCTGGGACGCGCTTGGCAAAATAGAGCAGACCAAACAGATCGTGACCGCAGAGAAAGGCCGCTTTGACGAAGTGCTTATGGCAAAACTTAGTTCACGTGAGATCCAGTACAATGCTCTGCGTGATAAATTAGTTGCCGAACATGCTAAGCCGTGGGCCGCAAGAACCATGCGCGGGCAAGTGAACGCTATTATCGAGCTTATGCTAGTATCGGGTGTTCTGGAGGGATCGGTTTCACAAATTGCCACAGAGATAACCAATGATATCATGACACGGTTCGGCCTGATGAGAAAAAATGGCGCTGAAGTTTTTAACGCGAACGCCATAATATACGAAAAACAAGGCGCAGTTAAGTTGGATGGAAAGTTCATTTTCAATATGGTTAAGGACCTTCTGCGCAGCGGCGACGCCGAAACAGCCGCCTACAGCGCCGCTCACTTCGTGCAGATAATCCTGAACCCCGACGCCCCGCTGACGCTGCCGACGACTGTCCAAGCGATCGATAACAAGAAATTCGTTGATTCGCTCGTTGATCAGTTCAGCGCTATGCCGGATGTCACCGTTGAACGTAAGGGGAATGAATTCCTGCTTACAAATACAAAAGAGAATACCGAGCTTAACGTTACACTTGTTGAATACAAGGGCAAGAACTACCTTAAGATCGGCAACGCAACCTATATGGTTACCGGTGATAGGATAGACCTTTCTAAGGCGAACATTCTGGATAATGTCGCACTTGTCGAATTCATCGGCACGGAAAATGTGACCTTGGAAAACCTAATTATAAATAACCCTCTTTCTGACCAACAGGAAGCCTCCGGTCTGCGCCTGTTTCCGGCGAACGCTATGTATCCGTCACTTGTCGGCCAGTCCGGTGAAACGGATCTAACGATAGGCTCGGCCAGGAATCTCATTAAGGGTTCAGCTGATAAACTTACGTTATATCAGTCGCTTATGAACGCCACAGTGCTTGCCCGAAGCAGTGAATGGCAGGACTACTATGATTCAATCGCATTTCTTCGCAGCTTAAGAGACAAAAATTCTGGCGTTCAGAAAGATATTGTAATTGGGCTCCTGAATTATCTGTACATGTCCCATTCTGGCCCTGATTATGAGAAGTGGGCACAAGAGAAGGAAGCAATAAAAGCAAAACAGGCAGCGGCGGCAAGCGGCACAGATAACACGCTTACGCTGTTCGAGCGCCCGATAGAGCCCACGCGTCTGCCGGTACCGGAATCTGAGTTGAAGGACTGGGTGATAGATTCTGTCTCAGCGTTGGGCGATAAAGACTTGCCCATGCTTTCTCCTGAAGGCGTCGATACCGAAGGCAGCAGGGCCATTAAGGAAGGCAAGATCACGAACATCATATTTGCCGGCGGCTCCGCCTCGACCGTTAAAAAGACCATGGGCAAAAATAAAATGGTTCACATGGCGCTGCAGGTGATCGTGAACACAAAAATTGGTTCTACCGTTACCCGCTGGATAAGCCTTTTACAGGCGCGCCTTGGTTTGCTGCTGGGTCAGAGCGCTAAATCCCGTACGATCATTATTACCAGCGAAGGCGGCATAGTAGAAGGTGAAAGTGACCTCAGCACAATGAAGGCTCTTTCAGAAAGCTACTCCGGCCAGGTTAAATCCGGCCAGGTTAAAACCCTGATACAACGTAACGGCTTTGTGTTAGACACCAAGACCGGCGAGCCTCTTACGTTTAAAGACGGCAGCATTGCCACCGCTGCGGAAAACCACTTATGGGCTTTCTTGACCGTGCTGCTTAATAAAGATGCCACTATGGACGCCCTTGAACATACGAATGGTGTTATGTCCATGGGTAATGGCGATAACATACTTAACTATGCCCGTCAGGGTATGGTTGACGAGATACTGAATGCCCGCAAACAGGGAAAATCGGTTGCTACGGTAGCTGTGTGCGTTGCTTCATCCGGCGACAAAAAAGGCGGCGTCGTAAGCAAGGTTACCTACCGTAACAAAGTAACAGGCCAGAAAATTGATCGCGTAGAATTCCGGGAAACCGGTGAGTACCCGACCAGAGATAAAGAAGTTACAAAGTTTGATTCCGTAGATATGAAAAAAAGGCAGGGCACGGAGGCATACAAACAGTTCGAGGCTAAGGGGCAGTTCATTGAAGATATTATGGGCGACAAGAAGATAGCGTTCAATGTGGCTTTCTATGGTGTTGACGCAAAGCTGATCGTCGCCCGCATGTTCGGGTTAAGCGAAAACGACCCGCAGCTGATACAGAAATTGAACGCTATCAGCCCGCAGGAATGGGTTGACCGCGTGAATTCCTTCGGCGCAAAAGTTCCCCGCACGGTTCAGCCTGCCAAGGGCGTGCCAAGCGAAGACGGCAAAGAAAAGGCTACCGGCCTTATCACGGAACAGGCCGTGCAAGATCTGATCGTGAACGGTTTGGCGCTTCTTACACAGAACGGTAACACACCTGAGGTGCGCATGGTGTTGGTGGACCGCAAAGATATATTCCTGCCATACAAGGGTACAGAGCAGGATGCTATGGATCGCGCAGGTAACGCTGTGCCGGGCAAAAAAGCCTACGACCTGATAGCCAATCAGCCCCGTTACGCCGGTGCTGTTGATGAACTGAACGCCAAAGGCGTGCCAATAGTTCTTGGCGAAGGCGAAACGGTCAAAGAAGTTATCCCTGTTGGTAGTGTTGACGAGATCAAGGCAGCCATTGCAGGCAAAGCCCCCGCAGCAGGTTACGCCCACGAATGCTGCAACGGATCTTGTTGCTGTAGCGGCGGACTTCATACCTGCCGCGGGAAAGACAGCAATAGACGTAGCAGGCAGGACCTGGGCGAATGAGAACCTTAAGGAACTGGCAGAAAAAGGCTTTGCGGCGCTTGCGACGGCGGACCGGTTTGATGATATGTACGCCAAGACTGTTGAAGCCGTGGAGAACGGCGTGCATATGCGGTTGTTAACCAGCCGGTCAATAGACAGTTTCGCTGACAGTGCAAACGCGAAAACCTTCTATGCCGGCCGTACCGTGACCAATTCTATTGGCCAAGAGCAGTATGTCGGCATGAAGCTCTCTGTTTTCACCCGCACTGAAAAGCGCAATGGTAAAGACGTGAGCGTGCCCATAATCGCCGTTGATTTTGCGGAAGGCGTAAACCCGGCGGGCATATCACGCGAAGTGCTTCTTGTGGCTGCTTCAAACGTAATGGCCGAAGAAACCCGCGAAGGCGGCAAACTTAATGATGACGCCTTCGGCGGCTTCGCTGCCATGGGCCGCCTGCTGGATGGCACACCGGCACTTAGCGTATCTGTAAACGTTTCTGGCCCCAATGTTTTCGGCAAACTATCCCACTCGCAATTGGGCCAACATAGACGAACTACTGTCGGCAAAGCAATGGGATAGAAAGTCTGTAACCGATACTCTCATTGATATAGCTAACGCGTTCAGAAGCGAGAATAAGAAACAGCAGGATAACCTGGCCAAAAAGAAACGCGAGGCTATAGAGCCTACCGTTGTCGGTGCGGATATCAGCTTCTCAATTTTAAGCGCGGAAAGCAAGGACGTAGCAGGAACCTGGGCAGACCTTAAAGATACCGCCCGGACGCTTCCCGCGAACGTAAGCACCATGTTCGTAAGCGCACGGGACCCCAAGAGCAGCGATCCGAATTCCTTTGATCCTGCCGCGGTTAAAATGATAGACATGATAAATGACCTGGTTAACAGCGGCGCGATAGATAAAGCCGCCCGTCAGGGGCTGGTGGATGCCGTAAACACCATCCGTCAAGAATCCAATGACAATACGGTAAGTAAAGAAAAACTCGACGCATTGCGTGCCAACAACGAAAAAGTTGCCGAAGCCATACTTGCCCTCGCTAAAGGTAAAGTAGGCGACGCGACTACGGCCAAAGAACTGCTGAAGGCGTTTAACCTGAAGCAGGCGGCTAAGGCCAAGGCAGACCTTCTGCTTGCCGAAAACGGCGGCAAAATACTGGGCCTGGACCTTGGTGTGGTTGATAACGCCGCCCAGGTAATAGAAGCGCTTACCCGCTTTGATGCCGCCCGCCTTGAAATGAGCGATGCCGCCAAAGCAAAAGAGTTGTTTGCGAATATCAGCAAACAGCGTAGTGATGCGATAATCGCGCATAAGATAGCAAAAGAAAGCGTGATAGCGGTCATCATCCCGGCGGATGTAGAGCCCGCGGTAGCCGAGGCCATAGCCGAAGCCGCCGCCCAGAACAACATAAAGGTCCATGTGGTGGCAAATGACGAAGCAACGCTTGCCAAGAGAAGCAACCTGATCTCAAGGTTCAACGCGGCCGTTGTCTCTACAAATAAGGCCGTCGCCGATGTTGTGAAAAAAGACGGCACCAGCCCCACGCTGGTAGCTTCCTTCAATTCCATAGACAAGGAAACCGGCACCCTTACCCGCATGAACATAGCCAGCAACAACACCAACGACCTGTTCGACATGATCAGCAAGAGACTGGGCCTGCCGGTTGAAACGCCGCAAAGCCGCTTCAACACCGGGACCCATAAAGGGCAGAACATTGCATTGAATATCGTCAAAACAAAGGCAGACGCTGAGAAAGTCCTTGGCGGCCTCAATAAATCGGGAACATTTGTTGAAAGGATGTTGTGGCTCAAGAACGCGCTTTCAAAAGACGGCCAGGATCAACAGCATATTGAAGGAATGGTCAATAATGTTTTGTTAACGGTAATGCCGTATTCCGAAGAACAAAGCAGGAGCAACAGCGATAAACTATCGGCAGCCAAGGAAGCCCTGTACAGGGAAATGCACCGCCTTAGATATGCCGATAAAGGCGATAAAAACAGAGTCACCACGCTGGACGGCAATGAGGCCTACGGTTTGATACAAGGCTTTATCGGCACGGCTCTGCTTGTCGCTCTTACGGACGGTAAGATAACTGAACAAGCACTTGATGCCAACGTTCCTTTGCGCAACCTTCTTGCCGAAGCCTTTATCAAAGGCGCGACGCTGGAACAGCTTGGCAAAGTTTTGGATATGAAGACTGAATCCGAACCCAAAGAGGCTAACGGTGAAGTGAATGTTAACAGCAAGGCTCACATCTTGTGGACAATGCTGCAAACCGCCACGATCGGCGATATCGCGAACGTTATATACGCCGAGTCCCGTAACCCGGCATCGACCCTGGGCGAAGATATCCCGGCGGATTACCTGACGCTTGCCGCTCGGGCCATGCTATTCCCGCTGATGCAGCAGCTGAACAACTTCGACATCGGCGAAGCCACGAAAAAGTCCATGCAGATAAACGTTGAGACCATGGCCAAGCTGCTGCAAGCCGCGTAAACGACGTTGATAAACTCCCTCAATCCCTCTTTAACTAAAGAGGGAAGGCTTTGGAAGTCCTTCCCCTCTTGTGTTCAAGAGGGGATAAGAGGGGAGTTGATGTATCTGAAATCTGAAATTTGGAATAGAAACTTCTACTAAGAGGAAAACAACATGTTCAATGACAACGGATTTATCAAGGCCATCGCGCGCCTGGTACTGGCCGCATTTTTGTATTCATTCGTTGTCTTTGAACCGCTCTACGGTGTAACCACCCTGGAGAAGTCCGCCGCGGCGGACAACACCGCCGCCGAGGCGTTGAACACCCAGCTGGGCACTATGGTCCTGTCGGCACGACAGGGAAGGATCAGTGATGGCTGTTACGTCAGTCACAAGTCTCGAGTTACGAGTCTCGAAAAGGGCAAAAACGGCAGCGGGTCGGCCTCGAGACTCGAGACTCCCAACTCGAGACTGGTTATATTTATTCAAGACCTTCACTGTAACCCCGAAGTTCAAAAGAACATCAGCGAAATTCTGTCCTTCTTCGACACAAAATACGGCCTGAAAAAGATATTTCTGGAAGGCGCGCCGGCCGGCAAGGCGGACCTTTCGTTGTTTACCGGCATCACCGACCCCGCGATAAAGGAAAAAACCCTGGAGTCGTTGCTCGGCGAAGGCCTGCTGAGCGGCGCGGTGTATTATGGCGCAAAAAACAATAAGGAAAATATTTTTGGTCTTGAGCAGTGGAACCTGTACAAAGAAAACGTCGCCCGCATGTCCGCTCTGTTGTCCAGCAAGTCCGGCTCGGACGGGTCCTGCGCTGAGCTTAACAACCTGCTTGAGCAAACCATGGCCTTGCACGCTTCAAGCCGTTTAAAGGTTGAAAACTACAGAATTAAAGAAGCGGAAAAAAGCAAGGATAAATACAAGCAGTTCGCCGAAATAGCGCACCGGGCCGGTATATCGCTGGTGCAATACCCCAACCTGTGGCGGCAGACTGAAGCCGGCAAATTGAACGCGCAGATAAAATTTAAACGCCTCCCTAAAGACCTGCAGGCCTTTCTTAAAGATATTCAGGAAAAAACCCCCTACGGTGTGTATAAGACCATCGCGGCCAAGCTGGGTGACAACAATCGCGACGGCGAATTTTATTTGAACCTGCAGGAAGTTGCGCAGGTGTACGCGCCGGAGTTGTTGATGAGCCACCGGAACGTGGGAAGTTTTCTGGAATACGTGCGGCTCAATTATGCGGTAAACCCCATGTGCCTGGTGGAAGAAGAAGGTCAGTTCAAACAGGAAGTATTGAACAGCCGCGCAAGGACGCTGGTAGACAGCGAACTGGTATTCATGCAGGCCATGACGGATATGTTGAGCGGCTTCGTTGCCCTGGGTATGACGCCGCGGGATTTCGGTTACTTTAAAGAACATGCCGAACAATATAAACTGGACCTGATGAAGTACTACGGTACCGAAAAGACTTCCGCCGTACTGAAGATCCTTGAGAACAAAGAGCTGTACTCGTATTACGACGTGAATTTACAGCGCAACCAAGTGTTCGCGAAAGAATTGTTGGGAACTCACTCCGGACTTCGGACTCCGGACTTCGGACTGTCGGTCGTCAACGAATACACCGAAGTCATAAAACACCTCGGCGAGTTCGCTGAAATAGATGCCGTCGTGACCGGCGGCTTCCATGTGGAAACAGCTAAGGCCCTTAAAGAACAAGGCGTTTCCTACCTGACCATTACCCCCAACGTAACCAGAAAAACCACCGGCGATCTGTATGAGCGCTTTATGACGGCACAGCTTAACCCCAAAGACTTTGGTATAAGCGCATTGGCCGGGCGATATACGGTTCCTGAATTTGTTGCCAAGATCGGCAAAGTGGCTGCGGATGCACAACTGCCGATCGAAGAGCTTGAGAAAGTTTTGCAAAATTCCGCAGGGTCTATAAAAGACGGCAAAGTAACCGCAACCCGCAACGGTGATTCCATTACCGTTACAATGCAGCGTGAAGACGAGAAAGAGAAAAGAAGCGTAACTTTTACCCGCAAGGCCGATGGCACCTACAAAGAAGACGCGGCTGAATGGAAGAAGGTTTCCGCATCGGCCGATCCCAACATCGCGTTGACCACGCAATCCACGATCGAGTACGCAAAAACATTACCGTTCTTCGGATGGCTGCTCAATAGTAGTTTCACGCCGTTTTATGTGGCCGGCTTTATTCTCACCTCATGGCTTGTTGCCCCCTGGAAATCAGAAATAGATGATTTCCACGAAGCAATTTACGATGACTGGCTGGCGGTGAATATGATGGAAGACCATGCATGGCCCGTTCTTGGTCTCTTGCCGCGTGGAATAATCATTCCATTCGCGTACACGATAGCGTGGGTCCCGTTTGTTGGTAAATATATCACGGCAGCTATGCACATGGCTTACAACATAGCTGTCTCACCCATTAATATCATCACGGTTTCAGCGTATCGCATCTTCGCTAAAGACAAGCCCGTCGGCCACATCGCCCTGACCACCGATAGTAATTTTGCTTATTCCCGTAGAGCAATACATCGGATCCAAACTCAGCAGGGTCTTCTTATATATGACGGTATCAATGCCACTGTGCAGTCACCAGACAAATTAATTCAACATGTGACTCAAGTTGCGAAAAATGGTAATGCAATAACGGTACATACTCAGGTTTACAAACAACTAAGATCCGGGGACCAAACCGGTGGCTGGACATTCGGACCTACCTATACATTTGATGTAACAAATGGTCCTGCAACCGTGCCGAGTACCATACGGAAACAGAAGGTTGATCTGGCGTGGGGTGTTAAAGTTTCAAAACTTGGTACGGAAGGGCAATTGATGGCGATGTTGTTTGACAAGACGGCATACGGTACATGGAGTAATCCCGCTGATAGCCCTGAAAAGCAATTTAAAGATAAGTCCATTAAAGGCGCGCAATGGTGGAACGGACTCAAAAAAGCCGGGGTGGACGATGTGCTCTCTAAATGGAATGGTTTAACCCCGCAGGCGCGGCAGGTATGGATAGGTGTCTATGAAAAGGATATTCTGCACGGACTTAATTTTGAAAAGCTGCATGTCGGTGCGGATCCGAAGAGTGTCAAAGGAACAAAGCTGGCGGCGCTCATTGCCGGTGAAACATATTCTCGTCATTTCCCAACAGTGAATGTAATTGCCAATGTCGCAGAAGAAATTGCCGCAATGATCAACGATACCGATGTAGAACGCAAGCTTACTGATGAAGATATTTTATTCGTAATAGTCGCGATGGCGAACGTGTTTGAGATGGGTTTTATCATCAATATGCGCGCAGCCGCCGAAGTCATGACCCATGCATTCATGAACCTGGTAAGCCCCGAAGACCAACACTCGACGGTTGGGAACACATCCGGCGAAACGCCCGACACCCTGGCCACCGGTTCAAACCTTACAGATGTGCAGCCGTATGCCAAAGGGTTCAGCGACGCAGAGATCCAGCGGCTTAACGAACAGATCTACAATGATGTTAATCGCAACAACGTGCGTAACCAGGTGACACAAAGACCCGAGGGCGAAGTTGCGAACGAGCAGTTCTTCAGGAATAACCTTACACCCCTGATGCAAAACCTTGTGGCACAGAAAGGGGATGCGATCAGAGCGGCATTGCTCAAATATATGCCGGAGTCGCCGGATCGGGAAAGACTTATTGTGCAGGTGTTGAATACGCTGCCGAAGCCCTCAACCTTTGCCTGGTTCAATGCGATCATCGAAGGCCCCGGCCGGTTCCTTATCGGGCTGAGGGCAGCCCCCGCCATAGACCTTGCCTGGTTCCTGTACGATCTGGACAGGGCTGATACCGATGGTATCAATAACCGCCTTGAGGCTTACCTGCTTCATAAAGTGATAGAGAGCGTGACCGATATTTCGCACAGCGATAATGTCGCGCTGGTCTCAGAAGTGATGGGCTGGCAAACCGATGACCGCGGCTTCGCCCCTCTGGGAAGCGCCATACACCAGTTTATAAACGAACGCGCAGCCACAGTGCTGGAAGATGAGCGTAGCGCCCTGCAGGCAGAGAAGCAGTCTGTTAAGGATGAGCGCAATGCGCAGGCGCTCACGCGCGCGAAATTTGCCGGAAGAAAAACTTTTGACAAAATAGTGCGCTTTATTGATGTAACTCTTTTTGCGCTTTTAGGCTGGGCAGTTTTCGCCGGCCCGACCACCACAACTACGCCCACAACTCCTGTGGTCCCTACCACCGCTCAAGTGTCAACGTTCATGCCGCAATCGGCTAACTCTAATTTGGCCGACCTGGTTTTATCAATGGATTCCATTACTTCAGGCACGGCTAACCCTGGAATGGGCCGCAATAACTTTAATCTGAAAATGTTCTTCGGTGTCGGCAGACCGTCTAACAGTTCTATTTCCGGCATGAATGGCACATTGAAGGCTGTCGGCGCGCCTGACGGCTCAATGATACCGGTTAACGGCGAATTGGGGCTGAGCCTGGATATCGGTGTATTGGACATTGTAAAGTTGAATGCGACCCTGGGCAAAGGGCCCGGTGTGACCGTAGATCTTAATAACGGCGGCAGCCCTTCAATAGGTCTTCCCATTACCATAGTCGGCGGCGGGGCTTCTGTCACCGCTTTTGAGACAGAAAAATTCAGGGGCAGCTTTACCCTGAATATGGACATGGTCAGCGGTGAAGTGTTGAAGCTCCTGACAAAAGACGGAACAGTCGCTACCAGCGTAAAGGGAACTAATCTTGGCGCGGGTATCATGGTCAGCGGTAATCCATCCGCTTTCACCGGTGTTAACCCTTACGCGACCTTTAAAATAGCCAACGAGAGCGGAGAAGGAAAGACGGAATACACCAGCGCCGGTTTTATCACCGTGCCCACCACCGGTAAATTCTCAAAAACGGTCTGGCAGGTAGGCGTTGGGCTAGACGGTTCAGTGCTGCGGCTTGCCGCTGTTTACAGCACTGATGGCGCCGTTATGGTATTGGCCGGTTTGGGCGATGGTTATGCCTGGGGTGAAGGCAGGGCGATAGCGAAAGCCAAACGTATAGCTGAAAGAGCTGTTCAAGATGAAGCCGACAGAGTGGCCGAAGTCGCCCGTTTAGCGGAACAACAAGATCTCGCGAAACAATGGAAGGAACAAGAAGCAGAGAACCAAAAGAAAGCTGCTGAACAAACAGCTTGGCAAGCGGGGATAGAGGCCGCCCGCCAGGAAGCGGTACGACAAGAGCAGTTGCGCCAGCAGCGGGAGAACCAACAACCGCCCGCGCAACAGCCGCCTGCCCAACAATCCGAGCCTGCACCGTCTAATAATACGATCCCTGCGGCGCCTACGACCCCCGCTACCCCCGCGCCGGCTCCCCAAATTCCCGGAGCACCGGCCGGTCTGGTGCCGGGCCCTATCCCCGGCAGCTTTATTTTGCCGCGTACAGAATCCGAACGGGCATCCCTTGCGGCTGCTGCCGCGCCCAGCGAGGAAGCGACCACAGCCAGCGGACCCATTGAAGATACTATTCTGGAATTGCACAAGCTCCATCCCGAATGGGACTTTATGGATCCGGCTAAACGCTTGTGGCTTATTGCTGTTTATGAAAACGACGCGGTGCTTACCGACGGCTTTGCGCAGCGCCACAGCGGTTACGCCCGCAATGCCGCGACTATGGATAAGGGTATGCGCCTGCTGCGCGATGTAACCCAAAAAGCCGCAGCGATGAGCATGACCCCGGGCAACGTAGAAAGTCTGTCCGCCTTTATCGCCGCTGAGATCGCGAAGATGACTTCGTTGTCAGCGAAAGAGGTTAAGCGGCTGTCAAAAAATATCTCCAAGATGTTTTATATGCACCTTGAGATAGACGACCTCCCGGCGCTTTCACGGGCCGTCGCACATTATTTCTATCTGCTTAACACCAAACGCGACGCCTGGTTGACACTGACCAAAGATCCCACAGCCTTGCGCAATATTGGCGAAGGGTCTAATGAATATTCAGAAGAGTCTGTCAGCGCTAGTCCGCTTCCTACCTGGGTGGGAACCTTGCCCAGGCTGGATACTATGAATGTGGAACCGGTAATGGATGAGCTTTCCGCCTGCTTTGCAGGCGATAAGGTAGTTCCGGAAAAAGCATTGCTCTTCCTGGACAAATATAACAAGGCTATCGCCGATCCCTCGCAACCCGTGAACCTGCAAACCGCGCCGGTAGAAGCCGTCTGGCCGGTGCTCAAGGCCATAGTGTTCCTGGACAAACCGCAGGCGCTGCAGCTGGTAGCGCTTATTCGGACCATGTCGGCAAAGGCGCAGCGCCAGCCAACGTTGCTTGAGGATACGATTCGCCTGATGGAACACGATATCGCCAACGACTGGGCGGATATGAACGCCAGCCATCTGGACGGCCGCACCATTCTGTATAACGCCGCCGAACTTTCATATCCTGTGGGCGGCCTGAGCGCCGTAGGATTGTACCATACCCTGGGTATAAAGATATTGTTAGCGAAAGCAAAAAAGGTGAATGTGAACATTGTGGCGGCAGAACCATGGTACCAGATGCAGCGTATCGGCACCGAGCATTCCCCGCTTGATTACCAGGCGATGGGCGCTACCAGCATGGTCGCCATAGACGATGTATTTGAATTCGATATGCCGTACGAAAATAAGTACAAACAGCCGATAACGGTACATGTAAAGGTGTCCAAAGGCGTGGACAAAGACGGCAACGTCCGCTACCTTGTGCGCGACGTGAATCCGGACGGCTCTTCGTACTACACTAAATACGTCTATGACTACAATACGGAACACAACCCTGTTTCCGGCGAGGAATTTAACGGTTTCTGGTGCAAGGCTACGGCCATGATGTACTACGTGTTGGAAAAACAGCGCAAACAGGAACTGGGCGACAAGTGGAAACGCGCGATCGTGTGGGCGCAAGACGGCCAGGTATCTCCCATGGTGGCGGTAATTGAAACAATGCAGGACGAAGCTGAATACTGGATCGAAAATGAATTCCGCGGTCTCGGCGGGCTTACCCCGGAAGATCTGCGCGGGCTTGCGCCCCTTACCGTTGATACCACCCACACCTATCCCAACCGCAACAACATTATTTATGCCGATAGTTCAAAAGCTGACGGTATAAACCGGGAGGCTTACAATTACGGCTTATGGGCGATCCGCGGGCTGCTGAAAGTGGGCGCTAAGTTCCTTGGTTTTTTCCTCAGAGAAAACGACAAGATGTTCGATTCTACCAGCGGAGGAGCACGTCCTGCGAACCTGATGACCTATGTGAGCGATAAACACCGTAAGGATTTTGTCCGTAAGGGTATAGACCCTACCATGCGCAACAATTCCAAGGCCATTACCAACGGCGGCAATAAGGGCATGTGGCGTTTTACGCAGATAATGCGCAAACTGTTCGGCGACAATGCGGATCTTGACCGCCCGACCCCCGACATGATCAGACAGTCCAAGGTTGAGGCGTGCAGGGAATTGAACGATATGCATATTAAGACCTCCCTGTGGGAGCCGTCTATTTATCAGATAATGCAGGCGATACCGAATGAATTGAAGCAGAACGGTTATGCCAAGGATAATATTGAGGTGTGTAATAAACTGCGCGATATTCTGCAACCTGTCATGCTCCATTATACGCCTTCAGCAGAGCAGATAAGCTCCATATTCGGCATGACCTCATTCAGCAACCCGGCGGAAGTGCGCGTTGCGATTGAAAAACTGTTCATTGAGCAGCAGTTTGCTGTTGTGGTCGCAGATCCCGACCGCCTGAATTCAGGCTGCGCCCGCCGACTGGTACCGGAAAAAGCAGGGTTGCAATCGGAAAATGCCGCCGAGGTTATCCGCTGGCGCCTTGCCCACGGCGAAGATGTGTTCCCCTTTCTGAAAGTGCAGGCAGACGATGATCGCAGTGTGATGATGGCCTATGGGTTCAGTAAGATAACTGAGCAGAATAAATACGATATACCACGCTGGAAGGTGAATATACCCGGCGACTCGCGGCTGCGCAACATCACCCCGTTGCGTACCCTTGAGCGGGAGGTCCTTGAAGAAAACGCGGAATCTATCAGAACCACTGGAAAGCCAAAGTATACAGGCCGTCTCTGTGTTGTTCTCGGCTTCAACGGAAAAGAGAAGAATGCACGCTTTGCCGCTTCCAATGTCGGAGAAAAGTTCTCATATGATGAAACAGGAGCGGCCGAGGAATCCGAAGAGTCAGACGGCGACAACGCCGCCCTGAAAACCGGCACTTTCGAAGGTGTTATCATGTTCTGCGCCTTGCTGATAAAGAAGGTCGGCAAGCTGTTCGTCGGGCGTGGTAATGCCATAGCCCCCGAACGCGACGATCCCGAGAGCGCCAGGAAAGTGCATGAGCAGTTCATAGAATTATGGAACGCAGATCCCCGGCATGAGCAATTCTATAGTTTCAGCGCAAATTCGGTGCGCCTGGCGCGCATACAGGACTATCTGCTTACCAGCGCCGCATATATCCGCACTTTCGACGAACTGGCTGCCCAGGATGACATGAATATAGAGAAAGATGCCGCGCTTGTCGCGGCTCTCGGACGCGCTGCCGCCAATGCCGCTTGGGGGGATATCGGCATATTCGATCAGTTATTGAAGAACGGCCGCAACAATGTAGGCCCCTACACCTTCCGTAAGGGAGGCGGCGTTTGGAAGGCCGGTGAAGCCGGTATAGAAGGATTTAAGGAACGGAAACTTGAAGTTGAGAACGCAGAGGGTGTGGATGCGCTCAATATTCAATTGGGATACAACGACGGAGATCAGTCATTCTCCCGCAGCCATTATGCCGATTATTTTAAGACCCTGTTCGGCGGCATAAAAGATGGCGATACAGATGTAAGCCAGATCATAGAGCAGTGGTTTGACGATCTTGCGCGCTCTCCCGGTTCTGTATATCAGAAGAACAAACGGTTTAACGCGTTAGTTGGTTCGTTAACAAAAACCTTGCGCGCCGCGCGTGACAAGGCGCGGGCGGATGAAGAAGCCCGGGCGCAGCAGATCGCGGCTATTAAAGCTTACGCCGAATTGCATGGTTCCATGGTGATCACGGTTGACGGCACCTCTGGGGCGGGTAAAGGCACGGCTGCGCAATTGCTGGCCGATAAGCTTGGGTTTATACATCTTGATGCCGGCGCGATCTACCGGATGTTCACGGTGCTTGCAATGCAGGAAAAGATTCCTTTTAATGACGGCGCGCGCATAGTGGACGAACTTAAGAAGGCCTCGTTTGACGTGATCAGGGCTCCGGATGGAACGGTGGGTATTCGTCTTAACGGACGGGATATATCGTCGGAATTAAGAACACCGCAGGTCGGCTCGAACGTTGCTGCCGTCGCGAAGAACAGGGTCGTCAGCGAGTATGTGTTTGAATTCATGAGAATTTTGGCTAAGGGTAAGAATATCGTCGCGGACGGGCGCAATATGGGCACGGACACCTTCCCCGCGGCGCCCAAAAGCGATCTGCAGAACCGGCCGGTTAAATTCTATGTGGATGCTCCCGTCGATGTGCGCGCGCAGCGCAGACACGATGAATTTGTGCGCGCCAACAAACCAAGCAGGCTGGAAGATGTGAAAAACGATATCGCGGCGCGCGATCAGGCCGACATGTCCAGGGATTTCGCACCGCTGCGCAAAGCTTCCGACGCTCATACGATCGACTCTTCAAATCTCTCACCTGAACAGGTCGTTTCGCAAATGCTTGAGGTTGCCGCTTCGAAGATCGCCGCAGTGTTCGAAGTTTCGGCGCCGTTCGCTGCGCTCTATCACACGGCATTGTCGCTGAAGCCAGCGACCATCGTCGCGAAGGCTGTGCGCGAGATCCTCACACAAGAAAGATGGGTAGCTAACCTGCCGCAGATCGCCGATAAGGGTATTGTGCTGCTTGCTACCACGCCGGAACAATTGAAAATATCGCTGGAGCAGGCGGGCTATTATGCCAACCTCGGCGTGCCCGTAACGCTGATGTCCACCATCGATGCGGGCTTTGGCGAGACGGAAAAACCCTTGCTGGTAGACGGTAAAGTGACGGTTGGCGGTGACGCGGCTTTGAAAGGTATTACCCTGGAACCTGTGCTTGGTCACAACAATGGCAGCAGGCAGTTTACGGTTATCAAGGTCAGCCTTGCTTCAGGCTACGACGCAACCGGCGTTACCGGCGAAAGCCTGGTGGTTGCCGCCTCCAATGCCCTGGCCCGTGAAGTAGGCGAAGGCGGTATTTTGCAGGGGCCTCTGGGCGGCGTGAAAATCTGCGCGACCATGATCAACGGCTCGCCTGAATTCGCCGGTCTAAAAGCAGCGCTCGCCGCGGCCAAAGGCAGTGCGCGGGACGGCCGGGTCGTTGCGGAATGGGAAACAGGCAAAACCGCTCAACAGACGCTTGAAAACATACAAGCCAAATATTCCGCTGAAAACAACGCCATGCAGGATAAATTCGTGGAAGATATGCGCGAAGCGAAAGAACCGATGGTCGCGCTTGCCTCGGGGCGTTTCGATACCGTCAGCGGCCCGCTGGAAGGCACCTATCCCGATGAGATCGAGTTGGCGAAGCCCGTTCGCGGCATCGTCAGCACGCTCTTCTTCGGTGCGCGCCGCCCGGACAGCGTAGATCCTCTTGACCTGGACCCGGCCGCCGCGGACCTTGGCCGCTTTATTGACGGTCTCTACAATAACGGTGTGCTGGGAAAAGACGATCATGCCGCCCTTACGAACAGGCTGTTGCCGATACGGCGCAACGGCCAGACCGATACACTGACCATGGCAATGCTTACCCGGATCCGCACAACAAAGACCGATGTCGCGACAACCCTTGGTGAGATATTACGCAAGAACGGTTATACCGCCGACAAGCTGGATATTACCGACGGGAAGTCTTTGATCAGATCTATCAGCCTGTTGGGTATGCAGCGCTCGGCAGCCGCAATGCAGCAGCCGGGCATAGGTATTACCCGCGGCTGGGACATAGGCGTGGTAACAAAAAATGACGCCGATAAAATAATGCAGGCGCTTGAATGGTCCCAGGCTGTCCGGTTCAACACGGAAGCCCTGAGCACCGCTGATGCCGAGTACCTCTTCAAGCAGATAAAAGAGAAGAGAACCCTGGCTATCAGAGCAGGCAACAAAGCGCTGAAAGACGCCAAGCTGGTAACCGTAACCGCACCCGCCAATGTACGGGTCGCGACGGAATGTTTGATACACTCGCAGCTGAAGGCGGACGGCGCTCTTACGGCTGATCAGGAAGCGGCTGTTAAAGATTACAACGCGGCTGTTGTCGTAGAAACCCAGGATCAGGCGAAGCTCGCCCTGAGCGCGAAGGTGTCGGAGATCGTCGCCTCCTTCAACGGCTACAGCGACGACGGCGTAAAGCTGATAGACGCGGCTACCGCCGGCAACTGGGCTAACATAAAAGACATACTCGGCCTTTTCTCGAAGGGCGGCGCTTTCCAGAGGAACGCGATCATGACGCCTGAAGGCCGTTTCTACGCCGGAGCCCGTGCCAGCGATGAACTGGCGAAGCCGCTGCTTACGGACAAGACGGCCGCCGATATCGTACTTGAGGCGAACCGTGAGGGTGTCTCGAAACTTGCGGAAAGTGTGGCGGCCCTTGAGGCGGCTCTCTCCGGCGCCAATAAAACGCCCGGCGATATTACCGCCGCGATGGAAACTATCGAGCAATTGTTGACAGGAAAGATCGCGATAACCGGCGACGCCCATGCAAAGACCGCGCTGCGGGGACTGCTGACTTCTGTGCGCACCATCCGCGACGACGGCTCTGAAACGCGCCTGCAAGGGTACCGGGCTTACGGGATGTTGTCCGCGTTTATCGGCAATGCGTTACTGATAAACCTTACTGAGGGAGAAGTGGACTATAACGATATCGCCAATCACGTGCCGCTGCGCAACCTTCTGGCACAGGCGTACATGCAGGGTGTCTCAGTTAAGCAAATGCGCGAGAGCCTGAAAAATGGCGTAGAGACGACCGGCGACGGCAAAGGGTTACGTTCGCTGCTTACCGGCGAAAAGTCCGTAGAGTTCGTGTCATACGAAATAGAGACCCACTTTCAGCGCCCCGTCATAGTGACCGGCGAGAAATTTCAAAATGACTGGCTTGCCCTGGCCGCCAGCGCCATGCTGTTCCCGCTTATCGCGGAATTAAGGAAACCGAACAGTGACAGAATGCTGAAAGATTCCGTCGCGCCTGCGACGAAATATATGGTAGAAATGCTCAGCGCCGCATAATCATCCCGCCAAGCGGGATGAATTTCAGATCTAAGCTGATCCCGATATGCAACGGCATCTCATGCCGCTGCATATCGGCCCGTCCGTTCCATTGTCCGTCCAGGCCGTGAAGTTCTCTGATTATATATATGTTTAATAATAATAGTTTCATCAGATTAATAGCACGTGTGGTGCTGGCCGCGTTCGTTTATTCGTTCGTGGCCTTCGAGCCGTTATATGGCATCGCCACAATGGATGCGTCGGCGGCTACCGTGCGGGCCGCCGTAAATGAACAACTGGACACGCTGGTATTGTCCGCCCGCATGGGACATATATCAGATGGCTGCTACGTCAGCCCGGAGTCCGGAGCCCGGAGTCCGGAGAGGACGACGGGCGGCAATTCGCAGTTACTCCGGTCTTCGGTCTCCGGACTCCGGACTAAAAATGACCGGCTGATCATTTTTATTCAAGACCTGCATTGCAACGCTGAAGTTCAAAAGAACATTAACGACATCCTTGCCTTTTTTGATACAAAGTACGGCCTTCAAAAAATATTTGTCGAAGGCGCCCCCGCCGGCAAAACCGACCTCTCGTTATTTACCGGTATCACCGACCCCGCCATTAAAGAAAAAACCCTGGAATCGCTGCTCGGCGAAGGCCTGTTGAGCGGCGCCGCTTATTACGGCGCAAAGAACAACAAAGAAAACCTCTATGGCCTTGAGCAGTGGGACTTGTACAAAGAGAACGCCGCTCGTATGTCCTCTCTATTGTCCGGTAAGGCCGCTTCGTCCATGGTGTATTCCCGGCTTACTGCAATGCTGGAAGAAACAAAAGGCCTGCGCTGTTCAACGACGTTTAAAATTGCTGAACACAAGATCAAAAAAGATGAAAAGAGCGCAGACAAGTACGCGCTGCTCGCAAAGCTGGCCGATAAAAACAACATATCGCTGCTGCAGTACCCTAACCTAAAGCGCCAAATTGCGGCGAGCGGGCTGAGCCGCCACATAAAATTTAAGAAGCTTCCTGCCGATCTTCAGACGTTCCTTAAAGCCATGCAGGCAAAGCTTCCTTACGGCGTCTACAAAACATTAGCTGAAAAGCTGAGTGACAACGCACGCGACGGCGAGTTCTATTTAAATCTGCGGCAAGCGGCATCCGCCTATGCGCCGGAGCTGCTCGCAGGGGCGGCTCGGGGATCATCCCTGCCTAACGTCGAAAATTTTCTCGAGTACGTACGACTAAATTATTCAGTGAATCCGCACTGCCTGGTGAACGAAGAGAACCAGTTCAAACAGGAACTCCTTGAAAGCAGCGCCCAAACGCTCATAGACCGCAATGTGTTATTTATGCAGTCTATGACGGAGAAATTCAAAGGCTTTGTAAACCTGGGAATGACACCTGCCGACTACACCTTTTTCAAAGCCCACGTCGAAGAATACACCGTAACCCTGCTGAAGTATTACGGCGAACAAAAGACCGCCGCTGCCCGTGCTTTGCTGGAAAACAAAGAGCTGTATGCCTACTATGATGTAAATTTACAGCGCAACGACGTATTCGCAAAAGAATTATTGTCCGTCCCGTCCGTAAAGTCTGTTTCGTCCGTAAAGATAATTAACGAATACACCGAAGTAATAAAACATCTCAGCGAGTTCACCGAAATAGATGCCGTTGTGACCGGCGGCTTCCACACAGAGACCGCTAAAGCCCTGAGTGAACATGGCATTTCCTGCATAACCATAACCCCCAGCGTAACAAGACAAACCACCGGCGACCTGTATGAACGGTTCATGGCCGGCGCATTATCACCACAGGATCTCGGGATCAGCGCCCTTGCCGGCCGGATAACCGTCCCGGATTTCGTGGCAGGCCTTGGCAGAGCGGCAATTGAGCAGCCCGGTATTACGTTAACCGCTTTTATAGAGCTTTTACAAAAAGCAGCCGACACGTTCCCCGGGCGCGTACGGGTAAGCCATGACGGAAACAACGTTACCGTGACCATGTTGACGGACAATAATGTAAGGCAGTCCGTTACATTTACGTACAAAGCTGACGGCAAATTTACCACTAATGCGGCTGAGTGGGCAAAGTCCGCCGCAACGCCCGGCGCGTTCTCCCTTATGAAGCAGTCGACAGAGGATTACGCTCTGGAAAACCCGTTCCTGCTGTGGCTCAGCCAGCGCTTTTGGGGCGCCGGTTTTGCCGCCGTCTATGTGTACGCCTCGCTGCGATACGCGCCTCTGCTGGAAGCGGTTGAATTTTTACACGCCTTGATGGATCCGCAAGCCGGCAGGCGGTTCCTTGAGGAACACAAGGGAAGTAACTGGTTCCGCATTAAGTCTTTTCTGGCCCTGTCGTTCATTCTCAGCCCTGTCTTTGATGCCTATACCGTTACCAGGTCCGCGCTGGGTATCGACGGAAAGAAAGCCCACCTGGACAGCGCTTCCCTTGACCCGACAACGGTTCTCGCCGCCGCCGTGATCATTACCATTCTGGTGCCCGTCCATTTCGCCTATAATTTTTTAGTTGCCTTCCCTAACTTTTTCCTGAAATGGTTCACCGGTAAAGGTATCGCGTTCACAACCGATAACGGCGGCGTCGCGGCAAAAGAAAACGGGGCGCTGCCTGCGGTTCTCTCCGGGCGGTTGTCCGGCAATGATCTGGCATCGGCCGGGGCTTCCCTTGCCGCTCTGAACGCTGCCACACGGCAAAAGCTGTTAAAGCGTTTCGGTTACATAGGCCCCAAAGATGTGCACGGTGTGCGCCGGTGGCTGAAAGATACCGCCTGGCTTGCGGCCCGCGAAAATATCCAGGCTATAGACACCGACAAAATGCTTTCCGATCTGGGGAACTCGGGCTTTGTGACGGCCGAACAGGCGAGGCAGGTAGGCGTTCTTGCCGAAAACGCAGCGATGCGGGCGGATATCGAAAAGCAGCTAAAGGCCGGCAAAGCCGTGGTCGCTTACGGTGTCGAAATACGTTTTGACCCTGTATCGCAACAGTTCATGTTCCGGTCCGATAGATCCCTGCTGCGTCAGTTCAGCCAGACACCGTTGCAGGCGCGCGCCCCGCCGAAAGTTGTGGTGAATGTCCTGGTATGGAACGGCTTTGAAGAAACGAAACAGCTTTTGCGATCTCTCGCTAAGGTAAATACGCCTAATGTGGAAGTAGTGCTGCTGGACAACGGTTCCACGGACAAACAGAAGATCCGTGAGTTCATGGACAAAGAATTCTCCCTTGACCCTCCCTTTACCCTTACCCTGTTGCAAAGCCCCGTAAACCTTGGATTCGACGAAGGCCATAACGTGCTGGTAGACTACGCCCTGGACACCGCCAGGGCCGACAACGTGATAATGCTCAACAGCGACATCATCGTGGAAGAAAATTTTTATGACGGAATGCTGCATCCTTTTGAAGACGGATTTTCCATTGACGGTAAAACCGCCAACCCCGGCGTTGTTGGGCCGCTGGTGCTTAATGAAGCCGCCAGGAAAAAACATGAAAAAGGCGAACCCATACGGCCGGAAGAAATAATAACGGCAGGCTTCGATTACGACGGCGCCGGACGGCCCGCGACGGTTCAAAGCAGCTGGAGCGCGCGCAGGACTGACGAAGTTTGGGGCATGGCAATGGCTTTCCCGCAACTGGCGCTGCGCGAAGCGGGTGCCTGGGACCCCCGGTTTTTCGCTTACGGCGAGGAAGCAGACCTTGCCCAAAGGCTGCGCGAAGCAAACTATGATATTATCGTTACAAAAGATACGAAGGTCTGGCACGGAGAAAGATCCAGGGAAGGCTCATTGACAAGCCTTTTAGCTATAGAGAACGGAATTAAGAACAGCCTTCTCAACTACCGTAAGCATCCCGCACCGGAAGAATTTGTGTCCCGGAACGCGGAAGCCTTCGGATATTTTTTAAAGGAAGGGGCTAAAGGTTTTGTAAAGGCTGAAGGCTTAAGAAAAAAGTTGTCATATTTCGCGGCTTCGGTGCGCGGCCTTGCAGCCGGCATAGCCGGCAAATTCAGCAACGCCCAGGCGGATGAAATTTCAGTTATCCAGAATGCTGTTGCTCCGGCGCGCGTTCCAGCTGCGGCTGATGCCGCCGCTTTAGCAGGCAATGGGGTCTTAACACTGCCGAAGGCGTTCGATAAAGAAGGCGTGGAGGTTCAGAAGGGCACCGTTCAAGAACTGATCGAAGAGCAAGGCAGCTGGGCGACGCGGGAGAACTGGTGGGACTCCCTGCCTGCTTTTACTCAGGCGCGCATGATAGCTATGCACGAACGGGGTGAGGTTTTCAGATATGACGATAAAGGCAAAATATTTGTGGCACGCCATTACCCTGCGACGGATTTGGACCGGACGGAACTGCAAAAGGGTGTGGACGCCATGGCGCAGGCAATGGAAGTGGCTTCAGTCTGGGCTGGCTGCGGTGCCTCGGAGACCGTGCTGCTGGAAGTTATCGCCAGACATATCGCTGAGGCGGCCAGCAAAAAATCATCCCGGGAGGCCGTAAAAGAATATGCTGCGAGCCTGCCACGGAGAGACGCGAACGGTACGGTAATCCCGCATGAAAAATATCTTGAGCTGGTCAATACATACGCCGCCGAACAAAAGGAAAAATACCGCCTTCTTGAGACGGACAAGGTGCTGACCGTTGATGAAATAGCGCAGCTTATCCATGACGTCAGGCTGGATTTCCGGATTAAACTCCGCATGCCGTATCCCGGCTGGGCGGAGATCGCTAAAGTTTCCATGCAGGCCGCATGGGACCTTACGCACGGCGTTAATGCACAGCTAACCCTGAAGAAGACACTCAAAAAAAATGCGACAGCCGGAAACAAGGGACTTACCTATTTTCTTGCCGATAAAAGAGCGCAGCAAAAACTTTTCGATGAGCTGTTGATACAGCTGGGCGAGGCTGAAAAGACGCTTGATGTGGAGCGGGCGTTGGCTATACACGACCGGCTTCTGGCTATCCCTCCGCAAGTTCTTACCCTTGAACAGACTGAATTGATGGTTAAAAAGATAATACCTGAGGGGTTCCGCCTTATACGGACGGGGTTGATCAGCGAAAGTTCCAGGGCTGAAGCCGCCGGGGCCGGTTCGGCAGCACCGCAGGGAACCATTGGTCTTACTAAAAAGATCATAGTGCCCAATGTTTCAAACGAGAAAAAAATCCCTACAAAAGAAAGGGCAGCGTTGTTTTCGCAGCAGCGGATACAGGCGAACATTAAGCTATTGCAGCGGCAATACCGGGCTGCTCTCCGCAAACGAAATAAAGTTGAAGCTGCGATCGTGCTGCAGAAGATACTCGATGCGGGCGATAAAGAAGCGGTTGCAGGCCTGCCGTCCATAGCGGTTGATTCCGATGAAGCATGGGATGCCCTGGCGCTGGCTGAGCTGAAAGCAAAAGGTCTGATAAAAGAAGCCGGCCTGAAAACGTACTCTGTTGTTAAGAACTGGCCCACGGGTACCGCCTTCGAACCGTCCGCGGTCTTAGCGTCGAGCCTTGTTAAGGAAAAAGTTGTTATCAGCAACGACGACGCTTTGCCGACGGAAGAACGCCTGAGCCTGGATATGGGTAAGCGGGAAGCCTTGTATTTTAGTCTTTTGATCTATATGAAGTATATGGGTATACGCCGAACAGATGGCAGCGATAATGACCGGGGATTCGGCAATTATCTTAACCGGCTTGCGAAAGCGGCGTCTGAAGAGCAGAAAATCAACCAGCCTTCCGAAGAAGCGTACAAAACTGCGCAGGTAAAATTTTTCATAAAGCACGGGGTTTTGGTTAAAACCTCCAGGATAGGCAACGATTACCGCTTGGTCACCAATTGGTACCCTCAGTTAGATGAAAGAGCAAGAAAGCTCAGCCCCTATCTGCTCGACACAGATGAAGCCGTTAAACAGGCCGGGTATACCTATTACGGATCAAAGGATCCTGAGTCTGCTAATCAGCAGCTCACCTTTCCCGAGACCGAAGAACAGGTGCAGAAAGACAGGGGCATTTCACCGCAAGACTGGAAAAATAAAACGCCTCCCCTGGAACGCAACCGCCTGGTCAGCGTTCACGAACTTCCGGATTTCGCCGCGGTGGTAACAGAAGAAGATAAGATCGCCCTGGTTAACCGCCACAAGCGCCCTGAAGTCGCGGGCAAGCTTTTAAGGGGCGTGAACCTGGTGATGCATTGCGCCGACGCGGCCGTACAGATCGCCGAACCCTTATCTCTGAACGACGCGATAATCGCGATCTCTATGAA
Organism: Endomicrobiales bacterium; assembly: GCA_963796955.1. GTDB lineage: Bacteria > Elusimicrobiota > Endomicrobiia > Endomicrobiales > JALOBY01 > CAWCNJ01. The sequence goes on from CAWCNJ010000006.1 coordinate 32,485, forward strand.
CGTGGTAGAGAACATACGCGATTCCAAACCAAAGTGGGGCGTCAGATTATCGCGGCATATGCTGCAAGACGCCCTGTGGAAAACCATCCGCGAAAACCCCGAACGCACCTTCACCCCGCGGGAACTCGGTATACTAGCCGCCCACATCGCCTGGAACATGACCCACCCTGATGCGAAGCTGACGCTGCAAGGGGAAAACCCTGGTCCCGACAGCCCGCGGACTATACAGGCGATCGAGGCTTTACGGGAGCAGTACCTTACCGCTTACAATAACGAGTACTTTATCGAAGCCGAATTCCTTATGGTGAAAATACTTGAGAAAATACAGGCTCTGAAAGACCGCGAAACCTATCTGCGCGGCCTGGTGCCATTGCCCTCCGTGGAGGCGGAAGTTTCAACTACCAAGGGCTGGGGCGAGGCTGCAGTCAAAGAGTTTACTGCGAAGGGTATCCTGGTCCCTACCGGGAATGATGAGTACTCCGTTGTCGTGGATTGGCCGAAGGGCGAGGTAGTTTTAAAAGGACAGGGTAAAACCCAGGCGCTTCACCGCGCGGCGGTAGCATACACACATGAGATGACGCGGCTTGGTCTCTGCGGCCTGGGTGAAGATGGCTATCTTAAGGTGCCCAAAGGTCTTAAGGAATTTCTGGAATGGCTGCAGGCGGTGCAGGCCGACGGGAAAACAGGCGGATCGCGCGGCGGCCCGGCGAACACTCAGTTGAATTTGCCGAGGGTAGAGGATAAGACTACCGGCGAAATAATACAGGTGGGCACTGAGCAGGAGCTGATAGATAAGCTGGGTCGGGAAACGGTTTTTGCCGCTGATGACCGTGAGATACTGCGTATGGGGGCCGTGCATGAACATGAGTCGTCTTACGAAGAAGATTTTCTTGACCGCCATTATGTAACAGACCCGAAAATACGAGCTCTGTTAAAGAACGGCATATCCCTGATGAACCGTTCCGAGATGGCAGCCCGGGATATAGTTAATTTCAACCCGCTATTTGCAATCGATTATGAGCATATATCAAAACTTGCTATACATTTGGCTAAGTTGATAAACAAAGATGTTCCAACCAATGAGATCAAGGTCTCTGTTGATGATCTGTACCACGCAATGAAAACAACGTTTTTTGAGGACCCCTGGTTCAACCCGGACGGCAGCCAGGCAGATATATTTGCCGCCCTTGCAAGGATCGGCACCCATATCGGCTTCAACCTGCAAAACAGGCTGAATGGCCGCGCCCATGTGAAGTTGACTCTGCCGAAGACTGACAAGGTTGCCGAGGCTGCGAACGCCCTTGAAGACGCCTTCGTGCCTCTGGCGGACGTGCTGGCTATTGATAGTAATGTAGACGCGCACCCTGCCGATTTTTCTCTCCTCGTTGGTAATCCGGATATGCAGTCGTATATTGTCTTCGCGCAAAAGTGGCTGGAGCGGGCAAAGAAGGGCCACCGTTCCCGCATCTTGATCTCGGGCGGGCGCGGCAGCGGTACGTTGCCGCTTATCGCGAGTGCACGCCGGTATTTGCCGCCTAAAATTCTTGCCAAAGTCGAACAAATGCTTACTGCCGCAGAAACTGACGAAGGCGTCAAAGAAGCCGATATCACGTATCAAGTTCTCGTTGCAATGGGACTACCAGAAGAAAAAGAGTTCATGCGGCTAGAGCGGGAATCTCTTACTACCGGTGAGGTCTTAAAAAATAGCAAAAACATTCTTGTTGATTGGGCGGCAGAATCAAAAATTAGTGACCCATCAATAGGCATCGTGTGCACCGGTGCCAGAGAGGCCCGCGCCTGGGCAACCGCCCATGCCGAATGGGCGGACCTGATAAATTCAAGGGGCTGGCGCATTCTTGCCGACCCTTCAAAAACAGTAACAAAAGATTCTTTGCACCAGCTTACTCCCCAGGAGTTGGCAATGGTCTGTAAAGACATCGTCGGCATCCCCGAAGCCGCCGCAAAACAATTGACCTTGAATATAACCAGCGAAGTCGATGGCCTGAACCCCGCGAACAACGATAACCTTGAAAAAATAAGGACGCTCGCTGACGGCGGCAGAGATAACTGGAAACGCGTTTTTGAAAAAACGCAGTCCGTGCGCACCGAAGCTGCCCCATTGCTCGCCACCGCCCGCCAGGCCCTGAACACTTTAATGACCGCCCTGGGAGATAGAGTAACCTACGCACAAGACCCCAACAATAAAACCACCTGCACGATAACCATAACTGATGAGAACGCGGGATCGCAATTGACTATCCCTGAAGCCGCCGGCAGGCCTGGCACCATTGGGGAGATAAAGGCTGAGGAAGTTGAAAGCCGGAAAGAAGAGCAGGGATTCGACGTGGAAAAATGGTGGACAGGGCTTGGTGAGAACGAGCAAAAGCGGCTTATCGGCGAGCATGAGAAAGCCTATTTTGACTGGGTTCATGCGCAGAAAGGGAATGAGGATGACTATAAGATCGCCAGAGAAGCGCTAGTGGATCTGCACAATCCCACGGAAAAAGCTCGCCCGGTTTTGCGCGAAGGGATAGATTTTGTAACAGACTCGATGGACGAGGTTAAGCGGGTAACGGTAAACATCCTGAAATTTGATATCGATACCGTCGCCCTGAATATCTATCGAAGGCTTCAGGCGACCAACCCAGATCCGAAAGCGAAACTGGAATTGAAAGAAATCGCCGATCTGATGAGAAAGAGCTACGCCGAAGCAGCAAAGAAGGGCATCCAGCTTTCAATAAAAGACCTTGCCAATATCGCCGCCCACGCCGCCTGGAACCTGACCCACTTTGATGCGCAGTTAACGTTTGGGCCGTCAATGTCTCCTACGGTAGAAGTCAAATTGCCGGTTTTAGGCGATATGTTCGTGCCGCCGGGTGAGTTACAACCTGTCACAATAGAGGCTGTGGGCGAAACCACCGTGAACGGCGACCGCGTGGTGCGCAACCTGCGCTATAACGATGATTGGCATATGGTCGTTTTCAAATTCAAGAGCGGTAAATTTGTGCCGGAAGCTATCCTTGAAGTTCCCGATAACGCCGGCAGGTATTCTCTTAACGGCACCAGGCTTGCCATGCAGGTGCCTTACCTGGAAAAGTGGAAGATAGGTATTTTTAATGCGGTGAATGGCCGTTATGTGCAGGAGGCGGAACTCCCTGAAATAGGTATGAGCTTTATCACGCCGGACGGCTCAAGCGCCAAGATACAAAATTCCGATGAGATCATTCTGAGCGGTGACCGCCTTGCCTGCAGGCTGTTGTATAACGGCAAATGGCATACGGTCGTATTTGAACAGGATGTGCCGGGCATCTGGACCGCGACAGCGGAACTGCGTGACGAAGGCGCCCCCGCGACAGACATCTATCCTCAGGCGGAGGCAGTTGAACTGCTGGCCTTCAACGGCGATCTTATGATACGCAAGGTTACCGGCAAGATCGATTCCAAGCGGATGGTCCAATACATCGTATCCCGGCGCGATCCGAAAGGCGGGTGGCACGACGTTTCACTGCTCCCGGGCCCGAGAGCCGGCCTTAAGCTGGGTGGCGAGCTGAAGACAGTAGACTCAATAACAACAGATTTTGTGCCGATGGACGGCAACCGTTTCGCCGCGACCGTGCGCTACGATGATAGTTTTCATACGGTGGTTTTTGAGTTCGATTCGCACGGCCGCCATAGAGCGATCGCTGCCTTCCCTGACTTCGGCGCGCAAGCCGTTGTTTACGGCCGCGAATTGCCTGTGCCCGTCATGATAGAAGGTATTGCCGGCATGTTCTTCAGCGGCGACAACCTGGTACGGAGTATGAAGTATAAGAACCGCTACCACATGGCCTACAACATGCTTCCTGCGCCGGTCGAAGCCCCTTCAGCGGCGGCCAATCCCTCGTACAGGGTATTACTTAATAGCCTTGTCGCCATTTTCGGTCTGGGTTTATTAAATTCCGCCTGCCAGTTGGCCGGGCACCATACTGCGGTCATAGCTAGTCCTGTCATGCTAGTAATAATAATTTTGGTCCTGGAAGAGCTCAAGCATTCCAGACACAGAAGAGAAGCAGACAGGTTGGCGAATGAAACAATGGATGACGTTGCCAGAAGGATAAATACAAAACCCGGATTTGCGGAAGCGCCCGGCGAAGGCAATGGCAGCATAGAAGTTATCAATGGTAAGAAGAAAGTCGCCCCGACGCCGGAAGAGTTAAGCGCTATTGTTGACAAACTCTCAGGCGCCAAAAACAAAATACTCTTTAAAGGTATCGGCAACAAAGATGGATCAAAATTGCCTTCGCTCCGCCTGGACGGCACCGTGGACGCGATAATACGGCAGCAGGGCGAACGGATCTGGAATTCGTTGTCGGATGGGGATGAAAGCACGGTCTGGGCTCACATGGATAGTTTGCATCGCCTCGCCAAAATAAAAGAAGCACGCGCGGGCCGCCAGGTGCAAGTCAGCGCCGATGACGCAAAAATAGCTTTGGGCAGGGGCTTTTGGAAACGCCTGGATTCCGATCCCTGGGAACAGGAGAGGCTGGTCGCCGTTCATGAGAACCCCGTGGTGCTGAGTCCAAAATTTGTCAGCTGGCATAAGGAAACGAACCCGGGTTACGAAGCGGAGCTTTATAAAGGCTGGGGAAGAATTAAAGAGATCGCGCAATTTGCCGAACGGTTCGCCGAGGCCGATTTTGAGGACGCCATTGCTGAGATCGCCGCCGAAATAGCCCAAAAAGTACTGCCGGAAGAATACCGGGCCGACCTCGAAAAAAGCTTTGTAAATAATATCATCCGGATAATTACTACAACAAAAGGAGAGGGAAAAATAACCGCCCTCCCCGCCCTGGCTACCATGGCCGCCCACGCCGCCCAAAACCGCGCCTGGCAACTAACCGGCCGCCCCGACCTGAGGCTGACGCTGGGTGAAAATGATCAATATAATAGCAATCCAGAAGCCAAAGGTAACGCTGTTGGATCAGATACCGCAGAATCTCCGGTGACTGATGTTAATCATTTAAATACATCCCCTACTTCCCGTGTCACTGTCGAGCTTTTCGATACCGGGTTGGATCAGCAGGAATTCTCACAGTTCTTTAATGAGGATCCTGCCGTAGCTACTATGTTTAAAACACAATTTAATCTGGGCAGAGAAGATGTGGCGACGGTGAATGTACGCTCATATTCCACGGTCGGCCAGCAACGAGAGGTTTTCCTGGTAACGCTGGCCCCCAAGAAAGAGCCGGAGCGCCGCTATCAATTCATCATGAAGAGGTCGCGCCTGCCATACGCGGGCAATCAGTTCCTGATAGCGCATGAAACGCTTACGAAAGTCGTTAACCGCAAATTAGGAAACGACTTTGTGCACCTATTCGATGTGGGCGGTCATATAGTTACCACCGGTCCATTACAGCAGGGTATCGTATTTACAAATTGCAAGGAAGACCGCAAGGCACAGGCCGCGGTGGTAAGGGAATCTGTCTCCATCTGGCACCAGCTCGGCGGATATTTCATCTACGATATTCATCATCATCAGTACCTGGTAGATTATGATCAAAACCATGATAACCCGCAGGCACATCTGGTGGACAAGGGCCATTTCAGGTTGCAGGAAGGCGTGGAGCTAAATTTCCAGAATATGGGCGGCGAGCTTGAGCCCCGCGCAGGTGACAAAGACCTGTCGGTACTGGGCGGCTGGCTGCAGCCGGTTTCAGAATACAACTTGCTTTTCAGTTTGCGGGACGGCTTGAATGCCACACCGCCAACAAAGCAGAAAACGAGCGCGTACGTCGATCCCGATATGGAAATGATGGCATTGTACCAACCGTTCGTCTTTAACGATCAGGCGCTGATACAGGGGATCGTGGAAGCATTGGGGAACGAAAAAGCTGTCGATTTCTTTAAGGCTGTATTAAAAGAAAATGACGTACGCCCCTCGCGCAACAAAACAGTTCAAGAACTTATGGGTGTCGTCGCACAAAAATACCCTGAGCTGTTCAAGAAGTTGAAGAAACCGGAGGTGTCCTCGATTAATGCCAACAGCGAGGAGATGAGTGCGAGTCCTTCTGAAGGTTTGCCTAATACCGGCACAGTTTATCGCCTGTTGGAGGGCAAAGAACATAAGGAAATAGTGAACGAACTGTCCAAAAACACTTTCTTTCACCGTGCGTACAATGTCCTTATTGGTGTCCGTAGCGATCTGGATGATCTGGGTAGAGATATGGCGGATGAAGATACGGTATACATTGCTAAAAAATTCGAAATGATCTTTGCAAACTACAAAGATCCGGATTTCGTTGAAAAAAACAGCGAGGAACTGAGCAAATACCTTGGCCAGGTGCAGGGTACACTTAGAAAGGAAATGGGGATGAAAGACGCCTACGAAAAGGATCCAAGGGTTTTGGTGAACCTGTTGGCTCCGCTTTGCATGCATGAAACTCCGGTCATTGACCATGGTGATGTTGGTTTTATAGTGGCGCTCTCTGAGCGGTTTAACTTTATGCCAGACCAAGTGGCAGAGCAGGCTTCTCTGTTTGAAAGCAGGAAAGAAAATTCGTTTGCAAAATGTGTTCTTGCCCTCTTTGCGATCGCCCAGGCGCAAGCCGGCATGCGCGAGCCTGGCTCGGCGCGCAAGTTGATCGGTACTGAGCTCGGCGCCACAGCCATCCAGGCGCTGGATGCGAACCCCGCATTGCTGGCGGCGGAAGCTGTATCTCCGGTTAAAGCTGCCGAGAATAGCCTGCCACTGGTGCTTAATGTGGTGAAGACTACAGCGCTGGCGGTGCAGAATGAAATTGATGTGCGTAATCCTGCGGCGCAGATACTGGGGCCGCTGGCGCAACAGGGGATGGTGTTGTTGGCGACGAAGGATACGATCGAAAAAATGCGGGGGCTTGCGGAGAAGCTGGCGGCTCTGGGTGTTCATGTTACGCTTATTACCACGGCGGAAGCGGGCGCTGGTATGGCGCGGGCTGGCTGGCAGGCGGGGGCGGCGCAGCCGTTGTTTGCCGGCGGGCGGTTGACGGCGGGGGTGAATACGATATATAAGGGAATTAAATTTTCGCGCACTGAGTACCACAAAGATGGCTCTGCGCCACTGGCGATAATGACGGTTGCCTCGCTGGACCAAAGGCCGTTGGTATTTGAGGGCGAGGGTGAAGATAGCGACAAAGCCCTGGCTGAAAGAGCGGCTGCTGATGCCGAACTGCTTACGCTTGCAGCCAAAGCGGTTGCCGACGAAACCGTTGAGGGTGGTGTGCTGGAACGTCCGTTCGGCAATAGAAAGATGTGGGGCCTGGTAGCCGATGGAACGCCTGCTCTTGAAAGTTCTATTGATGCCGTTAGTCATTCACTAATGGCTAACTATCAGATAGATAATTGGCGTGATGGCGATGAAGTAAAGAGACTTCTTGAACAGATGGTCCTTGGCTTCAAATCTCAAAAGAAGCTTCTAGAGGAATTTCCTCTTGTTAGCTATGAACGACAATCCCGCCAGGTGTTTATGAGTTCGTCCGTTCGGGTTTGCACGGCAAGTTTGCCCGGCAAGAACCGCACCGGGCGTAATGCGGATAAAGTTGAGTTCGCCAGATGGGCCGCAGGCAAAGGCGCGAATATGCTGTTGTGCAACGACCGCCTGCCGGGTAGCGAAGACCCGTTCTCCGTAGACGTATTAACCGTTGATCTTGATCGTTTGGTAGACCGTCTGTTTAATGAAGGTGTAATAAGCCGTGATAAACGCAGCGATCTGCTGCAAGACCTTAACCCGCTTAGCACTGATGTGACGGACCGGATAAACCTGGCCGACCAAAAGATACTGCGCAAGTGCATGAACACCGTTGCAGGCGAATTGGCTGTTCTCTGTCGTGAGAAGGGTATAAAGGTGGGAGCTGCCGTGCAGGCAGACGGAGAAAAATTGATCCTGGCGCTCAGCCGCCAGCAAACACGACAGGCGGCAGCCGCGATGCTGACACCTCATATCGAACTTTCCGGCGTTATATATGGCCAGGATCTCGGCGTTATCGCTAAAGGGCACGTGCCGGAGCTGATAGAACTGCTTAAAGAAGTTCCTGCCGTAAGCTTTAATTCAAGCGCCTTGAGCTCTGAAGAAGCAGCGGAATTGTTTTCCGCAATCGCCGATGCCAGGGCCATCGCTATCCGGGCAGGCGACCGCGGCCTGAAAGAAAAAATTATCATTACCGAAACCTCTCCCCAGAATGCTCTGATCGCCGCCCGCTTCGGCATACGGGCGCACGTTAATGCAGCTAAGGCAGGCGGCGCCGACAACCTTATCTCACAGGCCAATGCCGCCATAATAGTTGATAACGAAGATGATGCCAGGATGGTCGTTAAAAAAGGTTTCTCGCAGTTGGTAGCAGCCTTCAAAGGTTTTAACGATGATGACGGCAGCCTTAACCGCCTGTCTGACGCGACCAATAAAAATGAGCAGGGTTTGCTGGCCATCCTGAAGGCGGCAATGCCGGGATCCCACAGAGAAATTGTGACGCCTGAAGGTAGGTTTAACGCCGGTATAAACGAAGGTAATGCATATGGAAACCATATGTTCGGTTACAAGGAAGGCGCTGCCTTGTGCCTTGGCCTGCCGGGTTTTGCAGAGGCAATAAAACATCTTAAGGGTGTTCTTGCCAACGCTAATTCAACCAGGGAAGACGTTGATAAAGCGCTTGATGCGCTTGAAACCATTATGGCCAGCGCTCTAACAGACGAGGAATCGGACAACAAGAGCGATAAGCGCCGGATGCTGAGCAGATTATACGCAGGCATCAAGGCAAGCCGCGCAGTTGCCGCCAACGATGATCATCGCCTGCTTGGTTTCCAGGTGTATGGTGTCCTTACCTCATTTGTCGGCATTGCGATGCTGGTTGGTCTTGATGAAGGCATTGTGAAAAGTGATATTGATTCCACTGGTCTTATACCGATAACTCATTTGATGACAGAAGTTTATATCAATGGCCTTACGCCGGAAAAACTGAAAACTGATGTCGCAGCGGTCTCCCCCCGGGCACAAGGTTTGCGCGCTTTACTGGATAGCACCGCCAATGCCGCCACCGTCACCGCAAGCATTTCATATCAATTCGAACGCCCAACAATAACCATCGGCGATGACCCGCCGCGCGATTACCTTACCCTAGCCGCCCGCGCCATGCTGGTTCTGCTTAAAGACAGCGACAGAACCGACCCCAAAGAAGTGCTCGGCTCGGCCACACAGGCCGACGTTGATCTCTTCGCCGAAGTCCTGCGCGCCGGATAATAAGACCGGGATGGGAAATAGAGGGACTAGGGGACGTTGTTAACTTAGGGTGTTATCGGATCGTCGTGCAGAGGAAGTTATTTTAGGGCAGCTTCAAGCCGGTCTAAGCCGTTCTTGATGTTTCCCATAGAGGTGGCGTAGGACAGGCGCATGAAGCCGGGGGCGTTGAAGGCATCACCGGGTACCACAGCTATCTTGGCGTGTTCCAGCAGGTAGGCGGCGAATTCTATGCAGGTGTTCACGGTGACTCCACGGTATGTTTTACCGAGGAGTTTTTTTATGTTGGGGAAAACGTAAAAGGCGCCCTGCGGCATGTTGCAATGAACGCCCTTGATCTTGTTCAGGCGTTCAACTATATAGTTACGGCGTTTTTCAAATTCGACGCGCATTTCTTCCACGCTGTCCTGCTGGCCAAGGTATGCTTCGGCGGCGGCTTTCAGGGAAATTGATGTGGGGTTAGAAGTGCTCTGGCTTTGTATGGTAGTCATGGCGTTAATTATTTCTTTGGGGCCCGCGGCGTAGCCGATGCGCCAGCCGGTCATGGCATGAGATTTTGAAACACCATTAATAAGTACCGTCCACTCTTTAGCCTGCGGCAGCACCGAAGGAAGCGAGACGAACTTAAAGCCGTCAAAAACCAGCTTATCATATATTTCGTCGGCGACCATCAGCACTTTCTTCTCTATGCAAACAGCAGCTATCGCTTTAAGGTCTTCCGCGCTGTAAGCGCCTCCGGTAGGGTTGCTAGGTGAATTTATCACCACGGCTTTTGTTTTCGGCCCTATTGCTTTTGCCAGCTGCTCCGCCGTCATGGTGAAGTTGTGCTTTTCTTTGGTTTTAACAAATTTTACTTTGGCACCGGCAAGCACCGCCATATCGGGGTAGCTTACCCAGCAGGGCGTGGGGATGATTATCTGGTCGCCGGGATTGAATATCGCTTGAAAGAGGTTGTAGAGGGAATGCTTTGCGCCGCATGAAACTATGATCTCATTTTCAGAATATACGACGCCCGATTCGCTTTTAATTCTATGAATGATCGCTGCTTTCAGGTCCGGGGTGCCGGAAACCGGGCAGTATTTCGTAAAGCCCGCATCGATCGCCTTCTTGGCGGCGTCCTTTATATGCTGCGGCGTGTCAAAGTCAGGTTCGCCGGTGCCGAAAGATATTACATCTATGCCTTGCGCTTTAAGGGCTTTGGCTTTGGCGTCTATAGCAAGTGTCGCGGAAGGCTTAACATTAAGAACTCTTTTTGACAGCATTATAATACCTCATAGTCGATATACTCTGATAGCTGCACTATTATAGCGATTGGACAACCTAATGTCAAATAGTATTTGACAATCAGCTGCAATTCTGCTAATATTGCTGTCCAATAGCCCAAATAAAGAACGGTATAGTTAAGAAGTGTCCATCCCGGCACTATGAAGCCGCCGTAAACGCCGGGATTTCGCATACGGCAAAATAATAACTACAAAGTTTTTCATCCCGGCACTATGCAGCCGCCGTAAACGCCGGGATTTCGCGGTGCGGCAATAATTACTCCAAGAGGTGCTCCATGTTCGCGATAGTCCAAACTGGCGGGAAACAATATAGGGTCGAGGCCGGAGATGTTATTCTGGTTGAGAAGCTTATAGCAGACGCAGGCGCAGATATCGTCATGGATCAGGTGCTTATGATCGGCGACGGCGACAACGTTACCATCGGCCGCCCGGTAGTTGAAGGCGCCAAGGTCACTGCTTCGGTTGTCAGTCAGGCAAAAGGCCCCAAGATCATAGTGTTCAAGAAACGCAGCAAAAAAGGCTACAAGAAGACACAGGGACACAGACAGAAATACACAGAGCTTAAGATAAAAGATATCAAAGCTTAATTCAGGGAAGAGGTAATTTAACATGGCTCATACCAAATCGCAGGGCTCATCATCTAACGGACGCGACTCAGCCGGTCAACGGCTCGGCGTTAAGGCATTTGGCGACGAAGTTGTGAACGCCGGATCCATTATAGTTCGTCAGCACGGCACCAAATTCCATTGCGGCAAGAATGTGAAGATGGGTTCAGACCATACGATTTTCGCCACCGCCACCGGCAAAGTGCAGTTCGAGTGGAAAGCGAAAGACAGAAAGTATGTGAACATCGTTCCCGTAGCCGTAAAGAACTAAGACGAAAAACAACTCAAAATTTATCAGAGCCCTAAACTGCACAAAGGTAAACTTTACCAGTTTAGGGTTTTCTGTTTGTAAACCGTGTTGACGCGGCAGGCTGTTCGGTGGAAGAAATTTCCGCATGTTTGACGATCCGCTATGGGAGGCGGCCGTTAGGGCCAGCGGAGCTGGAGGTTCGGAAATTTCTGTAACCGAATAGGCTGACACGGCGACACTATATCAATTGCTTACAGTTCTTATCCCGCCACTGTGAGGCTCACACGCCGTTGGCGGCGGGATCTCACGATGGGGCAATAATAACTGCAAGAGGTGTTCGATGTTTATTGATAAGGCACACATTTATGTTTCAGGCGGCAGAGGCGGATCGGGTTCTAACTCGTTTCGCAGGGAAAAGCACGTTCCGTTCGGCGGCCCGGATGGCGGCAATGGCGGCAAGGGCGGTGATGTATTCCTTGTGGCAGACCAGCATCTAACGACTCTGCTTGACCTTACCTATAAACCTCACTACCGGGCCAAAGACGGTCAGCCGGGATCAGGCTGCAACTGCTACGGCCGCTGCGCTGAAGATCTTATAATGAAAGTGCCTTGCGGCACCATAGTGCGCCGCAGAGGCGAAAGCGATATAGTCGCGGACCTGAAAGAAGACGGGCAGAAGTTTTTAGCGGCTGCCGGCGGCCGCGGCGGCAGAGGTAATTCATCGTTCAAGACCAGCCGCAACACCGCTCCCAGAATGTATGAAAAAGGCGAGCCGGGCGTGGATATAGAATTCGACCTTGAATTAAAACTTATCGCTGATGTAGGCCTTGTAGGTTTCCCGAACGCGGGAAAATCCACGCTTTTGTCTTCAATAAGCGCCGCAACGCCGAAAATAGCGGATTACCCATTTACCACGTTGTCCCCTAACCTTGGCGTTTCGCAGTACGCAGGCAAAAGCTTCGTGGTCGCCGATATCCCCGGACTTATTGAAGGCGCGCATACAGGCAAGGGCCTGGGTGATGAGTTCTTGCGTCATATCGAACGTACCCGTATACTGGTGCATATCGTCGACCTCTTCGGTTTTGACGAACATACCGCCTACCAGAATTACAAGACGATCAATAAAGAGCTTGAGCGTTATTCAAAGAAGCTCGCCTCCAAGAAAATGATAGTTGTCGCTAATAAGGCGGATCTAACGGATGCCGGCAAAAAGCTGACAGAGCTTAAACGCCATCTTAAGGGCAAAAAGATTTACGAGATATCGGCCGTGACCGGCAAAGGTATAGATGTGCTGCTGGGCGCGATAATAAAAGAGCTGGCTAAACCCGTAATGGAGCCTCCCGTTGAAGAGCCGGTTCGCAGGTACGTTTACGAGCCGGATTTCGTGGTCACGATAGCCGAAGACGGCGCCTTCGTTGTCGGCGGTAAGAAAATAGAAAAGCTCGCAGAGATGTCGGATTTCAATGAAGACGAGTCCCTGCGCCGTTTCCAAAACATCCTCAAGAAAATGGGTGTAGAAAAAGCCATGAAGGAAAAAGGCGCCGAAGTAGGCGACCTGGTCCGCATAGGCACGTTGGAATTTGAATATCAGAAATGAAGAACTCGTATTTCTTAGGTTGAAATAAGTGGCAAAATGACGATGAAAAACTCCCTCGATCCCTCTTTAACAAAAGAGGGAAGAACTATTGAGCAGGGCAAGTCGCAAGTTCCCCTCTTTACTAAAGAGGGGTTAGGGAAGTTAGGGCGTTGGCCGTTTATTATTTTTTTTGTTGCGCTGGTTTTGCGCCTGGTTTATCTGCTGCAAATTCAGCATACTCCCCTTACTGATTTCCTTTTAGTAGACTCCAAATTTTATCATGAATGGGCAAAAAGTATTGCGGCCGGCGATTGGCTGGGCGGAACGCGGACCTTTGTTATGGCGCCGCTGTATGCCTATTTTCTGGCCTTAGTTTATAGCATTACCGGCCCGGTTTTCCAGAACGCGCTGGTTTTGCAGATATTGATCGGTTCATTGTCTTGCGTGTTAGGTTTTTATGTGACAAAAAAGTATTTCGGCACACAGGCCGCGATCATCGCCGGCATCTGCTGCGCTGTGTACCCCGTTTTTATTTTTTACGACGGCACACTTCTGAAAGAAAACCTGATGGTGTTCGTTTCGCTCCTCTTTCTTTTTTTGTACCCGGTTGAGCCGGTCCGGAGCCCGGAGCCCGGAGCCCGGATTAACGGCAACAGACTTATAATATGCGGTATGCTTCTCGGGCTGAACGCACTGATGCGGCCTACGATACTTTTGATGCCTCCTTTGATCGTTGCTTTGGAATACCCTCAGTTGCGCAGGCTCGCCTTTAAGCGTCTGGCGTGGCTGGTGCTCGGCATTGGGGTGATAATTGCACCTGTTGCCATGCGTAACAAATATGTCGGCGGTGAATGGGTGGTTACGGTGGCTTCGGGGGGAATGAACTTCTGGACGGGAAACAATCCGGCGGCCCATGGGGCTTATAACGGCGCACCCTTCCTTACCAGCGAAGAACCGCAGTTTGAGGATGAAGATTTTAGAAAAGAGGCTTCCCGTCGCAGCGGGCGAGAGCTGACGGAAAGCCAGGCTTCCGACTATTGGTATGGGCAGGGCGTACGTTTTCTGGTAAACAACCCGGGGCGGGCCGTATGGCTTTTGTGGCGCAAAACACTGGGCTTCTGGCATACAGTTGAATTACCCTCGGACCTCAATTACTATTTTGCACGGGACTTTTCGCCGCTGCTGCGTTTGGATCTTCTTTCGTTCGGCATTTTCGCGCCGCTGGGCATTATGGGCATGGTCCTGGCGTGGCGAAAATATCCCGCGAGCCGTCTATTGACGCTGTTCGTTGCGGCGAATTTTCTTGCAAGCCTTATCTTTTTCAACTCCTCACGCTACCGCCTGCCTGTCGTTCCGGTCGTCACAATTTTCGCGGCTTTCTTTATCATGCATGTGTACGATACGTTCTTTGTGCGCAGGCAAAATCTCAGCGTCGAGCTGGATCTGAAATTGTTCGCCCCCTTGATCGCGTTGCTGGTCCTGTGCAATTATCATGACACGATGCTTAACGCTATCGCCCGGACACGCTTAAGCTACCGCAATGCGTCGGCCATTTACCTGAATGCCGGTAACGTTCAGCGGGCCGCGGATATGGCGCAGCGCGCTGTCGCGATAGACCCTGCATACGCCCTCGGCTGGCAGCAGTATTCTAACGCGCTTTTGAGGCTGGGACGCACCGACGAGGCGAAGGCGGCTTTTGAGCGGGCCGCGGCCTTAGATTCAGTACATCGCGATGCCCGTTTTGAACGGTCGCTTCCAAAAACAGGGCAAGAACAATTTGAGGCTCTGCTTAAACAATATCCGGGCAAAGAGAAAGAGATACACAACAACCTCGGCCTGATGTACCTTAAACGCGGAGAATTTGACGCGGCAGAAAAGGAATTTCGCAGCGCGATAGCCATTGATAGCAGGTATGAAAAAGCATATTATAATCTGGGGCTGGTATTCGAAAGGCGGAAAGATACGGCGCAGGCGCGCGCGTACTATGAAAAAGCGCTGGCAATAGATCCCAATTACGAAAAAGCGAAGACGAAGCTTGGCAGACAATAAAGAAAGTACTACAATAAATATAATGAGATCATCTCCTAAATACTGGCTTCCGGTACTTCTCTGGTGCAGTTTGATATTTTATCTTTCCAGTATACAGCATCTTGATACGGGCTGGGGCATGTCCGACTTTATACTGCGCAAATGCGCGCATATGTTCGAATACGGGGTGCTGTATTTGTTTTCACGCCGTGCATTTGCAAAAACAACCTCTCTGCCTCCGACGGCGGCGGCATTCGTCTTCACGGTGCTGTACGCCGCCAGCGATGAGTTCCACCAGTCTTTTGTACCCACCCGCGGGCCTTCCGTGAAGGATGTATTGATAGATTCGACCGGCGCCTACATTACGCTGCGTCTGAACGGCTGGTGGCTGGCGCGCCAACCGTTAAAAACTTCACGATGAGAACACGCTACCGCACTATTGCCTGTTTCCTGCTGCCTATTGCCTGTTGTTTATCCGGTTGCGGCGGTCCCGAGCGTTTGTTCAACAAAGCTCAGGCGCTTGAAGGCAAGGGCTATTTTGTAGAAGCCGGCATAACCTATGATAAACTCGCAAAAAAATATCCCGCTGCCGCCCTTGCGCCCGAGGCGCTTTATCGCATTGGCCGCATTTACCAGAAAAAATTAAAGTTGTTCTCTTATTCCACGCGGTACTATCTTTCCGTTATAGAAAAATATTCTTCCGCTCAGCAGTGGACGGCTCTTGCGGGACAGGGTTTGCTTACCTCCCCCGATTACTTCCCGCTGCACGCCGGTAATTTCTGGATAGAAGGCGATTCTGATACCGGCGGCGTAAATATGCGCGCCGAGTGGAACTGCGGGGTCATCTCATCCGGGACTTGGGTGATAGCCCGTCGTATATCAGCCGGCTCGCATTTTGTAAAGGAAATAAAGCAATATTACCGGATAAAGGGCTCTCAGCTGTGCCAGTTCTCCAGCCAGCAGGAGGATACGGGTGTTGTCATATTGTCATACCCTTTTGAAAAAGGCCGCAGCTGGCGGACCGTGAGCGATGGTAAATGGATGGAATACCGGGTGGAAGCTACGGATGAGCGGATAGCTGTAAAGGCAGGCAGCTTCCCCGGCTGCCTTAAGATAGGCGAACGCAACCTTGCCTACCCGGGCTCAGTAAAATACAATTACTATGCCCCTGAGACCGGCTGGGTGCTTACAACCACCGCCCTGGTCGGCGGCACCGAACACCGCAGCACCGAACTGTTGAGCTGCAAGGTGTTCCCGGAGGAATTTTAATGGCCAGGGTCAACGAAGATTCCAACTGGCGCAGGGCGGAGCGCTTTAACGCAGCAGCCCGGATAACGGTGACCGCCGGCAAAGACAAGTTCTCCGGTATCATGCGGGACATCAGCCTGAAGGGAATATCCTTCAGGAGCGAAGATCTGATAGAAACGGAAGAGACCTGTCTTTTTGAGATCGCGCTGCCCGACGGCCCCGTGGTGAAGACGAAAGGCATCTTCATGTGGAAGAGACCGCTGGGGCGCGAACATCTCTACGGTGTGGATTTCACCAGGATCGGTTTTTTCGCCAACCGGCGGCTAAAAAAATGGCTGGCCCATCGCGCCGAGATCTTCAAAGGGAAAGTCTGGAAGCCGAATTAGAAGAGAAATACCGGCCCTGCCATAGTGAAGGAGTTCTTCTCGTATTTATCGCCGAAATAATCATATTTTACCGAGATGCCGATAGCGCGTGAGAGCATGAAGTCAAGGCGGTTGCGCGCGGTGAACTGCGCTTCATCCCCGTTCTTAAAGCGCGTATAGAACTTGGTGTCAAAACGGATAAAGTGCAGGAACTCCAGTTCCGCTTTTATGCCGACCGACATATAATCCAGCACCACAGTGGAGTCGGCGCTGAAACCGTTGCGGTTGCGTCCCGCGATAGGCATACCCTCGGAAGCAACCGAGGTGTCCACCCGCTCATTAAAATAACCGAGAAAGGGCATGATGCGCTGTTCGCCGAGCGCAAAGGCAACGCCGGCGATAGGATGCAGGCCCCAGACGGAAGTGTTCACGTTCAACGAGGCGAGCGGTGAAACGTCGCTGCCGGTGACGTGCGTAAACACGTTTATGTAGTCGGCGTAAAAGCCTACCGCCGGCCGTACCGTTTGTCCCCTGTTAAAATAATAGATCCCGTAGAAAAGATAGCCGTTCTCAGTACTCTTATCAAGCTTGGAGTAATGCCCCATGCTGCCGACGGTAAAATCAGGGGTCAGGTACAGCATATTCATCGCGTAGAGCGGCCCTGAATCAGAGAGGGTGTGCGCTGAGCCCGGGGGTGAATCGTAGTTAATATCGCTTATGGTGTAACCGCCCATCGGCGAAATAAGGAAGAAACTTCTGTCCCGCCCCTCCTGCTCCTGCGCAAAAACATACGTGCACCCAATTACCAAAACCGCTGCAACCCATCCCGCCGCCGAACGAAAACGTGCCATGTACCCCTCCCTCAGTTTTTATGTTTTCAACTATAGCTGTGCAGACCCCTCGTTACAAAATTCAACCCTACGAACGTGAACAGAATGATCCCAAAACCGCATAGGACCAGATACGCGGCTTTTCTGCCGCTCAGCTCCCTAAACCACCGCAGGTGCAGGTACGCCAGATAAAAAAGCCAGGTGATAAGGGCCCAGGTCTCTTTAGGGTCCCAGCTCCAGTAACTGCCCCAGGCGGTATTGGCCCAGACCGCGCCGGTGCTGAGCCCTATGGTCATGAATATGAAGGCGAATGCGATCACGCGGTAGCCGAAGATATCATCAAGGCGCTCGCTGAGAATGTTGTTGTTTTGTTGTGAGGAGGAGGCGAAAAGATAGATGATGCCGCCGCTGAAAGCTAAGCCCGCCGCGCCGTAGCCTACCAGATAGGCACTGACATGTATCAGCAGCCAGTTGCTTTTTAACGCGGGCAAAAGGGGTTTCGCTCCCGGATCCAGCAATGCCGCGTACCCCAGGGACAGCAGAGCCATGAGGGCCGGCACTTCGATCGGGAACGTCAGCCGGTAGGCGAACTCAAAGAACGAAACGCACAACGTCAGGCAGAAAGAAAAGAGTATCAACGTTTCGCCGAGATCCGCCATAGGCGGGTGGCCGGTAACGAACCATTGCGCCGCAAGCCATACGGCGGTGCTCATGGTTCCCAGGGTAAACAGCGGTTTAACCAGTTTTGAGCCGTGTCTATAGCCGAACGCGTTACCGGCTATAGAAAGTACCATCACAAAAAAATAACAGAACAACGCCGCATTTATAAGAGCTTCACGCATTATCCGACCCGCGTTCTAATTTTCTAACCGGCGATCTTTCATACACAGATAAAATGACCCCGGCATTTAAAAGCAGAAGGCCGGCAAAGACCAGCGGCATTCCAGGATCTTTCACCACGTCAATGCCGGACCAGGACGGATCCTGCGGATCATACGAGGCCTGATAAAAAGAATATCCCTTATAAGAAACAGGATGGTTTACCGTTAAAACACGTGACTGTTCCGGGAAGCCTTTATCCGTTATTCTCAGCGAGCTCTTAAAGTTGTCGATCGAGCCGTTGGGGGCCTTGTCGATCTTGAAATCTTCCAGGAATATTGTAAAGCCCAGACCCTTCGTCACCATGCCGTCGCGGTATCTGTCGCTTCCTGTTCCGGCGCGCAGGAAGACCGTGCCGCGCTCGCGCAGGCAGTACGTCCACAAACCGCCCGTTATCAAAACAACAACGGCAGCATGGCTGACTATTTTCCCCAGGGTGCTTCCCGTACGGATATCGGTCATAGGGCTATAGTAACAATAAGGAAGCCTTTTTCCCGTAGCGTGTTTCTTCTTGGGGCAGACTTTTTTCTCCCCTTGCGGGGAAAAGAGGGGGGAGTTAGGATTAAGTGTAGTGCGGGTGGATTTGTAGGGTTAAAAACCGCTTTGTTCTTCGGTGCCTATCTGGTTCACCACGGGGGCATTTTCATCTTCTATGGGGGTGTTAACCTGTGACTCTTTGACTTCATTCGCCTTAAAATAATAATTCTTCGGCTCGCTGCCTTTTAAAAAAGATTCCAGGTACGCGCCCGGCGTGCGGCTGAGCGCCAGCAGCCCGGTCTTCGGGTCCACCAGAGTAAATACCACATCTTCAGGCGGACTGAACTGCTGCACCGGTTCGCCCGCCAGCGCGCCCTTCATAAAATTAGTCCAGATCGGGCAGGAAATCTTTCCGCCCGTGTTTTTATTGCCGAGCGGGGAATGGTCGTCATAGCCCACCCACACGCCTGCGACCAGCTGCGGTGTGTAGCCCATGAACCAGGCGTCCGTGAAATCATTCGTGGTGCCCGTTTTGCCGGCCGCCGGCCTGCCCAGCTCCAGCGCCGCCATACCGGTGCCGTGCAGCACAACGCCGTGCAAAAGGTTGGTCATAACAAAGCAGGTCTGCGGGGAAAGCACGCTGGATTCCGCCGGTGAATTTTCTTCCAGCACCCGGCCGTCCTTGTCTTCGACACGCACGATGGAATACGGTTCGGTGCGTATGCCCCCTGAATCCAGCACGGAATACGCCCCGACCATTTCCAGCAGTGTCACGTCGCTTGATCCCAGCGCGAGGGAAAGCGTATTCGTCAGGGAACTTTTAATACCCATACGGCGGGCGTAATCGATAGCCCGCATCGGCCCCACATCCCGCAGGATGCGTATGGCGCAGGCGTTCAGCGAGTGTTCCAGAGCCGATCTCAACAGCACTTTCCCGAAATATTTTTTAGCGTAGTTTTCCGGAATCCACACCTTCATCGGATCCTTTAATTCGTCCGCGGTCAGGCGCGTAAGATACCCCGTGGCATCCGGTTCCAGCCGCCAATCCCTGCCGTCGTTTACAAAGACCATCTGTGTGTCGTCTACCACCGAGACCGGCGTGAAGCCGTTCTCTATCGCCGCGGTGTAGATGAACGGCTTGAAAGAAGAGCCCGGCTGCCGTTTTGCCTGCACGGCGCGGTTGAACTGCGACAGCCTGAAATCCCTGCCGCCCACCATGGCGCGGATGCCCCCGGTCTTCGGGTCTATGGCGAGCAGGGCGCCCTGCACCGCCTGAAAAGTAGATTTATGGGTCGTGTAATATTCCATGCGTTCGCTATCGAAGGCCGTGAGCCCTTCGCCCATGGCTTTTTCAGCGGCCTTCTGGGCTTTCAGGTCCAGGGTCGTATAAATAGAAAGGCCGCCCTGATAGATCATTTTGCTGCCGTACTTCGGTTCCAGCTGCAGGCGCACCTGTTCAATAAAATACGGCGCGATAGCGGTGGGTATGGCCACTTTTTCAGAGATTATGGGGTAACTGTTCGCCGCCTTCTCCTCGTCGGCTTTAATATAGCCGAGCGAGCGCATGCGCATAAGCACGGTAGCGCGACGGCTGCGGGCGCGTTCGGCGTTATTGAACGGCGAATAATAATTCGGCGCTCTCGGCAGGCCGGCGATCATGGCGCATTCGGCCAGGTTCAGGTCTTTAACATGCTTCGCGAAATAAATGCGCGCGGCCGATTCAACGCCGTAGGCGCCCGCGCCGAAATAGATCTGGTTAAGATAGAGCTGCAGTATTTCTTCTTTTGAGTAATTGCGTTCCAGCTGCAGGGTAAGCAGGACTTCTTTAACTTTGCGGGACAGTGTTTTCTCGGACGTAAGGAATATTGTTTTGGCCAGCTGCTGGGTTATGGTGGAGCCGCCCTGCGCCGCCCGGTGCTTAACGATATTGTTGAAGGCCGCCCGGATTATCCCTTTCGGCGAAATGCCCCAATGCTTGAAGAAATCCGCATCCTCGGTAGCTATCACGGCGTTTTGCAGATCCACCGGGATCTCTTTGAGCGGTGTCAGGGACCTTCTCTCAGTGAAGAGCTCGGTTATCAGCTGCCCTTTACAGTCGTATATTTTTGTAACAAGCGAAGGGGTGTAATCCTCCAGCTTGTTGACAGAAGGAAGTTCTATGGAGCCTGCCGGAAGGATGCATTGGAACAACAGGGCTGCGGTGAGCAACGCGCGTAATATATTCATATAATTATTATACCGCAAAGCGGGGCGGTTGTCAAAAAACTACGTATATTATATAATTACTCCCATGACGATAAAATTCACGGGACAACTATTATTGACGGTGTTGTTAGCGGGGGTGCTTTCGGCCTTCGGCGCCCCCGGGCCGCCGCACCGGCCGCTGCGCAAAAAAAATATGCGGTGCTGCTGGCCGATTTCGACGACGCGAACATTTCTACCGCCGCTATCAGGACTTTAGAAAGTCTTCCTTCTTTAAAAATAGCCGCCGTGTCGCGCGGCGCGGGAACTTCCAAATATGGGAAAGAAATGGAAACACTCGTTAAGGCGGGTCGTATCGAACCGGTGGTCTCCCTGACGGACGAGCCGGCGCTGCCGCTGATCTATGAATTCTCCACTTCAACGTCAACGGATTTGCGCTTCGCCTGGCCCGACGATGTGGCTGATATTGTGGCGCGCGGTCAGGAACGGGTACTGCAAATCTGGCCGAGATCACCAAAAGGATTGCTGTTGGAGACCGGCGCCCTGGACGCGAATATCATGCCGCTTTTGAAAGCGCTCGATATTTCCTGGGTGGCGCTGCCTGCCGAAACCGCCGAGCGGAACAATGAGTTTCCCGCAGGAGCATTCGACGGATGCGCGGTACTGCGCTATCGCACCATTGATTCACCGGGCGGTTTGGCCGCGGGCATCCGCGGTTCGTCGGCACCGGTAGAGGTCTATATGATCGCGCACGCCTCACGGCTGACGCGAACGGAATTCGGCGCCTATGCGCAAGCGCTGCATGGCGCCGGCGCGGAAGCCGTGCTGCCGTCAATGGTCCCGAAAGCGCTGCAGCCCGCGCTCGATGCAAAACAGATCTCCGCCGATCTAAGCCGTTACACCGCCCGCAAGGACCTCTGGAAAAAACTGGCCGCGGCAAGAACGGAGATAGAAAATTATAAGAATTCCGGGAACGCACAGCCCAAGACGCTTGAGGCCGCGCGCACCGAGTTGTACCATCTCTACGCTTCACCATTGATCATGGCGCCGCAGCGGGCGGTGACGCAGGAAGAGGAACAGGGATTCCAGGCGGGCTTGTTCAACGTCTATCAGCTGGCGGGCAGGCAAATGCCGGCGGACCTGAACAATGGCGCGCCCTCCACCGCCGAACTTTTTATCTCGAGCGCGTCGGGCCAGTACCTGGTAGAATGTTCCAGCTATAATTTTGTGTATCATAACCCGCCCCGGGCTGACGGCGGCCCGGCGATAGCCAGCTTTTCCATGCAGCTGAACGATGAGGAAGTTTCCTACGCCGTAGCGCTTACCGGGCCTGCCCTGCCGGCTACCGCCTATGTGGACGTCTACATGGACCTGAACAACAGGCGCGGCGCCGGTTCCACTACCATGCTGCTGCCGATGACGGACGGGTACCTTGATCCCGAGGATGCCTGGGAATTCGCTTTGCAGATCGGACACGCGCAGGCGGTGCTTTACCGTGCCGGCCGGTTCCAAAACGCGGTAGTCGCGACCTTCAAAACAAAGAAGCCTTTTGAGGTTTCCGTGCCGCGCTCCTTCCTTAAGGGTAACGCTTTGCGGTGGGGTTATCAGGCAGTACTGGTCTCACCTTCAACGCAAAAAGATATTTTCGATATCTCGGATTTTCTGGTGAAAAACGAAGTGCAGCGCCTCAAAGTACTGAAGAATAAACCGACGTATCTGCCGGCCGCCAGGGTAAATAAATGAAGAATGGGGACACGATGAAAGAAGCCTTCAAGGTGCTGGTGGCAGAAGACGACCGTCAAATGTCCGCGATATTTTGCGCCGTGCTTAAAAAACAGGGCTACGCGGTGGAAAGCGTTTTCGACGGCGCCGAAGCCTTGAAGGTGCTGAGATCCTGGAAACCTCATTTAGTGGTGTTGGATGTGATGCTGCCGGTGGTAGATGGTTTTCATGTGTGCCAGACGGTCAACGAGGATCATTCGTTCGACCCGCGCCCGAAGATACTTATCGTTTCAGGCCGCGGCAGCGACTGGGACCAGAACCTGGGTGCGGCCTGCGGCGCCGAAGATTATCTGGTAAAACCTTTCAGCAACCAGTATTTTTTGGATAAGGTTAAGGGTATTGCAGCCGCACGATCAGACGGATCCGTCTGATCAGACCGATCGGTCGGATCTTTAAACATAACTGCTTTTAGGATTCTGTTTCGCTTTCCTCAGCTGGTCCTTGGCTTTTTCCAACGATTGCGCGTGATGGGTCACTTTTGCCGGATCTATCTGGGCGATACCCAGTGAGATCGTCATTAACGGGAATTGCTGTTCCCTGCCTTCGCCGTCCGTACCCCACAGATAGCCGCGCTTTCTCACATCCTCGTCGTATTGCTGCGGCACCAGCGCGTCAAAATCCCGTACCAGGCGTTCGGCTATGGCGTAGGCCTTGTTCGGCTGGCAGGCCAGCATAAAATCATCGGCGCCCATGTGCGCTATGAAATCCGACTTGGAGCCCAGCTCTGCGATGGCGCCGCGCAGGATAACCGAGACCAGTTTAATAACGATGTCGCCGCGTTCGAACCCGTACTTCCCGTTGAAAGCGCGCAGGTTGTTAATGTCGGTATGCAGCAGCGCGAAGCTTTCTCCCGTTTCAAGACGCCGTTTGATCTCCGCCTCCATGGAAGTGTTGCCCGGCAACCCTGAGAGGGTGTTGGCGGCCCTGCTTTCCCGGGCACGGCGCAGCAGCCACTCGGAACGCGCGGTCAGCTCCAGCGGCTCGAAAGGTTTTCCCAGGTACTCATCGGCGCCCAGTTTTATGCCGGTGATCCGGTCTTTGGTTTTTGTCAGCGAGGTAAGGATTATAACGGGTGTCAGCCACAGGCCCGGGTTGTCCCGTATCTTTTCGCACACTTCAAAGCCTGTCATTTTCGGCATGTTGACATCCAACACCACCAGATCCGGTTTTTCGGCAAGAGCCAGATTATAGGCCTCTTCTCCGTCGGACGCCGCGAGCACCGCGTACCCTTCCGTCTCGAACGTGAATTTCAACAGCTCTTGAACTTCCAGATCGTCATCCGCGATCAAAATGCGCGCTGGCATGGCACGTCCTTTTAAAAAAGTATTAGTACGATAACACCGACAATCACCGCGATCGAAAGAATGCCCAGGGATGTGGAGGCGAAAGATTCGCTCTTTTCTTTAAGCTTCTTTTCAATGGAGCCGGTATGGGTTTTGACGGCCGCGTTCTTTACCTTATAGACCGTCAGTCTGGTCTGGGAAACAACGCCGGCCCGGTTGCGCGCCGCAAAAACGATCTCGTTGGCGCCGTTCTCCGGGATAATGGCCGATACAAAATGGCCGTTCTCGTCTATTACCGCCGGCTTATTGTTTATGGTCAGCGTTGTTCCCGGTTTGGTGGTACCTTCAATATGCACGAATTCCGTATCCACCTCATCCTGATCCTTAGGCGTCTCTATAACTATCTCAGGCGGCGCTGCGTCGATTATGAATTGCACTGCCACCGAGAATTTCCCTTCAAAACCCATGTCATCTACATACGACAGCCGGTAAAAATAGGTTCCATCACCCAGGCCGTATTTCTGCGTGTCGATGCGGGCTTTGTCGGTGATCGGATTGACTTCATCCACCAGCACGGTATTGAAAGAAGAGCTGCTTGATATCTGTATGTGGTAGCGGTTCACTCCGGCCCGGGCGCCCAGCGACTTGCTTTTGCTTTTTGCCGGTCCTTCGACGGGCGCCGCATTCCTGACGGCCGGTTCCTTAACATTAAGTTCCAGATAATGGGATTTTACCGTCGTAACGCCGACCGTCGAATGCAAGTTCCCTCCGGCAGGCGCGTTGAGCTCCGTCATGTCCAGTTCCGGCGGCAGCTCTCTGGCCAGTGAAGGCGGCTGGCGAAAGCGCACTTCCGTACCGAAGCCTTTGTTGACGGTCACGGTACGTCCCTGGGCGGTTACGTCGACATTTCCCTCATAAACTTCGACGAGTGTGGTTTTATCCTCTTTTAACTTGGTGCGGAAATCGGGCCGCTCTCCGTGTGCCACGATCTTCGGGTCTACGACGGTATCGGCCGTCAGGACCTTTGTCTGCGAGGCGCGCACGCCGCCCGATAAAAGATCTATCTCTTCCCGGGATTTTTCAGGCCGGAGTATGATCAGGGAATTCTCGTCCAGCTGCAAAACTTCGCCGGAAGGGAACTTTACTTTCGCGCGCGATTCCTGCAGCGTGCGCAGACCGTCCTCGTTAAACAGGTCCATGTTCGTGGTGGCCGTTTTCCATTCGGCTTCCGATTTCCTGCGAAAGCGCACGTCGTTAAGCACATACACCAGGTGGGCCGCCCTCAGCGTTTCCTTTATCAACAGCATGGGCACCACAAGTTTTACGCCCGGTAAAATAACATTCGGGTCGGAAGAGGTCATCTTGTTGTATTTCAATATTTCCGGCCAGCGCTGAGGGTCTTTCAGGTAATAATTAGCCACGCTCCAGAGCGTCTGGCCTTCTTTAACGGTAATTTCCTGCAGCACCTCGGCGAATGCCGTCTGAACGGCAAATAGCGCGGCAATGCAAAGGATCATTATCTTTGATGTGCGGATCATGCGTGGACCTCGGATTTCAGCACTTCCTGTTTCAGGTTCTTCGGCAGTGTGAAAATGAATTTAGAGCCGGACCCCACGGTGGATTCGGCCCAGATCCTGCCGTTATGGGACTCTACGATGTAGCGGCAGATGGTAAGGCCAAGGCCGGTGCCGCCTTTGTGCTGGCCGGCTACCTGCTGATATTTGTCGAATATTTTTCCGATGTAGTCCGTCGGTATGCCCTCGCCGGTATCGGCGACGGTTGCCTGGATGATATCACCGGTATCTTCCAGTTTGATGGTTATGCTGCCCTCTTCAGGCGTAAATTTAAGGGCATTGCCCACCAGGTTCGCGAGCACCCTTTCCAGCAGTTCGATATCCGCGTTTATCAGGGGCAGGTTCTCCGGCGCTTCCAGCAGCAGCTTCACGTTCTTGCGCATCGCCTGACCTTCAGCTACTTCTATGACCCTCTGAGAAAGCATTTTAAGGTCGGTCGGCGCCAGGCTTAACGCTTTGCGGCCGGATTCCATCTTCGCCACGTCCAGGATGTCGTTTATCAGGTTCAGCAGGCGGCTTGAGGCGCGGTCTATCGTCTCAAGCATTTTGTGCTGCTGCGCGGTGATGGGCCCCGCGACGCCGTCTATAAGGAATCTCAGGAAGCCGCGAATGGAGGTCATGGGGTTGCGCAGGTCGTGCGTTATGGAATGCAGGAAATCATCTTTCATGCGGTCCAGCTCGCGCTCCAGGGTGATGTTATGCAGTACGGTGACGACGCCCAGTTTTTCGTTCTTCTCCGGCGTCAGCACCTCTTGCGATGAAACCGAATAAAAGCTGGCCATGCCGCTGACCGAAAGATCAACTTCCTTTACCAGATTTTTCGCGGGATTATCGATGACCTCTTTGAGCGCCGGTTTCATGGGTTCCGCGGTCACGAAGTCCCAGATAGACTTGTTCTGCAGATCGCTGTTCGGCAGGTTCAGCAGCAGGCGGGCCGGTTCGTTGACCAGCTGTACCAGATCGTTCTTATCGGTCATGATAATACCGTCGGCGATAGAATAGATCAGCGCCTCGTTCTTGATCTTTTCCGCGGCGATCTTGTCTACCTGCATGGCATCGTACACCTGCAGGGCTTCGGTCATGGCGTTGAAGGTCTCGGCGAAATCGCGCAGCTCGTCGTGGGTCTTCACGGTGATACGGGCATTGAAATCGTTTTGCCCTACCCGTCGGGCGGCGTGCGTCAGGGCCACCAGGGGGTTGGTAAGCGTGCGGGCAATGAACAACGCCAGCAGCGCCGCGGCGAACAGGGAGATCAGCACCAGCAGGATCGCCTGCCGCGTCATCTGGCGCACGGAGATGTAGGCTTCGTCCTTGTCCTGCTGGATAACCACGCCCCAATGCAGACCGGTGACCGGCGCGTAGGCGCCTACCATCCATTTTTTAGTCTGCGGGTCCTGATATTCGCTGGAGCCCACGGTTACCGCTTTAACTACCTGCCCGACGATGGGCAGGTTCATGGCGTTCGTTTTTGCAATGGCAAGCTCAGTTTTGGGATGAGCGATAATGCGTCCCTTGCCGTCCACCAGAAAGCCGTAGCCGGTGGAGGCGATCTTTGTGCCCGCTATTTTGTTCCACAGGCTTTTAAGGGAGACGGTGGTATACAGGCACAGTTGTTTGGAAAAGGGATACACGATATTTATCTGGGGGTTTTGGCCTGCGAAATACACATCGCTGATAGAAGATTCCGTCGGTGATTGCCAGAATTTGACGAACGTGAGGTCCTGTTCGCGGGAAAGAAGCTTGGGGTCTTTCTCCAGATCGGGGTTGTAGGCCTTCATCAACTCCGCACCTTTTGAGTCGACTATCGATATGGCGACGAGGTTTTCATTGGAATCCAGCATGGTTTGCAGCACGGCCTGCCGGTCGCTCCAGGCCATTTGTCCCGCAAGCGTTTTGTTAACGTAGCTTATCTCCCGGTCAAGTTCCTGCAGGTAGGAACGCACGTTGTCGGCCAGCGATGCCGCGAGATTCGTTTGCAGCTCAAGGATGGCCGCCTGCATGCCTGTTTTGTTAATGATCGTGGTGCGCCATCCCACCACAATAGCAGGCAGCACGGCAAGCAATGTCAATATAAGAAAAAATTTGGGAAAAAGCCGGAGCTTCATGTACTAAGTCTAGGGGAAAAGCGCACTAAAGTCAACGAGTTTTACTTCTGCTTTAAAAGGGAAAGCTGGGTGAGAGTCGTTTGCAAGGTTTGCTTGAACGCTTCCATTTCGGTTTTCGCTACGCTTTCGGAGGCTGGGAACTTCATGGCGAGATAATTAAAAAAATGGCCGTTCAACGAGATGCGAAAATCAAGATGGGGGCCGGTGGCAAGGCCGGTCATGCCGACAAAACCGATCAGCTGGCCCTGTTGCACCCGGGCACCCCTGTGGATCCCGTGGGCGTAGCCGTTCAGGTGGCCATAGCAGGTATTGTAGCCGTTGGCGTGTTTCAGTTCTATGAAATTCCCAAAGCCGCCTTTTCTGCCGGCATACATGACCACGCCGCTGGCGACCGCTGAAACAGGCGTGCCTTTCGGGGCGGCGTAATCTATGCCCAGGTGCGGCCTGAAATATTTCAGCACAGGATGAAAGCGGCGCAGCGTGAAAAAAGAGCTGATGCGGCGGAACTGCAGCGGCGCGCGCAGGAAGGCTTTACGCAAGGACTCGCCTTCGGGTGTGTAATAATCGGTCTTGCCGGAAGGATGAAGGAACAATACCGCGGTATGTTCATGGCCGGAGGCTATGTATTGGGCGCCGGTTATCGCGCCGTTCAGCGTCTGGCCGTCGTCGGCGACCTGTTGTTCCCATAGTATGCGGAATGTGTCGCCCGCGCGGGGCTCGGTCAGAAAGTCCACCTGCCAGGCAAAAATATCGGTAAAATTCATTATTACGTCAGGGGTTATCCCGCGGGAAGCCATGCCTTCCCACAACGTGCCTTTTATGGTGCCCTGCGCTGAACGCACTACTGTTTTGAAAGGTTTTGTTTTCTTCCTGGCCGTGATCATACTGTCGGTGGACTTTCTGACCTCATAAAAATCCATCTTGCTCTGATGATAGGTAAAGCGTTCCCAGTGGGACGCGGTGTCGGTTACCAGCTCATAGGCATCGCCGGCGCGGCAATAGCGGGGATCAAATACCGTGCTGAAGTGCTTAACGATCTCGGCGCTTTCGCCATTGCCGAGGCCGGTATTTTCCAGGCTCTCGCCAAGCGTTTCGCCGTTATCGAGCGTATAATGTTTGGATACCGTTGTCGGTGTTTCAGTTTTTTTATGGCAGGCGGTGCAGGCAAAAACGATAATGAACAGCAGGGCAACTTTCTTCATGCTCACGTATTGTATCATTTAAGCCCTATTTTGACAAACACCTTCGAGATTTGATAGCATTAACGTTCAATTGAAGCTACTCTCAGGAGTCTATATGGCAACGATCCGTCCGTTCAACGGTGTGCGCTACAACGCTGGCGAAATAACCAAACTTATCTGCCCCCCCTATGACGTGATCTCTCCGGAGGAGAAGGTGCGCCTCAAGAAAAGATCACCGGCTAATATGGTTGCCATAGAGCTGTCCGATGCCTCCGGTGGACGGAACAAATATCAGAACGCGGCTGCCCTGTTCAAACAATGGCAGCACAAGGGCATTATGGTGGAAGACGGCATACCCTCATTCTATCTGTACGAACAGGCTTTTAACGATCACGGCAAAAAGGCCGTGCGCACCGGCTTCTTCGCTTCGCTGAAACTGGAGAACCCGCATACCGGCGCGGTAAAGCCCCACGAAAAAACACTGGCAAAACCAAAGGCCGACCGTCTCAGCCTTTTACGCGCGGTCAAGGCGAACCTCAGTCCGATCTTCGGCCTGTTCGGCGACAAAAAAGCGGTTTTCGCCGGTATCAGCGCAAAGATCAAACGCACCGCCCCGGATGCCACGGCGAAAGACAGTGAAGGCACCGTTCATAAACTCTGGCGCCTGGAAGACGCTCCTCAATGCAAGGCGCTTATGAAACTGCTTGCCGGCCAGAATGTTTTTATCGCCGACGGCCATCACCGCTATGAGACCGCCTGGAATTATGCGCAGGAAATGGCCAAAAAGAACGGTAAGCAGCCGGATGCCGAATATAATTACGTAATGACCTTTCTGTGCCCCATGCAGGATAAGGGTCTGGTGATCTGGCCCACGCACCGCGTAGCAGGAATGCCTTCGGGGCTTCAAGAAAATATAGCAAAGAACTTCAATATTCTAACTGAGTCAGATTTCAAGAAACTGTCTCAGAAGAACCCGCAGCCGCTTAAGTTGGTAATTAATGGCAAAGCTTCGACACTTACCGTTAAGAATAAGAACATCCTTACTAACGCCATGCCGGACAAATGCAGCGCGTACAGGGAACTGGGCGTAAGCATTTTGCATTCCCTGCTTTTCGCGAATGTGGACCCGGCTTCCATAACGTACGTAAAAGATGAAAAAGAGGCTGTTGCGCTTGCTAAAAAAACATGCCGCATCGCGGTGATAGTACCGCCCACGCCCATGAAGGCGATAGAAGATATCGCGCTTGCCGGCCAGGTAATGCCGCAAAAATCCACCTATTTTTTCCCGAAAGTTGCGACCGGCATAGTGATCCATAAGGTGTAAATGTATAACTCAGTAGATATTATTTGCGCCGCGGCCCTGTTGGTGCTGGGGCTGTTCGGGTACCACACGGGCGCTATCGCCAGCGTATTTTATTTGATCAGCGGTTTTGCCGGTGTTTTCGTGGCGCAGAAGTTTTCCGCCACGCTGCACGTCCCCTTTGCCGTATTGTTCCTTGCCGTTACCCTGGGGCTGATCGCCTTCGGCATTTTCTCCCGGGCGATGGCGCGTTTATTCCTGCTGGGGTTTTTCGACCGGTTGGTCGGGTTCGGTATCGGTGTTGTGCTTGGCATTTTTTTACTTGCCGTTGTTCTTGCGCCCGGTGCAGAGAAATTTTCGCAGTCAGTAAAAGACAAAGTGCATGCGTCGTACGTATCAAAACGGCTGCTGCCGCTGGTAATGGCAAAATTGCCGGGCTTGAAAGATGTGTCTGAAACCGTTTGTAAAACGGGGGGAATATGCAAGTAAGGATAAAGAACACTGCGCTGCAAATTAAACACGACGATCTGCTGAACGTGGCTTGCGATGTTATAGTCAACCCGGTAACACCCGATCTGTGGATGAAAAAAGGTCTTTCGGCCGCGATACTGGCCAGGGGCGGAGACCAGATAGCCAAAGAAGCGGCGGCATGCCACTATGTGGAATTCGGCGAGATCTGCAAAACCTCGGCGGGGCTGCTGCCGTTCAAGGCCATATACCACGCCTCCGTCATACCACACGACGCCCAGGTGAACCGCGAGGCTATTTCAAAAGCGGTCTCACGGTGTCTGCAGCAGGCGGAAAGCGACGGTTTTTTAAGTATCGCGATACCCATGTTGAGCTCCGCGATGGCCAAAGTGCCGTACGACACGTACGCGGGTATCATGCTGACGACCGGCATTGAATATCTGATGCATGCCGAATCGAAGATAAACCATGTCATATTCTGTTCGTTTAACCCGGATTCGTATAACGCGTTCGTCGCCCAATTAAAAGTTTTGCGTCAGGAATACTTAATATAAGAGGATGCCATGAAAAAACTAAAGCTGGGTTTGCCTAAGGGAAGTTTGCAGGAATCTACGACGGAGTTGTTCCGCAAGGCGGGCATCAAGATATCTACGACCAGCCGCTCTTATTTTCCGGCCTGCGATGATGAAGAAGTCGAGATCATGATGGTGCGCAGCCAGGAAATGGCAAAATACGTGGAAGACGGCGTGTTCGACGCGGGCCTTACCGGCCACGACTGGATCTGCGAGACCGGTGCGAAGGTGACCGAGGTCGCGGAACTGCTGTACGCGAAAAGCGGTTTTCGCCCGGTGCGCTGGGTGCTGGCCGTGCCGAACGATTCAAAGATACACGCCCTGAAAGACCTGAACGGCAAGCGCGTAGCGACGGAACTGATCAACTACACGAAAAAATATCTCACCAAGAATAAAATTAAATGCGAAGTGGAATTTTCCTGGGGCGCGACGGAAGCCAAGGCGCCGCAGCTGGTGGACGCGATCGTGGAGCTGACTGAGACCGGTTCTTCCCTGCGGGCCAACAATCTGCGCATCGTGCAGGATGTGCTGGTATCCTCCACCCGCTTCATAGCCAACGGTGCCGCTATGAAAGACGCCTGGAAACGCCAGAAGATAGAGAATATCGCCATTTTGCTGAAAGGCGCCCTTGCCGCCGAAGGCATGGTGGGCATAAAGCTGAACGTGGCGCAGAAAAATTTGACCGCGATCACCAAGCTGCTGCCGGCGCTGCGCAAGCCGACCATCTCCTCTCTCAGCGAGCCGGGCTGGGTAGCGCTTGAAGTTATCATGGAAGAAAAAACCGTCAAAAAACTGATACCGGCCCTGAAACGCGCCGGCGCCGAAGGCATCATAGAGTATCCGCTCAACAAAATAATATACTAATAAGGCAGGCCAATGACAGTTCGCGTAAGGTTCGCTCCATCACCGACGGGATATTTGCACATAGGCGGCGCCCGTACGGCGTTGTTTAACTGGCTTTTCGCGAGAAAAATGAAAGGTACTTTTATTTTGCGCATAGAAGATACCGATGAAGCGCGGTCAACCGAAGAATCCGTCAACGCGATACTGAGAAGCATGGAATGGCTGAACCTTAACTGGGACGAAGGCCCCCAGACGCGCGAAGACCATTCGGTGAAAGGCAATTACGGACCGTATTTTCAGATGGTGCGTAAGGACCAGGGTATCTACCAGAAATATATCGATCAATTGCTTGCCTCGGGCAAAGCGTATAAATGTTACTGCACCACGGAAGAGCTGGACGCCATGCGTACCAGGCAGACCGCTGCCAAGCAGAACCCGCGCTACGACGGCACATGCCGCTGCCTGGACGCTGAGCAGAGAGCCGCAAAAGAAGCCGCGGGCAAGACGGCAGTGATACGTTTCGCTATGCCCTCAGACGGCTCCGTGCACGTGGATGATATTATCCGCGGCCGCGTGACCTTTGAGAACGGCCAGCTGGATGATTTTGTACTGATGAAGCCCAACGGCGTGCCGACCTACAATTTTGCCTGCGTAATAGACGACCATCTTATGGAAATATCGCACGTGATCAGAGGCGACGACCATTTGTCCAACACGCCGCGCCAGGTGCACATTTACCACACGCTCGGCTGGGCCTTGCCGCAATTCGCGCACCTGTCCATGATCCTGGGCCCCGACGGAACGCGCCTTTCCAAGCGCCACGGCCACACCTCTGTTATGGAATACCGCAACGAAGGCTACCTGCCGGAAGCGCTGATAAATTATCTGGCCCTGCTTGGCTGGTCCACGGAAGACAGCCAGCAGCTGTTCGAACTTAACGATCTTATAGAAAAATTCTCACTGGAACGCTGCTCAAAAAGCCCGGCCGTTTTTGACCCCCAGAAGCTGCACTGGATGAACGGCGAATATATCCGTAACCTGACCAATGAACAATTTATAAACCGCTTCAAATTCTGGCTGCGCCACGCACCGACGGAGTTCCCCTTCGCCGTCTGGGACGAAAGCGTTATGGAAAAAGCCGTCGCCATGGAGCACGATAAAGCCAAAACCCTAAAGGATGTTCCCGGTTTAATTGACATCTTCTTGCTTGATAAGGTAGAATATGTTCCCGAAGCTGTAGAAAAAGTTTTCAAAGCCGCCAGCGCCAAAGACGTGCTGTTAAAAGTGGTGGAGCGCCTCCCGGCACAACAAGATTTTTCACCCGAAGCCCTGGAAGCCTTCGCAAGAGCCTTAGCCGTAGAAATGGGTGTGGGAAATGGCAAAATATTCCACCCGATAAGAGTAGCTATTTCCGGCCGTACCAATGGACCAAGCCTTTTTCATATGATGGAACTGATGGGACGCGAAACAGTAATGAAGCGCCTGAACGAAACATTAGAAAAGTTCTTTAAATAGAAATATTCCGTTGAAGTTAGAAGTAGAAGTAAGAAGTTATGCGGCCGCGAAGCCAGCCGCGACGTTGTTGTTGAGGTTAGATGTATTTGTTCATAGCGAAAAAGTATCTGTTTTATATTAAGTTGAGTAGCCCCGTGGCCCGCAGTCCGAGGAATAACGAGGACGAGTCTTGCGGGGGGCGCGAGTCGGTGAGCGCCCTGGCACCACTGGCTGGCAAGCTCAATGGGTTGTTATAGATTGCAGTTTCGCTTGCCCCGTGGTGTAACGGTAACACAATCGCCTCTGGAGCGGTCATTCATGGTTCGAATCCATGCGGGGCAGCCAGTTTTTCCAGAAAAAGACCGACCATAAAGAATTCCGAAGCTCGAAGTCCGCACCAGCGGCCTCCGGGCTTTTTTTGTCTCAAAATTACATGCAACTAATCGCTGCATTATATGGTCTAATATATAAGGCCGAGACCGTGACATCCGGCATTGAGGGAACATGCAACTGCTTCACGAACTTTTTGAAAAAAGCGCGGATCTATATCCTGATAAGATAGCTGTTCAAAGCGGCGACCGGGTTTTCACCTATGGAACTATAGAACAAAATGCCAACAGGCTTGCCCATGTTTTTCAAGAGCATGGCGCAAAGCCTGAAAGCCTTGTCGCCATACTTTTACCAAGGAGCGAATGGCTTTATTGCTCCATGCTGGCAACCCTTAAAGCGGGCGCCGCCTACCTGCCCCTTGACCCTGAAACCCCGCCGGAGAGAATTAACTATATCCTTGAAGATGCTAACGTCACATTCGTTATTACAACTAACGAACTTGCCGCCAAAGTTCATAAAACTAAAGTCTTATATTTAGAAAAAGTAATGGCTGAGCTCTCATCATTGCCCGCCTTGCGGCTGTTTCCCGCTAAGACCGGCGTTGATCCCGAAAATCTCTGTTATGTGATATACACCTCCGGAACCACTGGCCGCCCTAAAGGCGCAATGGTAGAGCATAGGAACGTGGTAAGCCTTGTCCAGGCGGAGTGCGGCCTCTACGGGATAAAACAGGAGGACAGGGTATTTCAGTTCGCTTCGCCCGCCTTTGATGCCTCAGTTGAAGAGATCTGGATGGCCTTTGCCAACGGCGCTGCATTGATAGCCGGCACCCCGGATATCATCAGGTCCGGCCCCGATTTTTCCAAACATCTTGAATGCCTTGGCGTTACAGTCCTCTCCTGCGTGCCTACCTTTATAGCGATGCTGGATAAGGATATCTCAACCCTGCGCCTGCTCATTTTTGGCGGCGAGGAATGCCCGCCCGCGTTAGCGGCCCGCTGGTTTAAACCTGGCAGAAAGGTTTTTAACACATACGGCCCGACAGAAGGAACGGTTATTACAACAGCGGCCTTGCTTGAAAGCATTAAACCCGTTAATATCGGCCAGCCTATTGCCGGATACAAAGTCTATATTCTGGACGTATTGGGAAATCAACTTCCTCAGGGCGAAGCGGGCGAGCTTTGTATAGCGGGCACCGGCGTTGTGCGCGGCTATCTGGGCCAGCCTGAGCTCACCGCAAAAAAATTCACCACAATTATGAATGCCGATGGGATCCGCGAGCGGATCTATCACTCGGGCGATAAGGCGAGATATTTGCCGGATGGCAACCTTGAATTCCTCGGCAGGCTGGATGATCAGGTTAAAGTCCGTGGCTACCGCATCGAGCGCGGCGAGGTCGAGGCTGTTTTGGCAGAGGTACCGCAGATCCAGGCGGCCGCGGTGGATGTTTTTAAAGCGACCGACCAGTTGGCGGCCTGGGTTGTTCTGTGCCCGGGGCAAATTCTTGACCGTAAAATGGTACGGGAATATCTTTCCAAAAAACTTCCTGATTACATGATCCCCGCATTCCTTGAGCAGATCGATACGTTGCCGTTAACCACCTCAGGTAAGATCGACCGGGCCCGTTTGCCGGCTCCCAAAATAGCTATGGGAGAACATAAGCGCGATTATATCGCACCGTGCACCGAAGCGGAAAAAGCCATCGCTTCTGTCTGGCAGAAAGTATTAAAACGCCCCGCTATTTCGATCACCGATGATTTTTTCCTCGATCTGGACGGCCACTCTTTGCTCGCCGCGATGATAGTGTCTCAGCTGCGCCAAAATGAAGCATTCTCCCATGTTTCGGTTGGCGATATGTATAATGCCCCCACGGTGGAAAAACTGTCGGGCCTTCTAGAGAAAAAGAAAGATACTGATAAAAAGGTTTCAAACAAAACCGATAACTTCCGGCCGGTTTCCCGTTCAGCGTATATACTATGCACGGTCGCACAGGCCTTTGGGGTATTGTTTTTATGCGGCATCAACATCGCGCAATGGTTAGGCGCTTTCTTAACCTATGGCTATCTGGCTGTGGCAGATTACCCTGTTAAAATCTGTTTGATCGTTGCCACCATAGTTTTGCTGCTTATAACCCCCGCGACACTGTTCCTTTCAGTAATTTTAAAATGGCTCCTGCTCGGCAAAATAAAGCCTGGAAAATATCCGCTGTGGGGTTGGTTCTATTTCCGTTATTGGCTTGTGCGCTCGATAGTCCGGGCCGTGCCCGTGCATTATCTTGACGGCACCCCGTATCTCAATGTATATTATCGCCTCATGGGTGCCAGGATCGGCAAGCATGTTTTCATCGCCTCGCACGGCCTGGCTTCTTTTGATCTTTTAACCGTTGGTGACGGCTCCAGCATCGGCCTTAACAGCTCGGTGGATGGTGTTTCTGTTTACAACGGTATGCTTCATTTAGCCCCGGTAACTATCGGCGCGCGCTGTTACGTAGGTAATCGCAGCGTGCTCGGCGGCGATAACGTTATGGAAGACGGCTCAAGCCTTGGCGACCTTTCCGTCCTCGCCGCCGGCGAGCGGATAACTGAGGGAAAAGTATGGAACGGCTCGCCGGCCGAGCCCACCGGCACAAGAAAACTTGAACCGTTTGCGAAACCATGGACTATGTGGTCGTGGGCTATATACAGTTTCGGCATATTTCTTTTCCCGTTAGTGATCACCGCGGCGGTAATGCCGGGCATAATGGTAATAACCGAGCTTGGCCACGCGGCGGAGGGTTATGCCTTCCTGCTTGCCGCGCCTTTGATAGCGGTTTCATTCGTTATTTTCCTCAGCTTGGAGTTGTGGCTTTGCAAATGGCTGATAGTAGGCCGGCTTAAGCCCGGGCGCTACCCGATCAAGAGTTTCTGGTATATAAAAACCTGGTTCTTCAACCAGCTTATGACCATGAGCACCGATGTTACAGAGTCATTATACGAAACACTGTACGCCGCCCCCTGGTTACGCTCACTGGGCGCCAGGATAGGCAAACGCGTAGAGATAGCCGCCGTAGAACTTATTCAGCCCGATCTGCTGATCCTCGGCGAAGAAAGCATGATAGCCGACCTTGCGCTCATAGGCGCGCCGGAAGTTAACGACGGCTGGGCAACCATTGCTGAGGTTAAAACAGGGAAGCGGGTTTTCCTTGGCAACAGCGCCGTTATCCCATCCGGCACAGTACTTGAAGATAACGTTCTTATCGGTTTAATGTCCAAGCCGCCCGATAACGCGGGAAAACCCGTAGCAGCCGCCACCAGCTGGTTCGGCTCACCCGCCATAGCCATGCCCCAGCGTTATAAGAGCGGTGATTTTCAGGAATCAGTTACATACCATCCCTCAGGCAAGCTTATAGCCATGAGAATGTCCATTGAGCTCTTCCGCATATTTTTACCTTCGACAATATTTATTGTTCTTGCCTCCCTTATCATCACCGCGACCGATATTCTGCAGGATTACATCCATTTCCACCATTGGTTATTGCTGCTGCCCTTTCTGTACGCGATCGCCGGCATTTTGGGCATCGGTATAACGGTAATGCTTAAATGGCTCATAGCTGGACGTTATAAACCTCAAGAAAGGCCGCTCTGGAGCCCGTTCGTCTGGCGCAACGATCTTATCAACGCCGTATACTCTAATTTTTGCGAACACTTTTTCCTGACCATGCTGCGCGGCACACCCTTTATCTCCTGGGCTCTGCGCCTTTTCGGCATGCGCATAGGCAAGCGATGCTACATAGATTCCACCTGGTACACAGAATTTGACCTTATCGATATCGGCGATGACGTCGCATTGAACGAGAATGCCAACCTGCAGACCCATTTATTCGAGGACAGGATCATCAAAATGGGCCCCGTATCCATCGCCTCCCAAACAAGCGTAGGCAGCATGTCCACGGTCCTCTATAATTGCAAAATGGATGAAGGCAGCATCCTCGACGACCTGTCCCTGATGATGAAAGGCGAAGTTTTACCAGCCAACACCCGCTGGCAGGGCATACCGGCGCAGTCGTCCAAAGAGTAAGCAATGAAAATACCTGATAACGAAATTCATGTGTGGTCTAGTGAGTCAGAAGATAAAAACTTCTGCCGCCAGATCCTTTCCCAATATACAGGTGAAGCCCCCGATGAAATGGTATTCACCAAAAACCAATGGGGCAAACCTGAATTACAAGATAATCCGGGAATATTCTTTAATCTCTCCCACACCGAAGGATTTACCGTTTTAGCCGTTACCAACTTCCCCGGCATAGGCATAGATATAGAAAAAATAGTGCCGATAGATGAAAGAACGGCCCTGGCCAAAACCTGCCTTTCAGCCCGGGAGCTCCAACAAATGGAACAAGTCCCGCCAGAAAATTGGGAACCAGCCTTCTACGACTACTGGACCAGAAAAGAATCCGTGATAAAAGCCCTAGGCAAAGGTTTGTCCACCAGCTTGCAGAGTTTTTCCGTCCCACTAAGCCAAACCTGGTCAAAAGTAACCCTGGCCCAGCAAACCTGGTACCTAAAACCCTTAACCCTACCCCACCCCTGGACAGGCGCCCTAACCGCCGCCCGAAAATACCCTATCATGGAATATAAATACATCCATGTCACAGATTTTGCAAGAATCGCAGCTACTTGTATTTGAGGCGATTACTATAGATAATCGCTTCATGACGAGTACTGAAAACGCTGGATATTGGCCACTCTCCTTACCTGATCCGCTTTCCACAGGGAATATCTTTGTTCCGCTATTGTAAATAAATCGCAAGAGCGGTATAATAACTCATCTCCATGGGGGAGATCGACCAAACCCCGTAAAATCCCTCAAGTTGTATATTATCTCATAAGGAGTAGATATGCTCAAAATGGAACAGATCAAGCTTCTAAAACCAAAATTCAATGGCGGCAAAACCGTGATGATGGCGCTGAAGAACAGGAAAACCGTGCGCGTGATTGGCGGTAAAAAACTGACCGCTCAGCAGTTATCCAACCTCCTGTGGGCCGCCTGCGGCGTTAACCGGAAAAAAGGCCCCTTCGGGGCTTCCGGCAGAACCGCCGCCTCCGCCAGCAATTCACAGGAAATAGAGCTTTACGTGGCTATGGCGGATGGGGTTTGCCTTTATGACCCTAACGCGCACAGCCTAAAACCGGTAGTTGGGCAAGACCTGCGACCATACGCCATTAATTACGGCCAAAGAAAGATCAGCGCCGATGCACCTGTAAGGATATTATATGTAGTTGACCTCGCGAAATTCCGCACAGCAGGCTTCCAGGAGCCAGGCCTGTGGGACCCGGAAATACAAAAATCCTATTATTACGTCGACATCGGCCTGATAGCCGGTAACGTAGCCCTGTTCGCCGCCGCAACAGGAATGGCCGCCTGGTTCCACAACTGCCAGAAGGAAAAACTCACATCAAAACTAAAGCTGCGCCCGGATCAGAAAGTCCTATTCGCCCAAACCATAGGCTGGCCGCAGAAGGATTGTTAGGGGACGTAGTTAAGTATGTAAGTATTGACAACGTTAGACTTTAATAAATATAATAACTTATGCCCAGACAAGGACGAATAAACATTGAAGGTGGAATATATCACGTAATTCAGCGAGGAATAGAGCGAAAAGCGATATTTCATGATGATGCTGACCGTGAGATGTTTCTAAGCAGATTATCTGAAGGACTAAAAGAAACCGGGCACAAATGTTATGGTTGGGCGCTGATGCCCAATCATTTTCATTTATTGATAAGAACCGGCGCAAAACCATTAAGCGACCTGATGCGGGTATTGTTAACGGGGTATGCGTTGTGCTTTAATAAGAAATACAAGCGAAGCGGCTATGTGTACCAGGGAAGATATAAATCAATATTGTGCCAGGAAGATAATTATCTGATGGAATTGGTAAGATATATACACCTAAACCCTCTGAGGGGAAAGATCGTAAAAGATATGCAGGAATTGAAGGCGTATAAATGGACTGGCCAT
This sequence comes from Endomicrobiales bacterium, assembly GCA_963796955.1. Classification (GTDB taxonomy): domain Bacteria; phylum Elusimicrobiota; class Endomicrobiia; order Endomicrobiales; family JALOBY01; genus CAWCNJ01. The sequence continues at coordinate 72,407 of CAWCNJ010000006.1, forward strand.
AGCGTAATAATGGGTAACAGAAAGGCACCATGGCAGAGCAGCGACGAAGTTCTGGGATATTTTGGAAAGAAGAAAAGTGAAGCTGTGAGGGAATATGAAAAATTTGTAGCGCAGGCAAAAGATATGCCAAGGCGGGAAGATTTGACTGGCGGCGGCTTGATAAGGAGCGCGGGCGGTTGGAGCGGATTGATGGACTTAAGGCGGTCAAAAGAGCGTTGGATGGCAGATGAACGAATCTTGGGTGATGGTGATTTTGTAGACAGAGTATTAAATACAGTTGAAGAAAAAGTTAACCGGAAGGAACAGTTACAACGCGAAGGCTGGAATAAAGAAAAACTGGTAGAGCAGGTGTGTAAGCTAACAGGCATAACGAAAAAAGAAATATACAGATACAGCAAGAACAGTAAAATAGCAGAAGCGAGAAAACTTCTTACATATTGGGGAAACAAGGAATTAGGCATGAGTGGAATGGAGCTGGCAGAGATGCTAGGAATCACAAGGTCAGCAGTTTCACAAAGCATAAAACAAGGGGAAGCAATTGCCGCAAGGTATGGTCAATACTTACATACTTAACTATGGACTTAACCCGTTTTTGTGGACACAAGAGCGGGTAATTTTGCCTCGAACTGTGTGGGGCTAAGATACCCCAACGTTGAGTGCATTCTCTTGCGATTATAAAATATTTCGATGTACTCAAACAACTGTGCTCTCGCTTCTTCGCGAGAATTGAATCTGGCGTCGTTTTGTAATTCGTACTTCAATGTCTTGAAGAAGCTCTCTGCAACAGCGTTGTCCCAGCAATTTCCTTTGCGGCTCATGCTCATCTGAATGTTATGCTCTTTTAATCTAGCCTGAAACGCATAGCTCTTATACTGGCTACCCTGGTCCGAGTGATGAATCAACGGCCCCGTCGGTCTGCGACTCTCAATGGCCATTTCCAGGGCATTCACTATAAGGCGCTCCGTCATCTGGCCGTGAATGGCCCAACCAACGACCCTGCGCGAATAAAGGTCTAGCACAACCGCCAGATGAACCCATCCGGAACCTGTCCAGAACGTCGTCATGTCTGCGACCCAGACCCGGTTTGGTTCAGGAACATTGAACTGTTGTTGCACCAGGTTGTCAGCTGCTATAGCTGTCTTAAACACTCGTTTCCATCGCATACGGCGATGTGGCGCTGCAACGATACCGTTCTTTCTCATCAGTCTTGCTACGCGCTTTCGTCCCAGCTTTAAACCTTCGGACTTCAGCGCTTCATGAATTCGGGGAGCTCCGTATACTTTCCGGTTTTTATCATAAATGCCCCGAATTTTGCTCAGTAATACGGTGTCTGTCCGGCTATGCTTGCTTTGACCGCGCGATTTCCATGCATAATATCCGGATCTGGAAACCGACAGAACATCGCACATTGTTGCTATTCTGAAGTCCCGTTCGTGTTCCCTGATGAACCGGAATCGTTCAATGCGTCCTTGGCAAAGTAAATTAGGCTTTTTTTTAAAACGTCCCGCTCTTCGCGCAAGCGTTTGTTCTCTCGGCGAAGATCTTCTAGCTCTGTGTTGGGGGTGTTGTGGCCAACACCGGGAAATGCTTCAGTGGTTTTTTTATCAACCTCGGTTCGCCACTTGTAAAGATGATGTACGGGCAACTCAAGCTCGCGGGCTACTTCGGCAACACTTTTGCCGCTTACCTGCGTCCGGCGAACTGCTTCAAGCTTGAACTCCCGATTGTAACGCATCCGGTCTCTCTTTTGCATCGGACACCTCCAGGGTCTTCATATTATACCCTTTTCTGTGTCCACTAAACCGGGGCAAGTCCACTACGTCCCCTATGCTAAAAGGGTTTTAATGTCTCCAAACTTGAAAAGACGCCGCAAGGAAACACGGACGTTGTTAGGTAATTAGGTATCGGTTTTGCAACGTAATCAATGGTCTAAATAGGAATAATCAAATAATGAAAGCCTGAAGTTCGTCGGCCGCGAAACTTCGGGCTTTTTTTATTTGTCTAATGTATATCGGGCGTGGAAAGGCGTCAGGTGCTGCGCTATGCGGGTCATGGCGCGGGCGGTATTTAAGAGTATTATCAATATTGAGAACAATACTATGACATAAGACGGTTATGTTTAAAGGCAGGTATCCTATGAGAAAAATTTCACTTATTTTTGCGGCGTTGTTATTGAGTTCGGCTGCCATGGCGGATATCGTATATTTAAAGGACGGTCAGGCGTTGCGTGGTAATGTGGTCTCGCAGGATGAAAATACGGTGGTTATAGAGACCTATAACGGCAATACCGAAACGCTGGATAGAAAATACGTGGACAGGGTAAGCGAAGATGATACCTACAGCAACTATCGCAAGAGAATGAGACGCGGATACGAAAGCGGCGAGGGGTGGACGAGCGATGAATGGATATTTAAGTTCGGGGTGGATTTTGACGGTAAGCATGAAACCTCTAACAGCAATCTTTTTATAGTAGGGCAGGGAAATACTTCCCTTGACGGAACGCAGGATGTGAATTCCGGGGTGGGTTTCGGCCTGGAATATGTGACCTACGACACCCAACACCTCGGTTTCGGCGGCGGTATAACCATTCAGGGTTCCCGCGGGTTGGCGGATGTTACCGGCAATTTCAGCTTTACGCCGATCTACGCGCTGGCGAAATGGCGCACGGCGTCCGACAGGCGCAACCACTATAAGTATCTGATCGGCCAGCTGGGTTACAACTTTTTCAGCGGCGACCGCGATTATCGGGGCGATAACGGCAGCCTGGACGGCGGCTTATATTTCGGCGCTGGCGCCGGTGTTACGCTTAACCGGGTGCAGTTTGAGTTGTTGTACACCGAAGATCGCGGCAAGGTACGGGCTTCGGGCTTCGACTTCGTTGAATCCGGCGATATACGTTATTCGAAATTGGGTTTGACCGTCGGCTTCCTGTTCTAAATATTATCGTAAAGGAAAAAATTATGAAGAGAATCATTCAAGCAGCTTCCCTGCTCCTGTTGTTAACCTTCGCTTTGGCGGGCCCTCTGAGGGCGGCAGCCGCGAACCCTTCGGATGAAGATCTGTGGCCGAAAGTCGTTAAGGGCGAGAACGCCGTGTTCAAGGTTTACCAGCCGCAGGTAGATGCCTGGGACGGATTCACTCTTCAGGCGCATTCGGCCATCAGCGTGCAGAAATCCGCCGGTGACAGCCACGTCGCGTATGGGGTTGCCAGCTTTACGGCAAAGACGATCGTCAATAAAGTTTCAAGGATCGTCGATTTTGAAGATCTCAAGATAAATGATCTCAGTTTCCCTTCCGATCCTGCTAAGGAAAAACCCTATCTGGACGACCTGCGCAAGACGGCTCCTCTGCAGATGAAAAGCATAGCCTTGGACCGGCTTGAGGCGAACCTTGATATATTGGAAGAACAAAAAAAGGGCGAGGCCCACCGGCTTAACAACGAGCCGCCGAGAATACTTTTTTCGGATAAGCTTGCCGTGCTGGTGCTGATAGACGGGGATCCGGTGTTCGGTCCGGTCAAAGGCACAACGCTTTCCCGGGTGCTGAATACGCACGTGTTGTTATTGAAGGACAGCGCCAACAGGTATTACCTGCACGTCTTCGGCGGGTATATGCAGGCGGATAACATGAACGGTCCCTGGGCGCCGGCCGCTAAACCGCCGCAGGGCGCCGAGACGGCGGAGAAAGAAACGAAAGGGTTGGACCTTATGGACGCCGCTGCCGACACTACCGATAACAAGACCCCGCCTCCGTCATTGGCGAAGGGGGATATTCCCGTGGTATATGTCTCAACCGTGCCCGCGGAACTGATAGTGACCGAGGGGGAACCGAATTTTGTGCCGCTGGAAGGCACTAAGCTGCTGTATGTCTCCAATACCTCGGCCAATGTCTTCGAAGAAATGCGCGGACAGAAGCTGTACGTGCTTGCCTCGGGAAGGTGGTTCCGCGCCCCCTCAAAGGACGGGCCGTGGGAATATGTTCCGGCGGATAAGCTCCCCGACGACTTCGCTAATATTTCAGATAACAGCACCAAGGAGAACGTAAAAGCCTCCATTCCCGGAACGCCGCAGGCGCAGGAAGCACTGATCGCCAACAATATACCGGACACCTCAAAAATAGACCGTTCTTCCGCTAAAATAGATATAAAGATAGACGGTGAGCCTGTGATCAAGCCGATAGAAGGAACCTCACTGTCGTATGTTTTCAACTGCTCCCTGCCGCTTATCAGGGTTGATGAGGATAGCTGGTTCGCCGTATATAACGGGGTGTGGTTCAACGCAAAAAGCGTTGACGGCCCCTGGACCGTTGCAGATTCTGTGCCGCCGGTAATATACTCCATTCCCACCGATTCACCCCTGCATTACGTTACGTATGTGCGGATCTACGATGCGAACGACCGGTATGTGTACGAGGGCTACACCCCGGGCTATTACGGTACCGTGGTAAGCCGCGACGGTACGGTGGTATACGGCACGGGTTACGCCTATCCGTCATATATCGGTAACGATTATTGGTATCCGCCGATGTATACCTACGGCTTCGGCAGCGATCTGTGCTGGACGCCGTGGTATGGCTGGAGTTTCGGGTTCGGCTTCGGTTGGGGCTTTGGGCCCGCCTGGTTCGACCTTGATTTCCCCTTCTTTTTCCACGACAGGTTCTTCAACAGGTTCGGCGAGCGCCACCGCAGGTTCGGGAATTTTGGCCATTTCGGCAGGGCTTATAACTCAAGAAATGGTATGATAATAACCGGTCATGGCCAGCCTCACGCGATCAGAAATGTTTTCCACGGCGGCAGCAGCAGAATGGGCACCGCTCTCGGCGGAAGCCGCCATGTCTACGGTACCAGGTCGGGCCATGTCTATTCTTATACGCCGCGGGGGAATACCGGCTCCTGGGGCTCTTTGGGCCGTCAGCCCAGGCAGGTGCCCTCAGTGGGCAGGGAAGCGCCAAACTCGCTTAACCGCGAAATGCGCGGCAGGGAGACCGGCGAAACACGGTTCCGCAGTTTCAGGGAAAATCGCGGTATGGGCAGCTGGGGCGGGCATGAAAGCGGCCCCGCGCAAAGCCCGGGTACCACGGCGCCTGAAGCGCCGCGAGGCGGTGCCGGAAGCTCTGGAAGCTCCGGAGGGTCCGGAGGCGGCGGCGGTCACATGGGCGGTTGGGGCGGACGGCGGTAACATATGCTAAAAAATATTATTATCATCTTTACCATATGTGCGGCATTTACAGGGGGCATACAGGCTATGGAAAATAAAACAGATACGGCAACTTTCGCCGGCGGGTGTTTTTGGTGCATGGTGCATCCGTTCGACACGTATGCCGGCGTCAGCAAGGTCGTTTCGGGTTATGCCGGCGGTACGGGCAAGAGCCCTACCTATGAGGATTACGCTGAAAAAGGGTATGTAGAGGCCGTACAGATAACCTTCGACCCTTCCGTCATATCGTATGAACGGTTGCTGGATATATTCTGGAAGCAGATAGATCCGACGGACGCCGGCGGTGAGTTCGTCGACCGCGGGCCGCAGTACCGCTCTGCCATATTTTATCATGACAACGAACAAAAACAGACGGCACTGAAAACGAAACAGGAACTGGCCTCCTCGGGCAAATTCACAAAACCGATCGTTACGGAAATACTGCCGTTCACTAATTTTTACCCCGCCGAGGATTATCACCAGGATTATTACAAAAAAAATCCGGTGAAATATAAATATTACCGCCATAACGCCGGCAGGGACCAGTTCCTGAACAAGGTCTGGAAGGATCAGCGCAACACGCCTGAGCTGACGGGCTCCACCGCCACCGTTAGTTCCGCAATATCAAAAGATGAACTTAAAAGCAGGCTGAGCCCGATACAATATGAGGTTACGCAGCTGAAGGGCACCGAAAAGCCCTTTAAGAACGAATACTGGGACAATGAACGCGACGGCATTTATGTGGATATCGTTTCGGGCGAGCCGCTGTTCAGCTCTCTCGATAAATTTGATTCGGCTACCGGGTGGCCCAGCTTTACGCGCCCGCTGGAACCGGATAATATCGTTGAGAAACCTGACAACACCCTGTTCGTTACCAGAACAGAGGTGCGCAGCAAGCACGGGGACTCCCATCTGGGCCACGTTTTTAAGGACGGCCCGAAACCGACGGGACTGCGTTATTGCATGAACTCAGCGGCCCTCCGGTTCATCTCAAAAGAAAATCTCGAAAAAGAAGGCTACGGGCAATACACGAAGCTGTTCGAGAACCAGCTGCAGCATAGATAATGATTCCCTGTTCGGGGTGAGGTTGGGCGTTTGAAAATATCGATAATAATACCGGTGTACCATGAAGCCGCTCGGATCAACGCGCTGCTGGAAGAGTTGCGCTCGGGCGGGGCCGGTAAACCTTTTGAAATTATCGTCGTGGATGGAAGCCCGTCTAAAGATACGCTGCGGGTTATAACAGATCCGGACGTGAAACAAAGGGTTTCCGCCAAGGGGCGCGCCGCGCAGATGAATGCCGGCGCATCTATGGCCGGCGGCGACATCCTCCTGTTCCTGCATGCCGACACGCGTTTGCCTCAAGACGCTTTGCAGGATATTACCGCTCAAGTGCGTCTGGGCTTTGATGCCGGCGCCTTCGAATTAAAACTGGATTCCGCTCATCCCTTCCTTCGTTTTGTGTCGTTTACCGCCTCTTTCAGGTCCAAACTCCTCAAGATGCCCTTCGGCGATCAGGCGCTGTTCGTTAAGACCGGTATGTTCCGGTCGATAGGCGGCTTTACGGATATGGCGTTGATGGAAGATTTTGACCTGATGAAAAGGCTGAAGAAAAAGGGCTGCCGTATAGGTATCATAGATAAACCGGTGATCTCATCGGCGAGGAAGTGGGAGAGCGGCGGCATATACCGCAACACCGTTCGAAATCATTTGATGCGGCTGCTCTATCGTTTCGGAGCGGCCCCGGCCGTGCTTGAAAAATTCTATTATGGCGAACAATGAATGTGTGGCGGTCTTTCTTAAATACCCCCAAAGGGGAAAAGTTAAGACGAGGCTCGCAAAAGGAATAGGCAGCACCAGTGCGACCTCTCTTTACGCTGCCATGGTGGAAAAGATAGTCCATGAGGCGAAAAACTCGGGGCGTGTTGTTGCCGTATTCTGTTCGCCGGCGAATGCGTTGCCTGCGATACGACAATGGCTGGGCACAGGCTGTCTGTATTTCACTCAAAAAGGGCGCGGCCTTGGCGCCCGCATGAGGAACGCGTTTACCGAGCTCTTTGAAGCCGGGTACGAAAATGTCGTGCTGAGCGGCAGCGATATACCGGCGTTGGATAAAACTATTTTTGTGAAAGCCTTTAAGGCGTTACAGGGCACCGGCGCGGCGCTTGGACCGAGCGTTGACGGCGGTTATTATCTGATCGGATCAGCTAAAAGGTCGTTTAACGGTGATATCTTTAAGGGTATACCCTGGAGCGGTCCTGACGTGTTTTTCCAAACGGTCGCCGCCGCGCGGAAGAATAATATAATCTTTACGCTGCTGCCCCGGCTGCGCGATATAGACGATGCCGACGGGCTGGAGGCCGGTATGATCGAGAGTTTTCAACAGCGTCTGAAAAAGGCCGGCCATTTTCCGCTTAAAGCGGATTCCGTCGGTGTGCTGCAGCTGAACGTCGGCAGGAAATGCAACCTATCCTGCGCTCATTGCCACGTAGAGGCGGGCCCGCACAGAACGGAAGTTATGGGCAGGGAAACCTTTGCCGACTGCCTGAATGTGATAAAGAACGCGCCGGGTATCCACACCGTTGATATAACGGGCGGAGCCCCGGAGCTGAACCCGTCCCTGGAATGGTTCCTGGGTGAAGTTTCAAAGCTTTCCCGGCGGCTTATCGTCCGCACGAATCTGGCCATACTGACAGAAAAGCCGTACAAAAAATTTATCGGTATCTATGCAGCCAACAAGATCGAGGTTTGCGGTTCGCTTCCCTGCTATCTTTCAGAAAATGCAGACAGTCAGCGGGGCAAGGGGAATTTCGCCAAATGCGTTGAGGCGCTGCAGGCGTTGAACACCCTCGGTTACGGCAAAGAAGGTTCCGGTCTTATACTGGATCTGGTACACAACCCTGTGGAGGCTGCCCTGCCAGGCCCGCAAAAAGATTTGGAAGAGGCCTACAAAAAACATTTGAAGGCCGGTTACAACATAGAGTTCAATACCCTGTTCTGCCTGACCAATATTCCTGTTGGACGGTATCGTAAGACGCTTAGAGAGGAAGGACGGCTTGAAACGTATATGCAGGCATTGGCGAACGCCTACAACCCTGCCACGATACAGAGCGTTATGTGCAGGAACACGGTTTCCGTGGGCTGGGACGGCCGGCTCTATGACTGTGATTTTAACCAGATGCTGGAAATGCCGGCGGGAACTTCCATAAAAGATTTTGACGGTACCAGGCTGAAGGATCGTACCATTCAGACCGGCAGCCACTGCTACGGTTGTACCGCAGGAAGCGGTTCTTCCTGCCAGGGGACGGTTATTTGAAAAAGCTGACGAAAGTAGTTTTATTCATTGTAGTGATCGCCGTTCTTGCCCTGGCCGCCCATCAGCTGGGACTCGGCGAGCGCCTTGCCCAGTTACGGGAATGGATCATCTCGCTTGGGTATTGGGGTCCGCTGGTTTTTATGATTGTTTACGCGTTTGCGGTAACTCTGCTGGTGCCGGCGTCGGCGTTGACCATTACCGCAGGGGCGATCTTCGGCTCGGGGTGGGGCGTCGTGGTGGTAAGTATTGCCTCGAGCGCCGGCGCGGCGCTGTCTTTTGTTATAGCGCGTTATTTCGCGCGCGATCTGGTTGAGGCTTGGGCCCGCAGGAACCGGAGCTTTGCGAAACTGTACGAACTTACCGGCAGCAAGGGCGGTGTGATAGTGGCGCTGACCAGGCTGGTGCCTTTGTTCCCCTACACGCTGTTGAATTATGGTTTCGGTTTAACAAAAGTTGGCTTTAAGACATATTTATTCTGGTCGTGGTTGTGCATGCTGCCGGGCACGGTCCTCTATGTCGTCGGCGGCGATGTGGTCGTAAAAACCATCATGCGCGGCAAATTGCCCTGGGTCCTTATCGGTGTGCTGGCGGCCGTTATTGTCCTGCTTGGCGTGCTGGTGAGTTTCGCTCAAAGAAGGTTAAAAGAATGAAATACGAATATCATGCCATCATTATCGGCGGCGGCAGCGCGGGCCTTACCGTCGCCTCTGGTTGCGCGGCGCTGGGCGCCGGGGTTGCGCTCATAGAAAAAGGAAAAATGGGCGGCGACTGCCTTAACAACGGCTGTGTGCCCAGTAAGGCGTTCTTAAGGTCGGCGCATCTGCTTAACGAAATACGGTCCTCGGACCGTCTGAATATCACGGCGAAATATGAAGCGGTCGATATTAAGCGTATCATGGAACGGGTGCGCAACATCATTGGGGCTATCGCTCCGCATGATTCAAAAGAGCGTTTTGAAAAACTGGGCGTCAGCGTTATACGGGGGGAGGCTGTGCTGCTGGACAACCATCGCGTGAAAGCGAACGGCGTAACCCTGACCGGTAAGCATATCGTTATCGCCGCCGGCTCAAAGCCTGCGCTGCCGCCGATCCCCGGGTTAAAAGACGTGCCGTATTTTACCAACGAAAGCATTTTTAATATCGATGCGCTGCCGAAACATCTGCTGGTGCTCGGCGCGGGCCCCATCGGCCTGGAGCTCGGCCAGGCCTTCAAGTATCTGGGGAGCGAGGTTTCCATAATAGATCTGCTTCCCTGTCTGTTGCCAAATGATGATGCGGAGGCCGGCCGCCTTTTGGGACAAAAGCTTGCCGGGGAAGGCGTCAATTTCCATCTCGGTTCAAAGATCATCGGGACAAAGCCGGTGCCCGGCGGCGTTGCCGTGACCGTTGAAAAGAACGGCGTGCTGCAGGAGCTGGCGGGCGATATGCTGCTGGTAGCGCTCGGCCGTGCGCCGGCGGTAAAGGGCCTGGGACTTGAAAATGCCGGTGTGAAGCTCGATGAGCGCGGCTATATCGTCACGGATGACCGGTTCCTGACGAGCGCCGGGAATATTTATGCCTGCGGCGACTGCGCCGTGGTAGGCGGCCATGGCCCCTATCAATTCACGCATACCGCCGGTTATCAGGGAGCCATCGTGGCGCGCAACCTGATAGTACCTTTTAAGGGATCCATGGACCACGCCATTGTTCCCTGGGTCACGTATACCACACCTGAGGTGGCCCATGTCGGCCTCACGGAACACGTCGCGGCGGACCGCGGTCTGTTCGGCCATTCTATCGTCGTAGATCTTGATAATGCCGACCGTTCTAAAACCGACGGCGAAGAAGGCGGTTTTCTGAAGCTGGTCGTAGGAAGCAACGGCCGTGTTGTCGGTGTTACTATCGTTGCTGAGAAAGCGGGAGAGATGATAGGGGCCGGCATACTGGCTGTAAAAAATAAACTCAAACCTTCGGTGTTCGCCTCCCTGATGTTCCCCTATCCGACCCAGTCGGAACTCTACAAGACGGCCGCCTACCTTTCGTTGAAGGATTCTTTCAAGCCCTGGATGAAAAACCTGGTTAAAAAATTCTTGATCTGACGATACCCCGGGAAACTGATCAGTGTCCGGTAGCGCCCGGCTATGGTCTGAGATTTTTATGTTTGCGATAATATCAGCTGATACTATTTCAAACTAAATTCTCTAGTTTTCGATCCCCGGGGGACACTATGGATAACTACAGGTGTAAGGTGTGCGGCTATGTTTACGAGCCGGCCGAAGGCGACGCCAGCCAGCATGTAACGCCCAATACGCCTTTTGAAAGCCTGCCGGATGACTGGCTTTGCCCGGAATGCGGCGCCGACCAGGCGGAGTTCGAGATGGTGGACGAGTGCGACAGGCCTGTTCAGGATGTTATATGAAGAGCGGCAAAAAGGCGGTTTTCTTTCCGGGTCTGGCTGCCGTTTTGCTTATAGCAGGCTGTGCCACCACGCTGATAACCTCCAGCTGGCGGGACAGGAACTATACCGCCTACCCGAACAAGATACTGGTTATCGCCATCGCAAAAAGCCCCTCTGAAAAAAGATCCTTTGAAGATGACTTTGTCGGCCTGCTGAAAGCCCGGGGAAATGACGCGATAGCCGGCTACGCCGTTATCCCGGATGAAGTGCAGGAAGACACCGCGGCGATATCTGCGGCGATGTATAAAACCGGTTCCGATACGCTGCTGGTAACAAGGCTTGCCTCGAAAGACTCGATCTGCACCTACGGCAATGACCCTTCCGTCCCCAATATGTACCCAAGCTACTACAACACCTGGCGGGATTACTGCGGGAACGTATATTCGAACCGGAACGCGCCCTATTACGTGTATGAAGATGTTTACGCGGCGATAGAAACGAACATGTACTCCGGACAGAAAGACGATCTGGTCTGGTCGGCCTCCTCGACCAGCGAGATCTACGGCAGTGACCAGCGGTATATCAGGTCGTATACGGACGTTATGGTAAAAACTATGGCACGGCGTCATTTGATCAAATAACGGGGGCTTTATGGCATATCTGAAAAAATTAAGTGACTTTTGTTTTGAATATTTTCTGGGAAAATTGTTTTTCGGCGGATCGTTCTACCTGTATAAAAGCCGGCATAACAGTATTCGCAAATAAAAAATATGATATAATTGAAACTTGGCAGGAGTTCTATATTTAAAATCACTTGAATGATGGGTGATTTTTTTTGCTTTAAAAATCCGTGCCGCCGGGGAACGTATAATCATGCTGAAATTATTTTATAAAATATTAAAAACGCCGCAGCAGGTGATAGATGTTCCAGGCGGATGCAGCCAGGCCGATATCATGGCCGTCGGCGAAAAGATACAGTATAACGTTAAGCGCCTGTTCCGGGGCTCTCTGGCTATCCGGCATATTGACGCCGGCTCCGACAATGCCTGCGAACAGGAACTTACCGCGCTCTCCAACAGTTTCTACGATATCGAACGTTTCGGTATTAATTTTGTCGCTTCCCCCAGACACGCCGATATGCTTTTGGTCTCCGGTCCCGTTACACGCAACATGGCGGAGGCCCTCAAAAAGTCGTATGAGGCGATGCCTGCGCCGAAGCTGGTCATCGCCGTGGGTGACGATGCTATAGACGGGGGAATATATACAGGCAACTACGCCGTATTGGATGGTGTTGCTTCCGTGCTGCCCGTGAATTATGTTATCCCGGGAGATCCGCCTTCCCCAAAAACGATCCTGTGCTATTTACTCAACATATTGGAAAAGGTATGAGCGTTATTCTTTCTCAAACCGGTTTTTTTGCGTTGTTCGCCTTGTTCGCCGTCGCCGGCGCCGGTTCCCTGCTGCTGGGCAAATATGACGAGCTGGCAAATAAATGGAACAGTATATTCTCAGCGCTCGGCTCGTTGTATGGTGTGGTTTTCGCTCTGTGCGCGATATTGTCTGGGCACACACTGGCTTTTTCATACAGCTCCGATCTCTTCCCGCTTCTCTTTCTTTCTTTCCGTATAGACATGCTTTCGGCCTATTTTATCTTTATCATTTCATCGATCGCCCTCTGGTGTTCGCTGTACGGTCTGGGCTACCTGCGGCATTACTACAAGAAATATAACCTCGGTGTGCTGGGTTTCTTTTATAATCTGCTGGTCGGCAGCCTCATGCTGGTCGTAACCGCGTCGAACGGCATATTCTTTTTGCTGGCCTGGGAACTTATGGCTATCGCGTCATATTTTCTTATCGTGTACGAACGTGATGAACCGGCGAATATCAAGGCCGGCTTCCTGTATTTTGTCATGACTTACGGGGCGACCGCCTTCATTATCGCCGCATTCCTGTTGTGCTACAAATACACCGGGTCGTTTGATTTTACTGCCATACACAACGGGATCGGCACCATGCCCGCGGCGGTTAAGGATCTGGTTTTCTTTCTGGCGGTGATCGGTTTCGGTACCAAGGCCGGCATCATTCCTTTTCACATCTGGCTTCCCGCGGCACACTCGGCGGCTCCTTCAAATGTCTCCGCCTTCCTTTCCGGTGTCATGATAAAAACAGGCATATACATGATGATCAGGATGTTTTTAGAGCTGCTGCAGCCGGCGCCCCTCTGGTGGGGCCAGGTGATCCTGGTTATCGGCTCAGTATCGGCGCTGCTGGGCGTTCTGTACGCTCTGACCGAACACGATATCAAAAGGCTGCTCGCGTATCACAGCATAGAAAATATCGGTATCATCCTGCTGGGTCTTGGCAGCGCGATGGTTTTTTCCTCTCTGGGGATGGCGCCTCTGGCGCTGCTCAGCCTTACCGCCGCCCTATTTCATACGCTCAACCACGCCACGTTCAAGTCGCTGCTTTTCCTGAGCGCCGGCTCGGTCATCAACCAGATGCACACCCGCAACATGGAAGAATACGGCGGCCTTATCAAGTACATGCCGCAGACGGCTTTTTTCTTTCTGATCGGTTCCATGGCGATATCGGCGCTGCCGCCCTTTAACGGTTTTTTCAGCGAATGGCTTACCTACCAATCCCTTTTCCAGGGGATAAGTACGCTGGACCCGTCCACCAAGTGGATCTTTATTTTCGCGGCCGGCGCCCTTGCTTTTACGGGCGGTCTTGCCATCGCCTGTTTCGTAAAAGTCTTCGGTGTAACTTTTCTTGCACGCCCCAGAAGCCCGCGCGTGGCCGAAGCCGGGGAATCTTCTCCGGCGCTTCTTATCAGCATGGGGGCGCTTGCGTTGCTGTCCTTGTTGTTCGGGGTTTTTTCAGGGCCGTTGTCCGCCCTGCTGCAAACAGTATCGCATAGTATGGGCATGTACAAGACACAACCGCCGACCGTGGTTTCCTCGGGGTTGAGCCTTACCACGAACAACGGTTTTTCTTCTGTTTCCGGCCCGGCGTTTTTCCTTTTCTTCGCCGCGGTGCTCATAGCTGCGGCCTTTGTGGTACGGCGTTTTGTTTATAAAACCCAGAACGTCCGGGAAGGCGAGACCTGGAACTGCGGCACCCCGCTGACCCCCCGCATGGAGATAACGGCCGCGGGATTCAGCCGTTCCATCATCATGATCTACCGAGGCGTTCTAAAACCCAGCATACAGCACGAGATAGAATACCACGACTCCGAAAGCCGCTACCTGCCGAAATCCCGGACGGTCATTATCGGCGTAAAAGATGTGCACAATTCGTATATCTACCGGCCGCTGAACCGGGTCTTTAACGCGTTGTCCCAGCGGGCCAAGAAAATTCAGACCGGTAATATCAATGTCTACATTTTGTATATATTCATAACGCTGGTCATAGCGTTGTACTGGGTGCTCTAGCATGAGATCTTTATGCTGGCTGCTTCAACTATTATTCATACCGCTGCTCTCGCCGCTCTGTATCGGCGTGATAAAAAAAGTGAAGGCCCGGCTACAGAACCGCAGGGGCGCGGGTGTTCTGCAGCCGTATAAAGATCTCTGGAAGCTTTTCCATAAGGACGAAGTTATCAGCCGGGACGCCTCCTGGATCTTCCGCTGGGCGCCTTACATTGTTTTTACCGTGACCATCGTTGTGGGCGCCAGTATTCCGCTGTTCGCTTCTTTTGTGAGAAATGCCTATACCGGCGACATTTTGCTGATCGTATACACCCTGGCTCTGGGCGCCTTCTTTCTGGCGCTGGGAGGCCTTGACGCCGGCAGCACCTTCGGCGGCTTCAGCGCAAGCCGCGAAATGACGATCACGGCGCTGGCGGAGGGCGGCTTTATATTCTCTCTGCTGACCCTTGCGATCATAACCGGCACCACTAATGTTTTCGCGATAGCCGATAAAGGCGCCTTGCTGCAGGGCCAGTCGTTCTTAGCGGCGCTGCTGGCGTTCAGCGGATTTTTTATCATATTGCTCGCCGAGAGCGCGCGCTTTCCCTTTGACAACCCGGCCACGCACCTGGAGCTTACCATGATCCATGAGGCCATGCTGCTGGAATATTCCGGCAAACGCCTGGCGCTGATGGAATGGGCGGCGGCCAACAAACTATTGATCTTTATCGCGCTCGGCGCGAACCTGTTTTTTCATTCCGCGCTTGCGCAAAGCGCCGCACTGCTGCCGGTAGTCTTAAGCCTGCTGTTGTTCGGCGCAAAGGCTGCGGTCTTCTGTCTCATGATAGCGTTCCTGGAATCAGGCATGGCAAAATATCGTTTTTTCAGGCTGCCGGACCTGTTAATGGTGGCATTCATACTGAACGCGATAGCCATAGGATTGGGTAAATAATATGTCAATGTTATCACTGGAAATGTTATCGGGGATCGTTTTCCTGAGTATCGTATTCCTGCATATCACAAAAAAGAATTACGAGGCCGTGCTCGCCTACAACATCCAGTCCCTGGCGGTCGTAATTATCCTTTTCAACTCGTACTTTGAGACGGGTAATATATTCCTGCTGCTGATAGCCCTGTTGGTGCTCAGCCTTAAAGTTATACTGGCCCATATTTTCTTCGTGAGATTGATAAACAAATATGAGCTTACATTTTCCGTGACAACGTATCTGGAAACACCCGTAGCCCTGATATTTATCGCCGTTGTGACCGGTATTGCGCATTCCACCAAATTCATGCCGCTGACCAGGATGATACCCGCCAATCAGGTGCCGCTCTCCCTGGCTCTTTCAGCGATCTTTACCGCTCTTTTACTGATAGTTAACCGCAAGGGCGCACTCTCGCAGATCATCAGCATACTCTCTCTGGAAAACAGCATTGTGGTGTTCTCCATGTTCGCCGGTCTTGAGCAATCGCCGGTTTTTCAAGTCGGCATGATATTCAATATTTTCGTATGGCTTATGATAACGACGGTTTTTATCTCCATGATCTATAAACATTACGGCACGCTTGATATAACATCCATGAAGCACCTGAGGGAATAAAGGTATGTTACTCAGTATAATTTTCCTGTCATTTTTAACCGCCGCGGCTGCCGGTCTTATGGCCAAAAGCAGGTCGCGCCTGGAATACGGTTCGCTTGCCGCTATAATTATTTCACTGGCCGCTTCATTCGCAATAGCGTTCAGGGTCGCATCCGCAGGCCACTATTCGCCGTTCTCTCTCTTCCATGTGGATGCCTTCGGCGCCGTATTGCTGCTGGTAATTTCCGTCGTAGGGTGCTCAACGGTTGTCTATTCCATACCGTACCTGCGTAAAGAAACTGAAAAAGAGATCATCGGTTTCAGCCGGGTAAAACAGTATTACGTGTTATTGAATTTATTTTTTATCGCCTTGTATCTGGCGGTTTCGGCCAGCAGCCCCATAGTTGCTTTTATAGCGATAGAGGCGACAACGCTTTCAACGGCGCTGCTGGTAAGTTTCTATAACAAGCCGTCCACCGTCGAGGCTGCCTGGAAGTATGTGATAATCAATTCCGTAGGATTGTTGCTGGGATTCTTCGGCACCCTGCTGTATTTCTCTCCTTTCAGGCTTGCGGCGATGAACGGCGCCATCAGCTGGCAATTCCTTGCTGAAAACGCGACGCGCATGGATCCGCTGACCGCCAAGATCGCCTTCGTCTTTGTGATCATCGGCTACGGCACCAAGGCCGGTTTCGCCCCCATGCACACCTGGAAGCCCGATGCCTATAGCAAGGCGCCCTCCGCCCTTGGCGCCATGCTTTCCGGCGCGGTGCTTCCGGTTTCCTTTCTGCTGCTGCTGAAATTCAAACGGATAACGGATATCGCTATCGGCATAACGTTCAGCCAGCATTTAATGATCGCGTTCGGGCTGCTGTCCATAATCGTTGCCGCGGTGATCATGTTCAGCTCAAATAATTATAAACGGCTTCTGGCCTATTCCAGCATAGAGAACGCAGGCGTCATGGCGCTCGGTTTTTCGTTCGGCGGCCTGGGAGTCTTTGCGGCCATCCTGCATTTGATATACCATTCACTGGTAAAAGTGGTAACGTTCTTCGCTGCCGGGAACTTGCTGCTGAAATACAGCTCGTCTAAAATTAATAACGTTAAGGGCGCCTTGAAAGTATTGCCGGTAACCAGCGTGCTGTTTATCGCGGGATTTTTGGTGGTTACGGGTCTTCCGCCGTTCGGCATATTCCTTACGAAAATGCTGATCCTCAGCGCGGGCATTAAGATCTACCCCGTTGCGGCTATAACCGCTCTCATTTTCATGACGCTTGTTTTTATCGGGTTCCTTAAACACGTTTCGGCCATGTTCTTCGGCGCGCCGCCCGCCGGTATAGAGGCCGGCGAAGGTTCGGTCTGGCTGGTAGTGCCTTCCTGCGTGTGCCTGGCTTTGATTCTGTTGTTAAGTTTTTATATGCCGCCGTTCCTGTATAAACTAATACGCGAGAGCGCCTTAAGGTATTGATCATGACAACTATGAAACCGGAACAAATTATCGAAGTACCGGCCGCTGATATTCAAAACGTTATCAGCCGCATCCGCGATGAAAAGCAACTGCGCCTGAAACTGCTTACCGCTACCGACGAACGGTCGCAGCAGGGCCATTTTAAGATCTGGTACATTTTCTTAAACCCGGAAAGCCGGAGCTGGCAGATATTTTATATAACGCCCACCGGGACGGAATTCCCTTCGGTCGCACATATCCTCCATGAGGCCTGGGACTACGAAAGGAAGATACAAACATTTTTCGGTCTTACACCGGCCGGCCACCCGGACGCACGGCCTCTCCTGCTGCATGAGAATTGGCCTGAGGATCTCTTCCCGCTCAGAAAAGATTTCCCGTGGCAGACACGGCCGCCGGCAGCCAATGGCACTTATCATTTCCAGAAAGTTAAGGGCGAAGGGATTTATGAAGTTTCCGTGGGTCCGGTACACGCCGGCATAATAGAGCCGGGTTATTTTAAGATCAGCGTTGCGGGCGAAATGATGGTGCTGCTGGAGCCGCGGCTTGGCTACACCCATAAAGGCAGCGAAAAACTATTTGAGACGCTGCCGCTTGCCAAAAAGATAAAGCTGTCGGAAAAAATATCAGGCGACAGCTCGTTCAGCCATTCGCTGGCTTTTTGCCAGGCGCTGGAGCAGCTTGCCTCCATAACCGTTCCCCGGCGTATGCGCTATCTCAGGGTAATTTACGGTGAGTTGGAGCGGTTGGCAAACCACCTGGGCGATATCGGCGCCCTGACGCTTGATTGCGGCTATAATTTCGGCGGTGCGCAAAACGGCCGGCTGCGCGAGGTGCTGATGCAAATGAATGAACGCCTTACCGGCAGCCGTTTTCTGCGGGGCGTGAATGTTGTCGGCGGTGTTACCAGGGATATTTCCGCTCAAGACGGTGAGAGGTTAGGTAAGGAGCTGGCAGGTATCGCGGTAGATTTTACCGAAATAATCGAAGTCATGAAAAATAGCTCGTCTCTTCTGAACCGGTTAAAGGGAGCGGGCGCGCTTCCGCACCGGCTTGCTTTCGACCGCGGTGTCCTTGGCGTAGCCGCCAAAGCGCTTGGCCTGGAGTACGACACGCGCCTTGATATGCCCTACGCCGCCTATGATGAACTGGCGCCGGAAAGGATAGAACCCGAACTGAGCGGCGATGCCTACGCCAGATTCAGTGTGCGCGTTAAAGAAGTTTATACCTCAATAAAACTTATCCAGGAGGCCCTGCGCACCCTGCCTGCAATGGACGGGCCGCTGCCGCAAAATATCGTTTTCGAAAAAAATTCCTTCGCGCTCGGCTGCGTTGAAGGCTGGCGCGGGGAAATACTCTATTTTGTTGCCACGGACTCTCAGGGTACTATCTGCCGCGTCGCCCCGCGGGATCCGTCTTTCATCAACTGGCCGCTGCTGAAAAATTCGGCCTTCGATAACATTATCCCCGATTTCCCGCTGATAAATAAAAGCTACAATCTGTCGTATTCCGGGAACGATCTGTAGAAATAGCGCATAGGAGAAGCCATTGTGTTGCGACCGAAATTGTTCGATGTGTTCAAGTCGTACGACAGTAAAAAGTTCACGAAAGACGCGGTAGCCGGGGTGGTGGTGGGCATCGTCGCCCTGCCGCTGGCCATCGCGTTCGCCATCGCCTCCGGCGTAACGCCTGATAAAGGGCTTTACACCGCGATCGTAGCCGGTTTTCTTATCTCGGCGCTGGGCGGCAGCCGCGTGCAGATAGGCGGCCCGACGGGGGCCTTCGTGGTTATCGTCTATGGTATTATCCAGCAGCACGGCATCGACGGCTTGCTTGTGGCGACGATCATGGCCGGTATCATACTGATGATCATGGGTTTTGCCAAACTTGGCGGTGTCATAAAATTCATTCCCTACGCGGTAACGGTGGGCTTCACCCTGGGCATAGCTTTTTTAATTTTTACCGGGCAGATAAGCGATATGCTGGGTCTCGGCCTGAGAGGCCTGCCTGCGGATTTTTTTGATAAGATGGGGATCGTTATGCGGCATGTGCCGCAATTCAGCATTTCAGCCGTTTGCATAGCCCTGGCGACTATGGCAACGATCGCCCTGTGCGGCAAAATATCCAGGCGCATACCCGGCTCGCTTATCGCTATCATCGGCACCTCCGCCGCCGCCTATTTCCTGAAGCTGCCGGTTGAGACGATCGGTTCGCGTTTCGGCGCCATACCGCATACCCTGCCAATGCCCGTGGTCCCGCACATAAATTTCAATATGGTACGAAGCCTGATCAACCCCGCTATCACTATCGCCATGCTCGGCGCCATTGAATCGCTGCTCTCCGCGGTAGTAGCCGACGGCATGATAGGCGGACGGCACCGTTCAAACATGGAGCTTATAGGTCAGGGCGTAGCGAACATCGTCTCGCCCCTGTTCGGCGGCCTGCCGGCGACCGGCGCTATCGCCCGTACCGCCACGAACGTTAAAAACGGCGGTCGCACACCCATAGCCGGTATCATTCACGCCATCACGTTGTTGCTGCTCATGCTGTTCTTCGGCGGCATGGCTGGGCGCATACCGCTCGCCTGCCTGGCAGGTATTCTTATGGTAGTGGCCTATCACATGTCAGAGTGGCGTTCAGCGGTCTCCATCGTAAAAACCGCCCGCACCAGCGCTTTGGTACTCATTGTCACCTTCATACTGACGGTGGCAGTAGACCTTACGGTTGCTATAGAGGTTGGCCTGTTGCTTGCGATCGTGATATTCATCCGCAGCATGAGCATGCACACGAATATCGCCATGATCACGCCCGAAGAAGAGGATCCCGTGGCGGAAACGGATTTTGACACCACCCAGATACTGCAAACCGTGCTGCCAAAAGGCGCCGTGCTGTATGAAGTTAACGGTCCTCTGTTCTTCGGCGCCGTCTACAAATTCCGCGAGGCGCTTGAAGGCATAGAAAAACCGCCCAAAGTGCTGATAGTGCAAATGGAACAGGCGCCCATGATAGACGCTACCGGTACCCATCTTTTGGAAGAGACATTTCGCTCCATGAGCGCGCATGGCACCGTTTTCGTTGTCTGCTGTATGCGTCCCGCCGTACTGAACATGTTCAAACGCGCCGGCCTCTTCGACTATCTGCACGATGAGAACATCTGCGAAACCCTTGCCTGTGCCATAGCCCGCGCCCGCGCTATTTGCCTTTCTAAATAGCAGACCGGACCGGGTGAAGTTATCAACGGCCGGGTTTTTTGCCGAGTTCGGCATATTTATTGTATAATGTCGCTTCAATCGCAACTACTCTCAGGAGGACGTACATGGCCAAGATACAGGTGTCAGAATTACAGATGGAACGCTCAAAATTTAAGCCGGTTTTGCCGGCTATACTTAAGAATGGGGCCGGCTCGGTTGTGCCGAAAAAAGGGAAGATCACTAAAAGCATTTCCGACCACGAAACAGTGAATGCCTTGTTCCCTGCAACCTACGGCTTGCCGATGATAGGGTTTTCGAAAGGCAAAAGCAATGTCGGCAAAAAGGCCGTTAAAATCGGCGTGGTTCTTTCAGGCGGGCAGGCGCCCGGCGGGCATAATGTGATAGCCGGCCTTTACGACGGCCTGAAAAAAGCCAACCCAAAAAATAAGCTTATCGGTTTCCTGGGCGGGCCTTCGGGCATTCTGGATAACAAATGGAAAGAAATTACCGGGCCTTTGATGGACGAATACCGCAATACCGGCGGTTTTGATATTATCCAGTCCGGACGCACTAAAATAGAAACCCCTGAGCAGTTCGCGCTTACAAAAAAAAATATCCTGGCCAATAAGATAGATGCTCTTGTGGTTGTCGGCGGTGACGATTCCAACACCAACGCCGCCCTGCTTGCCGAGTACTTTGTTAAAGAAGACACCGGCGTCAGCGTTGTAGGGGTGCCCAAAACGATAGACGGCGATCTGAAGAATGATGCGATCGAAACCTCATTTGGTTTTGATACCGCCACCAAGATCTACGCCGAGATGGTGGGCAACGTTTGCCGCGACGTAAATTCCGCCCAGAAGTACTGGCACTTTGTGCGTCTTATGGGCCGCAGCGCCAGCCACATTACGCTGGAAGTCGGCTTTAAGACCCAGCCAAACGTTGTGCTTATAGGCGAGGAAGTGCTCTCCAAACAGCTGCGCTTGTCGCAGGTCGTGGAAACCATCACTGACGTTATCATCGCCCGCGCTGAAAAGAAAAAGAACTTCGGCGTCGTGCTGGTGCCCGAAGGTTTAATAGAGTTCGTGCCGGAAATGAAAGAACTAATTTCGTCCCTGAATGATGTGCTTGCCGATAACGAAGAGGCGATCAATGCCGTAAACCACATGGATGACAAGCGGAACATCGTTTACGCCAAACTCCCTTCGCATCTTTCAGCGCTTATGAAGTCTTTGCCGGATGCGATCGAAGCCCAGCTGATGCTGGAACGCGACCCGCACGGCAACGTACAGGTCTCTCTTATTGAGACGGAAAAATTGCTTATAGAGATGGTGAGAGAACGCCTTATGCAGCTCAAGAAACAGGGTGTATACACCGGCAAGTTCGCCGCCATAACCCATTTCTTCGGCTACGAAGGCCGCTGCGGCGCACCCAGCAACTTTGACGCGAATTATACGTACGCCCTCGGCTACAACGCCGCCGTCCTTGCGTTGAACGGCTTTACCGGCTATCTTTCATCAGTGCGCAAGCTTACCAAACCCGCAGCCCAGTGGGAATGCGGCGGTGTGCCCCTTACCATGATGATGAACATAGAGCGCCGCAAAGGCAAAGAAAAGCCGGTGATCCAAAAAGCCCTTGTCCGCCTCGACGATGCCCCCTTCAAAGAGTTGGTAAAGAACCGCGAAACCTGGGCTAAGACCGAAAGCTACCTTTTTCCCGGCCCCATCCAGTACTTCGGCCCCGCCGTTGTCACAGAAATGACGACGAAAACATTACAGTACGAACAGTCTGGAAAGAAATAAGACGATTAATTAACAAACAACGAACCGCGTGAGACCTGTTTAGGGTTTTGCGCGGTTTTGTTTTTGTTAGATGAAATAAGGTCGGTCTTGGCAATTTTGTACTACGTAAATCCGGCTAACCATTTCGGGATTGCGATCTTCGCCGGCTCAGAACTTGCCCCACACCCCCATTCAAAATACTTAGGAGTGGGGCTTCAAACAGCTGAGCCGAAGGAATGAAGATCGCAACCCTCATTGGCGGTTAGAAGGATTTACTCCGCACAAAACAGCCAAGCCCTCCTATCTCTCGCAGAAAAACCGCGTCTCAGTGGATCCGGGTTTCCTGCAGGTCCGAACTCGATGCGTCAATGAGAGAGGTATTTTCGTTCCTTCGGGAGCGCCTGTTTGAAACCCCGCTCCGATATCTGTTGAATTTGGGGGTGCGGGGGAGAGTTCGCTCCCGCAGAAAATGCCGAACGAAATGCATCGACTGAGGCCAGCGGGAAATCCGGATCCACTGAGACGCCAAACGAGGAGAAATCCAACTAGCGCGGGCGTTTGGTTTTGAAGTAAGGTTTGTTGTTGTGGTGTTTAGAAGATGACCGGTGCTGGGTAGCAC
This sequence comes from Endomicrobiales bacterium, assembly GCA_963796955.1. Classification (GTDB taxonomy): domain Bacteria; phylum Elusimicrobiota; class Endomicrobiia; order Endomicrobiales; family JALOBY01; genus CAWCNJ01. The sequence goes on from CAWCNJ010000006.1 coordinate 95,334, forward strand.
CATGCCACGGCGCAGTTGGGTTACGTATTTCGTCTTTCTGGCGTTGTTTGCCGGAGGTGGTGCGTTCGCAGGGGATGTAGTTGCCGGCCATATCGGTACCGCAATAGTACATTAACGATGATTTGGTGGAAGGGGTGGGAGTAAATATTTGTACCTGTTCAGGCATAATTTTGAGGCCGCCTTTAAGGAAATCTTTCAGGCGCAGCATGTGGCTCATGGTGCAGCCGGGGTGCGCGGCCATTAAATAGTAGGTCATGAAATATTTCTTGCTTTGCTTTTTGCATTCCTCGTCGAAGGCAGTTTTAAAGCGCATAAGGGGTTTTATAGTCGGTTTGCCCATAAGCGTCAGAACATCATTGTCGTAATGCTCTGGCGCCAGTTTTATCTGGCCCGAGACATGAAAACCTACCAGCTGGGCTATGTAGGCGGGGCCCCATTTTTTGTCGGCATCAACGATGTCGTGGCGGATACCGGAAGAAATGAATACTTTTTTAATTCCCGGTAACAGTAACAAGCGTTTAAGCAAATCTATTTGCTGCTGGTGACCGAAGGAAAGGTTAGGGCATACCTGCGGCAGAAGGCAGTGGCGGTTAAGGCAGGGCGAGCCGCCTTTGTTACAAAGACTGGCGAACATATTCGCCGTCGCGCCGCCTACGTCATAAATGATGCCGTTGAATCCTTTCAGTTTGGCGATGCGTCCGGCTTCGGCAAGAATAGAATCAATACTGCGCGAAATTACCCTTCTGCCCTGATGCACGGCTATAGCGCAAAAATTGCACTGGCCGTAACAGCCGCGGTGTGTTGTGATGGATTGTTTAATAGTTTCTAAGGCGCGCACTTCGCCGTTCGCCTTGTAAAACGGGTGAACGTCGCGTTCAAATTCCATCGCGTAAACCTCGTCCAGTTCGGCGGTGGTCATAACGGGCTGTGATGGGTTATGGATCAGCCAGCGGGTGCCATGTTGCTGCTGCAAACCGGGGCCCGGCTGGTCAATGCTGTTATAAAATTCTTCGAACATTTTCCGGAACGCTTCTTTGTCGGTTGAAACGTTCTCGTATGACGGCAGTTCCTTGCGGCCTTCAACCATGGACGGTGAGATGTAGCAAATACCGGCGATATCGTGCCAGGGTTTGCCGTCTCGCAGGGCACCTGCCAGCTGCAAAACGGCTTTTTCGCCCATGCCGTAAACAAGGATATCGGCTTTGGCATCAAATAGTATTGAGCGGCGCACCGCGTCGTCCCAGTAATCATAGTGGGCCACGCGGCGCAGGCTGGCCTCAAGACCTCCCAACACGACCGGGACAGTATTTTTGAAATACTTGCGAATGAGATTGGTGTAGGCCATGGCGGCACGCGGCGGGCGGATATTGTTTCCGCCGGGTGTGTAATCGTCCTGGTTACGGAACTTTTTGAGAGGAGTGTAATTGGCAACCATGGAATCAATGCAGCCGCCGGTAACGCCCCAAAATAGTTTCGGCTCACCCAGGCGCGCAATGTCGGCATCAGCCGGCTGGGCAATGATCGCGACGGTAAAGCCGTGCGCTATCAGCCACTTCCCGACAACCGCTACACCGATATGCGGGCTGTCTATGTACGTATCACCCGTTATCAAAATAACATCGGGCTGCATTATGCCTTGCGCGGTAAGTTCTTCTCTGGTCGTTGGGATATACATTTAACTGATTATAACAAATTTGATAGAATGAACCTATGAGTATTGTTCACGAAATATTAATTACAGCCGCCAGCGCTGCGCAAATCGCTGCAGCAGTTAAATGCCTTGCGAAACTTGGCATACCGGCAAGCGCGCTGGTGATCGGTCGTACGGAGGGGGGAAACACGATACAGTGTTATCCTGAAGAAGGTTTACTGCGGCAAGTCCGTACAGCAACATTCCCTGCGGGGGTCAAATTAGTATATCGCCGGCTTGTTCCCTCAGATTGGGAAACAAGGTGGAAACAGGATTTTAAGCCCGTAATGCTGACTAAAAAGATCAGGGTAGTGCCCGCCTGGTGCAAGGCTGCGGCCCATTATAACCTTAAACGCGATATCCTGCTTGATACAACTTCCGCCTTCGGTACAGGCCTGCACCCTACAACGCGTATGGTGGCGCAGTATATAGAGGATAATTCAAGCGAAGTTGATTCATTGCTGGATGTCGGCACAGGCAGCGGTATATTATCCGTCGTAGCCAGGAAGCGCGGTATAAAAACCGTCCACGCTTTTGACAACGACCCCGAAAGCGTAGTAACCGCTAAACTTAATCTTAAAGCCAACCATTGCAAAATAGCACGGTTGAATGCTTCCGGCATAGAAACATATCAGCCCGTGCGCTTATTCGATATGGTTGCCGCCAACGTCCTTGCCAAGCCATTGCTGGAAAACAAATCCCGCCTGGCATCGTGGGTTAAACCAGGCGGCTTACTGGCCGTCTCAGGAATATGGTCCGGCGACCGGCAACGCTTTAAAAAACAATTCGCCCACCCCGGTCTCCAATGCATTTCAGAATGCATCGAAAACGATTGGATGGGATTGTTGTATAAAAAACTGAACTGATTTAGTGGTATAGCTTTGGTTAGGTGGGGTTATGGCGTCCCAGCGAATTCGAATTTCCCCGGCCTCAATCGATGCATTTCAGGAATGTTTTCCGGCTGGCCCCAACTCGCCCCCGCGCCCCATTCAACTTCAACATCCATTTGAGCGGGGTCTCAAACACTAGGGGCCAGATGCAAGGAAATCATTCCTTCATTGGCGCATCGAGTTCGGACCTAAGGGAAATCCGAATCCGCTGAGCCGCGGTTTTCTCCGTAAAGCCATGGAGGTCTCGTCTGGTTGTCCCCTTGGGGGACAACCAGACGAGACCGACCCCTACGCTTAAAAACTGCACTAAACGTACCGCAAACTTAAAGTTAATTTTTGCAGAACAGCTCGTAAAATCATATAATAATCAAAATAATTTATAAGGGTTACTACTATGGAACCAATTAATACCGAAGAAAAGAAAGGGAAGAATTTTATTCAGTTGCAGATAGACGCCGATCTGGCCGAAGGGAAGAACGGCGGTCGAGTTGAGACGCGTTTTCCGCCGGAGCCTAACGGCTATCTGCATATAGGGCATGCAAAATCTATTTGCCTGAATTTTGGCATTGCCCGGGATTATAACGGGGTGTGTCACCTGCGCTTTGACGATACTAATCCTGAAAAAGAAGATATTGAATATGTTGAGTCCATACAAGAAGATGTTAAGTGGCTTGGTTTTGAGTGGGGTAAGCACCTTTATTACGCCTCCGATTATTACGAAAAATGCTATCAGTACGCCATTGAGCTTATAAACAAAGGCCTGGCGTATGTTTGCAATCTAACTGCCGATCAGATGCGTGAATACCGCGGCACACCGACCGAAGCCGGCAAGAACAGCCCTTTCCGTGAACGCACCGTCGCCGAGCACCTGAATTTGTTCGAACGTATGCGAAACGGTGATTTTCCTGATGGTTTTTGCACCCTGCGCGCCAAAATAGACATGGCGCACCCGAACATAAATATGCGCGACCCGGCCCTCTACCGTATTAAACGCGCCCACCACCACCGCACCGGCGATGCCTGGCTTATATACCCGATGTACGATTACGCCCACCCTATCGGCGATGCGCTGGAAAATATAACGCATTCCATCTGCACCCTGGAGTTTGAGGACCACCGCCCGCTCTACGAGTGGGTGGTAAACAATATTTCTGTTCCTGCGAAACCGCGCCAGATAGAGTTCGCCCGCCTGAACCTGACCTATACCGTGATGAGCAAACGCAAACTACTGCAGTTGGTAAAAGACAAACTCGTCTCCGGCTGGGATGACCCCCGGATGCCCACTATTTCCGGTATGCGCCGCCGTGGATATTCACCGGCAGCTATCCGCAACTTCTGCGACCGCATCGGCGTTGATAAGACCAACAGCACCATAGACCTGCAACTGCTTGAATTTTTCATTCGCGAAGACCTCAACAAGTCTGCCGCGCGTGTGATGGCCGTGCTTAAGCCGTTGAAGGTTATAATTGACAATTATCCTGATGGTCAGACGGAAGAATTCGACGCGGACAATAACCCGGAGGATCCTTCTGCCGGAACGCGCAAAGTTACCTTCTCAAAAGAAATATATATCGAGCAAACCGATTTTCTTGAAGTTCCGCCTAAAGGATATTTCCGCCTGTCGGTCGGCGCCGAAGTGCGATTGAAGCACGCCTATTACATTACCTGCACAAGCGTTGATAAAGATGCCGCTGGAAATATCGTGGCCTTGCATTGCAGCTACGACCCGCAGTCTCGCGGGGGTGGTACGCCCGATAACCGCAAGGTGAAGGGAACGCTGCACTGGGTAAGCGCGGCGCACGCTCTGGACGCCGAGATACGCCTGTACGACACACTGTTCACCAAGCCAAACCCCGACGAAGTTGAAGAGGGGAAAAGCTTCACTGATTTCATGAACAAAGATTCTCTGCAACTCCTTGCCGGCGCAAAGCTGGAATCAAGCCTGGTGAACGCAAAGCCCAATGTGGCTTACCAATTCCTGCGCAACGCCTACTTTTGCCTGGATAAAGATTCTCACCCCGGCAAGCTGGTTTTCAACCGTACCATAACCCTGAAGGATACCTGGGCGAAAATCGAGAAAAAGAAATAGTATAAAGGGGAACTATGCGCGCGCTTTTCACAGCTCTTTGTGTTAGTCTGTGTTCAGTTGCAATGTCATATGGCGTTGAAGGCTTTGGCGCTACCGTTACTGCCTGCGAAAATTCCGTCGTGGTAAGCACCGCTGCGGGTGCGCCGTGGTTAAAGGCCGCCAAGGGCATGAGGCTGGTTCAGGGTGGCGCGGTTAGAACGTCGGCTATGTCCGGCGCCGAGATAATGTATGACGACGGCACAGCGGTGCGCCTGGAAAGCAACTCGCACGCCGCCATAGAACAAGCCGTGCAAAAAGACGGGATAAGCGAATATGTAATGTCTTTGTTCAACGGTCGCGCCTTGAATGCCATAAAACGTAATTTGAACGTTAACAAGAAAAATAAATTCACTATAAAGTCTCCGGTAAGCGTTGCCTCCGTGCGCGGAACGGTGTTCGTGATAGACGCCTCGACCGTAACTTCCACGGTGGCGGTTTACGAAGGCATGGTGGAAGCAAAATCTACGGACGAAAAATATCCGGAGCCGGTGCAGGTGGTCACCAACAGGCAGGTAAGCATTGACGACGGTATTATGCCCGGGCGCGTGCTGCCGGTAACGGATGAATACGATGCATATCGCAGGAAGGTCGCCAACCTGTTCGTTAACCGCATAGAATGGTTCCGCGACCACATGGAAGAAGTGCGCCGCATGCACCAGGATTATATGGACGCCTGGCGTAAAGAGCAGGAAAAAGAGATGAAGGGTTTTCGCGACCAGCTGAAGGATGAGAAGAAGGACCGGGAAAATCTTAAAAAGCAGCAGGAAATGGAGCAGGAGATTGACCAGCAAAAATAGCTTTTTATTCATACTAGTGTGCCTTGCCGGCACGGCCGTTTCGGTTTTCGCAGGTGACGCAATGCAGCCCGACCCGGTGGATGTGCTGGCAAAAAGAGGGTCAACGCTTGCCTTCCGTTCGGGCGAGACGTGGCGCCAACTGGATACCAGGACCGGCAAGATAAGCCCTATGCACCCGCTCGGCCTTGCCCCGGATATGCCCTGCGTCATAGGCGGTTTTACTGTCGTGCGCGGTCAGGTAAACGGCGCTGATATCCTGGAAAATTATCACCCGCCCTATTGCAGCGTGGTAGACCCTCACACGGTTATGATGGGCGGCAAGGGCCTGCCGGATACCATAGTGCAATGGCCCCTGAGCACTTCCGCGATCGCACTGGACCGTAAGCAGCATGCGGTGTATGACGAATCCAGATATTTCTCTTCGGACCATAATTATTACTGGGTCGCCTCTTCCATTACAGACGATAAAGAATTCCCGACGGGCCAGTGGGTGCTGCAGCGCTACCCCGACGGCCTTACCGTACGCCCGCCGGCGTGCATAGCCACCTCGTTCGAGACCATGAATAATTGCGTTTTCCTGGGCACGACGAACGGCCTGCTTAAGATCTCCCTGCCTGCCGGGGTTTGCACCCTCTACGCCCAGGCGCCGCGCATAGAAGGCCTGGAGGGATTGCTGCGCAAAGATATAAACTGGATCCACGTGATCACCGGCGTGTTGCAGTTGAAGGGCCGCACCCTGTATTGCGGCTATTTCGACCGGCCCGGGGGCGGCACGTCGTTCATTATCAGCAGGGACAAACGGAGCGGTTATATGTCGTATCTTCCCGTGCCGATCGCGGGTTTGCAGCAGATGGTGCCGATAGACGGCAACAGGATCGCGCTTGCCGGCTGCGTGCTGAAAAATTATGAGACCGCCGAATACGCTTATTTCGGCGGCTTTGCGGTATACAATCTGCGCGCTTCCTCCATAAAGGTGATCAATACCGAACCGTCGTCCAACGTTACCGTCAGCAGCAGCGCTGTCATTGTGGAAAGGGTGCTGGGCGCCGGTGTTAATATGGCGCTGATGGAACGAGAAGTCGTTAAATATGACCCCTTAAAAATTATGGAGCTGGAAAGGGTCAACGAGGAATATGGCCTTGATGAGCCCGAAAAATATAACGGGTTAAAAGCCATTCAGGATACGGTTCTCGCCCGGCGCGCCGCCCTTCCCGATGTTAAGCCCTCAGAGACAGTCCGCTACGTCTTGCCGCAAAAAGCGGTCATAAGCACCGAAGAGATCCCGTCGCGCGTAGTCCCCATCACCGACCAGTCAAGAAAAACGACTGAGCGGTAAAGGAAATTATGATATCCACTGAAAACATCACGCTGCAATACGGTAAACGCATCCTTTTTGAAGATGTAAGCATCAAGTTCGCTCCCGGTAACTGTTACGGGTTGATCGGCGCCAACGGCTCGGGCAAGTCCACCTTCATGAAGATACTTTCCGGCGAGATAGAGTCCACCCATGGGCACGTACATATTACGCCGGGCGAACGCCTGGCCATGCTGAAACAGAACCATTTCGAGTTCGATGAGATACCCGTGCTGCAAACCGTGATCATGGGCCATAAGAGGCTTTTTGAGATCACGCAGGAACGCGACGCGCTGTATGCCAAGCCGGATTTTAGCGATGCCGACGGCGTGCGCGTCTCAACGCTGGAAGAAGAATTCACGCACATGAACGGTTATGAAGCTGATTCCGAGGCGGCGAAACTGTTAAGCGGTCTTGGCATACCCGACAGTATGCATGAGATGAAAATGAAAGAGCTGGACGGCAGCCAGAAGGTGCGCGTGCTGCTGGCGCAGGCGCTGTTCGGCAACCCCGACATACTGCTGCTGGACGAACCGACGAACAACCTGGACGTTGAGACGGTAGAGTGGCTTGAGGACTTTTTGTATGATTTTAAGAACACCGTCATAGTAGTCTCGCATGACCGCCACTTCCTGGATAAAGTTTGCACGCATATCGCCGACATAGATTTCGGCAAGATAACGCTGTTTACCGGCAACTTCAGCTTCTGGAAAGAGGCGAGCCAGCTGGTGCTGAACCAGAAAAAAGATTATAACCGCAAGATGGAAGCGAAAGTTGATGAGCTGAAAGAATTCATTGCGCGGTTTTCCGCGAACCTTTCGAAATCGCGGCAGGCGACCTCACGTCGGAACCTGCTGGAGAAGATCACCCTTGAAGATATCAAGCCTTCCAGCCGCAAGTACCCTTTTGTCGGTTTCAAACCGGACCGCGAAGCGGGCGACCAGATCCTTTCGGTAACCGATCTTTCTAAAAAAGAATTGTTCAGCAACCTGTCATTTACCGTCAACAAAGGAGACAAGATAGCCCTGGTGGGCCGCAACCGCCTTGCCATCACGGCGCTGATGCAGCTGCTGGCCTGTGAAGAACAGGCGGATTCGGGTGAGATCAAGTGGGGCAGTACCATAACCAAATCCTATTTCCCTAAGGATAACACGAAATATTTTGAATCGAACGACAACCTGGTGGACTGGCTGCGGCAATATTCAAAAGAAAAAGATGAAGGTTTCATTCGAGGTTATCTGGGCCGAATGCTGTTTTCCGGCGAGGAAACGCAGAAAAAGTGCAATGTGCTTTCCGGCGGCGAGAAAGTGCGCTGTATGCTTTCCCGCATGATGCTGAGCGGAGCCAATTTTCTTATTTTCGACGAGCCGACGAACCACCTGGACCTTGAATCCATTACCGCCCTTAACGACGGCGTCGCCGAATTCAAAGGGACGGCACTATTCTCCTCGCACGACCATCAATTCGTTCAGACCATTGCCAACCGTATCATAGAGATCGGGCCCGACGGTATGCTGGACAAGAACGTTACCTACGACGAATTTTTACACGACGAACGCACCAAACAGCAGCGTGCCCAACTATATGGCGAGTAATAGGAGGCAGCGAAGATGCCGAAAGTTATTCTTGTGGCCGATGACGACGAAAATATCCGTACTTCAATAAAGGATATTTTGGAGCTGGAAGGTTACACCGTCTATGAGGCTGATAACGGAATTAAAACGCTGGCTCTCTACGAGCAGGTGAACCCCGACCTGATGGTGCTGGATATCATGATGCCGGAAATGGACGGTGCTTCCCTTTCGTTTGAGTTGAACAGCAGGTTTTCCGCCAAGAAAGTACCGATCATTTTTATTTCGGGCATGGTCGCCAAGGATGTTAAAAAAGCGGATTCCTGGCCGGCAAACACGGTGTATCTGCCGAAGCCGTTCGCGGTCCACGAACTTTTGGCGCTGGTGAAAAAAAGTCTGGGCGAAAATTAATTTTAATTTTCCGTCGGGGAAATGGAAGATCGAAAAATAGTATTCTAATTACGCTAAAAAACTCTTGAATTCTATTTACGTTTGTGTCATACTAATGACAGATGAAAACACGATGCTTCGTCTACGAAATCGATCTTATTTAAAATCACGCTGCGAAAGCAGGCCGTGATTTTTTTTGTTTCATGCCGTTCATCTTAACAAAAAGGGGTGATACAGAAATGGCAGCCAAGAAAAAAGTAGCCAAGAAAGCCGTAAAGAAAGTAGCAAAAAAGAAAAAGAAATAACTTTTTCTGTTCCATGGGGGCGTTTCTATAGCCTGATGCAGCATTATAATTTTTCCGCTGCATGCCGATCGCCGTTAGACTTTTCAGGCGAATAGAAATGCCCCTCTAGTCATTGCCGCGCTAAATATGCTATAATCTTGCAACCTTCACCCAGTAAGTACGGGTGGGGGATTATTTATTTTATAGGAGCAACCATTGAAGACCATGCAAAAGAACGAAAAGATCCGTAACATCGCCGTTATAGCCCACGTTGACCACGGCAAAACCACCCTGGTGGATTTTATGCTTCGCCAGAGCGGTACATTTCGCGAAAATCAGGATGTTAACGACCGCGTAATGGACAATATGGATCTGGAAAAAGAGCGAGGTATCACTATTGCCGCGAAGAACTGCGCGATCTGGCATAAGGGCGTTCGCATAAATATCCTTGATACACCGGGCCATGCCGATTTCGGCGGAGAAGTTGAACGCAGCCTTAAAATGGTTGATGGTGTTATCCTGCTTGTTGATTCTTCCGAGGGCCCGTTGCCTCAGACGCGTTTTGTGCTGCGCAAGGCGCTGGAAGGCGGCTTGAAAGTTATAGTTGTCGTCAATAAAATAGACCGCAAAGATGCCCGCCCCAAAGAAGTGCTGGATGAAGTTTATTCTTTGTTCATGGACCTGGACGCCAAAGACGATCAGATAGAATTCCCGATCCTTTACGCTATAGGAAGGGAAGGCATCGCGCAGAAGACTTTGGAAGAAAAAGGCGTTAACCTGCAGCCGTTGTTCGATTGTATCGTCGATGAAATTCCTGCCCCGACTTTTGACCCTGCCGAGCCCTTTCAGATGCTGGTTTGCGACCTGGATTATTCGGATTATGTTGGCCGTCTTGCGATCGGACGCGTATTTAACGGCTCCATTAAAATGGGCCAGGACCTGGTTTGCGTCGGCGAAGACAACCAGGTGGTGCCCTTGCGCGTAACAAAATTACAGGCTTACGACGGTGTAAGTATCCGGGAAGTAGAATCTGTCTCCGCCGGCGACATCACCATTATTGCCGGGATAGAAAATGTGCGCATAGGCGATACCGTTTGTACAAAAGAATCTCCAAAGCCGCTTAAGCGCATAAAAGTTGATGAACCGACATTGTCTATGATATTCACGATAAATTCTTCGCCGCTATCGGGCAAAGAAGGCAAATTTGTTCAGTCCAAAAAGATCGGCGAACGCCTGCAACGCGAAACCTTGCAGAACGTAGCCATTGTTGTTGAGCCTATGGCTGACTCTGATAAGTTCATGGTCAAGGGCAGGGGCGAATTCCAGATGGAAATTCTGCTGGAGACCATGCGCCGGGAAGGTTTTGAACTGAGCGTAGGCCGCCCGAAAGTGATTTTCAAACAGATAAACGGCGCCAACTGCGAACCTATTGAACATCTGTTCGTTGACTGCGATGAAACTTTCATAGGTGTAATAACCGAGAAGCTTTCTCGTCGGAAAGGCCGCATGACGAACCTTATAAACCACGGCACCGGCCGCGTACGCATGGAGTTTTCCATACCCAGCCGTGGCTTGATCGGTTATCGCAGCGAGTTTCTCACCGATACACGCGGCACCGGCATAATGAATTCATATTTAAGCGGCTATGAAGAATTCCGCGGCGAATTCATTACCCGCCAGAACGGCTCGCTGGTCTCAGACCGCGCGGGTAATGGCGTCGCCTATGCGATATTCAACTTGGAGCCCAGAGGCATAATGTTCGTGGTGCCCGGTGACCCTGTTTATGAAGGCATGATAGTGGGCGAGCACAACCGCGAGAACAACCTGAACGTTAACCCCACAAAAGAAAAGAAACTCACCAACATGCGAGCGGCGGGAAGCGATGATAATGTGCTGCTTACCCCGGTACAGCCGATGTCCCTTGAACGCGCTATAATGTTCATAAAAGATGACGAGATGGTAGAGATCACTCCCAAATCCATCCGCCTGCGCAAAATGAAGCTTTCGATACATGATCGGTAAGGGAAATAACATTGTATGTAATATGGAGTTGACAACATCCAAATATACATGTAAAATGGAAGTATGTATTCCAGAATAATTAAACCACCGACGGATAAAAGCTTCTTTTTGTTCGGGCCGAGAGGCACGGGTAAGACAACGTGGGTAAAGTCTTGCTTCCCTGATGCGTTGTACATTGACCTTCTTGAGGCCGAAATGTATAACGATCTTCTGGCAAACCCGCAACGGCTTGAAAACTTTATTCCCAAAGAGTCTAAGAATTGGGTGATAATTGATGAAATACAGCGCGTGCCGGAATTGCTAAATGAAGTACACCGGCTGATCGAAAAATACAAGTACAAATTTATACTAACCGGATCGAGCGCACGCAAACTGAGAAAAAAAGGAAATAATCTGTTGGGAGGGCGCGCTCTCTCGTACTCAATGTATCCATTGGCTGCCGTCGAACTTGGAAAAGATTTTGTTTTGGCAAGCTCGCTGAAATATGGGTTCTTACCAAGCGTCTATCTTGAAAAAGAACCGAAGGCGTATCTTGAAAGTTATGTGAAGACGTATTTGGATGAGGAAATACGCCACGAAGGGTTGACTAGAAATTTAGGCGCATTCGCAAGATTTTTAGAAGCCGCCAGCTTTTCACAGGGATCAATATTAAGCGTATCCGCTATCGCTCGGGAGTGTGCGGTAGAAAGAAAAGTTGTTGAAAACTATTTTTCCATCCTTGAAGACCTTCTTATCGCCTACAAATTGCCTGTTTTTACCAAAAAAGCCAAAAGGCGTATGGTTTCTCATCCAAAATTCTATTTTTTCGACGTAGGTGTATACAGGACACTACGGCCCATGGGACCATTAGACAGGCCGGAAGAAGTTGAAGGCATTGCACTTGAGACAGTACTGTACCAGCAATTGATCGCGGTTAACGAATCTCTGCGATTGGGCTATTCAATTTACTACTGGCGGACGGCCAACAACATGGAAGTCGATTTTGTTTTGTATGGCGAAAAGGGAATAATGGCGTTTGAGATCAAAAGAACCGGTAAAGTTTCGGGCTCAATGCTTTCAGGTTTAAAAGCATTTTTGAAAGACTATCCGATGGCAAAAGCATATTTTGTATATGGCGGAGATAGGTACATGAGGGATGGCAATATAGAAATAGTGCCGGTTAACGATATGATAAAAAAGCTGCCATCTGTCCTGCAGCAATAAGCTGCGCAAAATGAAGCTTTCCATACACGACCGGTAGGCTTGAAAGGATTTTCCAGAATAAAAACAAAAAAACACACACTTGGAATAATTGGTGTGTGTTTTTTGTTGCTTTTTTATTGAAAATTCAGTAAGATTTTGTGTTGCCAGCCTGAAAATACTGCAAAACGCATAAAAGAATTGATATTTATAGTATTTAACATATAATTTATAGTGACGAATGAGCGTAACATTGCTCCGATTCACGTTTTTTTTATTTTGCATGGGACCTGCAATGCTCGGCCGCTCGATCTCGCGAATCGTACCATTCAAAAGCGCCATGGCCGCGATTATTTTTGCGGTTATCGCGCTGTTGTTTTTTTCAATAGTTTCCAACGCGGCCCCAAACGCTCCCAGTAACCTGACGCAGTGCAGTTCCACCGGCCTTAGCCTTTCGTCGTTTACCTGGACCAATTCCACGCTTATCACCTCATCCTTCACGCTGACAACTGCGAGCGTTCACTATCGTATTCAGGTATCAACGGTCACTGATGCAAACGGGGCGGCTGTTTGGAATAAAGGCTTATTCGTGGATGCTACCTCGGCGGCGTTGCTGCCTGCGGGCACTACCTGGTACGCCTGGACACCGGCCATTCCAGCTTTCTATTGGTGGCGTGTCTCCTGTTTCGACGGTTCGAATGTGTATTCCTCAACAACTTCGGTTTTGCAAAGCGGTGGCCCGGCGGTGGTTGCCTGGAATACGCCCTTCGACCCGAAGTACCGGGAACCCATGCCGGGTGACGGTATCGGCGGCGGCGGCTCCAGTCTTGCCTGGGGCGACTTCGACGGCGACGGGTATCAGGATCTTGCCATACTTGGCAACAGCAATAGCAGCGGTGACATAACCAAAGTGTTTCCCGGCAAGAGCGACGGTACATTCAACGCGGCGGTAACCTTGCCTTCGGGGCAAACGTTCAGCTCTGGCGGTGTGGCCTGGGGAGATTTTAACAACGACGGTTTGCTTGACCTGGCCATTGCCGGCAAGAATAGTACTACGGGTAATGGCTCAGTGCGCGTGTACCGAAATACCGGAGGCGCCTTCAGCGCCACATTTGTGTCGCCGGAAACCGTGGGATACAGCTTCTCCAATCTGGCCTGGGGCGACTATGACAATGACGGCTGCCTCAACCTGGTCGTAGCGGGGTGGACCGATAGCTATGCAATCGTGTCGCGGGTATATCACAATAATGGCAATGCCGGGTTCACCGTCGCCTACAATAATAACTTTGGAGTCGCCTCTACTGATGTCGGTTCTTGTGCCCCCTCGCTTCAGTGGCTGGATGTTGAAAATGATGGCGATCTGGATCTCGCGATGGCCGGCAACGCGGGCGGCACCTACAGTATGTCAATATACCGCAACCAGAACAGTACCTTTGCGTTCGGCTCGGCCCCGGTCTTCGAATACGACCCTGTCTCCGCCGCCGCCTGGGGCGATTTTAACAACGACGGTTTTATGGATTTCGCGGGCGTTGACTCTAATTCCCGGGTAGCTGTTTTCCTCAACACCGGTAATTTCACCTTCAATACCGTGTCTCCCATTGTACTGACATCCACTATCAACAATTTCACGAACGTCGCCGCGGGTGACGTTGATAATGACGGCCTCTCGGACGTATTTGTCGCCGGCAGCACCGGCACGGCATTGTATTACAATCGTAATGGAAGTTTTGTAAATCAACCCACCTTTCCATTCTGGCCGCTGTATGGTGACGAAAGTATTGCCCTTGCCGATTATAACGCCGATGGCGCCCTGGATGCCGCCTTTGCCGGCGGCGATCTTTTCAGTGCCGACTACCTCAGGGTTTTTAACGGCAAGCAGGCGAATGCCGCGCCGGTGCCGCCAACTATTTCCACGGTGACATTTAGCTATAGCGCTACCCGAAGCACATTTACCGTTGCCTGGGCCCCGGGATATTACGACGTAGGCCATTCTTCCAACTCGGTTTATTACAATGTGGAAGTCGCCACATACCCTACTACGCTGCAATCGGATAATAAACGTGTCGTAAATTCAAACAAGTTCGTGGAGTCCTGGGATTTCGGCAGCCCGAACCTTGGCAGTTACATCCGTCCCGCGGTTTCCACCAACTGGGCCGGTGTTAAAGGTACCCAGATGGTTGGTTATACGATCGCACCTTCAACAAGTAATTATCTGCTGAACGCCACAACATTCTATTTCCGCGTGCAAACCATCGATTCAGGCCTAATGCGCAGCGTCTGGTCGTCGGAATATGCCTGCATCGCCAGTTCCTATGTCGTTTTTACTAATCATGCTCCTGACGCACCCGCGAACCTCGTCCAACTGGACGGCTCGTTTGTTTCACTCTCGTCTTTCAGCTGGACGAATTCCGGTACGATAATATCATCGTTTACGCTTACCGACCAGGATGCCGGCACTCAGGTGAAATACCATTTACAGATCACTACCGTCTCAGACTCCGGCCTTGCCACCTGGACCAGTGGTTACTTCCTGAATTATACGTCACCGTTGTTGAACCAGGGAACCACTACGTATACCTGGCCGGCATTAGCTGCGAATAAATTTTACTGGTGGCAGGTGTGGACGGAAGACGCAGGCGGTTTAGCTTCAACATCAACCTCAACTTCACTGTTAAGCGGCGGCCCGGCGGCGCTGGCGTATAAAACGGTGTATGATCCGAACGCAATGGATGTGCTGCCCGGCTGGGGTGTTGGTTACACTAAAACGGAACTGGCCTGGGGCGATATGGATAACGACGGCTACGCGGACCTGGCCATTGCGGGCGATGGTGAATTCAGAGTATTCAAAAACAACAAAGACGGAACAATGGATCCCAACTCTATAGCGGTCGACCCTGCCTTGGGTGGCCTTAATACTGTTTCCGTTAAATGGGGGGATTTTAACAACGACGGTAAGCTGGACCTGGTAGAAATGGGTGGTTGGTGGTATGGGACTGGATACAATTTACGTGTGTATTATAACAACGGCGCGGGCGGCTTTGATCCAAACTATGAAGAACCGGTACCCGATTGGGGGCTTGAAGGCGGCTGCGTGGCGCCGGGAGATTATGACAATGATGGAAATCTTGATATCGCTGTTATGGGATACGACGGATCGAACGCATATTTTCAGGTATACCGTAACAACGGCGACGGTACTTTTGATCCCGATTACATAGAGCCTCAACCAGGCTGGGGCACCTATGCGGGAACACTTGCCTGGGGCGATTATAATAATGACGGAGACCTGGATATAGCGGTACATGGCACTGATAGCTATTTGCGCATATTTAAGAACAATGGCAATGGAAGTTTTGACCCCCACCCAATAGAACTCGGTACCAGCGGTGATTGGGAGGCGCTTGCCTGGGGTGATTTTAATAATGACGGTAATCTTGACATATCTGGCCTGGATTCTTCCGATTGGTTGTACTTATACACCAATAACGGCGATGGATCTTTTGATGACACGCGGGTAACTATAGACGGGGTAGCAGGTTCTAATAATAATACTTTGTGCGTTGGCGACTTCGACAATGATGGATACACAGACATAGCGGGATCTTATGGTGTGGGGAATTACCCTTATGTTGATAACAGGGCGTATATTTACCACAACAACAGCGGCGCAGGAACATTTGCAAAAAGCGAGATATTGCCCGGCTGGGGTGTTTCATTCGGCAGCCTTGCCTTTGCGGATTTTGACAACGACAACGACCTGGATCTTGCGGTTTCCGGGCGGGAAAACAACTGCATAGATTATGCGACAGGTGGTTACAGAACATGTATCTACAAGAACAAAGAAGCCCAACTGGGCAACCCCAACACCCCGCCGACTGCGCCCACCGGCCTTACCGCGCTTTACGCCTACGACGTTAATACCTCAACGCTGACCCTGTGCTGGACGCCGGCGGCTTCTTACTACAACATAGAGCTGAGCACATTCCCTACCACGCTTTCGGGCGGCAATTTACAGCTGGCCACCACCGGCCATTACGAAATGCCCTGGAACTTCGGCAGCCCCAACACCGGCAATTACACACGCCCGCCGTCAAAAACATGGCCCGGCTTGAGCGGCACTAAAGCAGGCCAGCTCTACACCGTGCCGGATTACGACATTGAACCCGGCGCAACCTACTATTTCCGCGCACAGGCGATAAATGCCAGCCTGATAAAGGGCCAGTGGTCTTCTGAGTTCTCAATCTGCCCCCAGGGCGCTTTTTCGCCGAACCCGCCGACAGGCATAAGCCAGTACAAAGAAAACGGTGGTGCTGTTTACCTGAGCTCTTACAGTTGGGTACAGGGTTCCGATATCGTAGTGTCATCTTTTACGCTCACATCGCCCAACGCCGGCATGCAGGTACGCTACCGTATACAAATAACGACAGTAACGCTGCCAAATACGGCCGCAGCCGACTGGGGCCATGGGATACTGGTAGACTACACCTCCGGGTTGTTAACGCAAGGAGCTACAAACTATCACTGGCAGTTGCCGGGCAGTGTTTCAAGCCTGTGCTGGTGGCGCATAAGCTGTATAGACCAAAACGGTTATAGCTCAGAGCCTGTTCCGGTATTAAATGATGGCGGTGCTGCGATGGTGGCATATAAAACCATTTTCGCGCCGAAGGCGCTTGACGTGATGCCCGGTTGGGGTGTCGTCTATTATAAAACAGGCCTGGCCTGGGGGGATATGAACAATGACGGCTGGCAGGATCTGGCTGCTATAGGCAACAATAATTTTCTGTTGTTTAAAAACAAGAAAGATGGTACCTTTGACCCCATAACGGTTGATCCTGCCTGGTCCGGTGCGGCTACCTCGGCCGCACTTAAATGGGGGGATTTCAACAACGATGGTAATTTAGACCTTGTAGCGCTGGGCTATACCGGCGCAGGAAATCTGCGGGTGTACTACAACAACGGATCAGGCGGTTTTAGGTCCAGCTATCAGGAACCGATACCCGGTTGGGGGCTGTACAATGGTGATATAGCCCCCGGTGATTACAATAACGACGGCAACCTTGACATCGCGGTCATTGGAACAGACGGCTCGAACAACTATTTCCGCATATTCCGTAACAAAGGCGATGGGACATTCGATCCAAATCCGATAGAGCCTCAGCCTGGTTGGGGAACTTATGCGGGAGCGCTTGCCTGGGCCGATTATAACAATGATGGTGATCTTGATATAGCAGTAAAAGGTATAGATTCCGCTCTGCGTATATACAAGAACAATGGTGATGGATCGTTTTACTCTCCGATGGATCTCAGTTCGGTGGCGTATGGTGACTGGAACGCAATGGCCTGGGATGATTACAATAACGACGGTTACCTTGATCTATTCTGCCAGGATTATAACGGCCTGGATCTTTATCAAAATAAAGGTGATGGGACGTTCAATACGTCGGGTGTGAGTGTATATAACGGGGCATCAGCAAATACATTTGCGATGTGCATCGGAGATTTTGATAATGATGGATATGCCGATATTGCCGATCTCGGTTCTATCAACGCACATCTTTATCATAATAACGGCGGTTCGGGAAGCTTTACCACAAGCCCGCTCAGGCCGGCCTGGGGAGTGCCAAACAACGTCAGCATTGCCTTTGCGGATTTTGATAATGACAACGATCTTGATCTGGCGGTGTCCGGGCAAGACAGCACTTCCCAAAATTTATTCTGCATCTTTAGCAATGAAGAAGCCCAGATGGGCAACGCCAACACGGCGCCGGTGCCGCCTTCTGGCATACAATCGCAGACAGCCTACAACATAACAAAGTCGACGATGATCATAACCTGGCCGCCGGCCCAGTATGACATCGGCAAATCTTCATGCACGCTTTCCTATCAGGTGGTTATCGCTACCTGTTCCATGACTCTGGCTGCGGATCAAAAATTAATAGCAGCACCAGGCTCGTTTATTACTACATGGGCCGCTGAGGGGGATAGCTTTGGAAACTATAACCGGCCTCCTGTAAAGATATGGGGAACCGATTCAACGCCCAGGCAGGGGTTTGGGTTATGCCTCAGTACGGCTTCTATTAAAGCTGACACCACTTATTATTACCGGGTGCAAACCATTGACTCCTGTCTTGCCCGCAGTACCTGGTCGGTGGAAGGCATGGTCTACATGGGTGTGGGCGCGCCCCCCGCTGCGATAACTAACCTTACCGCTCTGAAAGGTTCATCCGGCGGAGAAATTAAATTAAGCTGGAGCTCGCCCGGCGCCGACGGCACAGCAAATAATATTATTAACGGCGCCTTTAAAATACGCTATTCCACATACACAACGGGTTCTGCAAATTTCTGGACGGATGCAGCATCCAACTGGGTAGATCAAACCAATAAATATCAGATTACAATACCTACTAATTCCATACCAGGCGTAACGCAATCAGCCACGCTTGTCGGCCTTACACCGGGCGGAACGTATTACGTGCGCGCCTGGGCACGGGATGAAGTTGGCGTAGACAGCACCAGCTGGAACGGCAACTGGTCTGCATTGTCTAACGCAGCTACAGCCTATTCGATGTCGGCAACAACGCCGCAGGTGATAAGCGATCTTGTGGCTACCAACAATAGCGCGCTCAGCGCGATAACCTTAACCTGGACAGCTCCGGGAAGCAACGGGCAGACCGGCGACCTGAACGCCGGCTCGGCATTTAAGATAGAATACTCGACGGTAAATGTTATCAATACAAACAACTTTGCCGTTATGCAGGCCACCATGGCAATACAGGGCGTAACAATTTCAACGGTTACAACGGCAATGAGCAGGCAGACCTATAATATAGGCGGACTTACAAACAACAAAAAGTACTGGTTCGCTATAGAGACGGAAAACTCCGGCGGTGTATGGTCAGCGTGGTATTCCTCGGCTCCCGAAGACGGTCATACTACCTACAACGTACTCGCAAGCACGGTTTGCTCATTCACCAATACCCCGCCGACCATATCCGCACTGGAACAACTGGATGGCTCACTGGTTTCCATGACCTCGTTTACATGGACCAACTCGGGAACCATTATCTCATCATTTACTATTAGCGATGCTAATTACGGCCAGCTGGTGCATTATAACATTCAAATCACTTCTGTCGTTACAAATAATGGCGTCGATTGGACTAACATTTTTGCAAGTTCACGTTCAGCGTTAATAAGCCAGGGAACCGTATCCTACACCTGGCCGGCCTTGACTCCAAACGCCTTCTACGCATGGCGAGCAGGGCGGAGGATAGCTTCGGCCTGACTTCGTCAACTTCCACAGCACTGGTCTCCGGCGGCCTGGCGGTGCTGGCATATAAAACGCCTTTCGATTCAAGGTACGTTGAGCCCACACCCGGCTGGGGTTGCGGACATTATGGATCGGCGCTTGCCTGGGGAGACCTTAACGATGACGGCTATCAGGACCTTGCAGTAAGCGGCATCATTGGTACGACGCCCTATACCCGTATATATAAAAATAATAAAGACGGCACTTTTAGTGCATATTCCACCCTGCCCGGCGGTGTAGATGCCGGTTGTCCGGAACTACAGTTCAGCGACTTTAATAACGACGGAAAAATGGACCTTTTGGTTGCAGGCTGGCCAGGCAGCGATCCCGGTATAGAAAGAATTTATCTCGGTAACGGCGACGGAACGCTCAACCCGGCATACGTTGATGCAATGCCGGGGTTTGGACGGTATTGGGTCTCGGCTAAACTGGGCGATTATGACAATGACGGTAACCTGGACATAGCAATAATGGGCGCCGATGATGCAGGGCCGGGGGTTTCAACCTTCAGGATATACCGTAATAACGGTAACGGTGCCTTTAGTCCAAATTATATAGAACCTGAAACGGGCTGGGGTCTTTGCACGCAGGCGCCCGGCTGGAATTATGTCGGCGGCCGTCTGCTCTGGGGCGACTACGATAATGACGGCGATCTTGACCTGGCCGTTTGCGGCGATGATGTTAACGATAATCAGTTAATGCGCGTATACCATAACAGCGGCAGCGGCAATCATTTTGGCCCGGCGCACGAGTTGCAGGTAAGCGATATAAACGATATCAGCTGGATAGATTATGATAACAACGGTTATCTGGATATAGCCGCCTTTTCTCAGGCAGCCCAAAAAACCCGGATATACCGCAATAACGGCAATGGCTCATTCAATACTACGCCGCTTGAGATCTTCCCGGGCATATCAATGCAGAATGTGGCGATCGCAGTCGGCGATTATGACAATGACGGCAATTCCGATCTGTTCCTTACCGGTAACACCAATACGCAGGGTGATATAGCAGGCGTTTACCGTAACCGCGGTGACGGAACATTCGATCAGTCCATCGTCTCGCCGCTGCCGCTATGGGGCATAAACGGCTGTGGGTCGATCGCGTTGTCCGACTACAACAATGACGGCGGCCTGGATATGGCCGTTGACGGCTTCGGCTCAGGCGGCGATCTGAGCCTGCGCGTCTTCAAAAACATGGAAGCACAGCTGGGCAACGCAAACACCGCGCCCGTGCCGCCGGGTACGGCAAACATCAACTTTAATTACAGCGCGTCAAAGAGCACATTTACAATAACATGGCAGCCTTCGCAATATGACATAGGCCATTCGTCTAATTCTGTCTTCTTTAACGTGGAAGCCTCAACTTCGCCGACTACGCTTTCCACGGACAAAACGCGCATAACAGCCCCCGATCATTTTGTGGAACCCTGGAACTTCGGCAGCTCCAACCTGGGCAATTTCGTGCGCCCCGCGGTTTCCACTTCTTGGGCCGGAGTGACTGGCACATCAATGCATGGCTTTACCCTGGCGCCCTCGACAAACACTTGGTTGTTGAACACCACAACATTCTATTTCCGTATCCAAACAATAGATTCCGGCCTTATGCGCAGCACCTGGTCCGCCGAGTTTTCTTGCTTTGCATCTTCAACGTCGAACTTGGCGCCCAATGCTCCAACGAACCTTGCGCAGCTGGATGGGACGCATGTTTCGCTCTCATCCTTCGGCTGGACGAACTCGGGTACTATAATTTCATCGTTCACCCTAACCGACCCAGACGACGGCCAGCAGGTGCGCTTTAACCTGCAGATAACTTCTGTTACCACTAACGGCGCGGCAGATTGGACAAGCATATTCGCCAGCACGCGCTCCGCCCTGCTCAACCAGGGAACCACAACCTATAGTTGGCCGACGCTTAACCCGAATGCTTTCTACTGGTGGCGTGCCTGGACGGAAGATAGTTATGGTTTAACGTCGGCTACGTCAGCTGCGCTTGGAGTTAATGGAAGCAGTGGCACGGCTGTCCTTGCGTACGATACATTCTTCGATCCTCATACGGTCCGGCTGGACCCGTCCGCCGGGACCGGATTGTGGGGTGGCAACATAATCAGCGGCGATTTTGATAATGACGGGTATCAGGATATCGCCACATGCGGAGCCAATGCTGTGGCATCTGCGGGGCATCTTGATGTCTTATTCTACGATCACGTCTCCGGCACATTCGGCAGCCCCGTAATTCAGGGCAATATGTGGGGCCATATTCAGACCGCGGATTTCAATAATGACGGATCGCTCGACATTGTGGCTATCGTTGAAGATTTCAATGACTATTCCAACAGGGTATACACGATAAATAATCTCGGCGGGCGCGTGTTTGGTACGCCAACGGATATAAGCCCCGGGTTGTCGCCATCTATCACAAATGCCACCGTTGCCTGTGGAGATTACGATAATGACGGCAGTCCTGATATCGCGGTTGCCGGCACTATAGGAGGCGGGGCTCACATGTACGCTTTGCATAATAACGGCAATGGCTCCTTCGACCCGACGCCCAGAGACATTCTATATCCCGGCAATGGCACGAGTGCTATTGGCGGATTAGCGTGGGGCGATTACAACAACGACGGCTATTTGGACCTACTGGCGACCGATAACGGTTACAACTATTGTGTTTTCAAAAACAACAGCAATTGCACGTTCAACTACGTTTCCCTGAGCGCAGGCGCAGATCATTATGGGGCATGGGCAGATTATGACAATGACGGTAACATAGACATAGTAATCTCGGGCGCTGTTGTGAGGAACAAAGGCGATGGCTCTGCGAATCCCTTCGATCCATCGCTCGTAGTTATTGATCCCAATTGTTCTTTATATGCCGGAGATCTGGCCGTAGGCGATCTGAACAACGATGGCAACATAGATATGGCGATTTTTGGCGAATATAATTATCAGGCCAGCGATTGCCGCATGCAGGCATATTTAAACAAAGGCAATGGTAGTTTCGACCCTCAACAACATGCGTTTATGCCTGGTTTAGGCTTATACGATGGCGGCATCACACTTGCAGATTTTGACGGGGATGGCGACCTGGATATGGCGGCGTGCGGCATGGATTCCAGTGGCAATCTCTTTTGTGGTCTCTTCACTTCAAAATATACACAGATGTTCAGCGCCAACACCGCGCCCGTGCCGCCCGCAATATCCAGTATGACGTTCGTCTACAGCGGCTACACGACGGCAAAAAGCACATTTACCATAACCTGGCACCCGGCACAATACGATGTGGGCCATTCTTCCAACTCTGTTTACTTCAATGTTGAGGCGTCAACGTTCCCGACCACGCTTTCCACCGATAGGCTGCGCCTGGCCACCACGGGCCACTATCAGGAGGCTTGGAACTTCGGCACACCCAACATGGGTAACTTCATTCGCCCATCGGTATCCACCAGCTGGGCCGGCGTAACCGGCACGCAGATGGTGGGCTACTTGTTCCAGCCATCAACCAGCGCATTTACGTTTAACACAACGTATTACTTCCGAGTACAGACCATAGACAGTAGTCTTGCGCGCAGCACCTGGTCTGTGGAACAATCATACTATTGCGGCGACACCACGCCGCCCGCCGCTTTAACCAACCTTGCGGCGATAACCGGTTTCGGCCCTGGCACAATAAATCTTACATGGACCTCGCCGGGCGATGACGGCATAAGCGGCAACATAGTGGGTGGCGCTTACAAGATACGTTATTCCACTTACACGCCGTCATCATGGAATGACGCGGCTTCAAACTGGACTGATTATCTAAATAAATACCAGATAACGATCGCCACAAATTCTACGCCCGGCGTAACGCAGTCGTACTTGTTAACGGGCCTGACGGGCGGTGTCACCTATTACGTCCGCGCCTGGACGCGCGACGAAGTGGGTGTAGACAGCACCAGCTGGAACGGCAACTGGTCGGCGCTGTCGAATGGTGCGACATGCTGGGCGCAAATAAACCATGCGCCGAACGCCCCGACGAATCTAGCGCAACTTGATAGTTCACTGGTAAATCTTTCATCCTTCAGCTGGACGAACTCGGGCACTATAATTTCGTCGTTTACGATAACCGACCCCGACGCCGGCCAGCAGGTGAAATATCATATTCAGATAACAACTGTTTCCAGCAGCGGCCTTGCCACGTGGACGAGCGGTTACTTCCTGAACTACACTTCGTCGCTGTTGAACCAGGGAACAACAACTTACACATGGTCCGCGCTTACGGCCGGCAACTTCTACTGGTGGAGGGTGTGGACTGAAGATGCAGGCGGCCTTACGTCGTCAACCTCAACATTGCTTGGTGTTAGCGGCAGCGGCGGCCCGGCGGTGTTGGCGTATAAAACTATGTTCGATCCTGTAGCGCTACAGCCGGATCCTGGGTTTAGTCCTAACGGCCAGGTTGATGTTAGCTCTGTGTGGGGCGATTTCGATAATGACGGATATCAGGACATTGCTGTAACAGGTAACAATTACACCGGGGAGGTTTTGTTCTATGACCATACCTCCGGCACATTCCCAGCTAAAACACAGATCGGGCAGTTAAGCGGACGCATACAGGCTGTAGATTACAATAACGATGGATCGCTTGATCTGGTGTTTGCGGGTTATGATAACAGCGTTTATGAGCAAAGATGCCGCGTTATTAAGAACCTTGGCGGCAAGGCATTCGCGGCGCCGGCTGATGTTGTGTCGGGCCTTACGGTAGGTAATTTTATGATCGCCGCGGCAGATTACGATAACGACGGGTATGCCGATATCGCACTTTGCGGCGGCGGAACTGGTAACGCTTTGTTTGTTTATACCATTCACAACAATGGCGATGCTACATTTGGCAACGTCGTGTTGTTAGACACCGGTGGTAACAGCTATTACGGTTATGTGCCAGTTGCCTGGGGCGACATTAATAACGATGGCTACCTGGATCTGCTGGCGAACATGAGTAGTACCAGGGAACTATGCGTTTACAAAAATAATTGCAACGGTACGCTGAACCATACGCCGATAGTGCCCGTGCCGGCCATGTCATATAACAGCCAGGTTGCATTTGCGGATTTCAACAATGACGGCAACCTTGATATTGTGTTGACTGGTCAACCCGGGATTAATTTTATTAAGAACACCGGCAGCGGAAATAATCCGTTTGATCCTTCATATACCACAGTGGCAGGCAATGCCACCGGCGGCTATTTTGGGATTGGCGACCTTAACAATGATGGGTACCCCGATGTAATGCTTGAAGGCGAGAATAACTATCATAGTGACGACTTAAATTTCATGGCCTATTTAAATAAAAGCGGTAATTTCGATCAGGATTACGTTGAAGTTGTCCCGGGCGGCGGTGTGGACAGAGGTAGTATAACTTTCGCAGATTTTGACGCTGACGGCGATCTGGATGTTCTCAGGCAGGGTATGGACGCAAACAGTGTAACCTCGCTAAGTGTATTTAAATCTAAGTACGCCGATATGAATGGCGCAAATATTGCGCCAGTGCCGCCCTCCGGCCTTGCCTGCCAGCCGGTTTACGCAACAACGGGTTCAACCGTAACGGTAACCTGGCCTGTTGCGCAGTATGATGCCGGCATCTCTTCGTGCGCGTTGTCTTTTCAGGTTGTTATATCCTCCGTTCCAATGACGTTGGATACCTCTAAAAAACTTGTAACAGCGCCAGGAGCATTTCTAAACAGCTGGACCTCGGAAGGCGATGGCTACGGAAGTTTTAACCGGCCAGCTGTAAAAGCCTGGGGCCTGGAACCAGCCGTTAAGTTTGGTTACCAGATGCGTATTAGCACAACGCAAATTGCTGTGGCAACAACCTATTATTACCGCGTGCAAACTATAGATTCCAGCCTGGCACGAAGCACCTGGTCTGCTGAAAGTATCATATACTTTGTGGCCAACAGTTCGCCGGCGGCTATTACCAATCTTTCTGCGTTAACAGGCAATTCAGCCGGTGAGATAAGCTTAAGCTGGGCATCTCCCGGAGCAGATGGAGCCATGAACGATATTTACGGCGGGGCGTTCAAGATACGTTATTCCACCTATACCACGGCCTCCGCCGGTTTCTGGTTGGACGCGGCCTCTAACTGGACGGACCAGGCCAACAAGTATCAGGTGACCATTAACACTAATACTACGCCAGGCGCAATCCAATACTATACACTTGTTGGACTGTTGCCGGGTGTGACATATTATGTGCGTACCTGGACGCGCGATGAAGTCGGCGTAGACAGCACCAGCTGGAACGGTAACTGGTCTACTCTATCTAATGGCGCGACGGCCTGGGCTATGACAACAACAATGCCTGCCGGTATTACCGACCTTGTGGCCACAAACAATAGTGCGCTCAGCACCGTTTTGCTAACATGGACGGCCCCGGGCGGTAACGGCCAGACGGCAGGCCTTCTAAGCGGTTCTGCTTTTAAGATAGCGTATTCCACCGTAAATGTGATATCCGCTGATAACTTTAACGTCTTGCCTTCGACCATGGCAATACAAACCATAACTATCTCAACGGTTGCCGCGGCCATGAGCCCGCAAAGCTATAATGTTGGCGGCCTTGTAAACAACACCAAATATTGGTTTGCCATAAAGACCATGAACTCGGTCGGAAATTGGTCTGTCTGGCAGTCGTCGGCAGATGTTGCCGCCGATAACACACTTGCCAGCACGGTGTGTTCTTACGCTAATGTTGCCCCTACTATATCCAGCCTGCAAACGTTAAACGGTTCGTTCATTCCCATCAACTGGACAAACGCCGGCACCGTAATTTCATCGTTTACCATAAGCGATGCTAATGTTGGCCAGCTGGTAAGGTACAACGTCCAGATAACATCGCTCACGACGAATGGGGCGGCGGACTGGTCAGGTATATTTGTCAGCACCCGCTCAGCTTTAGTCAACCAGGGCGTTGAAACCTTTACCTGGCCCGCTCTTAATTCCAATGCCACCTTCTACTGGTGGCGCGCCTGGGCGGAAGACATAAATGGGGCAGTATCTTCCACCACAACGGTTTCAGTTAGCGGCGACAAGGCCTTGGTGGCGAACAGGTCTATGTTTGATCCTGGTTACATCGCCCTTGACGCCGGCACACCGGCACCGGATTATGGAAAAACAGTCACTTTTGGTGATTTTAACGGCGACGGGTACCAGGACATAGCGACAGCGGGCTATCGCGATGCCGGCGGGTATACAGACATTACAAGAGTATTTCTAAATAACGGCACGGGTGACGGTACTTTTAACGCGTCGTATATTACGCCGCCGCTACAAGCAGGCAATACCAGAAATATAATGAGATGGGGCGACTTCAATAATGACGGTAATCTGGACCTGGTGCTTGGCGGATTCAACAAGCGCCTTGCTATTTGCCAGAACAACGGGGCCGGCGACTTTAACAACCCGCCGATCTACCTTGATCCTGATGCCAGTTTCTGGTGTTGCAACGGTGCAGGTGCCGTTGGTGATGTGGATAATGACGGCCAGCTGGACATAGTGGTAAGTGGAAATACCAATACTTCCGTCCTGATGCGTATATACCGCAATAATGGCGACGGCACATTTACGCAAAGCGAGCCTCAGGCCGGGTGGGGTACCAATACAGGCGCATTGTCGTTGGTGGATGTTGATAATAACGGCAGTTTGGATATCGCGATGGGTGGTATTGACACCAACAGCGCTCCAGCATTCCGCATTTACAGGAATAACGGCAATGGAACCTATACATCTTACATTACGCCGGAAACTATCGATACGCCGTTTACAAGCATTTATACTGCCTGGGCAGATTTTGACAACGATGGCTTGCTGGATTGCGCTTTGGAAGGCGATGGCGTAGTGCGGCAGTACCATAATAACGGCAACAACACTTTTACCAGGTCGTCAATAACAAGCGATGTGTATTATAACGGCGCTATTGATGCCGCTGATCTTAACAGCGATGGTTTTGTTGATGTTATCGTTACCGGCCGTGACGCCGGCTTTATAAGAGACCTGAAGACCTATCTAAACAATGGTAACGGAACATTTGCCGCAGGCGATAGTATTCTGCCCGGTTGGGGCGTAGGCGGCACAAATTATTATGATAACGGCAGTATGGAAGCTGCCGATACGAACAACGACGGTTTTCCCGACCTGGCAGCATATGGAGAAGACACCGCTCATACCGTATCATTGCGCGTATTTACCAACAAAGAAGCTGCTTTAGGCAATACGAACACGGCTCCCGTGCCGCCTGGAATTTCCAATATGACGTTTACCTACAGCGCCTCAAGAAGCACATTTACCGTAACGTGGCAGCCGTCTCGGTATGATGTGGGCCATTCCTCCAACTCGGTTTATTATAATGTGGAAGTTTCCACTTATCCCACAACACTGCGATCAGACAAAAAGCGCATCGTAAATTCAAACAAGTTCGTAGAAACCTGGGATTTTGGCAGCCCGAATCTGGGTAGTTTCATCCGCCCGTCTGTTTCCACCAGCTGGGCAGGCGTTAGCGGTACATCGATGGTGGGTTATACGATCGCACCCTCAACAAACAATTACCTGTTGAACGCCACCACCTTCTATTTCCGCATTCAGACAATAGATTCCGGATTAATGCGCAGTACCTGGTCGGCGGAGTTCTCATGCCTTGCTTCAACGAACATTGCACCTGCTGGTCCTGCAGGCATAACGGATCTTTATGCAGCAAACAACGCCGGCATCAGCGGCATTTCGCTGACTTGGACAGCCTCCGGCGACGCTGGCCAAAGCGGCAACCTTACCAGCGGCTCGGCTTTCAAGATAGAATATTCGACAGTAGGAATAATTACCACCGGCAATTTCGATACGCCGCCTGCAAACCTTGCCGTGACAACGATCAATATCTCTACAACGACAACGGCACAAAGCCGCCAGAGCTGGAGCCTGCCCGGGCTGCTTAATAACACCACCTACTGGTTCGCGATTAAGACAGAAAACAGCGAAGGCCAGTGGTCAACGTGGCAGTCATCAGCTGATGTGGCGGCTTACAATTTATTCTCAAGCACTGTTTGCCTCTATTCGAATGTTGCACCCGATGCGCCCGCAAATCTTGTTCAGATAGATGGCACACTGGGCAATGTATCTTCATTTACCTGGACAAGTTCCGGCAACATTGTTTCGTCGTTCACGATAACCGATCCAAATGGCGGCCAGCAGGTGCGCTACCACATACAGGTTTCAACGGTTTCGGATTTTGTGTCTGGCCTTGCCACGTGGACTAGCGGCTACTTCCTTAACTACACATCGTCATATTTGAACCAGGGAACAACGACATATGCATGGCCTGCCCTTACAGCCGGTAAATTCTACTGGTGGCGCGCGTGGGTGGAAGATGCTTATGGCCTTGCATCATCCACTTCTTCGGTGCTCTTAAGCGGCGGCACCGCGGCATTCGCTTACAAGACCTCATTTGATCCGCAGGGCAGCAATCCAATACCATGGACGGCGAACGCGTCAGCCAATGGCCAATTTACCTTTGGAGATTATAACAACGACGGTTACCCTGACCTTGCAATATGGGGCGACGACCCTACGGCGAAACTGCACGTTTACAACAATTTGGGCGGTGGATCTTTTAACGCGACACCGGTGCAGCCAGCTTCCGGCTTTGGCGTCGATCACACTTCAAATGACGCTTGCAGCTGGGGAGATTTCAACAACGATGGTTACCTGGACCTTGCGGTTTCGGGCTGGGGCAGTGGGTCAGCATACACCTGTGAAGTTTTCAAAAATAACGGAAGCGGGGGTTTTGCAGCGACACCGATATTGCCAATAACCGGCTGGGGCGTTGCGTATAGCCCATCTGTCGCCTGGGGCGATATTAATAATGACGGCAATCTGGATCTTGCTGTTATGGGTGGTTATAATGCTGTCAACTTCCTTCGTATCTTCAAGAACAAAGGAGATGGAACTTTTGACACGAATTATATTGAGCCAACCCCCGGCTGGTCGCCAAAATCGGGTTATATAAACGGAAGCCTTACTTTTGCCGACATCAACAACGATGGAGCCATGGACCTTATTGTGGGCGTAGATGCTCCGGGCACGGAAGGAAGGGTTTACCTGAACAAGGGAGACGGCACCTTTAACCCGGCTTACGTATCGATAGACGCTGCCAAGACGGTCTGCGGTGATCTTGACAATGATGGATGGATAGATCTGGCTATGTCGGAATACAATAATATCAGGATCTACACCAACAACCACAGTGGCGGTTTTACCACAAGCACTTTGCCAAACTCAAACTATAATGACGGGATCCTTGCCTGCGGCGATTTTGACGGTGATGGTTTCCTGGATTTAGCGGCGGCGGGGCAGGTTCTTAACAATAATGCCAATTCTGCTTCATTGAAGATAATACGCAATAACGGCGCTGGAAGCTATGCGGCGGCTGTGGATGTTTTCCCGGGCTGGGGCCTGTTTAGCTCCTGCATAGGTGCCATCGATTACGAAAACGATGGAGACCTGGATATAGCCGTTTGCGGCACCGACAGGAACAACAGCAGCAATGTTTTCAGGATATTAAAAAACACACAAGCGCAGATGTCCAACGCCAATGTGGCGCCCACTCCGCCCGCAGGCATAACGGCTTTGTCTTCTTACGACCTTAATATCGCGTCCATAACCCTATGCTGGACGCCCGCGCAATATGATGTAAGCCATTCGTCTAACTCCATTTATTATAACGTGGAGATGTCCACATTCCCTACAACGCTTTCCGGTGATAATCTGCGCCTGGCAACCAACGGCCGCTACACTTTGCCCTGGGACTTTGGCAACCAAACCCTTGGCTCATACGTCCGCCCGCCGGTAAAACAGTGGCCGGGTTCGTCTCAGCCAACACACGGAACTGCCTTTAATGTTTCACTTGCCGCTTTAGGCGCGAACCCTACATATTATTACCGCGTTCAGACCATTGACAGCGGCCTTATGCGCAGCACCTGGTCGGCGGAATACCAAGTTTGTATTCCCGCGCCCTCTGCCCCCAATGCGCCCACAGGTTTAACGCAGTATATTGTCGGTGGCTCCACGCTTGTAACGTTTGGCTGGGCTGGCAAGACGGGCGATGTTGTAGCTTCGTCATTTACCATAACTGACCCTAACGGAAGCACGCAGGTTAAATACCATATTCAGATAACCTCCGTAACGCCGCAAAATTCGCCTCTTTGGAGCCAGGGTTTGTTCGTGGATTATACTTCCGGCTGGCTTACTCAGGGCTCAACAACCTATTCCTGGCCGGCACCGCCCAATGGCGGCAGGTACTGGTGGCGTGTATACGCGATAAACCAGAGCAGCGTGGCATCCTCCGCCGCGACACTGCTTCTCGATGGTTCGAACCCAGTAATATCTTTAAAAACGGACATAGACCCGATAGGCGCCGACATTGTGCCCGGCCTTGGGGTTACAGACGGTTCTTTAGAGCTTGGTGATTTTGATAACAACGGAACGCTTGACCTTGCGGTTATCGGTTGGAACGGCACCGGCCAGATATGCCGCGTATATAAAAATAACGGGGACGGGACATTTAACCAGACACCGGTTTCACCGATCACAGGCTTTGGCGCCGAACGCGGCCAGGCCGCCTGGGGAGATTTCAACAATGACGGCTATTTGGATCTCGCCGTTTGCGGCAATGGCTCCACCCGGTCGTGTTATGTTTTCCGCAACAAAGGGAACAGCACGTTTGACTCTACACCCATACAGCCACAAACAGGCTTCACAGCAAGATGGGCCGCTATAGCCTGGGGCGATTTCAATGGCGACGGTTACCTTGACCTTGCCGTAACCGGCAGGGATGACTCGAACAATTACAAGTTCTATACATTTAATAATTTTGGCAACGGCAGCTTTAATCAAACGCCTGTAGAGCCCGATCCAGGCTGGGGCGTTGGCAACTACCAATCAGGCCTGGCCTGCGCGGATTACGATAACAATGGCACCCTGGACCTTGCAATTACGGGACTGGCTCAAAATGGTAGCGGTTATGCGCGAATTTACAAGGGTTATGGCAATGGAACATTCAATCCTGCGTTCGTAAATCCCGACGTAAACAGCGATACGTTCCTTGGCACGAACGCATTCGCAGATTATAACAATGACGGTAATCTGGATCTGGCGATAGCTGCCGGCACATTCAGGATAGATACAAACAAAGGCGACGGCACTTTTAACGCTACTCCAGTTATGCCTGAAGGCAGCGGCGGTTACCAACGTGCCGCTACCAATGGTTATATGGCAAGCCTTGCCTGGGGCGACCTTAACAATGACGGTAAGCCTGACTTGGTAATGAACGGCGCGACTATTGGCGGCACAAACACCTCACGCACATACACTAACAACGGGAACGGCACATTTACCGCGGCTGATATTTCTCCGGGTTGGGGTGTTAATGGCGCTGTGGCCATCGGAGATATTGACAACGACGGCGACGAAGATATTATTGCAGAGGGCACTCAGGCTTCTAACAGCGCAATATACTTGCGTGCCTTCCGTAACAGAAACAACGATATGGGCAATGTTAACGTTGCACCCAGCGCCCCAAGCGGTATGTTGTCGCAGGTTTCGTATTCTGTAACATCATCCACCATAATTATCACCTGGCCGCCATCTCAATACGACAGCGGCATGTCTTCCTGCTCGCTTTCTTATCAGGTAGCTGTTGCCACGATGTCTATGACGCTGGCCTCGAACCAGACGTTGATACAATCCCCCACATCATTCATGACCCCATGGGCCAGTGAAGGCGACAGCTACGGCACATTCAACCGCCCGCCGGTAAAGGTGTGGGGAACAGATGTTACGCCTAAACATGGCTACCAGCTGAACTTAAGCACCAACTCAATAAAAGCCAACACCACCTATTATTACCGCGTGCAGACAATAGACAGCAGCCTTGCAAGAAGCAACTGGTCAACGGAATTTACGTATTTCACGGGCACACCGCCCTCTGGCGTAACAGACCTGTATGCAACCGCCGGCGGAATCGGCACTGGTGCCGTAATGCTAACATGGACGGCCCCCGGCGATGCCGGCCAAATTGGTAACCTAGCCACTGGCTCAGCGTTCAAGATCGAGTATTCATCGGTTGGCATTATCAATTCCAGCACGTTTACTTCGCCGCCGGCGAGCCTTGCCGTTAAGAGCATTACTATATCCACTAACACCACCGCCATGAGCCCGCAAAGCTACAACGTTACGGGACTTATCGGCAGTACCACCTATTGGTTCACCCTGGAAACAGAAAACGCCGAGGGCGTGTGGTCTGTCTGGCAGTCATCGGCAGATGTCGCCGCCTACAACGACTTTGCCTGGGCTTATACAAATTATGTAAATCTCGCCCCGAATGCGCCGTTCAACCTTGCGCAGATAGACGGCAGCCTCGGCAATATCTCGTCGTTTACGTGGACGAATTCCGGCAACATTGTTTCGTCGTTTACTATAACCGACCCCAATGTTGGCGATCAGGTGCGGTTTGATATTCAGATCACCTCGGTAACAACAAATGAAGCCGCCGATTGGACGAGATTGTTCGTTAGCACTCGTTCAGCGCTGATGAACCAGGGAACCACAACCTACACCTGGCCAACGCTCAATCCCAACGCCTTCTACTGGTGGCGCGTCTGGGCGGAAGATAGTTTTGGCTTAACGTCGGCTACATCTGCCGCGCTTGGTGTTATTGGCAGCACGGGCCCTGCGGTAGTTGCATACAAAACGCCGTTTAATGCGGCTTACCTAGAGCCTACTCCCGGCTGGGGATTTGGGTGGTGGACAGCACTTGCCTGGGGCGACTTGAATGGCGATGGTTACCAAGACCTTGCAGTGATCGGTACGGATGTTAGTTATACACGCACTCTGAGAGTGTATTTAAACAATGGCGATGGCACCGGATCCATGAATCCATCTTACATAGTACCCGAGGCTGGTGTTGGCTTGGCCCTGGGAGATTTAGCGTGGGGTGATTTTAATAATGATGGAAATATGGACCTTGCGGTTACCGGATTTAACGGCAGTGACCCCGGCCTGCTAAGAGTTTATGTTAACAACGGCTCCGGTGGCTTTAGTGCCAGCCACGTTGATCCCATCCCTGGCTGGGGCAGATACGGGAGCGCTGTTGCCTGGGGCGACTATGATAATGACGGCAACCTTGACCTGGCGATGATGGGTTCCGACGGCGGCCCTGTCAGCGACGGTGTATTTAGAATATTCCGCAACAAAGGCGATGGAACATTTGACCCTAACTTTATTGAGCCGCAAACAGGCTGGGGTATGTCAAGTGGCCGTATGTGCTGGGCAGATTACAACAACGACGGCGATCTGGATATATCTTTATGCGGCAATAACACAAGCGGTGCGACTGAGGTGCGTGTATATAGAAACAATGGCAATGGCACATTTAACCCGACGCCAGCCTTTGTAAAGAGCGGTATTGGTGACATAGCCTGGGGCGATTACAGTAATGGCGGTTTCCTGGACATGTGTGTTTATGATATGGCCGCTGGCATACAGATTTATTCAAACACTGGTAGCGGTTCTCTTAGCGGAACACCAACAAATATCTGTTCCGACGGCGGCGGCATGTGGAGCATAAAGCTAGCTGCTGCTGATTATGATAACGACGGCAACATTGATGTGGCGGCTTCAGGGCAAATTGGCAGCCTTAACATGGGCAACGTAAGATTCCTTCATAACAACGGAAATTCCACATTCTCAGGTTCACGTTCAACGCCCCTGCCTGGTTTGGGAATTAACGGTACTCTCGCGCTATCAGATAATAATAACGACGGCGATGTTGATATAGCCGCAGCCGGTGTAAGTCAAGCCGGCGACAGATGTTTCCTTGGCATTTTCCAAAACATGGAAGCCCAGATGGGCAATGCCAATACACCGCCCATGCCGCCCTCTGCCAGCATAAACTTTAATTACAGCGGCTTTGCAACGCAGAAGAGTACCTTCACCATAACCTGGCAGCCAAGCCAGTACGATGTGGGCCACTCGTCTAACTCTATTTACTTTAATGTTGAAGCCTCCACATTCCCGACGACACTTGGCAGCGGCGACAAACGCATAGCCACCACCGGCCGTTTTGCACAATCCTGGAACTTCGGCAGCCCCAACCTTGGCAGCTTCATACGCCCGGCTATCTCCACCAGCTGGGCCGGCGCAACAGGCACAAGCATTGTGGGCTATACTTTCGCGCCCTCAACCAGCGCGTTCGTATATAACACCACATACTATTTCCGAATTCAGACAATTGATTCCGGCTTAATGCGCAGCACCTGGTCTGCCGAATGTAAATGCCAATCCGCCGTGCCGCCAGCCGTTGTAACAGACCTTTATGCTACCGCCGGCGGCATAGGTTCTGGCGCGGTAATGCTTACCTGGACAGCCCCCGGCGATGCCGGACAGACCGGAAACCTTACAGCAGGCTCGGCGTTTAAGATAGAATACTCCACTGTTGGCATTATCAATTCAAGCACATTCACTTCGCCGCCGGCAAATCTTGCGGTGAAGACGGTAACGATCTCAACCAACACCACCGCCATGAGCCTGCAAAGCTACAACATAACGGGCCTAATTGGCAGCACCACCTACTGGTTCGCCTTGGAAACTGAAAATGCCGAGGGTGGCTGGTCCATCTGGCAATCATCAGCCGATGTTGCCGCCTACAACCTGTACGCCAGCACCTGCACGGCGTTTATACCGCCCGCCATGATATATCGTTCCGTTGGGCCCGGCAGCACAACTGCATTAGTTACGGGCGCGGGAAATGGGCTTGTTATTTCCGGCAGTACCGCGACATTCGATAGCGGCCTTCCAAATAAAGTAGGCGTAGGTGATGCCATACAGTACGATGCTAACAACGATGGTACTGTTGATGCTATTCTCTTTATTTCAAGCAGAACGTCGGCGACAAGTTATACTGTGCAAAGCGCTGATGGCAAAACTGCACCAACTGCTACATCGGTAAAAACCAACACCTGGTCGGTATTTAGATCGTACACATCTTTGCATAATGTGCTTCAGTCACTGACGGTAAACAGCGGCATTAGCGGCCTGGTAAGCGGTAGCGTTAACCCGGGCATAAACCTGGTGTCAAATAATGTGCAGCTGAATATCGCCTGTTACGGTGATGCGGCCGACACCACCAAGGTAGCTTTTAGCGGAATGTGGGTAACAAGCCCATCGAATAAGATCAGGATATTTACACCAGTTTCCAGCGGCGAGGCCGGCGTCAGTCAGCGCCATACAGGTATATGGGATACGGGCAAATATTACATTGAGAGTGGCAATGGGCATATCCTCTTGTTAGAAGTTAACTATATAGTAGTTGATGGTTTGCAAGTACATCTTAACTCAACTAGCAGTTCCGATACACGAGCAATAGGAATGAGTACACCCGCAGGCGCTTGCGATATCACTGTTGAGAACTGTATAGTAAGAGGTTCTACGAGTACCAGTAATACATATGACTACTTCGGTGGCATTGTTGATGGAGGCGGAAGCGGAACTGGCGTGATAAAGATAGTAAACAATATAGTATATGATTTCGCTGCGGGTGGCGGGGGGATTACTCACGTTGGCATTGCAGGGGTTGATGGCGGTGTCTGGTACTACGTTTATAATAATACGGTATATAATTGTAAGGATGGTTTATTTTTTGGCGGTAACGACACTCTTAAAAATAACATCTCGTATGGAAACTCAGAGTCAAATTACAACAATGCCGGTGTTGGCAATAATAATAACCTTTCCGGCCCTACGCTGGCGGATGCACCAGGTACAAACCCCCTTAACAGCGCTCCCGTGCAATTTGTTGATGCCAACCGCTACGACTTGCGCCTTAGTGTAAGCGAAAGCTCCGCTACCGATAAGGGCGCTAACCTTTCGTCCGACGCCAATTTGCCATTCTCCACCGATGTTCTCGGCAACGCCCGCCCATACGGCGCGGCATGGGACGTTGGCGCATTTGAAAATTATCAAAATGTTCTCGGCGTGCCGCAGACTCTTACGGTTACCAATGTATATTATAGTTCTGTAACAGTTACATGGAACCTTATCAACGGCGCGACAGGCTATACGCTGATCGCCTCTACATCGTCCAATATTCCGGTTACCGTATCCGCTTCAACCACCACGACCGGTGTAAATGCAACATCCGCGACGGTATACTCTCCCGCATTAAGCCTAGCAACCACCTATTATTTCTTCGTTCAGTCCACCGGCAACGCACTCGCAAGCGCCTGGTCGCTGCCGGTCTCAACAGTAACCTTGTCTGGCGACATCACACCGCCAGCCGCGATAACCAATCTTGCGGCAGTCACCGGTTTTGGCCCCGGCACCATTAACCTTTCCTGGACCTCACCCGGTGATGACGGCATAACTGGCAATATTACCGGCGGCGCGTATAAGATACGTTACTCCACCTATACCCCAACATCGTGGAATGATGCCGATACCAGCTGGGCTGACTACGTCAATAAATATCAGATAACGATAGCCACAAATTCTGTTCCAGGTGTAACGCAGTCTTATCCGCTTACCGGACTTACCGCTGGCGTAACCTATTACATTCGCGCCTGGACGCGTGACGAAGTGGGCGTAGACAGCACCAGCTGGAACGGCAACTGGTCGGCGCTGTCAAACGGCGCCACAAGCTGGGCGCAGATGGATACGGCGCCAAA
Source organism: Endomicrobiales bacterium (assembly GCA_963796955.1). Taxonomy (GTDB): domain Bacteria; phylum Elusimicrobiota; class Endomicrobiia; order Endomicrobiales; family JALOBY01; genus CAWCNJ01. The sequence goes on from CAWCNJ010000006.1 coordinate 132,688, forward strand.
CACCCCAATCAACCTTGTGCAGATAGACGGCACGCTGGGCAATATCTCTTCATTTACGTGGACAAACTCCGGCGTAATAACGTCGTCGTTCACACTGAGCGACCCAGATAGCGGCCAGCAGATTAAATATCATATCCAAATAACCACTGTTTCCAGCAACGGTCTTGCCACGTGGACCAGCGGCTATTTCCTGAATTATACCTCGCCGTTATTGAATCAGGGCACAACCACTTACACCTGGCCCGCGATGACAGCCGGGAACTTCTACTGGTGGCGCGTCTGGGCGGAAGACAGTTATGGTTTAACATCTGCGACAACAACTGCCTTGATGAGCGGCGGTCCGGCAGTCTTTGCTTACAAAACCGCGTATGACGCAAAATATATAGAGGTTAACCCGGGCTGGGGAGTTGGGGGCAACGCCCATGGATCTTCAATTAAGTGGGGCGATATAGAAAATGACGGTTACCAGGATCTGATGGTGGCGGGCGAAAATCAGATTGGAGGCGAAGAGTTCTGCATTTATGATAACGCCAAAAATGGTTCCTTTAATGCTTCACCAATACATCCTAAACCGGGTTTCGGGGTGTCATGGTCGCCTTCCTGCGCTTGGGGCGACGTTAACAACGACGGCATTCAGGATGTGGCGGTTATAGGCGCCTCCGCTGATGATGTTTCTGGTTATACATTCAGGGTCTTTGCGAGCAATGGGAACGGCACGTTTGGCGCCGCCCAGGAGCCTACTGCCAACTGGGGCGAAGAAAATGCGGGCATAGCTTTGGGTGATTTTGACAACGATGGCTGCCTTGATGTTGTTGTTAGCGGCGCGGACGATGCTAAGGTGTCGGCCAATTTTAGAATTTATCGCAATAACGGCGACGGCACTTTCGGCCCTAACTTTATAAGGCCGGATATACCGCTTGAAAGCTCGGGTGATGAAAACGGCGGCGGCGACACATTGGCGTGCGGCGACTACAATAATGACGGTCTTATGGATATAGCGATTTCCTGGCCGACAGGCCTTGTACGAGTCTATAAAAACAATGGCGATCTTTCATTTGCCCATTTGACCAATGATATTTGTTCGTTCTTTGATTCCAATATTGCCTGGGGGGATTACAACAATGATGGATACCTTGACCTGTTTGTAGCAGGCCATGGTTTTACCGGCGTATTTCACAATAAAGGCGATGGCACGTTCGACTCTTCCGTAAATATTGCCGGTAATAATACTTTTACAGGAATTTCAGGCCAGGCGCCACTGTCACTTTGTGTCGGAGATTATGACAACGATGGCAATCTAGACCTTGCCGCCGCCGGCCTTGACTATGCTGCCGGTACTGCGCGGAAATTGTATTTGTTCCACAACAACGGCCATGGCGCGTTTGACAGCGGCCCCGTTGAGACGATGCCTGGCTGGGGTGTTGTAGATTGTTCGCTTGCCTTCGCGGATTACAACAACGATGGCGGCCTTGACCTGGCTGTTTCCGGGGCAGACAACAATAATATAGCCCGCTGCTGCGTCTTTAATAACATGGAAGCCCAGATGGGCAATGCCAATACGCCGCCCATGCCGCCCTCTGCCAGCATAAACTTTAATTACAGCGGCTTTGCAACGCAGAAGAGTACCTTCACCATAACCTGGCAGCCAAGCCAGTACGATGTGGGCCACTCGTCTAACTCTATTTACTTTAATGTTGAAGCCTCCACATTCCCGACGACACTTGGCAGCGGCGACAAACGCATAGCCACCACCGGCCGTTTTGCACAACCCTGGAACTTCGGCAGCCCCAACCTTGGCAGCTTCATACGCCCGGCTATCTCCACCAGCTGGGCCAGCGCGCCCGGCACCTCAATGGTCGGTTATACGTTTGCGCCCTCCACCAGCGCCTTCTTGATGAACACAACATGTTATTTCCGTATTCAGACGATAGATTCCGGCCTTGCGCGCAGTACCTGGTCAACGGAGAGTTCGGTGTATGTGTGTGGTTCTCCTACGGTGCCTGTGCTTGTTTCGCCGTTAGACAATTATGCTACAAACCAAATGACCGTTACATTCAATTGGGCTGACTCAACGGACACGATCTCAAATTCCAATTACACACTCAGGCTATCATCGTCTCCCGATTTCTCAGGAGTAACCTATTCATCTAATACCGTAAATATGTATGCCTCAATGGCCTTGACTACCAGTAAATGGTATTGGAGCGTTCGGGCGGGTAACCCGGTGGGCGCCTACAGCGCGTGGTCGTCAACGTGGTCGGTGGTGGTAGACACCCTAGCGCCGAGCGTGCCGATACTAACATCGCCACTAGATAATTTCACAACCAACCAGATGGTGCTGACATTTGGCTGGAGCAGCGCGACCGATAACCTGACCGGTGTGAATGATTACACGCTGAGGCTTTCTACTGCGCCGGATTTCACGGGCGTAACGTATTCATCGATAACAGCGAACATTGTAGCCCAAATGTCGCTGACAACTGGCCATTGGTTCTGGGCAGTGCGTTCATTAGATAACGTAGGAAATTATTCAGCCTGGGCCTCGACATACACGCTGATTGTTGACACAACACCGCCGACGGTGCCTATCCTTACCGGCCCTCTGGACGGCTCAACGACCAATCAGACGGTGTTGACGTTCAACTGGGGCATATCCACGGATGACATAACAGGCCTGGCTAACTACACGCTTACCTTATCAACAGCAGCTGATTTCAGTGGGGTAATATATTCGTCAATTACGACGAACACATCAGCCGCGATGACTATCCAGAGCTCCGATAAATGGTATTGGACGGTGCGTTCAGTCGATAATGCTGTAAATTATTCAGCATGGGCGAGCACGTGGTCGGTGGTCGTTGATACGCATGCTCCGACGGTACCGATACTTATAACGCCGCTTGATAACTTCACAACGAACCAAATGACGCCTGCATTCGCCTGGCAAGGTTCAACGGATACGCTTTCAGGCATAGCGAATTATACGTTGCGCTTGTCGACCGCGCCAGATTTTAGCGGTACTATATACAGCTCAACAACAGCCAACACCCTTGCCAGCAGGGCGTTAGTTTCGTGCCGGTGGTACTGGTCGGTTCGAGCCGCAAACAATTCCGGCAACTACAGCGCCTGGTCGTCAACGTGGTCGGTGGTCATAGATACCGTATCCTCAAGCATACCGGTACTAACGGCGCCGTTAGATAACTATACTACGAACCAAATGACGCTGACGTTTAACTGGAATATATCGATGGACAATCTGTCCGGCGTGAACGGCTATACGCTGCAGCTTTCAACGGCTCCCGATTTCACCGGCGTGACGTATTCGTCGATAACAGCGAACAATTCAGCCGTAATGGCGTTGACAACGAACAAATGGTATTGGACGGTGCGTTCGCAAGACAATGCGGCGAACTATTCAGCGTGGGCTTCAACGTGGTCGGTGGTCGTGGACACGATAGCGCCGACAATGCCGATACTAACGACGCCGCTGGACAACTTCACCACGAACCAGATGACACTGGCGTTTAACTGGGGAAGCGCGACGGACAACCTTTCCGGTGTGTCCGGCTATACGCTGAGGTTGTCGACAGCAGCCGATTTCAGTGGGGTGATAATGTTGTCGGTAACCGATAACACCGCTGCCACAATGAACCTGACTTCTAACAAATGGTACTGGACGGTCCGTTCAGGCGACAACGCGGGCAACTACAGCACGTGGGCATCCACGTATTCTCTGGTGGTGGACACGGTAGCATCAACCGTGCCGCTGCTGCTTTCGCCGTTGGATAACTTTGCGACGAACCAAATGACGCTGTCGTTCAGCTGGAGCAGCGCAACGGACAATTTAACGGGTGTGAATGATTATACGGTGCAGTTGTCTACAGCGGCGGATTTCACCGGTGTAACCTATTCTTCAATCACAGCGAACACGGCAGCTCAAATGGCGCTGACCTCCGACCGGTGGTACTGGACAGTACGCTCACTGGACAACGCGGCCAACTATTCAGCCTGGGCCTCGACATGGTCGCTGGTAATAGACACAACACCGCCAACGGTGCCTATCCTTACCAACCCGCTGGATGGTTCGACAACCAACCAGACGGTTTTAACGTTTAACTGGGGTGCCTCGACGGATGACATAACAGGCCTTGCCGGCTACACCCTGCGGTTATCAACAGCGCCTGATTTCAGTGGGGTGATATATTCGTCAGTTACCGGAAACACCGCAGCAAGAATGACTATTCAGAGCTCCGACAAATGGTATTGGTCGGTGCGGTCAGTTGATAATGCTGAGAACTATTCAGCGTGGACGAGCACGTGGTCGGTGGTGGTAGACACGCGTGCGCCGACCGTGCCGCTGCTGCTTTCACCATTGGACAACTTCACCACAAACCAGATGACACTGGCGTTCAATTGGCAGGGCTCAACGGACACGGTTTCAGGTATTACGAACTATACGCTGCGGTTATCGACGGCCCCCGACTTCAGTGGTACGACGTATAGCTCAACAACGGCCATCACCGCAGCCATCATGAACTTAACGACTAACAAATGGTACTGGTCGGTACGCGCCTTAAATAATTCGGGCAACTATTCCAACTGGTCGTCAACATGGGCGGTGATTATGGATACTGTAGTGCCGAGCGTGCCGATATTGACCTCGCCGCTGAATAATTTCACAACGAACCAAATGACGCTGGCGTTCAACTGGAACAGCGCGACCGACAATCTGACAGGTGTGAACGATTACACACTGCGGCTTTCTACCGCGCCAGATTTCACTGGTGTAACATATTCATCAATAACAGCGAACACCGCAGCCCAGATGGCAATGACCTCCGGCCGGTGGTACTGGACGGTGCGTTCGCTGGATAACGCGGCTAACTACAGCGCCTGGGCATCTACGTATACGCTGGTGGTGGACACAACACCTCCGACGGTGCCGGCCCTCACTGGCCCTCTGGATGGCTCAACGACCAACCAGACTATGGTAACATTCGGCTGGAATTCTTCAACAGATGACTTAACCGGTGTGGCATGCTATACCTTGCGATTCTCGACAGCGCCTGACTTTAGCGGGGCGATATATTCATCAGCCACGACAAATACTATTGCTGCAATGACAATACCTGCTTGTGCAAAGTGGTACTGGACAGTGCGTTCCAGTGACAATGCCGGGAATTATTCGGCGTGGGCTAGTACGTGGACGGTACTCGTCGATACACGTGCCCCGACCGTGCCGCTGCTGCTGTCGCCGCTGGACAATTACACCACGAACCAGATGGCGCTGACGTTCAGCTGGCAGGGCTCAACGGATACGCTTTCGGGTGTTGCGGATTATACGCTGCGAATATCTACCGCGCTGGATTTTAGCGGTACAGTATACAGTTCAACAACGGGCAATACTCTGGCCGGCATGACACAGGTTTCAAACAAATGGTATTGGTCGGTGCGTGCCGCAAACAATTCCGGTAACTACAGCGCCTGGTCGTCAACGTGGTCGGTAGTGATCGATTCCACGCCATCAAGCGTACCGGTGCTGACGGCGCCGTTGGATAATTATACAACGAATCAAATAACGCTGGCGTTCAGCTGGAACAGTGCGACCGACAATATATCCGGCGTGTCCGGTTATACGCTACGGTTATCTACTGCCTCAGATCTCAGCGGGGTGGTGTATTCATCGGTGACGGCAAACAATGCGGCTGTCATGATGTTGTCGACGAACAGATGGTACTGGACGGTGCGCTCGGTGGACAATGCAGCGAACTATTCTGCCTGGGCGTCAACGTGGTCGGTGATCATTGACACCGTTGTGCCTAACGCGCTGAACGACCTTGCAGCCGCCCCGGGTTTTGCGCTGGGCAGCATAGCTCTGCACTGGACTTCGCCGGGTGATGACGGCCCAAGCGGCGCTATTATCGGTGGTTACTACAAAGTGCGGTATTCTACGTATACCACCGCCTCGGGAGCTTTCTGGACGGATGCGGCGGCGAACTGGGTGGACCCGGTCAACAAATATCAGATAACGATCGCAACTAATACGAATGTCGGCGATACACAATCGTACACCTTGAGCGGTTTAACGCAGGGCGTTACCTATTATATTCGTGCCTGGACGCGAGACGAAGTTGGCGTTGACAGCACGACTTGGACCGGCAATTGGTCGGCGTTGTCGAACGGGGCGACATGCTGGGCGGCCTGCGTGGGGATACCGCAGAATTTAACGGTGAGCAGGGTGTACCAGAGTTCCATAGCGGTTACCTGGGATATGATAGCCAACGCGACCGGATATACGCTGGCAGCATCGACGTCGCCTAACAATCCTGTTACTGTCTACGCCTCCACAACCACACTGGGTGTTAATGCGATCAGCGCAATTGTTCTGAACCCCGCGTTACAGCCGGCAACGACGTATTACCTGTTCGTAAAGGCAAACGGCAATGGCGGGGAAAGCGGGTGGTCCACATCTGTATCGACAGTAACGCCGGATTATCTGCCGGGTGCTATAACAAACCTTTCGGCGCTGACAGGACAAGGCGCCGGCTCGATAGATCTGAGCTGGACAGCGCCGGGGACGGATGGTTACAACGGAAACATCGTCGGCGGCGTGTACAAGATACGCTATTCAACCTATACAACGGCAGCCGGGACATTCTGGACGGACGCTGCAGGGAACTGGACTGACCCGGTGAATAAATATCAAATCACTATTAACACGAACACGGCGCCCGGCGAAGCGCAATCGTACCTGTTGTCGGGTCTCGGCCAGGGTGTGACCTACTACATTCGCGCCTGGACGCGTGATGAGGTTGGGATAGACAGTACGACCTGGAACGGCAATTGGTCGGCGGTGTCGAATGGCGCGACCTGCTGGGCTATGCGGGTAAAGACCCTGCCGCCGCCACCGGTAACTGACCTGACAGCCGTTAATGGTTTAAACGAGGGAAATGTGCTTCTTACCTGGACGGCGCCCTCGGCCTCTACATCCGCGCCGGTCACGGTGTCGTTGTATGAAGTCAGGGCCGCCACGTTCAGCGTCGGCGCCCTTACCGACGATACAACGGCCTGGTGGAACGCAGCGCCCTTCATCCATACGTTCCCGGAGCCCGGAACGCCCGCGAACCCCGATGCCATCACTCTTACCGGCCTGGCGGTAAGCACCTCGTGGTATTTCGCTATTGAGAGCGTGGGTCTAGCCGGGACCGTTTCGTTGATAGACGCAAATTCTTCGACGCACAACAGCCAGGCGTTCGTATTCACCACTGATGTGCAACCGGTACCTCCTACAGGGCTGACGGTGGTTGCCAGTACTTCGCCTATTGTTGTTCTAAAATGGGACGATATGAGAAGCTTCCAGGGATATCTGGACTTCGACCGTTATCAAATATGGCGTTCGTTAACTTTTGCGCCGCAATCGTCGTTCGCTTCCATAGGCACCAGTACGAATACGGTCTTTATCGACGAAGCTGTCAGCGCCGGCGCCACGTATTATTATTTCATAGTAGGGGTCGACAGCGCGCCGCAAGTGCTGGTCAGCAGCCCTTCGGCGGTTGTAACCGCGGTGGTAACGGTGCCGCGTAAGAAGACCGATATAACGCAGCCCCTGCCCCCTTCCGGCATACAGATAGCCGTTGTTGACGCGCATCCCGTTATTTCCTGGGATATGCCTCAATATAATACCGACGGCACGCAGTGTGTAGACCAGGCCTCAAGCGTTATTTATCGCACGACTGGTCTGGACGATCCGTGGGATAACGTTGCCGCCATACCCTATGCCGGCGGTGTCGGCTGCCAGTGGACGGATACCGCGATCGACCTGAGTAACTCGGCTGTCTATTATTACAAGGTGCAATGCGTCGATACCAGCGGGAACGCCAGCGCCGCTTCCATGTATTGCGACACCAGCCGCGACCTTAACCTGATCGTAGAATCGTCTGATAAACAGGTGAATCTTGTTATGCCTCAAAGTGAAGCAGGCCTGTTGTACAGGCGCGGTCCGAACAAGGAAAATATCGATATCGTCGTGGATCAGGAAACAATGCCGGCGGATCCTGCCATTCTCCTGCAATTCGAATTTAAGGCCGTTACCGCCGGCACACGTCAAAAGATAAGCAGTTTTATGTTCGATAAGCCGCTTAACAAGGTCGTGTGGCAATTCTCGCAAAACCCTGTGTTCGGCTCAGGCAAACGCGTTAACTTAAGCGCTGCTCCCGTAAATATCGCGCAGGACATTTCCATGTTCTGGCACAGCGGCGTTGAATGGATAAAACTTAACAAATTAACGAATACGAATTCCATGCAAGTGTCGGTCAGACATCTGGGCAAATTCATGATCAAGCGTTCAATCGCCGCCACCAGTTTCTCAATGACAAAAGTTTTTCCGACGATATTTACCCCTAACGGTGATCACCGCAACGATTATGTGGTATTCCAGTATGAAAACCCGAAAGATGACGCCGTTAGAGGAAAAATATATACTCCGGAAGGGGCTTTTGTAAGCAACCTGGTTAAATCCGATGATAACTCCTCGCTGATCTGGGACGGCACCAGAGACGGCGGCAAGGTAGCGGAGCCTGGTGCGTACGTCTATCAGATAGAGGTGATAGGCTCCGACGCGAAGGTGATCAACGGGGTAATAATATTGGCGAAATAAATTATGAAAAACACTATACAGCGCACCATTATCACGGGATTTCTACTTTGCGGGGCGGCTGCCGCCCACGCTGAATTCAACGAACTGGGCAGCAGCGCACGCTCTGCCGGCATGGGGGACTGCTATGTGGCTATCGCCGACGACGCGTATGCCACGTTCTATAACCCTGCGGGCCTTGGGCGGCTGCACCACAAAGAGATCGCGACCACCTCAAGCCGGCTGCTGATGGGTTTGAGCGACCTTAATACGATCGATGAGAACATCATAAGCGCGGTGTACGGGACGCAGCTGTACGGCGGCATCGGCCTGGGCATCCATACGTTCGACGTTTCCGGGTTGTACAAGGAAAGCACCTCAATGCTCTCGTATGGAAAGCTCGTCGGTAAAGAAGTGTACCTCGGCGCCTCTATGAAATTCATGTCGAAAGACTACGTGCCTAATCTCTACACTGAAAACGCCATAGACTTTTCAGGCGAATCGTTCGGGCGCGACCCCGTGTTCGCCAACGGGTATTCCAAAGCTTTCATGTCCTACGATCTGGGCAGCTATTACCAGTACAGCAAAAGGTTGGCCCTGGCCCTGGTGGCGAAGGATATAACCAGCCCCGATACCGGCCTTGCCGCCGCAAACCCGCTGCCCATGACGACAACCCTGGGCCTGTGCTACCAGGACGAAGGCCTGTTAATACCGCTTGAAATACAGACCAGAAGCGACGCGATAACATACGCGGCCGGCTTTGAAAGATGGCTATTCTCCGACCAGCTGGCGCTGCGCGCGGGCCTGCAGGAAGGCAGCGGCAATCTGTCGGTGGTGTCGTGCGGCGTGTCATACAGCTATAACAATATCATCCGTTTTGATTACGGTTTTTCCATGCCCTTGTCGGGTATAACGAACACCAGCGGCTCGCACCGGCTGAGCCTGGTGGTATCGATCGGCAAACCGAAAACGAACACTTTTGAGCTTGCGAAACAGCCGCGCGATTATATAGACGCGGTCACCGCCTTCGACAAAGGCCAGTACTTTACCGCCTACGATATGTTCGAGACACTGATAAAATCCCTGGAGACCAGCCGGCAGTTAAAGGACCACGCCATCGCGTATGTCAAAGAGATCCTTTCCCGGATGCAGGCGAACATCAAGGCGAACGCGGCGCCCTCGGAAGTAGCCTACGCCAAGGGCCTTATGGCGTACAGCGTGCCGGATTACGAGGATGCTTTGAACGAACTGCAGGTGTTCGCGGGCATTATCCCCGGCAACACGGAAGTGAACTATTATATCGAGCTGCTGAAAAAGATGCTGGGTAAAGGATCGGCAAAGCCGCAGGAAAACCAGTCCGGTGAGAACGGCGGGGGCAAGGGCGGCAAAGGGTCTGACCAGAAAGACGAATTCCCCGGGCTCGACGATAAAGCGCCGGACCCGATGCTGTCGAACATGTCGCGGGACGAATATATCAATTACAAACTGCGCAACGCGGTAACGGATTTCAACCAGGGGTATTACGACCTGTCGGCGAAAGACTGTTTATACGCCCTGCGCGCGGACCCGAACAAGGACCTGAGCTACGTGCGGCTTGGCTCGGCGTATTACGCGATGGGTATGCGCCAGTACGCGGTTAAAGCCTGGCAGAAGGCCCTGCAGCTGAACCCGGGCAACGCGGACCTCAGGGAATTTATGCAGGAAAAAAATATACCGGTGAAATAAGGCCGTTCCATGCAAACATGGTTGCATTTAGTATCCTTTTAAATTAATTTTGGATTGATATATTGTACATGTCAGTTAAATGTTGGCTTGATATTGTTGTCAAAATAGCTTAAACTTGACTTGACTATGTTAACATTAGTGTGTATAATTGTGGTATGGAAAGACACATAGATAGGCTTCTGTCTGAATGGAAAAATGACGATCATAGAAAAGTTTTGCTTTTGCGCGGCGCCAGGCAAGTTGGTAAAACGTATTCTGTAAGGGCGTTAGGGAAAACTTTTCCGCATTACCTTGAAGTAAACTTTGAGGAAGAAAAACCGGTTAAGGAATTTTTTAAGGGTTCCCTGAACCCGGAGATGCTTTGTCAGAAACTTTCTGCGTATTTTAAGAAACCTGTAATCCAGGGTAAAACACTCCTCTTTTTCGATGAGATCCAATCCTGCCCGGAAGCCTTAAGTTCGCTGAGATACTTTTATGAAAAGATGCCTCGTCTTCACTTGATAGCAACCGGCTCATTGCTGGAATTTGCTCTTTCGCAAATACCGGCACAGGGAGTGGGAAGGATCACTTCATTATATCTCTATCCGATGTCATTTGATGAGTTTTTGATCGCTTTGGATGAACGTAAGCTTACTGAAATAAAAACCGGATCCAGTTATAAGTCTCCCCTTGATACCGCGTTCCATGAGAAACTGATCGATTATCTAAAGATTTTTTTTATTATCGGTGGAATGCCTGAGGTAGTAAAAGAATACGTCGAACGAAAAGATCTGTTAGCATGCCAAAAAAAAATAAATGATTTGATCGAAACGTTTAAAGACGATTTTGCAAAATATAAGAACCGGTCGCCTTCGCAGAGAATAAATGAGGTTTTCAGCTCGATAGTATATCAGTCCGGAAATAAATTTAAGTATTCAAACGTCGATTCCCATTCTTCGCATATCGCCATTAAAGATGCTTTAGACATGATCGTTATGGCGGGGCTGGCAATTAAAGTATTCCATACTTCCGCGCAGGGCTTGCCTTTGGGCGCGGGTATCGACAGCAGAAAGTTCAAAGTTATTCTTTTTGATTTTGGACTTTATCAAAAATTGCTCGGGTTAGACATCTCGTCGATAATTGCGGATAATAATTTTACGGCGCTCAATAAAGGAAGCCTTGCGGAATTATTTGTCGGGCTTGAAATTATTAAAAATAATCCATCATCTTTACGAAGTGATTTGTATTATTGGCACAGGGAAAAAAGAGCAAGCAACGCAGAAGTTGATTATGTTATACAGAAAGGGAATGATATTTTACCGGTTGAGGTAAAATCCGGCTATTCGGGACAAATGCAGAGCCTGAGATTATTCATGCAGGAGCACAACTCTAAAATGGGCATAAGAGTGTCGTTGGAAAATTTCGCAAAATTTGAGAAAATAGAAGTATATCCCATGTATGCGGTGAAAAACATTTTGCAAGGGAATAGGGGGGAGTAATACCCAAGTAACCTTGAGTACTAAAACGATGGCCGCGTTACGTATGATGGTGCATTGTTTAAAAACACACACTTAGATTAATTGGTGTGTGTTATTTATTGCTTTATCGTTGAAAATTCAGTAATATTTGTTGTTACCTGCCATACAGACGCCCTTAAACGTCTAAATGTATTGATATTCATACGATTCATCTTATAATTTATAGTGAAGAAGTTACTGTATACCTTTTTTACTCATGTATCACTATTTTCGCATGGAGAACGTCATGGTCGTTCGATTGTGTTTGCGAACAGTTAACTCTAAAAGCGCTACACTCGCGATAATTTTCGCGGTTGCTGCGCTATTATTTTTGCCCTCCGTTTCAATGGCTACCAGCGCGCCGACCAATGTAATGCAGCGTGTCAGCGGTTCTGTTACTCTTTCATCGTTCTCATGGACCAGCTCGTCTCTCATAGTCTCTTCGTTCACTCTTCCCGGCAGCAGCTCATACTGCATTCAGGCAACCTCCGCCACCGTTAACGACCAACCGGACTGGACAAAGTTATTGTGGGGCACCAAGCGTTCCAGCGTACTGAACGCCGGCACGACCTGGTATAACTGGCCCGCCCTTACTTCTCCCGGCATTTACTGGTGGCGCATCTGGGCGGAAAGCGCCGGTGTGGCTTCCTCGACGATCACCGTGCTCTCCGCAGGCGGCCCGGCGGCATTCGCCTACAAGACTGATGTGGACCCGCGGGGCATCGATGTTTCGTCGGGTCTCGGTGTTGATTTTGGGGAAGGCAATGGGGTTTTTGGCGGCCTGGCGCTTGGCGATTATGATAATAACGGCACGCTGGATCTTGCCGTGGCCGGTTACACAGGGTCTCAGACCATATGCCGCGTTTATAAAGGCAATGGCGATGGAACATTTAACCAGGCGTTCGTTGAGCCGATCACCGGCTGGGGCTCCGATAACGGATCCATCAATTGGGGCGACTACAATAACGATGGTTCCCTTGACCTGCTGGTGAACGGTAATGGTTCTGATGGCCCGGTACATTTGTACGTTTTTAAAAACAACGGCGACGGTACGTTCAATTCAACGCCGATAGAGCCGAAACCTGGCTGGGGACTTCACTATGGAAATGCACAATGGGGAGATTATAACAACGACGGTTATCTGGACATAGTAACAGAGGGCCAGGATTATCCGGCATACCAAAATCGTTTCTATTTGTTCACGAATCTGGGCAATGGAAGCTTCAACCCTGTACCCATAGATCCCGATCCCAGTGACGCCTCAGGATATTCCACTGCAGGTTTTTTCGATTACAATAATGATGGTTACCTTGATATCTGCATGACCGGGACAGGAAGTTGGGACAACCGCATTTACAAGAACAACGGTGACGGTACCTTTACCAATTCAGGCAACGATGTGCCCTGGCCGTACGGCGGCGGGTATACCTACGGCGATTACGATAACGACGGCAATGTGGATGTGTGCCTGCCCGACGGCATATGGCAGAACAACGGTAATGGCACGTTTTCCGGGGGCGTTCAGTTTGGTGGAAATGAGGGTACACCGGCTTTAGCAGACATGAATAATGATGGTAAATTGGATGTAGTCGTTGTCGGAAGTTATCAAGGCAACTTCTTAAAGCTGATCGCTAATAATGGCGGCAGCAATTTTACGGCGACAGACCTGAGCCCCGCGACCACCGGGCAGAATTTTTCCTACATAGTTTTGGGAGATCTTGACGGTGACGGGGATGCCGACATAGTTGTAGCCGGCCAGAAGAATGATGGTTCGAACGCCAGGTTCCTGAGCGTATACAAGAATAAGAATTACGAAATGGGCAACACTAATACCGCGCCGCAGCCGCCCGCCGGTCTTACCGCCCTGTTTAGCTACAACGTTAACAGCGCCAGTATAACGCTGTGCTGGACGCCCGCCCAGTATGATGTGGGCCATTCCTCGTACTCGATCTATTACAACGTGGAAATGGCGACCGCGCCCACAACGCTTACCGGCAGCAATATGAGGGTGTCCGGGGCTAACGGCTACAAAATACCCTGGGATTACCCTTCTGATCAAGGTAATTATATCCGCCCTGCGGTAAAACAGCGGGCAGGCCTTTCCCAAATTACACAGGGATCAAGTTATCAGGTTCCGTATGGCAATTTGCAGGCGAACGCCACCTATTACTTCCGCGTACAAACTATTGATGCCGGCTTGATGCGCAGTACCTGGTCTGCGGAAAGATCTATTTGTGCTGCGGCGCCGCTCCCGCCGAACACACCATCCGGGCTTATGCAATGCCTTGTGGGGGGTGCAACGGTATCGTCATACGGCTGGGTCGGCAAGGCGGGTGACGTTATATTTTCATCGTTCACGCTTACGGACCCCAACGGCAGTAGCCCGGTTAAATACCGCATTCAAATAACCTCGGTTACCGCCGCCGGCATTGCCCCGGTCTGGAACCAGGGCATTGCGGTAGACTACACGTCCGGCTGGCTGCCGCAGGGGGCGACCACCTATTACTGGCCTGGCTTGCCGGTCGGATTGTACTGGTGGCAAGTGTATTGCATAAACGGAAGCAGCGTTGCATCGTCCGTAGCAACCACTCTTGCCGACGGCAACAACCCGGTGCTATCCTACAAGACGAATTTCGACCCTACCGGAATTGATCTGGTGCCCGGCCTGGGTGTTAACAGCGGTTTTGTCTCTCTCGGTGATTTCGATAACAACGGCACGCTTGATATGGCGGTTATTGGTTATACCGGCTCAAGCTACATTAGCAAGGTTTATAAAAACAACGGAGACGGGAGTTTTAACCAGATCGCAGTAGCGCCGAGCAACAGCGTGGGCGTTAATGGTTCCGCCGCCTGGGGTGATTATAATAACGACGGCGACCTGGACCTTGCGGTAAGTGGTTACGATGGCGGCTCTCCACGCCTGCGCATTTACAAAAATAGCGGTCTCGGAACATTTAATTCTTCGCTGGACCTGATATCTGGCGGCGGTTTGGGTAGCAGCGGTGACCAAGGGGTTATTGCCTGGGGCGATTTCAACAATGACGGTTATCTTGACCTTGCAGGCGCAGGAACGGATGGTAGTGCGGAGCGTTTTTATGTGTTCATGAATAATGGCAATGGAAGTTTTAACACAACCCCTGTGCAGCCTGATCCCGGCTGGGGTGTAGACAACTGGTGGGGCGGGATATGTACCGTTGATTGCAACAACGACGGTAACCTGGATATAGCCGTCGCAGGTACCAGTGACGGCTTCGCGGGCTATGCCAGAATATACAAAGGCAACGGCAACGGGAAATTTAATTCAGCTTTTACCACACCGGACGCGGGTTACAATGGGGGCGACCAGGGGTATGCCTCAATGACGTTTGGGGATTATAACCTTGACGGCAACCTGGACGCAGCGGTAGGCGGTGTTGCGGGTTTCAGGGTGGATAAGGGCAATGGCGATGCGACCTTTACCGATACAACCCTTCAGCCTGACGGCGCCGGCTGGTTTGGCAGCGCCGACGGCGGTGCGGTAATCGCCTGGGCCGATATCAACAACGATGGTAAGCCCGATATGGTAATTGGCGGGCTTCAGAATGGCAACGGCGGTAAGTTCAGGCTGGAACTGAACAATGGCAATGGCACGTTCACGTCCAGCGATATCCAGCCCGGCTGGAACAGTTTCTGCAATGTTGCTCTTGGCGACCTGGACAACGACGGCGATGCGGACGCTGTCGTGTCGAATCAAAATGGTAATGACAGCGGCCACTACTATTTGAAAGCCTTCTTTAACAAAACCCATGAAATGGGTATCGCTACCAATGCGCCCGTCCCGCCGGGAAGTCTTACCTACCAGTCTTCATACGCGATAACCGGTTCCACGGTAATGATAACCTGGCCGGCAGCGCAGTACGACGCAACCGCATCGTCGCGCACGCTTTCTTTCCAGGTGGAAATATCAACGGCTCAAACGACGCTTGCATCGAACAAAAAATTGATATCAGCGCCCTCGTCAGCCGGTGCATTCATAAATACCTGGGCGTCTGAAGGCGATGATTATGGAACGTTTTACCGTCCTGCGGCAAAGGTCTGGGGTACGGATCCCTCGCCGAAATTCGGCATTCAGTTGAATTTAAGCACTGCCACCATCCAGGGCGGAACATCGTACTATTACCGCATACAAACCATTGATGGCAGTCTTTTGCGCAGTACCTGGTCGGTGGAAGGCACACTGTATATGCCCATGGGCACGGCGCCGGCTGCTATCACCAACCTTACCGCATTGAAAGGCAACTCCGGTGGCGAGCTGAAACTAAACTGGACCTCCCCCGGCGCGGACGGAACCGCGAACAACATATACGGTGGTGTCTTTAAAATACGCTATTCCACCTACACCATCGCATCGGCCGGTTTCTGGACGGATGCGGCATCTAACTGGACGGACCCGTTAAACAAATATCAGATAACGATACCTACCAACTCCACGCCGAGCACAACACAGTCAACGACGCTTGTAGGGCTTACCCCAGGCGGGACCTATTACGTCCGTGCCTGGGTGAGGGATGAGGTAGGCGTAGACAGTACCAGCTGGAACGGTAACTGGTCGGCGTTGTCTAATGCCGCGACCGCGTATGCGATGACGGCGACAACCCCGCAGGTGATAAGCGACCTGGTAGCCACGAACAATGCGGCTCTGGGCGCCGTTAATCTTGCCTGGACGGCACCCGGCGGTAACGGGCAGACCGGCGACCTGAACGCAGGTTCCGCCTTCAAAATTAAATATTCGACGGTGAACGTTATCACGACCGATAATTTTACGACCATGCAGTCTACTATGGCTATCCAGAGTATAACTATTTCAACGGTTGCTACTGCCATGAGCAGGCAGAGCTACAACGTAGGGGGGCTTACCAACGGCAAAAAATACTGGTTCGCGATCGAAACAGAAAATTCCCAGGCCGCCTGGTCGACATGGTACTCTTCAGCCACAGGGGACGGTCATACCACCTACAGCATACTGGCAAGCACGATCTGTTCGTACACTAACCATGCGCCGACAATATCCAGCCTGGAACAGCTGAACGGTTCAATGGTTTCAATGACTTCGTTTACCTGGATAAATTCCGGCGCTATCATTTCATCGTTCACTATCATCGATACCGACCTGGGCCAGCAGGTGCGGTTCAATATCCAGATAACGTCAATAACAACTAACGATGCTGCCGATTGGACCAGTATATTCGCCAGCACGCGCTCAGCTTTGACCAGCCAGGGCACGTTGAACTATACCTGGCCGGCGTTGAACCCGAATGTGTACTACTGGTGGCGCGCCTGGGCGGAAGATCAATTTGGCTTAACATCAGCTACCTCCACCGCGCTGGTAAGCGACGGTGCAGCGGTAATTGCCTATAAAACACCGTATGATCCGCATTTTATAGAACCTACCCCCGGCTGGGGAGTAGGATATTGGGGCGGCGGTACTGCCTGGGGCGACTTTAACGGTGACGGTAATCAGGACATCGCAGTTACCGGCTGCGGCTTTTGGGGCGGGAACGATTACCTCAGGGTTTATTTGAACAATGGTGACGGCACATTCAGTTCCTCGTATATAGAGCCGCAGATCGGCGTGGGTTTCCGCAGCGGCGCAGTGGCCTGGGGGGATTTTGATAACGATGGTGATCTGGATCTGGCGGCAACCGGCTCTGTCGACGGTGATGTTACCGGTATACTGAGAGTATACCGGAACAACGGCAATGGAGCTTCATTTAGTACAACCTATACGGATGCGCCCGGTTGGGGCGGGTTCTACAGCTCAGTTGCCTGGGGCGATTATGATAACGACGGCAACCTTGATGTAGCTGTAACGGGGACGTTGGATGGGACGGCAGCTAACGGAAGATTCAGGATATACCATAACACCGGCAACGGGACTTTTGACACGAATTACCTGCAACCCACGGCCAATTGGGGCGTGACTTACAGTAACACAACTCCACGTATTGGCTGGGCGGATTATGAAAATGACGGAGACCTGGACATTGCTGTCTGCGGCACTGATATCAGCAGCACGAATGTTTTGCGTGTATACAAAAACAACGGCGACGGAACGTTCGCCTCCTCCCCTGCTCTCCTGGTCAATGATGTTATTGATTTTACCTGGAGCGACTATGATAACGACGGTTATCTAGACATTATAGGCGTAACCGCAACCGGCAGGGACGTGAGGGTTTTTCCCAATAACCGGAACGGCACTTTAAACGCGTCCCCGGTGATGATTCTTCCCGGTCTCAATGTAGATTTTTATGCGCTTTGTGCAGGGGATTATGATAATGATGGCAATGTAGATGTGGTAGTTACGGGCCATGATTTGACCAGCGATAACGGTTGTCTCAGGCAATACCGCAGCCTGGGTAACGGAACCTTTGATCAGAAGCCTACAAACCTTCTTCCCGGATGGGGGCCGCGTGTTTCAGGTTCCCTTGCGTTGTCGGACTACAATAACGATGGCGCTCTTGATATTGCGGTTACGGGTTGTTACGATACGGGGTGGACACCCACCTGGTTCCGCATCTTCCAAAATATGGAAGCCCAACTTGGCAACGCCAACACCGCCCCGGTGCCGCCAACTATTTCCACCGCGACGTTTAGCTATAGCGCCACCAGAAGCACATTTACTGTTGCCTGGGCACCGGGATATTACGACGTAGGCCATTCCTCCAACTCGGTTTATTACAATGTGGAAGTCGCCACATATCCTACCACGCTGCAATCGGACAATAAACGCATCGTAAATTCAAACAAGTTTGTCCAGACTTGGGATTTCGGCAGCCCCAACCTTGGCAGTTACATTCGCCCCGCGGTTTCCACCAGCTGGGCCGGTGTTAAAGGCACCCAGATGGTTGGTTATACGATCGCCCCTTCAACAAACAATTATTTGCTTAACGCCACCACCTTCTATTTCCGTGTGCAAACCATAGATTCAGGACTTATGCGCAGCACCTGGTCTGCTGAATATTCCTGCCTCGCCTCATCGTTTGTTGCTTCACCATCGGCAGGTATTATGATCGTAGCAGGGGCAACGGCCAGCAACCGGAACGACTCTGCGGGGACAGCCCTGACTGCCATGTTTGCCCAAGGCGTTCCGGCGGGAGATCTTCTGGTCGCCGCTGTAGCATATGAAGGTAACGGTGCAATTACCGTTGCTGACGGTAAAGGTCAGACCTGGCAGCCGGCGGTCACGAGATATGATTCCGGTAATACTACAACGTGGGCCATATATTACATCTACAACACGCAGGCGCTGTCTTCTACCGCTGAGAAAACCGTAACACTGACGACGGTGTCTGGAACAACGTACCGGTATATGGTGATAACTGAGTTTTCTGGGGCTCAGGCGAGTTCTGACCCGCTTGATAAAACTACTTCCGGCAACCGGTCTTTTTCTACAGGGGCGAACGGAATATTCACCGATGCCTCGCCTACCCCGTCGGTCAACGGTGAACTGTTATTTTGCAGTCTTATGCAGGATTCTAACACCCATGTACCGCAAACAGCCGGGACAGATTTTACGATGGTAACGAACGGTATTGTACCCAATGATAGTATCAGTTCCAACTATCATTTGCATACTGAATACTATGTACAGCCGACCGCTGCCGCTCATCTGGGAACGTATACCTGTTCAGGTTCAGACGCCGATACGTACGCTATAGCGATGGCTACGTTCAAGCCTGCAACAGCCGGCGATACTACTCCCCCTGCGGCGATAACGAACATTTCAGCCGTTACCGGTCTCTCGGGCGGCAGTATAAATCTAACTTGGACTGCGCCCGGGGATGACGGCATTTCCGGCGCCATTTCCGGCGGCGCTTTCAAGATCCGCTACTCGTCCTATACCCCCACCTCTTGGACGGATGCCGCTTCCAACTGGACTGACTACCTGAATAAATACCAGATCACCTTGTCCACCAATGCCACACCGGGCGCCTGGCAGGCACGTACTCTTACGGGCTTAACCGAAGGTGTTACCTATTACATCCGCGCCTGGAGCCGCGACGAAGTTGGTGTAGACAGCACCAGCTGGAACGGCAACTGGTCGACGTTATCGAACGGGGCGACAGCCTGGGCAACGGTTTCGCCCAAGCCGTCCTGCATAACGGACCTTGTTGCGACAACTAACGTTGCCGCGAACGGCATAACCCTTACCTGGACCGCTCCCGGCGATAACGGTCAAACCGGCAGTCTTACGGCCGGCTCCGTATTCAAAATAGAGTACTCTACGGTGAACGTTATCAACGGCGCAGATTTTGCATTATTGCCCTCCACCATGGTGATCCAGAGCGTGACGATATCTACAACAACAACTGCCATGAGCCGGCAGAGCTATACCCTTCCTTCGTTGAGCAATAACACAAAATACTGGTGCGCCATAAAGACCTGCAATGCCGAAGGGGGATGGTCGGTGTGGCAATCATCCGCAGATGTCGCGGCGTATAACATGCTTGCCGCCACGGTCTGTGTAAACGGGCCGAATAGCCCCCCGAACGCGCCGGCGAACCTGGTGCAATACGACGGCTCTTTTGTAAATCTCTCGTCGTTCACCTGGACGAATTCAAGCACGATCATCTCATCGTTCACGCTTACCGACCCTGACGCAGGCCAGCAGGTGAAATACCGTTTACAGATCACCACTGTTTCCAGTAACGGCCTTGCCATCTGGACGAACGGGTATTTTATAGACTATACCTCGCCGCTTTTGAATCAGGGCACCACCACTTATTACTGGCCCACGCTGACGGCCGGTAAGTTCTACTGGTGGCGCGTCTGGGCGATAGATGCGGCAAATGCAACATCTTCCACTTCGACCGTGCTCAGCTCGGGTGGCCCGGCGGTGGTTGCCTGGAATACGCCCTTCGACCCGAAGTACCGGGAACCCATGCCGGGTGACGGTATCGGCGGCGGCGGCTCCAGTCTTGCCTGGGGCGACTTCGACGGCGACGGGTATCAGGATCTTGCCATACTTGGCAACAGCAATAGCAGCGGTGACATAACCAAAGTGTTTCCCGGCAAGAGCGACGGTACATTCAACGCGGCGGTAACCTTGCCTTCGGGGCAAACGTTCAGCTCTGGCGGTGTGGCCTGGGGAGATTTTAACAACGACGGTTTGCTTGACCTGGCCATTGCCGGCAAGAATAGTACTACGGGTAATGGCTCAGTGCGCGTGTACCGAAATACCGGAGGCGCCTTCAGCGCCACATTTGTGTCGCCGGAAACCGTGGGATACAGCTTCTCCAATCTGGCCTGGGGCGACTATGACAATGACGGCTGCCTCGACCTGGTCGTAGCGGGGTGGACCGATAGCTATGCAATCGTGTCGCGGGTATATCACAATAATGGCAATGCCGGGTTCACCGTCGCCTACAATAATAACTTTGGAGTCGCCTCTACTGATGTCGGTTCTGTGCCCCCTCGCTTCAGTGGCTGGATGTTGAAAATGATGGCGATCTGGATCTCGCGATGGCCGGCAACGCGGGCGGCACCTACAGTATGT
Organism: Endomicrobiales bacterium; assembly: GCA_963796955.1. Taxonomy (GTDB): domain Bacteria; phylum Elusimicrobiota; class Endomicrobiia; order Endomicrobiales; family JALOBY01; genus CAWCNJ01. The sequence continues at coordinate 154,076 of CAWCNJ010000006.1, forward strand.
CAATATACCGCAACCAGAACAGTACCTTTGCGTTCGGCTCGGCCCCGGTCTTCGAATACGACCCTGTCTCCGCCGCCGCCTGGGGCGATTTTAACAACGACGGTTTTATGGATTTCGCGGGCGTTGACTCTAATTCCCGGGTAGCTGTTTTCCTCAACACCGGTAATTTCACCTTCAATACCGTGTCTCCCATTGTACTGACATCCACTATCAACAATTTCACGAACGTCGCCGCGGGTGACGTTGATAATGACGGCCTCTCGGACGTATTTGTCGCCGGCAGCACCGGCACGGCATTGTATTACAATCGTAATGGAAGTTTTGTAAATCAACCCACCTTTCCATTCTGGCCGCTGTACGCAGACGAAAGCATTGCCCTTGCCGATTATAACGCCGACGGCGCTTTGGATGCCGCCTTTGCCGGCGGCGATCTTCTCGGTGCCGACTACTTCAGGGTTTTTAACGGCAAGCAGACGAATACCGCGCCGGTCCCTCCCAGCCCCAGCGTTACGCTTACCTATAGCGGGGCGGCGGTCAACCGCAGTACCTTTACCGTTACCTGGCCGCCCTCTCAGTATGATACGGGCAATTCTTCCAACTCGCTCTATTACCAGGTTGAGGTTTCCACTTTCCCGACCGCGCTTTCCGGCGATGCCCTGCGCATAACGACGGGAGGGAGGTACCAGAATCCGTGGAATTTCGGCACGCCCGGCCTGGGTGGTTTTGTGCGTCCGGCGGTTTCCACTAGCTGGGCCGGCGTAACGGGCAGCCAGATGCAGGGGTTCATGTTCAGCCCCTCAACGGCGACGCTGGCGGCGAGTACCAGTTTCTACTTCCGCGTGCAGACGATAGACGCGGGCCTTAAGCGCAGTACCTGGTCGGCGGAGTATATGTGCGTTATTGCCACCTACGCGCCGTCCGGCGTTACCGACCTGACTGCTACTACTAATATCGGCATAAATGGAATATCACTGGCCTGGACGGCGCCGGGCGACCACGCGCTTTCCGGGAATCTTACCAGCGGCTCGCAGTTCAAGATAGAGTACTCATCCGTCGGAATAATCAATACGGCAAATTTCGACTCTCCGCCCGCGAACCTCGCGGCAACCGCTATCTACATCTCCACCGTTACTACGGCGCGCAGCCGCCAGAGTTGGAGCGTGCCGAACCTGCAGAACAATACGGTCTACTGGTTCGCCGTTAAAACCGAGAATAGCGCGGGCCTGTGGTCGGTGTGGCAGTCGTCCGCGGACGTGGCAACATACAACCTGCAAGCCAGCACCCGCTGTGTTGCTGTTAACCATGCCCCGAACGCGCCGGCGAACCTGGTGCAATACGATGGCTCTTTTGTAAGCCTCTCGTCGTTCACCTGGACGAATTCAAGCACGATCATTTCATCCTTCACTCTTACCGACCCGGATGCAGGCCAGCAGGTGAAATACTGTTTGCAGATCACCACCGTTTCCAGCGCCGGTCTTGCCACTTGGACGAGCGGCTATTTTTGGAATTATACTTCCCCGCTTTTGAACCAGGGCACAACCACGTATTACTGGCCCACACTGACGGCCGGTAAGTTCTACTGGTGGCGCGTCTGGGCGATAGACGCGGCAAATGCGACATCTTCCACTTCTACCGCCCTCAGTTCGGGCGGGGCCGCAGTATTAACCTATAAAACCGATTTCGACCCTAATGGAATACGCATTGTACCCGGCCTCGGTTTATACGGAAATGACGTTTATAGCCAGCTTGCCCTTGGTGACTTTGACAACAACGGCACCCTTGACCTTGCTGTTACTGGTGAGGATATTAATTCGCTTTTTGATTTTAGAGTATACTCAGGCAATGGCGATGGAACATTCAACTTCTTGCCTGCACTGCGTAATGATGGTACCTATTTCGCATCGTTGGCATGGGGTGATTACAATAATGACGGCGATCTGGATATCGCGCTCAGTGCGGGTAACATAGAAAACACCATAGGACTGTATGTTTACCGTAACAAGGGAAACGGCACATTTGATACTACGCCGCTGCAGCCTGCCGGAGCCGGTGTCGGTATAGGCGGCGGGCTTGCCTGGGGAGATTTTAACAACGACGGCTTTTTAGATCTTGCTGCCTCCGGGTGGATAAATGCAACGACTGAAAAATTCTACATTTACAAAAACAATTGCAACGGCAGCTTCAATACAACCCCCGTTCAGCCTGACAGCGCAATGCTATTTGGCGGCTACGAAGGTTCGCCCATCAGCTGCGCGGACTTTAACAATGACGGTCTTTTGGATATAAGTGTGTGTGCGGATTATTGGCAGTCCAGGCTTTACAAGAATGACGGTGACGGCACATTTACGATAACGAACGTCGGCGTTACGGATGTACCGTACGGCCAGGCCTACGCGTTTGGCGATTATGATAATGACGGCAGCCTGGACATCGCATCTCCCGGCGGAGTATATCAGAACAACGGTGCCGGATCATTTTCAATGGGGCCAGCCCTTCCGTCTAATGGCGACTATTACTGCCCTTCAAGCTGGGCGGATTTTAATAATGATGGTAAGCTGGATCTTGTTGAAAGCGGCGGGTTCGATTATGAATATTTGATCGAGCTGACAAACAACGGCAGTAGTGGTTTTTCCGGGACTGAAATAATGCCTGGTTTCGGGCTCGGCGATGCGTCATTAGCTGTCGGGGATGTGGATAACGATGGCGATACCGATATTATTGCCAGTGGCGGTAACGGCGCTGCCAATTTGCTTTTGTTCAAGAATAAAAACAGTGAGATGGGCAATGCCAACATCGCTCCAGTGCCGCCGTCAGGCTTGTCATACCAGTCTTCATATTTCATATCAAATTCAACCGTCATTATAACCTGGCCTGCCGCCCAATATGATACCGGCATGTCATCGCGCACATTGTCCTTTCAGGTGGTTATCGCTTCCGCCCCCATGATGCTTGCCTCTAACCAGTCGCTGATAACATCGCCGGGGGCTTTTATAACCACCTGGGCGGCCGAGGCAGACGGTTTCGGCACCTTTAACCGCCCCGTGGCAAAGATCTGGGGCTCGGATATATCGCCCAAGTTCGGTTATCAGCTGAATTTAACCACAGCATCTATTACCGGCGACACGTCGTACTACTACCGCGTGCAGACGATAGACGGAGACCTCAAGCGCAGTACCTGGTCTGCGGAAAGTAAGTTGTATATACCCATGGGGCCTGCGCCGGCAGCCATTACGAACCTTACAGCGCTTACCGGCGCTTCCGGCGGAGAAATAAAGCTGAGCTGGACGTTCCCTGGCGCGGACGGCACAGCGAACAACCTAGTCGGCGGCGTATTTAAGATACGCTACTCATCCTACACTACCGGGTCAGCCGGGTTCTGGACCGATGCGGCCTCTAACTGGGTCGATCAGGTCAATAAATATCAGGTAACCATAGCAACGAATGCCACATTGAGCAAAACGCAATCAGCCACGCTGGTCGGTTTAACTCCCGGCGTAACGTATTATGCCCGCGCCTGGACCCGCGACGAGGTTGGCGTTGACAGTACCAGCTGGAACGGTAACTGGTCGGCGTTGTCTAACGGCGCGACCGCCTGGGCGATGACGGCAACATCACCGCAGGTAGTAAGCGACCTGGTGGCTACGAACAACAGCGCGATAGGCGCCGTTAAGCTTACCTGGACGGCCCCCGGCGGCAACGGGCAGACCGGCGACCTGAACGCAGGTTCCGCCTTTAAGATAGAATATTCGACGGTCAATGTCATCACCACCAATAACTTTACCGCAATGCAGTCCACCATGGCTATCCAGAGCATAACTATTTCCACGGTTACCAGGGCCATGACCACGCAAACCTATAACGTCGGCGGTCTGACGAACAATAAGCAATACTGGTTTGCGATCGAGACGGAAAACTCCCAGGGCAACTGGTCTACATGGTATTCCTCCGCCACGGGAGACACACACACTACCTACAATATACTCGCAAGCACCGTTTGTTCCTTCGCCAATCATCAGCCCGCTATATCCAATCTGGAACAGTTGAATGGCTCACTGGTCTCCATGACTTCGTTTACCTGGACGAACTCCGGCACGCTTATGTCGTCTTTCACGATCAGCGATGCTGATTACGGCCAGCAGGTGCGGTTTGTTGTACAAATAACTTCCGCCACTAACAACGCCGGCGCCGCTAACTGGGCAACGCTATTCCAAACCGCCCGCTCAGGCCTGATTCCTCAGGGAACAACGACGTATATTTGGCCCGCATTGAACCCGAACGCATTCTACTGGTGGCGGGCGTGGGCGGAAGATTCGTACGGGTTATCCTCCACCACATCAACGGCGCTCGTCAGCGGCGGCTCGGCCGTGCTCGCCTACAAAACACCGTTCAATCCGGCTTTTATAGAGCCGCAGCCCGGCTGGGGAATTGGTTGGCATGGCCCGGCCGTTTCATGGGGAGATTTCAACGGTGACGGTTATCAAGACCTTGCCATCGGCGGTAACGATAGCAACAATCAGTATATGAGGGTGTACATGAACAACGGCGCGGGGGGCTTTAATTCTTATGTGGAGCCGCAGCCCGGCCACGGTGTGCGTCTGGGGGAGATGCAGTGGGGAGACTTTAATAACGACGGAAAACTGGACCTGGCCGTTACCGGTTACGATGGTGATCCAGGACTTTGCCGGGTTTATATAAACGCAGGCAACGGCACATTCAGTGCAAGTTATGTGGACGCAACCTCGGGCTGGGGAAGGTATTACGGCAACCTTGCCATGGGAGATTATAACAACGACGGCAACCTGGACCTGGCCGTTATCGGTACCGCCGACATAAACCCGCTGCGCGTTTTCAGGATATACCGTAATAAAGGCGACGGCACCTTTGATACCAATTTTGTCTCGCCGCAATCAGGCTGGGGTATCAGCGGTGATGACAGTAACAGCACGGATTATACCCGTGTGGCCTGGGGTGACTTTGAGAACGACGGCGACCTGGATATAGCCACTTGCGGTATTGATACCAACAACACGCAGGTTATGCGCGTTTACAAAAATAACGGGGACGGTTCCTTTAATTCGACTGCGGCTTTGATAACGAACACCGTCTATGATCTGGCCTGGGGCGATTACGATAACGACGGCTTTCTGGATGTTATTGCCGCATCGGCAACGACCATCTGCGCCTTCCGAAATAACGGCAACGGCACATTGAACGCAACGCCGGTAAATATACTGGGGAATCTTAACATTGCCAACACCAGGATATCCCTGGGAGATTATGATAACGACGGCAATATCGATATAGCTGCTACCGGCCAGGATATCGCGTCGGGTCAAGGTATGCTGCGGTTTTACCACAGCCTCGGCAACGGTAACTTCGATCAGTCCCCTGTGAATATACTGCCAGGGTGGGGAATGTACCAATGCGGGGCGATGGCGCTGGCGGATTATGACAATGACGGAGGTATTGATATCGCTGTAGCCGGCCAGGGAAGCGGAACGGCCACCGATTGTTATCTGCGCGTCTTCAATGATATGCAGGCACAGCTCGGGAACGCAAATACTGCGCCGACGGCGCCGGCCATATCCAGTATGACCTTCAGCTACAGTGCGCCACAGAGCACTTTCACTATAACCTGGCTGCCCGGCCAGTACGATGTAAGCCATTCATCCAATTCAGTTTATTATGAGCTGGCAGTTTCAACATTTTCCACAAGCCTTTCTGCCGACAGTAAACGGCTTACGACTGGCGGCTGCTACCAGTCTCCCTGGAATTTCGGAACCCCGAACCTGGGCAGTTTCATCCGTCCCGCTGTCTCCACCAACTGGGCAGGCGTTAAGGGCACCCAGATGGTTGGCTATACCATTACGCCCTCAACAAATGATTATCTGCTGAACGCCACAACGTTCTATTTCCGAGTTCAGACCATAGACTCGGGACTAACGCGCAGCGCCTGGTCTTCGGAATATACCTGTCTTGCGTCGTCTTACGTCGCCCTTCCGGGAACGCCCGCCGGGATAACCGACTTGACCGCGGCAAACAATTCTTCCATCAGCGGGATCTCACTGGTCTGGACCGCCACCGGCGATAGCGGTCAGAGCGGTAATCTTACCAGCGGTTCTGTGTTTAAAGTTGAATATTCCACGGTAGGGATATTGACCACCGGCAATTTTGATTCGCCGCCGGCCGGTCTTGCGGTAACGACGGTAAATATCTCAACGACCGCGACCGCTATGAGCCGGCAAAGCTACAACCTGCCCGGATTGCTTACCAACACGACGTATTGGTTCGCTATCAAGACCGAGAACGGCGAAGGCCAGTGGTCCACCTGGCAGTCTTCCTCGGACGCGGCGGCCTACAATCTTCGAGCCAGTACGGTATGTAAGTACACAAATTCCGCCCCTCTGGCGCCCTCAGGCCTGGTACAGTACGACGGTTCAATGGTAAGCCTTTCGTCGTTCACCTGGACGAACTCTAGCACGATCATCTCATCCTTCACGCTTACCGACCCGGATGCAGGCCAGCAGGTGAAATACTGTTTGCAGATCACCACCGTTTCCAGCGCCGGTCTTGCCACTTGGACGAGCGGCTATTTTTGGAATTATACTTCCCCGCTTTTGAACCAGGGCACGACCACCTATTACTGGCCCGCGCTTACAGCAGGTAATTACTACTGGTGGCGCGTTTGGGCGATAGATGCGTTCGGCGCGACCTCCTCAACCACCACGGCACTGATGAGCGGCGGCGCGCCGGTGTTTGCCTACAAAACGCACTTTGATCCCGTTGCCAGAAATATAATCAACGGTTTAAGTGTGGCCAATGCATTTGCCGCTCTTGGCGATTTTGACGGTAACGGCACGCTGGATCTGGCGATCACCGGCAATACGGGTTCCGGCTTTGTCAGCAGGGTTTATAAAAATAACGGTGACGGGAGTTTTAACCAGGCGCCGGTATCCATACCGGTCATCCCCCTCGGCAGCGGCTTGTCCGACGGAGCGGTAGCCTGGGGCGATTTTGACAACGATGGGGATCTGGATATCGCAATTAACGGCACGCTCAATCCCGGCAACAGGTTGTTTGTTTTCCGCGGTAACGGTAATGGAACATTCAACCCGTCGCCGATATACCCAAACCCAGGGTGGGGCGATACCGGAATGATCACCTGGGCTGATTTCAACAATGACGGCTACCTGGACCTTGCTGCTTCGGGATACGACGGATCGGCAGGCCACAATTATATATTCCTGAACAACCGCCTTGGCGATTTTAATCACACTCCCGTGGAGCCTGATGCCACCTGGGGGCCGGCTAGCTTTGACAACTGGGTTTCCGCCGCCGATTTTAACAATGACGGTAATCTTGATCTTGCTGTCGTCGGCACCGATGCAGGATACAACGGGCATGCAAGGATATATAAAGGTAATGGCAATGGTACCTTTAACGCTTCCTATGTATCGCTTGATGCCAACAACGATCAGGGCTATTCTTCCATCACCTTCGGTGACTATAACCTTGACGGCAACCTGGATGTCGAGGTGGGTGGTAACGATCTGTTCGCGGTGAACACGAATAACGGTAACGGTACTTTCGGAACGGCTGTAACGCCTGAAGGCGGGGCCGGCGGCGGGCAGTTCGGTAACAATTTTGGCGGTGTATTTGCTGCCTGGGCTGATATTAACAACGACGGTAAACCCGATATGGTGGTCAGCGGGTATCGGGAAACGAATTCGGGCATGGTTCGTCTTGAGCTGAACAACGGTAATGGAACATTCACTCCCACTGAGATCCAGCCGGCATTGCAAAGTTTCTGTCAGGTAGCACTTGGTGACCTGGATAACGACGGCGATGTCGACGCGGTAATGTTGGGTTCTTCTCCAAATTATTATCTTGCGGCCTTCTTCAACAAGAACAGTGATATGGGGAATGCGAATACCATCCCTGTGCCGCCCGCAGGCTTGTCGTATCAGTCTTCGTATAACATAACGAATTCAACGGTTGTCGTTACCTGGCCTGCGGCGCAGTATGACGCAGGTATGTCTTCCCGCACCCTTTCTTTCCAGGTCGTCATTGCATCCGTGCCCATGACGCTCGCAACCGACCAGACGAAGATAGCATCGCCGGGCGCGTTTTTAACTACCTGGGTCTCTCAGGGCGACGGATTCGGGGCGTTTAACCGGCCGAACTTCAGCTACCGGTTGAACCTGAGCACCGCGGGAATTACCGCAGATACCTCCTATTACTACCGTGTACAGACGATAGACGGCAGCCTTGCGCGCAGCACCTGGTCTGCGGAAAGTAAGTTGTATATGCCTATGGGCCTGGCGCCTGCTGCCATTACCAACCTTACCGCATTGAAAGGCAATTCCGGCGGCGAACTGAAACTAAGCTGGACCTCTCCGGGCGCGGACGGCACCGCGAACAACATATACGGCGGCGTCTTTAAAATACGCTATTCCACCTACACCATCGCATCAGCCGGCTTCTGGACGGACGCGGCAACCAACTGGACGGATCCGGTAAACAAATATCAGATAACGATACCCACAAATTCTGTGCCGAGCGTAACGCAGTCGGCAACCCTTGTCGGGCTTACTCCCGGCGGGACGTATTACATCTGCGCCTGGACGAGGGATGAAGTGGGTGTGGACAGTACCAGCTGGAACGGTAACTGGTCGGCGTTGTCCAACGGCGCAACTGCCTGGGCTATGACGGCAACTGCGCCGCAGGTGGTAAGCGACCTGGTGGCTGTCAACAATGCCGCATTGGGCGTCATCAATCTTACCTGGACTGCTCCGGGCGGTAACGGACAAACGGGCGACCTGAACGCAGGTTCCGCCTTCAAGATAGAATATTCGACGGTGAACGTTATAACTACCAATAATTTTACCGTCATGCAGTCCACTATGGCTATCCAGAGCATAACTATTTCAACGGTAACTACTGCCATGAGCAGGCAAAGCTATAACGTAGGAGGGCTTACCAGCGGCAAACAATACTGGTTCGCGATCGAAACGGAAAATTCCCAAGCCGCCTGGTCTACGTGGTACTCTTCAGCTACAGGGGACGGTCATACCACCTACAACATACTGGCAAGCACGATCTGTTCATACACCAACCATGCGCCAACCATATCCAGTCTGGAACAGTTGAACGGTTCGATGGTGTCAATGTCTTCGTTTACCTGGACGAATGCCGCTACGATCATTTCGTTGTTCACTATCAGGGATACCGACCTGGGCCAGCAGGAGAAATATCATATACAAATATCTACGGTTATAAGTGCGTCGGGTCTTGCCACCTGGACGAGCGGGTATTTTGTCAATTATACGTCGACGCTGATAACCCAGGGTACCACGGCATATTATTGGCCCGTGCTGACGGCCGGCAATTTCTATTGGTGGCGCGCCTGGGTGGAAGACCAGTATGGCCTATCGTCGGCTACTTCAACGGCGCTGGTAAGCGGCGGTGCTGCGGTACTGGCGTATAAAACAGTGTTCAATCCGATATACACTGAACCGCAGCCGGGGTATGGGTATGGTGTAAGTTTCGGCTCATCGCTCTCCATGGGTGATTTTGACGGCGATGGGTATCAGGATATCGCGGCCTGCGGCATACGGCAGGATGGATATTACACCGCCGTGTATTTGAACAATAGTTTCGGTGATGGAACATTCAGTGCAAACTATATTGAGCCACAGCCAGGGCTGGGCGGGGTAAGCAACGGCGATGTCGCCTGGGGTGACTTCAATAATGACGGCAAACTTGACCTTGCGGTCACGGGCTACAACGGCGATCCGGGTATACTCAGGGTGTATATCAATGCGGGGAATAATTCATTCTCCGGATACGTTGAGCCGACTCCCGGCTGGGGCCGTTATTGGAGCGCCGTCGCCTGGGGTGATTATAATAACGACGGTAACCTTGATCTTGCGATGTACGGCGGCGATGACAGCAGCTCCGCAGACGGTATATGCAGGATATACCGCAATAAGGGCGACGGGTCGTTCGATCCGAACTATTATGTGCCGACGGCCGGCTGGGGCATGAGTTACAATAATACCAATATCGGACGTATCGCCTGGGCGGATTATGACAACGACGGCGATCTGGATATCGCTTTCAGCGGCGACGATAACAGCGGTGTGCATGCGCAACGCGTGTACCGCAACAACGGCGACGGCACTTTCTCGGCCGCGCCGGTGTTTACATTAAGCTGGAATGCAGATGATATAGCTTGGGGCGACTACAATAACGACGGCTTTTTGGACCTCATGGCTACGTCCGGCAATACGGTGGTGGTATATCCCAATAACGGCAATGGTACCATCAACTCGACGCCGGTCACCTTAGTCACAAATACGCTAAGCGCATGCCATCTGGTGCTGGGCGATTATGATAACGACGGTAATACCGATGCCGGCGTGATCGGCCAGTCTAATGGCGCCGGTGTTCTGAAATTCTATCATAACCATGGCAACGGTACGTTTGATGCCACAGATGTTACGCCGCTGCCGGGATGGGGCATTTACGGCAAGGGTAACATAAGGCTCTGGGGATGTTAATAATGACGGTGTTTTGGATGTTGCCGTAACAGGGGGCGATGCAGGCAATAATCCCTATTTCCGCGTTTTCCAGAATATGGAAGCTCAGCTGGGCGCCGGCAACACAGCGCCTGTGCCGCCTGCTATTTCCAATGTTAATTTCAACTACAGCGCTTCACGCAGCACGTTTACCATAACCTGGAATCCTGCGCAATATGACGTAAGCCACTCATCCTGCTCGCTCTATTTCAACGTGGAAGCTTCTACTTCGCCGACGACGCTTTCCGCGAACAAAATGGGAATGACCGTACCCAACAGCCATTTTGTGCAGACTTGGAATTTCGGCAGTCCAAATCAGGGCAGCTATATCCGGCCCTCAGTTTCCACCAACTGGGCCGGTGTTGCCGGCACGTCGATGGTCGGCTATACTCTGGCTCCCGCGACGAATACCTGGCTGTTGAACGCTACCACGTTTTATTTCCGCGTCCAAACCATCGATTCTGGCCTGATGCGCAGCACCTGGTCGGCGGAGTTTTCCTGCTTTGCCTCTACCGGGGCGGCCGATATCACGCCGCCGGCGGCGATAACGAACATCGCCGCAGTTACCGGTTTTACAGCCGGAACGATAAATTTAGCCTGGACCGCTCCCGGTGATGACGGCATAACCGGCAGCATAGTCGGGGGTGCCTTCAAGATCAGATATTCCACTTTCACGCCTGCATCGTGGAGCGATGCGGCCGCGAACTGGACGGATTTCACCAATAAATACCAACTCACGATCGCGACGGATGCGGTGCCCAGCGTTACGCAGTCGTATACCCTCACCGGTTTAACGGGTGGCGTAACGTACTATATTCGCGCCTGGACGCGCGATGAGGTTGGCGTAGACAGCACCAGCTGGAACGGCAACTGGTCGGCGTTGTCTAACGGCGCTACCAGCTGGGCGCAGATAAACCACGCGCCCAACGCCCCGGCGAACCTTGCGCAGCTGGACGCTTCGCTGGCAAATCTCTCATCCTTCACCTGGACGAATTCAGGCACGATAATTTCTTCATTTACGCTCACCGACCCCGACGCCGGCACACAGGTGCGGTTCAATCTGCAAATAACTTCCGTTACAACCGGCGGCGCGGCCGATTGGTCAAGATTGTTCGTCAGCACCCGTTCCGCATTATTAAATCAGGGGACTACAACGTTTATCTGGCCGACGTTGAACCCGAACGCCTTCTACTGGTGGCGCGTATGGACGGAAGACAGCGGCGGTCTTACCTCTTCGACCTCTACTGCCCTGATGAACGGCGGACCGGCTGTTCTTGCTTACAAAACGCCGTTTGACCCGAGGTTCGTTGAGCCTACACCGGGCTGGGGATGCGGGCATTACGGCTCGGCGCTGGCTTGGGGAGATCTTAACGGCGACGGCAATCAAGAACTTGCGGTAGCGGGTATCATAGGCACAACACCGCAAACACACATATACATGAACAATGGCGATGGCACATTCAACCCGTCGTATAACACCCTTCCATCGGGCGTAGAGATCGGCTGTCCGGACCTGCAATTTAGTGATTTTAATAACGATGGAAAAATGGACCTGCTTGCCGCCGGCTGGCCCAGCGCCGACCCCGGTATCGTAAGAATATATCTTGGCAATGGCGATGGCACATTAAATCCCACGTATGTTGACGCGATGCCCGGTTATGGCAGGTATTGGATATCGGCCCGCCTCGGCGATTATGATAACGACGGTAACCTGGATATCGCGATAACCGGTTCTGATGATGCCGGGCCGCAGACCTCTACCTTCAGGATATATCACAACAAAGGAGACGGGACATTTGACGCTAATTTCATAGAGCCAAACCCCGGTTGGGGAGTTTCAAATCAGGGACCAGGTTGGGATCCTGTTGGTGGTCGTCTGCTCTGGGGCGACTACGATAATGACGGCGACCTGGACATCGCCTTATGCGGCCAGGACATTAACAACAACCAGCTGATGCGCATCTACCGCAACAGCGGTACGGGTACGTTTTTTAGCGCAACGCCAATTATGCAGGTCAGCGATATAAACGATATTGCCTGGATAGATTATGACAATAACGGGTACCTGGATATAGCGTCTTTCTCCGATGCTTCACAGAGAACACGGATTTACAAAAATAACGGCGATGGCACATTCAATGCCACACCCGTGGAGTTATTCCCCGGTGTGTCTATGCAACACACGAAGATAGCTGTAGGCGATTATGACAATGACGGTAACCCTGATATGTACCTTGTCGGCTGGAACTCGGTTCAGGGCGACATGGCGGGAGTTTACCGTAACCATGGTGACGGGACGTTTGAGCAGGGCATGATAGCCACCATGCCGGGGTGGGGCATTAATAGCAGCGGAGCAGTCGCGCTTTCCGATTTTAACAATGACGGCGGGTTGGATATGGCCGTGCAAGGTTTTGGTACCGGTGGCAATCTTAATTTAGGCGTTTTCAAAAATATGGAAGGGCAACTGGCCAACGCGAATGCACCGCCCATTCCGCCTTCGGCAAGCTTAAATTTCAACTACGGCGCAACAAAGAGCACGTTCACTATAACCTGGCTGCCGGGTCAGTACGATGTGGGTCATTCGTCTAATTCAGTTTACTTTAATGTTGAAGTTTCGACTTTCCAAACAGCTGTTTCAGCGGATAGAACCAGGATAACAAGCGCCGGGCATTTCCAGGAGCCATGGAATTTCGGCAGCCCTAACCTTGGGAACTTTATTCGTCCCGCAGTATCCACAAATTGGGCGGGCGTGACTGGTACGCAAATGGTGGGCTATACCTTCATGCCATCCACCAGCGCCCTTATGCTGAATGCCACGTACTACTTCCGTACGCAGACGATAGATTCCAGCCTTGCGCGAAGCACGTGGTCTGTGGAGCAGTCGTACTATTGTAATGACACCATGCCGCCCTCGGCGTTAACTAACCTCGCTGCTGTCACAGGTTTTGGCCCCGGAACAATAAACCTTACCTGGACCTCGCCCGGTGACGATGGTCTCAACGGCACTATTACCGGCGGTGTGTTCAAAATCCGCTATTCCACCTATACGCCAACATCGTGGGGCGATGCCGCAACGAACTGGACTGATTATACCAATAAATATCAGCTCACGATCGCGACGAATACCGTACCCGGTGTCACACAGTCGTATACCCTCACAGGCTTAACAAGTGGTGTGACCTACTATATCCGCGGCTGGACGCGCGACGAAGTGGGGGTAGACAGCACCAGTTGGAACGGCAACTGGTCGGCACTGTCTAATGCGGCTACTTCCTGGGCGCAGACTACTAATATTAACATTGTCATGGACACGGCAACTGTTTCGTTCGGGAACCTGGCGGTCGGTGCATCGACGATAACCGTTACCAGTGCCACCATTTACAACTACGGCAACGTTACCGCCACCTTTAAAATGTGCGTGAGCACCAATACGCCGGGAACGCCCTGGTCTATCTCCCAGTCGTCCGGGGTGGATAAATGCGTGGTCTGGGGCGTGCTTAATTCCACCCAGGCGGTGGACAGTGACTTCGGCGTCGAAGATAAACTGTCATATTCCTTTACCACCTTCACCTCAACGTATATCGCCTCGAACCAGAACGGTGTCTCAGTGCCGCCCGGCGGCACCAGGATCTTCTGGTACAAACTGCAAATGCCGCTGGCAAGCAGCACAACGCAACAGCAATCAATAATATTTAAAGTGGGAGGGCAGTAGAGATAAAGAACTAGAAAAAGAAGGATAAAAACCGCCTGAACAGGCGTGCGTGGCTCGGCCTAAATGTAAGGAGAAAAAGGAGGTGTAATCGCAAATTCTCCACATGGGTTTCGGGCTATTCGTGCGCGTGTAAAGGCCAAAAAACGGAGGGTGTCATGAGTATGAAAAAGAAATTGTTGTTAGCAGTTGGCTTTATTGTAGGGTTGGCCGGAACGGCGATGGCCGGTATACCGAGCGATACGTTCCAGATAACGTTCACACCGACGGGTTCTCGCGGCGTGATCATATCGTTTGACTCGGCGCCGATCGCGCTGGGCAGTCTTGCGCTGGGGACTACGACGCAGACGAGCGCGATACCCGTTATCAGTACCGGCACTATCGGTATCATCAGCTACCAGATGTCGGGCGTCATAACAAGCGGAGGCACACCGGCGACGTTTACCGCCAGGACCAGCACGCAGCCCGCACAATCCGAGGTCTGTGTTCAAGGCCAGTTCTGTACAGCGGCACCCGTTACTTGGGGAGGCAGTAATAACAACATAACCACGAGCGCGGTGAACGTCGGCTCAGCAACGAAAGGTTATTACGTTGACCCCAGTTTAACGACCACGATGGATGACATGGCGTTGAATGTTTCTAACAACCTATGGGTGCGCCTGATGCTACCGCCGACCGCGTCATATTCCGCCCAGCAGACGATCACGGTAACAATAACGGCACAGGCAGGCTACTAACGTATAACGAGAAAGGAGGAGTGTTATGAAAAAGCTACTGTTGTTGACCGTGGGTATTATGGTGGGTTTAGTTGGGCTGGTGTTTGCCGGTATCCCGAGCGATACGTTCCAGATAACGTTTACGCCGACCGGTTCGCGCGGTGTGATCATATCGTCTGACTCGGCGCCGATCGCGCTGGGCAGCCTGGCATTAGGTACGACGACCCAGACGGCAGCGATACCCGTTATCAGCACCGGCACTATCGGTATCACCAGCTACCAGATGTCGGGCGTCATAACAAGCGGAGGCACACCGGCGACATTTACCGCCCGGACCAGCACGCAGCCAGCGACGACCGAGGTTTGTGTTCAGGGCCAGTTCTGCACAGCGGCGCCCGCAACCTGGGGAGGGAGTAATAACAACATAACGACAAGCGCGGTGAACGTCGGTTCAGCAACGAAAGGTTATTACGTTGACCCAACGTTAACCACAACGATGGATGACATGGCGTTGAATGTTTCCAACAATCTGTGGGTAAGGCTGATGCTGCCGCAAACAGCGTCATATTCGGCGCAGCAGACGATCACGGTAACGATAACGGCGCAGGCAGGTTATTAACGGATAACGAAAAGGGAGGAGTGTTATGAAAAGACGATTATTGTTAGCAGTGGGTTTATTGGTAGGTTTGGCCGGAGCGGCAATGGCCGGTATCCCGAGCGATACGTTCCAGATAACGTTCACACCGACAGGTTCGCGCGGTGTGATCATATCGTCTGACTCGGCGCCGATCGCGCTGGGCAGCCTGGCATTAGGTACGACGACCCAAACGGCAGCGATACCGGTTATCAGCACTGGCACTATCGGTATCACCAGCTACCAGATGTCGGGCGTCATAACAAGCGGAGGCACACCGGCGACATTTACCGCCCGGACCAGCACACAGCCAGCGACGACCGAGGTCTGTGTTCAGGGCCAGTTCTGTACGGCGGCGCCCGCTGTCTGGGGAGGGAGTAATAACAACATAACGACAAGCGCGGTGAACGTCGGTTCAGCAACGAAAGGTTATTACGTTGACCCCAGTTTAACGACCACGATGGACGACATGGCGTTGAATGTTTCTAACAACTTGTGGGTACGGTTAATGTTGCCGGCGACAGCGTCATATTCCGCTCTGCAGACGATAACTGTGACGATAACGGCGCAGGCGGGCTATTAAACGTAAGGAGCGGATGTATATGAGAAAGAAACAGTACCTTATCTTAATGGGTATGGCGGCGCTTATAATGCTTCCCGTGAAGGCGCAGGCCCGCGTCGGTTTGCTGGCGCAGTTTGCCGACGATGTGATCCTGGAAAACCTTGAGCTGGGCAAGCCGTATAACTTGCGAACGCTTGGCCACCTGCCATATATTGTCACCAATGCCGGTGACAAGACGGTGGACGTTGCCATTGAGATCAAGCTGCCGGGCAAAGAGAATCTTAAACCCGGTTACGAACCGTTGGCCGATCCCGGCTGGGTTCAGGTGGTGCCCAATAAATTCCGTCTGGATCCCGGGGCGCAGGGTGTCAGCGAAATTGTTATTACGATCCCCAATGAAGAGGCGTACCGTAATAAGAATTATCAGTTTGACATCTGGGCCCATACGCTGGGTTCACAGTTCATGGCAGCGGGAGCCGAGCACCGAATGCGCATGTCGACCGGCAAAGGTCCTCAGACCCTCGCGGCTGAAAAGAAAGAGAAGGCCATGCTTTCGCTTGACTTCGATATGGGGCCGGCGAATATGTACCTGATAGGCGTTCCACCCGGAAAGACCTATGACGCGAAAGCTGAAAAAGGATCTTCCCTGAAACTTACCAACAGGGGCGGCGCGGCTATCAAAGTAAAGGTTGTCAGCGTACCTTACTCAGCAGGCATACATCCACCTGAAGGGTATACGGTCTCACCTGATCCGTCCTGGTTGAAGTGCAAACCTGACATGGTGAAAGTGGGCGAGCTTTCGATCAAAGAAGTCAAATTGTACGTTACGATCCCTGACAAGGCGGATTATTACGGGCAGAAATACGCCTTCTTGTTAAAATGCGAATTTCAGGGAACGGAAGTGCCGCTCGAAATGTACAGCCAGGTGTTGGTAACGGTACCGCAGGCAATTGGCAAGTAGGCAATTGGCAATAGTAACGTCAAAATCAGATCTGGAATTTGAGATCTGAGATTCGCGGAGCGAAATGAACAACAGGGTTAGGAACACCATCATGTGGTTAGGGAGATCGGCAGCCGTTATGGCGCTGCTGCTCGCTACCTCTATGCCTGTATCTACTCTGTGGGCGGATTGGGGTGATTCGTTCTCCATTACCTTCACGCCTGTCGCAAGTTTAGCTCCGAACGCGGTTACAGATCTCTCTGCGGTCAATACCGCAAATGAAAGCTTTATAAATATCATCTGGACGGCCCCGTCGGTTCCAACACCGGTGCCGGGCGCTGTCGCCTCATACGAAGTAAGGGCGGCGACGTTCAGCGTCGATTCGCTTTTAAACGATACTACGGCCTGGTGGAACGCGGCTACCGTATCGAATTCATTCCCGGAATCGGTCTTGCCGGGAACCACTGAATCATTCCTGATCGGCAATCTGGCAGTCAGCAATACCTGGTATTTCGCCATCACAAGCAGATCACCAGGCGGAAAATTTTCTCTTATAGATGAAAAGGCTGCCGCACCCGGCAGTCAGGCGTACGTATTTACATCGGATGTTCAGCCTGTGCCGCCGACAGGTTTGCAGGTTATACCCAGCACCTCACCCGTTGTGGTGCTTAAATGGGATGACATGAAAGCACAACGGGGATACGTTGATTTCGATTACTACCGTGTGTACCGCTCGACGAACGCTTCACCGTTCTCGGCGTTCTTCCCTATCGGTGCCAGTACCGGTACGGTCTTCATTGACGGATTGGTTTCCGCCGGCGCCACCTATTATTACTGCGTAACAGCTGCAGATAAGCCGCCTCAGGTGTTGGTCAGTACGCCGTCTGCGACAGTAACGGCTTGCGTCACACTGCCGCCGCGTCAGAAAGTCGACCTGACCATACCGCTTCCCCCCTCGGGTGTGAAGCTGTCAGTTTCAAATTACCACCCGGTGATAAATTTTAACGCGCCGTTATTCAACACTGACGGCACGCCCTGTATGGACCTTGATAAATGCGAAATATACCGCGCTACGGACATACATGCCGATTGGGATGCGGTCGGTTTCGCGCCGTGCGGCGCAGGAGCGGCGGGTCAGTGGATCGACACCGGCATAAATCTTAAAAATTCGGCGATCTATTATTATAAAGTGGAAAGTGTCGATGCTTCCGGCAACACCAGCGCCGACTCGATGATCTGTGATACCAGTGTGGATTTGAACGTGATCGCCGTTTCATCCGATAAACAGCTGTACGCAGTCGTCCCCCAAAGCGAAGCAGCAGCGCTTTACCGGAACAGTTCCAGGAACGATGATGTTGATATCGTGGTCAACAGTCTGGATGTGCCCGGTGTCAGCCAGCTTATCACTGCCGGAGAATTCAACGCCGTGAATGCTACCACACGGCAGAAAATATCCGGCTTCCAATTTGATAGATCGACGGTGAAGGTTGTTTGGAAATACGGCCTGAACCCGATGTTAAAGTCAAATGCAGCGGCCCATACACCGGTTGACATCGATAAAGAACTCTCGATCTTCTGGAATAACGGCGTCGAATGGATCAAGCTGAGCAAAGTAATGAATACCGATTCCGCACAGGTAACGGTTAAGCATCTTGGCAAGTTCATGATAAAACAATCGCTGAAGGCTGAGAACTTTACCCTCACGAAGGTCTACCCTCAGATATTCACGCCCAACGGCGATAATCGTAATGACTATGTGGTGTTCCAGTTCGAAAATCCCAAAGACGACGATGTCTCCGGCAAGATATACGATATTCGCGGCGCATATATCAGCGCACTGACGAAGGCAGCAGATAACGCCTCCCTGATCTGGGACGGCACCAAAGACGGCGGAAAGGTTGCAGAGCCGGGAGCGTACGTCTATCAGATAGAGGTGATAGGCTCCGACGCGAAGGTGATCAACGGGGTAATAATATTGGCGAAATAAATTATGAAAAACACTATACAGCGCACCATTATCACGGGATTTCTACTTTGCGGGGCGGCTGCCGCCCACGCTGAATTCAACGAACTGGGCAGCAGCGCACGCTCTGCCGGCATGGGGGACTGCTATGTGGCTATCGCCGACGATGCGTATGCCACGTTCTATAACCCCGCAGGCCTTGGGCGGCTGCACCACAAAGAGATCGCGACCACCTCAAGCCGGCTGCTGATGGGTTTGAGCGACCTTAATACGATCGATGAAAATATCATAAGCGCCGTGTACGGGACGCAGCTGTACGGCGGTTTCGGCCTGGGCATCCATACGTTCGACGTTTCAGGGCTGTACAAGGAAAGCACCTCAATGCTCTCGTATGGAAAGCTCGTCGGCAAAGAAGTGTACCTCGGTGCCTCGATGAAATTCATGTCGAAAGACTATGTGCCTAATCTTTACACTGAAAACGCCATAGACTTTTCAGGCGAATCGTTTGGGCGCGACCCCGTGTTCGCCAACGGGTATTCCAAAGCTTTCATGTCCTACGATCTGGGCAGCTATTACCAGTACAGCAAAAGGTTGTCCATGGCCCTGGTGGCGAAAGATATAACCAGTCCCGATACCGGCCTTGCCGCCGCAAACCCGCTGCCCATGACGACAACGCTGGGCCTGTGCTATCAGGACGAAGGCCTGTTAATACCGCTGGAAATACAGACCAGAAGCGATGCGATAACGTATGCGGCCGGTTTCGAACGCTGGCTCTTTTCCGACCAGCTGGCGCTGCGGGCGGGCCTGCAGGAAGGCAGCGGTAATTTGTCGGTAGTGTCCTGCGGTGTATCATACAGCTATAACAATATCATCCGTTTTGATTACGGTTTTTCCATGCCCTTGTCGGGTATAACGAACACCAGCGGCTCGCACCGGCTCAGCCTGGTGGTATCGATCGGCAAACCGAAAACGAACACTTTTGAACTGGCGAAACAGCCGCGTGATTATATAGACGCGGTCACCGCCTTCGACAAAGGCCAGTACTTTACCGCCTACGATATGTTCGAGACACTGATAAAATCCCTGGAGACCAGCCGGCAGTTAAAGGACCACGCCATCGCGTATGTCAAAGAGATCCTTTCCCGGATGCAGGCGAACATCAAGGCGAACGCGGCGCCCTCGGAAGTAGCCTACGCCAAGGGCCTTATGGCGTACAGCGTGCCGGATTACGAGGATGCCTTGAACGAACTGCAGGTGTTCGCGGGCATTATCCCCGGCAACACGGAAGTGAACTATTATATCGAGCTGCTGAAAAAGATGCTGGGAAAAGGATCGGCAAAGCCGCAGGAAAACCAGTCCGGTGAGAACGGCGGGGGCAAGGGCGGCAAAGGGTCTGACCAGAAAGACGAATTCCCCGGTCTCGACGATAAAGCGCCGGACCCGATGCTGTCGAACATGTCGCGGGACGAATATATCAATTACAAACTGCGCAACGCGGTAACGGATTTCAACCAGGGGTATTACGACCTGTCGGCGAAAGACTGTTTATACGCCCTGCGCGCGGACCCGAACAAGGACCTGAGCTACGTGCGGCTTGGCTCGGCGTATTACGCGATGGGCATGCGCCAGTACGCGGTTAAAGCCTGGCAGAAGGCTCTACAGCTGAACCCGGGCAACGGGGACCTCAGGGAATTCATGCAGGAAAAAAATATACCGGTGAAGTAAGACAGGGCCTTAAGTCAGTTGTTATACCTGCCGGACATGTTGAAAATTTGATATTATATCACCATGTCCATAGTGGAAATAGAACACCTTACCAAAATTTTTAACGGCTGCGCGGCTGTCGACGATATCAGCTTTGATCTGCCCGAAGGCCGCATTACGGGGCTGCTCGGGCCGAACGGCGCCGGCAAAACGACCACCATATACATGATGCTGGGTCTGATAACCCCGACGGCAGGCTCTATCAGGATCTTCGGCAAAGATATACAGCGCCACCGGCAGGAGATCCTGGGCCGGATGAATTTTTCTACCGCCTACGTAAGCCTTCCTTCGAACATGAAAATATGGGAGAACCTCCGGTTCTTTTCGTATCTGTATGACGTTCCCCATTGGACCGACCGGGCCGATCACCTGCTGAAACTTTTCGAACTTTCCGAATTCAAACACAAAAAATCCGGCGAACTATCGAGCGGACAGTCCACGCGGCTGAACATGGTAAAATCGCTTTTAAACTCTCCCTGTTTTCTGTGTCTCGACGAGCCGACGGCCAGCCTGGACCCCGCCTCCGCGCGCATTGTGCGCCGCCAGTTGCAGCAGATCGCGAAACAGGACGGTGTTACGATCCTGTATACATCGCACAATATGCATGAGGTGGAAGAGATCTGCGAAGAAGTTATTTTTCTTCATCACGGGAAAATAAAAGCGCGCACCACACCGGCCGAATTGGTGCAGCAGGCTAACCAGAATAATCTGGAAGACGCGTTTTTGGAATTGGCGAAGGATGAAGCATGATGAAAAATTTCATGAAATCCCTGAAACGTATTTACGGTTTGGTGGCCCGGCATGTTACACTGATGCCGCGCAATTTTACGCGCTGGATGGATATGTTCTACTGGCCGATGATGGACCTGATGGTGTGGGGTTACACCACCGTTTATCTTAACAGCCACAGCAGCGGAAAAATAGATTTTGTCCTGCTTTTCGTCGGAGCGTTGATCTCCTGGGATATTCTTTTCCGCGCGCAGCAATCAGTAACGGTGACCTTCCTTGAAGATGTCTGGGCGCGTAATATCCTTAATATTTTCGTGTCGCCCCTTTCGCCGCTGGAGTTCCTGACAGCCGCGATCACATACGGTATGATCAAGCATTTTATCACTATCTCTTTTATGTCTATGATCGCTTTTTGGCTGTACAATTACAATTATTTTTCCCTGGGTTTCGCGCTGATACCGGCTATCCTTAACCTGCTTATTTTTGGCTGGTGTATCGGCATTGTAGCGACCGCGATAATCCTGCGGTTCGGGCAGTCGGCGGAGATCGTCGCGTGGGGGCTGGCATTTCTTTTTCAGCCCTTCAGCGGGGTGTTCTATCCGGTTGAAACGCTGCCGAAAGCCGCTCAGATTTTTTCAGCGATATTGCCTACCTCGTATGTGTTCGCGGAGCTGCGCTCCATAGTGCTGACAAAAGCCTACGACCCCCTGTTGATGTGGAAGGCGCTGTCGCTGAATATGGCATATCTTATGGCCACCGGATTATTTTTTAATTGGATGTGGAAAGGTGTAAAAAAACGCGGTCTACTTACAAAATTCGAGGTCTACTAAACCATGGAAAAACATCTGCAGGGCTCGGTGCCGGTCACCCGTGAACACAAGGAAATGTTCGATGCCGCGTACCTGCACATGCCGCCGGCCGTTTCAGACATGGTTTTTGCAAATCTCGTCGGATGGCAGCACTATTTCGCCTACCACGTACTATCGTTCAGGGATCTGTTATGCGTTCATTTTGTCAGCGGAAAACGTCTGGAAATTCTGCCTCCATTGCAAACGAAACCCTGCACCGATCAGGAATATTTAACGCAATTTTTGGAGCTGGCGGAAGCGGTGCGCGCCCATTGCGCCGGCAACGGTCTGGAACCGGTTTTTCGCTATTTTCCCAATACGGTAATTGCGCGTTTGGGCGGCGCGATACAAGAGATAATTCCGGAACGCGATTATTTCGATTATGTGTACGACCGAGAAGAATTTGTGACACTTCCGGGTGAAAGATTTTCGCCGAAAAGGAATTTAATAAATCAGTTCAAGGGCCGCTATAAATGGGAATATCTTCCGCTTGATGAGGCCGCCATTCCAGCGGCTAAAGAGTACATGGACAAACGCAGATTGGATACTGAAAAACATCTGACAAGCAAAGAATATTGCATAGGCTGCGAGATGTTGAACACGTTCGATCTTGGATATATCGGCGGTATTTTAAAAGTGGACGGAGCTGTTGTCGGTGTAACTATCGGCAGCGTAGTGGAAAGGTTTGAATACGAAGGCGGTATAGAACCTTCAGTGGTAGTGCATTTTGAGAACGCGGATATTTCTTTTAAAGGCGCTTACCAAATTATAAACCAGCAGTTCTGCGAACATCTGCCTGCTCATATAAAGTTTATTAACCGGGAAGAAGACCTCGGGCTGGCCGGGCTTCGCAAAGCAAAAACTTCATACAATCCCGTGCGTTTTATAGAAAAAAGCGTGATCCTTCCAAAGTAACAAAAAAACCCTCTTTTTCATAGCTTAAAACACATCAAAAATCAATATGTTTTTGATTTTATTGTCGTTTTTAATTAATCGAAAATACTTTTAAATATATAGTCCAAGTATAGTTATATACTTGTTTTTGATATTATCTTTTAGTATACTTTAGCAAGATATGAGGTTATTAATACTTATTGGCGCGATTATAAGTATTACAATCACTCAAGCGTTCGCTGAAACGTTTGAGTACTTGCCTGTCTGGAATTGGAATGGTCCCATCGCAGTATACCGCCTGATAACAAAAGAATATAATAGCGTCCCGGATCTCTCTGATGCGTTTAGCGCACAGCAGATAACCAACCTGGTGCGCCCGCTCGGCAGGATACGCGTCTCCCCGGCCGGTGCAAAACTTGCCTGCCAGTCTTTTGACCTGAAAAAACATCTTTCGAAAATATTCATCTGTGATACGGCCTCGGGTACGGTCACCAGGGAAATGCTTGACGATTCCTTTAACGAATCCGATCCCGCCTTCCTGAACGAAACGGAACTCGTGTATTGCTCCGACAGGACCGGCCAGCCGAAATTGTGGAAGATGGACCTGCAGACGGGAAAAACCGTTCAGCTGACGTTCAAGGATTCCCTGGACACCAACCCCGACGTTTCTTCTACCGACGGAAAAATAGTCTTCAACTCCATATTCCACGAAACAGAAACCACCGCCATCTGCACTATTGCCGCCGCGGGCGACGGGTATACCTACCTGTGCGACGGCCTTATGCCCCGGTTCTCTCCGGACGGCAAGAGGATCGCCTTTCTGAGAGAAGTACCGGACTATACGCAGATCTGGGTGAGCGCGCTCGACGGGGTAAAACCGGTGCTGGCGACCAGTATAGAGGGGAAAATTAGAAGCCTCGGCTGGCGCGATAAGGATAAATTATTTTTTACCAGCGATATGTTCGCAGCCGGTTCAAAACAGTCCCTGATCCCTGCCGGAAATTTCAATATTTTCATGCTGGACCTGAGAACTGCGAAACTGTTCCAGCTTACCTCGAACGCCTCGGCTCATACTGAGATCGCATTTTCCTCCGGCGAAGACAGATTGTATTTCAACTCCAACAGGGGCGGGGCCTGGAACGTCTGGGGCATGGATATGAAAAACGTTTTTGGCCTTGTGGCCCCCGAAGAGCTCTATTTCCTCGCCGGTGACGGGAAAGTGTCGTTATCATGGTCGCCGGCGGACAACGACAAGGCGGAAGGATATAACGTATATTTCAAACCGTCAGCCGGAAAGAACTGGTGGAAGGCGAACGACGAGATGGTCGCCAGCCTGAGTTTCTCCGTAGAAGATCTTAAGAACGGCGTCCCCTACGATTTTAAGGTCAGCGCCTGTGACGAGCACAAGGCGGCGGAAAGCCCGTATTCAAAAATAGTTTCCACAGCGCCTTTTTCCGCAACGCCGAAGCCCCAGCCGAAGGTTACGGCGGCAAAAGCGAAAAAGCCGGCGAAAAAAATAAAGGCGCGCAAAAGATACATGACGTCCGCGCCGCCCGTTCCCGCAAAGACGGTAGACAAGCCGCAGATCGAAGAAGTGGTGCCTCCCGCGGCCCCGGCTGCCCCCGCAGGGCGCCCGGCGGCCCCAGCCGGCAGCCAGACGGCGCCGGTAAAGGGCAAGGCGGCACCCGGCGGCGGGCAGAGTGCACCTGCCGGCGGCGATGATTGGGGGGATAGTAAGTCTTCGTCGTGGTAGCATGGACGCACCAAAATGAAATGAGAAAACTTTTTTCCATTATCCTGCTCCTGTTCCTCTCCGTAAGCGCTTTCAGCTATTCGGTCTCGGAGAAGCTCGCCCTGGAGAAAGATTATGCCGAGCGCCTTGAGCGGGTGCTGGATAATGTTATCGGCAAAGGCAAAGTATTTGTTTTCGTAAGCCTTGAACTTGATTCCCTGCAAACGCAGGAGCAGAAAGAATCATACGTTAAACTTGGCGAACAGGAACAGGCCCCGGCAAAGAAATGGCTCTTCGACGAGAACGGTAACTCCTCCCAATACTATCTGCCCGGTTTCCCGGCAGAACAGCAGAAAGCCCAGACGAATCAGAATTTTCCCACCAATGTTCAAAAAGTGGTCGAGCAGACCATTAACCTGCCCGGCACCGTTATCAAACGGGCCGATGTAACGATCATGATAGATCCCGGTATTACCGATGATACCGTTAAGCCTGTCGGCCGTATCGCGGGCAGCCTGCTGGGTCTCAGTAAGAGCAGGGGCGACACTATTTCCATAAAGCGCATACCGTTCCCGCCGGTGCAGTCGCTCGCCGACCAATTTAAAAAACCCGAGCTTATGGTAGAGATAGGAAAATACGTGCTGTTGTTCATCATGCTGATGGCCTTCATCCTGGTGTTCCTGTTGTTGTCACGGGATCTGATCAGGAATGTGGCGGTGATCGGGCAGGCGCTGCGTCCCAAGCTTGACATAGCTCTCAATCAGCCCGTGCAGGAAGCTGGCGCGGCGGCCGGTGCCGGACTCCCCGTCAGGGCGCCTGCGGCAGGCGCGGCGCGCGGTGAAATTCGCAGGGCCGCTGCGGCGACCGGCAGGTCCACCAGACGGTTTGATTTCATCAACGAAGAAAATATCAAGCGTCTTGGGGTTATCATGAAAACGGAGCCGTTGGAACATATCTCTATCGCGCTTTCCTATCTTCAGCCGAAAGATATTACCTTTGTGCTGGCCGGCCTGGAGCCGGCCAAGCGCAGCGCCGTCGCCAACCGGCTGGTGAACCCGCAGGAGACTTCTTTTGAGGAAGTGGAAAAAGTAGAAAAAACGATCAAGAACAAGATGGAATATATGATCGGCGGCAGCGAGTTCATGCTGGGCGTGCTGGATATCGCCGATAATGACACCAGGGAATCCCTGCTGTCGGATGTCTCCAAGCAGAACCCGAAGATCGCCGATCAGCTGAGGAACGAATTGTTCCTTTTCTCCGACATAGAGAAGCTCAGTGATTCTGAGATCAAGAAGCTTGTGGATAGCATCGACAATGAAACCCTCTCAGTGGCCCTGAAGGAAGCTCCCGCGCCTATCGTCGACCGGTTCATGACAAATATCTCGGCCGGTGCTCAGGCTAATCTTAAACAGATGATGGAACTTATGGGAGCCCAGACGCCCAACAGGATAACTGATTCGCGCAACAAGATCGTGGCCATAGTGAGGCGGCTGATAAACGAGGGGGCCATAGCCCC
This sequence comes from Endomicrobiales bacterium, assembly GCA_963796955.1. Lineage (GTDB taxonomy): Bacteria > Elusimicrobiota > Endomicrobiia > Endomicrobiales > JALOBY01 > CAWCNJ01. The sequence continues at coordinate 180,663 of CAWCNJ010000006.1, forward strand.
GAAGGCGAAGATCTGAGACCTTTACTGATTTAATTTGATAATAGGAGCTTAAAATGGATTTTATGACGATGATCGGTTTACTGGGGGCGGTAGTTTCGGTGTTCTACGTTATGCATACGGGCGGCGTTACCGACCTGCTGCTGAACCGGGAGGCCTTCATACTGGTTTTTGGCGGTACCTTTTTCTGCATACTTATCTCATACCCCTGGCGGCTGCTTAAAAAGATCCCGCGCGGTGTTCTGATGATGCTGTTCCCGCCTAAGACGTACGACCCGGAAACCTTGATACCGATCATTGTGGGCCTTTCTGAAAAAGCGAAACGGGAAGGGCTTTCGTCGCTCCAGGAAGAGCTGTTGAAGATCGACGAAGTGTTTTTACGGGACGGCATTCAGATGGTGATAGATAGGGTGAACCCGGAAGTATTGAGGGAAAACCTGAACAAGGAGATCCATTTTACCCGGGAACGGCACGAAGAGGTAGGCGGGATATTTCGCATCATGGGAACGTACTCGCCGGTGTTCGGGCTGCTGGGCACCCTGATCGGCGTGGTGCAGGTATTGAAAAATCTCTCCGACCCGAAGAGCCTGGGCACCTCCATGGCGATCGCGGTGACGACGACGTTTTACGGGATCTTCGGCGCGAATTTTATATTCCTTCCCATCTGTACGAAGCTGCAGGTGCTCAGCGAAAGGGAGCTGCTGCTCAAAGAGGTCGCGATCGAGGGAATTCTTGCACTGCAGAATGGCGACATACCGCTGGTGGTCAATCAGAAACTTAAAGCGTATCTGGCGTATAAACTGAGGCTTGAAACAGCGAAATGAAAGTTAACACGATATCCGATGGCACCATGAGCCGCAGAAAACAGGGTTTTTCCAGAGCGCCGATCTGGATGACGATCTACGCCGATATGATGACGAACCTGATGTTGTTCTTTCTGATGCTGTACGCTTTCAGCAGGTTCGAGATGGATGCGAAATCCCGTAACCAGTACCAACAGGTTTTCGGTCAGGAGCTGCTGGGCATACAGAGTCCTGTCGCGCAGAAGCGCCATAAAATGACTGAAGACGATATTGTCAGGGAGGCCAGCAAGATCAAAGGCTTCATCGCCTCGGATGAAGCGCGGATCAGGCTTTCCATGCCGGGCGAGGTGTTGTTCAATTCAGGTTCCGCGGAGCTGAACGGCTCGGCCGCGGGCAGTCTTCAGCAGGTGCTGGAGATGATTAAAAAAATACCGAACAAGATAATGGTGGAAGGCCATACCGACGACAGACCGATGGTGTCGGAAGAATTCTCGTCTAATTGGGAACTGTCGCTGGCGCGCGCCGAATCAGTGGTGGATTATTTCGCGGCTAACGGCGTGCCCAGGGAACGATTGTGCCTTTCCGGGTACGGTGAATTCAAACCGCTGGTGGCGAATACGGACGACGCGAGCAGGGCGAAGAATAGAAGGATCGAGATAAGCATTATCACCGTGGTTCAGTGACAGGATGCCTTTATGATAAAGCATTTACGAAAGTTGGTGGCGCGGGAAAAGGGGGATGTGGGCGTGGACCTGTATCTGGTGCCGTTCGGCAACCTGATGACGATCCTGATGATATTCTTTCTGATCCTGTGGGCGTTCTCCCAGACGGAGAATCATGATTCGCTCCAGTACGAAAAAGTGATCAACGCTATACAAAAGTCGCTGGGGGCAAAAACGGAAAAGCGTGAAAAAGAAGTGGAGATGGCCGATAAAATGACCGCCCTGTTCAAGGATAAGGGCCTTTCCCAGGCGGTACAGGTTAAAGTTTCGGCACGCAAGATAAAGATGATATTGCGCACCCCGGTGCTCTTTGTTTCCGGCTCCAGCCAGCTGCAGCCGGAAATATATCCGGTGCTCGATGAAATACTGAAATATATAACGGCGGCGCCCAGCACCGTCAGTGTTGAAGGACATACGGATAATATCCCGCTGACCGGGAGCAATTACAAAAGCAATTACAGCCTTTCAGCGGCCCGGGCATTTGAAGTCGTTAAATATTTTATTCAACAGGGTGTCCCGCCGGGCAGACTTTCCATTGTGGGCTACGGGGAGTACGAGCCGGTGGTCCCCAACGATACGGAGGAAGGCCGTTCACTGAACAGAAGGATAGAAATAAGCATTACACGCAGCTAACATAAGGATGATCATGGCTTACATACTTTTTTGCGTCATACTCTCAATGTCGTTCTTTTTGTTCATAAATTACACCGTGCTGCTCGTTATGTACGCGAGGCGCAGGGCGCCGGATACCTCCGCCATTAAAAGTTTTCCCAAGGTCAGCATCTTTAAGCCTATCAGCCACCCGGATGATTTCCTTGAAGAGAACATAGAAACCTTCTTCACCCTTGATTATCCCGATTATGAGATAATTTTCGGTATGGATACCGCAGACAGGGAATGTTACGACATCGTCGAACGGGCGCGCGGCAAATTCCCGGACGTGTCCTCCAGGGTCGTTTCTACCGTCGGGCCGAAGCTGCTGAACCCGAAGGTCACGACACTGATGCACATGGAGCCGCATTGCAGGGGCGAACTGTACTGGTTGACGGATTCCAATATCAGGGTGGAGCGCGATACGCTTAAACGCCTGGTGCACGAATATGCGGTGAACGGTTCAAAGGCCGTCTTTTCCCCGATACGCGGCACCGGCAGCTGCACGCTGGGCAGCATTATAGAGAACTCACAGGTAAACCTGTTCGTCTCGGGCAATATTATCGGAGCCTGGCTGTATCTCAGAAAACCGGTCGTGGTCGGGAAGTCCATATTGCTGGAACGCAAGGCCATGCATAGTATCGGCGGCTTTGAGCGCTTTCGCGAATACCTCGCCGAAGACTATATGATGGGCCAGATCTACCGCGAGGAAGGCATACCGATCTCCACTAATTTTACCTGGGTGACCAACTACAGCTCTTTCAGCTCGGTAACCCAGTTCTATTCCCGCATGGAACGCTGGGCGAAGCTGCGGTTCCATATGGGCCTGTTCGTGTATCTGACGGAAATTCTGATGAACCCGCTGGCCATAGCCGCCCTTGCCGCGCTGGTGCTGGGCCCGCCGGGCGTACACCTTTTCAAGCTTTCACTGTTGGCGGTAATGGTACTGGAATACCTGGTGCTTTTTGCCGTAAACTCCGGGGATCGGCGTAATCCTTTTATCGTCGCATTGTACCCGCTCTGCATTCTGGTGAAAGCGGCGGCGCTTTTCTTTGTGTTCCTTGCGCCGTTCTTCTCTCTGGCGGTGAAGTGGCGCGGCAGGACGATAAAAATAGGTCACCTCAGCCGCATCATCGACATTATCGAACCGCATGGTAAAAGCGAAGACCGTGATTGCGGGGAAGCGCAGTCCGGTGCGGAGCACGGCGCGTATTTGAACACCGAAAAGAAAGCCTGGGTCGTTTCTATCGTCATGGGCCTGGGGCACATGCGGGCGGCCTGGCCTCTGCGCGACATTGCCGACGGCGGCATTATCGTCGATGGTACGACGGACTTTTGCAGCAGGGATGAATATCAGATATGGGAGCGTCTGCGCAAGATCTATTACGTTATCTCCAAGGCTGAGCGTCTGCCGGTTATCGGTAAACCGCTGATGGCTGTGCTGAACTGGATAGAACAGATCCCGTCGTACTACACCCATGTGGACCTTTCAAAACCTACCTGGGCGGTACGGTATTTATACTACATGGTGCGCAAACGCGGGCTGTGCGCCGCCCTGCTTAAGAAGATCACCTCAAAAGATCTGCCGCTGCTGAGCACTTTTTACGCGGCCCCTATGGCCGCCGAAATGAACGGGCTGAAGGAGCAGCGCAACTACGTGGTGATATGCGATTCCGATATCAATCGCGTCTGGGCCCCGGAAAACCCGCGGGCCAGCGCTATCAAATACCTGATACCGTGCACGCAGGTGCGCAAACGGCTGCTTGCCTACGGCGTGCCGAAAGACAATATTTTCCTGACGGGATTCCCTCTGCCGAAGGAAAATATCGGCGGCAAAAGGATGAAGGTGCTTAAAGACGATCTTTTTCAACGCCTGCTGCGCCTGGATCCCGGCAACAAGTTCTTTACCATGCACGAGCGGGACGTGCTTTCACTGCTGGAAAAAGATGCCCTGCCCGAAAAACGCGACGACAGCCTGACGGTAATGTTCGCGGTGGGCGGCGCCGGGGCACAGTCGGACATGGCTGAGAAGATCATAAACAGCCTGCGCGGAAAAATAGTGGGCGGCAAGGTAAGACTGGTATTGTCCGCCGGTGTTCAAAGATCGGTTTACGATGAGTTCCTGCGCTATATAGACGCTATTAAGCTTGCGGACCATGTTGGTGCGGGTGTGCGGATCGTGTACAGCCCCGACGTATTTACCTACATGGAGCAGTTCAACCAGGCGCTGCGGTATACGGATGTACTGTGGACGAAACCGAGCGAGCTTTCTTTTTACTGCGCCCTCGGCCTGCCTATATTGCTTGCGCCGAGCGTGGGCGTGCACGAGGTCATGAACCACAACTGGCTCAGAGAGATCCACGCCGGCATAAAGCCGTCCGGCCCGCTGGAATATACGGACGAATGGCTGCTGGATCTGCGCGACAACGGCCGCCTGGCTTCCGCCGCCTGGGACGGTTTTTTGAAAGCCCGCAAGCTCGGCACCTACAAGATCGAGGACCTTATCACGACCGGCAAATGCACGATAGGTTCATTACCGCTTGAACAATAACTAAAAAAAAGGAGCAGTATCATGGACGCGCTGGCAAAGTTGACGGAAGAAGCAAAAGCCCTGAAGGGGACTATTATTTTCGCGGAAGGCGACGAAGAACGCACTATTGAAGCGGCGGTAAACCTGAAAAAAGACGGTATCTGTGAAGTTGTAGCGCTGGCTCCTACCATAGAGGCGATGCGAACGCTCGCGGCAAAGAAGGGCCTGGATATCTCGAACATCAAACTTTTGGCGCCGTCCCTTGATCTGCTGGACAAGGCGATCCTTACCAAGTTTTTGGAGGGGCGCAAAAACAAGGGGCTGACCGATGAACAGTCGCAGGCGGCAGCTTTGAGCCCTCTGAACTTTGCCGCGCTGTACGTTAAAAGCGGCAAAGCTACCGGCACCGTTATGGGCGCACGGGCCTCGACGCCCGATGTACTTCGCGCGGCGATAGGCGGCATCGGCGCCGCCCCGGGAATGAAATTGATCTCATCGTTCTTTCTTATGGTGCCGCCGGCGGGCCATCCGGTCATAAAAGAACCGGTGATCTATGCCGATTGCGGTGTGAACCCGGACCCAAGCACCCTGGGCCTGCGCGATATCGCTCTTGCGAGCGTCAGGAGCTTTAAGAGCCTGTTCCCCGGGCGCCCCGCCAAAGCCGCCTTCCTTTCTTTTTCCACCAAAGGAAGCGCCCAGCACCCCGTTTTGAAGAAAGTGCTTGATGCCGTGGCTTCAACGCAGGAACACTTCAAGGATGACACCGGGGTATCGGTAGACGGCGAGCTGCAATTTGATGCCGCGGTTATCCCCCAGATCGCACAGCGCAAGTCGCCGGGCTCAAAAATCCAGGGTGATGCCAATATCTTTATTTTCCCGGACCTTAATTCCGGCAATATTTGTTACAAGGTCACGGAGAGGCTTGGCGGCTTCACTGCGTTAGGTCCCATCATCCAGGGTGTAGCGGCGCCGATAAACGATCTCAGCCGCGGCTGCAGTGTGCGCGACATCTATTACGTTGCGGTGGTAACGCTTTTGCAAAGCCGGTAGTCACGTGAAGAACGTTATCCGCACATCGTTGCGCTATTCATTCTGGGATGGCGCATACTACTCTATAATGTTCGGCCTGGGTGAATTCTACATTATTCCCCTGGCCGTACATTTAAAGCTCTCACCAACAGAGATCGGTGTGCTTTCAGCCATGATGGGATTGGCGGCAGCGTTAGCCCAATTCGCTTCTCCCGCCCTTTCCAGGGTAGGCGGCCGCAAAAAACTGATAGTCCGGGCCGTATTCCTGCAGGCGCTCATGTGCCTGCCGCTGGGCGCCCTCACCCTTGCAAGGCCCCATTGGCCCTTAATGCCTTATATAGGTATTATATTGATAGGGCTCGCAACGGTGTACGCGGTATTCGGTTCCATCGCAACGCCCGCCTGGTCAAGTCTCATAGGCCAATATATCCCCGCGAACACGCGCGGCAGGTATTTTTCCTGGAGGCAGCGCCTGACAGGTTTCATTACCCTGCTCAGTACCTTTGCCGGCGCCGCCATTATCCAGTTCCTGCCCGCCGGGTACTTCATCGTTTTCACCCTTGCCTCGGCTTCGCGTTTCGCTTCCGACTGGAGCCTGACAAAACACTACGAACCTTCCTGCCGCAGCGATGCCGGGTTTTACCGGAATATCGTTCATACCTTCAAAGATCCTGCCTCCCGGAATTTCACCCGATTCGCTGTTTTCATTTCCGCCCTGACGTTCGCGGTGAATGTGGCGACACCGTTCTTTGCGGTGTATATGCTCAGGGATCTTGCTTTCAGCACCGTCACCTACACCCTGATAACCGTTACTTCCACCTTCGTGACATTGCTTGCCATGCCTGCCTGGGGCCGCCACGCCGACAAACTGGGTAATGTACAGATAATAAAGCTTTCGTCGCTGCTTATGTGCATCCTTCCGGCGTTATGGCTGGTCTCGCCGAACAAACCGTACCTGTTTTTTATTCAAATAGTAGGCGGTTTTGCCTGGTCCGGTTTCAATATCGCGGTGAATAACTTTATCTACGACGCAAGCCCCGAACGGCAGCGGCTGGGCAATTTCGCCTTCTTTAACCTGCTGAACGGCATGGGTATATGCCTGGGTTCGCTGGCCGGCGGCATTATTCTGCCGCACCTGCCGCTGATCTTTAAATACCAGGTGCTGACCGTTTTCGCACTTTCCACGGTATTGCGTTTTACCGTCGTGGCCATGTTGTCGGGCGTCAACGAGGTAAAACAGGTTGATACCGTCGGAAAACTTCCCCTGCTGCTGAGCCTTGCCGGTATCCGGCCCTTGAAAAGTCCCCGGTGCTGAGCAGCCAGAATTAGTTTGACTTTCTCTCGTTAAAAAGTTACTATTAACTGTAAAATTATTGAAATAAATAATTCAATTGTGAGGGGAGGGTATTATGTCAGACAACGTCAGTTCCAGGGTGTATAACCCTATGCCGAATGAGGTCGTTCGCGCCGCCGGTCTTCCGAAAAATTACGGCGACACAAAGATAGTTATTTTGCCGCGCGACCCGATGTGGCTGTACGCCTATTGGGAAGTTTCCCCGGCGAGCATAAACGAGTTGCGCGCCAGCATTGGCGAGCAGAAACTCTCCTCCAGCCGCTGGGTATTGCGTACGTACGACGTAACGGACATACAATTCAACGGATCCAACGCCCACCGCCATTTTGATATCTCTCTTGGCACCGATGCCGATAACTGGTACGTTAAGCGAGTGACTTAACTTCACCGACATTAACGTACCAGTTATCGGCATCGGTGCCAAGAGATATCAAATGGCGGTGGGCGTTGGATCCGTTGGATTGCTATATACCAGTTGCGTCGTACGTGGAGCCCGCCAATGCTGGCGCGCAACTCGTTTGCGCCAGAACCCAATAGGCGTACGGCCACATGGGGTCGCGCGGCAAAATAACTATCTTTGTGTGGCCGTAATTTTTCGGAAGACCAGCAGCATCTCATTCGGTGATACACCTGGAACTGACATTGTGTAAGTAACATAATACCCTCCCCTCACAATTGAATTATTTATTTCGAATAATTTTACAGTTAATAGTAACTTTTTAACGAGAGAAAGTCAAACTAATTCTGGCTCCGCGCGTATTTTAAGGGCCAGATACCGGCAAGGCTCAGCAGCAGGGAAGTTTTCCGACGGGTATCAACCTGTTTTACCTCGTTAACGATTGGCCACGACGGTAAAACGCAATACCCCATTGGAAATGTGCAAAAACGGTCAGCACCTGGTATTTAAAGATCAGCGGCAGGTGTGCGGCAGATCCCGCCGGCCAGCGAACCCAGGCACGGTAATTGCATGCCGTTCAGCAGGTTAAAGAAAAGCAATTACCAGGCCCCGCATTTCGGGGCTTGCGTCGTCCATAAAGTTATTCACCGCGTCTCTGAAACTCAACCACCACAAAACGCCTCTATTTGAATAAAAAACAGGTACGCATTTTGTTCGGCGAGACCAGCCATAACGCCGGAAAGCCGTGCGCGTAAGCAGCGACGAAAGCTTTATTATCTGTACATTACCCAGTTTGTCGGCGTGGCGGGCCCCAGGCGGGCGTGGCAAGCGAATGTCACGAAGGTGGAAGTAACGGTTATCAGGGGTAGGTAACTGAAAGCAAGATCCTGAGCATATACACCGCAAAGAACGGTGTCAGCCACATTCACAGCAAACGTAGGGCGGAAATGAAAAGACAAAGTGATAATTCCAGGAGGCAGGATCTTTGAAGGTATGAACGATATTCGGTGAAACCCGGCATCGCTGCGGCAGGAAGGTCTTGTCAGGCTCCCATCAGAAGAGATTGGAAGCGAGGCAAGGGTGAAAACGATGAAGTACCCGGCAGGAACTGGATAATGGCCGCGCCGGCAAAGTGTACTGAGCAAACCTCTAGTCCCTCCAGGAAACCCTGTTGGGCAATATTGGCCTATAGGTTGGACAGGGCGGCATTCGAGGAAATAAATACGATACACGTTGACCTTATCAATATAATACCTATATAAGGCATTAAGGGCCAATGGGCGTTGCAAGGGTGAGGGACCCAGCAGCAGGCATAGCAGCCCTAGGAATACGGCCCGGAGTATCGGCTTCGGCGCGCGGCAGGAGAACGATAACGCTCCACAATCCCATGGCTGAAAAGCGCACCGATCTCTGTTGGTGAGAGCTTTAAATGTACGGCCAGGGAGATAGTTAATTTCGCCGGCCGAACATTATAGAGTAGTATGCGCCATCCCGGGTGTGACGATATACAGATAACATTCTTCACGTGAGGTTGCCGGTTTTCAAAGCATACGAACGTAATGTCGCGCACACTGCAGCCGCGGCTGAGATCGTTTATGGGCGCCGCTACACCCTGGAGGATGATGGGACCCTGACGCAGTGAAGCCGCCGAGCCTCCGTGACCTTGTAACAAATACTGCAGAATAACATACCAGGAAGATAAAGATATTCGCATCACCCTGGATTTTTGAGCCCGGCGACTTGTGCATGCGATCTGGGGATAACCGCGACAATCAGATTGCAGCTCGCCGTCTCGTCCGGTGTCATCCTTGAAGTGTTCCTGCGTTGAAGCCACGGCATCAAGCACTTTCTTCAAAACGGGGTGCTGACGCCTTGGTGGAAAAAGGAAGAGCGGTTTGGGGCGCCCGGGCTTAGGTTCTTAAAGCTTCCTAACGCTTTCGCGCAAGCGATCGCGCAGGCCCGGGTGCTTGGGTCCGGGTTGGCACCCGCAATCGGCATAGATCACGGTTTTTTATGACCGGATGGCCCGCCGGCGGCACCAAGTGAACGATGAGATCGTCCGCACACGACAATGTGCGTTATCGCCGCGCGAAAGTGACCGGGCGTCGAGGCCGTGCGCCCATGACACTCTAACGTACAGCGCGGCCGAGGGCTCAAAGTTGCCGCCTTGCAACTTGTTCATCGGTCAGCCCCTTGTTTGCGCCCCTCCAAAAACTTGGTAAGGATCGCCTTGTCCACAGAGTAGAAGAAAACCTCCACGACAAAGTTTGATGTTGAGATATCCAGCCCTCTTTGCCACGGAGCGTTGGCATCGTGGTTGAGCCACAGCTACAACCGTCTTTTTTCAGGTTTACCGCCGCTTCAATAGTGCGTTCTTCGTCGCCTTCCGCGAAAAAATAATAAGTCCCCTTCAGGGCTTTTGCTTCTTCCGAAATTGGTCCAGCGCGTCCATGATACTGCTCCTTTTTAGTTATTGTTCAAGCGGTAATGAACCTATGCGCTCATTCCCAGTAGGTGATAAGGTATCGATCTTGTAGGTCGAGCTTGCGGGCTTTAGAAAAACGGCAGGCGGCGGAAGCCAGGCGGCCGTATCCAGCCCGTATATTCCAGCGGGCCGGACGGCTTTATGCCGGCGTGGATCTCTGAGCCAGTTGTGGTCACCTCGTGGCACCTCGGCGCTCGGCCAGCCGAGGGCGCAGTAAAAAGAAAGCTCGCTCAGTTTTCGTCCACAGTACATCCGTATACCGCAGCGCCTGGTAAACTGCTCGTGTGGTGATATGCGTCGGGGCTGTCGCGGATGCCGCAGGCCGGCACCATGGTCCGCAAGCTTAATAGCGTCTATATAGCGCAGAAAAAATCATGGTAAACGATCTTGAACACAGCAGACAATCCACTTCTTACCTTGCCCCGCCCACTATTTTACCACGCAGGCTGTTTATGATCTTCTCCATGTGCCTGTCCGCAC